>KI911984.1:970-3685 GCA_000517005.1 Microvirga lupini
GCAGGGATTATTGCTGCACAAGACTCCGGGGACCGCCCTGATGCATGCCCATGCGGTGATGATCGCGGCCATGGCCGCGGCGACCGCCGCGGTCGTTCCAGCGCGGGCCGTCGACATTCACGGCTTCCCGCAGAAGGCGGGGAGCGATCCGCTTCTGGTCTTCGCTGAAGCTGTCCCAGAGCGGGCGCAGGGCGGTGGTTATGGCGGCCGAGCGCTGCGCACCCTCATTCCTCATGGTGCTGCGCCGCTCAAGGCGTTGCATGAAATCCATGGACTGGCGCTGCTCGCGAGTCGGACGCTGCTCGAAGCGGGAGAAGCGCTCGGTGGCCGAGGTGCGGATGGCCGTCTCCACGGGCGCCCAAAGCCGCTCCTGATCGGCTGATAGCTTCAGGCCTGCCTTGATCGAGGCGACGCGGGCATCCACGAGACGATTGAAGTCGTCCTGGCTCATGCGAGGACGGCGATCCTGCCGCCCTTGATCCTGCGACGCCGCCGGCGCATCTGGAGCGGGCGTCTGCTGCGCGAGGGCATAGGTGCCTGTGCCGGCCAGCAGAGCGGCAAGAGCGATGGTGGCAAAGGTCTTCATGCGGATATCCTCCGTAGTGGCGATAGGATTAGATTGCTCCGATCCTGCTCTCGCTCAGGTGACCGCCGCATGAACTTTTCGTCATGTAGAAACGTCTGGGTGTTCACAGTCTCTTCAGGAACCCGGCAAAGCGCATCAAGCCCTCAGGCCAGGGGCCGTGGCCGCTTTCCATGTTGAGATGGCCGGCATCGCCCGCGTCGACGATGGCCGAGCCCCAGGCATAAGCGATGTCTTCCGCCTTCGCATAGTCGCAATGGGGATCGGTCCTGCTGGCGACGAGCACGGATGGAAAGGGGAAGGGCTCGCGCGGGATCGGCGCAAAGGCCCGGTCGATGGCCGGGATGAAGTCCGGCCTCTCCACATCCGGCAGGCTGACCAGGAAGGCGCCCTTGGCCTTGCCGGCCGGAAGATGCGGCGCCGCATGGGCAATGGCGAGCACACCGAGACTGTGCCCGACGAGCACGACCGGCTTCTCGGCCCGCTCCACGTCGCGCACGATGCGCTCGACCCAGGCGTCCTTGTTGGGAGCGTCCCAGTTCTCCTGCTCGACGCGCCACGCGGTCGAGAGCTGGCGCTCCCATCGGCTCTGCCAATGGTCTTCGCCCGAATTCGTGTGGCCGGGAACGATGAGGATGTCGCAATCGGAGGTTTTCATGCCTCCGAGATAAAGTCCCGCACAGGCGGGTTCAAGCGCTGCGCTTCAACTCCATATTCCGCTCCGCCTCCTTCAGGGAGGCCTCCCGTTCCGCGATATAGTCGCGGGTCAGGGGAACCACGTCGTTGCGGCGGGCGAGCTGAAGCTGGAACACCACCGCATCCTGCCACCGGAAGGCGGATTCGGACATGGCGAGGTAGCATTCCCACATCCGGCAGAAGCGCTCATCATAGAGGCGTAGCACCTCTTCGCGATGGGCCATGAACCGCTCGCGCCAGGCCTGAAGGGTATAGGCGTAATGAAGGCGCAGGACCTCGATATCGGTGACGATCAGGCCGGCGCGCTCGATGGCCGGCATCATCTCCGATAGAACCGGCAGGTGCCCGCCGGGGAAGATGTACTTCGTGATCCAGGGATTGGTCGGATAGGGCGGGCCGGAGCGCCCGATGGTGTGGAGGAGCATGACCCCGTCCTCCTTCAGGAGCCTCCGGCTGGCCTGGAAATAGGCGTCATAGGAGGTCACGCCCACATGCTCGAACATGCCCACCGAGACGATCCGGTCGAATGAGCCCTGCGTGGCGCGATAATCCTGAAGCTCGAACTGCACCCGATCCTGTAGGCAGGCCGTTGCGGACCGTTTGCGCGATACCTCCAGCTGCTCCTCGGAGAGCGTGACGCCTTTGACGGAGTCCGCTCCGGCAATCTGAGCCAGATAGAGGCCCATGCCGCCCCAGCCGGAGCCGATGTCCAGGACGCTGTGGCCCGGATCGACCAACAGCTTCGCCGCGATGTGCCGTTTCTTGGCCATCTGCGCCTCTTCGAGGCTCAAGTCGGGATGGTCGAAATAGGCGCAGGAATATTGGCGGTCGCTGTCGAGGAAGAGGGAATAGAGCCGACCGTCGAGATCATAATGGTGGGCGACGTTGCGCTTGGCGCGGGCGGCATCGTTCTCGGCCCGGCGCATCATCCAGGCTCGGATCTTGCGCAGGCGATGGAGAGGGAGCTCGTCGAGTTCCCCATGCGTGTCCTGGAGAAGGAGCTGGAGCAGATCGAGAATGGTGCCCTTCTCGATGACGAGGCGACCGTCCACGAACAATTCGCCGAGCTTCAGCTCCGGATGAAGGCAGAGCGCCATCTGGGCCGCAGCGTCCGCGAAGCGGATCGAGACCCGGGGTTCAGTCCCGTCGCCGAAGGTGAAATGTCTCCCTCCGGCCGTCGTCATCTCCAGGGTGCCGTGTTTCACGGCCCGTTTGAACGCAAGATCAAGAAGCTTCTCCGACAGCATGGCAACAATCCCCGTGCCGTTGATCTCCTAAAAGTCTGGCCCGATCTTCGGCACTCCCAAGTCCTCATCCTGAAGGCCGCCGAAGGCCGTGTCTCGAAGGGTCAAGGCGCCTCCAGCGCATTCTGGACCCTCCTTCGAGACGCCTGTCGCGCAGGCTCCTCAGGATGAGGTGTGAGCTTTATGAACCAG
>KI911985.1:0-1012 GCA_000517005.1 Microvirga lupini
TTGAAGGGCCTTGGAGCGTGGCAAGCCGAAATCCGTCTTTTGCCAAAGCGTTTTGACACGACTAAGACCCAATGTAGACCCTTGGCTGGTTTGAGCATCCTCAAGGGGTCTGATCCCCCAAGTTTCAGCCGTCCAGTCGCCTGCTCCAATCCTCCACAATCCCGGTGGCGAGTCGTTTTGCGGCATGATCTCGCCATCCCTGAGCGAGGGCTGGCAGTTCTGCAATCTGCTGAAGGGCGTCTGCGTTTATGGTGTCCACGTAGAAGTGATGCCACACCCGATTGATCGTCCAATACTCATTTGTGCGCTCCATCAGCTTCAGAGCATCACCAGGGGACACGACCCCTTCCTCCAGCACACGGTAGTACCAGCCTGTTCGACCCGAGACCTGCACGCGTCTGGCCATTCGAACATCGGCGAAACGCTCACTCAGCTTCCAGCACGGTTGCCGGCCCTGGCTGACCTGGACTAGGGCGTGGCCTAAGCGAAAGATGTCACCTATTGCGACGTCGGCTTCGGTCAGTCCGGTGGTCGAGATATTCTCCCCGAAGGCTCCCGGTTGATTAAGCAGAGCATTGGGGCCGATCTCCGATTTCCACTTCGCGTAATGATCGAAAGGATAATGGTGGACAGCCTTCTCGGGCCCGCCGTGACGCACCACGTCTCCTTGCGCGTCACCGTCAAATCCATTGCGGCGCAGGAGCACGGGAGCTACGACCGGACCCTTGGCAATCCCGCTCGGTGCTGCCCGTTTCCCGAGGGGTCTGACGCCGCCAATCAGCAATTCCATCAGAGGAAACGATAGGTTCGGCATCATCGTGCGCGTTGGAGACCTGCCAGCCATTCCTCGAGAAGAGCGCCTGCGGCTAAACCAAGTTTTTTGCCGTATCTCTGGGCATCTCGTCGCAATCCAGAGACATCGATACCGGCTCCTGCAAGTTCGACCGCGTGCCCTACAAGCCACCGCTCAAACTCCGGCCCAGTCTCGGCTTCAGGATGGAACTGAATTCCG
>KI911985.1:1112-1459 GCA_000517005.1 Microvirga lupini
CGCAAGGTTCGTTGCGCCTTGCGGTAGCGCATAGGTGTCGCCATGCCAATGAAGCACCGGCACCCCGTCGAGATGGCGCAAGGGACTTGCCCGCCCCGCATCCGTCAGGCCGACCGGCGCGAAGCCGATCTCCTTGACTCCTGCCGGGAATACCGGGGCGCCAAGGGATGCGGCGATCAACTGGGCTCCGAGGCAGATGCCAAGGATAGGGCGTCCGGTTGCTAGACGCTTGGCGAGGAACGTCCGCTCGGCCTTCAGGAACGGGTAAATCGCGTCTTCATAGACACCAATCGGCCCTCCGAGAACAACCAGTAGGTCGGGCACGATGGGGTGTTGCCCAGGAAAGT
>KI911985.1:1559-1837 GCA_000517005.1 Microvirga lupini
CAGCACCACTTGCTCATCGGGCGCCGATGAGCGCAGACGCTCGGCATAGAGACCCGAAGCATCCGTCGTGTAGGCATCGCAGCGGCCGGCGTCATAGGCCTTGAACGTCTCGTCCGAGGTCGCGAAAGCCACCACTTCGTACTTCATATTGTTGGCCCGGAAGTAGTCGGCGAGGTTCAGCTCGGTCGTGGTGCCCTGCTGGGTGCAGATCGAGGCGCCGTTCAGCTCCTTGGCGGAAGCAACGCCGAGCTTCTTGCGGACCATGAAGCCCTGGCCGT
>KI911985.1:1937-13696 GCA_000517005.1 Microvirga lupini
CTGGATCGCCGACCGTCACATACCGGATCGCATAGCCTGCCTGTTCCAGCGCAGGTCCGAAATTGCCGAGATCTTCGAACTGGACGTGTCGAAGGACAAGTGCGGTCTTCATCATCGCGTTGCCCCGCATAAACTCTGTGACAGCCCCATCACAGGAGCTTCACGGAAATCATTCGCGGAATTCACGTCCCGTGACGCGAGCATGTCGATCGCAGGAGTTGTTGCGCAGGCCCGGTCGTTAAGCGTAATGCTTGTCATGGTTCTCTGTTCTCTGCTCGCGTGGAGGGGGAAATCAGCCGGTCCGCCGATGGCAGTCGACGGACCGGCATCTTGCATTATCGCGCAGGCGTTACCTTGCCGGGCAGGCTCAGGTTCCCGGACGCGACCTTGAACACATTGTCGACGCACAGAAGCGGCGCATGAAGGTTGGCGTTGACCTTCAGGCCAGCAGTCACGCCGTCGAACGACGCCCCGGTGATTCCGCCGAGCACGGAGAGCGGGATCGCAACATCGACCGCATCGCCCTTGAATGTCGTCGGGTATTCGGGGCTGTCGATCAGGAGCGGGACGTTGGGCCACGTTGCCGGCACCTTGGGTTTCGAGCCTTCGGGGATGTCCACGACCTTGAGACCGCCGCCGCAGGCCTTGTCCTCCGCCAGCACGACCCAGTGGGGATGCCAGACGTCGCGGTTCTTCTTGCCAAAGGCACCATCATCGAAATCGGGATGGAAGGTCACGGCCAGAGCGACGATGCCACGATCCCGATCAAAGCCGATATCGCCGCTGTTGAGGGAGGTCGGCCACACATAGGCATAGACCTCCGAGCCCTCGAACTTGCCGGTCGCAGCCGGTTTGTCCTTGCCGGCAGCACCCCGCACGCGGGTGGTGAACACGGCCGTGTCACCCTTCGTGATGATGGTGGTCTCGATGATGTCAAACGACGCCCGAACGGCTTGGGACGGATCAGCCTTGATCGGGTGAGCAGCGGCAGTGGCGAGACAAAGCGGGATCGTTCCGGCGGCAAGCACGCCGGCTACAAGATGTCTGATCATGTTGGGTCGTCCTTTTCTTTCTAGGTCGCGTGGAGGGTTGAAAGGCCCCCTTGGAACGCATCCCAGGTGGCAGCCCGGGAGCCCGGGGGTGCGGTTTCGTGCTCGCGGCATTCGATGCGCAGGTCGCGCTGGCCGAACGACGCGTTCACGAAATCACATTGGTGCGGCCGATCATTGTCGGCATGCACGAAGGGCCGGAAGTAACGGCAACTCGCGCACATGCGCTGGATCGGGATGACGCCGGCCTCCTGCATGTGGCGGATCATCTTGATCAGCGAGATCAGGAGATCCTCCTGCTCGGCTTCAGACAGCACGCGGATGGCCCGATCGGCTGCGCCTTCGACTGCGTCGCCGGCCAAGAACGACTGTCTGCCAGCATCCGTGATGCAGACAGTGACGGCGCGCCGGTCACCGGGAGCCGGCTGCTTCATCACGTAGCCTTTGCGTTCCAGGGCTGTAATGGAGTCGGTTGCAGATGGCTGAGAGACGCCAAGATCGAAGGCAATCTCCTTGACGCTCAGCCCATTCTCCCGGCCTTCAAGCGCCTCAAGGATCGCCTTCTGGGTTGGGTTCAGCCCAATATTCCGAGCCCTCGTCCAATCGTCGATCCTCAATGCCATGCCGATCCGCGCGAGCCCTTCGCGCAGGCGGTTGTCCAAAGGAGTGGCGACGGTCGGTGTTTCCATGACAGATGATATATAGGAGTCCTATTTATATGCAAGACTGGTCTTTGCAGATGCTTATGTCAGAGCTGAAGCATCCATGTTTTTCCGTGCCTAGGTAAGACGGCCGCCCACCGAAGGAGCTGACTTTTAACGCGGATTTACACCTTCTTACTCGTCCGCCCACGCAGCTCCCGCGACACTGCCTGTCATGCCGAAGGGCTCTGGGCCCACGCGATAGCAGGAGCACATGATGGTTCGGACGACCGCCCTCATTACCGGCGCCTCGGCGGGGATCGGTGCCGCCTATGCGGAACAACTGGCCCAACGCGGGCATGACCTCATCCTCGTCGCGCGGGACGCGATGAAGCTGGAGCAGGTGGCCGCACGCATCGGGGAGATGACAGATGTCGCGATCGATATCCTGCGTGCCGACCTGACCTCGGGCGCTGATCGGGCTTCGGTTGAGAGGCGCCTGCGTGAGGATCCCGGGATCTCGATCCTGGTCAACAACGCGGGCGTATCAAGCAACACGACGATCCTGAAGGCCGACCCCGATCGGCTCGAGGATCTGATTGACCTCAACGTGGTGGCGCTGACACGCCTGTCCGTGGCCATCGCCCCGCGACTGGCCGCACAGGGGCACGGGGCGATCATCAACCTGTCCTCGGTCACGGCGCTCATACCCGCAACTTTCGAACCCACCTATCTGGCGTCGAAGGCCTACGTGCTGGCCTTCAGCGAGTCGCTGGCGGCACAACTCGCACCTCACGGTGTGCGCGTCCAGGCGGTCCTGCCAGGCATGACCCGGACGGAGATCTGGACGAAGGGAGACCACGACCTCAATGCGCTGCCGCAGAACATGATCATGGAGGTCGGGGAGATGGTCGGTGCGGCGCTGTCCGGCTTCGACTTGGGCGAGACGGTTACGATCCCCTCGCTTTCCGACGTCGGGCAATGGATCACCTTCCTGGAGGCCCGCGCGACACTCCAACCGCACCTGTCGCGCCAGCATGCAGCAGGACGCTACAGGGTTCAGGATTGGAAGCGGGAGCACGCCCTCGATGAGGCGTTGGAGGCGACATTCCCGGCAAGCGATCCCATCGCAGTGAGTGGATGTCATCCCAGAACTCCATGACACTGCGCGGGCTAAGTCGTTCTTTCGTCATCTTCCCCTGAGACATCTTGTCAGGCATAGTTTCCCGCCTGCCCACGATGCCTAAGCCAGATGAAGAACGCGGATGTCAGATTCGGCCCGTTCACGCTCATTTCCTCTGAGCGCGTTCTGCTGCGCGAGGGCGAGCCAATCAAGATCGGCAGCCGTGCCCTGGACATCCTCATTGCGCTCGTGAGCCGGGCCGGGGAGGTGGTTACGAAGGAGGAGTTGATCTCGGCCGTCTGGCCAAGAACCTTTGTCGAGGAGACCAATCTCCGGGTCAATGTCGCCGCCCTGCGCAAGGCGCTCGGGGATTTGCAAGAGCCCTACAGGTTCATCTCCAACATCACTGGCCGAGGCTACTGCTTCGTCGCATCGGTCAGCGAAGTCAAGGAGCCCGCTCGACACATCCAGGCGGAGACGTCCAAGCCTCGGCAGACGCTCCCGGCAACAGGCTCCCTGCCGCGGCAGGGGGGACGGGTCATCGGGCGGGACGGAGAGCTCGATCTGCTCGATCGGCAGCTCCACGATCTCCGGATCCTGACCATCGTCGGCGCTGGGGGCATCGGCAAGACGACAGTTGCCGTCTCCCTCGCCCAGCGCAACCTCGGTCGCTTCCCGGAGGGGATTGCCTTCGTCGACCTCGGGCCGCTCGCGGACCCGGCATTGCTCCCGACGGCGGTAGCGAAAGGGGCAGGTTGTGTCCTTGGGACGGCCGATCATCTCACCGAGCTGGCGGGGCAGCTCGGTGAGCGCTCCATGCTGCTCGTCCTCGATTGCTGCGAGCATCTCGTCGATGACGTCGCCCGATTGGTAGAGACCCTGGCAGCCAGTGCGCCCGGTGTCCGCTTCCTCGTCACGAGCCGAGAACCGCTTCGCGTGCAGGGGGAACGGGTCCACCGCCTGGCTCCGCTTACCTTCCCATCCGAGGGAGAGGCAGACAATGCGGCGTCCGCTCTCGAATTTGCGGCCGTCCAGCTCTTCGTCGAGCGGGTCGCCGACAGCATCGGAGGCTACGATCTGGGCGATGCCGAGGCCCCCCTCGTGGCGGAGATTTGCAGACGGCTAGACGGCATCGGCTTGGCTATCGAGTTGGCTGCCGCACAGGTCGACAGCTTGGGGATCGAGGGGCTTGCCGTCTCGCTGCGGAACAGTTTCGATGGATTGACGCGAGGGCGGCGCACTGCGCTCCCACGCCACCAGACCCTGCACGCGGCGCTGGACTGGAGCCACTCGCTCCTGGACGAACCCCAACGATTCGTGTTCAGCCATCTGTCGCTGTTCAACAAGGAATTCACGATGGAGGCTGCGCGGGCGGTGGCTTCCGACGGAGGAACCATCGACGTCACGGCCTGTCTCGGAGATCTCGTCGCGAAGTCACTGGTGGTGGCCGACCACAGCATCCATCCGGCTCGGTATCGCCTGCTCGATATGACGCGCGCCTATGCGGCGCAGAAGCTGTCGGCTTCAGGCCGAAGCGAGGAAGCATCCCGGCGCCACGCCGCGCATTACCTCGCGCTTTTCGGACAGGCCGCCGAGCAATGGCAGGCGAGCCACGATACCGATTGGCTCGCGCTCCACAACCGCGACATGGGGAATCTGAGAACGGCCCTGGATTGGGCCTTCTCCTCTCAAGGCGATCCCATGATCGGTGTCAGTCTGACGGTCGCGGCCATTCCCCTCTGGTATCAGCTCTCCCTGGTTGATGAGTGCCTGATGAGGGTTCGTCAGGCCCTCGAATGGCTCGAGCGGCAGGACAAGCCTGATGATCGCAGCCTGATGCAGTTGTATGCGGCATTGGGCTTTCCCTACATGCGCGCGATCTCCGGCCGCCCGAGCGGCGTCAAGGCATGGGAACGCTCACTTGGGATCGCGCGGCGGATCAACGATGTCGATTTCCAGTTGCGGGCCTTGTGGGCGCTGTGGGTGGACCGTACCAACAGCGGCAATTCCCGTGCTGCTCTCGAGATGGCAGAGGAATTCCACCGGATGGCAGCACGCTCGCAGGATCCGGCGGACCGGCTCATCGGCGAAAGAATGCGCGCGCGTTCGCTGCATTTCCTGGGCGACCAGCCACGAGCCGAAGCGCATGTGCGCCGCATGCTCGACGAATATCGTGCGCCGGCCAACGGAGCTCATCTTGCCCGTTTCCAGTATGAGCAGCGCCTTACGGCGCGGATCACGCTCGCCCGCGTGTTGTGGCTGCGCGGCCGCGAGCAGGAAGCCCTCGGCGAAGTGGAGGACATGATCGGGACAGCGTTGCAGGCCGACCACAACTTGACGACATGCCATGTCCTGTCCGATGCCGTCTGCCCCATCTACCTGATGGCCGGCGATCTCGACCGCGCACAGCACTACACTGGGATGCTCCTCGAGCGGACCAAGGCCCATGCCCTCGACGTCTGGCATGCCTATGCCAAATGCTTTCAGGGTGACATCCTGATCCGTCAGGGCAATGCCGCAGCAGGCGTGCTACTCGTTCGAAATGCGCAGGATCGGTTGGAGCGGGCCGGCTTCCATCTCTATCGAACGGTTTTCCACGCCGTCCTTGCCTCCGGCCTCCAGGCACTCGGTCGTGTCGAGGAGGCGCTGGGTCTGTTGGACGCGGCCTTGGCGCTGACGCGGCAGACCGGAGAGGCCTGGTACGTGCCGGAACTGCTTCATCAGCACGCTCGGCTGCTCATGACGCGGGACGATGCCCAGGAAGATGCCCGCCGCCTGATCGAGCAGTCCCTGGCCCTGGCAACGGAGCAGGGTGCGGTCGCCTGGGCAAGCAGGGTGAGCTCTTGGCACCCCGAAGAGGCCCGTTAACACCCTTTTACACCGCTTAACTGGTTCACATCGCCGACCAGGGCCATGGTTGCGTCGACCCGAAGACGCAACAGATCCCGAGGAATGTGCGATGACATCACGGACTTTCTCTTCATTGCCCGGGGCCGCGGCGGCCGGCCTTGCAGCCATCATGTGGTCGGCAGCGTTTCCGGCCGCCGCACCAGCACAAGCCGCTCGCTCCCCACAGGAGTATTCCGAGTCCTGCGGCGCCTCATGCGTCGGGACGAGGACGGTCAGTGTCGGCGGCATCCCTTACGCCTACCGATCCCTGGGCAAGCCGCCCGGGACGCCGCTGGTCCTGATCAATCGCTTCCGTGGGACGATGGACGAGTGGGATCCGGCCTTCCTCGATCATGTGGCAGCCGGGCGACAGGTCATCGTCTTCGACAATGCAGGCGTCGCGCGCTCCGGAGGTGAGGCTCCCGCCCGCATGGCCGACTGGGCCGCGAATGCCGCCAAATTCATCGAGGCCCTGGGATATCGCCAGGTCGACGTACTGGGTTTTTCCTTCGGTGGTCTGGTGGCACAGGAACTGATCCTTCAGCGTCCAGAGCTTGTTCGCAAGTTGATCATCGTCGGCAGCGGGGCAGGCTATGTCGACGGCGCCAACCTTCGTGCCAAGGCGATCGAGGTCGCCACCAAGCCGGTCAACACGGATGAGGACTTCCTCTACCTGTTCTTTAAGGACACGCCGACGAGCCAGGCGGCCGGTCGAGAGCATCTGGCCCGCCTGCGCCTGAGACCGGATGCGTTTTCCGAACGCGTCAGCGAAAAGGCTTGGAAGGCGATGCTCTCGGCCGGGAGCGACGTGGGCACGCCGGACACCTCGCTGCTGCGCCGCGTCGGATCGATCCGCCAGCCTGTCCTTATCGCCAACGGCAATGAGGATGTGATGATCCCGACGTACCAATCCTATGCCTTGGCGCAGGCCATCCCCAATGCCCGGCTGATCATCTATCCGGATTCAGGCCACGCCTTCCTGTTCCAGTATCCCAAGGAGTTCGGGGACGAGGTCCTGCGTTTTCTCGGGACGGAGAACCAGCCATGAGTGCCCCCTCCGTTCCCACTCATCTCACTAGGCACGCCGTGCTGGCCGCGGGAATCAGCCTGGCTGCCACGGCAGGAGCGTCTGCCCAGTGATCTGGCACGATCCACTCGAAACCGACAACGCAATCCACCGAAGGAGCGAGAACGATGGCTACCATTACGACAACGGACGGCACCGAAATCTTCTACAAGGACTGGGGCAGCGGACAGCCTATCGTCTTTCATCATGGCTGGCCTCTCAGCGCAGATGACTGGGACAACCAGATGCTGTTCTTCCTCCATCAGGGGTATCGCGTCATCGCCCATGACCGCCGTGGCCATGGGCGCTCCACCCAGACCGCTTATGGGAACGAGATGGACACCTATGCGGATGACGTTGTCGAACTGGCGAGGGCCCTCGATCTCAAGAATGCGATCCATATCGGCCATTCGACCGGAGGCGGCGAGGTGGCTCGCTACGTCGCCCGCGCTGAGCCGGGACGCGTGGCCAAGGCGGTCCTGATCGGCGCGGTGCCGCCCATCATGGTCAAGTCGGACAAGAACCCCGGCGGGTTGCCGATCGAGGTGTTCGACGGTTTCCGTGCGGCAGTCGCTGAAAACCGGGCGCAGTTCTACATGGATGTGCCGGCAGGTCCCTTTTACGGCTTCAACCGTCCCAATGCGAAGATCTCACAAAGCGTGATCGACAACTGGTGGCGGCAAGGCATGATGGGAGGCATCAAGGCGCAGTACGACTGCATCAAGGCCTTCTCGGAAACCGACTTCACGGAGGATCTCAAGAAGATCGAGGTCCCCACGCTGGTGATGCATGGCGACGACGATCAGATCGTGCCCTTCGCCGACTCCGCGCCGCTGTCCGTCAAGCTCCTGAAGCACGGAACCCTCAAGGTCTATGAGGGTCTGCCGCACGGGCTCTGCACGACGCATCCTGACATCGTGAATGCCGACCTCCTGACCTTTATCAAGGGCTGACCGACACAATAAGGGTGGGTGCAATGACCATGAATGCGAACGAGGAATTCCTGGATCGGGACAATGGACTGCGGATCTTCGTACGATCCTGGCATCCGCCCGGTTCGCCACGGGCGGTGGTGGCGGTCTGCCACGGCGTGAAGTCCCACAGCGGGTATTACCACTGGATCGCGGAGCAACTGGTGGCGAACGGGCTTGCGGTCTATGCCCTCGACCTGCGCGGTCGCGGCCGTTCAGGCGGTGAACGCTTCTTCGTCGAGGACGTCTCTCAATACGTTGACGACGTATCCGCCCTGATCGATCTGGCCCAGCGCCGCGAAGGGGATTTGCCCGTGTTTCTACTCGGTCACAGTGCAGGCGGCGTGGTCTCGTCGACCTATGCGCTCGACAACCAGGAGCGGCTCGCAGGCTTCATCTGCGAGAGCTTCGCTTACCAGGTCTACGCGCCGGACTTCCTGCTGACCGTCATCAAGGCTATCAGCCGGATTGTACCGCGCCTTCCCATGCTCCGCTTGAAGAACAAGGACTTCTCGCGTGACCCCGCCGTCGTGGTCTCAATGGATGCCGATCCGCTCATCGCCGGCGAGGTGCAGCCGATGGCAACGGTTGCCGCATTGACGAGAGCGACGGATAGGCTCAAGACAGGGTTCGCCTCCATCGGATGTCCGGTTCTCATCCTGCATGGCACGGAAGATAAGGTCACGCGCCCAAGCGGCAGCCAGGAGTTCCACGAGGCAACCGGGTCGGCTGACAAGACGCTCAACCTGTATGACGGGCACAGTCATGATCTCTTCAACGACCTCGGCCGGGAGCGCGTCCTGGCCGATGTGGTGGCATGGATGGAGGCGCGGCTTCCGGCAGCGAAAGGACTTTTGGCTGTCGGTTGAGGCATCACCCAACGGGAGCACCCAACCATGCCGGACGGAACGTCAGCGTCCATCCTGATCGTTCTCGACGTCGGAGGCGCCTCCCACGCCGATCCGCTCGAGGATTTCGCGGGGGTCTATTACGCCCTACTGAAAGAGGGTGCCCGGCTGCTGATCGCGTCGGAGGCCGGCGGCTATCCCTGGCCCCAGCGGCCGACGCGAGGGAAAGGGCCTGGAAGCAAACTGGTGGACCGGTTTTTATCCGACCGCCATGCCCGGGACGATATCGCCGACACGCTTCCGCTCCGCGATGTCTTCGTCGAGGACTTTGAAGCCTGCATCCTAGTCGGAGGCAACGGATCGCTGGCGGAGGCTGACGAGAGGTTCGCCGGCGGCCTGATTGGCAGGTTCCTGAAGGCGGGCAAGCCAGTTGCTGCCATCTCCGGCAGGATCGGCTTCATGCCTAGTGGCGGCACAAGCGGCTCAGCGCTCCTCAGCAGCGGCGGGGTTGGACTGCCAGCCGCGATCCGCGCCCTTCTGGCAGCCTTGCGGGACAATGATGAACCAGGAGATCCACGATGACCATTGCTCGATCTGAAACTGTCTCGGACACTGCTCCCTTTGGATTCCGGCAGGGAAATTTCGATGTCACGGTGCTCAGCGACGGACACTTTGCGTTGTCCGCCGAGATCGTTGCTCCGGAGGCCACGCGAGACGAGTGGCTAGACATCGAGAGACGTCTCGGCGGGAGTGCCGGGACCATCCGCGCCAATGCCAACATCCCGCTGATTCAGGCGGGAGACGACCTGATCCTGATCGACCTAGGGGGCGGGGGAAAGTTCCAGCCGACTGAAGGGCAGCTGGCATCGTCACTTGCCGCAGCAGGAGGCGACAGGGATGCAATCACCAAGGTGCTGCTCACCCATGCGCATCCCGATCACGTCTGGGGTCTGCTTGGCTCTGACGGCAGACCACGGTTCCCGAACGCCACCTACTATGTCGGAGCGGCGGAATGGGACTTCTGGATGGATCCGGATTTCACCTCCTCGATGCCCTCCGTGCTGCACGCCTTCGCGAAGGGGCCCCAACGTGACCTGTCGGCGGTCCGCGAAAGGATCGTCCTGCTGAAGGATGGTGACGACATCCTGCCGGGCCTCCAGGCCATCGCGACCCAAGGGCACACGCCCGGTCATACGTCCTATGCGCTCCCCGGACCTAAGACCTTGGCGTGACCGGAGACGTGATCACCAACCAGATCGTCTCCTTCGAGCATCCGGCTTGGCGCTTCGGCAACGATACCGACCAGGAGGTTGGAGCAAAAACCCGGCAGCGCTTCGTGGACCGAGCCGCAGTCGACCGTCTGCTGCTGCATGGATATCACTTCGCCTACCCTGGGTTCGGCAGGGTGGAGAGGTCCGGCTGCGAATATCGGTACGTTTCTGCTTATGTTTGACGTCAGACACTGCCCTCCCGATGCGACGTGCGTAGACCATGGGCGGAACGCAGTAAGTCGCCGACGACAACAAGCTGTCCCGCGAAGAGGTGCTGGGTCTGTTCACGACAGGGGCGGCGTAGTTCAGCCAAGAGGAGATGGTCAAGGGCCGCATCGCACCGGGCCAGTATGCCGATTTCACCGTGCTCAACACCGACTACCTCACCATTCCCGAAGAGCAGATCTAGGACGTCGGGTCGCTGCTGACGGTGGTGGCGGGCAAGGTGACATATGCCGCGAAGCCGTTCGACGCCTTCGCCCCGCCCGCGCTCCCGGCCGTCAGCCCCGCTTGGTCGCCGGTGCCCACTTCGGCGGATACCAGAACAGGAAGTCGTCGCAATGACCCGCCGTGTGGCCATCATGCCAGTTGAGTAACGGCGGTTTTAGAGAGTGTGTTCTGTTGTCAAAGGAGGAATGCCCCATGCCACATATGTTCAAGAAAGCCTTCCACGTATTCGCTGGGATTCTGGCACTCGGTCTGGTGTCAGTAGCGCGCCCGTCCTGGCTCAAGCGACGCCGCCCCGAAGCGGCGCCTCGTCCCGCGTTCTGCCGACCGGCGGAGGCGCCGCGCTGCTCGACCCATCCGATACCGCCATTTTGCTGTTGGATCACCAGTCGGGTCTGTTCCAGACCGTGAAGGACGTTCCGATAGCGGAGCTGCGGTCCAATGTCGTGATGCTCGCCAAGCTGGCGACGCTGATGAAAATACCGGTGATCACGACGGCTTCGGAGCCGAACGGAACGAACGGGCCGCTCATGCCTGAGATTCACCAGAATGCGCCCCATGCCGTGTATGTGGCGCGCAAGGGTGAGGTGAACGCCTGGGACAATGAGGATTTCGTCCGGACGGTGCAATCCACCGGAAAGAAGACCTTGATCATGGCGGGTGTCTGGACCAGCGTTTGCGTCATGTTCCCGGCGCTCGATGCAAAGCTGGCAGGATACAAGGTCTATGCCGTAATGGATGCGTCGGGCGATCCGAGTGAGATGGCGAGCCGGACCTCGCTCGCCCGTTTCGTTCAGGGTGGTGTCATCCCCACGACAACGAATGCCGTGCTGTCCGAAGTGCACCGCACCTGGAACCGTCCCGAAGCGGCCGAGATCGGCGCCCTCTATGCCCATGTCTCGCCGAACTATGCAGCGGTCGTGGAGAGCTACACCAAGGCTCAGGAAGTTGCGCGCGAGCAGCCGCACGCACGACCCGCGGATCATCAATAGGCAAGCTTCAATCCGGAGCATGTCACGCGCCTGTTTGACCGAAGCCTCAATCAGATCCTCGAGGGAGGCGAGGCGCGTGTGAACCTGGGCGGAAAGGCTTTCACCATCAGATGGGGTTTCGTCGAGGACCTGCGAGATCAGGATCAGGGGTACCGGATTGCCCACCTGGGGCGGCCTCTCTTGATCCTGCATTCGCCGTATGATGAGGTCGTGGGTATCGACAACGTCGCCGCGATCTTCGACGCTGCTCGCCATCCCGAGAGCGTCGTCTCGCTCGACCCGGCTAATCACCTCCTGACCAAGGCGGCCGATGCTCAGTATGCAGCAACCATGATTGCTGCATGGCTATCGCGCTTCTTCCAATAACTGTGTCAAAGACGATTCGATTGCCGGTTCATCACTACTTGCTGAAAGAAGTTCCTCGCGAGCAATTCACGCAGAAAGGTCCGGTCCTGGCACTTC
>KI911985.1:13796-18592 GCA_000517005.1 Microvirga lupini
TTGACTGATTACATCACAATCCCGAATGTCCGTTCTTGGTACACCTGAGACATCACACCAAAGTCAGTTCATGTGTGCCAAGCAGTCCTTCCGGTCAGCGAACCTGCCGGCCCTGTTTGGCGTCCCAGGCCGATGGTCGACAGCGGACGGCGGAATAGTCCCAACTCCTTCAACCCATCATGCCCATAATCTGGCAACTGCACGTTTGCTTGAGAGAAAAATTCAGTCCAATCTACCCGTACGGCACAAGTCTGGCGGGGTCTGACTCGTTCCGGACATTCGGTCAGCACGACGTGACTGTAAACGCCTTCGCCGACCTGCCATCCACGGTCTGGTGCCACGGCTACGGGGGCAGACAGATCCTCGGCAGGACCGCCTTCCGGTTATCCTTGAGCGCCATTAGAAGCCCGCGCCTCAGGCAGACGATGGCTGCGCGGTGATCCTCGAGCGCATCTGCGTTGGTGTTTGTCCCGTCCACCGCTTGAACGCATGGGTGAAGGCGCTGACCTCCTGGAAGCCCAACAGCCAGGCGATGCGGGAAATCGAGAGGTTGGCATCGGCCAGGTAATGGCGCGCCAGATCCTGGCGCATGTCCTCCTGAATTCCGAAAAAGGTCAGGTTCTCCGCCGCCAGGCGCCGCGCCAGCGTGCGTTCGCTCATGCCAAGCGCCCGCGCCACCTCGCCCGCGCGGGCCCGGCCGTGGGGCAGGAGCGGAGCGATGGCGTTTTCCACGCTGGCGCGGATCGGGCTTGCCGGATTGGGCCGCTGGGCCAGGGCTTCCTCGCAGTATTGGATGAGCAGCTCATTGAGATAGGGCTCGGCCCCCACAAGCCGAAGCTGCGGGGTCCGGCGGGCGAAGGTGACCTCATCATGATCGGAGGCAAAGGTCACCTCGCAGCCGAAGAAGGCCTCGAGCTGGCCTGATGCGCCGCAGTGCGGATGGGCGAGGCTGACCCGAATGGGCCTCAGGTCGGTGTTCGTCAGGGTGCGACAGATCCGGACAAGCGCCGTCGCCCAGAACTCGATCTGATGACGGTCCGTATGCCGCGGCACGCCGACATAGCTGAAACGAATGCGGAAATCGCCCCCCTCCTGGCAGCACAGCCGGATTCCTTCATTGGTAATGGTGCTGTATCGTTCGGCGCGGGCCATGGCCTCCCCAAGCGTCGCCGAGGAGGCGAGCACGAAATAGAGTAGGCCGACCTCGCGGAGCTCGAACTCCTGGGCGAGATGGAAGCCGAGCAGGTCATCGGGCAGCGCCGCTGCTGCCAGGTTCAGGAAGGAGATCTGGGCTGCCACAGCCAGGCGGACCTGCCGGTCCTGGATCTGGAATGCGGTCAGGCCAGCCTTGTGCAGGAGCGGGCCAAGATCGAGGCCCGCTTCGCAGACACGGGCTGCGGCCAGACGGGCGATGCCGCCGGTCGCGCTGGGTGGCATCGCCAAGGGCGCCAGGGGCACTCCATGCATCAGGCCCTCCTCACCGCAGCAAACTCCCAGGTCCCAAGCCGGAGACCGGAACCGGCAAGCCTTTGACCAAAGATAGCAAGACTTGGGTGGAACGTCTCGGGTACCACCGCGCGTCTTCAGCCGCGGACGCTCGGCAGGAGCGTCTTCCCTCGCCATGATTCAACTGGCCCGCAGCACCGGACACCCTCGTGCCCATGGAGAATGGAAATGCCGCAGCCGCGTGCAGCGTCGGAGGGCGACGCCACTGGTTACCACGCAAGCCGTGACCGGATCGAGCAGCAGATCATCCGCGCTTATGTGCGGCTCGCACCGAGCGATGATGCAAATTGCTCCCGGACCGTCACGCTCGCTCGGTTGAGCGGTCTCGAGGTTCGTCTGACCGAGGCCCCCTGGATCGAACAGCCGGACCTGCCGCCGTTCTGGCAGGAGATCCATTCGCTCACCACCGGCTCCACCGTTGACAGCATCGGCTGCTTTGAATTCGGCGCGGACGAACTGGAGGCTGCCGTCGACTTCGACTGCGAGACCAAGCACCGCCACCGGGCCCGAAACTGACGACATCCACGGGGCACTCCCAGAGGTTGGATGATGGGAGCCGTCGAGCCGCTCAAGATGGGACAAGGACATGAAACCAGAACCAAGCAAGAAGTGGGATCCGATCATCTCGGCGTTCTGCGGGGCTATCGCTGGCATGACGCTGGCGATAGTGCTCGAAGCCCGTGACATTTGCGCGGGCCGCTTCGACGACGTGGGTCCCTTCGTTCACATCGCAACGGAACTGGCGGTGTTTGCCTCAGGCGGCGCATTGCTGTTTGCCACCGTCACCGAACTGCGCAATCGCAACCGGAAATCATCCCAGACGAACCGCCCCTGATAGCGCCCCATCGGCTCCGGCCCACCAGGTCACAACTAGCGTTTTAACACAGCATCAGCCAACTCGGACGTCCAAGCTCGGTCGCTTCCCCGTCGCATGCTGGAGCTTGCATAACCGGCCACAACCCTTGTCGGAACAGTGAAGATCAGGATCATATCCTGCGGCGGCGAAGCTCGCCTGCCTGAGCCTTCACATACTGGATGAATCCGTCCAGGTCCATGCCGTGCGCATCCCGATACAGCAGCCAGATCTGCTCACCCCGCAGGCCAATCCGCTCGAGGTCCAAGAGGATCATGAGGCCGGTGAACGGATCGGCCATGATCCGTCCCAGAACACAGGCTGCGCCCACATTACCGGCAGCAAGCTCCGTGATGGCTCCGGTGAGAGTGTCCGAGGTTTCAAGCATCGGCCGACGCTATCATCACCAAATGCCGAAGCCTAAGCGCAAACCTGGAGCGTCGTCCTGGAGCGCAACCGCGCGCATTTCCCAGAGGGATGAATTGGAATTACGCATCTGATCGAGGCTGCGGCTTGAAGTCGTCATCATGAGCCTTGCACGCCTCTTCCTTCGCGAGCTCTTCGAGATGCTCGGCGGTCTCAAGAAGTTGCTCGCGTGCCTCATTGATCGCGATCCGCTCGACAATGGTCCGAATCTCCTGTGCCTGCCGGCGATATTCGGCTGCTTTCGCGAGACGCTCGACGGACATGCCCGACCTTTACATGTCGAGCGGCATCAGCCCGGCTCGTTCGACCTGGACTGAGACCGTCACGGTGAGAACCGGCTGTCGATGCTCGTCCGTCACCTCAATCCGAATGTCGTCAGAGGCCGCACTTTGCATCTTGAGCAATCGGTCCCACGTCAGATCCGCCGCGGTGCGCATGACCTCGATTTCGGCAGCGCGGAGGCTGCCGATCTCGGAACCAACCTCGTCGCGGGTGAAATCTGAACCTAAGAAGAGATCGAAATAGAAGCGCGGCATCGGTGATATGAACCGTCAGGGCAGATGGGTTGGTCGTCGAAGCGGCATCCCGCCCGCCGGCGCTCTTTGAGGGCTGCCTATAGGCGGGCGGGTTCGGCACCGGGAGTGCCCCTACGGACCGACGGAACGGCTATTAGCGGGGAAAGTGTCCACCCGCCTTGCTGTCAGCGGCCAATGACTTGCTTGATCAAGACAGGCTTGCTGCGCCAGTGTCCGGTTCATCGAAGGCCCCTGGCGCAGAGCGTTGTCAGCGGCATGACCAACCAAAACGACACCGACCAAGAGGAGTTGCTGGAGCAACAGCGGGCCTTGGCAGAGTTCGGGGCCTTCGCGCTCAGGACCGAGACCGTCGATGACATTCTGAATAGGGCCTGCGAGCTCATAAGCCGGGCGCTCGAAACCGACTTGGCCAAGCTCATGGAACTCCTGCCTGACGGTCGGACCTTCGCAGTCCGCGCGGGCGTCGGATGGAGACCAGGGATCATCGGAGCGGTCACCGTCACGGCGGCCGGGAACTCACCGGAGGGGCTGACCCTCAAGGAAGGGGCGGTCATCTCGAAGGATATCGCTGAGGAGGATCGCTTCGATTATCACGACTTCATGAAGGAGCATGGGGTCAAGGCGTTCGTGAATGTGCTGGTGCTGAGCTGCAATGGACGTCCACCCTTCGGTGTCCTTCAGGTGGACAGCCGCGAACCCCGAGACTTCACGCAATCGGACATCGAGTTCCTCCGCAGCTACGCTAACCTGCTTGGCGCCGCCATCGAGCGCCTGCGGGTCGTCGACGAGCTGCGAGCGGCCGTGAGGGAGAAGGACCTTCTGATCGGCGAGCTCAATCACCGGGTGAAGAACACTCTGACGACGGTGCAGTCCATCACCTCGCAGACACTGCGGAACGCACCCTCGCTTGATCACGCGTCGGACGCCATCGAGAGCCGTCTGATCGCGCTGTCGCAGGTCCACAATGTGCTAACTGACCGGAGCTGGGCGCATGTGGCGCTTCACGACATTAGCGCACAAGCTGTCGAGCCGTACCGCAGCCGTGGCGAGAACCTCATCCACGTGCAGGGCCCGAGCGTACCGGTCCCGCCGCGCATGGCGCTGCCGCTTGCAATGGCGCTCCAGGAACTGGTGACGAATGCCGTGAAGTACGGGGCCCTGTCCAACGGAACGGGACAGATCAGGGTGCACTGGACCCTGAATAGCACGAGCACTCCCCCGCGACTGCATCTGATATGGCAGGAGACTGAGGGACCGCCTGTCCAGAGGCCCGTTCGCCGGGGCTTCGGCACGCGACTCATTGAGCGCAGCCTGGCTCAAGAACTCGCGGGCGAGGTACAGATCGAGTTTTCTGAGACAGGCGTCGTATGCTCAGTCGACGCTCCATTGGTGAGCTAAGGCGAACGACCGCTCCTGGCAGATACTGTTGAAAAAGTCCGCAACTACCGTTTTTCGCGAGGCCAGCATACAGGATG
>KI911985.1:18692-18800 GCA_000517005.1 Microvirga lupini
GAGCGGCCTCGCCGGTCTCAGCGACCTGCCGCATGCTCGGGCGCTCCTTCACCAGGGCCGCGGCGGCGGCTCCTGCGGCGGCGATCAGCACATCGGCCAGGATCTCCC
>KI911985.1:18900-19195 GCA_000517005.1 Microvirga lupini
CCCATCTGCGGTGCGCAGCCACAACCAGGGAGCTGTGTCATGGCAAACAATGATCGCTGGAGGTATGCCCCGGAGCGGTACGGTTACCGCGAGGACGACCGTGACCGGTGGCGTGACGAAGGAAGCCGCGAAGGCTTTGGCCGGGAAAACCGTGGCGGTGACTGGGGTCCCGTGGCGGCGGTGGTGATTGGGGATCTCGCGGCGACTGGATGGGCGACTTGGGCCGTGAGGATCAAGGCGGCGGCTACGGGGCCGAGCGCTACGGGGAAGCCTACCGCGGCGGGCGCGATTTCGG
>KI911985.1:19295-19916 GCA_000517005.1 Microvirga lupini
GGGGTGACGAGCAGGTCTTGTTACAGCCGCGCTTAAAGGCTGTGTTGACCACTCTTCTCGCCACGCGGAGGTCACGGCGTACGGTCAGACGATCCTCGCTCCAACCGCCTGAGCATTGTGGATCAGGCTTTGCACACGCCGACGCCGTGCGGGTTGCCAGAACACCGCTGCCACGCATGGGCATCCATGATCTTCCAGGAAGGATGCCAGGAGGGCGAGCTCCTCGGACAGGCAGGCCTCTTCCGATGCCGCCTTCGTCAGAGCAGCAGCGAGTTCACGGGTGGTCAGGTGCGATCCGCATCCGTCGGGCATCGGCAAGCTCTGGTTGTGAGGGAGAAATGGCCCCCAGGTGGGTCCGCCCAAACCGATTACAACACGTCATTCGCCATCAGGTCTTTGATCCAGCGTCGGCAACGCACTGGTGTTGTTAATCGGCATCGGGCCTCGTTCTGGAGGGCTTGGCCTTCGAGTCCAGGGTTTTCGGGCTCTCAGGCTCTTCGGAGCTGGTCAGGGAGGCCGGCAGGATCGTCTTGGTGGCATTGGTGATCACGCCGGCGGCCGCACTGGCGGCTTCCTGCACCAGGTCTCGTGCGGCCGAGCCCGCCTCCGCACTAGCCCCGA
>KI911985.1:20016-20378 GCA_000517005.1 Microvirga lupini
CGCCGGACTTGGATCTCGGCCATGTTGCGGGCGACGTCCTGGGTATCGTCATCCTCGAAGCAGTACTTGACCTCGACCGTCATCACATCCTGCCTCGCCGAGCCTGTGACCGCCCCCACAGATGCGCGGCCCGAAAACGCGAGCGGCGAAGCTTCTGCACAAATCATGTGCATCTTCTGCTCCTGGTGCGTGCAGCAATTGTACGGATGCACTCAACGGCGATCCAGCATCCCAGAGGGGGCCCGCAGTTCGTTTCAGGCCCTCATGTCTCGGCGTGAACCACGAAGCCGGCGAGCCTGTCGCTTTGCTCGGAACGGTCATTCTCCGGGCGGCATTAACTTGTCGGCTGTCACCTCCGATAG
>KI911986.1:0-2648 GCA_000517005.1 Microvirga lupini
CTCAAGCGCCAGCACAATGCGGTCATCCTGGCCCATAACTACCAGACGCCTGAAATCTTCCACACCGTGGCCGATATCGTCGGCGACAGTCTGGCCTTGGCGCGTGAGGCGATGAACACCGATGCTGACGTCATCGTGCTCGCTGGCGTGCACTTCATGGCCGAGACTGCCAAACTCCTCAATCCGGGCAAGACGGTCCTGATCCCGGATGATGAGGCCGGTTGCTCGCTGGCCGAGTCGATCACCGCCGAGGATGTCCGTCAGCTGCGGGCGCGTTATCCGGGCGTACCTGTCGTCACTTACGTGAACACCTCCGCCTCCGTGAAGGCAGAGTCGGACATTTGCTGCACCTCGGGCAACGCCAAGAAGGTCATCGAGTCGCTGGGTGTCGACCGGGTGATCATGCTGCCGGACGAGTTCCTGGCCCAGAACACGGCGGCCCAGGTGCCCGGCATTGACATCATCACTTGGACAGGCCACTGCGAGGTGCACGAGCGCTTCACGGCCGAGGATATCCGCGCCGTGCGCGAGAGCTATCCGGACGTGGTCGTGCTGGCCCACCCGGAGGCGCCGCCCGAGGTGGTGGCGGCAGCTGATTTTGCCGGATCAACGGCCGGCTTGGCCGACTTTGTCGGCGAGAAGCGCCCGGCCCGTGTTGCCCTCATGACTGAGTGCTCGATGAGCGACAACGTGGCGGCCTTGTATCCCGAGGTCGAGTTCGTGCGGCCCTGCAATCTGTGCCCGCACATGAAACGCATCACCCTGCCCAAGATCCGGCTGGCTCTCGAGCAGCGCCGGCACGAGGTCACAATCGATCCGGCGGTGGCTGAGCGGGCGCGGCTGGCTGTCGAGCGTATGCTCGCTGTGCGCTGAGGGCTGGCTATGAGAACAAGCCATCGGCGCGACCGTGTCGTGGTCGTGGGCGGCGGCATCGCGGGCCTGGCGACAGCCCTGCACTTGGCGCCGTTGCCCGTGACCTTGCTTGTTGCCTCCCCTCTCGGACAGCAAGCCTCTACGCCTCTGGCGCAGGGTGGGATTGCGGCTGCCCTCGGGGACAATGATTACCCTGCCCTGCACGCAGCCGATACTCTGCAGGCGGGCGCAGGTCTCAGCGATCCTGATGTTGCCGCCCGTGTGGCGGCGGCTGCCCCTGCCTGCATCGAGTGGCTGATCGCCCAGGGCACCCATTTCGATCGAACCGGGTCCGGGGATAGCCTGATTCTGGGTCTGGAAGCCGCGCATTCGCGCCGGCGGATCGTGCACGCGGATGGCGATGGAACCGGCCGGTGTGTTCTGGAGGCCCTCATCCGCGCGGTCAGGCAGGCACCCTCTATTCAGATCCTGGAGAACCATCGCGTCATCGATCTGGCGCTGGACGGGCATGGCGCCGTGGCCGGCGTGGTCTGTAGTCCTGGGCCATCAGAAGGCTGCGATGAGCCTGTCCTGATCCCCGGACGGGCCGTGGTGCTGGCGACAGGCGGGGTCGGCGGGCTCTACGCCCACACCACCAATCCTTTGAGCGCGGTCGGAAGCGGGCTGGCGCTGGCAGCCCGAGCTGGGGCTGTTCTGCGCGATCTCGAGTTCGTTCAGTTCCATCCGACAGCCATTGCGGCGGGTCTCGATCCGATGCCATTGGCCACCGAAGCCCTGCGGGGTGAAGGAGCCGTGCTCGTCAACAGCCGCGGCGAGCGGTTCATGCAGGACGTTCCCGGAGCCGAGCTGGCGCCGCGCGATGTGGTGGCGCGGGCGATCTTCGCCCAGATCTGTGCGGGCGAACGCGTGTTCCTTGACACTCGCTATGTGCTGGGAGAGCGGATCACCCGGAGGTTTCCGGGCGTGACGGCGCTGTGCCGGGCCGCTGGCGTTGATCCGGTGCGTGACGCCATTCCGGTGCGGCCGGCTGCCCACTACCACATGGGCGGGATCAAGGTGGACCCACAGGGCCGCAGCTCGATCGAGGGGCTGTGGGCCTGCGGCGAGGTTGCGTCAACCGGCCTACACGGGGCGAACCGCCTGGCGAGCAACTCGCTCCTCGAGGCCCTGGCCTATGCCACCTGGGTGGCTGAGGACATCAAAGGAGCCCAATCTGGTCTATCGACGGGGCAGCCTCCCTCCCCGACCCTTGCTCCGCGGCACCGCCCTGTTTCCGCTCAGCAGTCCGAGCATCTGCAGCAGATCCGGTCAATCATAGACCGGCAGGTTGGCGTGCTGCGCAATGGCGCTGGATTGCAGGACGGCATTGGTGGCTTGCAGGCGCTCATGCGCCATGGCAGCGCGGCCGATGGGCCTGGGGCTGCTATGGTCGGCCTGATGGTCGCCGTGGCGGCCTATCGCCGGACCGAGAGCCGGGGGGCTCATCAGCGGCTCGACCATCCTGAGCTCAGGTCGGAACAGCATACCGAGATCACCCTCGATCAGGCGCTGCGCCTCGCGGCCGAGATCGATGAGACAGCCGCACCTTTCAGGAGAGTTGCATGAAGCCGATTGTCACCACACACGATGTCGTGTCCCCGCTCCCGCGCCTGCTGGTGGAGCCGATCGTCCGCGCCGCGCTGCTGGAAGATCTGGGCCGGGCCGGGGACATCACGACCGATGCCGTCATTCCGGCGGATGCCCGATTGCGTGGCGCCATTGTGGCCCGGGAGCCA
>KI911986.1:2748-5508 GCA_000517005.1 Microvirga lupini
GCGAGACGGTCTGGCCTGTCTTTATCTTCCAATCATCTGCAAAGGCCTGATTGATCTCGCGGTAGAGCTCCCGGGTCGGATCGTAGGACACGTTCAACAGCTGCGTCTGGGCCGATGCGGTGCCGGAGAGCGTCAGAAGGCCCGAGCATCCCATGAACGCCAAACCAATAACCGGTAGAAGGGACCGCAATGGAGAATGTTTTTTCACTCCAGCGACTTCTCGAGAATTGCCCTGCATTCTACCCTCCCGGGTTGTGGTCGAAACGAGAGCAGGCAGCAAGCCGCCAATGGCTCTCAAACAGGGGAGAGAAATATCCGCTAAAAAGAACAAGTGTCAAATTGCTTAAGACAATTACTTTGCTGATTTCCATCCGTTATGCGTCCTTTTGTAGTACAGCGTCCCATATCCATAGAATGATGTTCTACATCATCCACGTTGGTGCAGTATGTTTGTACTAGAGACCGGCCTATTCGCGCGGGATTAATTTTTATTCGGCCCAGCATTTGCGATAGAGGCGTTGTTTCTCATCCCAAATATGGCCATCATGGACCCGGTTAGAAGATTTTTCCCCAAAAGAAGGAATCTCTGGCAAACTCTTTTATCGTGGAACGTTCTATAAAACGAACATTGTTATTGACTTGGAGCACCTGCTACCGGACACTCCGATCCTGCCAGTCGGTGCATTCGCCTGCTTCAAGCGAGCGTCCGACACGATTTCATGCGCATCAAACGACTGAAGTCGAGATGAGGATCAGTAGCGTGGGCCTTGTGACTGGTAGCGAAGCGATGAAACACACGTGATCGGACCAATCGATTGCATACTGCCTTGCACATGCAGCGACCAATCCACGCGTAACGGAGAGAGATCACTGCCATGACACTTCAGATCGGCCAGACGGCTCCAGATTTCGACACGGTGACGACCGAGGGTCCGATCGGCTTCCACGAGTGGATTGGTGACTCCTGGGCGGTTCTGTTCTCCCATCCGAAGAATTTTACGCCCGTCTGCACGACGGAACTGGGCGAGGTGGCACGGCTCAAGCCTGAGTTTGAGCGCCGTGGCGTGAAGGTTATCGGTTTTTCCGTCGATCCGGTGGAGAAGCACGAGGCCTGGGCGCGCGACATCGAGGAAACACAAGGCGCGGCCGTCAATTATCCGATCATTGGCGATCCCGACCTCAAGATTTCCAAGCTTTATGGCATGCTCCCGGCCCAGGCCGGCGAGACATCGGAGGGGCGTACCGCCGCCGACAACCAGACTGTTCGCAATGTCTTCATCATTGGTCCCGACAAGAAGATCAAGCTCGTCCTCGTCTATCCCATGACCACTGGTCGCAACTTTGACGAAGTGCTGCGGGTCATTGACTCGCTGCAGTTGACGGCCCAGAATCGGGTGGCGACGCCTGCGAACTGGAAGCAGGGTGACGATGTCATCATCGCCGGCTCGGTTTCGGACGAAGAAGCCAAGAATTTGTATCCGGGTGGCTGGAAGGCCCCGAAGCCTTATCTGCGCATCGTGCCGCAGCCTACGAAGGCGAACTGATCAAAAATTGCGCAAGGAGCGAAGGGGAAAACCCCTCGCGCCTGATGCTCGAATCCAAGGAAACGAAATGAGCAGCATGAAAGCGCGGGTGTCGTGGGTCGAGGGCATGATGTTCACGGGCGAATCCGGAAGCGGTCATGCGATTGTGCTTGATGGTGCGCCGGAGAACGGTGGCCGCAATGTCGGCATCCGGCCGATGGAACTCATGCTGCTGGGGCTCGCTGGCTGCACGGCGTTCGACGTGGTGCTCATTCTGCAGCGCGGTCGCGAGCCTGTCACCGATTGCGTGGTCGAGGTCGAAGCCGAGCGCGCGCCGACGGATCCGAAGGCCTTTACGACAATCCACCTCATCTACCGCCTGTCCGGACACGGTTTATCGCCGGAAAAAGTGGAACGTGCGATCCAGCTATCCAAGGACAAGTATTGCTCAGCATCCATCATGCTCGGGCAGGTCGCGGAGATCACACATTCCTGGACCGTCGATCCTCGTCTTGCCGCTTAATTGTTCGGGGCCCGCACCATGACTGTCTCACCGCTCGTTTCGACTGAATGGCTTCAAGACCATCTTGTCGATCCCGCGCTTCTGATTGTTGATATCCGCTCGACGGAGAGTGGCGGTCAGGAGGCCTTCGCGGCCCGGCACATCCCAGGCGCCCTTCACAGCGACTACGCCACCGATGGTTGGCGGATCGCGGAAGGGGGCGCCGGCGGCTTGCTGCCCAGTGCCAGCCATTTGTCCGTCCTGCTGAGCCGCATCGGCATGACGCCTGAGCACCACGTGGTCATCGTCTCGGCTGGGGACGCGGCTGCCGATTTCAGCGCCGCCGCCCGGGTCTATTGGACGCTCAAAACCATCGGCCACAGTCAGGTGTCGATTCTCGACGGGGGATTCAAAGCGTGGCGGGAAGCTGGCGGCCTGGAGGAGACCGGCGTGTCTGCACCAGCTGCCAGCCCACTTTATCCCGTACGGCCCACGGCAAGCCTGCGAGCCGAGATCCATGCTGTCGAAAAGGTTGTTGCCCATGGCGACGCAACGCTGGTCGACGGGCGCTCACAGGCTCAGTTTGCCGGGCGCGAGAAGAGCCCGCAGGTCGTGCGCGCCGGTCACCTGCCAGGCGCCCTCCACCTGGACCATAGCAAAGCCATCCAGCCGGGGACCGGACGTCTGCGCCCTGTCAAGGAACTCGAGCAATTGTTCGAGCCGATTCCCCAAGGG
>KI911986.1:5608-7916 GCA_000517005.1 Microvirga lupini
GGTATCGAGGGTCACGAGCTCGATGTGGATGTCGAGGCCCGCCCTGAAGATCGCATGGGTAAGCGCCTGATCTTCAAGACCGAAGCTTGTCGTGAACACGACCCGGCCGCCAATCGAGCGCGAGGCGAGGGTGAGCCGATCAGTAAGGCTGACGTCCGTCATGGCGTGGGCCAGAGCCTCCGCTCCGGCTCCTCCTGAACCCAGATCCATCGGAATTGCCTCCAAAGTGTGAGATCGAACTTGTTCTTAATAACGAACGGTGTCAAGGTCGCGTTGTTCTGAGCCGCAGGGATGGCTGATCGGCCAACAGGGCAAGTTATCCCAAGTAGAGAAGTTTATTCTCCAGAAGACAGAACGAGAGAATTTCTGTTCGACAAAAAGCTGGATGCAGAGATGGATCGTATCGACCGAAAAATTTTGGACCTTCTTCAGCAGAATGGCACATTGTCTGTCGCAGACATCGGCCATCGGGTCGGTTTATCTCAAACGCCATGCTGGAAGCGGATTCAGCGTCTTGAAGCCGAGGGCGTGATCCAGCGACGGGTCGCGCTTCTGGACCCGGACAAGCTGGGGCTTGGCCTGACGGTCTTCGTGTGCATCGAAGTCGGTGATCATACCCAGGAGGCCATCAACCGGTTCATTGATGCGATTGCGACCATGAACGAGGTGGTGGAGTTTCACCGGATGGCCGGCGATGTCGACTACATCCTCCGCGTCGTTGTCTCGGACGTAAAGGCTTATGACTTGTTTTATAAGCGTTTGATCGGAATTGTCCCACTCAAGAACGTCTGCTCGCGCTTCAGCGTCGAGCGGGTCAAGTTCACGACGGCGCTACCGATCGAGACCACGGCCTAAACGAGGCTTATTCTAGATATATATTCCTATGTTCATAGATAAACGGAATTGTCTTCTCTCATTTTAGAATTTGACAAAAGAAGTTTCCTGCCGGTCGCAGTTCTTTAAAAAGAACATTCCATTGACTTGTTCCGGAGCCCCGCGCGACATTCGAGTCATGTCAGCATCAGCTCTTCTTCCTCAAACGGCTCCTTTCGGTGACGACGACCGGCTTAGCCTCGATCGCGTCCTGAGTGCGGCTTCTCCGATCCAGCGTGCGTGGCTCGCCGGCTTTCTCGCCGGTGTCGATGCAGGCCAGATCCCGCTTCCCCGTGTCGATGCGCCAGCGCGTGCGGCAGAGCCCCTGACAATCCTCTTTGCCAGCGAG
Organism: Microvirga lupini; assembly: GCA_000517005.1. GTDB lineage: Bacteria > Pseudomonadota > Alphaproteobacteria > Rhizobiales > Beijerinckiaceae > Microvirga > Microvirga lupini. Next base: position 6,831 of record KI911986.1, read on the forward strand.
TCCGGCAATGCGGAGCGGTTGGCTCAGGATGTGGCCAAGCTCGCCAAGAAAAGCGGCTTCAAGCCCAGGATCGTCGATTTCGCTGACCTCGAGATTGCCGACCTCCCGAAGCAGAGCCGCCTTGTGGTGATTGCCGCGACCTGGGGCGAAGGCGAACCGCCCTCGCGCGCCACACGGGCTTATGCCGACCTGATGGGCCCATCGGCGCCGCGTCTTGAGGGCATCACCTATGCCGTCCTGGCCCTGGGCGATACGGCTTACGCGGAATTCTGCGGCGTCGGCAAAGCCCTCGATGCTCGGCTCGCTGAACTCGGAGGAGTGCGTGCTGTCGACAGGATCGATTGCGATCTCGACTTCGATGGTCCTGCGGCAGCCTGGATCAAGAGCACACTCGAGGTGCTGGCACCTGATCAGACTTCGTCCGACAATGTGGTCGCGATCGATTTCGGCGCCCGTGTCACGGCCGACATCAGCCGCGAGCCGCTTACCGTCGAAGTACTCGAACACGTCAATCTCAACTCCTCCCGTTCCGGCAAGGAAACCGTTCATCTGGTGCTTGGTTTTGATGGTACGGTCCCCGGGTATGAGCCCGGCGACTCGCTCGAATTCTTCCCTGAGAACGATCCGGCCCTCATCGAGGCGGTTCTGTCAGTGACAGGGCTTGGGGATGACGACGCCGTGCGTGCGACGCTGGCGAGCGAACGCGACATCACCACCCTCTCCGTCAAGACACTTGAGACCTTTGCTGCGCAGACCGGACATGCGGAGGTGCGCAAGCTCCTTGATGAGGGCCAGGCCCGATCCTGGATTGAGGGACGCCAGCTGATCGATCTGGTCGAAGCGTTTCCTGTGTCCCTCACGGCAGAGCAACTCACAGCGCTTACAAGACCGCTGCCGCCCAGGGCTTACTCCATCGCCTCATCGCGCAAGGAGGTCGGCGACGAGGCGCATCTTCTGATCGCAGCCGTGCGTTATGAAGCCCATGGGCGCGTGCGCAGAGGCGTCGCCTCGACCTACGTGGCGGACCGCCTCACGACGGGCGCGGCGGCCCGCGTGCGTCTGAAGCCGAACAGGCATTTCCGGCTA
>KI911986.1:8016-10068 GCA_000517005.1 Microvirga lupini
GTGCAGTATTGCAAGACGGGCGCAGACGGGATCTGAGTATCCCTATGAACTGAAGCGTTGTCATGCTCAGCGTTGGGTTAGGCAGCGTACCTGCATCGGTGGAGACGCTGGCTGAAAGCAGACAGGCGCTTTGCCCCAATGATGGTTGAGATCGGCCCCGCGATAGCAACGAGACCGATCAGGACAGGTCCCTGAGTGGCTATGAGAGCCTATTTATATTTCCACATATCTGGCTCTATTGCGAACGGCTCGTGTCTCTTCGTTTGCAACAATCTACCGAGGAGGACAAACCGACTCTCTGTGGCCCGGGAACGTTAAAAACGGTCTAAATCGATGGATGGAAATAGAAGATCAAACTCTTGAACCTAGACGCGTTGGCACGCTAGAAAGTTTCTCAAAATGAGGGACTCCTCTTAGGCACTCTGGAGTCCGTGGGTGGCGTTGATGTCGGCGCTATGCCTGAGAACTGAAATTTTTCTGACAATGCGAAGCTAACCGTGACTGATCGCCGGAGCGATGAAGCTGCGATGCATCCGACCAAGTGGATTGACAGTTAAGAAGGATAGCGTAGTGAGGAAAGTTGTTGCGGCCAAGTTGCACGGTATCCATGTGACTGGGGCAAACTTGAACTATCACGGCTCAATCACCTTGGATCCAGAACACTGTGAAGAGGCCGGGATTTATCCACTCGAATTCGTGGAGATTTGGAACAAGAACTCGGGCGCACGGATCTCGACCTATGTGATTCTGGGTGAGCGCGGATCTCGATGTTGCATCTTGAACGGGTCTGCGGCGCGAACGTGCCAACCTGGGGACTAAGTGATCATCTGCAACTCAATTTATGTTCCCCAGGGGCAGATCACCGGGATGACCCCGAAGATCTTGACTTTCGACCAAGAGAATAACGTCATTGAGCGTCTAAGCTATCAAGTCGGGATCGATGCAACGGGACGCTACCAGTTTTCGATTCTCAATGAGTCAGGCGACAAGCAGCCGATCCCTCTTCTCGCAGGCGTTAGGTGATCTCGCCGCCGTGGTTTATAAGCAGATGCCCGATGACTGAAGCAGCAGCGCGGCTCGGGCGTCCCATGCCGCACATCCGAGACGGCAAACCGGACGGCCACCTGCGTGGATGTTGGAGCGGCAGGTGAATGATCAGACGTTGCGACCCGTGTCTGCGACATGATGAACACCTTCGATGAATACTGCTGGTTCTGCAAATGGCGCGAACAATCCTGCCGCTCGGTCCGCGCTATGTGGCCGCCTTCGGCGCTGATGTCTGTAGCCGGCAGGCCACATGCAGGCCTTGATGAACTCAATCCGTAGCAGCCGAAAAGCAGCATTTCTGCAGGTTCAGGATGGCCTACATCCAGGGTGTGCTCACTCCTATGGCACACCAGCGCCCCGGGCGAGGTTTTCCAGACAGCGCCTCGGCCGGGGCGCTTTTGTCTCACGCGCCCTGAGAGGCGGTCTGCCGGTTGTTGGTCTTCACCGGCGGCTGACCGAGCCAGGCGCACAGCTGCTCCAGCGACGGGAAGCTGTGTTCGATCTCCCGGAAGGGTGAGGGCCGCTGGGCGCGCGGGAGATCCTCGAGCAGCTCGGCCGTCCAGGTATAGGGCTGGCGCAAGCCGCTTCTGACCACGCTGGCGACGACGGTTCCGTCGAGGTAGAGGTCATAGGCGCCCGGCGCCAGCTGGATTAGGCTGTAGCTCATCGTGGGTTCTCGTTCGAAGGTCAGCTGGCGATCAATTCACTTGTGAGGTTATATTTGGTGGGCCTGGAGGGACTTAAACCCCCAACCAGACCGTTATGAGCGGCCGGCTCTAACCATTGAGCTACAGGCCCCACCCCCAGCCGCCATGACCGTTCACAGCGGGCTGGCTGTACGTGTGATGACATCCCTCTTCAAGGGATTTGATACGGGTTAAAGGCGTGCCTGACAGCATCAGCGCCCCTGCGGCTGCAGCGATCGGGCGAGTTCCCGGATCACGCTGTCCTCGATATTGAGCCTGTCGAGCTCCTGTTCGGCCTCGGCATCGACGGGCGCCCCGG
>KI911987.1:0-2532 GCA_000517005.1 Microvirga lupini
GAAGAAAACAGCAGAACGATGATGAACCAGAGGAGAGCCCCATGACAGCACTGACCGCCTCACCTGCTTGGCAGGCGCTCAAGGTGCACTCCGCAGCCATGGGCGAGCGGCACCTGCGTGAGCTGTTCGCACAGGATCCGGAACGCTTCAGCCGTTTCTCGCTCTGCCTCGGCGATCTGCTGCTGGACTACTCCAAGCATCGGGTCAGCGAGGAAACCATGGCGCTTCTGTTCGAATTGGCCCGATCCATGGATGTGGAGGGCTGGCGAGACCGGATGTTCCGGGGTGACAAAATCAACACGACTGAGAACCGCGCCGTGCTGCATGTGGCCCTGCGCAATCGCTCCGGCCGACCAATCCTGGTCGACGGCTCCGATGTCATGCCAAGCATCGACGCTGTGCTGGAGAAGATGCACCTCTTTTCGGAGCAGGTCAGGAACGGTGCCTGGCGCGGTTCCACAGGCGAGACAATCACGGATGTGGTCAACATCGGCATCGGGGGCTCCGACCTTGGGCCGGTCATGGTCTGCAAAGCCTTGAAGCCGTATCAGCGACCGGACCTGCGGCCGCACTTCGTCTCCAATGTGGATGGAGCGCACCTCACCCACACTCTCGCTGGCCTCAATCCAGCCCGCACCCTCTTCATTGTCGCCTCTAAAACTTTCACGACCCAGGAGACGATGACCAACGCTGCCAGTGCCCGGGGCTGGCTGACCGAAGCCCTCGGCGAGGACGCGGTGGCCAAGCACTTCGTGGCGGTCTCGACCAATGCTACCGAAGTGGCACGGTTTGGCATTGACCCGGGCAACATGTTCGAGTTCTGGGATTGGGTCGGCGGCCGTTATAGCTTGTGGTCTGCTGTCGGCCTGCCGATCGTGCTCGCCGTCGGGTTTGAACGCTTTCGTGAGCTGCTCGAGGGCGCCCACGAGATGGACGAGCATTTCCAGAGCGCTCCGCTCGACCAGAACATGCCTGTTATCATGGGCCTGCTCGGGGTCTGGTACCGCAACTTCCTGGGTGCCTCGACCCTAGCCCTGCTCCCGTACGATCAGCATTTGAGCCGGTTTGCTGCCTACTTCCAACAGGGTGACATGGAGAGCAACGGCAAGTCCGTGCGCCGTGACGGCACCCGGGTAGACTATGCCACGGGCCCGGTGATCTGGGGCGAGCCGGGCACCAACGGACAACATGCGTTCTTTCAGCTTCTGCACCAAGGCACGGAGCTAATCCCGGCGGACTTTCTGGCCGCGGTGGAGAGCCAAACGCCGCTGGGCGACCACCATAACAAGCTGCTAGCCAACTTTCTGGCGCAGACGGAGGCTCTCGCCTTCGGCAAGACGGAGGACGAGGTGAGGGCCGAACTCGCGAGGAAAGGGTTGTCAGGAGGAGCCCTTGAGGCACTCGTGCCCCACAAGGTTTTTGAAGGTAACCGGCCAACGACGTCGCTGCTGTATCGGAAGCTCACACCGCATCGGCTTGGCTCTTTGATCGCTCTCTATGAACACAAGATCTTCGTCCAGGGCATTATCTGGGGGATCAACAGTTACGACCAGTGGGGCGTCGAGCTCGGCAAGGAGCTGGCTTCACGGATCCTGCCAGAGCTTCAAACCGATGCGACAGTGCCAGATCACGACAGCTCGACGAACGGCTTGATCAATTACGTAAAATGGCTGCGGCAAGAGCAATCCCTTTAGGCACGGCACATCATAGCCGACAATCTGAGCCACAACTCAACGGAGGGCTGGTCTTATGACGAACGAACGCACAGACGAAGATGGGCACGGGCAACATCGGTTCCGGGCTGTGCTGTGGGACATCGATGGCACCCTGCTGTTGAGTGAGTCCATGCACTTTCGCGCTCTGCGTCATGCCCTAGCAACGGAAGGCGTGGAGGTGCCCGACGAGTTTCATCACGAGATCGTTGGCCGTGCCGCCAAAGTCGTCTACGAGAGATGCCGGCAAGCCTTCGGCCTGTCCATGAGCTTCGACCAATGGCGCCGGCTGAAATACAGCTACTACACCGCCCATGCGGCGGAGATCGCAGTAAGACCGGGCGCGCTGGAGGCTTGGCGCATGTTCAAGGACCGCGGGCTCCGCCAGGCCCTGGTCTCGAATTCCGACCGGATCGTGGTGAACGCGAACATTCGGGTGCTGGGATTGGAGGAGCCCGGCTTCATCTCCGTGTCGATTAACGACGTGGTGCGCGGCAAGCCTGACCCTGAGCCCTATGAGCGGGCGGCGACGCTTCTCGGGCTTAAGCCTGAGCAATGTATTGCAATCGAAGACAGTCCGACCGGTGCGCAGGCGGCCCTTGCATCGGGTGCCCACTCCATTGCATGGCCTGAGGATCGAACACTGGAGTTTCCGGCTGGCATCCATCCCATCGCAGACCTGGAGCCTTCCGTTAAGGAACTCCTCCGGAAGGCTGCCTGACAGGAGTCAGTGCACGAACTCATCCCAATGGGACGGTGTCATTGGTGATCAAAGAACGAGAGACACAGGATGTGGTGTCTCAACAAGAGCTAGGTTCCA
>KI911987.1:2632-5265 GCA_000517005.1 Microvirga lupini
GCCGGTGAGCAGCGCGTCAAGAACATCGACAGACCGATCCGAACCGACCGGGTGCGGCTCGACGGGGCACAGGCGGTGCGGTCCTCACGCGGACGCCGCAGGTGGCTGATGCGCGCGGCCGCCGCGGTCCTTCTGATCCTTGGCCTCGGCACAGGCGCTTGGCTGTGGCGGAACACAGACGTTCCGGCTCCGGCCTCGCAGCGACCCGCGATCGCGGTCCTGCCGTTCACGACGACAACGGTGGACGAGGCGACGAACCGTCTCGCGAGCGGCCTGACCGATGAGATCATCACCGATCGCCCGCCAGAACAGCTACGATGTGATCGCCCGGGCCTCGGCCGAGGCCTACAGGGGGCGACTCGTTGACGTGCGCCAGATCGGGCGTGATCTCGCCGTACGCTTCGTCCTCGGCGGCTCGATCCAGCGGGAGGGAGATCAACTCCGCACGAGTGCCCGGCTGAGCGACACCGCAACCGGGGCTCAGGTCTGGTCCAACCGCTGGGATCGGCCGGCCACGGATCTGTTTGCCATCCAGACGGACATCACCGAGCAGGTCATCAGCCAGTTCGAGATCCTCACCGGCCCGGTCAAGAGCCAGGTTCTGGCCGCCGCCAAGCGCAAGCATCCAAACAGCCTGACCGCCTACGAGCTTACCCTTCTCGCCGTCGAGAAGACCCTGAGCCCGACCCGGGAGAGCAATGCCGAGGCCATGGAGATCCTGAAGAAGGCGCTCGAGGCCGATCCTGGCTATGCGAAAGCCTGGGTGAACCTTGCCTGGGCGCATACGGAGGCGAGCAGCTTGGGCGCCGATGCCACGACATCGCGTGAGGCTGCCCTGAGCGCCGCACGCCGTGCGGTCCAATTGGACGCCAGCGATGCCGAGGCGCATGCCGTGCTCGGCCACGTCCTCGCGACGAAAGGGGAGTTCGACCAGGCCAAGGCATCCTTCGAGACCGCCCTGCGGCTCAACCCGAGCTCGTTCTCGATCCTGGTCTACTACGTCGGCTGGGCCAGCACCTTCGGCGAACCCGAGCGCGGCGCTCTGCTGGCAGACCGGGCGATCCGGCTCAATCCCAGCTATAAGCCCTGGGCGTGCGGCTTCCTGCGTTACGCCTACTTCATGGCGGGCCGCTACAAGGATGCCCTTCAGGTGATGGAACGGCAGACGCCGGACAACTACACCAGGAATGCCTGGGTGCAGCGGGCGGCGAGCTTCGCCGTGCTGGGGCGGGCCGAGGAGCCCGGGCGACGCTCGGCGAGGCCTTGCAACGTCATCCCAACCTGACGATCGAGGGATTTGTCAGCGACCCGAGTTTCAACGACACCGAACGCGAGCACCTGATCAGGACGATGCGATCCGCAGGCTTCCCAGCCTGCGCCAAGCCCGAGGCACTTGCCCGCTTGGCGCAGCCGGTGCGCCTACCGGAGTGCGCCAAGTCATAGGGGATGTCGAGGATGGCCGGCGAGTGACGTGCCGCGAGGCTTGTGAATGGCCAGTTCTGGCACGGGGCTGACCTGAACAGAACTTCTGCAAGAGCACAGAACTTCTGCAAGAGCAAAGTGAAGCGGACATTCACACCGGCTCTCTTAAAGGCTCAGGTTGACCCGGAGCTGACTTTGGCCAATCGGACTCAAATGGCTGGTGTACAGAACTATCCCGGCGGCGTGTTGACCTCACGGCCAAGATGCGGTCGATTTGGAGGGGACGGTTCAGGGATCCCAGCCTATTTGATCGTTGTTTCCAGCATTGACAGCAGAGAGGATAGATCATGTTTCGATCGTTATTGTCAGTGGCTGCACTCGCGTCGATTGCTCTCTGGAGCCCGATGCCGGCGATCGCAGGCCAGACTGCGCTGACGTCAAACGCCAGCATCAAGAACGACCTCAACTATCTGCTCTACAAGCCTGCGGATTACGACACCTCCGGAAAGACCTATCCGCTTGTCGTCTGGCTTCATGGAGGGGATCAAGGCGGCCGCGATATCGAAAAGGTCCGAACGAGCGGGCTACCGAAGTTGATCGAAGGCGGCAAGGAGTTTCCGTTTCTGGTTTTCTCGCCGCAGAATCCCAGCGAAGAGCTCCTCTATCCGATCGAAAAAGTGGGGGCCGCGCTCGAGGACGTCATCGCGCAGCACCGCGTCGACCGCAGCCAGATCTATGTGATCGGCTATAGCCGCGGCGGCTTCGGCGCCTGGGCCATGGCCGAACAGTTTCCGGAACGGTTTGCAGCCATCGTTCCCATCGCGGGTGGCGGCAACCGCCACTATTTGAACAGGACGAATGAAAAGGCCGCCTTCTGGGTGTTCCACGGCACGGAAGACGCGGTCATCCCATTATCCGACTCTGTCGTCCTTTATGAACGGCTCAAGGGCCTCAAGCGCAATGTGCGGTTGAGCGTATTGGAGGAAGTGGACCATACCGCGGTCGAGGCAGCCGTCTTGAACGATGCCAAGATGTGGGAATGGCTTCTGAACCAGCGCCTCGATAGCGCCGCAAAGTGACAGCTCCTGGCACTTCTCGGAAGTAGCCTTATAAGTCAGATCGTGCAGGCAAAGCGGACGTTCCCAAAGGGCAAAGGATTCCCTGATCCGCCGGATACCTTGCTGTGTACCAGCAACGACCTTGGTGCTGTT
>KI911988.1:0-1412 GCA_000517005.1 Microvirga lupini
AGACCGAACCGCCCTTTTGTCCGCGATGGAGCGACAAACAACCTACTTTTGCCGTGGATCATCCTTCGGATTAACGTAGGTCAAGCCCCAAGGTCCAATGCTGTTGAGTTGAATGATGGTGTCTTCATCCGTAGTGACGAAGTGCGCCATCCCTGGCGGGAACGTGAAGAACCCGCCCGCTGGCACTGCCTGTGCTTTGCTCGGGTCCGCAGTCTCACCCATGCCAGCCCGAATTGTTCCGGATAGGACGGTCACGACCTCCTGTTTGGGATGGGTGTGGGGGGCAATCAGATACCCCTTCGGCATCTTGAAACGCAGCGCGAACAGTCCCTCCTTTGAAGGGTCGCCATACAGAACAGCTATCTCAGCCCCCTTTTCGAACATGGGCGAAGCGGCTGACCATTTTACGTCATCTGGCCTGATGATCTGGTGATCGCCCATCGATTGAGCGTGAGCCGCCGTGGCGGCAATCCCCAACGCGAGCATGCAACCGACTGCTGACAGCAGGGACTTCATGGTGAACCTCCCGTTTTGCCGAGCCGTTCGGCCCTGCCGCTCGGGCAGGGCCGTCACGGAAGCTTCAGTCTAATCCTAGGCGATAAAAAAACCAGCATGGCAGCTCAGCCTCGCGCGCGTGAGAGTGGCCCCGGCGAATTTCCGATAAACCCATTTATGGAACCTGCGGTTGCATTTTAACCATATACACGCATAAATCTATCATACTCTCAACAGAAGGAAATCGCCTTGTCGACGCAGACGCTCATCCATGAAACATCATTCGAGGCGGCCCTAAGCATCCTCAGCACTGGGCTGATCTCGGGTGCCCACTGGCCTGCAAGCCGCTATGAAGCCTATCCGCATTTCTACCTGAGAGGTGAGCGGATCAGCCGGAGCGTACCTGGCCATCCGCATGAGGCGACGCTGTTCTTTGAAAGCGATATGCCAGTCACCGAAGCCAGAGCCGGAATTGCTCGCATTGCTCCTGGGTCAATTGTGAAGGTCTACTCAAGCCATAAGACCTACTCGACCTCTGATGAGCCCAAGGAACACACCGATTTCTGGCAAGCTGTGATTGCGCCTGGTTCACCAGCTATTCGCTTTATCGGTTATGAGATTGCGAACGGGTTTGACTGGCACATCCGTGACACAAGAGCCTTAACCGAAGCCGCCCGAGAGTGCCGAAAGGTTCATGCTTCCTTCTTCTCGGATCGTTTGCTTCCTGGCCGCTCCAATGGTCCAGTCCGTCGCTTGGCGCTGCATCTGACGCGCACATGGCCCGTTAGCGAGACATGGCCGAGCAAGCCGCCGATGATTTATCGGCCGCTCGCGTGGCTGGCCGGTCGCTGACCGCTTCTCTTGCTGAACTCCGACATGGGATCTTCTCAGGGACCGCCTTGTTAGGGCGGTCCTAA
>KI911988.1:1512-3323 GCA_000517005.1 Microvirga lupini
AATTGCGGCCTGGGTATGAGCGCTGGCTGAGCGCCGACAATTTCGATGCGACCGGAAGCCAACTGAGCAAGCTGGCTTTCGATCGTTGAGAGCCGGTTTGGTATAAGGTCTTGGATCGGTTGCCTGCCGACACTGCTGGTTTCGGCACGCTTCTGATGCCGGTATTCGGCATGATCGCGTCGACGATTGTCCTGCGTGAGCAGCCCATGGTGGCGGGCCTTGTGGGTTTCGCACTGATCCTGCCGGCGGCTGTGGTCCCTCTTCGAGGCCGATTCCGGTCCGCATGAATTACAGGGAGAGAAGAATGCTGGATCAACAGAGCAAGTTCGAGCAATTCAGAAACCTGCATCAGCGCAAGTCCATATTCGTCATCCCCAATCCTTGGGATGCGGGATCGGCGCGGCTTCTGACGAGCCTGGGTTTCGAGGCGCTTGCGACCACAAGCGCGGGCTATGCCTTCTCCAAAGGGAGGCGGGACTCGCTTGCCGGTCTTGGGCGGGACGAGATACTGGACAATGCCTCCGAGATCGTCGAGGCGACCCATCTGCCAGTATCCGCCGATCTTGGGAACGGCTTTGGCGCGTCGCCGGACATCTGCGCCGAGACGATCCGGCGCGCATCGGCCGTCGGTCTTGTAGGCGGTTCGATCGAGGACGCGACGGGCGACCGCGATGCCCCGATCTACGAGTTTTCGCACGCGGTCGACCGCGTTAGGGCCGCAGCCGAGATGGCACGCGGCCTCCCGTTCGTGCTGACGGCGAGAGCTGAGAACCATCTCTACGGGCGTGACGATCTCGACGACACGATTAAGCGCCTTCAGGCTTTTGAGGAAGCAGGTGCCGATGTCCTTTATGCTCCCGGCCTTCCCGACCTCGAAGCGATCAGGACCGTATGCGCCTCGGTCAGCAGGCCGGTCAATGTGGTGATGGGGCTGAAGGGGCCGGTCTATTCGGTCTCGGAACTACAGGATGCCGGGGTGCGCCGTATCAGCGTCGGGGGCTCCATGGCGCGTGCGGCCCTCGGTGCCTTGATGCGGGCGGCGAAAGAGGTGAAGGAGGTCGGCACGTTCACCTATGCGGCTGATGCACTTCCCGGCGCGGAGATCGTGCCACTGATGACGGATGACGAGCTGAACGCTCGGACATAACTTCAGTACAACAGGAGGAAAACAGGACGGCCAAAGGACTTGTCGCAAAGGCTTTGCTTCAGAGTTTCAGCTACTGAGGTGGCAGTCGGGTCCGCAGCGCACGGCAAGTACCGCACTGTCAGGAAAGGTCTGGGCGTGGAAGCGGACGGCAGCCTCGGCATTCTTGTCGTACCAGAGGCAGACCGCATTCTTTGCCATAGCGTGTTCCTTTCGCCACGAAGCCAACACTCCGGCCATTCGCGCCTCAAGCTCTTCCGAAAATGTTAGCGACCAACCATCCCCCGCCTCCGATAGACTGTCCCAAGTACACAGGTTCAAACGAAGGCTGAACCAAACCACAGGACCAGAAAGGCCATGAGGACGGCCACGGCTCCCCATTCCGAGGGGTTCAGGCTGAAGGAAGGTACAGGGGCTCGTGTGCTCTTGCTCATTGTCGCTACCGGTCTGTCAGGAACTCCGCCACGATCCTGATGGCGCGGGGCGGGTTCATGCTCTTGGTCTCCACTGGTAAGCTTTCGAGCACCGTCCGGCTGTGCCGGAGAACACATGCATGACCTTATTTGGACCGGGCGAAGGACCGCTTCCGGTCTACGACGGCCTTTTAAGTGTGGCCGTGTAGGGGTCCGCTTACGCCGCCAACATGGAAGACTTGATAAGGTCTGCC
>KI911988.1:3423-6272 GCA_000517005.1 Microvirga lupini
CGGCATCGGCGGCCAGAGCATCGATGGATGCAGCCTGCCGGTTGGCGGCGATGAGCCGCTTGAGCTCGCGCCAGAGTTGATCCATCGGGCTCAGTTCGGGCGTCTATCAGAACCAGGGCTGACGCACATCGATGTCCAGCGCAGCCGCAGGAACTACGTGCCGATGGGATCGTTCGGCCCGCATTGGTAACGCGGAGATGCCCGATCACGCCAGACCGGACAAACGCGGCAGCGTCATGAGTGATAGCCTCAAAGGCGCTGTTGCCGGTGAGTCGCCGTCCGGGTCATGGATCAGGTCGACTGGTCCCTGTACGAGCAGGAGGATCCCGAGTCCTGCTATCGCACGCAACAGGCCCGTCCGGACGGACTGGATCCGGCGAACGTGATCGCTAACAAGGTCGCGCATACCTTCGGCTCCAGGCTTTCGCGTGTTCGGCGTCCTGCGGTGTGTCGCAATTAGGGGCGCTGTCGCTGGGCATTTTGGCGTGAGATTCTCGATTTGGAGCAGCCATAGGCATCTTGGCGTGAGACTCTGAGGCTTTGGAATCTCACGTTAACTGCCCATGTAAGATGGCTTCGGGAATTCCCCTGCCCGGCTCCATTCCGGCTAACGCGATGCACTGCTTAGCATTGATGCGCGATCAAACGCTCCGATTGTCTGTTGCCCCGCCAGGCTCACTCCGCTCCAAACCCAGACAACGTTTGTGAGCCGGAGTCTCAGGTTAAATGCCCAACGCCAACGAAAATCTCACGTTAAATGCCCAAACCTTTGTCTCAGAGCACAAGCTAAGTCACTGAAATTGTTGAATCGCCTGTCTCACGCCAAAATGCTCAGTGACACGGGTCAATCTGCTCACCTCGCGCCAGTTCAACCGCGCCTGCCATGCCGCCGCCCGCTTGGCCGAGATCGACAAGCCCGTCAGCCTGCACAGCCTGCGCCACAGCTTTGCCGATCGCGCCCCCCGCCGCATGGGCCTGTGCTCGCCCTTCCCATCGTAAGCCAGCCTCATGGGTGAGCCCTGGTTACACGCCACGACTGCCGGTCATGCGCCCCGCTGACCGGCTCGCGATGTAAGCATCCACCGTTGTCTCGGCCACACGGTTCATCAATGGAATCTCAGCCATCGTACGGCCCGCCAGAAGCTCCTTGGCGGTCACGAAGAACTCCTGCCAGGGCTCCTCATCCTCACAATGGCGCAGCAACAATGCGGTCCGAGCAAGGCGGTCACCCCACTTGGTGGCGTGCTCAGGCAACAGGCTCTCTCGCACGAGGGCAACGCGCTTTGCCCGGGCCATCCGCTTGCCCTCCAGCAGCTGCTCGACTGCCGCACCCTCCTCGAACCAGGACTCGAGAAAGCCAAACCTAGCGACCACAGCACGGCTCCTCGCCAGCAGCTCGGCGGTTGAACCAAGCGCGGCCGGATCAGCTTCGGCCTCGAGCATGGCCAGAAGCCGCTCAAGCGGCAGGGCCTCAGGCTGTAGCCCTTGCAGGTCCGCCGTCTCGACAAAGTCCAAGAACGCAAACGGCGGCATCGTCCCGGACGCCAGGTTCACGGCGAGGGCGTGGGCTGCCGCAAGCCGCACATACTCCAAGCTGATTGGAAATACCTCCATCCCGCCCGCAACCTGATCCACAAACTCCTCCATCTCGGCGCGGGTCAGCCCGTGGCGCGCCCAGGCGTCACGGACCCCCACCCCGGCTTTGACCAGCAAACATCCAATCGCCCTTTGACGACCTTCTCGGGCGAGAACGAAGATGCTCTGGGCTCCCGCTCCATCGATCCCAGAGGCCAGTGCATCATAGACCTGCGACTGGGGCCAGGACGCGCACTCCACGCCCGTGCGCCGACAGGCCTGAATAGCTCCATCCAATCCGGGGCGATCGGTCTCGGGCAGCCAATTGCGAAGCACAATCAGGCGCCGGAGCATGCTGTCTGAAACAGCCCCGTCGCGGGCCGAGTGCGTAAGGGCGGAGGCCACCGCATGCCGTACCTCAGTCGAGGGGTCGAGCAGCCATCCCACCACGGCTTCTCGGGCGCTGGCCTCATCCGTCCGAAGCAGCGAGATGCCCATAGCGGTGCGGTGGTCTGCCGGGAGGGCCCCTGCCATCTCCAGCATCTGGGCGTGGAGCGCGAACGGGTCGCCGCCGACCCCCTCCACGAGATCCTTGAGGTAAGCGTCGAAATCGCCACCGCTCCGGCCCGCTCCTTGTTCCAGGCCAATTTGCTCGAACAGGTCCGCCACGAGGCGCTGGAGTTCGGCACCAGGGTCGAGCTTGGCGTTCGAAAACTGCATCAGGATCATCATAAGCAGGGTTGGCTCGACCCGGCCGGAGGTTCCCGCCTGCAGCAAGGCTCGCCGGACGGCGTCCGCCAGCGCTCGGGCCGATGCTTGTCCGTTCTCCAGGTCCATCCGGATGAACTCCAGCGCCTGGCCGATCATGTAGACATAGGCGGCGACCAGCTGCTCGTTGGGCCGGGCCTTGCGCCCTTCGGTCACAAGCATCTCGATCAGATCGAGGACGGCCGCTGGCTGTGCTTCCAGGACCTGCGATGCGGCCCAACTGTTCACCCCCGGGTGTCCCGTGGCGACATCAACAGCGACGAGTTTGCCGAGGCGGGCGAGTGTGGTGCGGTCTGTCATGGAATTGCTCGGCCGGTTGGTGTCCTATTCAGTGGATTCTAGCCCCATCATCAGCGGTTGGCACTCTGGTCGGGTTCCTCTCCTCCCCTCCCAAAATCGACCTGGTTCTATAGGAGCCGTTGCGGCTTAAGTGACGTGCTTACCGGCAGCAGTTCGATAAGATCTTTGGCCAGTGCACGGGGTACAAGGAGCTCGATGCGCTGCTC
>KI911988.1:6372-7876 GCA_000517005.1 Microvirga lupini
TTTCTGGTCCGGATCCCACATGTGATGGGCAATGAACTTCAAGACGAGCTCCGGGTCAGCGGGCCATGGGAGCGGGCGTCCGGTCGCAGCCCGGCACCAAGCCTCAAGGTAGGCGAGGTCAGAGGCGAGGGCGCGGAGGGTGTTGGCGCCCATCCCGGTATCGGCGAGATGCTTCAGGGTGGCGACATCGGCGTCAGTCAGGACCTCGGCATAGCGATCGGCGGCCGCCATCGGCAGGACCGCCGCCAGTGAGTCGAGTTGCTTTGCGCGCCTGATCTGAGATGCCGAACCGGCCAATGCTCTATGCCCCTTATTATGACGGACAGTCCTCGGACAGGATTTGGCCGGACTATGATCGAGCCACCCCGATTTGTGAACTGTGACTGAGCAGCCGGTGGAGGTCCGCTCAGTCCGGCGTCGCACTCCTGCTGCATTCCCGTGGTCTGTGGCCCGCCGTGCCAGATTGGGAAGGAGCGCCGCGTGAGCTGGATTACCGATGTCGCGCCAAAGATCAAAACCCTGTTCAAGCGGGATTCGCCCGAGAACCTCTGGATCAAGTGCCCGGATTCCGGGCAGGTGGTGTTCCAAAAGGACGTCGAGGCTAACCAGTGGGTGATCTCGGGCTCTGGTCACCACATGCGCCTGTCAGCGCTCCAGCGGCTGAAGCTGACCTTTGACGAGGGCCGGTGGACGGACGTGCCGGTCCCGGATGGGGAATCCGATCCGCTGAAGTTCAGGGACACCAAGCGTTACACCGACCGCCTGAAAGAGGCCCGAACGAAAACCGGGTTGCCGGACGCGATCAAGGTCGGCACGGGAACCGTCGAAGGCATTCCGATGACCGTGGCCGCTCATGATCCTGAGTTTATCGGTGGGTCACTTGGGGTGGCTGCCGGGGAGGCGTTCATCAAGGGCGCCGAAGCGGCGATCGAGCGGACCACTCCCTATGTCGCGTTCACCGCCTCGGGTGGCGCCCGGATGCAGGAGGGCATCCTGTCCCTCATGCAGATGGCGCGAACAACTGTCCTGATCCGGCGGCTGCGCGAGAGAAGGCTACCGTATATCGTCGTTCTCACCAATCCGACCACGGGCGGCGTCACGGCGTCTTATGCGATGCTGGGTGATGTCCATGTGGCCGAGCCAGGAGCCCTGATCGGCTTTGCCGGTCCTCGGGTGATCGAGCAGACCATCCGCGAGCACTTGCCCGACGGGTTTCAGAGGGCCGAGTTCCTGAAGGACCATGGCATGGTCGACATGGTGGTCCACCGTCATGACCTGCGCCCGACTCTGGCTCGGTTGTGCAGCCTTCTCATGCGGCTGCCAGCGAATGGGGCCGCGACCGAGACAGAAGTGACTGCAGAGGACGGGGCTTCAGACACTGAAGTCAGCCTTCCTGCACCCTCCGATGAAGAGACCAGCCGTCAGTAGGGGGGAGGACATCTTCTTGCGGGCAACCATCAGAGCCGTCACCGTGTCGGTTAAAGGACGAACCCATGGTGGCCAG
>KI911989.1:0-927 GCA_000517005.1 Microvirga lupini
GACCCGGCTCTTGACGGTGCCGTCCGCGCACCCGAGAACCTGGGCCGCGCCCACGAGCAGGAGGGCTTCGCCGAACCTCAGGATAGCGGCGGTGAGCGGAGATTTACACGGCCACGCTTAAAGGCTGTACCTGACCCACTCCGGACCATCCTGTGGTTGGGACATATGTCAGACAGAGCGCTCGACCCCATTGGCACGAAGATTCATAAGGCCCGTTCCGCGACACTGCTTCCTTTGCCGGTGGGTGCAAGGATTTGCAGTCCTTTGCGGAACCGCCTCTGGAGGAGGCGGAATGCTCCGCCCGCCTAGGGCGACGTTCCTGCGGTAGGACGGTGCGGAGGCGGCTATGATCTCTTGGCTTGGGTCGGAGCATCGCCCCTTCGGCTCCTAACCAAGCGGGGAGAGACCGGGAAAACGTGCTCATCTGGAAAACGTGCTCATCTCGGCCTCTCCCACGCCAAGCATTCGCGAGTCTTCGCGCGCCGGCCGGGGCCTGCTCCGGAGCGGTTTTTTACTGCATAGCCAGCGCGGCGTTCCATAAGCCCGTTTGCACACTTCCCGAATACTTCAAATCGCGTTCCATACTACGGGTTATACGAAATCGCGCGGTAGGTTTGACGTGCGCTGGTGCGGCAGCATAGGCCATCTGGCCGAGGTTTCTTTTCCTGCATGCGGCTGGTACAGGCTGGGTTCACCTGAAGGAGAACCCATGACCCCCCAAGAACGTGACGAGCTTGCCAAGAACCAGAAGCTGGAGGCGATACAAGCCGAACTGGCCCAGCACAGGAGAACGGTCCGCCTCACACTGCTCTTGGTGACCTTCCTAAGCGCCGTGGTTCTCGCCGTGCTGCTCTACCTTCTCTTGGGCCGCGCCTGAGAGCCGCTCAGGGTTCGTTCTATACTGGCATTATGCGAATACCAGCCAGC
>KI911989.1:1027-1482 GCA_000517005.1 Microvirga lupini
GACGAGGGCATTGCATTGCTCCTCCGGGTTCAGCTCCGGCGCATAGGCCGGCAAGTAAGCCACCGCGTAGTCCTGAGCGTGCGCTGAGATGAAGTCCAGGGTTGCTCGCGAGCGGTGGGCGGTGAGCCGATCCCAAACCACCAACAGGGGCGTGCCGATCTGGCGCCGAAAGAAGCGCAGGGCCAGGATCACACAGCGGCTTGAGAGGCTCGTGCGGAAGTGGCGCGCATACAGCCGCCCGTCTGGGGTGATCGCCACGATGCTCGAGACCTCGCGCCGCTTGCTCATCCGCCGCAGCACCGGGGTCAGCCCGCGCCGTGCCCAGGTCGGGGCCGGCCGCGCCCGGAAGCTGTGGCCGGTCTCGTCCCAGAGGAGGAGGGTCCGGTGCTCCCGGCGCGCCTTTTTTTGAGCGCCACCCAGTCCCGCTGGGGCCAGACCGCGATCACGAGTTCATC
>KI911989.1:1582-4125 GCA_000517005.1 Microvirga lupini
AGAGCTAATTCCATAAATTACCTTATGCGAATCCGTTTTGGAGCGCGTTTCAAGACCGTATGAAGGCGCTTAAATCGGTCCCCGGCTCCACCAGCCCGTTGCTTGCATGCCATTCAATTCTTGATCTAAGCCGCGCGACGACCGGATGGGTTTTCGCTACCACATCCGTCTGATCGAGCAGCTTCTTGAGGCCGCCGAAGGCCGGTAGATCGAGGCTGAAATTCTCCTCTTCATCATCCTCGCCGGCACTCGCAGGCACCACGGCAGCCGATACAGGCTCAAGCGCCTGGACCAGATAGGGCTCAGGCGTCGGAGTCGCCGCAGGAGCAGCAATGGCGGCCACAGGCTCCGGCGCAGTAATGGCCGGTTTCACAGACTCCGGCTCCGGCTCAGCCGCTACCGCCTCGGGAGCCTGTTCAAACAGCGGCCCCTCCTTGAGCGGTTCGAGGACCGGCACATTCAGGGCCTCGCCATAGCTCGCCACTCTCTTGCGAGCTTCGATATAGTCCCGATCCAAGAAGAAATGCAGCTTGTCGAGAACCGCGCCGTTGTGGCCGCGCACGAGGAGCAGAGACTTACGGTTGTCGAAGCGCCGAACCGCGTCCGAGCTAATCAGAGGTTCCGCGTCAAACCGGCCGGATCGCGAGTTGGAGCGCAGTCCCATGCCCCCCTTCCCTGGCGAAGAACTCCACCCTTCCCGTAAGACGTAATGGCGGCCGAACTCTTCCGAGACGTAATCCGCAGTCGCCTTATCACCCACCGCAATGTTGAGTTTCACATCCATGTTGCCGAGGAGCATTTCACGGATGGGCTTGCCATAGCGCGCATCCAATTGCGGGATGTTTTGGGCGATAATGGCAATCTTGAAGCCATAGCCAGCGACGAGCGGGGTTTTGTCGACAATCTCCGGCAGGCGGCCGAACTGGTAGAACTCATCCAGCATCATGAGCAGCTTGTGAGGCTCATCCTTCCCCGGCAGCTCGCGCATGAGCACATCATGCACCTGCTGGATGAACAGGCGAATGAGGGCTTCTGCCGTGCCGAGATCTCCGGCAGGCGTTCCAATGAACACCGTGAAGGGCTTCCGGCGCAGTTGCGCAATGTCGAAGTCGCTCCGATCTGTGGCGGCCGCCATCAGTTCGCCGTTCCAGGCATTGAGCGCGGTCATGATGTGGGCTTCGAAGGAAGGCCGTTGCTCGGGATCGCGGACGATGTGTTGCCGAAACTTGTCCACCACATAGGGGTGCAGGTCCGGTTCCTCCTGCAAGATCTGCCTCATCAGAGCGGCCAGATCCTCGCCGGTGCTGAACAGCCGGACCACGGAGCGGATCGTCCGCCGCCCTTCCATCCGCTTGCTGTCGAGGACGTAGCCTAAAAGCCCCGCGAAGATGCTCCGGGCGGTTTGCCCCCAAAAGGCGTCGCCTCTCTCCGGTACGTGGATCAGGGTATTGGCGATATTCTCAATCTCGGTCGAGCGGCGCGGCCAGTCCGACACGGTATCGAGCGGGTTCCAGCAATGCGACTCCGCCGAGCCGGGACTGAACAGAAACACCTCCTGCCCCATGGCGAGGCGCGCAGGCCCAACCTCTTGCCACATCTCCTTTTTGACATCGAGGACAATCAGGGAGCCGCGCCATTCGAGGCCATTGGTCAGGACGAAGCCGACGCCCTTACCTGAACGGGTTGGACCGTTGACGTAGATATGGCTATCGCCGCTGTAGCGGATCTTCTTGCCCTTGTAGGAGCCGAGCAGGACCGAGTAACCGGGCTTGCCGTCGAGCAGACCCGCTTTCTTCAAATCGGCTTCGGTCGCAATGCGCGCCGAGCCCTTGGGCGGCTTCACCTTCCAGGGCTGGAAGTGGAGCAACGCGCCGATCGCCGCCAGGAGGGCGATTTCACAAAGGAGGGCGACCGTCGAAACCGTGACCAGCTTCATGACCGTGGGATGGCCCCAATAGGCAACCACTTGGTCGAAAGCCGCGCGCCAAGTGCCATCGAGGACGACGGCCTTCCACATGGCCGTTTGACGGCTCAGCAGGTACGTGGCGGCGGCATAGTTGAACGACCACACGAAGAACGCCACGCTGACGGTCAGCGCAGCGCCGGCGACGAGAGCGCCGAGTTTCACAAACCGGCCGAGTTTCCTGTTCACCGCCCTGCCCTCTGGAACTTGTTGAAATAGATTTCCGACACGCCGCGCGTCGGCTTGCGTTGCAACTGGATGAAGACCGGCACCGTGGCCCGAATAGTCTCCGTCAGGTCCGCTTTGGTCAGGCCGAGCCCTGCTTGCATGGCCGCAAGAGCCACGCGGGTCACGGCGTCCTGTGGCGAGTTGGCGTGAACCGTGCTCAGGGAGCCGGGGTGCCCGGTGTTAATCGCCTGCAGGAAGGTAAAGGCATCCGCCCCGCGGATTTCGCCGAGCAAGAGCCGATCCGGACGCAAACGCACCGAGGTTTCCAGCAGGTCTTGGATCGTCACTTTGGCGAGCCCCTGCCCGCCCTTAGAGGCCAGGAGCGCGCCCCAATTCGGTTGCGGCGGCTTTA
>KI911990.1:0-742 GCA_000517005.1 Microvirga lupini
GAATGTCAACGCGCTCTAGGCTGGACATGTGCTCATCAGGAACGGGAAGAAAAGCAAGATCTCTCCCTTGGTCTTCATTCTTGTCGTACCAAATGACCGCGTTCTTCATAAGCTCCTTCACCGGGAGACGGAGTTGCTGCAGCTGTCCCTTCCGAATTGGGAACTGGACAACTCCGATTTCTGCCTGGGATGCAATCGGCAGTGCCACATGCCCGCAGGTCAGGATCCCCTGCATCGTCCTTGTTTTGACTAATGTTCCAGAGCCAAGAGGCAACGGAGTGGCAGTGCCTATATCCACGAAACCAATAGTGGATAGGCCAATCTGCGTGTCCAGCATCGGGCCCACATCGATATGACCAGAAGGCACGGGCATCCTCCCCCTGAAAGCAATTCTTAGAGCGTTGAGCTATTTACATGGTCTTTGAGTTTGTTCGAAGGGGTGAAGCTCACAACCCGTCGAGGCTCAATCGGCACCTCGACCCCGGTCTTGGGATTTCGCCCTACCCGCTCGCGTTTCTCCCGAACAACGAAATTCCCGAAGCCAGACAGTTTCACGTTCTCGCCGCGCTCCAAGGTATCGCAGATCTCGGTCAGTACCTGCTCGGATAGGGTGATCGCCTCATGCTTGGACAGTCCGACAGCTTGGGCCACTGCTACGGCCAGATCGGCTCGGGTTACGTTCCTGCGCGCCATCAGCTCATCCCACCGTCTTAAGGGGCCCCTCACCAGGGGCGTTCCCTAC
>KI911990.1:842-1015 GCA_000517005.1 Microvirga lupini
CTCTAGAAGCGCCGGAACAAAAACTCGGCCCTGCGCCCGCGTCCTTGAGCAAAGACGGACGAATGAATGCCAGGGGAATCTCCGTCTTCTATGGGTCGAGTGATCCGACCGTGGCACTGGCAGAAGTACGTCCGCCGGTCGGCAGCAAGGTGCTGGTCGGGCGGTTCGATCTA
>KI911990.1:1115-1418 GCA_000517005.1 Microvirga lupini
CAGGACCGCGATGCGGCCGAGGGTCCAGCGCTCGGTGGCAAAGCCCGCTGCCATCGCGCCCCGGTCCAGCAGCCGACCCAGCCGGGTCCAGGCCTTCTCATCGAGGCGGGGAGACCGTCCCGGAATGGGTCGCGCTTCCAAGCCACGCCAACCTTCTTGGGCCAGCGTGGCGGCCCAACGACAGACACTGGCGCGGCTGACCCCCAGCTGGCGGGCAATCTGGGCTTGAGACAGCCGGCCTCGGCGCAACAGCGTCGCGGCCGCCAAGCGGCGCTCCTCCATCTGCTCCGGCGTCAGATGCGC
>KI911990.1:1518-12421 GCA_000517005.1 Microvirga lupini
TTGCTCGACCTCCTGCTCCAGTCTCTCGATCTTACCGACCAGATCCGAGACCAGCAGGCGCAGGGCTTTCCGAGACAGGGGCTTGGTGGAACCACCGGGCGGCACGCTCATGCATGAAGTGAATCACGAAAGCCCGTCCGGAGGAATCTGGAGGGTTCTGTGAGGTCCGGTCGCGACGGAACGTGTGAAGGCCCATATCCGGAAGGACCTCATTGAAGCCGGATTGAGCGAAGCCGCGAGACGGGGATGGCGCTATGGGGATTGTAGGCTGGTTGGTGAGGTGAGTTCCTCGACGAGGACCGGACGGACGGCATGTGGAACGCGATCCGTGTGCCCGGTGGTGCCGACGGCGACGGCTCGGCGCCGATGATCGCGTTGAATACGGCCGGCGCGGTCACCGTTGAGCACCCGGATCTTTCTCGCTCCAGGACGCGGTGCAAACAGATGCAGGGCGGCGCGCATGGCGGCCGGCTTAGTCATTGCCATGCTGCAAGCGGTTGATCCTCTCATGAACTGTCGCTCCAGAAGGGACGGCGGGGCACCTCCCCACATCGCCAGATGCCGAACGTGACCATCGGCTCGCCGCACCAGGAGCACCGGCTGGCCGGAGTTGCGGCGAGCCGATCATGCTTGGTGTCAGCGGTGCTCTCTTGCACCGTGATGTTCAGGAGTCTGCGACACAGTTCCAATTTTTGGGCGCGATGGCCGTTCGCGAGAAAGCCGTAATGTCGGATGCGGTGGAAGCCGTCCGGCAGGGTGTGCAGCAGGAAGCGTCGGATGAACTCGTGGGCATCGAGCGTCATGACCTTGGCCTTGCCGCGATGACGATAGTCCTTCCAGCGGAACGCGACCCTGCCGTCGGCCAGACTGACAAGCCGGGAATTGGCAATGGCGACGCGATGGGTGTAGCGGCCGAGATAGGTCAGCATCTGCCCGGGTCCACCGAAGGGCGGTTTGGCGTAGACGATCCATTCGACACGACGGCCCTGTGCCAGCCGGCGGCGGAACGCGGCGGGCGCCATCAGCCCGGCGAGGTCGCCAAAGAAGCTCAGTTTGCCCGCTTCATAGGCGGCTTGCAGGTCCTGCAGAAACAGCCGGCGAAACAGGCGCGACAGGACCCGCACGGGCAGGAAGAAGCCGGGCCGGCACGCGATCCACTGCACGGCCCCGGATCGATGCCCGGAGCGGGTTGGCGATAGACCGCCGCCCGGCACGATGCAATGGACGTGCGGATGATAATGCAGGTTCTGGCCCCAACTGTGCAGGACCGCGACGAGACCGATCTCTGCCCCCAGATGTTTGGGATCAGCGGCGATGGTGAGCAGCGTCTCGGCAGCGGCCTTGAACAGGATGGCGTAGACGGCCGCCTTGTTCTGAAACGCGATGCCGGCCATCGGCGCCGGCAGCGTGAAGACCACATGGAAGTAGGGAACTGGCAGGAGGTCACCCTGCCGCGCGGCGAGCCAATCCCGACAGGCCTGTCCCTGGCACTTCGGGCAATGCCGGTTGCGGCAGGAATTATAGGCGACGCGGATTGTCCTGCATGATGGGCATCCCTCCAGCTGGCCACCGAGAGCGGCCGTTCGGCACAGCTCAATGGCGCTCATCGTGCGGCGCTCGACCCGCCCGAGATGACCCTCATGGGCCTGCCGATAGGCCTCGCCGTGGCGACGCAGGATATCCGCCACCTCCAGTCTTGCCGACATGACGACGCCGGCTCAGTTTGGGGGAACAACCTCCAGCCTCAGACGGTCGAGCGGGCTCTCCGTGCGGCGAATAAGGCCGTTCGAGACCTTCGTGTAGCGTGCCGTGCTCGACAGATTGTTGTGACCGAGCAAAACCTGGATGATGCGAATGTCGGTTCCGTTCTCCAGCAAATGCGTGGCGAAGCTGTGCCGCAGCGTGTGAACCGTCACGCGTTTGTCGATGCCGGCGGCGATACACGCCGAGCGGCATGCCGAATAGAGAACCTGCACATCGATCGGCGCGGTTGCGTCACGACCGGGAAACCGCCAGTCGTTGGGCTTTGCCAACCGCCAGTAGACCCGGAGAATGCGCAGAAGCTGCGCCGACAGCATGACGTATCGGTCCTTGCCGCCCTTGCCGTGCGCGATCAGGATGACACCACGTTCGCTGTCGATGTCGCCGACCTTCAGGCCGACGGTCTCGGAGGCACGGAGGCCCGCGGCATAGGCCGTGGTCAGCGCGGTGCGCGTCTTCAGGCTGGGCACCGCCTCGAGGAACCGGACAACCTCATCCGCGCTCAGCACCACGGGCAGCTTGCGGGGCAAGCGCGCATAGGCAATCCGTTCCGGAATCTCGGCATGGCCAAGTGTCACGCCGTAAAAGAACCGCAGCGCGCAGACCGTCTGGTTCAGCGCCGACCATGATATCCCCTTCGCCACCAGATGCACCTGGAAGGCGCGGACATCTTCCAGGCCAAGCCGAGCCGGGGACCGGCCGAAATAGCGCGAAACCTTCGCCACCGCATGGATGTAGGATCGTTGCGTGGCGGGTGACAGATTGCGGACCGTCATGTCCTCGATCATGCGACGGCGCAGAGGGCTCATCTCGACCATCTTGATCTCCTGTTCTGGAATTGCGCTTCAACAGCCGCAATCCTTCAAAACAGAAACATCATCCGCATCCCCAGGCACCAAATGCCGCGTCAGCGGCTTCGTTCAATCCCTACCGATTCAGCCTAGCCATGAACCGCTCTAATCGCGATTGATGCATGGTCGAAAAACGCGCGCGCGACCGTGTCGCAACTGCTCGAAAGCGCGACGACGCAACGACTTGTCACAGCCTTGTGAACGCGCGCGCGACCGCGACGGCTGCGCAAATCATCGCGCGGGCCATCCATCGCGCGCGAGTGACGGCGCATTGAATGGATTCCCTTCGTTGCTACGCCTCGCGGCGCATAGCGAAACGGCCGCAATTGGCGCGGCCGTTCTTCCTACGCGTCTAGCGGCATGGTCCTAGATCCTTTCCGCGCTCTAACGGAACGAAGAAAGGGGCTTTCGCGTCGGGTCGCTCGACTAAGAGCGCGTCGAAACCCGCGCGGCCGCTATGCATGCGGCTAATCAGGGATACCGGCTTACCCCATAGGCAAACGGTTGACGCGCTGGCGGGGCTTGCCAGCGCAACCAATGCCGCGACCGCGAGTCGTTTCATGATGACTCCCGACCTCCGTTGAAGTTGAGTGCGCGCAGAACAAGCGCCGTCATGTCGTCAACCGCGCGATTCGCTTGCGTTTCCAAATGAGGCATGCGCGAGGTCGAAACCAAAGCGCGCGCCAATGTCGCCAAGGGCTGCATTGACGGCGGACGATACCGCGACGAATTGCGGATGATTCATCTGTCGTTCTGATAGGGGCAAAGGTAACTCCTTCCTGTCACCAACCTGGACTCGTCGATAGCCGCGTTCCTGACCGATGCGATCAACGCTGGCCTAATCGAGGCTCCCGGCTTCTTCAACGATCCAGTGCGCCGCGCCGCATGGCTCGGCGCTCAGTGGATCGGACCCGCGCGGATCATCCTCGACCCGCTGAAGGAATGGAAGGCCGAGACCGAAGCCGTGAACTTGGGTGCGCGCACCATCGAAGCCGTGATCATCGAGCGCGGCGGCGACGACTTCGAGCAGACCACCGCGCAGCGCATCCGTGAGCACTCGGCGCGCGCCGCCGGGAAGCTCGAACCCGAAATTCTCGCGCCGTCCGGCATGGGCTCACAGGTCAAGGAAGACGTGAGCAATCAACCGAACGACGAACCGACGCAGCCGAAGAAGCCCGAGAAGAAGCAATGACCATCAACGTCCGCAACCCGATGATCTTCGACGCCGCGCTCACCGCCGATTGGGCGATGGACGAGAACGCGCTGCGTCAGATCATGGAGATCGCCGCGCGCGAGACGCAGATCACGCCGCAGATGCTCGAAGCCTATCGCGGTCAGGAACTTGAGCGTTCCGAGCGTGCGACCCGGCGCGGCAACGTCGCAGTGATCGACGTGGCTGGTCCGCTGGGGCGGCATCATGTATGCGCAGAAGACGGAATATGCTGACCGCGTCGTGAGCAACATCACCACGGACATCGAGACCATTCGACCCCGTTCGGTCGGGTTCACCATCAACGGCGCCGGTCGCCCGCAGCAGCCCAGGCTGGCAGAAACCTAAAAGCCTCGTGACCATTGAGAGCCGCTGTTTCACGAGCGACGGCCCGTCAGCATCTCGTAAGCTTGCCCGAGTAGGTTGCACACTTGATCCGTAGACGTGAGGCTAGCGTGGACCCGTACAATTTTTACCGATCCAATGCAACAGCTTGGTCGCAGGTGCAGCACGCCCTCGTCGGGGGAGCCGGAGACAGGCCATGCCGGGCAAGAGGGCTTTGAGCAGCACTTGTTCGAGGCGCGTCCACCCGATCCGGCTCCTGTCTCCAGTAGGGGCCGCGGCCGCAGCAACCATCCCCATCTCTCTACGGAAGATTGGGAGGTTATCGATAAGGCAAAAGCTCAATATGCGGCTTCGCGAGCAGCGAGCACCATCAAAGGTTGTGCTCGAGGGCTTCGCCGCTTGATAAATGATTTCCGCAGTCGTGGCCAATCGATTGATCTAAGGGATCGCCAATCCCTGGCCAAGCACGCCAAGGCTTACTTTCCGTCAGACGTAGACGTTATGGCGGGGTTGAAAATGCTCCGTGCGTATCATGAGCCGGACCATGTAGCCGGTAGCGCGGGCCCCTCAGCGGACGACGTTCTCATCGCGCAGCTGACGAAGCCCGAAAGACTTCCCCAGCATGCCTTTACTGTCTATCAGCGTCATCTTCGCAAATTTTCTGAGGCGCTTAAGAACAAGGGCCAGACAATATCTGAGCTAAATCACCATTCGCGAGAAGAGTTCGCTCGCAAGTTGTTTCCGAAAAACGTGCTTCTGAACGCCGCGTTGGGGAACTTTCGTGACCAGCTCGACGCGAAACAGGTTTCAGGTGCGGGCGGCCTTCGGGAAAGCGGGGGCCGTCGCGTCCCGTCGCCCAGATTAGACGGGATTCCGGCGGAGCTCTGGGACCTGTTCGGTGATGAGGCCGAGGAGCCGCCGACCGATCCGCTGGAACTTCAGCGACTGGAGCATGAGCTTCGCATGGAGATTCAGGGAAGGCCAGATGGGCAACCCGCTCAACCGCCTTTCTCCGTAGAGCCAGAGGGATTCACGGTTAATCCAGAGGAGTTGCTTGCAGCTCAAGTTCGCCGACTGCTGGATGATCAAGCCGCCCAGTCGCTAGTCTCCGTCAATCCAAAGGGCTTCAATGCAGGCGCTAGCGTGCTGAAGCAGCCTCCCCTCCATGAGCTGGGTGCATCGAAATGGGGGGGGCAGCACATAATACAGGGGAGCGGGCACGAATACTCTGCTGCGCTGGGCAGGAGCAGCGTCCTGGCGAGCCAGAACAAGGGACCGACCAGCTTAGTGATCGACACTGACCGTTACACGGCCCTGTTGGTGCCCGCGGGCCTGGAGTCCAAACCGCAGGAGCTGCGTAATCACGCGAACTTCGCGCGCACACCCTCCGATGCCCAGATCGGGATGTTGGGTCGGGCGGACTCGCCTCACGACCGCAGCGGACGGATGCTCCGCGCCATGCAATGGCTAGGCGATGAGCATATCCAGAGGGATTACGAGCTTCTGGCTCAGGAGTTACGAGTGAATGATCCGAATCTTGCCGTCCGAACGCAGTTCGTGGATCCTCTCATAGCCTTTCAGTTGAGCTGGGCCACTGACAGCGACGCGCTCCGCGCATTGCAACGCATCGTCTATGATCAGAATGGCAATGATGTAGTCGATTTCCTATTCCTGCCAGTGAACGATGCCAGTCCGACCGATCCTAAACGCCGCGGCACCCATTGGTCGCTGCTGTTCGTTGATCGCAGCACGGGAGGAAAGACGGTCGCTTATCATTACGACTCCGCCGAGGGACACAATCACGGGCGTGCAGAGCGACTGGCAGAACGGCTGGGCCTCACTCTGCAACCAGCCGGTATGGCCCCGCAGCAGAACCAGGATGATTGCGGCGTATTCGTGGTGGACGGCACGAGGGAGCTGGTCCGGCGATTGGCGCACGGAGAGCGGCCACAGCAGCACGAGCCGCTGCACCTCGACAACCTCGTCACCAATAGGCAGGCGCTCCGCGAGCGGCTTAGGGGCTGATGGGGATGTGCCCGTCCGGTAGACGTGGCGATCGCCAGGATTTCAGCGGCCTTTCAGGACTGGGCGCTGGTCGCCGCAAGGAAGAGGACGAAGTCAGCGGAATCCAGGAGGACCTGTAATCGGCCGACGCCGTGACGAAGGCAGTGAAGAGAGTTCCCGCCTGTCGCAAGCAGCTAGAGACTCATGCTGTGCGTCGAGGCCGGCGGGTGGCGTCCTGGCGAGACCATTCTGCCGGATTTGTTTCGGCGCGATCATGACGAATATTGCGATCACCTGCGGCGTGCAGAACACATTCAATAAAACGGGAATGCCAGACCTACAGCCACTTCATGGGCTGGGGTGTGGACTCATAAACTCCGGTCCAGAGGCGCGCTGAGGCGAGTGCGATCGCAAGCATTTCAGGCGCATCGCTATCCGCTTCGACAAGCTCGCACGCAATTCGCTGGCGATAGATGCGACGGCTGACGTTGGACCACTCGTTGGCTGGTGGAGGGGATATGAGCCTTGGCGCCGCTGGCCCGGATCATATGGAGGAGAGCGTCGGCGTCATAGCCACGATCAGCTATGACGTCGCGACATTGGAGTCCGTCCAGCAGAAACGGCGCAGCGCGCAGATCGTGAGCCTGACCGGCGGGTCGCATCAGCCGAACCGGCAACCCATTCCCATCGACGGCGGCGTTAATTCTGGTGCTCAGTCCTCCACGAGAATGGCCGATGGCATGATCTTCGCTCCCTTTTTATCCGCGGCTGCGTACTGCCGAGCTCGGATGATTGAACATCCACACGAAGCGGCCAGTACATGCGGAGCAGTTGGCGACGTTGCATGATGCCGACTTCGCCGCTTGGCACGTCAAGTCCAATGAACAGCGCGGCCATGATCGGCAGTGGCAGACCGCCCGCGCTGCTATGGGTCACGAGAAGGTGGTAATCCATCGAGGCACACTCGCCGCTGCGTTCTGCAAGCCCTTGCTGAACACAGAGCTTAGCGGCGACACACGTCATCTGTTTGCTGAGGCGGAGCACTTGGTCGGTGCAGGGTATCCCTCCGTTGAGGCTTTCAATTACCCATAAGTTTGACCACTGGGGCCGATCCACTGATCGGCGGAAATCTTGAATCGAAAGAATCACTTGTGATTCCTTTCTGAGCACCTGATCGCAACGGTGCTCTATGGGCTGACATTAAGGGGTCGATCGGCAAAAGGCTGTTTGTGGTCCTTGGAAGGTGAATGTTCGATTGATCGAGAGAGTAGTGGATGCGAGTTTGGGACGCGCGGCTCGGCGACAGGTTGCGCAAACTGCTCACGCGTATTGGAATCGCCATGGGACAAAGCATTCCGCTCGTCTGCGAGAATTAGGCGAATACCAAGGCGGCCTACCGCTTCTTCTCTAATGACCGGGTCAGCGAAGCGGACATTCTGGCCGGGCATTTCCAATCGACACGTGGTCGTGCCGCCACCACTGAAGGTCTCGCTCTTGTGCTGCACGATAAAACCGAGTTCAGCTATCAACGCGAGAAGAAGAAGCGATCGGCATCACCAAGAGCATAAACAGTGGACGCGATGAGGCGGGTCGCCTCAGATCGCCCACGGTTTGCGGCATCCTGATGCATTCGAGCCTCGCAGTTACAATGCAGGGGGTGCCGCTGGGATTGGCAGCCGTCAAGTTCTCTAGTTGCAGCATGCTCGAGCCCGGAGCCACTGTTTCCGAGATGGCTCGCATGGCCGGCCTTCATGTGAGCCGGCTGTTAAGGTGGCGCAAAGAGCTTTGCAAGTCAGTGAGACGAGTATAGCGGCGTTCGTCCCGGTCGAGATTGGGCCGTCTGTGCCGCCGCGGGTTTTGACCGAAGCGCCATTGATGACGGCGCCGTCGCGTCGACGGAGTAGCCCGGTCATCATCGAGTTGATCTTAGTAGCGAACACCGCACCTGGTCGATGGCGACGTTGATGGGGACGCGCTGCGTCGAGTTCTTGATGCCCTGGTGCGCCGATGACCGGTTCCGACCGGCGCGCTAGTGTGGCTCGTGACAGGCTACACGGATATGGCACTCCAGTGCAGGGGGTGCTGCGCATAGGACCCGCTCAGCGGTCATCTGTTTGTCTTCCGTGGCCGCAGAGGCCAACAAGCGACATAAAGCATACGGTTTTCGATCTGCGACCATTGCGTATCCCTGGCATCCGCTGTTCGGACAGACCGTTCAGGTCTCGCGGTATCGGCGCGGTAAGGCCTTGAGCTTCGTCTATACCCAAGAGCGGCCGGACCTCTCGCGGGAATTGCCGGACTGGATGCTCGACCAGGCCTATTGCGCCGGCATGAGCTTGGGATCTCCACAGGTCAGCATCGAGGGCCTTGCCGAGCTGGCCGCTGTCCTTGCGTCGTGGACGACGAATCGCCGCCATGGTGCACGATCGCGTCCTTCGCAGAAGGAGATCGGTCATGCCAAGATCCCGCCACCGCTCCCGGGCCCAGCTCGCTCTGGCGCTGGAGCCCCGCAAAGCACAGCCGCCCGTGGCCCCGACCCTGAAGGGGATCGTCGAAGCCCTCGCCGAGCTTCTCCTCGACGCTGCTCAGGCCAAACGTCCAACACGCCAGGGAGGCTTCCATGAGCGCCCGGATCACCACTGAGCATCTGCGGCGCACGGCCGTCGTCTATGTTCGCCAGTCGACAATGGCCCAGGTCATGGGCAATCTCGAAAGCCAGCGCCGGCAATACGATCTGGCTGGGGAAGCGCAGGCCAAGGGTTTTGCCTCGGTCACCGTGATCGACGATGATCTGGGACGCTCCGGATCGGGCCGCAGCGAGCGTCCGGGCTTTGAGCGGCTGGTCGCTCTGGTCTGTTCCGGCGAGGTCGGAGCCGTTTATTGTATCGAGGCGTCGCGCTTGGCCCGCAATGGGCGTGACTGGCATCATCTGATCGATCTGTGCGCACTGGCCGGCTCGCTCGTGATCGATCCCGATGGGGCGTACGATCCGCGGCTGGTCAACGACCGCCTGCTGTTGGGGTTGAAGGGAACCATGTCGGAATACGAGCTGAGCCTGATGCGCCAGCGCGGGATCGCGGCTCGCGATGCGAAGGCGCAACGCGGTGAGTTCCGGTTCATGCTGCCGCCCGGTTTCTGCTGGAACGAGGAGGGCCGGATCGAGATTGATCCTGACGAGCATGTTGCTGACACGATCCGGTTGGTCTTCGCGAAGTTCCGGGAGATGGGCAGCGCCCGTCAGGTCTTTCTTTGGCTCAGGGATGCGGCGATCAAGATGCCGGTCGTGCGGCGCAATGTTGAGGTGTGCAAGCTCGTCTGGAAGGCGGCGGCTTATCACAGTGTCGTCCAGATCCTGCACAATCCACTCTATGCCGGCGCCTATGCCTTCGGCCGCACGGGACAGCGCACTCGCCTCACGGATGGCCGCGCCAGGACCGTCGGCGGACGCAAGGCCAGGAACGAGTGGAGCGTGCTCCTGCGGGATCATCATCCCGGCTACATCACCTGGCAGGAGTTCGAGGACAACCAGAAGCTTCTGCTTGAGAACGCGCATATGAAGAAGAACTGCGCCCGCAAGTCGGCCCGGGGCGGGCGCTTCTGACTGGGCTGATGCGATGCGGCCATTGCGGGCGCATGATGCGGGTCTTCTACGGCATGGGAAAGGGCAATGCGCACCGCTATCAGTGCCGCGGCGACGATGCCCATGTCGGTTCCGGCCTGTGCATCGGCATCGGCGGGGTTCGGATTGATCGGGCGGTGGCGCACGAGATCCTCGAGGCCGTCTCCGAGCGGGCTGTCGAAGCGGCGATCCTGGCCGCCGAGCAAGCCGAGCGGACACGCCAGGATGTGATCGCCGCTGTACGGCGCGAGCTCGAACAGGCCCGTTACGAGACCTCCCTTGCCGAACGGCGATACGAGTTGGTGGATCCGGCCAAACGTCACGTCGCACGGGAGCTGGAGGCGCGCTGGAACGATGCTCTTGAGCGGGCCGCGCAGATCGAGCGTCGGCTGGAGGAGCTCTCAGCTTCCCTGACGGCAGGCCCGCCCATCGACCGGGACCGTCTGCTTCAACTCGCCCACGACCTACCCGCGGCCTGGAACGCAGCGGCAGATATGCGCAGCAAACAGCGCCTGCTCCACATCGTGATTCAGGAGATCGTCTGCAATCTGGATGACGCGACGAACGAGGCCGTGCTGTTGATCCATTGGACCGGTGGACGCCATAGCGAAGTCCGGGTGGCCCGCGTCAGATCAGGCCGTTACCCGGCCGACAGAGCGCCCTCCGCCGTGGAAGCCTTGCGCAAGTTGGCAGGCCGTTGGCCAGATCGGGAATTGGCGGTTGCGCTCAACCGGATGCGCTGCCAGACGGGCGATGGCAACACCTGGACGACGGTGCGGGTGCGGGAGATGCGCGAGCGCCTTGGGTTGCCAAACTACGTGGCAGATTCCGCAAGACCGCAAACCGTCACCCTGATGAAGACGGCCGAGCATTTTGGCATCTCCATCGAATCCGTCAAAAGGCTTGTGTCGCGCGGCATCCTTCCCGCGACCCAAATCATGCCGGGCGCTCCCTGGCTCGTTCCCGTCGAAGCGCTCTCGTGTGAGACCGTTCGCCAAGGAGTGCAGGTGGTCATCGCCCGCAGGCCGAAGAACTATGACAATTATCAGGACATTAAGATGATCCGCCTCCCGGGGATCTGAGGAAAGGCTGCATTATGAAAGAGACTTCGGC
>KI911990.1:12521-13421 GCA_000517005.1 Microvirga lupini
TTCATCTTATCGACTGTGGCGCGAGGAGATGGGGGCTATTGCTGCTGGGCAAGAGATTGGAGACCGCTTTTCGGAGCTCGCGGACGCAGAGGTCGACCTCGCTAATGGAAATCACGTCAGCAGTATGATAAGAGCGATTAACGCACAACCTGATGCCAGTGCCTTCTGGGCCGAGATGCTGGACGATCTAACTTCACTGCTCCGTCAGATACTCGATCTCTATGCGGTTGCGGACGAAGCGACTGCGATCTCTGATCCGAGCGCCATTCAGCGTCCATCAATCATACCGCATGCGCAGAATTTCCATCATCAGCCCTGGACAGTACTCTTCGATCTGATTTGGCAAGGTTGGACCCATGTTGACGCCGCCGATGCCGAACGCAGCCGCGCCCATGTCACGCGCTGGAAGCGTCTTCCTAATCTCGCCTTCCGTCGTTTGGTGCTCGCAGCAATGAACCACAGCGCGCACTTCAGCGCCGAAGAACGAATGGAGGAGCTTCTCCATGGTTGAGGTTCCACTGCTTTGGGCCTCGGGCGCGCAAAGAAGCACTGGAGCTTTTGCGCACTCTCTGGATCCTATCCGACCCGCAGACACGAGGGGCACTTGGTAATGCCATCTGCGCCGGTCCGCCTGCCGAATTGCTCGCGCGTGTCGATCCTAACGAGAGACAAGCTTCGCGTGATCGGAGAATTTTTTATAGACTGACAGTTCTTCAAAGGCTTGGAGACCCACTGCTCACCGCCGCGCTCGAAGCTGAATTGGTGCGGTTAGGTGAAATATATCCAAACTGGCGAGCGCCTGAGGGAGAACAGGCGCACTTCGGGGCGTGGATGGAGATGCGTGTTGGTCCTGACACGCGCTATGGCTTTGATGACCTTAAAGCTCTCGATAACGATGCA
>KI911990.1:13521-15063 GCA_000517005.1 Microvirga lupini
CGCATTGATCAACGAGCAGGAAATGCGCGAAGGTCTGCTTGAGAGTTGGCGCCATCTGAGCAACTCTGATCCTGCGCGCGGAATTTCGGTGCTTGAGATGCTGCTCCGCCACGATAATCTGGCACCAACAGATGTTTTGTACTACGGCCTATGGGGCATGTGCGATAGCGCCAAGCAGCCTGGACTACGCGAGCGCCTTTTCATTTTGCTTCAGACCTTGCCTGCAGCACTGTTCGACCAACCAGAAATCTCAAGCGCAATAGCGGATATCCTTGAGACGGCAGCCACAAGCCAACCGTCACCTACCCACGATGAGAGCTTCGCGCAATTGTTTGACGGCACGCTCGCGGCGATTTCACTGGACCCGGGTAACAGTGATCGCCCTGAACGGCGGGACTGGGTGTCGCTGGCGATCAACCGATCGATGGGCGGGCTTGCGACGGCCTTCTTTGCGGTGCTGTTCGCGCGGGAGCTCAAGGTCGGCGCTTGTATTCCGGCGGACTTGAGACCGAAGCTCAATGCATTGCTCACACCGAATCGGGCCGCTCATCGCCCGGCACGGGTCATCGCTGCCTCGCGACTCTCATACCTTTATGCAGTTGATCCCGGGTGGGCTGAGGCGCGCCTGATTCCGAGCTTCGATTGGGCAGATGAGATCGAGGCTCTAGCTGTGTGGCAGGGCTATGCTTGGCAGCCACGGATCGACGACAAGCTGTGGCTCGCGCTCAAGCCGCATTTTCTGCCAATGTTCACTCCTGCACGGCTCGAACAATTGCGCAGTATGGGCCGCAGCCTCGCGCCGATGTTGATGCTAGTTGGGATCGAGTTCGGTATAGATGAATTGGCGCGCGATGCCGTGCGCAACACAATCCGTGCAATGCCGGACGATATGCGCGCCCAAGCGGTCGCATGGATCGCCTCCTATCTCGAGCAGCGTGACGAGGCGAACGTCGAAGGTGAAGACCAAACGATTGCACCGCTCGCTAGCGCTGATGCGCTTTGGACTAAAAGGGTCCGGCCATGGCTTGATCGAGTGTGGCCACTCGATCCTGCGCTACGGTCACAGGAAACTGCCGAGCAGTTCGCCCTGATAGAAATCGCAACCGACGCGCGCTTTCCCGAAGCGGTGGCAGCACTTAGGCCATATATGATTCCCGGTAACTCCTACTATGCCATCCACCGGCTAGAAGCCTCGAAGCATCCTGATAAGCATCCGCACGCAACGCTTGACCTCATTGATGCAGTTGTCGATCCGAATCAGCCGCGTTTCGGGGAAAATGACTTGCGGTCAATAATTGAGAGGGTACGCGATGCTGAGGCCGTTATTGCTGAAAGTGCCATCTTTCGAATCTGGAATGAGCGTTTGCGAATTCAAAATCTTTGAGCCAATTTATTTCTGGCAAATATGCGACCTCGCGGTCCGAATCTAGGCTATCGTGACGTCACACTCTTCTGATTCGATCAGCACTCATAGTGCATGGCTTCCGCTCGTAATATGATCTCCGCCAATCTTGAATGTAGAGATGCCAGATACTTGTCCCG
>KI911991.1:0-1026 GCA_000517005.1 Microvirga lupini
TTCATCGGACAGGTTGAAAGTATGCTGGAGATAGGACAGGCCCACCATCAGCCGAGTGGGTTTGGCAGGCCGGCCGAGCGGACGATAAAAGCGGCCAAACTCTTGATCGAAGCCGTCCCAGTCAATCAGACCAGCCAGGCGGAATAACTCGTGGCGCTGATCGAGGATCTGATCGAGACGGCTGCGGTATAGATCGCCGGAACTCGGCATCGTCGGCTTGGGTCCCATGGCAAAACACCGGTTTTGAGCGGGTTAGCCCGCAGATGCTGGCAGTTTACGATGCTTCGCGCAGATGAAGAATCCTTCAGCCTCAATCAGTTGTGAGTTGTTCAGACCCGACTAAGTTCGCATGTTCGCGGTAGCCGTTGCTACCGAATGCCGCAAACTTCCGCAGACGCAGTACCTTAGGTTTACAGCCCAACAGCCGCATTGCACATCAGGTAAGCGCTGACCACGTTGGTGCTGCTCGAGGAAACGATGAAGGATGTGCCATTGCCGCCGACGGTGCCGTTGAAAAGGGCCTCGGATAACACAGGGGCCAAGACGGTGAAGGAGTTGCCGGCGTTGTTGCTGTCGAGCTGAACGCGCCGCGGGGGAACCGCACCGCCTGCGAGCGGACCTCCAGGGCCTCTGCCGCCGATTCGGCACAAAGGGCGGCAAGATCCTGGACGGTTTCCTTGAGTTCCCTGATCACGCGGTCTCCGTTCCTGAAGTCCTTCGGGTCCGCCGATGGGGAGGACCACGGCGAATCCCGACACCGTGCCCGCGTCGCTCGTGTCAGCAGGTCTTCCGTACCGAGCCCGACCGGTCAAAACTGCCAGGTCAAGCTGCCCTTGAGCCCGTGATCCTGCACCTTGTCGGAGAGCCGCCCATTGTACGAGATGGGACAGTGAACAAATCGCGAAACCGGTCGCGGACCTTCCTCAAAGTGAGGAAGAACACTTCCTCCAAGGGAGCAGGAACATCCATCGCGCGAAACAAGCCACAAATTTCCGATAATCCTGACGATGGAGCTGAACTTGCCAT
>KI911991.1:1126-1572 GCA_000517005.1 Microvirga lupini
TTGGGTCAGAAGACGCTCCGTTAGGCCAAGCAGAGGAGCAAACCGGCGTGAGAGAACCTCATCCCCAGCGACGTTCCTGGCGACATCGCGATAGACTCGGCCCAAATAGGTCTTCAGCCGCTTCAACTCGCGCCGCATGCGCCGCATCTGCCGCGCATGGGCATAGCGGCCGACCTGCACGGCTGCGCGTTTGGCCAGGCGCGTGTGGGCCTGACGCAGCTCGAGGCCGCACTTCTTGGCTTGGCGCACCAGAGCCTGCAACGCTTTGAGATAGAGCTTCGCGTCAGTGGGATGAGCGATCGCCTTGGGCTGCACCGTCGTATCGACGCTGATCCGCTCCAGGCTCGACGCCCGCACGGCGCCGCTCTCCAGCCCGGCCTGGATCGTCTCAGCCAGCAGCTTCTCCAGTCCTTCTGGTCCGAGCCGCTTGCGCCAGCGGGTGAGCG
>KI911991.1:1672-4411 GCA_000517005.1 Microvirga lupini
CCATGCTCATAGGTATGACTTCACGAAAGGCCGTGCGTGGGCCGCGCGGGTATGTCCCCGCGTGGTAGGGCCTTAGTGGCCAAAGACCTTTTCCATAGCCCCCGGCTCATTGTGAACAGCAAGCTTGTCCATGATGGTGGTGCTTGCCTCGTTGAGGCCGACAACCTCGACCTCGACACCTTCGCGGCGGAACTTCAGGACGGCACGGTCCACCGCGTTGACGCCAGTGAGGTCCCAAATGTGTGCCCGGCTGACGTCGATGCGCACCCGCTTCACAGGCTCCATGAAGTCGAACGCCGTCATGAAGTCGTCCGCCGAGGCAAAGAAGAGCTGCCCTTCGACGAGGTAGTCCCGCTCCTGACCATCGGCTGAAAGCGTCGAGGTGACACGGAAGATCTGCGCCACCTTCCAGGCGAAGAAGATACCCGAGAGCAGAACGCCCACGCCAACCCCGAGAGCCAGGTTGTGCGTCCCGACAACGGTGATGACGGTCGCCAGCATGACGAGGCTGGACCGCCTGGGATGCTTGCGCAGGTCGTTGAGGGACGACCAACTGAAGGTACCGATCGAGACCATGATCATGATGGCCACGAGGGCGGGCATCGGGATGATACGCACGAGGTCGCCCAGGACCAAGATCAGGAACAGCAAGAATGCTCCGGCGACGAAGGTCGACAGCCGCCCGCGTCCGCCTGATTTCACGTTGATGACCGATTGCCCGATCATGGCGCAGCCCGCCATGCCACCGATGAAGCCGGTGAAGAAGTTGGCGATACCCTGGCCAATGGCTTCCCGGTTCTTGTCGCTGCCAGTGTCGGTCATCTGGTCGACGATGGCGGCCGTCAGCAGGCTCTCCAACAGGCCCACGGCGGCAACGCTGACCGAGTAAGGAAGGATGATCCAGAGCGTCTCGAGCGTGAAGGGGATGTTGGGGATCAGGAACATCGGCAGGCTGTCGGGCATAGCGCCGAGGTCGCCAACGGTGCGCACGTCGATGTCCAGATAGACTGTGAGAGCCGTCAGGACGATGATACACACCAGCGGAGAGGGAATGGTCTTGGTGAGGCGCGGGAACAGATAGATGATCGCAAGGCCTGCGGCGATCATGGCGTAGGTCTGCCACGGCATGCCGATCAGCTCGGGCAATTGCGCCATGAAGATCATGATGGCGAGTGCGTTGACGAAGCCGGTCATGACCGAGCGCGAGACGAAGCGCATCACGGAGCCGAGGCGGCACAGCCCCGCCAGAACCTGAATGACCCCGGCGAGGATTGTCGCCGCCAGGAGGTATTCGAGGCCATGATCCCGCACGAGGGTGGTCATCAGCACGGCGGTTGCCGCCGTTGCCGCCGAGATCATGCCAGGGCGACCGCCCGTGATTGAGATGAGCACGGCAATGGAGAAGGAGGCATAGAGCGCCACCTTCGGATCGACGCCCGCAATGATCGAGAAGCCGATGGCCTCCGGGATCAGGGCAAGGGCGACAACGATACCGGCGAGCACATCGCCACGGATATTGGACAGCCAGTCACGGCGTAGGTTTTCAATAAAGGTCATTGGGTTCCAGAAAGCACAAGGATGCTAGGCCCGCGGGATGACGGGGCTGCTTGTTAGGCTTGGTTGCTGGATGGTCCGGCGGATCGGCGGCCGGAAGAGCCACCCGGAGTTGCACCGGGTCCTTATTCACTGAAGGTCTTTTGCCAGTCTTCGGCGGGAAGATCAAGCCAGAATGTTGCAATGCACAATCACTGAAAGTCCGCTCGGGATCAGGCCGGCCTTTAAGCGCGGCCGTGTAGAGATCTGCTTACGCTGCGACTGCGGATATTCGGTCTACTTCGCCTCCGTGCCAGGAATGTCCGCTGTTCGTTGCTCGAGCAGACATCTGGTCTACTTCCGGGAAGTGCCAAGAGCTGCCGTTTGGATAGTGAGGTTGGGACCTACGCTTAAGCTCGTCCATAGGTCACGGCGCGGGCAATGTCTTCCCCCAGCGATAGCCTGGGGGTAGGCTTCAGACGGCAGGTTGAGCCGGTTCATGGAGCGCTCGATGGAGCGCAAGCTGGTGACCATCGTGTGCGCCGACGTGGCGGGCTACTCGCGGCTGATCGGGCTCGACGAGGAAGGCACGATCGCGCGCCTGAAGGCATCCCGCCGAGCTTTGATCGACCCGGCCATCGCCCGGCATGGTGGGCGGATCATCAAGACCATGGGCGACGGCCTGCTCGTCGAGTTCTCCAGTCCTGTCGAGGCCGTGCGCTGCGCCGCCGAACTCCAGCTCGCCATGGCTGGTTGCGAGGCATCCCTCCCGGAGGAGCGCCGCATCCGGTTCCGGATCGGCATCAATCTCGGCGACGTGGTCGTCGAGGACAGCGATGTCCTGGGCGACGGCGTGAATATCGCCGCACGCCTGCAAGCGTTGGCGGATGTTGGCGGCATCTGCGTCTCCCGCTCGGTTCTTGATCAGGTTCGTGACCGGCTGCCCATCGGGTTTGAGGATCTCGGCGAGCAGAGCGTGCGCAACATCGCCCGCCGGTCCGGTGCTATCGGGTTCACTTTGACACCTACACGGCTGAAGCGTCGGCTGAGCCGACAGGCCGCCGGCGCTGGCTCGCTCCTGCCGCCGCGGCCGCAGCCCTCGTCGCTTTCGGCGGCACCGGTTTCTTCCTTGCCAGAAACCAAGGACCAACCAAGGTCCCCGTCGCGGCGGCCGCACCGAACCCTGTGGGTGGGACCATTGATCCA
>KI911991.1:4511-5362 GCA_000517005.1 Microvirga lupini
ATGAAGTAGAGCGGTGCTCCGTGAAGGAGACCACACACCGCGCAAATGCGGACGTTCGTCCCACTTCCGGAACGTGCCGATTTTGTTGAAAAACTCGCGGGCGCTGCTGGGACGGCCTATAAGTAGGGTTAGTAAGCCAGATCAGGCCCAACATCCTGTATGCCAACCGTGCGAAAAACGGCAGTTGCGGACTTTTCAACATGTGTAGACGCCCCTGGTGACGCAAGAAGAATCTTCGGGTTTGGGGCAGCGCGTGGTCAGGGCAGACATGTGTGCGGTCTGTAATGCGGCTCACATGCCGCGGGCCCGGATGGAAGTCCGCGGATCAGGTCCAAATCACTATCACGTGCTCATGGCACCTGTTGAAAAGCTGGTTTGCCTGATCCCGTCTCAGTGACCGTTGCGCCATCTCTCTCCTTCGACCTTCTTCCGCCCCAACAGCCTCACATCCACGGATGCTTACGCAGCCGCGGCCGGAGCCCGATAGACTTCACCGCGTGCCAGTAGCGCCCAGACGATACGAGCCATCTTATTGGCCAGCGCCACTCGCACCAGCATCGGCGGCTTGTGTGCCACCATCCGTGCAATCCATGATCCAGACGGCGCCCCGTTGCGGGCAACCTGGAGTAAGACACTGTTCGCGCCGATGATCAGCAGGCGGCGCAGCGTTCGCTCGCCCATCTTCGAGGTGGCCCCGAGCTTCTGCTTGCCGCCTGTGGAGCGTTGGAGTGGGGTAAGGCCGACCCACGCGGCGAAGTCCCTCCCGCATCTGAAGGTCTCAGCCGGAGGGGCTAGCGCCGCCAGGGCCACTGCGGTGACCGGCCCGACCCCGGGAATGGTCATCAGCCGAC
>KI911992.1:0-749 GCA_000517005.1 Microvirga lupini
ACGGCGCTTGCGATGATGCGCAACATGGACGAGATCCGATCGCAAATCGACCAGATGGTGGACCACGAGCGCTTCCTGCTCGCGGACTGGGAGGCGCGCGCCGCCGCACTCGAACAACGCAAGACCTGGCTCATCGCTGTGGCCGCCGTCATTGTTACTGTCTTAGCAGGGACGGCGCTGGCGCTCGCACGGCTCGAAGCGAGACAGCGGCGGAAAGCGACCGAGGAGAACGTCCGGCTCCACAGCGATCTTGAAAGACGCGAAAAGAAGATCCGGCGCCTGGTCGACGCTAACATCATCGGGATCGTCATATGGGATCTCGAAGGCCGGATCCTCGAGGCCAATGACGCCTTTCTCCGCATCGTGGGCTACGATCGTGAGGATCTCGCAACGGGTCGCGTCCGCTGGACCGACCTGACCCCACCGGAATGGCTCGACCGCGATGCCCGACAATGGGTGCCAGAGCTGGAGAGGACCGGGATCTTGCCCCCGTTTGAGAAGGAGTACTTCCGCAAGGACGGCAGCCGCGTGCCCGTGCTCATCGGCGCGGCAACCTTCGAAGAAGGCGCCAACCAAGGTGTCGCCTTCGTGCTCGACTTGACCGAACGCAAGCGGGCGGAGGAGGAGCTGCGGCGCAGCGAGGCCTACCTGGCGGAAGCGGAGGCGCTGAGCAAAAGCGGCAGTTGGGCATGGAACCCCGCCACGAAGGAGATCACCTACTGGTCGCAGGAACGCTTCCGCTTGTTTGG
>KI911992.1:849-1003 GCA_000517005.1 Microvirga lupini
GCATTGAT
Source organism: Microvirga lupini (assembly GCA_000517005.1). Lineage (GTDB taxonomy): Bacteria > Pseudomonadota > Alphaproteobacteria > Rhizobiales > Beijerinckiaceae > Microvirga > Microvirga lupini. The sequence continues at coordinate 858 of KI911992.1, forward strand.
GATCTGGGTTCGCTGCCGCACCAGGAGGTCACGGGCCCGGAATACGAGGGCTGCGGCTTGAGCCTGTTGGCTCTTAATGATCTTCACGAAGGTGGTGTAACATAGGGCGATGTCGATCCTCGTGAGGAGGTGCGCGATGGATGATG
>KI911992.1:1103-2786 GCA_000517005.1 Microvirga lupini
ATAGTAGATGTATGTCGGGTTCAGGAGAGAGATATTCATTGATGCCTCCTGTCGCAGCGCTGGGTATCCCGTCTACGTTCAGCGCCTTGTACCATTGAGGGGAAGGTAGCATGGCTTGTTGTCAGAACTCGATTATCTTGGTGGATACGATAACTATCGAATGGGATTGGGTGGGTATACTTTGGTTTCGAGTATCAGCACAGGCATCGCCAACTTAACGACTTGAGATCGGTGCGCGCTCCCGGGACGGCTCTGTCACGTTAACTCGGGTTTGACCGCGATCGTGTAGACGGGCCAGCATGAGCAAATCCGTCAGCGGCTCTGTCACGGGAACTCGGTCAGGGCGAAGACAGCCTGATTGGCACCTGGCTTAGGCGGCTGCCGTCGCTAGATACCATCGGTTCGCCGCCGCTGCCCTGAAGAGGCGGAGTGTTCGACGGGAGATCAGGTGGCGCTGGAGGTTGAAGGTCTTGTGGACCGCGGAGTGCATGGACAGACAGCGCTGAGCCGATCCGGGTGACTTGAAGCCCTGCCCCTGCACTTCGTAACCGGGGAGGCACTGTCAACTTGCTGCCGAGTAGACAAAGCTGTTGCTGGCAGCGCCGTCAGACCAAGCCGGATTAACCTGCGAGGGCAGTCCCTGTCGCATCACGCCAGGTAGCGAACGCACGATCGCGGGCAGCCCGATACCCACTTGCGGAAAGGCGATGGCGGTGGAGTTGGAAGTGGTTGTGGATCGGAGCATGAATAGAGAGAAACTGCTGCGCGTGCCGGACGGACTTGAACCGCCTCATGTGACGCTCGCGCCTTCGGGTGGGTAGGTGCGAGACCTCGCAGCGATTGTTCAGGTATCGACTCTGCCGATGCTCGACGCCCGGCAGGATCTCTCGTTTCGCGGCGCCATAGGATCCGAGTTTATCGGTCACAATGACTCTGGGCACATAGCATAGGCCCTTCAGCAGCTTGCGGAAGAAGCGCTTAGCGGCCTTCTTGCTACGGCGGCTCTGAACCAGAACGTCGAGCACGTTGCCGTGCTGGTCAACAGCCCGCCAGAGATAGTGCAGTTTGCCTCGGATGCGGATGAACACTTCATCCAGGAACCACTTGTCTCCAGGCTGCGACCGGCGTCGCTTGAGCGTCTTTGCGTAGTTCCGCCCAAAACGCAGGCTCCACTCGCGGATGGTCTCATAGCTGACCATGATGCCTCGTGCCGCTAAAATCAGTTCGACTTCACGCAGGCTGAGGCTGAAGCAGTGATACAACCAGACCGCCTGGTTGATGATCTCGGCTGGGAAGCGAAAGCCCCGGTAGGGGTTAGATGTCCTGCACATGTCCAAGACCCTGCCACACGCCCCGACCTATGCCAGCCTGACAGTACCTTTACGCCCCTGTACCGGGGATTCCCCGGTCAATCCCGGCCTGCGAGACATAAAATTACTCCAAGGAGCAGCCCGTCAGCGTTTTCACACAGGCTCGACCCCAAGCTGACGTTCCGAGCGGCAGGGGAGCACAGCCGGGACATCCGCCGTCACCGACAACGGATCCGTGTCGCTCCTCCGGAGCTGCCGCGTCACACCACCAGCGATTGGCCGGCGTGCTCGGCAGGAATAGTCTCGTCCTGTTCTGCAGGCAGGGTGAACTGAAACACGGCCCCACATGGCTCGTTCGCGCTCGCCCACAGCC
>KI911992.1:2886-3636 GCA_000517005.1 Microvirga lupini
CAAGTCTTGCTCGAACGCCTCGATGAGGCTCTGAAGCGGCATGGCGGCATGGTGGGATAGCCTTGCGAACCTTGGGCGAACCAGTCGGCATCGTCCCATTGACGCGATGGCATCGGGGGCCGCCGTATGAGAGGGTATGAAGAAGCTCCGCCGTTCGCTCTACGCTCGCTACCGTTTCTCTGCCGAGGTGATCAGCCTCGCGGTCTGGCCCTCCTTCCGCTTTCCCCTGAGCTGCCGGATGGTCGAGGAGATGCTGGCGCCCCGTGGGATCGAGATCGGTCACAAGACAGTGCGGCGCTGGGCCGAGAAGTTCCGCCAGGCGTTTGTCAATTGCATCCGCCGGCGCACTCCTCGACCGGGTGATCGGTGGCATCTCGATGAGGTGGTGATCACCATTGCCGGAAAGCGGCACTGGCTCTGGCGGGCTGTGGATCAAGATGGCTTCGCGCTGGATGGTTCGCTGCGTGCCACATTCGCGCGCTGGTATCCCGGGATGATGAACGACAATGTTAGGTGCGATAGCCGGGCAGCCGCCTGACCGCCCCACACATCCTCATGCTCTCCTTAGTCGCAGACTTTACCGTTACGGCGCCGAGCCGCTTCGTCGTTCGCAGGAAAGGCGGTACAGGTAGAGTTTTCGAAGGTATCCCGTCCATTGAGAAGGACCCCAACCTTAGAATGCCAATCGCGTAGTGGGGCATCGTGCGCAGGATCACCGGTCGGTGTCGCGGCATTTGCATGCTTTGCGAT
>KI911992.1:3736-4003 GCA_000517005.1 Microvirga lupini
GTCGGTGGTGATCGAGGATGGAGGATAATCGCCCATCATGTTGAGGGCTTTGCGCAAGAAGCGATAAGCCGCTCGAGTGTTTCGTCGGTCTGACAGCATGAAGTCGATTAGCTGACCATGTTTGTCGACGGCGCGAAACAAGTACTTCCACTTGCCGCCGACCCGCACATACGTCTCATCGACTCGCCATGAGCCGGATCGCTTCCCCTGGTACGGACGCACCCGCTTCTCAAGCTCTGGCGCATAGCGTTGAACCCAGCGGAAAAC
>KI911992.1:4103-4234 GCA_000517005.1 Microvirga lupini
TTGAGCGACGCTGCGAGCACGATCCCGGCTTTCGCTGGCTCACAGGCCTTCTCACCATTAATCATCATACCCTGTCGGACTTTCGCCTGGCCCACCACGATGCCTTGGACGAGGTCTTCACGCAGGTGCTT
>KI911992.1:4334-4780 GCA_000517005.1 Microvirga lupini
TTGGTCGTGTAAAACGCCTCGAACACCCGCTCCACCATGCTGCGGGTCCAGCCCGAGCCGGTGTCGTGCACGGCGACCAGCACGGCCCCGGTTCATCAGCTGGGATCGGATCAGCAGCTCGCGCGGCCGCTCCGCCCCCTCCTTCATCGCCTCGAGGCCGTTCAGCACCAAGTTGAGCAGCACCTGTTGCAGCTGCACCCGGTCGCCCATCACCGGCGGGAGCTCGGGCGCCAGCTCGGTCCGCAGCCGGATCCGATGGCGACGCACCTCCCCCTGGACGAGGGCGACCGTATCCCGGATGAGCTCGTTCAGGTCCAGCCGCTCCTTGACGGTGGCCGTCTTCCTGAAGAGGGCGCGCACCCGGCCGATCACCGCGCCAGCCCGGTGCCCGTCCTGGACGATGCGCTCCACCGTCTCGCGCACCTCGGCGAGGTTGGGAGGCTGGC
>KI911992.1:4880-13903 GCA_000517005.1 Microvirga lupini
GGAGCGTGGAGAAGGGCGATGGCGCAACGGCAGGCTGTCATCTGCTCTCACGAGAGAACGAAATCGGCACAGGGCTGACTTATCCGGATTTCCGCATTGGCGACGTAAGCGGATCTTCATCTGGTCGGCTCCATTCCCTGGTTTGACCCGTCCCGGACCCACTTCAGCTGATGGGCTGGCCTTCGCCGCTCCCTCCATTCTTGGGCGCAAGCTATCGGAACGTGAGCCACCGACCTCGTCATCGATAAGCCGATGTTGGGCGAGTCTCATTCGAGCCGACGCATGTTCGCTATGGCTGATCGAAATTTTTCGTCGAACCCCGCACGACCAGTTCGGGAGTCGTAACCCGAGTTGCGATCGCCGCGCCAGAGGCTGAGATCTGGTCGAGGAGCAAGCGCGCGGCTTCGGCGCCCATTTCCTGGTGCCGGATTCTGATGGTCGTCAGGGGAGGGTGGACCATGTCCATCAGGGGCATGTCGTTGTGTCCCACCACGGAGACGCTCTCCGGGCAGGACAGCCCGCGAGCTGCCAACTCCTGGTAAAGGCCAAGCGCAAGGAGATCGTTGCCCGCAGCTACGGCTGTCAAACCGGGGAAGTGATGCAGCAGGGTTGCGGCCGCTGCCTTGCCCGCCTCCCGGGTATAGGCCGCCGCTGAGACGACAGCGCTGGCGTCGAGCCCTGCCGCATGCATGGCATCGCGAAACCCTCGCAGGCGCAGGATGCCGGTCGAAAGATTCTGGGGTCCAGCCAAGTGCCCAATGCGGTGATGGCCGAGACCAACCAGATGCTCGACCGCCAGCCGCATGCCATTCACATCATCCGAGATCACGGACGGCACCCGGCTGCGGGCCTCGGTACGATTGACCAGCACGGTTGGAATCCCCGTCTCGAGGCAGCGGCTCAGGACCGGATCGCTGTCCTGCTGCACCGTCGCGAGCACGAGACCTTCGACCCGCCGCCCGATCAGTTGATCGACGACCTCGATCTGGCGGTTCACATCCGTACCAGCATTGGCGATCAGAGCCGAATATCCATTGGCCGAGAGGGTCTCCTCGATCCCGCTCAGGATCGGGGCAAAGACAAGGTTGGCCATATCGGGAACCGCGATGCCGATGAGGCGGGAGCGCTTCGTGCGCAGACCTGCTGCTAGAACGTCACGGCGGTAGCCAAGCCTCCTGGCCGCGGCTTGGACCCGCTCCACCACCTCCGGCGCGACAAGATGGGCCGCGGCCGGGTTGAGGGCGCGCGACGCCGTTGAACGGTGAACGCCGGCGGCATCGGCCACGGATTGCAGGGTCGCGGGCAGGCGGGTCGTCTCGTTCACGGTGGCTTGAACCTCAGCACTCAGCAACGTCATAGCTCCATTTGGTCGCATCTCAAATAAGCCAGCACAAGCCGCTTGACTTTCTGCAATCGATTGCAATAAACCTCTGCAATCGATTGTGCAATCGATTGTATAAAGGAGGAGCGTTATGACCGCTCAAAGCGCCGCGTTAGCTTCGCAACCGCCAGCCCCATCCAGCATCATCACCGACGAGCGCTCCGTCACCGGTGTCGTCCTCGCCGCCATGGCCGGAGCCGAGAACGAGAGGCTGCACCAAGTCGCCGGGGCCTTCGTGCGGCACATGCATGCCTTCGCCCGCGAGGTGCGCCTCACCGAGGAGGAGTTCGACCTCGGCATCGAGTTCCTGAACCGCATCGGTCAGGCGAGCCACGACCTTCACAACGAGGCGATCCTGTTCTCGGATGCAATCGGCTTCTCGACCCTGGTCTGCCTGCTCAACAACGGCCAGAACGGCGCCACCGAGACGGCATCCGCTCTGCTCGGGCCGTTCTGGCGCATGAACTCGCCGCATACGGAGAACGGGGGCTCGATCGTCCGTTCCCCCACGCCCGGCCCGGCCCTCTTTGCCGATTGCCGCGTCACCGATCCCAAGGGGCAGCCGCTGGCGGGCGTTGAGGTCGACGTCTGGCAGGCCTCGCCCGTCGGACTCTACGAGAACCAGGATGCCACCCAGTGCGAGATGAACCTGCGGGGCAAGTTCACAACCGACCAGGACGGCCGCATCTGGTTCCGGTCCGTGAAGCCGGCAGGTTATCCGGTGCCGACCGACGGGCCCGTTGGCGACCTGCTCCGCGCCCAGAAGCGTCATCCCTACCGTCCGGCGCACCTGCATTTTCTCGGCTTCAAGCCCGGCTACAAGACCCTGATCACGCAGGTGTTCGTCGACGATGACGAACGCCTGGAAAGTGACGTCGTCTTCGGCGTCACCCGCCACCTGATCGGCAATTTCCGGTCCGGGGAGGGCACTCCGCCCGCGTCTGACATCACCGGTCCCTGGTACCGGCTTGACTACACGTTCGTGATGGAGCCGGGCGAGGCCAAGCTGCCCAAGCCTCCGATTAAGTGAAGCCGACACCACGCCCAATCCAACGAGGTCCAGCCATGTCATCAGCAACTGCCATCACAGCCGAGCCCGTCTCTGCACCCGCGCCGCGCCACCCGACCTATCCGCGCTCTCTTGAGGGCAAAGTTGCCCTGGTAGTCGGCGGCGCAGGAGCCATCGGCGCGGCGACCAGCCGCATGCTTGCAAAGGCGGGCGCCACTGTTGTCGTCACCCACATGACGACGGAGCGTGACGCGCAATCGGCGACCACGCTCATCGCAGAACTCGGGGACCGCCATGCGGCCTACCCGGCGAATGTCGCCGACACATCCACCCTGCTTGCCTTGCGGGAGCAGATCGAGGCCCGCTACGGCCGGCTCGACATCCTGGTCAATGCGGCCGGGTTCACCAAACCGGTGCCGCACGCCGATCTGGAGGCGCTCACCGACGAATTCATCGACCAGATGTTCCAGGTGAACTGGCGCGGCCAGTTCGCGGCGATCCGCACCTTCGCGCCTCTGCTCAAGGCCTCGGGTGACGGGCTGGTGGTGTCGATCTCGTCGATCGCCGCCTTCACCGGAGTTGGCTCGTCGATCGCCTACTGCGCCGCCAAAGCGGGCATCGACGTGATGACGAAGGCGCTGGCCCGCGTGCTGGCCCCCGAGGTCCGCGTGCTGGCCGTGTCGCCAGGCGTAGTCGACACCAACTTCGTTCCGGGGCGTGGGGCCGACTTCAACGAGAAGGTCTCGAACTCGACTCCGCTCAAGCGCATCGCCGGAGCCGAGGACATCGCCGCCGCCATCACCGCCTGCGCCACGATGCTGGGCTACTCGACCGGGCACACGATCCAGGTCGACGGCGGCCGAGCTCTCTAAGGCAGGAGGCCGTCATGCGCTTGCCCCGCGATAAGGTTTTCATCACCTGCGCCGTCACCGGCAACCTGACCACACCGGATCAGACACCGCATCTGCCGATCACGCCGGAGGAGATCGCGGATGCGGCGCTGGAGGCCGCCGAAGCCGGCGCCGCCATCGTCCACCTCCATGTTCGCGAGCCTAAAACCGGCAAGCCCTCGATGGCCCTCGGATACTACCGTGAGGTCGTCGAGCGCATCCGGACGAAGAACACCCAACTGGTGATCAATCTCACGACTGGTCCGGGAGGACGCTTCGTGCCCTCCGAGGATGATCCGAAGGTCGCCGGACCAGGCACCACGCTCCTGAACCCGGAGAAACGCGTCGAGCATATTGCGGCCCTCAGGCCCGACATCTGCACGCTCGACCTCAACACCATGAACTCCGGCAAAGAGGTCGTGATCAACACGCCCGGGAACGTGCGGCGGATGGCTCAAGTGATCAACGGCGCCGGCGTCAAACCTGAGATCGAGCTGTTCGACTCGGGCGACATCGCCCTGATGCACGACCTGCTCAAGGACGGAACGCTCGTCGGCCCTGTGCTGTGCTCCTTCGTGATGGGCGTGCGCTACGGCTTCCAGCCGTCCCCGGAAACGGTGCTCTACGCCCGCAACCTCCTGCCGTCGGACGCCCAGTTCACAGCCATCGGGATCGGACGGACGGCCTTCCAGAGCGTGGCGCTCTCATACCTTGCTGGCGGGCACGTGCGCGTTGGCCTCGAAGACTCCGTCTACCTCGATCGCGGCGTTCTCGCCCCATCGAACGCCGCCATGGTCGAGAAGGCCCGCCGGATCGTCGAGGACCTCGGGGGGCAGATCGCCTCACCGCGCGAAGCCAGGGATCTCATCGATCTGCCGACCCGCCTTGCCGACGCAAAGCACGTGGCCTGAACCAGCCAGCACATCCAAAGGAGGTCCCTGTGACCGCTGCATCCCTCTCGTCAGCCCAATTCTCCCCACCGACGCTCGAGGCAACGTGCCTGCGTCTCAATGCCAAGGCCCCGGACGCAGGCAATGTCGCCCCTTGCATCGAACGGGTTCGTCTCTCGTGGAACCGGCCCGATGACGTCCTCGTCGAGATCAAGGCTGCGGCCGTTAACCCGTCCGACGTCAAGGCTGCGATCGGCCTGATGCCGTATGCGGTTTTCCCGCGCACCCCTGGCCGTGACTTTGCAGGCGTGGTGGTGGACGGCCCAGCCAACCTCGTCGGCAAGGAGGTGTTCGGCTCCTCCGGCGATCTCGGGATCCGCCGCGATGGAACACATGCCACCCACCTCGTGGTGGAGGCGGGGGCGGTCGTCGAAAAGCCTGCAACGATCAGCCTGCAGGAGGCTGCCGGGATTGGCGTGCCGTTCGTCACAGCATTGGAAGGCTTCCGTCGCTCCGGATTGCCCAAAGCGGGCGAAACGGTGCTGGTGCTGGGGTTGAACGGCAAAGTGGGCCAGGCCGCCACCCAGATCGCCACCTGGCGTGGCGCCCGCGTGATCGGTGTCGTTCGCAGGCCCGAAGACTACGAGGGTCACGCGAATGGGCCTGTCGAGGTCATTGACTCCTCATTGACGGATGTGGCGGCTCGTGTGAAGGAGCTGACCAACAGCAGGGGCGCTGACATCGTCTTCAACACGGTCGGCGATCCCTACTATCAGGCCGGCACGGCATCGCTCGCCAAGCTCGGGCGGCAGATCTTCATCGCGGCGGTGAACAGGATCGTCGAGTTCGACATCTTCGCCTTCTACCGCGGCCGGCACACCTACGTCGGCATCGATACCCTCGCCCTCTCATCGGTCGAGACCGCGGACGTTCTGCGCGAACTCGCTCCAGGTTTCGCAAGCGGCCACCTGAAACCGTTCCCGGTCAAGTCCAACGGAATCTACGCACTGGAGGATGCCGCCGAGGCCTACGTGAAGGTCATGGGGTCCTCCCGCGATCGGATCGTCCTGGTTCCGAGCCGGTGAGGTGGTCCGATGAACATCGTCCGCTTTGACGCCGCCCCCGAATACCAAGCGCCCGGGCATACCCTGATGCGGATGGTCCGCCTGCAGGGGCGGGAGGCCGGGCCTGCGGAAACTCTCTGGCTCGGGGTCTCGACCATCGAGCCCGGCGGCGGCACCACGCTCGACGCCTCAGGCCTGGAGAAGATGTACGTCGTCCTTGACGGCGAGGTCACGATTTCGAACGGCCACGAGCAGGCGGTGCTCCGCCGATGGGACTCGTGCCGCATCGCACCGAACGAGGGGCGGGCCCTCAAGAACAACACCAACCGGCCCGCCACCATCCTGCTCGCCATGCCACTCCAGACGGCACCGGCGTGACGCCGAACGGTCACTAAGGGAGGTACCTATGAACCGTCGAGGTTTTCTGACAGCTGCTATCCTTGTTGCGAGTACCGCGTTCACGAGTATTTCGGCCTTCGCCCAATCCACCGATCCTGCACAGTCCTATCCAAGCCAGCTGGTCAGGATCGTGGTTCCATTCTCCGCCGGCAGCATGACCGACATTCTGGCCCGCGCCATTGCCGAGAAGCTCTCCGTGCGGTGGAAGCAGCAGGTGATCGTCGAGAACCGGCCCGGCATTGCGGGCACGGCGAGCGTTGCCAAGGCGCCACCCGACGGCACCACGATCATGCTGACGTCGAACGGGCACACCGTGATCGGTGCCATGAACCGCACCCTGAACTTCGATCCGCTGAACGACTTCGTCGGCGTGACGCAGGTTGCATCGATGCCGTCGATCCTGGTGGCTCCGCCCGATGGGCCCGTACAATCGCTAAAGGATTTAGTCGAGGCGGCCCGATCCCAGCCAGGAGCCCTCAACTACAGCTCGGCCGGGCTGGGGAGCGCCACGAACATCGCGGCCGAGGTGTTCCGGCAGGCCACCAAAACAGACCTGGTGCATGTTCCCTACAAGGGCATGCCCGAATCCCAGACTGCCATCCTCCGCGGCGACTCCGCCATGGGCTTCACCTTCTTCAATGTGGGTGGCGACCTGATCCAGGCCGGCAAGATGCGGGCCCTTGCGGTGACGGGCACCAAGCGGATGCCGCAGCTTCCGGATGTTCCGACCTTCGCAGAAGCGGGAGTGCCCGACTTCAACTACGACGCGTGGTTCGGGGTTTTGGCGCCGGCGGCGGCGCCGAAACCGATCATCGCCAAGGTCGGCAAGGACATCGCCGACATCGTCAGCGCGCCCGATATGAAGGCCCGCTTCGAGGCTCAGGGAGTCTATCTGGTCTCGTCCACGCCGCAGGAGTTCGACCGCGTCTTACGGAGTGACGCTGATCGCTTTGGCAAACTCTATCAAAAGACCCCGGGTAACTGAGCGACGAGGTCAGCGCGCGCCTCTGAATGAACGGGCGAGCGCAACGCCTTAAGACCCGCGGCCTGCCGGGGCAGCCGGCCGATACAAACGAGACGATAACACGAACACCGCGACGGCCAGGAAGCCGCCCGTCTCACCCAAGAGAAACGTCCGGACAACTGCTTCAGCATCGCCTCCCGAGGGACGCGTGATGGAGATCCTTGACCCAAGGAGGGTGCAATGGCCACCGCCACCACGACATCGACACCAACACGGAAGCCGTTCTACAAGATTCTCTACGTGCAAGTCCTCATCGCAATCGCGATCGGAATTATGGTCGGTCATTTCTGGCCAACGATTGCCGTGGAATTGAAGCCTCTCGGCGACGGCTTCATCAAGCTCATCAAGATGGTGATTGCCCTCGTGATCTTCTGCACCGTCGTGTCTGGAATATCCGGCATGGAGAGTATGAAGAAGGTCGGGAGCATCGGCGGCAAGGCGCTGCTCTACTTCGAAGTTGTCTCGACGCTCGCCCTCGCGATCGGCTTGGTGGTCGGAAATTGGCTTCGGCCCGGCGCCGGCTTCAATGCCAACCTGGCCACTCTCGATGCCAAGGCCGTCATGACCTATGCCGGCAAGGCGCAGGAACAGACGGTCACCGAGTTCCTGCTGAACGTGATTCCAAACACCGTCGTGGATGCGTTTGCTAAAGGCGACATCCTACCTGTGGTGCTGATCTCGCTCCTGTTCGGATGCGTGCTGGCGCGGCTCGGCGACCGGGGCAAACCTGTCAGGGACGTGATCGATGCGGCGAGCAGCCTTGTCTTCGGCGCAATCAACATCATCATGAAGCTCGCCCCGATCGGGGCGTTCGGGGCGATGGCCTTCACCATCGGCCGCTACGGCATCGGCTCGCTCGGTCCGCTCGTCAAGCTGATCGGCACCTTCTATCTGACCTCCCTCATCTTTGTCCTGGTCGTGCTGGGCGGCATTGCACGGGCTGTCGGCTTCAGCATCTTCCGATTCCTGGCCTACATCAAGGAAGAGATCCTGATTGTGCTGGGCACCAGCTCGTCCGATTCGGCCCTGCCATCCCTGATGGAGAAGCTGGAGCGGCTCGGCTGCTCGAAGCCGGTCGTCGGCCTCGTCGTGCCGACTGGCTACGTGTTCAACACTGACGGTACCAGCATCTACATGACCATGGCGGCCCTGTTCGTGGCCCAAGCCACCAACACGGACCTGACCCTGACGCAGCAGTTGGCCATCTTCGCCGTCGCCATGCTGACCTCGAAAGGCGCGAGCGGCGTCACCGGCGCTTCCTTCATCGCCCTTGTCGGGACGCTCTCCGTGGTGCCCACGATCCCGGTGGCGGGAATGGCCCTGATCCTGGGCATCGACCGCTTCATGAGCGAGGCCCGGGCGCTGGTGAATATGATCGGCAACGGTGTCGCCACGGTCGTGATGGCCCGATGGGAGGGAGAGCTCGACCAGAGTCGCATGGATGCCGTGCTGCGCGGCCGTGCCGGAGACGACCCCGTGACGGTCCAAGACGCAGAACCAATCACACCCCGATCCGCCCCGTCGCCTGTCGAGCGGGTCGCCTGACTGGGACTGCCGCGGAGCCCTCGGTGGTCGTGGGACCGTCGAGGGCCAACGACCGAAGCTCTCAAGGAACCAATTGATGCCGATCTACAGCCTCGAAGGAGCCGCTCCTGAACTTCCGCATCCGCAGCGATACTGGATTGCGCCGGATGCGCACGTGATCGGTCACGTCCGGCTGGGAGTTGATGTCAGTGTCTGGTTCGGGGCAGCGATCCGTGGCGACAACGAATGGATTGAGATCGGCGCCCGCACGAACATTCAGGATGGCGCGATGCTCCACACCGACATGGGCTTTCCGCTCACGATTGGCGAGGGTGCCACCGTCGGGCACCATGCCATTCTGCATGGCTGCTTCATAGGCTCGAACACGCTGATCGGAATGGGGGCGACGATCCTCAATGGAGCCCGGATCGGCGCCAACTCGATCGTGGGCGCGAACGCGCTTGTGACCGAGGGCAAGGAGTTTCCGGACGGATCGCTGATCGTCGGCTCGCCAGCGAAGATCCTGCGTTCGCTTGATACCGAGAGCATTCAGCGGCTCCGGGCGAGTGCAACCCGCTATGTCGAGAACGGCCGCCGGTACATGGGGGAACTTGTACGTATCGACGAAGCTCTCGCGAAAAATGACGAGTGCCGCAGCGTTCCTCGTCGGATTTAAGTGGGTCTGACGCCAACGCATCGCGTTCGGCTCCCGGGCCAAGCAGCCGACGGTGTGCCCTCAACTGGCTGTTCGGGCGAGCCAATCCTTCATCAGAGGAAAAGCGGCAGATAAAGCACGCCAACTGTCCCGGTGAGCACGAGTACAGCAGTGATGGTGGCTGCCA
>KI911992.1:14003-23266 GCA_000517005.1 Microvirga lupini
AGCGAGCCTTGGTCACTGTTGCGGTCCATGGCTGCTCTCTCGGGATTCCGCTGTCATCAACCAGAACCGGCGCGATATCGAGGCTCACACCGGAGCGGCCCGACGAGCGCCGGGGGCGCGATGATGCCAAAGGTGAAGGACGCGGTGCGGGCGAGCATAACAGGGCACCTCATCACACACGACGGGATCATCATGTGCAGGGCGTTCAGTATCGTGGTTGAAACCCGTCCGCGGTGAGGTTCCGCACCCGCCTCCGCGGACCATCAAGCCGCCGGGCGTCAGGCCCGGCCGCGAGACGTCCGCGGACGGACACCCTTGGGCTTACCCCAACGCTGGAGGAACCGCATTGGGATGCTGTAGGCGCCCGGGCCGCTGACGAAGTAGAACAGCAGGCCGCCAATGATGGCGAGGTTCTTGAAGAACTGGATCTGCTGGGCCGACTGGGCCTCCACCGGGAACGCCCAGAAGCTGTGGCTGATCAGGGTCGCGACCATCGTGAAGGCGATCAGCAGCAACGCCGTGAGGTGCGGGAACACGCCGAGCACGAGGGCAATCGGGCCGATGATCTCGGCGGCGACGCCGAGCGTCGCCAGGAGTTCGGGGAACGGCACGCCCTTTCCGGCCAGCGATGCGGCAAAGCCGGACAAGCCGAACAGCTTGCTGATGCCGGCTGGGAGGAAAAGGGCGGCAACGGCCAGGCGTGCGGCGAGCAGCGCCACATCATTGGTGCGAGCGAACATGGCATTCTCCGTTGTGGACATTAAGCAGTGATCCCGGGAAGTCCCTTGAAAATGGGCCGCCTCGCGAGGGGCGGCCCGAAGTGTTCGAGGGGAGAGCTTTGGAGTGTCGTTGCTAGCGATAGGGCCCGCTGACGACGCCAAAGTTATGAGTTCGCCGATACGATAAAACAAGCTGCGCCAGGCTGTTGCGGCGCAAGCCAGCGATTGCACGGGCGCAGATCACAAATCCGTCAGGAGCGGGATGAGCCTTTCGAGCGCGATCAGGCTTGGGGCGGATTGCCGTTCCAAGCCCGCGTCAGCAGATCTCGTAGCCCACCTTCCTCCAGCGGGCGCGGATTCCAGTAAGGAGCCACTAGCGCTGTCTGAACAGCCCGCTCGATGCCGTCCGCCGGCATACCGATGTCGCGCAATGCCCGTTCGGCTCCCAAGCGCCCTGCCAACTCGAACAAGCCTTGTGCCGCGTCTGCCACCCCCAAGGCCCACGCGATCCGCTCAATGGCGTCGGGGACCGCCGGTGCGTTGTACGCGACCGCGTGCGGCAGGACAATGGTGTGGGTCTCCGCATGCGGCAGGTCGAAGGAGCCGCCCAGAACGTGACAGAGCTTGTGATGCAGGGCCATGCCGACCGCCCCGAGGCATGCCCCGCACAACCAGGCGCCATAAAACGCATCCCATCGCGCCGCGCGATCCCGAGGATCGTCCTTGATCCTCGGCAGGGCCCGAGCGAGGGCTCTGAGACCCTCCTCGGCCATCAGGGAGATCACTGGACTGCGTTCCTTGGAATAGAGTGCCTCGACCGCATGGGCCATGGCGTTCATTCCCGACGTGGCGGCGATGGATGCAGGCAGACCCATGGTGAGGTCGACATCGTAGATGACGACCTCCGGCAGGACCTTCGGCGTACGCTGCGTGGTCTTCACGCCATCCTTGGTCTCTCCCAGGATTGGCGTCATCTCCGATCCGGCGTAGGTGGTCGGCACCGCGATTTGCAGCAGATCGGTCCGCAGGGCGATGGCCTTTCCAAGGCCGATGGTCGATCCCCCGCCAATGGCCACTACGGCATCCACGCCGGCACCCCGAACCACCTGCAATGCGACTTCGGTGACTTCAACCGGGGTGTGCATGACTGCACCGGCATGAACACCGGCGGACAGATTCCCGAGCAGGGCGGCAATTTCATGCGCCAGCGCTTCGCCACGTCCTGGCGTGGAGAGGACAAGGACCCGTCGCACTCCCAGGCGCTCGGCCTCGGCCCTGATCTGTCCGATGGTACCCTGTCCGAACACCACACGGGAGGGAAGGGTCTCATAGACGAAAGGTTGCATCGTCAAACCTCCTCGAGAAGTCAGGTTGCGTCCGGACACCGAGCTGCAATCTCTTTGCCGCGAGCGTCTGCCTTCTCTTATCACAAGGCTAGCGCAGGGGCTGGCGGCGGGCCTGAACGCCACCCTTGTCTCGACTGGCCCATCCGCTCGCCGACGCGAAAGAGCTCTTCCATGTATTCGCGATCGAACTCCGACCGAGCCACGTTCGCAAAGTCCGGCGGAATGGAGGTAAACAAGGCGTTTGCGTTGCTCTCGCCGGCGATCCGATCCAGTCTCCGCAAATCGGCTAGGCCCTGATACTTGGTCATGGTCGAGATGGATCGGATCGCAAGTGGAAACGCTGCATCCTCGGTGGGTTTGTAATCGGGCGTGAGCTTGCCATTCCGGATCACGTAGAGGGTTCGCTCTCTCGCACGGCCAAACGCCAGTTGCTCGAAGCGCGTGAAGCGTGTCCGGGGTGGCGCGAAAAAGAGTTGAGCCGTGACGCCACCGTCGACATGCAACTCGTCGTAGACCCGTCCATTGGCATTCACCTGTATTTGCACAGGAGGGAAAGCGCCTGGGATCGCACTCGATGCGAGCAGAACCCGCACAATGAGATCCCGACGATCAGGCTGCTGGCTCGCCGCGATCGCCGAAAGATCCCAGATAACGGGACGCTGTGCGTCAATATTGGTGGTCTGCACGAGGAGGCGGCGCCCTATCGAATACTCCCGTGCGATCGCATCCAGGACATCATCCGTCATGTAGTGCTCGATCAATCGCCTCAGTGGGGTTGTGTCGTACAGCGACGAGCCAAGCAATCCGAGAAGGCCACGATCAATGACGAGGTCGCTGTCGCCGTACTTCGTGTACAGGTCCTTCAGAACGCTGTCATACTGGGACCCGAGGAAGGCGAACGGCGCCGCCAGGGCACCTGTCGAGACGCCTGTCACCACCTCGAACTGAGGACGCCGTCCGCTGGAGGTCCATCCAGTGAGGAAGCCAGCGGCATAGGCGCCATCGCCGCCGCCCCCGGAGATGGCCAGAAAGTCGGCCTTCCTGGTGCTGGCTGCCCGTTCTCCAGCGAGAGCAGCAGCCCTAACCTGACGGTATTGCCGGTGGATGACGGCCTCGATCGTCGGTGTGACCTCGTCGCCCCAGAAGCGGATATCGCCATGACCGGCGACACGAGCCCCCTCGAGCTGCGGTTCCGGTACGGCCGTGCGATCGCTTGTGGCCACGCACCCACTCATCATCGCCGCGAGGGTCACGATGAAAGCCACGCGGGCTGGAACGCCATAGATCACGTCTGGACTCCCGGATAGTGCTTCGCTTGAGGTTTATTCTAAACGAGCAACCTGCCTCTAGAATTTAAGGACGGTCTCGAACCCGACGAAGTGAGCCGTCTTGGACGGGCCGGTGTCCTTGATGAACTGTCCCGGCACGAATACCGAATAGGCAAGTTCGGCGCTGAACCACCGGGTGGGCTCCCACCCGAGGACCACATCCGCTTGGGTTCCGATGTAACGGGCTTGGCTGTTATCCGACGGCCGCACCAGACCGCCGGCACTATCATAGATGCCGTCACCCAGGCTCTCCCGCCAATAGAACACCGCTGCTCCCGACAGCGTCCACTGATCATCGAGGTGAAGGGTCAGGTTGGGATGGACATTGATCAGGTTTGAGGGGCCGATCAAGCCGATCTCGCCAAAGTATTTTCCTCTCGGGAACAGCGGGTTGAAGGTCTGGAGATCGGGATTGTTCGGATTGCGATCGCCGCTGATGATGTTCGCCCTCAGGCCGACACGTGGGCTGAAGGTCAGGTCCGTGAACGTGTAGCCTGTGTCGGAGGCGACCGACCAGGCGCGGATGTTGCCGCCGTCGAAGCTGCCGAATTGGAGCATCCCCTCGAAGTTCCAGTCCCAGCCCTGCGCTGAGCCGAAGAACCGGCTGCCGAGCGTGTGCCGGATCTCATCCCCGCTGCCCTGGTTGAACTCCGCATCCAAATTGCGGTAGCCGATATAGTAGAGGTCCAGCCCGGACGTGGGGCTGATCTCATTCAGTGTGCGGGTGGCATAAAGCGACCACACCGAGCGATCCGAGTTGAAGCGGTCATTGAAGCTGTCGACCTTGTTTCGCACTGGCCGGGCGTAGAAGGCATCGACACGCCAGGGACCCGTCTCGAGGGACGCCAAGCCTGCGTCGAACGAGCGGATCACGTTCGGGCCGTACCGCAGGCTGATCAGACGCTCCGAGCCGTAGGACAGGAGCTGGCGTCCCCCGCGCAGGGTCAGGTCCGCCCCTTCGGTCAGGGGCAGCCTGAGTTCGCCAAAACCCTGGAGGAGTTCGAACCCGGTCTCGTCGACACCGGTGACCGTGGTCTCCTTGCCTGTGGCCCAGGCGCCGATCATCTGGCCGAACAGGCGCAGGTTGGGCCCGAGATGCAGGTCGGCATAGGGCAACATGCGGTACCACTGGTAATTCTCGATCGGGACCTCGCCCCAGTTGAAGTTCCAGTAGGCCTCCTCCCGGAACCGGAGTTCCGCCCCGAGCGTGAGGTAGCTGGTCCCTGACGCATCGAGCGGGATGTACTTGAACGGCTCCCACCAGGCTCCGGTGCGGTTCGCCGGGTCCCGCAGGTACGAGTAATCTTCCGTGTAGCGGAGATTGGTGAGAGGTGGCGCTGGCGACCTGCTCTCGGGAGCGCTCTGGTCACCTGCCGGTGCGGTCTCGCCCGCAGATTGGGCGGCTGCTTCCGGGACGGGCGCCAGAGCCATCGCCAGCAGAGTGGCCCTCGCGGACCATGGCACAACGACGGATCCGAACCGGGAGCGCGTCCTTGGATCTTGGGAAGTTTTTGGGCTGGACGTGTTGTCCACCACACAGGACATGCCGCTCTGCCACTTCATCTGAATAAGGCTCCCACGCTCAGATCAGCAGGACGTCGAACAAGCAGCAGAGCGCGCTGTGGTGTAATGATCATGTGGTGCCTGGAGGCTTGATCATGTCGCGGGCGTAGCTCAGGCCAATGCCGTAGCCCCCGCCGTAGGTCTCCACGATGGAGCGTGCGCCGTCATAGGTCTCGTGGCGGGTCCAATCGCGCTGCAGTTCGAGCAGAACCTGGATCCACGATGTCATGCGTGCGCCAGCGGCCTCCATTCGGCGGAGAGCAAGCTCATGGCTAACGGACGTCAGACCTCCGCATGCGTCCGCAACGACGTAGACGTCATAACCCTCCGCCAATGCCGAAAGCACGGTGAATGAGACGCAGGCTTCCGTCAGAAGGCCAGAGACCAGAAGGCGCCTTCGGCCTGAGGACACGACTGCCGCACGGGCCGCCTCGTCTTCCCAGACGTTCATGCTTTTGCGGTCGATCGCCTGCACATCTGGAATGACCTTCTGGATCGCGGGCATCAGAGGTCCGCTGTAGACCTTCGTCGCCGATGTCGAGACGATGACGGGAACGCCGAAGACAACGGCGGTCCGAGTCAGGGCAGCGGTATTATTGAGCAACGTCTGACGGGCAATCGACTCCACCGCAAACGCGAGCCCTGCTTGATGGTCGATCAGCAGCAGCGCGCACTCCGATGGAGTTAGAAGAGATGAGATGTTCGTCACGGATCTTCCTCGTGTAAGTTAACGGCGGACGATGCAGCAGCATCGCGCGAGTTTCATGAGCTATCCTGTTGGGAGCCAACCGGGACCTCGCGGTTGCCGACTGGGCAGCATTAGTACAAGGCGCGGGCGTTCACCCGCGCCAGCCATCGAGAAAGTTGAGAAGCAGCTTGTTGACGACGTCCGGCCGTTCTTCCTGGGGCAAGTGACCGCATTGAGGAATGGGGTAGGTGACCAAGTCATCGGCGAACTCGGACCACACCTTGGCCATGTCGAACAACTTTCCGACGGCGTGGAAGTCGGATCCCCACAGCGACATCACCGGGCAGGGGATCTTGACGTCGGCGTCGGTCTCATCCTGGGCGATATCTTCGGCGTTGGCCCGATAGTCCGCCATCGCGCCGCGTACGGCACCAGGTGCCTGATAGGCGCGAACATAGGTCTCGAATGCTTCGCCGGAGATGGTCGACGGGTCGTAGGTCCAGTCGGAAAAGAAATGCCTGAGCCAGATGTGCTCGCGTCCGGCAATCAGCGCCTCGGGTAGGTCGGGAACCAAGTGAAACAGGAAGAACCAGTATCGCTTGGCAATGGCGGCATTGATGTCGCGCGCCACGATGCGGGTGGGCACGTTGTCCATCACGACGAGCCGGTCCACCAGGTCCGGATAATCTTTGGCGAAGCGGGTTGCAACGCGCGCGCCCCGATCATGACCGACAAGCGCGATCTTTGGCAGTTCCAGCACACGCATCAGCTCACGAATGTCCTTGGCCATGTTGCGTTTGTCATAGCCGGTGGCTGGCTTGTCGCTTTCGCCGTACCCGCGCAGGTCGGGCGCGATGACACGATAACCCTCGGCAAGCACCGGGATTTGGAAGCGCCAGGCGAAATTGGTCTCGGGAAAGCCGTGCAGCAGGATCACCGGCGGGCCGTCGCCCGCCTCGACGACGAACTGGCGGATGCCATTGGCTTCAACTGTATAGCTCTTCTGACTCATCACGTTACCTTCCATGAGGAGCAGCGGCTGCGCGCTTTGCGCATGCAAGGCTGAAAAATTGCATGGTGCTGGCCAGTGCTCCGAAGGCGACGCCAAGACCGACGACACCGGCCCAGCCTCCCGCTTGCCAGGCGGCGGTCGCAGCAGCCGATCCGAGCGCTCCACCGAGGAACATGGAGCCCATCAGGATCGTGTTGAGGCGGGCGCGAGCGTCGGGCCGGAGCGCGAAGACGATGTGCTGATTGGACACCAGAGCCGACTGCATCGCGAAATCCAGGAGGATCACGCCGACGACAAGACCGGCCAGCGACGTCCACAGACCGAACACGATCCATGAGGCGAGGGTGAGCGCAGCGCCCATCGCGACGACCGGAGCCGGTCCCCGCGCGTCGGCGAAGCGGCCAGCAAGGGGAGCAGCGAAAATGCCGACGGCGCCGACAATGCCGAACAGTCCGGCCACGTCGGCGCCAAGACCGAAAGGCGGTTCCTGAAGCCGAAAGGCCAGGATCGTCCAGAAGGCGGTGAAGGCTGCGAAGATCAGGGCCTGGGTTATCGCGGCAAACCGCAGTGCGGGAAATTCCTGCCAGAGATGAACAAGGGAGTGCAACAGACGGCCATATCCGAGGCGTGAGGTCGGTGGACTGTGCGGCAGCACGATCATCACCAGGCCACCTGCCGCAAGGGCCATGGGAACTGCGAGCCAAAACATCTCACGCCAGCCGCCGTGGGTCGCCACGAAGCCGGCGAGGGTCCGACTGAGCAGAATTCCGGTCAGGATGCCGGCCAGGATGGTGCCGACCACCGCGCCGCGGCGTTCCGGAGCGGCAAGATGCGCCGCCAGTGGAACAATTTGCTGTGCAACCGTCGACGCGACGCCAAGCACGAGGGAGGCGATCAGGATCAAGGGCGCGTTCGGCGCGATGGCGGCCAGAGCGAGCGCCAGAGCGAGAACTCCGAACTGCACGATGATCAGCCGTCGGCGTTCGAGGATGTCTCCGAGAGGCACCAATAGAAATAGGCCCGCGGCATAGCCCAGCTGTGTGGCGGTCGGGATCAGCGATGACAACGGCCCGGGAAGATCCGCCTCAATCAGACCCAGCATCGGCTGGTTGTAATAGATGTTTGCGACCGCGATTCCTGCAGCGGCAGCCATGACGTAAATGACCGACCGGCTGACAGCTGAGGAATGTTGGTTCGCCTCTTTCGGTTGTTCCATGGTCCGTATTCCAGAAGTCCGATCGTCGGGTCAGCCACGATCCCGCTGGGGCGGCTCACGATAGGACGCGCTGTGAGCCATGATCTCGTCGCCTGAGGATCGCTGATGTTGTCGAGCAAAATCCGACTCGACAGACGGATCTTGCTCGACAGAGTTGGGAGGTGGTCTTGCGGTTGCTGAACTGCGTCTAGCTGCGGATGAACGCCAGCAAGTCGGCGCTCACCTGGTCCTTGTGGGTTGTGCACGTGGCGTGCGGAGCGCCGGGATAGACCTTGAGCTGCGCACCGGGAACGATGCTTGCAGCCAGTTGTGCCGTGGGCTCGATGGGCACGGTCTGGTCGTCGTCGCCATGGATAATCAGGGTCGGAACGGTGATTTCGGCCATTTCTCGCCGGAAATCGGTTTCCGAAAACGCCGTGACACAGTCGATTGTGCCCTTGATGGAAGCCTGCAACGCGATCTGCAGCGTCTGAGTCAGGACGCCTTTGGATACCTTGCTGCCTGGCCGGTTAGTGCCATAGAAGATGGTGTTGAAGTCATCCAGGAACTGCGGCCGATCATTGGCGATGCCGGCGCGGATACCCTCAAACACCTCCGCGGGGACGCCGTCAGGATGATCTTCGCTCTTGATGAAGAAGGGAGTAACCGCGCTGATCAGCACCAGCTTGGCTACCCGGCCGCTGCCGTGGCGGGTGAGGTAGCGCACGACGTCGCCGCCGCCCATGGAAAAGCCCACCAGGACGACGTCCTGCAGGTCGAGATGTTCGATCAGTTGGGCGATGTCGTCGGCGAAGGTGTCGTAGTCATAACCGTCCCAAGGCTGGCTCGACCGACCGAAGCCACGGCGGTCGAAGGCCACGGCGCGATAGCCGTGCCGGGCCAGATGCAGCATCTGATACTCCCACATGTCGGCGCTGAGCGGCCAGCCGTGGCTGAACAGGACTGGCTGCCCTCGGCCCCAGTCCTTGTAATAGATTTCCGTGCCGTCCTTTGTCGTGATCATCCCCATGGAGGGTCCTTCGCTTGCTTGTATGGCTTGGGTGAGTGGTGTCGTTGCGGTTGCCAGCGCAGGGGCTCGGCCCAGGGCTCGACGAAGAGCCACTCGACGGTGGGGTGACGGCTTGTCGTACTGTCACCCCCGACCCTTAGGCTTTGATGAAGGCCAGGACGTCGGCGTTGAACTTGTCTGCCTCGACCTGCGCCAGACCGTGCGAGCCGCCCGGGTAGACCTTGAGCTGAGCGCCCTCGACGATCTTGGCAGCCTTCTCGGCCGATGCCTTGATCGGGACAATCTGATCATCGTCGCCATGGATGATGAGCGTCGGCTTGTCGATCTTCTTCAAGTCCTCCGTGTAGTCGACCTCGGAGAATTCCCGGATGCAGTCGTATTC
>KI911992.1:23366-23692 GCA_000517005.1 Microvirga lupini
TCCGGATCCCCAGTCCTTGTAAAAGATCCTGGTGCCATCCTTCGTGGTGATTGTCCCCATTGGGGCTTCTCCTTCTGCTTGCGAGAGTGTTGCCGCTGCGCCCGACATGCCTGGCAGGGCGAGGGAGGCGGTGAGCGCCGCGGTCGCCAGGAGTGTGTCCCGGCGGGTGAGGGGTAGTTTGCCTTCCGGCAGTCCTGACATCGCAATGTCTCCTTGCGTGGCCTCAATGGGCATCCCGACCCGATCGGCTGACCGCCAGGAAGTGCTGGACCAGGGGCGGCTCCGCTCCCTGATGGAACCGGCGAGCCTCCGCCTGGATGTCGGCA
>KI911992.1:23792-24358 GCA_000517005.1 Microvirga lupini
AAGCGCCCAGACGGCGCTGGCGAAGGCGAAGAACAGCACGGCCCGCCACAGGATGCGGTGGAGGTCACGGCTGGCGCGGGCATAACGCAGACCGGCCCGCAGGGCGCCGCCGAAATGCTCCCGCAGGCCATCATCCGCATCGGCCTCACGCCGCCACCAGAGCAAGGCTCCGCCAACGAGGATGTAGGTCAGGACGTCGAGGCCATAGACCGCCGCGGCTCCGAACCCGGCCAGCAGGAAGCCTCCTAAGGCCGGGCCGATGGAGCGGGCGATGTTGATGCCCAGTGAATTGAGAGCTACCGCTCCTTTGAGGTCTGATCGCGGAACGAGTTCAGGCGTGATGGCCTGCCAGGCGGGAGTTGCGAGCGCCGCACCGACACCGCCCAGGAAGGTGAGGATGACCAGGCTCTCGACCGAAACCGTTCCTGTCCAGGCCAGCACGGCGAGCACGGAGCTCACGGTTCCGAGCATGATTTGAATAGCAATGAGAAAGCGGCGCCGGTCAAGGATGTCGGACAGGACGCCTGCCGGAATGGCCAGGAGGAAGACCGGGAGCGTGCCTGCGG
>KI911992.1:24458-25256 GCA_000517005.1 Microvirga lupini
CATGGGAATGGCCGTGCACCCCGCAGGTATTGGCGCAGCCGCAGGCTGCCACCGCGAAAGCGTATTTGCGATCCGTCTCGAGGCCAGCACGGCGCTGCTGATAGCCGCCGAAGGTACCGACAGGCGACCAGTCCGGCATCGGCAGGGCAGGGGCGGCGCGAGATCCTTGAACTCGGCATCGCCATGCACAGGCCTGCCGCCCAAGAGTGTCAGAACCGACGTGATGTCCTGAATCGCGTCCTCCGGCACGGAAAAGTAGTCGTCGGACAGCACCGCCAGATCGGCCAGTTGCCCTTCCGTGATCTGACCCTTCTTACCGGCCTCATTGGAGAACCAGGTATTGGCTTCAGTCCACAGGCGCAGGGCGCTTTCCCGATCGATACGGTTCGCGGCCGGATAGAGTGTCAGGCCTCCGAGGGTCTTTCCCGTCACGAGCCAGGACAGGGAGACCCATGGATTGTAGGAGGCCACGCGGGTGGCATCGGTGCCTGCGCCCACGGGTACGCCGGCATCCAGCATCCGCCGGATGGGAGGCGTGCGCTCTGCCGCTCTGTCGCCATAGCGTTCGACGAAGTCCTCACCCTGAAACGCCATCCGGTGCTGGACCGCGATGCCGCCGCCGAGAGCCGCGATGCGGTCGATATTGCGGTCGTCGATGGTCTCGGCGTGATCGATGAACCAGTGCAGCCCGTCGAGCGGCACATCCCTGTTC
Source organism: Microvirga lupini (assembly GCA_000517005.1). Classification (GTDB taxonomy): domain Bacteria; phylum Pseudomonadota; class Alphaproteobacteria; order Rhizobiales; family Beijerinckiaceae; genus Microvirga; species Microvirga lupini. Next base: position 25,171 of record KI911992.1, read on the forward strand.
ACCTTCTCGAACACGTCGAGAGCCCGGGTGATAGTTTCGTTATAGGTGGCGTGCAGCCGCCACGGCCAGCGGTTCTCGGCCAGCAG
>KI911992.1:25356-26004 GCA_000517005.1 Microvirga lupini
CAGACGACACATCCCGCATGAAGGTGCCGATGTTGCCCAGCACCGTCGCGGTCCAGATCACCGCGAAGAGACTGTGCCGTAGCGGTGCAAAGGTGCCGGGCGGAGGCGGTGGCGCTGCGTGTTCGATGGTCGTGCCTTGGGTCATGACCGGATACTCCGTCGGTTGACGAACAGAGCGGAAAGTGTGAGCCCGCCCACGATGGCAACATGCTCAAAGAAAGTTGCAGTCTGGCGGCCCCGATCCGGACCTTCGAACATCCAGAACGGATGGGCGAGCAGGGTGGCCAACGCGGTGAACCCGGCCAGGATACCGGCACCGAGCCAGCAATAGCGGCGGGTCAGGAAGAGAGCGGACCCGCCGAGCTGCGTCAGGATGACGGCGGCTGCGATCAGCCCCGCAGGCTGGAGGCCTAGGCCCGTGACCTCGGCGGTGGCACCGCCAAAGTCGGTGAGCTTCACGAGCCCACTGATCAGGAAGGGTGATGCGAGCGCAAGGCGCGCCAGGGTGTCGAGCCCGGGCAGGGCCAGCACCCGGTCGATCGGGCGGGGAGCTGCGATGTCGTTCATGGCACCCTCCGTCAGAACGCCCAGCACGAGCAACCGAGCACGCCCCAGAACGAGCGGGCGTCCGATGCAGGCGTATTGGCA
>KI911992.1:26104-29043 GCA_000517005.1 Microvirga lupini
CCGCGGATGATGTGCATGTGGCTGTCGATCAGGCCAGGGATGACGCGCCGTCCTTTGAGGTCGATCCGCTGCGTGGTCGGTCCCGCGAGAGGCATTATCTCCCTTTCATCACCGACAGCGGCGAAGCGCCCGTCCCGGATGAGGACCGCCGATGCGTCGGGCTTCTGACGGTCAAGGGTCGTGATCCTGCCGTTGAACAGGATGAGGTCGGCTTTCATGGACGTGTCTCCCATCGAGGATCGGGTTGCGTCTGAAGCATCGGCGGGCGCGTGTGACCCGTGAAGGACAAAACCCGCTGCGGCTCCGAGAAAGGTGCGGCGCGTGGTCATGAGGCTTTATCCTGGGCATTGGCCGTCTGTTCGGAGGACCTTGCCCCTTGTGGCAGGTGGCCGAAGACATGCGGACGCACCTGATGCGACCAGGACTGCGTCGGCGGCTCTTTCTGCCAGAAGCTCTTGATGAGGGGCGGGATCTGCTCGCCGACCAGGATGCCGAGCAGTCCCACCAGGGCGACCACCGGCGGCGCCGGCGAGCGCACGTTGATCAGGCTGTAGATGACGCCGACCAGCAGGCCAGCCCCGAGCGACAGAAGGTAGACTTTCAACAATGCCTCCCCGGTGGATGCATGAGGAGGGGCGACGCATCGATGCCGACACGGCACCCCTTCGGCAGGGGCCGATCAGCCCTCGTGGGCGTTGAACATGGTCTTGGCGTAGATGATGCCGAGGCCGTAGGCGCCGCCGTACTTCTTGGCGATGCCGGTGGTCATGTCGTAGGTCTCTGTGCGGGCCCAATCGCGCTGGAGCTCGAGCAGGTATTGCAATGAGGTCATCGGCCTGACGCCGGCCTGGATCATGCGTTCGACTGCACGCTCATGCGCTTCGGTCGACACGTCGCCGCAGGCATCGGTGATGATGTAGACCTCGAAGCCCTGATCGAGCGCCGAGAGCGTCGGGCCAACGATGCAGACGGAGGTCCAAAGGCCGGCGAAGACCAGTCGGTTCTTTCCGATCCGGTTCACCTCGTCGATGACAGCGGCATCCTCCCAGGTGTTCATCGAGGTGCGGTCGAGGAGCCTCTGGTCCGGGAACGCATCTGTGATCTCGGAGAACATGGGCCCGGAAAAGCTCTTCTCCGCCACCGTCGTCAGGATCGTCGGCACCTTGAAGCCAGCCGCCGCCTGAGAGATCAAAGCGGCATTGGTACGCAGATTGACGGCATCGATCGACTTCGTCGCAAACGACATCTGCGACTGGAAGTCGATGAGGATCAGTGCGTGATCGGTGGGGTTGATGAGCTTCGAGCCGGGAGTGGGAGACGCTTTGATCGCCATGGTCGGTCCTCTTGTGGTGCGAACTGCCGCAGGACCATGGCGCCATCGAGCCTCGAAATCTTGGACAACCTGAAACTCGGTTGGACGATTGCGTCGTGTCGTGGCGGAGGGCGACGACAAATGGCAAAAGAGTGCAAGACAAACGGATCTCGCCGCGATTAGGGTCTAGGAAACGATACACTGGAGGGACGCCATGGCCGGATGCGGCCTTCATCACGTCACGCTGATCTCGAGCGACGCCGAGCGGAGCTGGCGCTTCTACGCATGCCTGCTCGGGATGAGGCTCGTGAAGCAGACTGTCTCTCACGAGGACCCGGGCACGTTCCACCTCTGCCTTGGCGACGAGACCGGCCGGCCCGGCACGCTGTTCACCCTGTTCCCTTGGCAACGCGTACCGCGTGGGAGGCGCGGGGCTTGCGAGGCATGGCAGACATCATTCCGTGTTCCGTCGAGCTCGCTGGACTGGTGGATGCGGCGCCTCGGGGCGGCGGATGTTGCCCATCAGGTCGGCCAGACCGCATTCGGTGAGAATTGCCTGACCTTCGAGGATCCGGATGGCGCCTTGCTCGCTCTCGTGGAAACGGACCTGCCCGCGCAGCCGACAACCTGGCGTCATCCTGAAGTCCCTCCTTCCTGTGCGCTCCAGGGACTGCACGATCTCGTCTTGAAGGTCCGCGAGGCCGATCCGCTGGGCGAGCTGTTTCGGGACGTCCTGGGCTTTGCCGAAACAGGTCGTCATGGCAAACTCGTTCGTCTCGCGGCGCATGGTGGCGCGGGCGGCACCATCACGCTCGACGAGAGCGGCCGCCTCGCACGTGGTCAGCTCGGGGCCGGAAGCGTGCATCATGCCGCTTTCCGCGCCCGTGATGCGACCGACCAGGACGCTCTGGTTCAAGCGCTCCGCGATCGGTATGGGATCGTCGCAACAGCGCCAAAGGATCGGATCTATTATCGATCGGTCAATTTCCGCTCGACCTGCGGCATTCTCCTGGAAATCGCGACCGACGGACCGGGCTTCGAGGTGGATGAAAGCTTCGCGACGCTGGGCATGAGCTTGCGACTGCCGCCTACTCTCGAGGCGCGGCGGGGCGAGCTTCTACAGCTCCTGCCTCCACTTCCGTCCCCGACGTCCAAGCACCGTGTGTCTGATGGGCGAAGACCCAATGGCCGCCCGCACCTGTCCTGAGACATCCGCAAACCACTCAAGCCCGAGATCCTCTCATAGCCGGCCTCGCAGCATGGCCACGACGGGCGTTATCTGCGTTTACCGAAGCATCGACCTGCGCCAGGCGCCGGGGCTCGCGCCAACAGAACGGGTAAAAACGCGTGTGAAATAGCTCTGATCCCCGAACCCGCAGATGAGCGCGATGTCGGCCAGAGGCAGGGTTGAGGACAGGAGGAGGCCCTTGGCTTCCTCTAAACGGATATGCGTCAGATACCGATGCGGGCTCATTCCCGTCGTGCGGCGGAAGGCCTTGGCAAAGTAACTCGGCGTGAGACGGCATTCGCGGGCGATATCAGCAATTGTCAGACGGGCTGCCAGACGGGAATGCAGGATCTCTTTCGCGCGGCGTTCCTGCCATGCTGCGAGGCTGCCATTGGGTGG
>KI911992.1:29143-29659 GCA_000517005.1 Microvirga lupini
ACCCTTGATGCCGCCCATCATGCCCTGGAGCCAGAAGGATTCGCGCAGGCCGTCGTTGACCTTCGCGCCGTCCCGGTTGAAGCCATAGAACGGGATGGTGAGATCCTTGAAGAACTGCGAGCGGTCGCCGGCAGTGTTCTTGCGGATGCCGTCGAAGACGTCGAGCGGCGTGCCTTCCGGATTGGTGTCGGTCCTCAGCATCAGCGGCGGCACCGCGCCGACGAGAACGGCCTTCGCGACCCGGCCCGAACCGTGACGGCCGATGTAATGCGCCACCTCGCCGCCACCCGTGGAATGGCCGATCATGACGACGTTGCGGAGGTCGAGTTTCTCGATCAGCTCGGCGAGATCATCCGCATACTGATCCATGTTGTTGCCGTCCCAGGTCTGGTCCGAGCGGCCGTGGCTGCGACGGTCATGCGCGATAACGCGATAACCCTGCTGGCCGAAGAACAGCATCTGGCCGTCCCAGGCATCGGCCGAAAGCGGCCAGCCGTGCGAGAACAGGATCGGCTG
>KI911992.1:29759-30162 GCA_000517005.1 Microvirga lupini
TCTCCGCTGGGCAGGGGCGCCCGGTGAGCCAGCGCCGCTGCGATGGCCAGGACCGCGCCGGCAACTAGCAGGGTCGTGTCCGTGCCGATCTCCTGGGCCAGGAATCCCCAGCCCAGGCTTCCGGCCGCCATGGCGCCGTTGAACGCGGTAAGATAGATCGCCAGGCCCCGGCCGCGGATCCAGTTCGGCAGGATCGCCTGCATGGTGCTGTTGAGGGTGGTCAGCATGGCGATCCAGGCAATCCCGAGCACGAAGGTCGCGATGATCGCCACGATCTCCGAGTTGGTCAGGGCGAGCAGGGCAGTCGATCCGGCTGTGACGAGTGATGCGGCCAACACCAGCCGGTCTTGCCCCAGCCAAGCGCGAACCCGCGGCAACAGAACCGCTCCCAGAATGGCACCGG
>KI911992.1:30262-30413 GCA_000517005.1 Microvirga lupini
CTGCGGCGTCCTCGGAGATGCCCCAGGCATAGGCGCCGTCCCGCCGGCGCTCCTCGGAGAGACGCTCGAGAGTGGTGAGGAAGGCGACGCGATCCGCCTGATGGATGCGGTAGGTGACCATGACCATCACTGGTCCGCGGTCATGCGCGAC
>KI911992.1:30513-35824 GCA_000517005.1 Microvirga lupini
TAAGGTGTCAACTGGACCGCGAGCCCGGCTGCGGGGATCCTCCGACAGGTCGATCCCGTTCACCGTTCCTGCCGCGAAGCCTCGAACATAGCGCATGCGGCCATTGCACCAGAACTCGTGTTCTTCGACATCCTTCAATCGATAGGTGACGTTGAAGGCAGCCTCGGGTTCAATTGAGGCAGTCCGGTCCCTCTCCTGGCGCATACAGGTCAGTCGAGTCACGGCGAGTGACAGGCGATCCTCCCTTGAGACGTGAAGAATAGTCTGACTGACCATCTCGAGATGGCGTCCAAGCCGTTGGCCGAACAGCCCGGAGTCTGTGTTTTCCTGAACGCTTGCCATATCAGCCCGCTTCAATCCGTTGAGATCGTGGCAGTTCCTTTAGGAGCCCTCCGTTGCCTTCAGGTTCGTGCAATACGGAGATCCTGACGATCCGACATCATCGGTCGGCTCAGTTCCGAACGATGGCTGCTCGTGAGTGAGGTTCCGGAATCGTTCCCTTCGAGGGCCGCGACCTGCCTGTCCGCCACGCTCCCCGACAGCGGAACGGACACAGGCGATCAATCGACCAACCTCGAGTGGCTTCTCGAGGTAGCACTGAACTCCCGCCTCCAGCGCGCGGGCGCGTGTATCGTCCTCAGCATGAGCGGTCATCAGAATGGTGGGGATCGGGGTGCTGGACCCGGCGAGGTGAAGATAGAGTTCGAGCCCGTCCATCCTGGGCATCCGCACGTCCGCGATCAAACAGGCCATCTGTCGGAGGTTCTCTGACGCGAGCAGCTCGGCAGCGGAGGCAAACCCTGCCGCTGCAAACCCCACAGCCTGCACCAGATCCACAGTAGCTTCGCGGGCCGAGTCGTCGTCGTCAACGATCGCGATCAGCAGGTCGCCTGACATTTCGAAACCTTCCCTTGTCGCGGCTGGTCATGTGACCGGAGCCCGGGACGTCGGCGCAGGACTTCCTGTGCCGGCCTAGCAATGCCGAAAGCAGACGGACCAGATCAATTGAACTGTGGTGGCGGCCGTCTACGCCTTTATGGTAGCGGCGCTCAGTGTATCGGCCATCCGCACAAGTTCGGGTAGCGACCTGGCATTCATCTTGCGCATCACCTGGGCCCGATGGACCTTTACGGTCATCTCGCTCAGCTCCAGCTCACCGGCGATCTGCTTGTTGAGTTGGCCGGCGACGACAAAGTCCATGATCTCCCGCTCCCGGGAAGTCAGAGAGCCGAAACGCTCCCGCAGCTCCGCGAGCATCGCGGCCTCTGCCCGGCGGTGACGGTCGAGCGCGATCCCCTTGTGAACGGCGTCGAGGAGATCCTGATCGCGGAATGGCTTGATGAGAAACTCGATGGCTCCTGCCTTCATCGCGGCCACGGACATCGGGACATCGCCATGGGCGGTGATGAACACGATCGGGAGCTGGAGGTCGAATGTGGCCTGCGCGCGTTGGAACTCGAGCCCGCTGGTGTCGGGAAGTCTGACGTCGAGGATCAGGCAGCCGGGAAGATCGAGCCGCGGGCCTTCCAGAAACGCCTGGATCGATTCGAATGCCTGTACCTCGTGACCGACCGAGCGGAGCAGGTCTTCAATGGCTTCCCGCATGGAGGAATCGTCATCGACAATGAAAACAACGGCTTGGTCTCGGCTCATCGGATTGGCTCGTTATTGGGCGTACCTGCTACATCGCTGCCTGGAAGGGTGAAATGGAAGATGGCCCCGTGCGGGACATTGTCGGTCGCCCATAGCCTTCCGCCATGGTTCTCGACGATCGATCGGCTGAACATGAGACCCATTCCCATTCCGGCTGGCTTCGTGCTGAAAAACGGCTCGAAGATACGGTCCCTATGGTTGGGATCCAAACCCGTCCCGGCGTCCTTCACCGAAACCAGGATCTCTCCTGGTTCCTTCGGCTGCGATGTGACATACACGACCCGCGGCCGGTCTGTCACGGCACCCATCGCATCGATCGCATTGGCAACGAGGTTCGCGACGACCTGCTGAAGTTGCACCGGGTTTCCGGTGGTCGGAGGCAGTTTCCCGTCGAGGTCGGCTTCAATCGAGACGCGATGGAACCGGGCCTCTTCCTCGCTCCGTTGCAGGACGTCTCTGATAAGACGGTTCAGGTCGAGTGGCACACGCACCTGCGCATCTTTCCTGAATAGATCCCTGATTCCGTCGATGACAGTCCGGGCACGATGGCCGTCACGCACGACCCGCTCCAAGGCGGCGTGTGCCTCCTTGACCCGTGGGGTTTCCTTGTCGAGCCATCGCAGGCCGGCACTGGCGCTGGTGATCATGCTGGCCAGAGGTTGGTTGATCTCGTGGGCAATCGAGGCCGACAGGGCCTCCATGGCGGTCAGCCGGCTTTCGCGGGCGAGACGCTCCGAATGAACCGAACGGGCGAGGCGAGCTTGCAAGGTCGTGGTTTCCGAAAGCAGGACCAGCAGAACCATGCTGGCAGAGGCCAGCCCACAGAACCTTCCGGCCCACCAGCCGAGGCTGAGGCGAGTGCCGGCACCCAGATAGGAAAGCAGGGTGAGCTCAATGAGCAGCGTGCAGAGTACGACCATCAGCCACAGATCGAGGGTCGAGCGACGGCGGACCCAAAGGGAAACGAGCCCGGCCAAGTAGAGGCAGACCGCTGCGGCCGGAACGTACCGCCATAACGAGGCGACGTCTCTCGCATCTTTCATGAAGGTCGGGAGCTCGTCCGCCCGGACGATGATCGAGGCCAATCCGAAGGCGAGGCTGGCCACCAGGGCAACACTGCCCACGATAACCGCGCGAATGGAGCCTTGCGGCTTTCGGATGAAAGCTTCGCGATCCTTCATGAGGGCGTAGGCGAGTACGAACAAGGGAAAGCTCAGGCGTCGTACCGCGGCGATCGTGGCAGTGCTTTGCATGTTCGCGTCCAACCCGAAGGCCGTGAACACACCGGGAAACGTGAGTGCCCACGGGATGACGAGTAGTCCTGAGAAAAGATAGCCAGAAGATAGAATGAGAACGGCCCGTGAGTCCCGAACAGAGAACGAGGCCAGTAGGAGTGCCGAGGTGAGCAGTTCAACAAGGAGGTCCGCCGCCGCATAGGCCGGGAGCAGGATTTCGGTACCCGTCAGCTGAATACGAGCGAAGGGGGCCGTGATCAGCAGAGCGACTAGCAAGGCGGCGAGCACGCCTCCGGCCAATCGCTTCTGGGTGCGATTGGGCGGCGCCGTCGATAGCAGGAATGGATAGTTATCCTGTCTGTCAATCATCGGTGCATCTATGCGGCTGAGCATCTGGCACCTGAAGCTGTCAGCCTGCCGGATCTAACAGTCCGTTTCGTCTGCGTTTCGCCTTTACTGCGCCGATGATTGCTCTCGAGCACGAACGTCATGGTATCTGGTATGCCTCTTCGCTCATGGGCCGACGCTGCTGAACTTGCCCTTCGATGTGCTTGCGTTGCTTGGCAACTTCCTCTGCAATGAAGTCGAGAAACACACGGACACGCGGTGAGTGGCGCATATCAGGATGGGTAAGAAGCCAAAGGCCTGCGGAGAATTCGGGGTTAGGCGGGCCTAAGCGGACGAGTCCGGGCCGTGCATCGCCGATGAAGCAGGGAAGATGACTGATACCGAGGCCCTGCTCGACCGCCTTGGCTAGGCCGAGGACCGTGTTGACCTTGTAGCCGATTCGCTCTGGCGCAACGTGCTCATGAACGAATTTTACCGCTTTGAGCGCCGCAAGATTGTCCCCGAGAGATACCCAGTCACGATCATAAAGACTCTCCCAGTCGATAGCTTGCGGGTCTGGGAAGTCGTCCGCTCGGCCGTACAGAGCCCAGGCAATGGTCGCGACGCGGCGGCCGACCAGATTCTCAGGCGGATGATCGGTGGCGCGGATCGCCACATCGGCATCGCGCTTGGACAGGTTCAGTTCCTGGTTGGCCAGAACCACATCGAGACATACGTCCCGACACGTCTTGCGAAATCTGACGAACAGAGGAGTAAGCAGGTGGATCAGGAGCGAGTCGTTGGTCGTCACTCGGAGCTCGCCAGCGGGCGCGATCTCCCGCCCCGCGATCCTGTGGGTGAAGGCGGTGATGTCCTCATCTACGCGCTGCGCCAAGGCGACCATTTCCTCGCCGACCGTGGTGAGGGTGTAGCCGCTGCGGTGGCGCTCGAAGAGCTTGGCCCCGAGCGCCTCCTCGATCTGGCCGAGGCGGCGGAAGACGGTCGAGTGGTTCACCCCAAGCAGTGCCGCCGCAGCCGGCAGGCTGCGTACGTCGGCGATGGCTTTGATCAGCCGGAAGTCGTCCCAGGCCAAGTTCTTGAAAGGTTCAACCATGACAAGCCATCGTACGCATGTGGGCGGCCGCGCGGGAGAGGCGCCGGCCGCCCAGGTGAAGGGCAACAGGTTAGCTGATCCGCGGGCGGAGGGAAGCCGCAGGGGCCGTTGGAAGTGCAACACGCTTCAGGGCGAGGGCGCCGTCGCCGATCAGGATGTGAGCCAGGGCGACTGCTGCCAGGAAGGCGGGATATTCCCAGCCGCCGTTCGGGGCATTGAACACCCAGCCGTTCGGAGCATGGACAAGAAGCGCGCCGAGCAACACCGGCAGCAGCACGATGGAGACGACACGGGCATAGAAGCCTGTCAGGATCGCGAGGCCGCCGATCAGCTCAGCGAGAATGATCGGCCAGGCAAGGAAGGTGGGGAAACCAACTTGGCCAAGAAAGCCGGCGAAGCCCGGGACGGTGAAGACGGCGATCTTCAGGTAGGCATGGGCAATGAACATGATGCCGAGGGCAGCACGAATGGTGAAGGCGCCATAGGGGGCAAGACGATTGTCGATCATGGGTCTATCTCCTGGACCGGATCTGGTCCGATGGCGGCAAAGCTGACCCTTTCCTTAATGCAATGCAATCGGTTGCCATGCAGTCTTGATATTGCATGGGTGCAATCGAAATCGCGTGGTATCTGGGCCGGACAGGCGTATCTCTGATGCAGCAACCGGGGCGGTGGTCGCCCCCTCTCAGAGGATATGACGATGCATCAGAACGGCATCCATCACATCACGGCTATCGCAGGGCCCGCACGCCGCAATCTTGATTTCTATACCCGCACGCTCGGGTTGCGTCTGGTCAAGAAGACCGTCAACTTCGACGATCCCGGCACCTATCACTTCTACTACGGTGATGAGGCCGGCCAGCCCGGCACGATTCTGACCTTCTTCCCGTGGGAGCATGCCGCTCCGGGCCGGCTCGGCATCGGTGAGACCCAGGAGACCGTCTTCCGGGTGCCCGAGGGCGCCATCGGCTACTGGACCCAC
>KI911992.1:35924-36125 GCA_000517005.1 Microvirga lupini
CGCCCGGTTATTAAGTCCTTTGTGCGAGCGGTGCGCGACTGCTGGCATGATCTGGCGCCGGGCAGCCGCGTAGGAGCCGAGCTTGTCGGTGATCATGCCTCGTGGAGGGCAGCCCTGCTTCTTCAACAGGCGCTTCAGCAAGCGTTTGGCCGCTTTGGGATCGCGCCGCGTTTGGACGATTTCGTCGAGGACATAGCCGTC
>KI911992.1:36225-39491 GCA_000517005.1 Microvirga lupini
AAAGCTCCGGCTTATCGTAGCACGTTGAGGCTTCCAGAGGATTTTCTCACAGGTCGTTGATCGAGAACGGTGTGCCGCACGAGGCGCCGGAAAAACGCTTCGGCGAGACCGTCGTCGCCTTCAAGGATCCCGACGGGATGCGCCTCGCGCTCGTCGCCATGCCCGGCATCGAGAGCGAACCCGCCTGGACGACCGGAGAGATTCCGGCCGAGCATGCCATCCGCGGCTTCCACAGCGCCGGTCTGCTCGTGCCGGAGGTGGCTCCGACTGGGGCGATCCTAACCGACATCTTTGGCTTCACCGAGATCGCCCGCGAGGGTACCCTGGTCCGCTACAAGGCGGGCGATACGGCACTCGGCGGGATCATCGATGTGCGTGAGGCGGGTGGTTTCCTGCGAGGGCGCCCCGGCGCCGGCACGGTCCACCACATCGCCTTCCGGGCGACCAACGATGCCGTGCAGGCAGAGATGGTCAGGAAACTCGCCGAGAACCACGGTATCCGCGCCACCGAGCAGAAGGACCGCGACTACTTCCGGGCGGTCTACTTCCGCGAACCGGGTGGCCTGCTGTTCGAGATCGCCACGGACGATCCAGGCTTTGCGGTCGACGAGCCGGCCGAGAGTCTCGGCCAGGCGCTGAAACTGCCCCGCTTCCTGGAGCCGAACCGCGAGAAGATCGAAGCCGTCCTGCCGAAGGTCGCCTGACCCGGCATCAACCTACCCTGCCGCCTAGTCCGCTCCGGCGGCAGGGACCCGTTCCCTATTCGCATTGCCAGGGCCGACAAAGCCTTGATGGAGGTTGCCATGAGCACCACGACCGAACTCTCGTTCATCCACCGCTTCAGGCCCGCTACCCAACCTGGTCGGCCGCCACTCCTGCTGCTGCACGGCACCGGCGGCAATGAGGACGACCTGCTGTCCCTCGGAACCATGATCTCGTCAGGCTCCGCCCAGCTCTCTCCGCGCGGCAAGGTGCTGGAGGGCGGCATGTCGCGCTTCTTCCGCCGCCTGCGTGAGGGCGTGTTCGATGAGGAGGACGTGCGCCGCCGCGCCCATGAGCTGGCCGACTTCATCGCCCAAGCACGGGAGTCGTACAGTCTCGCGGCACCGATCGCGGTGGGCTTCTCGAACGGAGCCAACATCGCCGCCGCCGTGTTGCAACTCCGGCCCGAGGCTCTCGCTGGGGCTGCCCTGCTGCGGGCGATGGTGCCGTTGCAGGATCCCCCGGCTGCCGACCTCACTGGTAAGCCGGTGCTGATCCTTTCAGGTGCCTCCGATCCCATCGTGCCGGCGGAGAACGCCAAGCGGCTGGCATCCCTCCTGCAAACGGCAGGGGCTACCGTCGAGCACCGCGTGCTCCCGACAGGCCATGGGCTGTCCCAGACCGACGTGGCCCTCACCAAGACCTGGATCGACCAACTCTAAGCATTCCCGGCAGGCGGGCTGACGGCCCGCCTTGCCTGACAAGGACACCGAACATGCAACTCACCGGCATCCATCATCTCACCGCCGTCACCGGCAACGCCCCGGCCAATCACGCCTTCTACACCCAGACGCTCGGGTTGCGGCTGGTGAAGAAGACCGTCAACCAGGACGACGTCAGCGCCTATCACCTGTTTTATGCCGACGGGCGCGGCTCGCCCGGCACCGACATCACCTTCTTCGACTGGCCGGTCGAGCGCGAGCAGCGCGGGACGCACAGCATCACCCGCACCGGCATGCGCGTCTCTGGCGCCGACACGCTCGCTTGGTGGAAGCAGCGCTTCCAGGACCTGGGCGTCACGCATTCGGACATCGTGGAGCGCGATGGCCGCCTCATCCTCGACTTCGAGGATTTCGAGGGCCAGCGCCTGAGCCTGATCGATGATAGTGGGCATGAGGAGGCCTCCCATCCGTGGGAGCGCAGCCCCGTGCCGGCCGAGCATCAGATCCGCGGCCTCGGGCCGATCACGATCAGTGTGCCCGAGCTGGACTATATGGAACTCGTGCTCACGAAGATCATGGGTATGACCCGTGTCCGGGACTACGCCACGCCCGGCAACGAGGAAACCCACACCTACGTCTACCAGATGGGCCACGGTGGGGCGGCGGCTGAGCTACATGTCTCGGTCGAGCCCAACCTGCCGATCGCGCAGCCCGGGGCAGGGGGCGTCCACCATGTCGCATTCCGCATCCCCGATGCTGACTATCAGGCCTGGGCATAGCGGCTCAACCACGTGCGGATGCCGTCGAGCGGGCCGGTCGACCGCTTCTGGTTCCGCAGCCTGTACTTCCGCGAGCCGAACGGGATCCTGTTCGAGATCGCCACCGACGGGCCGGGCTTTGCCACCGACGAGTCGATGGACACGCTCGGCGAGACGCTGTCCCTCCCGCCGTTCTTGGAAGGCCAGCGGCAGCAGATCGAAGATGGCCTGCGGCCGTTGGCGTGACGCGATCCCGATCGGACCATTGCACGTCGGAAGTGAGCCTTAGAGCCCTACATCTGATAAAGTGTTGTCGGGCGCCGTCAGAGTGCGAGCTAACTGAGGAGATGACGATGGAGTTTATCTTGCGGCTTCAGTGCGATGACGACCTCGGAGCCAAAATCGAGCGGGAGACACCGAAGGGCTTGGTCACGATAGCGACCGCCACGCCGCAGCGCGGGAGCTTGGAGGTGCATCTCCTTGCCTCTCCTGCAAACGCAGGATTGGAGTTTCCCGACGGGCTTCGGGCGCAGGATTGCAGTGATCTGATACGGCAGCTAGCACGGCCGAACGTGATGGTCGTCATGCCTGACGTTTGATTCGCTGGCACCCGTAGGATGTGCCGAATGAATGCACGTTTAGCCAGGAGCAGCCCGAGGGGGCTTACCGAGCTTGAATTGGTTGGAGGCAACATGACACTCGATGAACTATGGTTTGCTGACAACCCGTTGCGGCGCTACCGGCTTCGCGAGGCCACACGGACCGAAGCGGATGCCGTACGCGCCGAGATGGGCCACAAGGAGCGGAGTGTTGCGCTGCATTTCTGGCGAATTGTCGGACGGGACGGAACGGGCACCACATTCGGGTCGACGGCCTGGAGTGGTCCCTCAGTGCCGGCCGATAGGGATGACGCCCTTGAGGAACATCTGAGGGCTTGGGGGTTGAGCGAACGGCGGGAGGGGACCTGATCCCCGCCTGTTGTTCTCTCAAGGGGCCGGTTGAAGACAGCGGACGAAACAACCGCACTTGTGCAGTGAAGGAGAAGATCTGATGAGCTGGAATGCCGCCGAAGATCCAAGGCCTG
>KI911992.1:39591-44245 GCA_000517005.1 Microvirga lupini
ACCGCGCTCGAGCAGCCGCAGGCTCAGGGAAAATCGGAAGTACAGCCACACCGCATGGGCGATGATCTCAGGTGGAAAGCGGTGGCGCTTGTAGCTGACGGGCGTGCTCATGCCAGACCATCTACACCGCTCGATCCCATGTCCAGGTTAACGTGACAACGCCCTCAGACCCGCGCGTCCGCTCTAAAACGGGAGATCCTATGATGATGCCCTGATCAAACCGCTTGACCACCCCACCCTCAGGCATCGTCAACTTAACAAGTTTTGCTTGCTCCAGGAGGGTTTTTGGCCTGAAGCAGGTGACGTAGTTTCAATGGCTTAGAGCTGAGCGTGACGCCCTCAGATAGCTCCTACCTGCTTAACTTGACGATACCAATAGGCGTGCATGTGATCACTCCTTTTGGGGACTTAAATCCCTGATTTTCCGCTGTTTGGATGTGCTGAAACGAACAGAGGTGTCGCTAGGACACCTCGTAGAAGGTCAGCTCAGAGGCGATGATCCTTGCCATTCTGGCGCGGCCGGTGGCGTACGAGCCGGCATCAAGGTTGAGCCGGTCGAGGCACAACTGCTCCGCGACGGGGAACCATTCATAATTGGGAGCGGTGTGGCCGTGCACGACAAAGTAACCGTGATGGCCTCGGTTTCCGTGCTCGGTGGGATTGAAGGCGAGGAACGGGTCCCGAACCCAAGCCCAGTGGTCCTGCTCCTCGAGCTCCCGGAAATCGACGTCGATCGGCTCGGCGAGGAACTGGTCCAGGTCGACATACGGGTTCAGCCCCGCATGGACGAACATGAACTCGCCCGACGTCCGGTGCTTCGACAGCCCTTCGAGGAACTCCACCCGCCTCGGCCCAAGAGCATCCCTCAGGTCGCTGGGAGTCTTGGCGCTATGCCCCTCGTCCAGAAGGTCGTTCACGACCTTCATTCCGCCGTTCTTGAGCCAGTTGGCATAGGCGGTTCTCCGACGGTGAATTTGACCGTCCAGGACGATGGTCGCGAGAAGCATCTGCTCGTGGTTGCCAGCAAGGGCGTCCACGATGTCGGCGCCGGTCCGATCCTTGGCCTCGATTGCAAGGTCGAGGCAGCCGAGGGAATCCGGACCACGGTCGATGAGATCCCCAAGGAGAACCACGATCCGCCGGCAGCCAGGGACGCGAGGGGCAGCGGCGATGATCTCGAAGAGTGCCTTCATGAGGTCACTGCGGCCATGTAGGTCGCCGATCGCGAAGATCTCCTCATCGGGCCGAGCGGCAAACGGGAGGACGTGCTGGGAGATCGTTATGGTCATTTCGATCCTTTTGGGGTTTTCCCGGTAACGGGTTCGCCCATCGTGGATCAGGCTAAATCCAGCCTCTTAGCCCGACGCTTCAACTTCTCGATAAGGGGGTTCAGGATCATCGGCCACCTCCGGTTCGGAGGCGCATATGCCGCTCGCATGCTCAACGCGGAATAAACGCCAAAACTTTGCGACAGCCCCCTAAAAGGCGGACCCATCCAGCCACTTCTGTGGCCCTCGCAGGCGTTTGCGACAAGCACAGCACGAGCGGGCGTGAGCTATATCACAGATAATTTCGAGGGCGCAGCGCAGTCTAGGTCTACCTCATAGAGAGGGGGTGGAGGGCTCAGATGACGCAGAAATACTGCCATCAGATCGGGGAATGGGTCGAGGACAACGTATCACAGCAAGTCCAGCAATGCGTGAAGAAGAAGTGCAAGTGGTGGTGCGCCTGCTGCAACAAGTGGTTCTGCTTCCTGGTCTGGGTCGTCGTCACGGTGCTGAAGTGGGTGGTCACGACCGTCTGTGAAATCCTCGGCGACGCATACGACTTGGTTGTCGCAGTCATCACGGGTGGCTGGGACATCATTGCCGGCATCTTCACCTGGGACTGGAGCCGGGTCTGGGATGGCTTTCTGGAGATCCTAGGTGCGCTCGGTGGCCTGATCGGCGACCTCATTCGGACCGTGGTCTTCCCCTGCGGCCTGTATGGCGCATTCCGCGACAGCGTGAACAAGTGGCGGCTAATCGACTACGTCGAGGATCTCATCGACAAGAGCCGGCGCTTCACCCAGGCCGACCGCGCGGACATCAAGGCGGCGCTGGGGATCGGTGGCAGCGGCTTCGGCCTGCGCCTAACCCTGACGAGCTATCGGGGTTACGTGCGTTCCGACTACATCGCGCCCGGGGAGACGGTTCCCGCCCTAGTGCAATGGAACAACGACCCCGATCTCAACAGGAGAGTCGACCTGAAGAAGCTAGCGGGCTTCCAGTGGGACGACTTCTTGCAGAGAAGCAGCCCCGACATCCGCGGAGACGTGTCATCGGAATCGGACATCGACGAGTATCTGGGCACCCCGAGCAGCAAGAGCTTCTCGATCTATGCCATGAGCGACTCGGCGCTGCTCGACAGGATCCACAACATCCAGATCAAGGGCGATTCGATCGGCTTGAAGTTGGTGGTCGACCTACAGGACGTACACCTCACCGAACCGACCCAGGTCCAGGCGACCATCACCGATCCCGATGGCCAGCACAATTCCTGTGCCGTGCTGGATGTCTTGGCGAGAAACCCGTTTAACCGGGAACCCTCCGTGCCCGGCTTCAGTTGTCACCCGGTGAATCCCCAGGATCCCGCAGCAGTAGAGCGGGCAAGGAACCTGCTGTGCAAGCCGGTCATCCTTGGCACCTTCCGGTTCGTAGCGAACGATTCCTATACAGGGTACGCGGCCTGCATGTTCACGAACACCTGCCTAGATGGTGGCTCGTTCGGGAACGACGGCGGCACCGGCGCCCTGTACCGCCATGGCCTCCCGGACTGGGTGCGGACCTGGGTGCCGATCCACGAGCTCGGACACACCTTCGGGCTCTGCCACGTCGATGGGTTGGACCGCATCATGGTCAACCCGAAGGACCATAGCTGGTGGAGCGGGTGGCTGATCCCGGAATACCTCTGCTTCAGCGGCGAGCCTCAGTTCAGCCACGACGAAGCAAGGAGGGTCTGGGACTATATCATAGCGAACTTCCCAATCGACTGCCTCGCTAACAGGCATGTTGTCGTGACATGAGTAGGATCAGCGACGATCGTAGCTTGCGGCTAGCGCTGACGGCGCTGCCGGCCCATGAGGCGGCGGCCGTGAAGCGGCGGCTCGACGCGCTTCGTACCGACTGCGGCTGTCGCCTTGGGACGATCGTCATGCTCGGCGCGACGGGACTCTGGGTCGCCCGTACGGTCGTGGCGCCGGTTGCCGGGCGGTCCTGGCTATCCACGGTTGCCCTGGGATTGCTCGTGGTCTTCACCAGCACATTGATCGGCAAGCTGCTGGGAATCGCGCTGTCACGCATACGTTTCCACTTCGCGGTGCGAAGCCTGAGGCGGCGGGTTCCCCTTGAATAAAGGGACTGGTGGATGGTGGAACCTGTCATCGTTGAAGGTGAATGGCGGCCCCAGAGCCGCTACGGGTCACATTTCAAGCTATTCATCAATGGCAAGTGCCGGATCGATTACGAAGTCGGCAACCTGTTCCAAGAGGGGCGGGTCACAATGAATGGCCGGGCGCATCGTATGCGCTACAGGTACATCAGGAATACGCTCATTTGTGAGAGTTCGGGTGCGAAGCTGGGGCTCGCCTCACTGAACTTCTTCGGATGGCACATTGAGGTCCCGAAACGATCACGGCTGCAGGTGAAACAGTTCCGAGTCTGGGACGAGAGCACTGGGATATCTGAGATCCTCTACGAGGTGTCTCATGGCCGTTTCCCATTAGATACCGTGAGGTTCCGAGCCTTAGACGGCCCGGATTTCTCAATCATCTCTGTCCTTGCCTTCGAGACCATCCGCCGGATCACTTACGTGGATGTTCCCCGTGACTGATGCAGCCGCCTCAACGGGCGGCTGCGCCATGCTTCGCAAGGGGTTGAGTGGCCACTTTGGTAGCGGCAGTGGCCGCTGAGGGCGGAGGCGGCGAGGCAATCAGGAGCATGCCCGTAGATGCGACGGCGAGGATGAGGCACCAGCGCCAGACCGACGCCTCATTCCAAAGCCTCCGGATAGGTCGGGGAACCAGCCGATCGAACATGGAGTTCCTCCTATCCGGTGATCGTCACCTGGACCTTATCAAGGTCCGATTCATCTATCGTGAGCTTGACGCGGCGAGCGCCCTTCTGCCTGGCCTCGATCAGGACATCGGCAATGCGTTTTTCAAGGGCTCTGATCACGGCGCGTACACCGCCGGCAGTCTGCAGAACCTCTGCGCGCTGCATGGCTTCGAACAGGATCATGTCGTCGATGCCGCCCTGGTCGAGATCGAGACCGTAACTCTCTACGATATTAACTATTTGGATGATCGCTACCCGGGCAAGATCGAGCCCCTGAAGTGGATTAAAAACGAACACCTCATCAATTCTGCTCAACACCTCAGCCGGGAAACCAGCTTCCTTGAGCACGTTGTGAACCGCAGTCAGGAGCTTATCGCGGTCGGTGATCTCCCGAGCCAGTTCGCCAATCCGGTCGGTATTGTCACGTTAACTCGGTCCTGACGGCGAGTCGTGTAGATTGACTGGCATGACCGCACCCGTCAGCTACAAACGCCATCGCTTCCCGCCTGAGATTATCGCCCACACGGTTTGGTTGTACTTCAGGTTTCCACTGAGTCTGC
>KI911992.1:44345-58372 GCA_000517005.1 Microvirga lupini
TAGTTGCGGGCGATTTCCTCCTGGTGGGCTTTGGCGAGGTCCGCCATGCTGTCGAAGCGGAAGTCATACTTCGGCATGTCGCCCGGATGCATCGTCGCGCCGAAGCCGTCCTGATCGTAGCGCCGGTAGATCCAGCACGAGGCCAGGCCATGCCGGTTGGCCGGACCATGGTCGTGAAACATGCTCTCAGCCGTGTGCAGGATCTCGTGCTTCTGGATCCCGAGCGTCTCCAGCTTCTGGAGCATGTACTCGAAGTTGCGGTCTGACGGCTTGTAGGAGCCGATATCCTCTGCCGTGTAGATCGCGTCGAACTCGACCTGGAGCTTCTCGTTGCTGGCCGCGAAGCTCTCGTTGTCGACGTTCGACAGGATCACCAGCTTGTAGTGGCGCTTCAGGTACTGCAGCGCACCAGCCGAGTCGGTGAATGCCGGCCAGTCCTTCACCGACTGGCCATACGCCAGACACTCGCTCCAGGAGACCGGGATGCCCCATTCCTCGGCCAGGCGGCGGTAGACGATCAGAAGAAGGTCGCGATAGTTCTTCGCCGGCGTCTGCAGCTGCTGCGAGGACTCGTGACGGGCATGGGCCTCGAGGATCTCGTTGCGGGACAGCGGCTTCGACAGCTTGCTGGTGAGCGGCTTGAGCCCCTCGATCATTCCCGATTCCCAGTCGATGAGCGTGCCGTAGCAGTCGAATGTCAGGGCCTTGAAGTCAGTCAGTTTCATGAGCGCAGTTCCTTCATTCTCAAGGGCGGTGTTGAGGGTCTTGTTGAGCCGCTCGGCGAGACAGTCGACCTCGGTCTCGGTAATGCACAGCGGTGGAGCAAGGCTGATGGTATCATCCGCGAAGCCGCGGAAGATGAAATATAATGCTGATTGTATCGTCGACTTCCAAACTTTATCTTGCGAGATGTCGACGATCTGTGATGGGGAGACACCGACTATAGAGGACTTGTTTTACTCACTGCGTATTCGTGATCTGTGTCGCAGGTTGGCACTTGAGCCTAGAAGGCAGAGCAATTTGGGCGGGAAGCGGTCCGAACTGCTCCGAGAGGGAAGGCTACGGATCCATAGGGCATCTAATCCGTGCATTGCGGAACATGGACCTTAAGGCTGCCGCTGCCGAGCCAGCACGTGCCAGCGACTGGCGGGGCTCTCGTTTCAGTCGTGAGCCACCAAGCATGAAAGAGGGAGATTAGATCGTGTCGGTTATCCGCGTGAACGGGGACAACTTCCTAGTGAAAGTTGATGGGCCAGCGACAGCCCCAGTTCTTCTTCTATCAAATTCACTCAGCTCCGATCTCTCCATGTGGGACGTTCAGGTTCCCGTCTGGGCCCAGCGGTTTCGGGTGGTTCGCTATGACCAGCGCGGACACGGTGGCACCGACGTTTCGGCAGGACCATATTCCATGGATCAACTCGGCCGCGACGTCATCGGCATCATGGATGCGCTCGGGATCGAGACGGCGCACTGGTGCGGATTGTCGCTCGGTGGCATGGTCGGGATGTGGATGCTGACGCATGCTCCAGGGAGGATTGGCAAAGCGGTGCTCGCCAACACGGCCGCCTACATGGGGCCGGTCGATCTGTGGAACGGACGCATTGAAACAGCACGGCGTGGTGGTATGAGGGCGCTCGTCGAGCCAACGATCGAACGCTGGTTTCCTAAGCATTTCCGGCAAGCCGCCCCTGCCACTATGGACCGTATGCGCTCAATGATCCTGCGAACCCCAGTTAACGGGTATGCCGGGTGTTGCGCAGCCATCCGCGACATGGATCAACGGACAGCAATCCGCAGCATCACCAATCCGGTTCTAGTGATCATCGGCTCGCATGATCCAGCGACGAAACCGGCCGACGGTGAGTTGATCGCGTCCTCAATCAGAGACGCCAAGACGGTGGTTTTCGACGCGGCTCACATCTCAAACATTGAACGGCCAGCGGCTTTCACCTCGACTGTAATGGATTTCCTGGCGTGATGGCTGGGCGCGATGTTTAAGCCGATGCGTCGGTATGATCCGCGATGCATCGGTCGAGCTAGATCCGATTCCTTAGCCATGGGTGGCTCGCCCGAGGTAGAGATCAGCGGCTTGGTCATCTGCCAGCAACCTCGCTGCGTCGCCAGCGAGAGCAACTTGCCCCCCATCCAAGATGCAGCCTCGGTCGGAAATCGCAAGCGACTGGCGGGCCCGCTGCTCGACCACGAGCACCGAAACACCGAGGCGTGGCAGCCGGTGGATCAGCTCGAAAGCATCTGCAACCTTCGCCGGTGCAAGAGCCGCCGTGGGTTCGTCCAGGATCATCAGGCGGGGGCGCGTCATCAGCGCGCGTGCAAACGCCAGTTGCTGACGCTCGCCCCCGGAGAGACTACCCGCGCGCGTCCGCTTGCGTTCGCCAAGGAGCGGAAACACCTCAAACAGTTCAGCAATTCGCTTGCCTTGATCCTTGACCCCAACAACCACCTGGAGATTCTCAAGAATGCTCAGGGAGCCGAACACATTCGCAACCTGAGGCACATAGCCAATGCCGCGGGCGATACGCACCTCGGTTGGAAGCGGCACCAAGTCCGCGCCCTCAAAGACGATACGGCCCTGCACGCGAGGCAGAAGGCCGACAATCGCCTTGGCGAGCGTTGATTTTCCGGCACCGTTCGTCCCGGCAACCGTCAGAATCTCTCCTTTGTTCAGCGAGAGCGAAATGCCGTTGAGGATATCCACCTCGGCATACCCGCCACGAACCTCATTGATTTCCAGCAGTGTCACGAGACACCTCCCAGATAGGCTTCTCGGACAAGCGGATCGTCGAGCACCGCCTGTGGCGCCCCCTGCGCAATGACCTTGCCCCTGTCCATGACAGCGAGTTGTGGCACGAGCCGGGTCAATGCCTCTAGATCATGCTCAATGATGACAAAGCCAATCCCGCGCGTGTTCAGCTCTGCAATCCGCTCCATGATTTCACCGATCAGCACCGGGTTCACCCCGGCGAAGGGTTCATCCAGCAGGATCAGGCGCGGCTCAACCATGAGCGCCCGGCCGAGTTCCAGCAGCTTCTTCTGGCCCCCTGATAGCTTCCCGGACGGCTGATCCGCCACTGCGCTTAGTTTGAGAAAGAGGATCGTCTGATTGACACGCTCACTGATCGCCTCCTCCTCTTCCCGGACTCGACCTGGACGAAAGAAGAGCCCCAGGAGACTTTCGCCCGTCTGCTTCGGTGCAGCCGCCATCAGGTTCTCACGAACGGTCAGGTGCCGGAACTCGCGTGGTACCTGGAACGTCCGAACCATGCCGGCTCGCGCCCGCGCCGGAGGCGACAGGCTATCGAGGGACTGTCCATCCAGCCGGATCTGTCCCTCATCGGCACGAGCAAAACCCGACACGACTGAGAACAGAGTCGATTTCCCGGCTCCGTTGGGGCCAATGATTCCGAACAGGCTGCCGGACTCGATGGTCAGACGGACGCCGTCGAGGGCGCGGAAGCCTCCAAAGGCTTTGCTGATGTCATAGATCTCAAGGCTCATCGCTTCGTATAATCTCCCATGAGACCCTGCGGGCGATACATGATGAACAACACCAAGAGCAGACCGACGACCCCGATGCGCACCGAGGCCATATCAACTTCGGAAACTCCGGGAATGATGTCCCGAAGGAAGCGTGACCCCTCCAGGAAGAGCATTAGGATGGCGGTGCCCACGATCGCACCGGAGACCCGCCCCACACCGCCCATGATGATCGCCATCCAGACATAGAAGGTCACAAGCGGGATGAACTGATCCGGGACGATGTACGTGATGTAGTGGGCATAGAATGCGCCCGCGATCCCGGCGAGCGCGGCACCAACCACAAGCACCTGGATTTTGAATCGCGCCGGATCTTTTCCGAGTGCCTGCACGGCCTCCTCGTTGTCGCGGATGGCTTCGATGAGGCGTCCGAATGGCGAGCCCGCGATGCGACGGATTATCCAAACCCCTATGAGGGTCACTGCCAAGATTGTGATTAAAACGGCCAACTGAGCACCAGATCCCGCTAGGCCCTCATAGAGCCGCGGGATCCCAGGAATGCCCTGAACGCCGTTTGTCAGCCATTTCTCGCTCGTGATGACGATCCTCACCACTTCGGAGAACCCGAGCGTGACGATCGCAAAATAGTCATCCCGCAGTCGAAGCGACACAAGGCCGATCGGCCATGCGGCGAGACCGGCGAGGGCGGCGGCAGCCACAAAACTAAAAATCAATGGCACGCCGTTCAGGGCCAGCAGGGCACTCGTATAGGCGCCAATTGCAAAGAAGCCGACGTGCCCGAAGTTGATCAGGCCCGTCAGGCCATACTGCAGCGTCAGGCCTAGGCTCAGGATCGCATAGATGAGGGCAATGATGCCGATTGCGATAAGATAGGCTTCCATCAGCGCACTCCTTCCAGTCGGCCAAACAGGCCCCGTGGCCGTACGAGGAGCACTGCCAACATGATGATGAAGGCTAGGGCGATCTTGTAGGTAAAGCCGACGAGCGGGGTTGAAACCTCCTGCACCACGCCCAGGATCAGGCCCGCAAGAACGGCGCCAACCGGAGACCCGATGCCGCCGAGGATGGCCGCGGTGAAGGCAGGGAGCAGCATCTCCCAGCCGAACTCCGGAGTGACGATTGTCTTGATCCCCAGCATCATGCCGGCGATGCCTGCCACACTGCCTGCGAGCAGCCAAAGCGCGATCATGACGCGATCCGGCCGAATACCAGAGACCCGCGCAAGGTCCCGGTTGTCCGCAACGGCCCGCATCTGACGTCCAATAGGCGTCAGGTATAGGATGGCAAAGACGAGCGCGAGAGCCACGAGAGCCACGGCTGCCAGTTGAAGGTCAAGGGGCGTAATTCTGATACTACCGAACACATAGGGGCGCGAAAGCGGTACCTGAAAGACCTGTTGGCTGTGCCCGAAGGCAACGCCTAGGACCGCCCGAATGAAAAAGGCGATGCCGATTGACGCCACCAGCAGTGCGACCACAGATCGCTCGGACAAGCGACGGAACACGGCCAGATAGGCCAAGAGGGAGATCACGCCGGTCACGATGATGGCGGCCAAGCCTCCCACCGTGATCGACCCTGTTGCCTTATGGGCAGACAGCGCCGCATAGGCGCCAAAGGTCATGAAGTCGCCAGTGGCTGCATTCGGAAACCGGGCAATGCCGAACACGAGCGTGATCGACAGGGCCGCCAAGCCGATGACGAGGCCCTGGACGAGACCGTTCACAAGGAGCTGGGCATAGAACATGGACAACCTACAAACGCGGTCCTCTCCTCGGAGGGACCCATGGCACAGCGCCCGGCTCGGGGGCCGAGCCGGGCGCGGGAAGCGGCTGCTAGAGTTTGACGACGTAGCGGCGGTTGAGCTGGCCACCTTCGATGAAGAAGACGCCGAAGTCAGGTGTCACGTCGCCATACTGGTCGAAATCAAGCACCGAAGAGGCGCCTTCGAAGTTGATCTTGCCCTTCTTCAGCGCCTCCTTGGCCTCCGCATAGGTATAAACCTGCTGCCCCGAGGGGTTGGAGACCTCACGGATCTTGGCGTTGATAGCGGCCGTGTCCGTGGCGTTGGCCGCCTCAATCGCCAGCGCCAAGGCATGCACCATATCCCACGTCATGGCGGCATACACGTTCGATTGCCCGGGCTGCCCCGTCGCCTTCCGGTACGCCTCATCATAGGCCTTGTAGGACGGAGCATTCTCGTTTGAGATCGAGTCGACCGAAACCACCCCCTCGACGACATCGGGGCCGACCGCCTTTACAAGATCAGGGCTGGCGGCCCACCCTGGCATGACCCACTTGACCGGCTGGCCGCTCTGATACCACTCCCGCATGATGATCGTGGTGTCAGCCAGATACGAGCCTGTGACGATAACATCAGGGTCCGCAGCCAAGACCTTTTGCAACTCTGAGCGGTAGGTCGGCTGATTTGGCTCATAGACGACGCTTTCAACGACCTTGTGGCCTTTGGCCTCCCAAGCCTTACGGAAACCTTCCGTGTTTCCGATCCCAGAGGCATTGTTGAACGCCATCGTGGCTGGCCGCTTGAATCCTTCCTTCTCGCAGATCTCCGCGAACGCGCGACCGAAGCGGTCGTTGGTTGCTTGGAAACGGTACGATAATCCCTTGGCGTTTGCAGGAGGGATGGACAGTGCCGGCGCGCCGGACGTGTTCATCAGGATGATGTTGGCATCATTCGTCAGCGGAACCACTGCGAGCGACACCCCGGACGACCAAGTTCCGAGAACTGCCTGAACCTTGTTGACATCAATAAGCTTTTTGGCCGCCAGCACCGCGGCCTGAGGATTCGTTTGGGTATCCTCGGAGACAACCTCGATCTTGCGCCCTGCGGCGCCACCGGCTGCATTCACGGCCTCGGCCGCCGCAATGATCATCTTCTGCATGCCGGATCCAAACGGACTGCCGGATCCTGTCACCGGGCAGAGTGCTCCGATGCGGAATGTGCCCTGGCTCTGCGCACGAAGTATGGACGGAGCACCAATTAGCGCTGTAGCGGCGCCAACCGTGCTCATGAACTGCCGGCGGGTGGGGGTCATGTGGGTTCCCTTTCTGGTGCTCTAGATGTGGAGCTCGTTGTTGTAATGACTGCGCATCGGTATGGCTGCCTTTCGGAGGCATCGGTCGGAGAGCCGGGGCAGAGCCGCAGGTGCATCCGGCAACAGTACAAGTCTGGCGGCCGATCAGGCCGCCAGCTCGTTCTTCACAAAGCGTCCTTGCTTCATGATCGCCGGCATATTCCGTCCTTGGCCAGTAAGAACCGACAGGTCCTTCAAGGGGTCGCCGTCAACCACGATAAGGTCTGCATAGGCCCCGGGCTCAATGACGCCCAGCTTTCCCTCTTGCTTGACGACCTTAGCGGCATTGATCGTGGCAGACCGGATCACCTCGATGGCAGGCAGCACCTCACCACGGAGGATGAATTCGTCGGATTGATGCTGGTGCATCTCACCGAGGAGGTCCGAGCCGTATGCCATCATGACCCCAGCATCGTGCAGTGTCTGTAAGGCTGCAAGGCCCTGGCTGCGCACGTCCTCGATCTTGGCAACGGATTCGGGCGGCAGGCCAAAGGACGCGCCTTCCTTCGCCAGATAGTCGAATGTCACGTTGGTCGGCACCACATAAGCACCTTTTTCTTTCACGAGCCGCGCTGTCTCGGCCGAGATCAGGTTGCCATGCTCGACCGATTCCACGCCAAGCTCTACCGCCCTGCGGATCGCCTCATCCGTGTACAGATGGGCCGCGACATAGGTCTGCGCGTTGCGCGCCTCCTCAACTGCGGCGCGAACCTCATCGGCGGACAGGCCGAGGAAGGCGATCGGATCCGTCGGTGACGACACACCGCCATTGGCCATGATCTTGATGAACTGGGCGCCGGCCTTGATCTCCTCGCGGGCAGCCCGGCGAACCTCGTCCACACCGTCGACGACCCGGCCGAGGGTACCGGCCTTGTCCGCGTAGTAGTCGACATTGCGGGCGTGATATCGGCCGCGATAATCGGTGTGGCCACCGGTTTGCGAGAGGGCCTTGCCGCAGATAACCAGACGTGGAGCCTCAATCAGTCCCTCCTCGATAGCCATGACGAGACCATGATCGGCGCCACCCAGGTCGCGGACAGTGGTGAAGCCACGCATTAGCATCTCGCGCATGATCTTGGCGGAGCGGAGCGCCACAAGCGTGTTCGGCAACTCGGCGTTGGCACCAAGATTGGCGACGGTAGCGATGACGTGAACGTGGCAATCGATCAGGCCAGGCATCAGGGTCTTGCCTGCGAGATCGATCACGCGGGCGGATGAAGCCGTAATCGGGCCGTCAGACACCTCACGGATCTCGCCGTTCTCCACGAGAACGTTGTGGTCGGCAAGAGCTTCGTTTCTCCGTCCGTCGAGGATGTTGGCGTTTTTGAAAAGGATAGTGGACAACGCATGTCTCCTATGAATAGAGGCTTTTACTGGCGGGCTTTCGTCAGGGTGGAAATGAGCAGAGGCGTGAAGGAGCGCACGACGGCCACCTGATCTTCGCTGGTATAGGCTCCTTCCTCATCCAAGACGTTCAGGGTTCCGAGGATCTCCCCTCCCTCCTGCACAGACACGTTGATGACACAGCCGAGTCCGAGGCTCTCGATCAACTCATGGTCAGGAAAAGCCCAGCGGATCGCCGCTTTGTCGCGCCCGAGGAAGGTCTGCTTGCGTGTCAACACGAGATCGCCCCAGGGCGTAGGTCCCATGCGCTTACGTCCTTGTACCGGGTAGGCCTCCGGCTGGGACGAATAAACCCGCTCGACCTCCTCGCCACCTTCGCAGCGCACGAGGATGGTAAAGAGGCGGTGGCCGATCAGGTCGTTGATGGCCTTCTCGACGGCGCGGTATGCGGCCTCGGGTGAGGCATCCTGCGCGATGGCATCGGTGACGGAGAGATAGGCTTGAAGCAGTTGGTTGTTCATTAGGCTGGTGCTTTCTGTGAACGTTCAGGAAGGATGCCGTCCGGACGTATGGTGAGGACAATGACCAGACCGAGCCCGACCGCGATCTCGCGAAGTGCGGCAGCCTGCACGGCGGTCACGCCAGGGACGATTTCGGCCATGAAGCGTGTTGCCTCAAGGAAGGCGATGAGGAGGTAGGCACCGAGCACTGCGCCCGCCGGACGGGCATTGCCGCCTGCAGTGACCGCGAGGAAGATGTAGATCGTCACCAAGGGCTGAAACTGATCCGGTGCAACATAGCTTGTGTAGTGCCCGTAGAGCGCGCCCGCGAGACCTGCTATCGCCGCAGCCAAGGAGAAGGCTTGTGCTTTGAACCGCACGATGCTCTTTCCAGCCACAGAGGCTACGGTCTGGTCCTCGCGGATCGCTCGCAAGGCCCTTCCCCAAGGGGAAGAGAGTAGCCTGAGTTGAAGCAGATAAACCAGGATGACCGCCGTAACCGTAATCAGCAGCGTGCCAAGGTGGAACCAAATGCCGGTGTCGCGGGCGATCATCACTGGAACTCCAGAGATACCGTCCGTGCCCCCGGTCAACCACACCTCGTTGGAGGCGACGATCCTGACGATCTCGGCGAACCCGAGGGTCACGATGGCAAGGTAGTCGTCCCTCAGGCGTAAGGTGGAGAAGCACACGAGCAGACCTGCGAAGCCGCCCGCAAGAACGGCGAGCAGGACGCCTAACAGGATCGGCGCATTCTCCCACGTGGTGAGCATGGCAGAAGCATAGGCACCTACAGCGAAGAAGCCGGCAAGACCGAGATTGACGAGGCCCGCCAATCCCCAGGACAGCATGAGGCTTTGCGCCAGCAGCGCATAAATGGAGCCGACGACAAGCATGAACAGGATATAGGTCAGCATGTTGTCAGCCCGCCTTGCTTCCGAGGAGACCTGAGGGCCGGACCACGAGAACCGCCAGGATCACGATGAATCCAACGGCGAGGCGGTAGGCCGGCGACAATGCAAGAACGGTGAACTCTTCCACGATACCAATCGCGAAAGCACCGACCACGGCGCCGGGAATGCTCCCGAGCCCACCCAGAACCGCTGCGGCGAAGACTGACAGGAGCACGCGACCGCCCAAGAGAGGATCGATGGAGGTATCCAGCCCGATAAGCGTGCCGCCGACGCCGCACAAGCCGCTGCCGACCGCAACGGTGAACAGGGCGATCAGGCGCGGGCTGATACCCTTCAGCCGCGCGAGGTCGGGATTATCTGCGACCGCCCGCATGGATCGTCCGAGCGGTGAGAACGACAGGAACGCCCAGACAACACCCATAATCACGAGTGCGAACACGAGATTGTTGATCTGCTGAGGGCCGACGCGGATCGGACCTAGGACAAAATCTCGAGCCAACGGAAGGTCGAAGGCGCGCAAATCATTGCCGAAGCAGAAGCGAACGATGTTCTCAATCACCATCGCCATCGCGAGTGATCCAATGGCCTTCATGAGCGCCCCGCCCCGCTCAAGACGCTCCAACGCACCATACTCAAGCAGCGCCCCGAAGACTGCTGCACTCGCGAAGGCGGCAGCCGCCGCTGCCACGATCGGGAGCCCGAAGTTGACGTTCGCGATCCAAGCAATGTACGCGCCGGCCGTAGCCAGTGCACCAATCGCAAAGTTCGGAAACCGCAACACCGCGAAAATGGCGCTGAAACCGAGCGCCGGGATCGCCAGGAGCGCTCCGGCGATCACGCCATTGATCAGGGCTTGAAGGACCGCGTCGAACATTACGCAATCTTCAGTAGGGTGATCTTGCCACCCTTGACCTGCTCATAACGGAACTTGGCGTCCGTGATGTCGCCGATATCGCTGAAGTCACAGGGCCCGGAGGCGCCGTCGTAATCGACTTTCGTGCCCTGCGCGATCAGCTTCAGTCCATCGACGGCATTTTCAACGCGCTCTCCACCCCCTTGCGATACCTTGCGGACGTTGTCCTTGATAACAACGCCCGTGTCACCCCTGCCAACCGCCATCGCCATGGCAATCAGGTTGAGGTGGTCGTAGACTTGACAGCTATAGGTGTCGGGTGTGTCGACGCCGAGCAGACGAGCGACATTCTTGTAAGCATTGCTGCCTTCAGCCGGCGACGGCGCCAGGGTGTAGATGCCTTCGCTCGCGTCCGGGGGAAGTGCGTCCACGAGCTGCTTGTTCACGGCATAGGCGAAGCCAAACAGGCCACCGCGGTAGTTGGCGCGGTAGAGGTCGCGGAGGAGCACGGCAGTGTCGTTCGTGTAGCCACCCATGACGATCGCATCGGGCTTGCTGCGCAGCACCTGGTCGACTTCCGTGCGAAGGGTAGTCTTTTTGTCGTCGTAGATGAGCGAGGTAGTCTTCCCGCCAGCAGCCGTCACAGTCTTCGTGAGTGCGGCGAATTGCGAGTCGGTGAAGGGAGTCTGCGGCGAGACGAAAGCCACATTCCTGGCATTGGTACTCAACGCGAACTCACCGAATTTGGTGCCCTGGAGGCTTGTGGTCGGCTGCGTGCGGATCAGGAAACCCTGA
This sequence comes from Microvirga lupini, assembly GCA_000517005.1. Classification (GTDB taxonomy): domain Bacteria; phylum Pseudomonadota; class Alphaproteobacteria; order Rhizobiales; family Beijerinckiaceae; genus Microvirga; species Microvirga lupini. Next base: position 55,360 of record KI911992.1, read on the forward strand.
TGGGGAAGCTGGGTGATTGATTCCGCCCCCGAGACTGTGGACAAGAAAACGCCTGACTGTGAGCACACCGGCGCGACCGCCGTGGTGACGGAGGAAGCCCATGTGCCAATGATGGCTGAGACCTTGTCGATATCGATGAGCTTGCGTGCAGCGCGAAGGCCAGCTTCGGGACTGGTCTGGTCGTCCTCCGAGATGATGAGCAGCTCACGTCCAAGGACGCCGCCTGCCTTGTTGATCTCTTCGGCTGCCTTCTTGACGGCGTTGGCCATGGAAGGGCCGTAGGATCCGCCCGAGCCGGTCAGTGGAGTCAGGGTTCCAAGCTTGATGGGCCCGGTCTGGGCCCGCAGGATCCCCGGCATGGCCATCGTTCCGGCGATAGCCATGCCGGCGCCAAGAATATGTCTGCGCGTCATGTCAGTCATTGATCTTATCCTTTCTAGTGCCCCGGGAGACCGGCTTGCATGTCCACCCCGGTCGGTTTGGTGGCGCGCCCGCCCAGGAACAGGCGGCGGATGTCAGGATCGTTGGCGACGGCGTTCGCCGGGCCATCGAGATGATTGCGCCCGTCGACGAGCACGTAGGCCCGGTCTGAGATGTCGAGGGATTCCAGCGCATTCTGCTCGACCATGAGGATCGCAATGCCCTCGTCGGCGATGCGGCGGATATATTCGAAAAGTTCGTGCGCCGCCTTTGGGCTGAGGCCAGCAGTAGGCTCGTCGAGCAGAAGCGCGCGAGGCTTGCCCATCAAGGCCATGGCCATGGCCAGGATCTGGCGCTGGCCACCGGAGAGGCTCTTGGCCGAAACGCGGCGCTTATCGAACAGCATAGGGAAGCGTGCATAGGCTTCCTCCATTCGCCTCTTCGACGCACCGCGCTCGAAGCGGCAGCTCACCTCCAGATTCTCGGCTATCGACAGGGTACCGAAGACATTGCGCTCCTGCGGCACGAAGCCGAGGCCCGCCCTGGCGATAAACTGTGGCGATTGACGAGTAATGTCCTCACCGCCAATCAGCACTTTGCCCTGCGACGGCGATAGCAGCCCGGAGATCAGCTTGAGCGCGGTCGACTTGCCGGCCCCATTCGGGCCGATGATCGTAACGACCTCACCAGCATCGGCGTTCAACGTGACGCCCTTGACAATATGCTCGGCAGTGGCATAGCCGCCGACGATACCCTCGACATCAAGTAGTCTCATCTGCGGCCTCCTAGGTACGCATCCTGAACTTCACTGTTCTCGCGCACCTCCTCGAACGTGCCTTCTGCAAGAGTCCGGCCCTGCGCCATGACGATCACACGCTGACAGATGCGCTCGATCAACGCCATGTCGTGCTCGATGAGAAGGACAGTCACCCCGTCCGAAACGAGGGAGAGGAGGTGATCGCCAATCTCCTCCGCAAGCGTGGGATTCACGCCGGCCGCCGGTTCATCAAAGAGGATCATGCGCGGCTCGGCCATAAGCGCTCGCCCGATCTCCAGAAGCTTTTTCTGACCGCCCGAAAGATCTGTTACCTTGTTGTCGATGACGTGGGACAACCGCAGGCGTGCGGCGATGGACAACGCCTTCTCCGCCAGCTCTGCCTCGCGGCGGCGCGCTTTGACCGACCCCATCAATGCCGTACGGATACTCTCGCCCGGCTGCTGGTCACCATAGACCATTAGATGCTCAAAGACCGTAAGCTTAGGGAAGCCACGTGCAATCTGGAAAGTCCGCACCAGACCGAGGCGAGTGATCTGGTGGGGACGCAAACGCTCGATAGTGCGCCCCATGAACGTGATGGAGCCGGAATCCGCCCGGTATAGACTGGATATCACGTTGAACATCGTCGTTTTTCCAGCCCCGTTGGGTCCGATCAATCCGGTGATGATCCCGGGCTGGATGTGAAACGACGCTCCGTCGAGGGCCTTCAAGCCCCCGAAAGCCAGACGGACTCCCTCGACGGCCAAGGGGTATGTAGAGACTTCATAGGACCCTGGCGTGTGCGCTTGTGCGTGTGCGTGCATGTTCATCACCCCTTCGCCGCTCCCCGATACCGTAGCTTTCTCGAGGCCATGCTAGGGGCAGCTACAGTCTTCTCTGGTTTCGCTTCGTCTACGGAGACATCATCATTGCTCAGCATGAACTCACGCCGCATCCGCTCCTTCCAGAAGTCGAGCAGCGCATTGAAGTAAGTCGGATCGTTTCTCACGGCGGATTGGGCGATCATCCCGCGGATCAGGCACATCGTCGCGTTCATCAGGACGAGCGCATGCTCGACCTCGACACCAACTTGCCCTGCGAGTTCCGCCCAGACGGAGTTGAGGCCCGCGTGAAACTCCTTCACGACTGGAATGATGGCTGTGCGAAACTCTGCGTTGTGCCGAGCTTCCGGCAAATACTCCATAGTGACGTAGAACAGGCGGTCGTTCATCATCCGCCACAGGTAGTCGACAATCTCGTCGGATGTTCCCCCAGATTGACGTATTCCCTCGGCCATCTTGTGAAGACCGTCCGTGGCGTTGCGCAGTTGATGGGATACTGCCGCCGCGATGATCTCCTCTTTCGAGCTGAAGTGATGAGTCAGCGCGCCTCGTGAGACTCCTGCAGCCTCCGCAATATCAGACGTCGACATGCGGTTTAATCCGCGGTCATGCAGCAGATCGATCGTCGCATTGAGCAGTTTGAGCGTCGTATCGGCAGTACGCTCCTGCTGCGTTTTCCTACCCGCGTGGGGCTTCATTCCGATCCTCCCGTGGGCGGAAGACTGGCAGGCGAATTACAAACAAACAAGCCTGTTTGTTTATCTGCCGTGCCGAACTTTCGTATGATTTGCCTTATTGCTAAGCATGCAGTCTCCTGCACGGGCGGGCGGGCGTTGCAAGCTGTGCAGCGAACATTTCGTCTCGATATTTCAGCTGCCCGGACAGAGCAGATGGCAGATCCTGCGGATTCATGAGGCACGAAAACGAGATAGCGCCTCCCATTGGGAACGTCCGGTGTTCCCTGCTTAAGCGGACGCTCAGCGTACTTCTGGAA
>KI911992.1:58472-58555 GCA_000517005.1 Microvirga lupini
GATGTATGGTCCGGCCGTGCGTCGCAAGATGATGTTGGCAGACTGACGAACGTGAGAGCTGCATCAATGTATTCGGCCTCGTG
>KI911992.1:58655-58967 GCA_000517005.1 Microvirga lupini
ATCACCAGCATGTTGCGATGCAGCCGCCGCCCCGCCGCCTCGATCCACGGCCACAGGCCAAGCTTCGCTCCATGCGGGCGACGCACCAGCACAATGTGAGCCGCTTGGACGAAGAGCGTCCGCAGGTACTTGTTGCCGCGTTTGGAGATCTTGCCCAGGATGGTGCGGTCACCGGTCGACTCCTGCTTCGGCACCAGCCCGAGCCAGGCGCCAACGTCCCGCCCCTGCCTGAAGCCTGCACCTGTACCAATTGCCGCCACCACGGCGGACGAGATGATCGGTCCGACACCCGGCACGCTCATCAGGCGCTGG
>KI911992.1:59067-63992 GCA_000517005.1 Microvirga lupini
CAGTGCTCGTCCTGGGCGGCGAGCGCCTCGACCTCAGCGGAGACAGCCGCAATGCGCGCGTCGAGCTGACGCCAGTCTTCAGCCAGGTCAGCAATAAGGCGAACGATGCGCAGCGACAGGGCATCAGAGTACGAGCCCAGGATGCCTGGCAGCGCTTGACGCAAGGGCGCGAGCCCCTGCCGCACGGTGATGCCCCGCTCAAGAAGGAAGCCGCGGATCTGGTTGGTGACGCCCGTGCGCTGGCTGACCAGACGCGAGCGGACCCGGTGCAAGGCGAGCAGATCCATCTGGTCCGGGGTCTTGATCGCCACGAACGACATGGTCGGCCGTTGCACGGCCTCCGCGATGGCCTCTGCATCCCGATAGTCATTCTTGTGCCCCTTCAGAAACGGCTTCACATATTGAGCCGGGATGAGGCGTACGTCGTGGCCGAGCCCCTGAAGCTGACGGCCGATGTGGTGGGCGCCGGCACAGGCTTCCATGCCGATCAGGCAGGGTGGGATATTAGCCAAGCGCTGCGTGAGCTGGGCTCGGGAGAGCTTGATGCGCAGCACGATGGCACCGCGCTGATCCTGACCGACGAGGTGGAAGCTGTTCTTGCCCAGATCGATGCCCAGGGTGGCGATCGCAGCGGAGGACGAAAACCGTGACATGGGACGTACTCCTTGCGTGGCTCGGAGCCCCACAGCTTACGGGCAAGCGGGGCAGAAGCACGGCCGGACCATCCCATTAGCAGCCATTCGTATCGCTTTCAGGCTTGATCGCCATAGCTCTCCAGATCTTCTCGCAGCGTGGGCGGCATCTCGTCGCTCACGGCATCACGGGAGCCGCCGATCCATGCGGCGGCAAGCGGCAGTTTGTTCATCGATCCTGTCGCTCCTTCGAGAGGAACTCAGCGAACGCCCGGTGTTTCCATGCGTGTGGTCCACCGCGATACGATGGCGACACCTCATTGAGCCAGCACGATCTTATAGCCGAGCATTGTCGGCTACATCGCGCTTCGGGAGCCAAAGCGAGTACGCACCGTGAAATATCGGATGTGACCTTCGAGGCAGTGAGTCGCTGCGGGCTGATGCAGGGTCTCGGATAGGCCCCTATGGAAGAGGCAGCCTATTCAGGACCGCCAATGTCACCGGGGAGATCCGGCATCGCGACCATCGATCCTCGCGGGATCGGGTTCTGTGTGAGCTCAGTCTCGACATAGTTCGGCGGCTGGCCGCCTGAAGGGCCCGACACGCAACCGGAGACCAGGGCCGACAGGATCAGGAAAAATGGCAATCTCACGAGCATCGACTTCTCCTTTGCAGATTCAGAACCAGAACGAGTGATGGCGGGCCAAAGCGATAGGTGTTGGGGGCAGATCGCGCGTGCGGCGATGACGCGGTGTGATGGTAGCTGCATGATCACGCCTTCAATCAGGCCTCCACCAGTCCGTTCCGGATTGCGTAGCGGATCAGGGCCGCGGTCGTGTCGAGATTGAGCTTGCGCAGGGCCAGGGCGCGATGCGTCTCGACGGTCTTAGTGCTGATGCTGAGGATATTTGCGATCTGCTTGTTGGTCTTGCCCTCGGCGATGAGCTGCACGACGGCCTTCTCACGGGAGGTCAGCGCCGATTCGTTCTGGCCGGCCTTCGACAGGTAGGTCTCGAGCAGGGCCTCGGAGACCTTGCCGGTAAAGAACGGCCGGTGGGCGGCCAGGCTCTCTACCGCCGAGACCAGAAACTGCCTGGCGTCGGACTTGAGCAGGAAGCCGCGCGCACCCGCTTCCAGCACGTCGCGGACCAGACTGTCGGTGTCGTGCATGGTGAAGATCAGGACCTCGATGCCGGGCACGCGGCCCCGGATCTGGCGGGTCGCCTCGACCCCGTTCACCAGCGGCAGCGCGTAGTCGAGGACTACGACATCGGGCCGGGTGACCAGGGCCAGGTCGATGGCCTGCTTCCCGTCCGTCGCCTCGCCGACCACCTCCCAGCCTTCATGAGATTCCAGGATGGTGCGGACGCCGGAGCGGACCACGTCATGATCGTCGGCGATCAGGATGCGCGTCATCGCGCGTTTTCCTTTGGATGCGACCGGGCATCGGGCGCGTTCTGGAGGATCGTGCAACGCAGGATACACGATGTGGTCGCGCGCCAAACCCGCGCAAAACCCTGAAACTGTAGGAGGCAGACCCTGAAACTTCAGGAGAGGGTCCCACCATCCGCCTCGGCGGTATCTGACAGCCCTTGCATCCGCACGCGTCCGGCCCGCGGCGGTGCCCGGCCAGCCCGGCGGACGGGGACCATCGCGAGGATGCTGGTGCCGCTCCGGCCTGTCCGGATCCTCAGGCCGCCACCGAACTGCTCAAGACGGGCCCGCATGCCAGCCACACCGACACCCATCCTGATCGGCCTGTCCGGCCGGGCCGCACCTGTCATCCCGTGTCCGTTGTCACGGATGCGGGCGACCAGCCGCCCGGACGTGATCCTGGCGTTGACGGATACACGCGAAGCATCGGCGTGCCGATGCACGTTGGTGAGGGCCTCCTGCACTACGCGCAGGATCGCCCGCTGGAAGTCCGGCGGCAGGTCGTCGACCTCCTCCGGAATCCTGATCCGGGCGACGAGCCCTGTCCGCCCCGCGAAGCCTTCGGCAAAATCCCGCAAGGTGGCCTGGAGACCATCCTTCGCCAGGTTCGGCGGATGCAGTAGGTAGGTGAAGATGCGCAGCTCCCTGAGCGCCTCAGCGAGCTGCCTCTCGATCTGCGCGAAGGCTGAGCGGGATTCCGGAGTCGCCACGACCGTCCCCTCGAGATCAGCCAGCCCGAGATTCGCCGCCACCAGGTGCTGCGCGGTCGAGTCGTGCAGCTCGCGGGCGATGCGCTGCCGCTCCTCCTCCTGGAGGGCGAGCAGTTGCCCGGACAATTCGCTGACCTGGTTCTTCGCGCCGGTAACCAAATCTGACAGGGCATGCAGCGGCCGCTCGACCTGACGGGCCGTGAACCAGGCGGCAAACGCCCCGGCGAGCAGGAGAAGAGCCGTGGGTCCGGCCATCCGCCACAATGCGGCGGTGATCGGTGCATCACGAGCCGCGAGTGGGACCGTGACCAATGTCGTCCAGTTCGTCGTGCCCGAACGGCGGAAGGCGACGAGGACCGGCAGCCCACGGTCATCTATGGCCTCGACGGCTCCCGTGATCGTGCTGTCCGGGCCCGCGTCGGCGAGGCGGGTGGCCAGTGCTGCGGGAATCGGGAGGTCGGACCCTTTATGGCCGTCCCGGTCGGCCACGATCGACTGGAGCTTGCGGTCGTAGAGGCCCTTCACCCAGCCGGCCGGCACCGTTTGGTCCTCGAGGATCGTGCCCAGCCGCGCCTCGGCCAGGACGATGGTGATGTGGCCGCTCATCCGGCCGTCCGGACCGTCGAGCCGGAGGCTGAGCGCCACGATGGTACTGCCCTTCAAGGGGGCGACCATCCGGCCGGAGACGGACCACCTCCGATCCCGAATCCGGTCGAGCTGCTCCTGGTAGTTCGGGAATTCCACATGCCTGGGGAGCGGCGACCCGAACGGGCGCAAGGTGTTGGCGACCTGCCGCTCGAGGTCGTTCAGGATCAGCCACGAGCCTTCCGGAACCGGCGTGGCCTTGAGCTGGTCGTAGAAGGCCTTGGTATCGCCCGAGAGGAGCGCCGGGGACTTGGACAGTCCCTTGAGCAGGTAATTGACTGCTGCGACCTCCTGATCGAAGCCGAATGAGAGCGCCTTAGCAGCCTCGGCGGCACGGTGCTCGATCGCGTGCCGCTCGTCAGCAGCGTGGGAAAGCAATAGGGCCGCGGCGACGAGGCACGCCGCAACGGTGATGATCATAAAGGCCAGGGCAACGCGGCCCCGCAGCCGGGGCGGCAGGCCCGGCAGGGATCGCGCAACAACCATCGGGACGTTGCCATCGGACATGACGGCGACCTCGGGCCGCAAGGGCAACGCAACGGGACCGAGATCGCGACGAGAGCCTTCGGTCCGATGACGTACGGTAAACCCTGAGCCGCTTCCTGTCGACCTGGCACCGGCATGAACCCACGAGCAGACCACCCGACCCGCCCAGCTTGGGTTAGGGCGAACAACGCCCGCGGGCGGCACAAATCAGGGTCTGCCTCCATCAGTTTCAGGGTTGACCCCAATAGCTCGATGATCGGCCGCTGGAGGATACTGCGGGCTTGCCAGGACGGGAACAACGCCCATGCCGCAGGCCACCCTCCGATATGATCATGACCATGCGCCAAAGGATCACCCTTACGCCGACATGATCCGGATTTCCGGCGGCACGTTCCGCATGGGCTCGGACAGGCATTATCCAGAAGAGGCGCCGGTCCACCGCGTCACCGTCGACGGGTTCTGGATCGACCGCACGCCGGTCACCAACCGCCAGTTCCGCGACTTCGTCCGCGCGACCGGGCACGTCACCTTCGCCGAGAAGCGCCCCGATCCCAAGGACTATCCCGGCGCCCTGCCGCACATGCTGTATGCGGGCTCCCTTGTCTTCTCGCCACCGGATCATCCGGTCGACCTGCGCGACTGGAGCCAGTGGTGGATCCTGCTCAAGGGCGCCGACTGGCGCCACCCCTCTGGCCCGAAGAGCACCATCAACGGTCTCGACAATCATCCCGTGGTGCACGTGGCCTACGCCGATGCGCTCGCCTATGCCCGTTGGGCCGGCAAGGACCTGCCGACCGAGGCCGAATGGGAGTTCGCGGCCCGCGGCGGGCTCGATGGAGCCGAGTTCGCCTGGGGCGATGACTTCACGCCCGAGGGGCGGCAGATGGCCAACACCTGGCAGGGCGCCTTTCCGTTCCAGAACACCCGTCTCGACGGTTACGAGCGCACGTCGCCGGTCACCGCCTTCCCGCCCAACGGCTACGGCCTCTACGACATGATCGGCAACGTCTGGGAATGG
>KI911992.1:64092-65704 GCA_000517005.1 Microvirga lupini
GGGTCGGGATCAATCGCGGACTGGCTGCCCTGATCCTGATCCTGCTGCTGGTGGTCGGCTTCGTCGGTCTGCTGCTGGTGATGCTCCCGGCCCTCGTCGGGGAGCTGCGGTTCTTCATTGAAGAGTTCCCCCGCTATGTCACGCGGGTTCAGTCCCTCGCAGCGGACACGAGCCGGCCCTGGCTGCATAGGGTCATGGGCCAGGAACTCCGGATCGAGGAATCGGTCGCCCACACGGTGGCCGCGGCGGGCAGCGCCTGGCTCGATGCACTCGTCCGCTCGGCCTGGTCGGGCGGGAAGGCCTTGCTCTCCCTCCTCTCGCTCCTTGTCGTAGTCCCGATCGTTAGCATCTACCTCCTGGCCGACTGGGACCGGATGACGGCGACGATCGATGGCTGGGTGCCGGCCCAACACCGCGAGGACGTCCGCGCCCTCGGGCGGGAGATCCATGACACGGTGGCCGGATTCATGCGCGGGCAGATCGTCATCTGCCTGATCCTGGCGGCGTTCTACGCAGGGGCGCTGCGGCTGACCGGGCTCAATCATGCCATCCTGATCGGCCTCACGGCCGGCCTGATCAGCTTTGTCCCCTATCTGGGGCTCGGCGTCGGCTTCGTCGTCGCGGCGTGCGTGGCGATCGCCCAGTTCTGGCCCGACTGGACGCCCCTGGCTGTCGTGGCCGGCATTTTCCTGCTCGGCGAAACGATCGCCGATTATGTGCTGTCGCCGCGGATCATCGGGAGCCGCGTCAGGCTCAACCCGGTCTGGCTGATGTTCGCGCTGTTCGCCTTCGGGTATCTGTTCGGCTTCGTGGGCCTGCTGGTCGCGATCCCGCTCGCCGCGTCGTTGGGCGTGATCCTGCGGTTCGCGATGAGGAAGTCCCTGGTGGGGCCGAATAGCGTACCAGTGCCAGCCGCATCGGGCGTACCCGCTCCAAAGCCGGGGGCGCCCGGACGAGGAGAGATCGGTCAACCTGCGGAGGAGACTCCCAGCCCGGCGCTTCATGAAGCAGTGATCGCTCGTCCAGGGATACAGCCTGAAGTATCCTGAGATACGACCATCGCCTAGGCTCGCCTACGTTGCCAGAGCCGATTGGAAGGTCTGCTCAGGGTCAAACTGAACCGTTAAGCGTGACCGTGTAAAGGCCTGCTGACCCCACGACTGCGGACGCTAGGTCTACTTCGGCTCTATGCCAGCTAAGGCTTTAATGCAGATTACTCTGGTCCGGTGGCGCGCCGACGTCGCACTTCTTGCAGTTCAACTCGTGGCCTAGCGCCCTATCGCGGCCTTCCTCTGTAATCACCCACGGACGAATGGTCCAAGGCGGATTATGGCGGACATGTTGGTTGTGGCCACATTCAAGTTCAGCAACCCAGTGCTGTTCTTCGTCAAGGTGAAACCCGACAATCCGTTTCTTCATGTTCCAGCAAAACGTCAGGCACCCACGAGTCCAATCGGAGCCGTAATAGAGCCGAGGGGAGGACAACCACATGGCGCAGTATTCAAGAAAAACAAAGAGATAGGCTGCGGGTAAAACCTGCTTTGTGTGCCAAAAGTTCGTCCCACAACTCGACCTACAGCGCGTGGCACGAACAACTGCATTCGACCTCAGA
>KI911992.1:65804-66096 GCA_000517005.1 Microvirga lupini
CTGACTAGCGGTAAGACCTCTGTGGGCCATTTTGGCACCCAGTCTTGTGGTTGCGCCGGGCCGACCGTTCGTCCATCTCCTCCGTCATCTCGCAGACCTCGGTGGGACAGCCGCTGATTAGCTAACTGGTGTCATCATTCAACGCTCAGCTTTGATTGTTCATCTGAACCGACGCCGTCGCGTCTCAGAGGTAAGTTCGTATCAGGCTGCATGAGCAGCACTCCTGGGCTGATAGCCATGTCCGCGGGCCAGCACCGCCCAGGCGATGCGGGCGAGCTTGTTGGCCAGGGCG
>KI911992.1:66196-69874 GCA_000517005.1 Microvirga lupini
CCCCGAGAACCCGCGCGGCGGCCGCGAGGACCAGAGCTTCGACCCCTGCCAACCTGAGACGCGGATCCCGCGCCGGGTGCTGAAGGGCGGCTCGCATCTGTGCGCGCCCAACTACTGCCGCCGCTACCGTCCGGCAGCGCGTCACCCGCAGCCGGTCGACACCTCGACGAGCCATGTCGGCTTCCGCTGCATCATCAGGGAGAGGAGCACCTCATGACCAAAGACTGCGCGTTCTCAGAACATACAGGCAGGAGACCTCGATCGTGGCACATGCGGACGAGTGCCGCCTTGATCGGGGCGACGGCCCTGGTCTCGGCAGGGATGGCAATCCCGACCTTCGCCCAAGCCCAGCCACAAAGGCCCAACATCGTGCTGATCGTCTCCGACGACACGGGTTTTGGCGATCTTGGTCCGTACGGCGGCGGCATCGGCCGCGGCATGCCCACGCCCAACATCGACCGTCTCTCCAACGAGGGCATGACCTTCTTCTCGTTCTATGCCCAGCCGAGCTGCACGCCGGGCCGGGCCGCGATGCAGACCGGGCGGATCCCGAACCGCAGCGGCATGACGACCGTGGCCTTTCAGGGCCAGGGCGGCGGCTTGCCGGCAGCGGAATGGACTCTCGGCTCCGTGCTCAAGCAGGCGGGCTATCGCACTTTCTTCACCGGCAAATGGCATTTAGGCGAGGCCGACTACGCGCTGCCCAATGCCCAGGGCTATGATGAGATGAAGTATTGCGGCCTCTATCATCTCAACGCCTACACCTACGCCGATCCGACCTGGTTTCCGGACATGTCTCCTGAGCTCCGGGCGATGTTCCAGCGGGTGACCAAGGGCGCGCTGTCGGGCAATGCCGGGCAGCCGGCACGCGAGGAGTTCAAGGTCAACGGCCAGTACGTGAACACGCCCGACAAGGGCGTTGTCGGGATCCCGTTCTTCGACGAGTATGTCGAGAAGGCCTCGCTCGACTACCTCGACCGGGCGGCGCAGTCGCGCGAGCCGTTCTTCATGAGCATCAACTTCATGAAGGTGCACCAGCCCAACATGCCGGCGCCGGAGTACGAGCACAAGTCGCTGTCGAAGAGCAAGTACGCCGACTCGGTCGTGGAGCTCGATGCCCGGATCGGGCGGATCATGGACAAGATCCGGCAGGTCGGCGGCAACAACACGCTCGTGTTCTACACCACGGACAACGGCGCCTGGCAGGACGTGTATCCCGATGCCGGCTACACCCCGTTCCGCGGCACCAAGGGCACCGTGCGCGAGGGCGGCAACCGCGTGCCGGCGATGGCATGGTGGCCCGGAAGGATCGCGCCCAATACCAAGAACCACGACATCCTCGGCGGCCTCGACCTGATGGCAACCTTTGCGTCGGTTGCGAGCACGAAGCTGCCGGAGAAGGACCGCGAGGGCCAGCCGATCGTGTTCGACAGCCACGACATGTCGCCGGTGCTGTTCGGAACGGGCAAGTCGACACGGAACGAGTGGTTCTACTTCACCGAGGACGAGCTGAGCCCGGGGGCAGCCCGGGTCGGCAACTACAAGGCCGTGTTCAACCTGCGTGGGGATGACGGCGCCGCAACCGGTGGCCTCGCAGTCGACACCAACTTGGGCTGGAAGGGCCCGAGCAAGTACGTTGCGGGCGTCCCGCAGGTCTTCGACCTCTGGCAGGATCCGCAGGAGCGCTACGACATCTTCATGAACAACTACACCGAGCGGACCTGGACGCTGGTGACGACGAACGAGGCGATCAAGAACCTGATGAAGACCTACGCGCAGTACCCGCCGCGGAAATTGCAAAGCGAGGCCTATACCGGTCCCGTCACGATCTCGGACTACGAGCGCGTGCAGTCAGTCCGGGAGATGCTCGCCAAGGAGGGTGTCAACCTGGCGATGCCGACCGGCAACTGACCTGACCGGGGAGGACCGTGCTCCGCATAGTCCTCCCCGCATTACGACCCGAGCTGAGGAACCTCGGTTGGGGATTGGTTCGGCTCGACGCTCCCGTGCCCGTCACGTGCGCCGGAGTGAGCCGTTCACAAGCAGGAGGATCGACAATGCACCGTGTCATTTTGCTCGCCGTTCTCCTCGGTCTGGTGACCGTCACGCCCAGCCGGGCTCAGAACCAGGATTCCAGGCCCGCACCGCGCCAGGGCGAAATCACGATCCCGTCCGAAAAGGCTCTTGAGCGGGACGCGGTGACATCCCCGAAGAACGAGTTCTCGACGGACGACACCACGGCAACCCGGCAGATGGAGCGGCAAAACAGGCAGATCGACCGGAAGCTCATGAAAGGCATCTGCACGGATTGCTGAAGCAGCATTCTGTTCGAAACTGAGGAAACAGTGATGAGAACCCTACTGTCAGCCCTTGCTCTCGCCTTGGTTACGACGGCAGCGACAGCGCAGGTCGGCCCGCCGACGTCGCAGCGAACCTGCTCTGCCAACCGCCAACTTGTTCTGAGGGAGGGCGCCGTCGTCCTCGATACCGGGCCCTCGACCTACGCCCGCTTCGTCAAGAACGGATCGGAATGTTTGGTCGATCAATTCCCCGAGCCGGCATGGGTGCCGAGCTCTAACAACCCGCAATGCTTCATCGGTTACCGGTGCAAGGACGGGTCCGACGACTCCTGACGCTGCGCTCGCGTCAGTGCATTGAATGAATACTGGAACGGGAGGCACACATGCGAATTCGCCTGTCCTGGCTTGGCACCATGGCCCTGGTCGCAACCTGGATCTCGGTTGCTGTTGCCCAAACCGATCCACTGCCGTCGTGGAACGACGGCCCGGCGAAACAGGCGATCGTCGCCTTCGTCACCGACGTGACCCGGGAAGGATCCCCCGACTTCGTTCCGCCACCGGAGCGGATCGCTACCTTCGACAACGACGGCACGCTGTGGATCGAACAGCCGATGTACGTGCAGTTCGCCTACGCGCTCGACCGGGTCAAGGCGCTGGCGCCGCAGCATCCGGAATGGAAAGACACGCAGCCGTTCAAGGCGGTGCTCGAAGGCGATATGGAGGCGCTCACAGCGGCTGGCGAGAAAGGAACCGTCGCGATCATCGCCGCAACGCATGCCGGCATGACGCCGGAGGAGTTCCGGCAAGGCATCAAGGAATGGCTTGCAACAGCGAAACATCCTCGTTTCGGCCGCCGCTATGACGAGCTCGTGTACCAGCCCATGCTGGAGGTCCTGGCCTACCTGCGCGCCAACGGGTTCAAGACCTACATCACGTCCGGCGGAGGAGCCGAGTTCATCCGGGCCTTTGCCGAGGAGCGCTATGGCATCCCACCCGAGCAGGTCATCGGCTCCCGCATCGTCACGAAGTTCGAGCGCCGCGACGGCAAGCCGATCCTGTTCCGCCTGCCCCAGGTCGATTTCATCGACGACGGCCCCGGCAAGCCCGTTGGTATCAACCAGGAGATTGGTCGCCGGCCCGTGGCGGCCTTCGGGAACTCGGATGGTGACCTCGAGATGCTGCAATGGACGACCGAGGCGGGCAAGCGCAGGCTGGGTCTCGTGGTGCATCACACCGATGCGGAGCGCGAATACGCCTATGATCGCCAGTCGCATGTGGGAAAGCTCGACAGGGCACTCGATGCCGCGGCGGTGGACCGTTGGACCGTGGTCGACATGAAGCGGGACTGGAAGACCATCTTCCCGGTCAAGCCCTAGAG
>KI911992.1:69974-80066 GCA_000517005.1 Microvirga lupini
CGCCGCGCCATCGCCGCCTCTCCGTGGCGCCGATAGAGCCAGAATAGACTCGATCACGCCTCTCAATCGTATCGACCGTCTCTGCAAATCACCTGCGCCCCATCCCGAGCCAACAGGCCCGACGCTCAAATCCCCATAGGTCGAGAAGCCGGCACCGCCACGACCTCACCTCCCGCGGTTTCCTCCCTTGGCGGTTTTCGGATGCCGGCCGCCGGAGTGCGCGGCACGGTTCGTGAGCGGCCGGCATCCGAAAACCTTCACAGAAGGCGACATCCGTCAAATCCCATGTTTGTTTTTCCGTCGAGGTGAGTGGCCGAAAGTCCGCCGAAAAGCATGCCCGAATGCACTCTGCGAGACATAGCCGACCCTGAGAGCGACACTTGCGACATCGGTATTACCTGCATCCAGGAGCCTCCGCGCCAACATCATGCGCCACTGCGTCAAATACTCGAGCGGCGGCTGGCCGACACGGCTTACAAATCGAGCTGAAAAAGCCGAACGCGACATGCCAACCCGTGTCGCTAACGATGCCACTGTCCAGGGAAATCCGACCTCGCCATGCATCAATCGCAGTGCCTCTCCGATCTGGCGGTCGCCTAGCGCCCCGATCCAGCCTGCGCAGGTTTCTCCTTGGTCAGCAATATAGGCCCGGATGGCCTCGACAAGCAGCACCTCCGCTAGCCTTATCGTGACAAGCGCCGCGCCAGGACGGGTATGACCGACCTCCGCCTCAAGCAGGTCCAGCATCCGACTGACGGTACGGGCTGAGGGGGATGTTCCATCAATCCGCAGGAAGCGAGGCAAACCTTCAAGCAGGAAGCCCGTCCCTGCATTGTCGAACGCAATCCCTCCGCCCAGCATCACCGTGTCGTCACCGCCCAGGCGGACCACATCACACCTGGGTTCGTTGTAGAGGGCCATGCCATCGGCAGGTACGACCTCAGGGTCACTAGCAACAGCATAAGCGATATCGCCAATGAGGAAGACGTCACCTGCTGCCAGTGGCTGAGGTGGGTGGCCAGGTACCAGGATCCAGCAGGCGCCCCGCAGGAGGGCAACGAACTTCAGCCGTGCCTGTGGCGGAAAGGCGAGCGCCCAGTGGCCCGACGCTTCAAGGCGGGTGCGGCGCACGCTTTTGGCCCCGAGGACATTCAGCACATCTGCCAGGGGATCCGAGCTAATCATGGACGATCTCAACAAAATCACGGCTTAACCAGCATAGATCATCCAAATGGCAACGCATACCTTGCTCCCAAAGGAAGCCGAGCATGAGCATCAAAGACAAGGTTATCGCGATCACGGGCGCTGGCAGCGGCATCGGCCGGGCTACGGCGTTGCATCTGGCCTCACTGGGAGGTCGGATCGTTCTGGGCGCCCGGCGGGAAGTGCAGATCGCTTCCGCAGCTGAGGAAATTCAGACCGCGGGCGGCCAAGCGGTCTATCGCTCGACCGACGTCACGCGACGCACGGATCTGGAGACCCTCGTGCAACTAGCCTGCGAGCACTATGGTCGCTTGGATGTGCTCGTTAACAACGCGGGTATAGGCCCCATCTCACAGTTCGATGCGCTGCGGGTCGATGACTGGGATGCGATGATCGACGTCAATATCAAGGGCGTGCTCTACGGTATTGCCGCAGCACTTCCTGTCTTCAGGCGGCAGGAGGCCGGCCACATCATCAATGTGGTTTCGACGGCGGGTCTCAAGATCGTACCGACCATGGGTGTCTACGCGGCAACGAAGAACGCGGTTCGGACGATTACCGAGGCCTTGCGGCAGGAGGCAGGGCCAACCCTTCGTGTCACGGAGGTGTCGCCTGGTATGATCGCAACCAGCTTCGCGGACTCAATGACGGATGAGGCCGTGAAACTGGCCATTCAGGAGCGGTCCAAGGCGATTGGGATCTCGCCTGATGCGATCGCCCGCGGCATTGCCTTCGCCATTGAGCAGCCGTCGGACGTGGACGTTGGTAGCATCGTCATCCGTCCGACCGCGCAGGATTGATCGAGAGCATTCTCTGGATCGATTGATAGAGCCTGCTCTGTGAGCCGACGAATGTCGGCACGGGGTCAAGCTGAGCCGTTGGATGGGGCCTTATGAAGGTCAGCTTACCCTATGCATACGGAAGTTCGGCCTTCGTCTGCCTCGTGCCACAAGCAGCCGTTCCAGAGGCGTCTTGGCTGTCGCCTCCAGGTTCGGTCTGGTGTGAGCCACCCTGTCTGATCGAGGGATCTCGTTGAGCAGTTAGGCGCGACCCGCACCACGCTCGCGCATCATTCGGCGCAGCATCCGTGATACATCCTCGACGGTGTAGGGCTTGTGCAGCAGCTCGAAGCCATGCCGGCCCTCCTCAGCCAGGATGTGGCTGTAGCCCGAGGTCAGCACCACCGGAAGCCTGGGATAGCGTTGGCGAATCTCCCGCCCCAGATCGATCCCGCTCATCCCCGGCATGACGACGTCCGAGAACACCACATCGAACCGGCCCGCATTCTCATCCAGCAGCTTGAGGGCCTCAGCGGCGTTGGCCGCCCAGGTGGTCTCGTAGCCGAGATCCTGAAGGAGCTGTGTCGAAAACCGGCCGACCTCAAGATTGTCCTCGACCATGAGCACCCGGCATCCGCGCCCCTCGTCGTCCAGATCTGTCCCCCGGGCATGGTCCCTGTCGTCCGACGCGATGCCCCTGTCGGTCCGAGGCAGGTAGAGTGTGAAGGTCGTGCCCTGTCCAACCTTGCTTTCGACCGCCACGTCGCCGCCGGACTGCTTCGCGAAGCCATACACCTGGCTGAGCCCCAGGCCCGTTCCCTTGCCGACCTCCTTTGTGGTGAAGAACGGCTCGAAGATCTGGCCCAACTTGTCCGCTGGAATGCCGGAGCCGGTGTCGCTGATCGCCACGACCACGAACCGGCCAGGACCACCGGCATGGCCGCGGATCGGCGGCATCCGGGACAGTGCCCCCACATGGACCCGCAGCGTTCCCTCGCCGTTCATGGCATCGCGGGCGTTGACCGCTATGTTCACGAGCGCGGTCTCGAACTGGGTCACGTCCGCCTCGACGAAGCAGCGCTCGCAGGTGATGTCCGTGATGATCTGGATGCGGGCGCCCACGATGGTGCGCAGCATGTCGGTGACCGCCCGGATCCGCTCGGGCACATCGAACACCTCGGGCTTGAGCGCCTGCCGGCGGGCAAAGGCCAGCAGTTGCCCCGTCAGCTTGGAGGCGCGGTCGACCGTGTCCGAGACGGCATCGATGTAGCGCAGACGCCGCTCCTCCGGCAGGTTCGGCCGGCGCAGGAAATCGATGGACGAGCGCACGATGGTGAGCAGATTGTTGAAGTCATGCGCCACGCCGCCGGTGAGCTGGCCGATGGCTTCCATCTTCTGGGCTTGGCGCAGGGCCTCTTCGGCCCGGCGATACTCGGTCACGTCGCGACCGATGCCGTAGAAGACCCCCTCGGCCGGAACGCCCGTCCACGATATCGTCCGGTAGCTCCCATCGGCGTGCCGCAGGCGATCCTCAAAATCGACGAGCCGCTCACCGTTCGCCAGCCGCTGGATCGCCTCGGCCAGCCGCGGACGATCATCCGGGTGGGTGAGCTCGATCACGGGCGTGTTGAGCAGGGTCGCCTCATCATAGCCCAGCACCCGCGACCAGGCCGGGTTGATCGCCCGGCGGCGGCCGTCGAAGCCAAACACGCCCATGAGCTCGTTCGAGTTCCGCCAGATCCGGTCGCGCTCCGCCGTGCGCTCGGTGATCTCCCGCTCAAGCTCCTCGCGCGAACGGGCCAGCACCTCACGCGCTTCGACGATCTCCTGGATGTCGGTGCAGGTGCCGAACCAGCGGGTGATCCGGCCCTGATCGTCCCGCACCGGCTGGGCGCGCCCCAGCACCCAACGGTATTGGCCGGACCGATGCCGCAGCCGGTACTCGATCCGGTACGGCTCGCCGGTTGTCAGGCAGTGCCGCCACGTGGCCCAGGCGCGCTCCTGATCGTCGGGATGGAAAACGGCGGCCCAGCCGTCTCCGTTCGTCGAGCCCTCCGGCACGCCCGTGTAGTCGTACCAGCGCTGGTTGAAGAAGTCGTGATAGCCGTCCGGACGGGTCGCCCACACCATCTGGTCGATGGAATTGGCGATGGCCTGGAACTTGGCCTCGCTCTCGCGCAGCCTCTCCTCAGCCTCCCTGCGGTCGGTCACGTCGAGCACGAACTCGACCACCTCGTCGTTGACCTTGCGCGGCGCGAACAGGCCCCACCAGCGGGAGCCATCCTTGCGGAAGTACTGCTTCTCGTAAGGAGTGGCCTCGCCCCGCGTGGTCACCTCCTCGACAGCGCGCCACGAGGCGGGATGGAACTCCTCCGGCGTGAGCTCCTGCCAAGTCTTGCCAAGCGCCTCCTCGCGGTTGAACCCGGTCATGCGCAGAAAGGCATCATTTGCTTCTGTCAGTCCGAAGCCTGGGCCCCAGAACAGCACGCCGACGGTCTTGATCGCAAAGGCGCCCCTGAGACGCTCCTCGCTGCGGCGCAGGGCCTCCTCGGCCTGCCGGCGCCGGGTCAGGTCGAGCATCGAGCCGAGCATCCGGACCGCGCGGCCGTGCCGGTCGCGGCTGACAAAGCCGCGGTCGAAGACGTAAGCCTCCGATCCGTCCGCACGCAGAAAACGGTATTCCGCGCTCCAGTTCTCCTGCCCGGATGCAAGAGCCGCCTCGATGGTCGTGACCACCCGCTCACGGTCCTCGGGATGGATGTGGTCCCTCCACCAGGAGCCGTCCGTCTCGACCTTCGAATAGCCGAAGAGCGTGGTGAGGGCCTCGTTCCAGAGAATGCGGTCGGCGACGAGATCCCAGTCCCAGATTGCGTCGTTGGTCGCCCTCGCCGCGAGACGATAGCGCTCCTCGGTCTGGTGCAACGCCGCCTCGCCTCTCCCCCGCTCCAGGGCAACGCCGAGCAGATTGGCGAAACCCTGCATGAATGTGATGTCGGCCTCGCTGAACCTGCCCTCGAACAGGCTGTCGGCTTCCAGAACGCCGTAGCGTCGGCCAGCGGCGCTGATCGGAACGTTGATGGCCCGCCGGATGCCGTGATCCACCAGAGTCTGTGGGGTGCGGAAGCGATCCTCGTTCTCCAGATGACTGGAGATGACGGGCTCGCCCGTTTGGAAGGCATAGCCGGTCGGGCTCTCCAGGTCCGTCCCGGTCCTGGCACCTATCACGGCCGCGCTGAATCCGACCGCGGCCCGGATGATGAACTGGTCCTCGTCAGGCAGATACTCCATGGCCTTGCAGAACTGGGTTTGCAGCCCCTCGGCGCAAAGCCGGGTCGCCTCCTGGAGCAGGCTCAGGAAATCCCGGGCTTCGAGCGCGATGCGGCCGAACCTCACCAGCACGTCCTGCTGGCGGAGGCGGTAGGCCAGTTCATCGGCCGAGGTCTCTCGCTGGGGCGGGGAGCGCCCGATGGCGTCCTCCGGCTGCTCGTCGTTCATGCTGATCGTTCCGCTTCCATAGCGAATGGATGTAACGCGCAAGGCCGCGCCGGGTCCCGCCAATGCCCTCCGGATCGGGTGCTGAAAGGGATCTAGCAGGTTCGGGAGCCGTGCGGACGCCCTCTCGAGGAACCTAGCACCAACGGGCATCGCGTGTGCGTCCGGCTTCGGCCCTGGAGCCCGTCAGATAAGGTTTGAGTGGGAAGCCCAAAAGGGCTGCCGATCCCAACATTGGTGCCGCAGCGCAGGCTGCGGCCTGTTCGGCAGCTCTCAGTCGGTTGAACTGCTCTGCCGAAAAGACGGCTTACCCGTGGTCGAGACCGTGGCCAGCTCCCGGCGACGGTGCTACCAGCGAAGGTCCGCAGCGGGTCAACCTTTCACCTTTCGGGCGCCCAACGAACGTCGGCTCATGGCCGCCGAAGCGGACAAAGCGCTTACGTCTCAGGAGTGCCATAACCGGAAATCCAAGCATCCCGCTTCAAGTCGCAGGTTAACTCCGCTAAACTCCTGCCCCGACTTACAACAATGCCGGGGCAAACGGGGTGTGAACGCCACACCACAATCCCGCGGTTCCAGCCCGGAGACTCGGAGTCGACACTCCTCAGCTTGCGGATCGGTTTGGTGTTGCCGGCGTGGGCGGGGGTACGTTCGGGGTGGTCGCTATCAGTCCGATCTGAGACAGGTTGGCCGGCCGCAAAAAAGAAAAGCGCCCCTCCCAGCAGGGGCGCCTTCCGTTTTCGGCTCACCGCGGGGTTGAGCCGTCCCGGCGAACCTTAGTCCGCCGATTTCGCTTATATGCCCAAGCAAGCTTGCCTTAGGCTGCCTTCACGCCACGGAGGAAGTGACCAACCTCGTCCCCGAGGCTGTTGGAATGGCGAGCCAGCTCCTGGGCGGCGCTCAGCACCTGAGAGGCTGCAGCTCCCGTCTCGCCAGCACCCCGGCGCACGTCGCTGATGTTCCCGGTAACATGCTCAGTACCACGGGCGGCTTCCTGCACGTTGCGGGCAATCTCACCCGTCGCCGCGCCTTGCTCCTCCATCGCTGCTGCGATCGTGACCGAGATCTGCGACATCTCGCCAATCGTCTGGGTGATCGTCTGGATCGCCTGAACGGCCTCCCGGGTTGCCTGCTGCACGGAGGCAATCTGAGAGGAAATCTCATCCGTCGCTTTGGCTGTCTGGTTTGCGAGTTCCTTCACCTCGGAAGCGACAACCGCAAAGCCCTTACCGGCCTCGCCGGCACGCGCCGCTTCGATGGTGGCGTTCAGCGCGAGGAGGTTGGTCTGACCTGCGACCGTGCTGATTAGCTGGACTACGTTGCCAATTCGCTCAGCTGTGGAGGCAAGCTGCTGCACGATGGCGTCGGTGCGCTGGGCATCCTGGACGGCGCGGTCCGCAATTCGCGAGGATTGGGTCACCTGCGAAGCGATCTCGTGGATGGAGATCGACAGCTCCTCCGTCGCAGCCGCGACTGTCTGGACATTGGCCGAGGTCTGCTCGGCCGCCGAGGCAGCACTGACCGTCTGGTTGTTCGTCTGGTCCGCGATGGACGTCATGGTCTGGGCAGTGGCTTCCATCTCGGTGGCGGCCGAGGCCAGTCCCTGGGTCATGGCCGAGACATTGCGCTCGAAATCCTTAGTCAGCTGATCGAGGACCTGGGCGCGGCGCATCTTCGCCTCGTCCTCAGCCGCCTGCTCGGCAGCCAGACGGCGTGCCTCGATGGCGTTGTCCTTGAACACCTGGAGCGAACGGGCGAGGGCTCCGACCTCATCCTTGCGCTCAGTCCCGGTCACGGGAATGTCAAGCTCGCCTCCGGCCAAGCGCCCCATGGCACCTGTCATCGCTCCAAGTGGGCGGGTGACGCCAAAGATCACAATTGCGCTCAGAAGGCCGATGGAGAGGGTCAGACCGAAACCAGCAGAACCCATCAGCATCCATTTTGTCACGCTAACATCAGCAGAAGCATCGTCCTTGGCTTGGTTCATTTCGAGGGAAATGCCCTCAATGCTCTTGGTAATCTGATCACGAAGCGCACGACGAAGATCACGAGCACCACCGTTAGTGATCTCCGTGGCCTTCTCCTCGTTCCCAGCCATTGAGAAGGCAAGACTCTGGTCGAGCATCTTGAAATAACTGAGGGTCGCATCCCTCAAGTTTTCATTGAGCTTTCTGAACTCGTCGGAGGTTGAAAGATCTACAAGCTGTGTGAGCTCATCCGAAGCTTTCTTCGTCGCGTTCTTGTAGGCATTCTCGACGCTTTTAACCCGCTCTGGCAGGTTCTTCGGCGTCAGGATCATGCCCTTTTCCTGAAGGGAGGCCTCATTGATCTGGGCATTGACGCTCAGCACCAGGCTCAGCCGCTTTGCGTCGGCTTCAACGATGGTTTCAATATCCTCGTTGATATGATCAAGGCTGGACACAGCCAGCACAATCAAGCCAACCGCAATCGCAACAAAAATTGCGACAGGAATGGCAATCTTTGTCAGCAGCTTCAGGTTATTGAGAAGTCTCATGATCTTTCAGTGACCCGCCCGCATCACCGCGAGAAGCGCACGCCCCCTGACGTGCATAAATCGGGTCCGGCCAAAATTCGTCATAGACATGAAGAAGACCTTAAGCGTCAGAACGATTTTAACTGAATAATTTCTCTACGTAGTTTCCCTTATCTATAACTGCGCCGTTTTGGGTCTGAGATTCTAAACGCGCTAGTCATGTTTCTACATGAACTATTACATTCATGTCCCCAAAAAGGAGTGCATATGCGCAGGCTCAACTACGACATGCTGAATGTCGTCCTCGCGGTCCAGCGCCTTAGGAGTTTCATGATCGCCGACAGCTCCATCCGCGAGGCCGCCGGCCAGGAGACTCCAAGCTGGTTAAAATCGGCGGAATCTTATTACTCCGAGATCCCGGATTGCGTGATGAAGGTCGCCGGCCTCCATAAGAACCGCAGCGACTTCGAGAAGGTGCTGAACTTTCAGGTGACTGACGAGATGCTGAAGACGAACCAGAATAAGCTCTCGCAGTTCGAATTTCCCGCTGATGATCGCGACGAGTACGGTACCGGCTCGGGGGCCGTGACGATCAAGGCATGACCCGCCGCAACGACATTAAAGCGCCCGACGGCTACCTTCTCGGGGGGCTTCGTCGTGTTCGGAGTGATGGCACCATCCTCTTCCAGCGCGGATGGTGGAAGGCTCCTGATGAATGGATCGGCAAGGAGGTCTGGGTGCACGAGGACGAACTGGGAAATCCTGGCATGCGCGACCGTGAAGTCATCATCCGGGCCGCTCCTCCCGGTATTTATATCGCGACGGCTATCCTCGAGGGTGTTGCTGTCGTCTGCCATCGCACTGATCGACCAGACGCGAAGCTCGGCTGGCGCGATCCCGTTAAATTGGCATGGGCTAACCGGCACAACGAGCGGCCCCCTCGACCCAATATGGCGGATACCGAGTAAGAACCGAGATCTGGATTCTTCCACTGCAAAAACAGTGAAGGATCCCCAGAAGATGATTCAGCATGGCACGGCCCCGTTTCTAGAATGCTCCAGCCGCGGAGACCGCCGCTTCAGTGCCTTCGCGGCCCGGATCAAGGGCCGGGGGAACAAGTCCATTGAGGAGATCTATCAAGCCGCAAAGCGGTTCGAGGACGGCTCAACGGGTCTCACCTGGCGCGAAGCCAAAGGCAAGCGGGCGGTCAATGCCGACGAGGTGAGGGCGCTCTACTCGGTTCTCTGGGATGAATACATTGCCGAGAACCCGCACCTGCTGTCTGTCCTCACTGCCGCCACCGGCCTGCAGGACTTGTTCGGACAAGCCGGCCACGCCTGCCAGGCGACTGAGCTCTGGCGCATCCGCTGCGCCGCTCTGGGAACTCCCGCATAAAACGGAGACGGTCATGACAGAACTTCCCGCACTCTCGACCCTCGCAAGGAAAGCCCTTGATGTGCTGAAGGAGGGCGGGGAGTTCCGCAACGCGTTGGAGACGAATTCCTATACCAAGCGCGAGCAGTTCAGGACCCGCCTGAAGAACAGCCGCGGCGGTACGGTGCGAGGCATCGGGTTCATCACCATGGACGAACTCCGGAGGAACGGCATGATCATTCCGGTCCACCATACGTCGGTCTCTACTTACTATAGCCTCAAGCCAAACTCCTGAAGTAATCGAGCCCGCGGTCGATAATAAATTGCATGACGGGGCTGGTTTCCGCAGTGGAATTCTGATATTGAAGCTGCCCCGCGGATTGTCCGCCCGGTTCACAGCCACAGCCAGAGGAGGCGTTAAATGTCTATGCGTATTTGCACGTACGAACGCGCCGCTCTCCTCGTCATGACTTTTGCTGCTGGTGGCTCCGATGAAACCGACCGTATTCCCTCTGCCCTTTGTAGGGTTCGCCTTCCGATTTGAATTCCTTCGCGTGCCGCGCAGGCCCGCGAACGATCACAAGCGGCCTGTGGCAACCGCCGAACTCGATCACCTGCTTCGTCACGAACTTCAGCAGGCGCTGCGTCACGAACTCAGCCCGCATATGCTTCGTGATGTCGGTGTCGACCGCAGCCGAGCCGAGTGATGTCTCAGGCTCGGTCCGGTTCGACGATCGCGCTCGGACCTGC
>KI911992.1:80166-91305 GCA_000517005.1 Microvirga lupini
GAACCATCAGCCCAGCTGCAGTATTGTTGTAGGGTAGGTGTTGCAACCGGCACCATACAGAATGCGCCCTGACAGTGAGCCCCGCACGGCTATCTCTGTCAGGGCGTTTTCTTTAGGAGAGCATTGACCCGTTCGCCTCCGCATCCTATCTGGCCGGTTGTGGTCTCATTCCATTGAACCACGAACGCCTTGGTCGAGGTTTTCCAAGACAGCACCTCTGCCAAGGCGCTCTCATGTCCGCTGCTCGGACCAGCGGCGCGACCGCGCTTTTCACCCTCGATTTCAGAAACAGGCTCATTCCGGAGATGTCGGTCTCTGGCAACGCTAATGCTTGCATCAGCGATCCCCTAGGAAGGACCGTCCATGACCCACTACACCAACACCAGCCTTCGCCTCCTGGAGACCGCATCCACGAAGGCCAATACTGAGTTCTCACCCTGGTGGCTGGCCCTGAACGGAGAGCTTGCCAAGCGAAACCTGCCAGAGGCCCGCTTCGGCGATGCTCGGGATTACTATGAGACCGGACACTCGCCCGAAACGGCGGCTGACGACATCATGGCGACCGCATAAGCCATTACCTCGGGCGTAATCGACCCACCTCTCCGTCTCCTTCATGGTCCTCACACCGGGGTTGACCCCGCCCACCCGCAGGAGACATGCCATGACCGACGCCGCAACCATCGCCGACCGCTACATCTCCCTATGGAATGAGACGAGGGCCGACCGGCGCCGGGCTATGTTGGCTGATCTCTGGGACGAAGGCGGCACCTATGTCGATCCCCTGATGCAGGGAAGCGGCCATGACCAGATCGACGCTCTCATCAGCGCGGTCCATCAGCGGTTTCCCGGTTTCCGGTTCTCCCTGATCGGAAAGCCCGATGGTCACGCGGATCACGTCCGGTTTTCCTGGCAGCTCGGGCCCGAAGGGACTGATGGCCCGATCAAAGGCACCGACTTCGTCACCGTGGACAATGGGCGCCTGAAGCAGGTTGTCGGCTTTCTCGACCAGGTTCCTGACGCCTAACCATCCCCAAATCCCAACCCACACGAGGCTGGCCCTGATTGAGTTCAGGCCAGCCTTTTTCTTTTTCAGTTCTGATCATTTGCCAGTCGGCATTCCTCAAACCCCAAAAGAAGAATCTCGACAGCGCGGGCTCGACGCAGAGTCGATCGAACCGCAACCCACCCTTACCGGCACAGAGTTGACCGGAGGATCCCATGACAACTGACTTCAAGCTCAGGAACTGGCATCGGACCCGCGCGCTTATGCACGCGGTATCACTGATCAATGCCCAAGCCTGCAAACCCCTGTACGAGCGTCGCACTCGTCTTCTCAGCGACATTGTTCATTGCGCCTACCAGATCGGAGCCATCGCCTCCGAGCGCTACAAAGCTTTCGAGGAGTTCACTGTCGGCGGCCTGGCTGAAAGCACCTCCGAACTCGAGATCGGAGCGCTGGCAAGCCACCTGCTCGGGTATGTCGAGATCGCCCATACCTACCGCAGCGTCTGGGGTGTCTGGCTCGACCACTGCTCGCGTCCGGGTTTCCTGACCTTCCAGTTGCCGGAAGGAGCCAAGAACCGTCAGCCGATGGCCGGCGAGATTCTGAGCTTCAAGCGCGTCCACGAAGGAGGGCAGGGCGGAAGTGCCTCCTTCCTCCCCGTAGCGACGCTCTCCTGGGCCCTGTCGACAGACGCCATAGGGGTCGATGCGTATCAAACCAGCCTCAAGGAACACGTGCGGGTTCTGGAAGAGGATATCTGTCCGGCGGTGATGGCCGAATTCGCCCAGGTGCCAGCTTTCGTTCAGGCCTTCAACGACTGCGTCACCTACCAGGACATCGTCAAGATCTTCCCGGCAGTCGCCAGGATCCTCAAAGCCGATGACGAGCAGCGAAACGACACAGCCGTTTCCGCTCTCCTCACCCTCGCCGGCTAATCCTCCCTCGATATTCCAAGGCATTTGCAATGAACACGTTTACCACCACTGCCGTTGAGGCCACCCTGGGCCGCAAGCTCATCACCCGGGCGGACCAGTTCTTCAGCCACTCCCAGGACTGCATCATCGACGAGATGATCCAGAACTCCCGCCGCGCCAAAGCCAAGAACGTCCGGTTCATCCTCGAGGATGGCGACCTCATCATTGCCGATGACGGTCATGGACTGACGGCTGACAACGCCCACATCCTGCTGATGGCCGGTGGCAGCAACAACGATGTTGCGACGGAGACCTTTGAGGCGCCTGCCGGACTCGGCTTCTACGCGTTAGCTAAATACGACGTTGTCGTACGCTCTCGTGATTGGGAGATGCAGATTCCGAAGGAAGCCTTCACCGGTGGCACCACCGCTACGCTGACCCGTGGCTTTGCCCATCAGGATGGCCTCTCCATTCGCATCCGGTCCTTCATCCCGCTCAAAGCCTTGGTTGAGCACGAGGGGGGAAAACTCGGCGAAATCATCGAACGATGCAGCCGCTATTCGGGGCTGACTGCCACCCTCCAGGGTTTCCCTCAGGACGTGCCGAACGTGGTTGTGCCCAGGACGTTCCTCGATCATGCCCTGGAGCAGCATACGGGCCAGATCACCGCCGTCGCCTCTGAGACGATCCATGGTGTGACCATCAAGCTTGCTCGGGTGCGAGGCGAGTTCTGGCGGATGGACAACACGAAGATCAACTTCTTCGGCAAGGTCATCAGCCTGAGCGACACCCAGGCTCGCCACCAGATCCCGTCCGCGGAGAAGACGGTCGAACTGAACACCGAGAAGAAGGAATTTGTCGAGACAAGCTTCTGCACGATTGTCCTCATCGACGTGCACGACACGAGCCACCTGAAGCTCAAGCTGCCGGAGCGCGATGTGCTGATCCAGGACGAGGGTTTGGACCTGATCTGGAAAACCGTCGAGCAGCTCTATTGCCGGATGATTTCCAACCCGGGCATCGTCAACAGTCTCCCGGCCGATCACCCCTTGCGGGGAACATCCCCGTATCCGATCCCGCGCCCCTCCTGCGTGGTTTCAAACCTTGCCGGCACCCGCTGGATGCTTGTTGGTGGCGGCCTGATCAGCGCCGATGGCGATCGCCTGGAGCGGCATGAGATCGTGAGCGTGGCTCTCGATTCTTATAGCATCCAGGAAAGTGGTTACCTGGAGTCCATGCTGGAGAACATCGTCGGAAATGACGGCTGTTCGGCCGTGACGCGGGTCATGTTCGAGGACAGGGAGATTGAGCAGGCGCTTGGAAAGGGTGTCGTTCCCCATGTGATCGGCAACATCCTTGTGATCAAAGCCGAGGGAGACGAAATCCACGTCCCGCTCGACGATGGGGAATCCGGCTACGCACTCGAGTATACCGAGGTGGGTAACGCCATCCGCGATGCCGAGGCCAATATCGACGACCTTTACAACACGGTCGTAGAGGATCTGGCGCTGACGTTCAGAATCGAGGACCCGACCGGGGGCGAGAGGACGCTCTCGGCGCCCATCGCTGCAATCTATTTCAACCCTGATTGGGACACCTATGATCCCTTCCTGATCATCGCGAAGGGCCGGGAAGACGAAGTCCAGAGCCGCATGATCCGGGGTGTGCCCTGGTACAATGACGAGGGCGGCGATTACTCCCTCCAGGAGGAGAGCCACAATGCATCATTCGCGACGCTGGTCGCAAGGATCACTGGCGCGTCCCGCTCCCACTTCCAAAGGGAGGTTCAATCCGCTGTCCTCGATAAGGCGTATGCTCTCATGAGCGACGTCGAAGGCGACGAGGAAACCATCGTCATGAAGATAGTCGTGAACCTCAAGAAGGGCGGCTCACCAGTCGTGTCCGTGGAGCGTGATACGCCGGTCCCGGCGCAAGCGGCCTGACATCCGGACCCGTTAACGACGTTCTGAGGCCCCGTTGCAAGGACCTTTCTGCAGCCTTCACAGCTGTGGGAGGTCCTCATATACCTCGGCAGGTTTACCAGGGTGCATGACGCAACCTAGTCTTCTCCAATGCCGCTTCCCACAATGATTGTCGAAGCGGATCGATCCTCGCGTATTCACCATGTTCAAAGCACTCGTTGCGGCTTCTTGTGCGGCCGCTCTCCTCTTCAGCGTCTCTCTCGCCCATGCAGAGGATACCGATTGGAAGAAGGGAAAGCTGGGACATCTGGCCTCCACCATCGGCACCTACGACAATAACAAGGTCCTGAATGATCCAGCCGTCAAAAAGGCTCTCGCCGAGATCGTCCCGCCCAAGATGCTTCCCATCCTGAAGCAGAATCTTCAGGTTTCTGGCGGCATCGACTTCATCGAAGGTAATCTCGTCATGAGCGGTAACGCTCCTCACCAGGGTGGGGAAGAAACCGTCTCAATCTGGGTTGCAATCTATGATGCAAAGGTCCGGGTTTATCTCCAGACCGGCGGCAGCCATTACCTTTATGCCAAGGACGAACAATATCAGTTCCTCCCGGTTCTCATGCGTTCCTATTGGGCCGATCCAAACGCCTACAACAACAAAGTCCCCGCCTATCTGAAGTGGGTCCGCTCCCCTCGCTCCTAGCAGTGGCTGTAAGCTAAAACATAAGGAAAGGAGCGGTCATGACGGCCGCCCTTTTCGACGAGCTACTGGCGGTTTTCCGAGGTGACGAGTTTCACGGCCAATCCGCCCATGATTGTTGCTGTCACCCAGCGTGCCGCCTGACGGATCCAACCCACGCTGGCCAGGCGACTGGCTGCGCGAGCGGTTGCAAGCGCCACAAGCACGTTGACGGTCGTTCCACCCGCATTGCACCACAGACCCAAGAGGAAGGTCTGGATTGCAGCCACTCCGGGCACAGGGTCGATGAACTGTGGCAGGAAGGCGAGGAAGAACACCCCTACCTTCGGATTCAAGAGATTAACCAGCGCCCCGGATCGGAAGACAGCCACGGTAGAGCGGGGCACCTCCACGTCTTGCGAATGGGCGGGTCCGGTGCGGATCAGGGTAAAAGCGATATAGATCAGGTAGGCTGCACCCACCCATTTCAGGATGGTGAATGCCGTTTGAGATGAAGCGATAATCGCCGACAAGCCCAGAACCGCCGCCAGCAGATGGACCATCGAGCCTGCACCGGCGCCAAGCGCTGCGGCTACCCCGCCCTTTGCTCCGCCCCGGGCTGCTGATGTGGCGACAAACGTCATATCGGCACCTGGCGTGACATTCAGAGCGAAACTGGCAATCGCAAACGTCAGCAGTTGCGGCCAGTCTGGCAGCAGATCCGTACCTACGATATCGAACATGGCTTGCTCCTCTGCTAGGGCTCAAGACACTGCCTAGCTATCGAGGACGTTGACCCCTCTGAACACAGGGATAACGCCTGCCGGAGAAAGCCGTTGCGGCCAAGCTGGGCATACAGAACCAGCCGAATTCTCGCTTTAACTCGGACATTGGGTGAACCCGACAGTTGGTCAAATCCCCGAAAGGCGAAGGGAGATCCCGATGCAGCTTACGCGCAAGTACCGCAGCCTCATTCGCCGTCTGTGTCGCGAACTGAACCGCAATAAGGTCGATTTCCTCGCCCGACGGGCCAATCTCAAAGCGAGGATCGGGCAGCTGCAGGAAAACGGCAAAATTGCCATCGTGTACGGCGGCATCGACTGCGACGGCGGTCGTTGGGACAACCTCGTGAGCGAGGTTCCGGCGATCCCAGTTGCCGTTGAGCGGTGGCACGACCGGTACGAGGCCCAAGCAGAAGGGCCTCAGTGGCAGACCCTCGAGAAGCCTTCGGTCGCTGCAGACCTCGTCGAGGACGCTCGTGACCTTGCGCTGGAGGCCTTCGAGGACGGGCACAGCCACGTCCTCTTCGCCTGACGCTAGGCACCCGCGCCCTAGCCGACACCCTTCCTTTCCAGTCTTCCCGATGAATGGTGGACCCGCCATGACGATGCGCCGCGCCCAGAACGACAACAGCCGCTTCCATCTCGGTTATCTGACCGTCAATCGGCAGGATCCCCATTCAGGAGCCGAGGTCCGGTTTGATCGGCTCGACATCCTTCTGACCGATGCCGTGTTCCAGGCAAGCAACGGTGGCATCTACCGCAAGCTGCGAGCAAAAGGTCAGAACGGAGAAACCTACTACGGCAGCGCCTTTGCCGGAAAAGAGCGCAACTTCGCCAAGTCGATGACCCTGATCGTCTATTACGGGTCGGAGAAGCTCACTGTGCCCGTGCCGGTGGAAGATATCGCCGTCTGCAATGTGTCCTCACTGGATCTCTCCTGCACCATTCCGGCATCCGAGCAGACAGCCCGCCCCGCGGCGCCCGAACCCGCAGCAAAGCCGGTCGATCTACATGAAGACCGGCTCTGGTCGGTGACGGAGACTTTCATCCGGGCCCAGCCGATCAAGGAAAAGGGGCAACTCACGAAGCTCCGTCGGGCGGTGACCCTGATCTACCACTCGGACCAGTATGCCGAGGCGGAGAGGGACATCCGGACCCGGATCATCGCCCGGGCCAACGACCTCATCGACAAGATCGGCCAGCAGATTGCCGCCTGACCTTTCCATACCCAACCAAGGAATTCGCCTCGTGGACACAGCCGACCAAAAGCCTGGAGATCAACCTGAGAGCCCGGACCGAAAAGGCTTGAGTGGCTGTGACGTGTGTGATTCCGAGGGATTGTCGAGGCCTTCTCTGGAACTGCAATGTGGACCCCAGCCGCTCGGCGGCAGCATAGTCGCGACGGGTTGCGTTACGAAACTGATTTGACCGACGCTGAGTGGGCTCTCCTTGAGCCGCTCATGCCCCAGCCATACGAGCGTGGACGACCTCGCGCATGGCCCCTGCGGGAGATCATGAACGCAATCTTCTACGTCCTCCGCAGCGGGGTTGCTTGGCGGCTTCTCCCCAACGATCTGCCGCCGCGTACGACCGTGTATCGCTGGTTTGCTCTGTGGCGAGATACGGGCCTGTTCGAGACCATGAACCACCTGCTCGTTATGGCCGACCGGGAGCGGGTCGGACGTGAGGCGTCGCCCAGCGCTGCCGTGATCGATAGCCAGAGCGTCAAGACAACAGAGAGCGGAGGACCTCGCGGCTACGATGCAGGCAAGAAGGTGAAGGGACGCAAGCGCCAGGTGATGGTGGACACGGATGGGCGTGGCTTGATCCTGGAGCCACAGCCCGCCAACGTTCAGGACCGGGATGGCGCGCCTATCATGCTGCGCCTGTCCCGCCGCTCGTTCCCGTTCATCACGAAGGCATTCGCGGATATAGGCTTTGCCGGGGACGGGCCAGCGAACGCGACCTCGATCACGGTCGAGATCGTCAGAAAGCCCGCCAATCAGGTCGGGTTTGCGGTCCACCCGCGCCGATGGGTAGTAGCCGTCTGTACAATGTTTCCAGCTTGAACTTTGAGTGGTCGGGCATGATCGCGGGGCGGGAGTTGCACGTCCGTCCCCGGCACGGCGGTTCTGATCCCGCGTTGATGTCGTCGCAGCGGCCCGGCTTCGGGCCTGCTACCGATGGAGGCGACCATGGGCCGACCAGGGGATCACCCGCTCAAGGAGGTGCGCGTGTCCTTCGAGGTGACACGGCTCAGTCCGCAGCACCTGATCGACGCCTATACCCGTCTCCTGCCCGTGATCCGGCGCCGGCTGCAGGCTCGCGCCGGCGCCCCGGCAGCCCGCACCGATGACGCAAGGAGGTCCGCATGAGTGAGACCATTGCTTTGTACGCCCGTGTCTCGACCGAAAGCCAGACGCGCGACAACAGCATCGCCAGCCAGATCGCCGCGCTGCAGGAGCGGATCGCCGCTGACGGGCTCCAACTCGAGCCTGACCACGCCTATGTGGATGAGGGCTACAGTGGCGCCAGTCTCCTACGCCCCGCCTTGGAGCGGCTGCGGGATGCCGCGGCCGCCGGCTTGCTGGATCGCATCTACGTCCTGGCCCCGGATCGGCTGTCGCGGCGCTATGCGCATCAGGTGCTCTTGATTGACGAGTTCCGCCGCGCCGGTGCCGACGTCGTCTTCCTCAACCGGCCGATCGGAGGCACGCCAGAGGACGACCTCCTGCTCCAAGTCCAAGGCGTGATCGCTGAGTATGAGCGGGCCCGCATCTTGGAGCGCAGTCGCCGCGGCCGCCGTCATGCTGCACGCTCAGGATTGGTGAGTGCCTTCACTGGTGCTCCGTTCGGCTACCGCTATGTGCCGCGCGATCATGGCGGCGGCTGTGCTCGCTTTGAGGTGGTGGAGGACGAGGCCCGCGTCGTGCGCCAGATCTTCGCCTGGATTGCCTATGAGCGGTTGAGCCTGCGCGAGGTCTGCCGGCGTCTGGATCAAGCGGGATGTCCACGACGCCATGGTGCCGCGCGCTGGTACGCCTCGACGGTGCGCGGCATGCTGGCGAACCCGGCCTATACCGGGCACGCCGTGTATGGCCGTTCGCGCTATCTGCCGCCCAAGCCGCGGCTGCGGCCGCTGCGGGGCCATTCCCAGCCGTCCGCCCGCGCCACCAGCCGCATGCCAGCGCCGCCAGAGGACTGGATCGAGGTGCCGGTGCCGAGACTCGTGGACGACGAGCTCTTTGAAGCCGCTCAGGCGCAACTGGCCGAGAATCGAAAGTACAAGCGCGAGCGCTACTGTGGTCAGCGCTGGCTGCTGCAGGGGCTGACCGTCTGCCGGTGCTGCGGGTACGCCTATTACGGCAAGGCCCTGCTGCGCTGCAGCCGTGATCGCTCGAAAGGGCAACTGCGGTATTATCGCTGCGTGGGATCTGATGGCTATCGCTTTGGCGGCACGGCGGTCTGTAGCAATCATGCGGTGCGCGCTGATCGGCTCGAGGCACTGGTGTGGGAGCAGGTCCGTCAGGTGCTCAGCGACCCGCACTGTGTGGCAGCGGAGTATCGGCGGCGTCTGACGCAAGCCCATGATGGCACCACGCCCGACGAGGTGATGCGGCTTGATCATCAGATTGCCAGCCTGCGGCGCGGCATCGGCCGCTTGATTGACAGCTATGCCGATGGCGTGATCAGCCGCGCCGAATTCGAACCGCGGATCAGTGGTCTCAAAGCTCGTGTGGCTCGCCTCGAGGAGCAACGCCAGACCGTGTTTGAGGTCGCCCAAGCCGAGCACGACCTGTCTCTTCTGATCGGTCGCCTGGAGGACTTCGCGGCCAAAGTCCAGGAGGGGCTCGACCATCTTGATTGGCTTGGTCAACGGGACATCCTCCGGACAATCGTGCGGCGCGTGGAGATCGGTCACGACAGCACCGAGGTTGTGTTCCGGGTTCCGCCTCCCGATCCCCCGCATCCGGCTGGACTAAAGCGGGGTCGCACTCCGACTTGCCAACATTGTACAGACGGTGGTGGAACGATTCTTCGGTTGGATCAGCCGAAATCGGCGGCTGTGGAAGGACCCGGAGGCTACACTCGCGTCCGCCGGAGCCTTTCTGTATGCCGCCTCTGTCATGCTCCTCATCCGCCGACTGGCACGCGCAGCATGAATTCTCGGATGCAGTCTTAGATCAACGCTCGGCCTGCACCCGGATACGGTTTCCGCTCTCATCGTATCCCTCGTGCTGCCAAGCGGGACGCCACTTGACCTGCCCGGAAGCGGCCAATGGGAGGATGCCCATCACATCTACGCGATCATAACCGTCCGATGATGGTTATCAATTGACAACCAAGCGTGAGTGAGGAACCTTTGCAGCTAGCGATGCGCGGAGTAGGGCATGACCAGAACCATCCTGCTGATTGCCGCCGCCTGGGCACTGCATGGGCCCTGCCAAGCGGCCGAACACCGCATCACCATGGTGGGTTCAACCTACAAGCCTGCCGTGATCGAGGCGAATGTCGGGGACACGCTGATCTTCGACAATGACGACACGGAAGCCCATGAGGTCTTCGTGCCAACGGTTGCCTTCTCGACGGATCTCGGCAAGCAGGACCCCGGCAAGCCTGCACGGCTCGTCCTCACAAGACCCGGCACCTTCGAAGTGGAATGTGTCTTTCACCAGCACATGCTCACGAGAGTGGTGGTGAAGCCATGAGAAACAAGAGCCCCTTACGTCCGGCACTCACCGCGGGTTTGGCCAGCCTCCTCATCGTTGCTGCGGGCTATGGTCTGGCCGGTCCCGAGCGCGTCGCCTTTCCAAAAGGGTACCAGACCTGGATCAAGTATACCGTCGTGGAGCGACCTGATCGCAAGATCGTCCGCAACATGTACGTGAACCCGGAGGCCCATGCGCGCGCGAAAGCGGGAGAACCGATCCCGGACGGCACGGTCCTCGTGATGGAGGATATGAAGGTTGATCTCAGTGCGACAGGGACCCCGGAGATTGGACCTGATGGTCGCTTCGTCCCCACAGGCGAGGTCGTCGGCCTCTTCGTCATGGAGAAGCAGAAGGGCTGGGGTGAGGCTATCCCAGCCGACAAACGTAACGGGGACTGGGATTACTCATCCTTCGCCGTGGACGGAACGGTGCGCCCGAACCTGAACACGAGCGGGTGCTTCTCCTGCCACCTGAGCCGGACGGGAGAGCGCGACTTCACCTTCACATACGCCAAAGTGCTGCTCGACACGGCCAAGCGCTGAATGTGGGTTATCGCCGATGCTTTGGCTTGGGAGCCAGCTGGCGGGGTTCGTCGCGCGATGAGTGCAGCCGGATGAGTTCCGCGATGGCACCAGGTAGCCACAGGCGCACCTGCAAGTGAATGAGGTCCGAGAGATCGTCCGGCATCGGCATCCGGTAGACGTGCTTGCGGATGGCGAGAAACATGAGGCCGCCATGGAGCGCCATGGCGACCTCGCGTTCGCCGTGCAGGAGCGGCCGCTCGGCCAGGCCAGGCAGGCCAGCTTCGATCCTCACTGCGTCAATCACCGGCTCCAAGATGGTCGCGGTGAGCATCGCTCCACGCCGGGCGGGCTGACCCAGACCATCCAGTCCGGCTCGCACGAACAGGCGCAAGCCCGATCCCGACATTCGAGCAAGATAGTGCGTGTAAAGCTCACTTAGGCGGATTGTGAGCGGCAAGGATCGATCCGCAAGGCTTGGCCTCCAATCTTCGCCGCGCCAGCGCTCCGCTGAGGGCTCGAAGAGTGCCGTGATGATCGCGTCCTTGCTGGGAAAGTGCTTGTAGAGAGCGGCTTGGGTGAGGCCAAGACGGCAGGCGAGTTCGCGCG
>KI911992.1:91405-92038 GCA_000517005.1 Microvirga lupini
TCGTGCCCTGGAACCCGCGCTCGGAGAAGAATTGCGCGGCCTCTCTCAGGATGAGTTGCTTTCGTTCAGCAGCGCCGAGGCGCTCTGTGCGGGGAGCGGGCTGCTCCGTTTGGGGCGGTCGAGTGCTGATCCTTGTCTTCGGTGACCTTGACATCGCTCCTCGCGAGGCTGTGCATTATTTCAATGCTCCTCCTTGGGAGCGGTGTTGGAAATGATACCATGACCATAGCCTGTCTGGGGATTTCGGGCCGGGCTCTGAGACGGTTGAGACGCTCCTGAACTCGATCCATGCCTACTTCGCCATGTTCGCGAACTGCGAGCAGGTTTCCCTCTCCGAGACCGAAGAGACTAATGTCCTATCCCTAACGGACATCACCCACATCGGCAGCACTGGCCTCGACCTTGTCGAGAACCTTCAGGACAAGCTGAAGGCCGAGAACCCGGCCCGGCTCGCTCACGGGCCGCGGCCTGCCGGGGTGTTTCCTCCTCACGGCGCGGATCTCCCATGGCCGCAACATGCTCCCGAGCCGCAGCCAGATGCTTCCTGATCTGCTCCTCTTGCTTGAACGAGCTGGGCCCGGCCTGCGCGGTGATCTTCGTGCCGTCATGCATGACGGTCTGCAAGGTAATCAT
>KI911992.1:92138-92964 GCA_000517005.1 Microvirga lupini
CGAACCGATCCGGTCTACAAAGGCTGACAGATCAAGCCGGCCCACCAGTTCCCAGATTGCCCGAACCGGATGGACTTCATCCACTAATCGCTCGACGTCGAGCATGGTCCAGCACAGTTGCCGGCGATCAGCGCACACCAGCCGAACGCGCTTTAGCCGTGATGGATCTGAGCGGGAACAGGACGATTGAACCGTCTCACTTGAGGCCTGCGGATCGACAGGGTTCATTACCTGATCTCCCTGGAAAGCTCCGGCTATTGTAGCACGTCGGGGCTCCCAGAGGATTTTCTCACAGGTCGTCAATGGTCGTGTGATCAACGGAGACACTGCGTTCCGCCATTATCTCCTCAAGATCACGCAGTCTCAGGCTTTGAGCGAGATATCACCAGACGCACAGCAGGGTCACCGAGTGGTCGAAATGTTGGCGTTTGAACATTATGCACCTCCGGAACATGTAGGAGGCGTACGCCGAACTAAGTTACTGAAGGGTTCGCAACAGATCCGTTGCGAGTTCCGATCCTAACTTCGTCACAACGCCATGCCGAGCCAGAAAAATCTTCGTCCACGTCGCTGAGGCTGCAAGAGAGGTGCCACAGGCCTACGAAATACTTAACGATAAGATGCGCCCCCGATTAAGAAAACATTCGTCAAAATCAGCTATCTTGGTCAACTGGGAAACTAGCATAAATGCACATTGTGCCTGACGCCCGAACTCGCAATTGTGGATTTAGTGTGAATGTCCGCTTACTCTTACTGGTTCATAGATGGCGTCGATCTTGAGGATAAACCCCGTCGTGGTGGACGCGTCGCCCTCAACGGGTGAGGT
>KI911992.1:93064-93845 GCA_000517005.1 Microvirga lupini
CTTTGATCTTTGTGTTAGTGGCATGCACGACCAAACTGTGCCCGAAAGTGTCCTTGTCCGCCGCTCACCCCACTACGCAGGTCTTGATACCGCAATAGCGTTAGACGGCCTGGTGTTCCGCGAGGGGCAGAATCAGGATCGCCTTCGAACTGGGCATTCGGTTATTGCAGAGGCTGTTGTTCGAGTTGCGAAGATAGCACCGACAGTAAGAGCTCTCGAGATGACAGCTCTCTGTAACCCCCACGATCCAGCTGAGCGACGGTTTGCGCTTCGATTGCTTCAGAATCACGCGCACGACAAAAGGCTGACAAATGTTGCTCGTGGATTATTGAAGAAATTCGTGTCCGAAGCGCATAGGCTGGTACCTCACGCCGACTATACCGACCTCAGACGCCTTGCTCGTTTGCTCCGTCACCTAGGTGCTGTCCCAGAGGCGAGCGAGATCGAAGCTGCCGCAGGTCCCGAGGTTGTCCGAACTGGTCAGGATGCTGTGTTCTATTTGGCCTCTGCATTGGATATCGAACCTGCAATTGACACATTGACGAAATTCTATCTAGAAAATCCAACAGTGTACGGTCGTAGAAGCTTCGTGCGGCGGGTGAGCGGAAAAGGCACCGCTACACAGAAGGAAGCCGTCGCTGGTCTCATGGCATCTTGGTTGCCCACTGTAGGATTTCCAAAAGCTGAAACCAAGGCAACTTTTGATTTGCTCGCCTATGGTGAGGGGGAACTCGCGCAGAACTATCGTCATCTCGTGATCAGCTTTCTCGAGACAGGTTTG
>KI911992.1:93945-94423 GCA_000517005.1 Microvirga lupini
CTGCGGGATGGTCTCGCCCGCGCGCAGCCGCTCGAGCGCGAGATTGCGGCGCTCGGCCCGCTCGAGCACGTCGATCTCATAGATGGTTCGGCCCAGCACATCCTCGCGTCTGTAGCCGGTAAGCTCCAGGAAGCCCTCGTTGACCTTCACGAAGCGCAGATCGGTAAGGCGGCAAATGATGGAGGGTGCCGGGTTGGCCGCAAAGGCGCGCTCGAAGCGGTGCTCGGCCTCGATCTGCCCGCTCACATCGTGAACGATGAGCACGAGACAATCGGGATTGCCCGCATGATCGGTGATGACGAGGCTGCGGATGCGGTGGGTGAGATCCCGGTCTTGGTTGGAATGGTGCGCCACCACAACCACCACGTCCTCGAAGATCTCGCCGGCCACGACGCGATCGATGGGATAGCGGCCTTGGTCGAGCGGATGGGCGCTCTGATGGCGCAGGACGAAGGTCTTACGGTATTCGTCAACCGTG
>KI911992.1:94523-94907 GCA_000517005.1 Microvirga lupini
TTCGAAGTCCCTGATGCTACCGGCTTTGGCGAGCTCGGTTTCGAAGCGGCGGCGTTCCTCGTCGTCGAGCCAAAGGCCAAGGTCCTTTGCAGGGTAGCCAACCACGTCCTGCGCCCGATAGCCCAGCACCCTGGCGAAGGCCTCGTTCACCTCGATGAGGCGATGATCGTCGGCAATGCTGATGGTGGTGGGCACAGGAGCCAGGCAGAAGGCCTTGGCAAAGCGCTCCTCGGATTGGCGCAACGCCGTCTCGGCCTTCCGGCGCGGCTCCAGGTCGGCGAAGGTGAACAGCATGCACGGCTCCTCGCCGACCTCGATCGGCTGGCCTGCCACCACCACCTGACGTCCGCCAGGATCGCTCGGCACGGTCAGGCAGGCTTCCAT
>KI911993.1:0-707 GCA_000517005.1 Microvirga lupini
TATGCCGCTCGATCTGATCCAGGCGCGTTTTGTGCTGGCGCTTGAGGAGAGGCAGCGTCAGGTTCTTTGCTTGATTTTGCAGCGCGATCGTATCGCGGACCAAGCCATCGCGAGCGCTGATCACTTCCGCGAGCTTGGCTTGTTGGGGCGTACTTGCGGGGCGCACGGGAGGCTGGAATGTCGTCGCCATGCGGGCCAGAATGACCGCATCAATCTTATCTGTCTTGGCGAGAGTGCCTGCTGCTTGCGCGAGCCGCCGTGCTCGAGCCGGGTTGAGCTTGACGCATGGCAGTTCCGCCAGAACCTGCACTAGCTGCCGGTGGTAAGCGCCAGTCGCTTCATAGGCGATCCGATCGATCTGCCATTGCCCAAGCCAATCGATCAGCTCCCTCTGGCCCTTGTCGGTATTGGGGCATTGCCGCTCGCAGCCTACAGGATGGGCAGATCCATCAAGGATCGCTTTTGAGATGTCGCTGCCGACCGTTTGGGGTAGAAGATTATCCCTCTCTTCCGCTGTCCTACTCTTGTCATCCGGGCCCGAAGCCCTGGTTTCCGTCCAGGTCTGGTGGAAAAGAAAGGGGTGATCACACTAATCGACGGTCCTCCACGACCGAGACGACTTCGATCCATCCCCTTCCGCCCGATCCGGGGTGGCCACCCGGATCGGGCATCTCTTAACGCCGAAACCAGCGGAAAGATCATAAAAA
>KI911993.1:807-1564 GCA_000517005.1 Microvirga lupini
TTCCACCCCGGTCCCGCCGCTCTGCTTTTGCCACCCATCTGCATCGTCTCGCCGCCATGGCGGCATAGAAGTCTGCAGCCTGCGTCGCCGCATGAGCCCGTCAGGTGACCGTGTTTGCCTCACTGCGCCCGGCTTCAGTTAACGTGATGTCGTGGATGGCGCCCTCCACCAGCGTCGGACGTGCCAGAATGAGCAAGTCCAAGAACCGGAGAGGATCACTGCCATGCCTGAGATTGCCACGATCGACCTTGATATTGCAATGAACGTCTTCCAGCTCCACGGCATCGACAGGAATGGCAAGATCGTCCTCGCAAATCGCGGCGTCGCAGCCAGGTTCCAGGTTTCTTCAAAATCCTTTCCCCTTGCCTGATCGGGTTAGAGGCTTGCGCGACCGCTCACCACTGGGCCCGCACGCTCATGGCCTTCGGGCATGACGACCGTCTGATCCCTCCGGCCTATGTCAAACCCTATCTGCGCAGGCAGAAGAATGATACCGCCGACGCGGCTGCGATCTGTGAGGCCGTCACGCGGCCGTCGATGCGCTTCGTTCCGATCAAGAACCCACAGCAGCCAAGCACCCTCATGCGGCAGGGAGCCCGCGATCTCCTGATCGGGCAGCGAACGGCCCTGATCAATGCTCTGCGCAGCCACTTTGCCGAGTTGGGCATCGTGGTGGCGCAAGGCGCTCGCAACACGCGCCAGCTGCTCGCTTTCCTCCATGAGGACAATCCAGACTTCCCCACAGCGGCTCGAATTG
>KI911993.1:1664-1838 GCA_000517005.1 Microvirga lupini
CCGGCATTATCAACCATGTGTAGACGCCCCTGGTGACGCAAGAGAAATCTTCGGTTTGATCCAGCGCGTGGTCAGGGCTGCCATGTGTGCGGCCTGCTGCGGCTCACAGGCCGCGGGCCCGGATGGAAGTCTGCGGATCAGGTCCCAATCAAACACACGTGCTTACGGCACCCG
>KI911993.1:1938-2108 GCA_000517005.1 Microvirga lupini
TCCTCAACAGCCTGCATGAGCTGCGGAACCCGAGCCGGCCCTTTGGCCGCCACGATCCCGAACTCGGCCAGATGATCGCGCAGGCATTGATGATCTGGGTGCGCTGCTTCACCAAAAGATCGCGCGCCCGGAACACGAGAGCGGCGGCCTGGGTCTGTTCGCTCTTGGGC
>KI911993.1:2208-2462 GCA_000517005.1 Microvirga lupini
GCTGGAGAGGTGTCAAACCGATCCAGGCGGCGAAGTCCCGTCCGCGCTTGAAGGTCTCAGGCGGAGCAAGGGCCGCCAGGGCCACTGCGGTCACTGGCCCCACTCCGGGAACGGTCATCAACCGACGCGCCGCGTCGTTCTCTTTGGCCCGCTGGGCAATCTCACGGTCCAGACGCGCGATCTGCTCGTCCAGTCCCCGGAGCGCCTCGATCAGCATCTGGAGGATCGGTCGGGCGATCTCTGGGATTGGTTCG
>KI911993.1:2562-2705 GCA_000517005.1 Microvirga lupini
TTGATAAGCTGGTGTCCTGATCCCGTCTCAGTGACCGTTGCGCCATCTCTCTCCTTGGCTCTTCCCACGCCGCAACAGCCTCACAACCGCGAGGGCTTACGCCACCGCGGCTGGAGCCCGATACACCTCGCCTCTCGCCAGCA
>KI911993.1:2805-7774 GCA_000517005.1 Microvirga lupini
TCGCATATCCTTGACAAGCTGTAATCTTGAAGCGTGAACACGAGTCACGCGGTCAGACGCGACAACCATGCAACGGTCTCCTCAAAACTGGACGCCTCGTCTTCGCCCTGGCGCAAGAACTCCTGCAGATCGTCGATCGAGGCGATCGCCCGGTCCGTCAGCGGATCGCTGCCTTGCTTGTACTCGCCGACCTTAATCAAAAACTCGGCCTCGGCGTAGCGCGAGAGCATCTCACGGAACGCGGACGCCGCCTTGCGATGTGGCGCGGATACAACTGCATCCATGACGCGGCTGCGGCTCGACAGCACATCGATCGCGGGAAAATGCGCTCGCGCCGCTACAAGCGGTGAGAGAACGACATGACCATCGAGAATGCCGCGCGATTCCTCGGCGATCGGATCGCCCGTGCCGTCACCTTCAACAAGCACGGTATAGAAGGCCGTGATGGAGCCGCGCTCACCCATGCCAGCACGCTCCAGGAGACCAGGCAGCGTCGCAAAGACGGAGGGAGGAAAGCCCCGCCGGGTGGGTGGCTCACCCGCAGCAAGGCCGATCTCGCGCATGGCGCGGCTAAAGCGCGTCAATGAATCCATCATCAGAACGACGCGCAGTCCTTGTTCGCGAAAATACTCAGCGAGCGCAGTTGCCGTAAGAGCACATTGCGCCCGCTCCATTGCCGAACGATCGGAGGTCTCAACGACAATGACCGTACGGCGAAGAGCCGCCTCCCCAAGATGCCGCTCGATGAATTCACGCACTTCACGTCCACGCTCGCCGATTAGCGCGACTACCGTAACGTCGGCGGCGGCGCCTTTTACGATCTGTGACAATAGCGTCGACTTGCCGCAACCAGGCTCTCCATAGATGCCGATCCGCTGACCCTCGCCGCATGTCAGAAGACCATCTAAGGCACGGACGCCGAGTGGTAAGGGCCGCTCGATCATGCGCCTTGCCATTGGGCTGGGAGCCCTTCCGCGCAGCGGACGCCTTTCAGCAGCTTTGAATGGGCCCTTACCATCGAGGGGACGGCCAAAGCTGTCGACCACCCGGCCAAGCAGATGAGGACCGACCGGCACTTCATGCATTCGCCCGGTAGCGACGACTTCTGCCCGGCTGGACAACCCTACAAGGTCACCGATTGGCGTGAGCAACACGCCATCCTGCAACAGACCGATCACCTCGGCCTCGAGCGACCATCCAGTGCGCGGATCCTGCACCACACAAAGTTCCCCAACGCGAGCCTCGGGCAGGACGGCATGGAGCAGCGTACCGATGGCACGCGTGATCCGTCCGCGTACGGCACGCGTGTCAATATGCTTTGCTGTAGATCTCAGACATGACAGCGCAGCGTGCAGATTCCTGTCTCCATCAGGATTGCTATCACTTTGTTGTGGCGTGATCACAGGTCACCCCCGGTAGCAGGCAACCCCAAGCCGAGGCGCAGCGCGCGGAGCTGCGCGGCAAGCCCTAGATCGACATTGCCGAACTCGCTCCACAGGACACATTGCTGAGGCGACAGCGCCGGATCCGGATCAATCCGAATCTGCGGCCGTCCTTCCCGCCCGTCGCATGCAGCGAATTCGCGCGCAAGCGCATCGGCATGCAGGGGAGACACACGAAGGCAAAGTTCCGCGCCGCTAAAGTTTCGCTCGATCGCATGGCGAACGGTCCTCACCAACAGATCCCCGGGATCGATGGCGCCTAGCAGATCGCTCACAATCTCCATCACAAGTTCTGGTAAACTCTGCTCCAGAACGGCCTTTCGCCGTGCCACTTCGGAGGCAGCCTGCGCAATTAGACGTGCCATTTCCTCGGCGCCGGTGTTCAAGCCCTCGGCATGGCCGCGCGCCCGTTCACGCCGATAAGCAGTGCGCGCCCAGCGGCGAACCCGCTGCAGATGTCGCTCTGCCGCGGCGCGCATCGCTACGGCATTGTGCCAGATTTCGAGCTCTCTCGCCGGTATCAGTGGACCGAGCGGGCGCATCTGCGGGGCGACCGGCGCTGCAGGATCATCGGCTGTCATATTGTCGGAACCTCCATTACCAAATGGGCCATTACCAAAGAAAACAACGGGCCTGCGGCATTGCGGTGTTCAGACGCTGGGGCCTCGGCGGCAGTCCCCGCAGGGAGGCGTAGAAGCACGCGGTTACGGTCGAGCGCCGAGCTTTCGTTGAGCCAGGCACCAAGACAGGCATGTCCATCGTGTTCAATCTGACGCGCGAGTTGTTCCGGATCGGCAATCGATCTGGTTGCGATCGCATGCGGCAGATGTCGGATGCCGAATGCGTGCGCTTCAGCGCCGATACATCGGATCAGAACGGAAAGCTCATGCTTCAAAATCAGCTTTAGCAGCGAACTGGCATGCCAGACACTGCCAGCGAGAAGAGCGACACGACGCGGATCATGTCCGCCCAGAACGTCCGCCTCCCAGCTATCTCCGTTCAGGTCGATTTCAGTGTTAAGCAGCAATCCGGCCAGTTTTACTTGCAGCCTCGAACACTTCTGCAACCGCACCACTGTCGGAGTGGATAGTGTCAGGTCGAGACATGCGGCAAGGCGAGTCGGATGAATCGAAGCCGCAAACTCGATCAGGCCCAGAGAAGGTGATTTGTGCGAAGGAGTGCACTTCGCTGATTGCATCGTTCTCGGCATTGGAACCCCACCTAAGCCGCATCGCGGATGCTCGCTTTACCAGCGGCCTCGACAGCGGACACGCCCGATCGCATTCCGACCGTGGTTAGCTCGCGCGACGATTGCCTGCGCCGACGCATACGAGCGTTGAGGAAGACGTAGCATAGCGCGCTGAACACAGCGACGACGAGGCCAATCCCCACCGCGAGCGATGCCGCTGAAATGGATTTAGATGCTTGAGCGAAGCCTGTCGCCGGCGCAAGCCTTTGCGTGAGAGCAGGCTGTGCGACCGGCACGAAAACTACCGCTACCTTCTCGTAGGATAATCCTTCGATGCTGTTGGCCACGAGCATCCTGATCTGCGGGAGTAGAATTGAGAGATTCGCACTTGAGTCATGTCGGATAAAAACCGACGCCGAGGACGGCGTGGTGTCCTGTCGCAACAGATCGTTCTTCGGCAGAACCACGTGGACACGCGCTGAGAGGACGCCGTCGATATCGCTGATCGTGCGCGACAATTCTTCACTCAGGGCATAGACGTAGCGAGCGCGTTCCTCGATCGGCGAGGCAATCAGACCCGATCCTTTAAATACCTCGCCGAGGCTCTTGAAAGACTGACGCGGCAGCCCCTCCGCATTCAGCAGGTCGATTGAGAAGGCAACCTGCCTGTCTTCGACCTGAATAGTGCTGGTCCCGTCCTTCGCGGCAACACGGACGGCATCGACGCCCTTGTTCAGGAGGAGCGCAAGCATCTCGTTCGCCTCGCGCTCCTGAACTTTCGTGTACAGATCGACCTTGCAGCCGATCAGGGCGAAGAGAAGCGGCAGCATAGCCCAGCGCCGGAGTCGCCGTTCAGGTGCGGCAGTCATGGATGATCTCGTCACGTGTTGAACCGATCATGTGCGCTCTTCAGCCGGTTGATATTAGTTTGTTCAGAGATGAAGTGACGCTGCCGATGCCCTTGGAGACAAGTGAAACTTGAGTAACGCCACTGTAAACATCCCGCAGACCAGCAATCATCCCTTCGAAACTGTTTCTTTCTTGCGCAGCGTCCAACATCCGTATTCCTGCTGCCTCTGCTTGCAGAAGGGACTGCTGCGCCGGCCCGGGGAGGGCACCATTCGCGAGAATTATCCCATGGCCGACTGCGGCAGGGGCAACTGCATTGTCCCGGTACATCGAAGAAAGAGTCTGGAGTACGCGCTCGCCCAGCGGACTCGCCTGCGTTGTCGCACGCTGAACCTCCACCACCGGGAGGACGGGTGCCGCTCTATCTATCGCGGGCGGAGCATCGCTCTCAATCGGCGTCGCCTGTCCGAGACTGCGCTGAAACTGGATCGGCTCGCCGAGCTCCGACGCCGGCCCGATCCTGGGCAGACTGTCGGATAGACGGGGA
Source organism: Microvirga lupini (assembly GCA_000517005.1). GTDB lineage: Bacteria > Pseudomonadota > Alphaproteobacteria > Rhizobiales > Beijerinckiaceae > Microvirga > Microvirga lupini. The sequence goes on from KI911993.1 coordinate 6,833, forward strand.
GAGATCGGCGTAGCGTCCACTATCATGCAAGCACCCGTTGTTGTCGTTGATGTGTGATGAGTCTGGCCGCTCATCGCCCGCCAGCGAGTCAATATTCTAGGGCAGCGAGCTGACGACAAGCTGACGATCTCGCCACCGACTGCGCCACATAAAGACCAAGTTTGGCGGTCAAGGCAGAACAAGACTCACCGCTTGTTGTTCAAAGCCAAAGAGAACCGGGAATGCTCATCTGCTCCACGATCCTGCACATGTTGAAGAGAGCTCTCGGTATCGGAGTGTTCGTTTTCACCGGAATCCATGCGACGCTCGCCGCGTCCCTGGCACTGCCCTCGACGCCTTATAGCTACACGGTGCTGGATCAGGAACTCTCCGCCGCGCTGCAGGAGTTCGGCAACAACCTCAATATCAAAGTCAACATCAGCGCCGAGGTGAAGGGGCGGGTTCGTGGCCGCATGCCGGATCTGTCGCCGCGCGAGTTCCTCGACCGGTTAACCACCCTCTACAATCTTCAATGGTACTATGATGGGCTCGTGCTTTACGTGTCCGCTGCCAAAGAAGCGCAAAGTCGTCTGCTTGTGTTGACGCCGATCAGCTTCGATACGTTCAAAGCAGCCCTCGATGCCCTTACCATCTCCGATGAGCGCTATATCGTGCGACCGGCACCGGAAGATGGCCTCGTCCTGGCGTCCGGTCCACCACGCTTCATCACGCTCGTGGAGCAGACGCTCAATGCTCTGGTGGCACAGGCGCAGCCCCGCGCCGTCGAAACGCCGCCGCGGGACTCGGTGCTGATGTTGTTTCGGGGGTCCTCGACCATGTCGACCCTCGTCATGCGCAATGGGCGAGCGGAAGGTCCGAATTCTTCCGACCTGCCGCGTCAGGACAGCATGGCGCGCAAGCCTGAACTCGGCCCACAATGACATTGAGCCTACGCCGTGTCTC
>KI911993.1:7874-8654 GCA_000517005.1 Microvirga lupini
GTGGCCTGGCGCATAGCGCAGACAATCGCCCGCCCTTCCTCGGTGGCTTTCCAGGGCAGCTTGTGCGGCCGGCTGGAATGGTCCTGGCAGTCCTGCGCCCCGCGCTTGCGCCATTTGCGGATCGTCTCGGTGCTCACACTAAAGCGCTGGGCCAGCACGCCGGTGGGCTCAGACGTGCCGCGCGACGATCAGGATGAGAACGGGCGTCAATCAAGATGAGAATCTGCGGCGGAGGTCGTGCCAGCGTGAGGGCACAGCCCGAACATAGTTACGACCTCCGCCGCGGCGCAGTTCCCGTATGGGTCTGATGTCTGCTGGTCGCGGTCGGCCCGGTATGGCGGTGGTTTTCCAACCAAGGGGAATCACTTTGTGCCGGGTTGCCATGTGACCGATCACCAGATGAGGCTCTTCATGAAGTTGCGCCAAACCAACTCCGTTGCCGTCGCCGCCGCGAAGGCATCCCTCAGCACCGCCACCGGATACCGCCTCGCCACCGATGGCCGGCTGCCATCCCAGAAGAAGCAACCGCGCAGCCGCCGGCGGCCGGATCCCCTCAAGACCATCTTCGAGGCCGAAGTCGTCCCCCTCCTCAAAGCCGCGCCGGGAATCCGCGCCATTGCCATTTTTGAGGAGATGATGCGGCGCCATCCTGAACTGGGGCAAGGCATCCGCCGCACCCTTGAGCGCCGGATCCGCTCATGGCGCGCCATGTATGGCGAGGAGCAGGACGTCATTTTCCGTCAGACGCCCGAGCCCGGCCGGCTTGGCCTGTCGGACTTC
>KI911993.1:8754-9814 GCA_000517005.1 Microvirga lupini
TGATGCGCGGTTCCGCGGATTTCGACAACCTCGACGCCTATCGCGGCTTCATTGACGAGATCGTCGGACGGCGCAATGCCCACAACAGCAAACGCATCGATGCCGAGCGGGCCTATTTGCAGGAACTGCCACAGCGGCGCACCACCGACTTCGAGGAGGTTGTCGTGCGGGTGTCGCGGACCGGCGGCTTCACCCTGCGCAAGGTGTTCTACACCGTGCCCTCCCGGCTGATCGGACACAGGCTGCGCGTTCGCCTGTTCGACGACCGCCTTGAGGTCTTCATCGGCGGGACGCATCTGATGACGCTGCCCAGAGGGCGCGGACATGCCGACGGCAGACACGACCAAGTGGTCAATTACCGTCATGTCATTCATGCGTTGCGTAAGAAGCCCATGGCGCTTCTCAATCTCGTCTATCGCGATCAGCTCTTCCCCCGGCAGGCCTATCGGCAGACCTTCGACGCCCTTGTGGAGCGCCTGCCCGAGAAGCAGGCCTGTAAGATCATGGTCGAACTGCTCGCACTTGCCCATGAGCGGGGATGTGAGCGCGAGCTGGCCGACCAGTTGGCCACGATGCTTGCGGCCGGCGATCTGCCGGATATGCCAGCCTTGCGCGCGCACTTTGCCCCCGATCCCGCTCTCCTGCCGAGTGTGTCGGTGCAACTGGCCTCTCTTCGCGGCTATGAAGCCCTGATCGGCGCCAGCCCTGCGGGAGAGGTGGCATGAAGACTACTCATCAGGTCGATGCCGCCCGTCTCGGCATCCTGCTCAATGAACTCCGGTTGCCGGCGATCAAGACCCTTTGGCCTCAGTTTGCCGAACAGGCTGATAAGGAAGGATGGCCCGCCGCGCGCTTCCTGTGCGCCATTGCCGAACATGAACTCGCCGAGCGCGATCGCCGCAGGATGGAGCGTCATCTCGCCGAAGCGCGCTTGCCGCCCGGCAAGACCCTCGACAGCTTTGCCTTCGAGGCCGTTCCGATGATCTCCAAGGCCCAGATCATGGCCATGGCCGCGGGCGACACATGGCTGGCCAAAGGCGCCAACGTTCTGCTGTTCGGG
>KI911993.1:9914-10334 GCA_000517005.1 Microvirga lupini
CCCAGTGCATGCGCGAGCTGGTGGATGTCTACTGTTCGGCGACCGAGCGGATCCGGGTGGTGCTGGACAATCTCTCCACCCACACGCCCGGAGCCCTCTACGAGGCCTTCCCGGCCGCGGAGGCGCATCGCCTCCTGCGTCGCCTGGAGTTCCACTTCACCCCCAAACATGCGAGCTGGTTGAACATGGCCGAGATCGAGATCGGGGTACTCAAGGGCCAGTGCCTGGCCCGACGCATTGACAACCGCCAGCGCCTTGAGCGCGAGATCGCCGTTTGGGAACGTCAGCGCAACGCCGCAGGCGCACGCGTGACCTGGATGTTCACGACCGACAAGGCCCGCACCAAGATGGGCCGCGCATACCCCAAACCCACTACCGTCGATCAACACGCCAAAGAGTCATAATCACCGTGCAGAGGAT
>KI911994.1:0-225 GCA_000517005.1 Microvirga lupini
ATACGCGGGCTGCCATAGGTCTCATGCGAGAGGGTGAAGGCCGAGCGAATGTGAGCCAAGAGGATCAGATCCTCCCGCTGGCGCGGGCTGGCTAGACGCGAGCGCTAGGCGAAGTCGCCGCTGGGGCTGGCACCCAGAACCTGGCACAGGCGCGTGACGGGGAAGCTCTCTTTCGCCACATCGATGAACTTAAACTTCATCGACTTCCCTCCTTGGCGAAAAAAG
>KI911994.1:325-2308 GCA_000517005.1 Microvirga lupini
TGGACCATCCGAACACAATCGACGGGCTGCACTTCACAAGCACCCTGCCATTCGTCAGCGCCGTCCGGATACTGCCGCGGGAGCGTCGGACGATCCAAGCTGGTTAAGCTGGGCTGGAATTGTCTGGGCGGCTCCCGTGGAGGATCCGCCCGATGCCTTCTGGTCAGCGCCCCTCGGCGGCGCCGATCTGGACGATCCGCTCCGTCTCGGTTCGCACCCGCGACGGATCCGAGCGGCTCGACCATGCCTACCGCCGCCTTCTCAGCCTCGTCCCTTCCCAGTCCCCGCTCGGCCCGGATGACCCATCCGCGACACCTGTCCCGGGCCGTGCCTCTGATCCCAGGAGATAACCGATGCGCGCCGCCATCTATGCCCGGGTCTCAACCGAGCGCCAGGAACGTCAGCAGACCATCGCCAGCCAGCTCTCAGCTTTGCGGGACTGGGTCAGCGCACACGACCATGTCCTGGCTGACGCCCATGTCTTTCGTGACGAGGGTTACAGCGGATCCCGCCTGGACCGGCCTGGCCTGGATGGATTGCGCGATGCTGTCCGCGATGCCGCCGTCGACGTGGTCGCGGTATTCAGTCCAGACCGTCTGGCCCGCAAATACGCCTACCAGGTCTTACTGTTGGAAGAGCTCCGGCGGGTCGGATGCGAGGTGGTCTTCCTGCACCATCCCATCTCCGACAATCCGAATGATCAGCTTCTGCTGCAAATTCAAGGAGCCATTGCCGAGTATGAGCGTGCTGTGCTGGCCGAACGGTTCCGGCGCGGCAAGCTCCAGAAGGCGCGTGACGGTCATATCATCAGCGCCAAGACACCCTACGGGTATCGCTACGAGCCGCGACGCGGGGCTCTGCCGGCTCGGCTCGTCATTGATGAGGCGGAGGCTGATATGGTGCGGCAACTCTATGCGTGGGTGGTCGAAGACGCATGCACCGTCCGACAATGCATCAAGCGCCTCAATGCCGGGCCGTGGATCACACGATCGGGGCGGGCGCAATGGTCGTCCTCGGTGGTTTATCACATGTTGACCGATCCCGGTTACACGGGCACCGCCTCTGCGAACCGTTTCGAATACGTGGTTCCCAAGAAGCCGCGCTCACGGGCTCCTCGTACGGGGGAGCGGACCTGTCGGCGCCCCCGTCCCCCTGAGCAGTGGATCGCTGTCCCCGCTCCGGCGCTGATCAGCCAGCAGACATGGGACAGTGTGCAGGCTCGGCTCTCCCGCCATGCGCAGATGTCCTTCCGTCGCAACAAGAAGCACGATTACTTGCTGCGCTGCCTGCTCAAGTGCGGCACCTGTGGGCTGGGGATTCATGGGTGCTACTTTCCCGGCCATGGCGGTCGAGTGGCACGACGGTATTATCGCTGTGCGGGCGTGGATCCGCTCACATCTGGGCGAGAGACCCAGTGCCCGCGGGCTCGTATCGAGGCGGATGCTCTGGAGCAGGTGGTCTGGGATCATGTTGTCGGGCTTCTCAGCAATCCCGCCGAATTGCGAGCCCAATTCGAGCAGTTCCTGATCCAGGTGGCCTCCGGTCGGCAGGACGATGCAGCCAGCCGCCGGCTGCAGGCGCGATTGGATCGGCTGAACCGCGCCGAGCCACGCCGGCTTGAGGCTTACCTTGCTGAGGTGATCAGCCTGGAGGAGTTGCACAGCCAACGCACGGCCCTGAAGGATCAGCGCCGTTCAACCGAAGAGCAGCTTGAGCAGCATTGGCGCTTGCGCAAGCAGTGTGTTCAGGCTGAGGAGGCGCTGACGAGCCTGGCAACCTTCAGTGACCGCATCCGATCCCGGTTACAGACCGCCAGCGTCATGGAAAGACAGGCCATTCTGCAGCTGGTGATCGAGCGGATCATCGTCCATGATGGCTCATTGGAGATCCAGCATGTTATTCCACTGCGTGAGCCAAGCTCCGGCACCACGATTGACTCAAGCGGTAAGGTGGGATTGCGTTCGGATGGTCTGCGCCCAACAC
>KI911994.1:2408-2581 GCA_000517005.1 Microvirga lupini
GAACTTGCCGACCGTGATCTCGGCCAGCAGGTGGGGACCGGCGCGGCCGCGCGGAATGGCCTGGAAGGGGGCCGGTGTCTCGGTGATCGTCTCGCACGCCGCACAGCTGAACTTCTCGCGCATGGTCTGCAGCACGACCCAGCGTGCCGGGATGCGCTCGAGGGTCTCGGTCA
>KI911994.1:2681-9026 GCA_000517005.1 Microvirga lupini
CCTCCTCGTCAGGACGAGCAAAACGCCTCCAGGTGCAAAGGGTTCAAGTCATAACAGGCCGTAGCCTTAAGGTCAGAACGTCACGCGCAAACAGCGCTCTCACAAGAGGGCGCACGCCGAGTGCTTACCACTGGCTTACAGGTGTTCACAAAAGAAATGTGGTGTACGACGTAAATCCGGCCTGAAATGGAAGGCGTCAACTCGGAAATTGCATTTCTCTTTCCAAAGAGGCGATGATACTTTCCCTGAACCTACGCGCGAAGTGCCTGTTCAACAGTCTTCCCGAGCCCTTCAAGGGACATGTAGATTTTCGCAGTTTCTGCAGCTATGGATTCCCAATCATACCGTCGAATGATAGGATCTGCATCTACGTGGAACGATGTATACTCCGTCGCGAGCTTTACTTGAAGTTCTCTCACGTCGCCACACCTGAAATAGTTGCGAGAAGGTAGCCGTAGGTCCAGGTTAGGGGTGATGTCACTTAGCACAACAGGCGTTCCTGCTGTGATCGCTTCTAGTGCTGCTATCGGAAGGCCTTCATGGAACGATGGCAACACAAAAAGAGCTGCGTCTTCCAATAGTACCCTCAGGCGTTCTCTTTGTACGAACCCGACGAACAGGATGTTTTCGTCCGCGCGCGAAAGCAGCGTGCTGTAGTATTGGTCCTTATGGTCTGCATCGCCGACGATCACCAATTTATAGCCTACGTTAGTCGCAGTGAAAGCATCTAATAGCAGATGGAAGCCCTTCTCAGGAACGAGGCGCCCAACTGCGATAATATACTCACCGCTTACTAGTTTGTAATGCCGCAGAACGTCTGCTTTTGAACTCACGTCTCCCGGTGTGGAGATGTGGTTCGCACCATTTGGTATAAATGAGATCCGAGGTGCTTGGTGGGAAAAGCGTTGCTTCAGATCAGTTGCCAGCCAGTCAGAAATTGCAATTACCCTATCGGCGAACAATAGAGCACACAGTTCTCCAATTCGAAGGATTACTCTCTCAAAGCGGCTCCACTTGGTATGAGTATAATTCTTCGAATGATAGGTCACGATAACTTTCATGTGCAGAGCCCTTGCGAGTGGCGCAAAGAGCGCGGGCCCGATCCCATGAATGTGTAGCAAATCTGAATTTAGAGCGAAGCGTGAGTATAAGAGGCCATAAAGAGTGCTTGTAACAGCTTCAAGGTGTCTGCCTTTGATGTGAGGGAGAGGAAGAATTCTAAGCCCTTTATATTCTGTCGCCGTTTCCGGGACGTACGCACGCCTAGCAATTATGACAATCGTGTCGTTCGGTCGCAGCTTTGCTATGCGCGGGTATAATTCTTCACAGTGGGTTTCAACGCCCCCCATGACGTTTGGTATTCCTCGCAGACCTATAACGCAAACTTTCATGGCGATCACCTTAATTTAGGTACGATCACGTCCACCCTCGCTAGCGTAGGTCGGGTTAGCTCAGGCCACTCAGGTCGCTCGGTATAATTGAAGAAGCGGACCACAGTTACGCGGATAAACTTCGGTGCCTACTCGTCTGGTTCGCCGGGCCGCTGGCGAGTCCGAGGGCATCTCTACCAAAGTGAAGGATCTATAAACCCAGCAACGAGGCGGCGATAACTCTTTGAATCTCTGAAGTGCCAGAGTAAAGCTTGCTGCCTAACGCATCACGCAATTCACGTTCAACTTCCGACTCGACCATGTACCCATAGCCGCCGTGGATCTGAATGGCATCTTCTGCGCATCTCACCCAGTTTTCGCTTATAGTAAGTTTGACAAGAGCGGCTTCAAGGAACGTGCTTTTTCCTGTGCTTTGCAGCCAAGCGGTCTGGTAAAGCGCCGCCCTTGATTGATCTACCCGCATCTTCATATCTACAATCTTCGAGGCAACTAACTGGAACTTCCCGATAGCTTGGCCGAACTGCTTCCGATCTCTTGCATACTGAATTGACTTTTCGAGGAGGCGCTGCATGGCCCCAACAGCGCTAGCAAGGATGCAGGCTCGTTCCCAGTTCATCGAATGAGCAAAGAGACTTTTGCCACTACGTTCAGTGCCGAGACGGTTGTCAACTGGCACCTCACAGTTGTCAAAAAAGAGCTCCGCCATTGGCGATGTTCGTAGACCCATCTTCTCTAATGGCTTACCGACTTGAAAACCGGAGAAATTTCTTTCGACAAGAAAGCCGCAGATACCATTCGGCCCAAGAGATCTGTCTGTTGTAGCATAGACAACGATTAGATCACCAATGCTGCCGTTGGATACGAAGATCTTACTACCATTGAGGACATATTTGTCCCGACGTCTTTCCGCTGTGGTCTGAAGACTGTATGCGTCAGAACCGGAACCCGACTCAGTCATAGCGTTGCCGCCGATTATAGTGCCACTGCAGAGAAGCGGCAGATATCTGGCCTTTTGCTCTTTGCTTCCGAAATTCAGAAGTGGAACTTCGAGCGTCCACATGTGTGCATTGACTGAGAAAATTAGGCCATTGTCGACGCAGCCGTATCCTAGGCTCTCGAGAACCGCAACGGTAGTCAGCGTATCTGCGCCCATCCCGCCGTAATCCACCGGTATGGGAAGTCCATGAATTCCGAAGTCTGCACACTTTCGCCAACCTTCAAGATTGAATTCGCTTCTTTGATCGCGTTCGCGCACGCCGTCATTGAGTTCCGCAAGCGCGAAGTTCTTGGCAGCTTCGCGCAGCTCTAATTGCTCATTGGACCATGCGAAGTCCACGGATTAGCCCTCACTCCAATTTTTCAGCGTCTGGTAGTCGACTTTATCAGTTGACGTTCTTGGAAGTGAGGGATGGAAGCTGAACCTATCCGGGATCATGTAGACTGGGATGTGTTCGGAGCAGAAGCTCTTCATTTCGATGAGAGAGATTCTGTCTCCCTGAATCGGGGTAACGTGAGCGTGAACCCTCATTCCTAAGGCATCGTCCGGCAGAGCAACAACAGCAGCCTCGCGGACACTTGGGTGGCGGTAGAGACACGCTTCAATTTCACCGAGTTCAACCCTAAACCCACGTTTCTTGATCATTCGGTCCTTTCGACCCAAGTATCGCAGGTTTCCCCCCGGTTCTTCCCTAGCTATATCGCCAGTCCGGTAATAGGTCCCTCCAGCCACGTTGACAAAACATTTTCGTGATTGATCTGGCAAGTTCCAGTAGCCTTGCGTGACAGCGGGACCGCGGATGCAGAGTTCACCTTCCGTGCCCTGTTTCACTACCCGACCATCTGCGTCGAGAAGTATACCGTCAAGATGCGAGCAGATCCTGCCTATGGGCATCGGCTCGGTGCGGTCCTCTGGAATTGGCGTCGGCACCTCATAAAGTGTACAGACATTGGTTTCGGTCGGCCCGTAGAGGTTGAAGTAACGCACGTGTGGCCAACATTTCACCAATGACCTTAGATGGATGACTGGGAAAACCTCGCCCGCAAATAACACGAGCCGCAGGGCGGAGTAATCTTGGCTCTTGAGTGCACCAGCTTGCGCCATCAAGCTCAGGATAGAAGGTGCAGAGTACCACACAGTAATGCCTAGATCTGAAATCGCCTGCGAGAGATCCTTCGGCTGCTTGCCAAGTTCCTCGCTTACCAGGAGCAGCGTGCCTGCGTGCTTCACAGAACTGAAGATGTCGAAGACAGATAGATCGAAGTGGAAAGGAGCGTGGGAGGAAAAACGATCACTTGGGGACAAGGCGAAGGTCTCCGCACACCACTCGACAAAGCTCGCTGCGTTAAGGTGTGTAAGCTGGACCCCTTTCGGCCGTCCAGTTGACCCTGAGGTATAGAGGATGAAGGCCAGATCGGCCGCCTTGACTGGGACGGACTCGACCGGTGGAGCCTTCTCTTTATGATCTTCACGATCGAGCTCTTGTTGCAAGGGACCACCACCGCCGGCTTCCTCAATGACGAGTATCGCGGGAGTTGCACCCAATTCAGATAACGCTGAAACAAGCACTTGCTCGAAGCGACGCTCAACAACGATTGCTGTCACTGCGCAGTCGTTGAAAATGTAGCTATTGCGCGTGGGCGGCGCGGTGGGATCGACAGGCACATAAGCTGCACCGGCCTTCAGGACGCCAAATATGATCGCTATAGAGTCGATAGATTTTCGAATCCAAAATCCAACGCGGTCACCAGGGCGGACGCCGAGAGAAACCAACCGATCCCGTACTCGATCTGATAACCTGTCGAGCTCCTGGTAGGTTATGGTCTTGCGATCGGTATCTTCGACCGCAATCTTTTCGGGCCATATACGGGTGGTGTCTTCGAGATAACGATAGAGATTAGCGATCATGGGACCTCGCAGGCGTAGCCATTCTTCAGTCAACGTTTAGAGTCAACCAATTCGCAAATCGATTTCAAAGTATTCAAGTGCTCTTCGTCTGCTTCATGAGGCTTAACGTGGATGTCGAACTCGCCTTCAAGGAAACTGACGAGCTTCAACGTCGCCAAAGAGTCAAGTATTCCAGTAGACACCAATGGTGTATCTGGCGTGAGATTGATTGGCTCTTCGCCAGACAAGAATTCGCTTAGAATGTATTCCCTTACGACGTTCATGGTGGAGCTGTGATACGTCATCTGAATATTCCCCAGAACAACTGTATCTGCAAACATATGGTATAACTGGCGCAAAGCTTTGTGCGTAGGCGCCGTTATACTATCGGGTGCGGCACAAGCCGATAAAAGATCGTCGCGATTATGATAGGCATACATAAACGCTATGCGCAAGCGTGGCCCGACTACTGATTGAAAATCAACGGGTGCGGAAGCATCCTTAGGTTCTGCTGTCGAGACAAGAGCAAGGATTAATCTGTAGGACACGAAGTTTGTTTGCTAGTTTAGCAAGTTGAGGCTCTTCAGAGCGGCGCTATAATTTAGGACCTGTCGCAGCATTATACTGATCGGCTACGACATCCAGCTCTGCAATCAACTGGAGTAGCGTCCGTTACCGCAACTAAATGGCGAGAGCGTATAGTCTATGTGAGAGTGCGCTCGACAGTCTAATCACAAGTGACGTCCTGCCTGACGCGCTGGTGAGCTTCATATGATCTAGGTGCTGCACACAGGCACGAGGAGAGAGATCGTCGAGTTGCATGGTCCACAGAACTGAGTGGAGCAATAAGATATGAGCGAGCCGCGCGTAGGTAAGATTTTCTTTGTTATCAATTCTCTCGTTCCGGGTGGCGCCGAGCGCGTTGCATGCACTCTGGCCTCCAAGTTGGCTGAGAGCCAGGAGCACTGGACGGTGGCTCTCGTAACGTTAGATTGTGTCGAAGAAGTATATGCTCCGTCGACGACTGTGGCGCGTGCATTGCTCGACTCCGGAGGGCGGTTGATACCGAGTGTTCGTGCTCTTCTGCGCCTCATGCGGCAAGAACGGCCTGATATTATTGTCAGTTTCTTGAGCCGCGCCAATTGCGCCGCGATCGCGTGTTCGCAAATGCTGCGTATTCCGTGTATTATCAGCGAACGTGTGCATACCACAAGCCATTTTTCTTCAAACAATCTTGGAGGGCTGAATAAGCTTGCAGTCCGGAGCCTCTATCCATATGCGGATCGGGTTATTGCGGTCTCGCAAGGAGTGGCAGAGGACCTAATATATAATTTCGGCGTATCTGCCCGCAAAGTGATCACAATTCCCAATCCGATTGATATTCATGAGATTGAGCACGCGGCTAGGGCGGAGCCAGCGATTAGTATTCCATCCAACTACATAGTTGCGGTTGGACGTCTAGTTCCGAACAAGAATTTCACAATGCTCTTGCGTTCCTACGCTCGCGCAGACATCGACAGCGCCCTCATTATCCTTGGAGAAGGATCAGAGCGAAATAAACTCAGGGCGCTGGCCTCTGAGCTCGGACTCGCTGACAAGGTCCACATGCCAGGTTTCATTGCAAACCCGCACGCAATCGTTGGACGAGCTAAGTTCTACGTCTCGGCATCAAATGCCGAGGGATTTCCGAATGCGATGGTCGAAGCTATGTGTGTTGGCCGGCCTGTCGTAGCCACCGACTGCGATTCTGGCCCGTCAGAAATTCTTTGCGGCCGAGCAGGCTACCAGAAGGTTTCAGGTTTAACTCAAGCCGCATTCGGGATATTAGTTCCGATGAACGATGAGGAAGCGATGTCTGAAGCGCTCCGGGTCATGGCGCATCCGGATGTTCATACACGCTTCGCGGCAGCGGCGCGACAGCGCGCGTCCCAGTTTGGTCTGGAGCATTCAATTGCGCAATACAAAGAGGCGATAGTCACGACATTAACATCGACGCATCGCACCACTCTGGATAAATTCAGTTCTTGAAAGCTTAATTGTTATGAGCGTGACGTCAGGAACACTACTATC
>KI911994.1:9126-17025 GCA_000517005.1 Microvirga lupini
CTTAGACAACTCCGCGGCTTGTTCGGAAGCAACCGCATTGATCTTCCAAGCGGCTCCGACCCGCGGATGCTGACAGTGTGAGATCTCTGATACCGGGAGGTGGGTCGTTATCTCGTCATATAAGTAAAATCTTGAGTCGCTTCATGCCCTGGTTGTTCCGAGTTAAATGCGGACCTAACCTACAGAACCAGAATATGAAGGGGACAATAGCTGGAGTGTTATCTCAACTGTGCACTGCCGGTCCGCAACGATTCCAATTCGCACTGTATAGATCTGGTGCTAATATATTCCGTCGCTGCGCGATGCCACCGAGTGCCAAGTTACATGTCAGGGTAAGATATTAGCTTCATTCCACTCATGTGATTAACCCCCCTGGTCGCATTAGCATGATGCATGGTCCACCGTCGCTGCGCGTGAAGCGTATAGGCCAATAGCAAGGCTAGAAGTACGTTGCCTTCGATCATCCATAAAGGCATCGTAGCCAAGTTCAGTACTAAGAACCCGATGTGCCCGCACATAGCCACATGGCGTCTGGTGTAGGTCACCTTGAATGCACGCTTGAAGCTCAGGCCGAATAAGATAGCCATGCTCGCAAGACCGAATAGACCGCACTCGTAGAGTGCGGACACAAACGTGTTGTGGGCATAAAGAGGAAAAACGCCCTTCCAAGCATCAGGACCAAAACCAAAAGCAAGATTAGTGATTGAGCCATTCAGGTACGCCGTTATGTAACGACTCCAAAGGATAACACGACCTGATAGAAGGTCGGCATCCGAGTCTGTATAATACGCAGGCGGTTTGAGGAGACTAGCGCTGTTCGACAGGATAACATACATATCATGGAACCGCTGTTGCATCGCGATAGCAGATACATAAAAAAGGGTCGTTGCGACAACACCAAACACAATTACAAAGATCGGCCGTTCGGATCGTGAAAAGCGCCTTATCGCACCGACAAAAATTGTCCCGGCGAGTATTGGTAGTGCAGCCAAAATCGAGGTTCGATAGTTTGCGAAAAGGAGTGAGCCTATTGCGGCAACCGCGCACACCAAGGTAAGTTTCGGCCTGTCTTGTTCTAGAAAGCATGCACAGTAGAGAAACGTAAGCACAATGATAGAGAACGCGCTCTCATGGCTGTAACCACCTATGAAGCATAGTTCGCCGTTTAACTCGTTTCCTTTACCCACGCCAGCAGTAACCGACAACAATTGGAGAGCAAGAGGAGGCACAAACACAGTAAGAAGGGCGCTCAGCAGTGCCACAGATCCATGCCGCTGGAATGCTTCATAAGCGGCCAGTGTTAGGACAATGAGAAAGCCCCATTTTGCAAGGCTATCGATTACTCCGATGCGACCATTGATGACTGCACTGATCAACGCAACGGCAACCGTCAAGTAAATGCCACCTAGAGCTTTGAGCTTTAACAACCGTTTGTCGATGACCATCAAGCCAACACCGGTTACCATCACAGATGCGACTGCATTCAAAGATAACCCTCCGATAATTGGCGGATAGGTGTATGGATGGAGCGCAGACAGCAGGCAACGCAACCAGATGGTGGCAATCAGGAAGCGGGTCGGAGCGTCTTGGAGGCGGCGCAACGCGAGCCAAGTGATGGGAAGGGCCGCTAAAAAAAGCCAACTACGATATGCGCGCCAAAGGTTGGAACATTTGAGTCCATCCGGTAACCTTTCGCGAAGCAGATACAGCCATTCTACTCTTTGGTGCGACGATCTGGCATTGAGAAATGCCTACCATGCCCTACCCTCTATCGAACCAGATCGACGGCCTTGTAAGCCGCGGGAGTTGGTTGCGGAGTCGTACGGGTTGCCGCCTCGGCTTTGGCACAAGGCATGAGCTGACTTAGTTCCAATTGAATTCGGCCCATGATGCATTCAACTTGGCTCGTGCGCGTCATGTCCGTTTGGGTTGAACCTGTCGTCTTGTACATCGCGGCTTCTGTCTGAATGGCTGCTAGATCTATAGCATCAAACGCTTCTAGTAAGGTGAGCCCGCTATCTCTCCAATCACGACGCCGATCAAGAACTTCGCATAAGGCCCGTATCATCCTGGCGGTGAGAGTTCCCGGCTTATTATTTGTTGTCTGGGTGATGCACTGCAAGGCGGTAATCAATGTCGCCTCACCATAGCTTTTCAAACAGCGGGCGATTGCACCCACAGCCATGGTTTGCCCGGGGCTTTGACGTTCGACCGGAACAGGATAACGAAGAACCTCCACGTCAGCCCTGGCGCATACATCTGCAACTTCAATCGCCCAAGGTTCATGGGCCACGATCGCGGCGGCGTGTAGGGCCATTGGTGAAATCGGAACGGTGATGCCGTTAATCGCCTTGAATGCAACGGCCTGCTGCTCGCGCGCAGCAATGACGATTTGACATGGAACGCTCTCAAATCCGACTACCGCAGCAGCCGTGGTTCTATGCTGACCGTCGATGATAACAAATTTTCCTCCTTCAACAGGAGCCACGATTACCGGCGAAAAGCAGGACCATGAGAAAGCTTCCGCTATACGAATAACATTGCGGCGGCCCTTACCCACGATTGGACGCTGATACGTTGGATCAACGACGAGATCATCAATCCGGAGCCACTGCAGCATCGGAACGGGGCCAGCAGAAACTTTGGCTGGCTTTTTCAAGCCTTCTGTCAAAATCGACCTCATGATCATTCTCCATGTCCAATCGACAAGGAAGGCAAATACAGCATTCATCTCCGCGATTGAAATTGCACTTACACTTTTTTATTTCGACTTATTGACTAATGCAAGGGATATACCTTACCAGATACTTTAGTTTACTATGTCCCGCTGGCGCGGATTTAAAGTTTCTCTCGTGGAACTAAATCCCGGTATTTCTCGCAGAGATTCCCCCTCCGTGACCAGTTCCACTCGCACAACATCGCCTGGTTCGACGCTTGTGTTCTCATCTGCAGCGGTTTTGGTGGCGTTCTCACCATTCCCACGCACGATCCAAAAGGATATGTACTGCTTGCTCTGCTGGTCGAGCATCAATCGCGGGGCAATGTTCGCTGCTTCATTTACAAGGCCTTGGGTCGTTGTAAGGCGAGCTTTAAGTTGCTCGAGTTGAGTTTCTACTTGCTGAATTTCCTCGACAATTTTTGATTTGTGATCAGCCTTCAAATCAACTGCAGTCTGTTCGGCCTTGTTGACCTCCTGCCGAGCGCGGAGCATTGCAGTTGTATAGTCAAGCATCTTGCTTTCGAGATCAGCAAGTGTCCTTTCAATGATAAATTCCCGCGAACTCACTGCTAGACCTTTGTCGACCAAGGTGCTTATAGTCTGCTGCTCCCGACGGGCTAGAGTGACTTGCCTATCCTGAACCGCAATTTTCCGCTCAAGAGCTTCAATCTCCTTAAGAAACAAGTTCTTCAGTTCAGAATTGGCAGCGAGCTTGGATCGCAACTCATCCATTCGGGCGTTCATTAAGGCCCGCTCGTCAGAAACGAGGCGTGGAGCATCGGTGTCATTGCGTAGCTCGTCAGGAATATTTATTTGTGCAGTATCGACGAGTTCCGCAGACAATCGTGCGCGTCGGATCAATAAACGGCGGGTCTCCAGGCGAGCGACTTCATAAGCTCCGGTTGCGGTAATCTGGTCGCGCTCAAAGCGCGGAGGAACGGCATCGGTTTGCCTGAAAAAGCCACCCGCAAGTCCAATTGCTTGCAGCACTGTCAATCCAGGCCGATAGGCGTACTCGCCCGAGTTCTGGACGTTTCCGACCACGTAAATTGGTCGAAACTGGACGATCTCGACTGTGGCTTCTGGTCGATTTGGAATCCCGGCACGCCTCTGTAGGATTTCAGCAACGGAACTCGCGAAGTCGTCCACTGTCATTCCAGTCGCTGGGAGCGTTCCTATAAGTGGTAGGGCGATACTACCAGTCGGACCAACGGTATACTCACCAGCGAGGATGCTCCAGTCGAAGTACTCGGCTTTGCTTGCTCTCCATTCAACAATCCTGACGCGGAGCTTATCTTGTGGTCCGAGCGTATACTCCTTCGCTGCCGCGTTGAGCGGGAGCAGGACAACAACAGGTATCCAGAGAGGGAGGCGACACCCAATGCGTCGCAACGCGTTCAGTAAAACAGGTAGTTGAATTACAGGCAGCACAGCCATCGCGACCTCTTCGCTTTTTCAGTACCATAGGCACAAGAGACGCAAGGCGAGATTGGAGTGACTTTTACTATTATAGCTCTTGTACTTTCATTGATCTTACTAGGCCTATACACCTAACCTGTACCACGGAGTCTTTGCGGAGTCTTTGCGCGCACACGGAGAAAGACCTGCAATTGCCGTAGATTATATAACATCGAATGGGAACCTAATTTAGCCTACGCTATATGATCTTCATTCCAATCACTAAGCACTACTGACTTTAAACTATGATAATCAATTTGGCCGTTCTGTGGCACATGTCCAGTAGTGTCTTAGCATTGCAAGCATGTCTTTGCACTGCCCTGCGGCAATACGTGATCCTTCTATGTAATGTATTCCTATGAAACCGGCATCATTGCATAGAATTCACTCTCTTTTCCCATGATAGCTACGATCTTGTTTCGGCGCTCCGCTAATTTAGATCCTCGAATGTGATCAGGTGTTGTTTGCGAGCAACTAAACAACACATAAATGCGTTGCGCAGCACGGCACTGCCGGTTGCAGTTTGCGAGTATACTGGCTTTTTCGCCACATGCTCATTTCTGCACGCATGCACGATCCTTCGCATTCGCAGGGTTGTTGCTTCCTTCACTAGCAATAAAGGGCGTTTCGACAGGCTGGCTGTCGATCACTCTAACTGTTAGGCTCGCCTCCCGCCCGCGCAGCATGGGTCTGTTCCGCTGCCATTGCTCTTCTGCCAATTCGGGCAAGTAGCGCTGTTGCTCATAAATCTTCTGACGCCCATGATACCCTTGTGTCCAGGTGCGCTTCATTTGAAGCCGACACAGGTCCATTGCGGCGCTTGCGACATGGCCGAGCGGACGCGAAATATCCAAGCATTTGAAAGTTAGGAGAATGGTCCGGCTTTGACGTATCTCAGACGACAGCTACCATTACTCACTATCCTACCGTGGCCATGAATCCTTCAATCGATGGTGAACATGTCGCATCAGTCGTGTACTGTTTACCCATCCTATAGGCATGAGCCGGCGAGTACAGAAGCCTGCAATGTACCTGGAGAAATATCGTATGCTCCAACCGCCAATTCAAAAGTCCTACGCAGAATCAAATTACGTAGCGACTAAAGACGGAAAAGATAATGAGTACTTTGACTTGAGGTACATCATCAAAGCTGCCCGCCGACAGTGCAAGCTCATCGTTGTTCTTTCTCTCATTGGAGCGGGACTCGGTATTATCTACGTCCTAACGTCCGTGCCGCTGTTCACGACGACAGCGAGCCTCATCATAGATCGTCGTCAGGTCCGAGCAGTGCAGGATGTCTCGGCTGTCACAGACAACGCCTTGGCCGCTCCAACTGTTGTAGACAGCCAAGTTGAGGTTCTTAAATCGCCAAGGATCGCACTTGCCGTAGTTGACAGGCTCAATCTGTCTGACGATACGACCTTCTGGGCCCCTGATGGATCGTTATTTACGAATATATACGCGCGAACCCGTCGTGCCGTCCGAGGCCTTTTCACGTTGTTTGAGAATCAACCTAAATCGATAACCATCGACGCTAGCCAACAGGAAATAAGACGGTTAGCAGCGGCCTTCCGTCTGCTTGGGAAAATAACAGTCGCACGGGTCGGGCAGACCTATCTTGTCACGGTACGGTATCAGGGGACGGACGCCAAGCAAGCAGTCCGCATCGCAAACACGTATGTCGAAGCCTACCTAGCCGATCATATTGATTCAGGATATGAGGATATCCGGCGCGCTAATCTCTGGCTCCAAGAGCGACTAGATAAATTGCAGATGCAGTCCGTTGCCTCGGACCAGATGGTTCAGCAATTTCGCGACGCAAATAATCTCATTGCGGTGGGCGGGCAGCTTATCACGGATTTGCAGCTGGCTGAGCTGAATACGCAACTCAGTGTTGCTCGCGCAGATGTTGCTCGCGCATCGGCCCAGCTCGACAGAATTCGATCTGTGATAGGCGAGAACAAGAACCGGCAAGCAGATCATCCTGAGCAACCTTTTGCTGCGCTCATCGCCGCGCTTACGGGCAACGCGGTGCTTCCGGACCTTCAGATGCAACACTTGGAGGCAGTTAGGCGTGAGGCGGAGATTGTTGCCCAGTTTGGACCAGATCATGAGCGTGCGGCTCTATACCGATCCGAAAAGATGAACATAGAACAACAGATATTTGCCGAGGTGGCTCGCGTTGCTGAAGGTTATGAAAGCGAATATCAAGTTGCGAAGGGGCGCCTTGAAACCTTGAGCCGAAGCGTCGAGGATCTGATCAAAATCGTTGCAGGAGCTAACGACAAGATGACGAAGCTTCGGCGGCTAGAGCAGACAGCGGATGCTTACAAGAGCCTGTATCGCTCTTTCTTTGAGCGTTATCAGCAAACCATCCAGCAGCAAACGTTCCCTATGACTCATGCACGCATAATAACACCGGCTACATACCCGATGCTGCCGAGCCACCCGAAGGCAGTCCCTGTCATTTTTTTGTCGGCACTCATGGGTGCCATGGTGGGCGGGGCGTGGGGAGCAGTACGAGAGTATCGCGATCGATCTCTCCGGACGAGAGCCGCCGTACGTCAAGAACTTGGGCTCAGGTGCCTCGGCATGTTACCTGTGATCCCGCCTACTCACACCAAGAAAGGCGGATGGGCTTCATTGCTGCCGAATACGCTAAGCGATCGTGAACCGGCTCTCTCTTCACTTGCGCAATATGTTCTCGAAGCGCCGCAATCTCGCTTTTCAGAGACTCTTAGATCAATCCTCATTCCGCTAGCTAATGAATGCCCGAGCCACCATTCGAAGGTAATCGGCGTGCTGTCGGTAACCCCGAACGAGGGAACGTCACTTATTGCCGCCAACCTTGCTGCACTCCTTGCAAGGGAAGGTAGCCACGCGCTGCTTCTCGATGCAAATTTTAGAAAGCCTACATTGAGCGAGGTTCTTGCCCCTAACTGCTCCGGCGGGCTTTTAGAGATCCTTGCCGGCAAGGAAAGTTGGAATAATGTAATTCATCATGTACCAGGTTCTGACGTGCACATGATTCCGACCGGCTCTGGGCCGGATCTCGCAAGCACAAGCACGGCAATCACAAGCAGACTGCTTGGACAGCTACTCGGCGAGGCAGCGGAATGCTATCAATACATCATCTTGGATCTGCCGTCACTAAGGGAAGCAAGCGAAGTAAGTTTCTTATCTTCTAAGGTGGATTGTGTCCTCCTTGTCGTACGGTGGGGAAGTACATCAATCGATCTTATTAGAGACACTCTAGCTGACAACGATGTAGTGGTGGGCCGATGCATCGGCGTTGTCCTGAATTGTGTGGAGATGAAAAGTCTACGGCTTTACGAGGATTATCTTCCTTACCGACCTATTTCATAGACGCTGCACTGGGGCTCCTCAGGATTGATGGAGCACAGTCGCCACAATCTGCGGGCCAGCGACTTCGCTCTGGTACTGAGTATGCGGCAGCTTCTTACGGCACCTAGCCCATCGTATTCACCAGAGTTGGTCGGGATGATTTGATCTGCAGCCCGGGCGTGCGGATCCGCTGCGTTTCTTTCACCGCGGCGAGGTCTGGAACGTGGGGAACGCGTTGGCAGGGAAAGAATGGGGTGATCGGGGCGATGGCGGCCCCCTTGCTGGCCCCCTTGATCATGGCAAGGCCGCCCGTGGCCGGGGTGCGAGAGCCCCCGCAAGACAACGGACGAGATCCGCTTCGGGGCAGCACGAGGCAA
>KI911994.1:17125-20360 GCA_000517005.1 Microvirga lupini
GTCGAGCGTGGTGGCTGTCACGCCAGATGGGGGGCTTTATGTGCGCCATGTCCGCACCAGTGTCTCGAGTGCGACGCTCATCTCGGTCCTGCGCTCCTTCCGTCGCAAGATCGGCACGCCCCTGCTGTTGTTGCTCGTGCACGATAACAACCTTCAATCACACATGGCTCTTGGTTGTCTTCAACTCGATAAGTTCAACACATTATACCGACTGGGAGGATCGCCCACAGTCGTCCCAGTGCAACAACAGCTCGCTAATTTAGCACACGCTTCTCTTGGATCTGCATATGTCATCTCCAGTCGGACGGCAGTATAGTGCTCTTGATTGCGAGGCGATGCAGGGACAACACCAGTGGAAGTTCCTACTACACCAGTACGCTTGGAGCGGATTCGGAACCTTCTTGCGCGTGCGGGCATGCCAATCCAAAGTGGAGACATGCTACGCGGGGAGGATAAATATCGGACCTATAGCAAACAGCTCAGACAAGATCTTAAAGCGGAGCGGCTACTCGGCCTAGCGATCATTACGGTAGAACTGGCGCTGGTTGTCCTCGCGATAAAGGCGTTCAGACTCGAAAGTCCTGCCTTTGAATCTGTCCTAATCCTCGCCTCAGGTGGTTTTCTCGTTCACCACTTCCTTCCCGACAATTGGAAAATTAACTTTTTTGCGGCTCTTTCTGCCGCAAGCGTGCCTCTCGTGTTTGGATTGGAGGCAGGGATGTGGGTGCTGTTAATTGGTGGGCTGCTTATTGCATTGTGCCACGTACCGATAGCTATCTCGAAGCGTATTGCATTGATTGTCGCCTTGGCGGTTGTTCTCGTTCTAGCACGTAAGCAGATACTGCCGCAGCTCTCCGTGATACCATCACCAATCTGGCCCATTCTGGGCTCGATGTTTATGTTCCGCTTGATCATTTACATCAACGATCTGAAGAACGGAGCTGGGCCATTCAGCGTTGGACGGAGCTTTTCGTACTTCTTCATGTTGCCCAATGTCTGCTTTCCCCTGTTCCCGGTCGTTGACTACAAGACGTTCCAGCGCAGCATCTACAATGATGCTCCCCTACGCATTTATCAGACTGGAGTGAAATGGATGTTACGAGGGCTGGTACAGTTGACATTGTACAAGCTCGTTTACCTCTATGCCGTCGCTGACCCGGTAGATGTTGCGACCGGAATGGATGCTGCGCGTTATATGGTCGCCACTTTCCTGCTCTACCTGAAAATATCAGGGCTTTTTCACCTGATTGTGGGATTGCTGCACCTATACGGGTTCGGGCTCGCCGAAACCCATCACTTGTATCTCTTTTCTTCAAGTTTTACCGACTTCTGGCGGCGAATTAATATCTACTGGAAAGACTTCATTCAAAAGATTGTATTCACTCCGACGTACTTCTCCTTACGTAAACGAGGTGAAACCTGGGCCATCACCGTAGCAACCCTAACTGCGTTCTCCGCCACGTGGCTCCTTCACTCATACCAGTGGTTCTGGATTCGAGGCGAGTTCCCAATCGTGTGGGCGGATCTCGTATTTTGGCTGGGTCTCGGGGTTATCGTGTTGGTGAACGTGCTGCTCGAGTTGCGCCTCGGGCGGAAAAGAGTGCTCACGCCCCAAAAGAGACGCTTCAGCAGTGATGCCGTTCTCGCACTTAAAATTGCGGGCACGTTCACGACGATCTGTATCTTGTGGACTGTTTGGAGCACACCGAATGGCGACGAACTCGCTTCTATCGGACGTGCACTTCTCAATTCGGGTCCGGTAGATCTTGCAGTTCTTATTGGCATTCCAGCAGGCATTGGCGTAATCGGCGCTATTCTGCGCAATAGAAGACGTGAGATCTCTGGGAGCGCCGGAGGACCTGACCGAGTGGTCCGCCCGCGATTAACCGAGGTCGCAGCCATTTCAATGATCGCGAGCGTGTTTATTGCCGTTAGTGTCCAGCCGAAATGGTTACAGCCCCTATCTCCAACACTGGTGAAAGTCGTGAACGATCTGCGCGAACGAAACCAGCTCAATACAGCCGACTCTAGGAAATTCGTCCGTGGATACTACGAGGATCTCGGGGATGCCGCGCGCTTCAATGGTGAACTGTGGGAGATGCTTGGCAACCAACCACCCGGCTGGAAGGGAAAGGTCCCAACCATTCAGCGAAACGATGCGATTCAAACCGAATTCGTTCCGTCCACCTCAACGATCGCTACTGGAACTAGGCGGACAATCAATAGCCTTGGCCTGCGGGATCGTGAATATTCGATTGAACCCGGCCCCAATACGTTCCGTATCGGGCTTGTAGGCGCCTCACATGATATGGGATTTGGGGTGGAGGATGATGAAACCTACGAAAACGTTGTAGAAGACCGCTTGAACCGGGAGCTTGGTCCGGTGACTGGGTTGAAGTTTGAAATCCTGAATTTTTCATATGCTGGGTATAGTCCCATACAGAAGGTTGCTGTCATTGAGCAACGTATAATCCCACTTAAGCCCAAATTAATTCTTTACGCTGCCAGTACGATGGAACCCGACTGGATGTTCAAGTCAGCTCCGCATCTGGCAAAGAATCATATCCTTAACCAGTTCCCGTTCGTCGAGCAGGCCATTGTGCGAGCCGGGCTCGATCCCGAGGCACTCTCAAAAGACGAATCTCTGCGGCGGTCGCTACCCGACAAGCTCAGACCGTTCACTGACGAGGCACTGAAGGTAACATTTGAGAGATTCCGCGAGGAAACGCTGAAGCGAGATATACGCCCAGTTCTTGTAGTAACAGAACTTCCGAACGACAATCGATGGCTTAGCCGTCCGCGCGGTGACGTGGCCAACAAAATAGTAAGTTTAGGCCAATTGGCTGATCTGCCGGTGCTTAATCTTCAGGGGGCTTTCGCAAATGTACGGAACCACAGTTCTCTCTGGGTTGCTCCTTGGGACGATCACACCAACGCTGAAGGGCATCGCCTGCTGGCGGATCGGCTCTACACGTTGCTCCTAAAGGAGAAACTCGTTCCAACAACAGATGCGTCACCGGTTTCTCAGAGCAGGTAGAGTAAAAAATAAAAATGATGTATCGCCACACCAACAAAGTTGACACTCACTGCTCAATGCGCCGATTTCGATTTCAGGAGCGTCGCCATGTATAGCCGAAGGGTATTTTCACACTGATCAAGGTCCGAAGACCTCTCATAGAAAGTAGCCTTCTTGTCAGGCTGCAAGCACTATATGCGATACAGGACGTGATCCACT
>KI911994.1:20460-21244 GCA_000517005.1 Microvirga lupini
AAGCCCCCTGAGGCCTGCTCACACGCGCAAGCTGGTGGACGGAGTCTTGACGAGGAGGGTGTGTCGATCCGGCGGGCCTGTTAGGTGCTCGATGGGGACACCTCGACCTACCACTACAAGTCTCGCCGCCCTGAGCAGGCCGGCCTCGAGATGCGGATCCGGGAAATCTGCCAGACGCGGGTGCGCTACGGCTACCGGCGCGTTCACGTTCTGCTGCGCCGCGAGGGCTGGCGCATCAATCACAAGAAGACCCGCCGGATCTACAAGGAGCTGGGGCTGCAACTGCGCAGCAAGACGCCGAAGCGGCGGGTCAAGGCGAAGCTGCGGGAGGATCGCTGCGCAGCCACACAGCCGAACGAGACCTGGGCGATGGACTTCGTGCACGACCAGTTGGCGTCCGGCAGAAAGGTTCGGATCCTGACGGTGGTCGACATCTTCTCGCGCTACTCACCGATCATTGATCCGCGCTCCAGCTACCGGGGCGAGGATGTGGTGCAGGTGCTGGAGCAGACCTGCGCCGAGGTCGGCTATCCCAAGACGATCCGGGTCGACCAAGGCTCCGAGTTCGGTAACTGGCCGATCAGGACCCGGGATCAAGTTTTGTAGCCGCGACGTCTGACGCGCGGCGAGCGGTGGCTTTGTGGAGCTCGATAAGTTCGCGCAGGTTCTCGATGCCAAGTCGGTGAAGGCGGGGGTATAGGCGTCGCCGATGCCATGGATGCCGATCACGCCGTCCTCAGGCTCCATCTCGATGCTGATCTCATGCAGCAGGTCCTCATCCTCG
>KI911994.1:21344-22465 GCA_000517005.1 Microvirga lupini
TCCAAAAGCTCGGCGACACGGGCCAGTGTGAGCACGTGCGCGATGGCTGCCATGATCAGGCAGCCTGGTCCTGAGGGGCAGCCAGTGACCTCCAGTTCCACGGCGGGGGCTCCTCGAGCCGGGTGATCAGATGGTCGTTGATCCGCCCGAGCACGTCCGCGAGGTAGTCGTGTGGATTGAGGCCGCAGAGTTTGGCCGTCTCGATCAGCGTCATGGCATCAGCAACGATCTCGCCGCCGGCATCGGAGCCCGCGAACAGAAAATTCTTTCTGCCGATCACAATCTCCTGGTCATTCTGCCCATGTCGGGCAGGAAGTGATCGTCCATTATCGTTGGCATCCTTTGTATGGGCGGTGTGTTTCCCTCCGCCGCACGGAGCAACGTGTCTCCGGACGCTTCGTGCAGATTGAAGCAGAGCCTGGCGTCGTGCTGGTAGTGGCGGCCTGGATGCTCGACCCGGTCCCCTGCGCTGAGATGATTGCCCGCGGTCTCGAGCCGCCCGCCTATGGCCCGCGTCGGGTCGGATGTCCTGGCAAGCTGGCGCCATATCTCGATTACCTGGGTGAGCGCATCACAGCCTTTCCCGACCTGAGCGCGGTCCGGCTCACCCGCGAGATCCGCGAGCGCGGGTATGAGGGCGCCTACACGGCCGTGAAGCGCTTCCTCTGCGCCGCCCGCCCTGCCGATCGGCCCAAGCCCTTTGAGGCCCGCTTCGAGACGCCTGCCGGCCAGCGGGCCCAGGTCGACTTCGCCCGCTTCGTCACGGTGTTCACCGACCAGCCGGAGATTACCCGCATCATCTGGCTCTTCTCGCTGGTGCTCGGCCACTCGCGCTCCATCTTCGCCCGCTTCGTCCTGCACCAGGATCTGCAGACCCTGTTGCGCTGTCACATGCTGGCCTTTGAGAGCATCGGCGGCGTGCCGCTCGAGATCCTCTATGACCGCATGAAGACCGCGGTGACCGGCGAGGATGGCGAGGGCCATATCATCTACAATCGGGCGCTGCTGACCATGGCGCAGCACTACCGCTTCCTGCCCAAAGCCTGCCGGCCGTACCGGGCCAAGACGAAGGAGCAGGCATCACGATGCACCTTGTTGGAGTGGTTGAGCGACAATTAATC
>KI911995.1:0-453 GCA_000517005.1 Microvirga lupini
AGGCACTCTGCCCCGAGCTGCTGAAGCTGTCGGTATAGGCCATAGCCACAAGCGCCCGCTTCGTAGCAGAAGGACAATCTCACCCCGGGACCGGACAGGCGGCTGACGAGCCGGCGGATCGCCTCGGAGGTGTTTGGGATCGTGCCGTAGAAGCGCACCTCACCCTTGGCTCCTTCATCCGCGACAGCAACCGCAATGGTGTCCTTGTGCACATCAAGGCCAATGAACTTGATCATCATGGTCAGTCTCCAGGTTTACAGCGTCAGTTGCATCGCTGCTTCGTCCCGGAGTATCGCGCACTTCCGCGCCCATGACGGTCATAGGGTCTTAGCTAGAACGGAGCAGAAACCTTCCCGACGTGGGCTTGCGGACTGACGCTGAATGTGAAGCCAGATGATGCTCGCATCGATCTGGTACCCTTTTGAAACTGTTGCCTTAACTGCTTTGTCAAAT
>KI911995.1:553-2545 GCA_000517005.1 Microvirga lupini
GATCGGTCGGCGGATGCTGTCCCTCAGCATCGCGGCATCGTCGGCGCGCGCGGAGCGGAGCCACCTGACCTGCTGTTCGCGCGAGTTCGCAAGAAGCTGTCCTGTGCTCATCCGTCATTTGCCTCGTACAAGAGATTGCGCCGTCCGCTCCATCTGCCGTCTATGAGGCATCGCTGCGGACCGCATCGGGTTCACTTGGTGCCGTTGGCGAGCTGCGCCGACGGCGGCCAGGCCGTGCCGGGCAACGGCGGCCGGCTTGTGCATCGGGACCGGGGTCGATTTCCCGCCCGTGCTGGCCCCACGCATGCGCTGGAGCACCTCGTCGCGGGGACCGAACAGCTTCGACCTTTCCGTCGCGCAGCAGCAGGACCTTGGTTGCCTGTGCCAGGGTCGAGGGCCGATGGCCGACGATGATCAGGGCCGCGCCCTGCTCCTTCAGCTCGCTCACGGCCGCCGCCAGCGCCGACTCGCCCGCCTGGTCGAGGTTCGCGTTCGGCTCGTCGAGGATGATCAGCCGCGGATTGCCGTAGATGGCGCGGGCGAGTCCGATGCGCTGGCGTTGCCCGCCCCGAGAGCCGCGCGCCGCCATCGCCGATCTGCGTCTTGTAGCCCTCGGGAAGCTGCTGGATCATCTCGTGGGCATGCGCCAGGGCCGCGGCGGCGATGACGTCTGCATCGGCAGCATCGGGGTCGAAGCGGGCGATGTTCTCCGCCACCGTCCCGGCGAACAGCTCGACGTCCTGCGGCAGGTAGCCGATGTGCTGGCCGAGCTGGTCGGGATCCCAGTGCCCGAGCTCGGAGCCGTCGAGGCGGATCTTGCCCGCGTTCGGTGGGCGATCCCGACGAGCAGCCGGCACAGGGTGCTCTTGCCGCTGGCCGACGGCCCGATCACGGCGATCGCTTCGCCTGGCCTGGCGCTGAACGAGACGCCTTGCAGGACCGGAGCCTTCGCATTGGCGGGGCCGTAGCTGACATGGTCGACGCTCAGGTGCCCGAGCGGGGTCGGCAGGCGGATGCGCTCGGTCTCGGGCGGCAATGCCTGCAACCGTGCCTTGAGGCGGGCATAGGCGATGCGCGCATTGCCGAAGTGACGCCAAGAGGTCATCGCGAGTTCCACCGGGGCAAGGGCGCGGGAGAGCAGGATCGACGAGGCGATCATCGCACCGCCCGAGATCTCGCTCTTCAGGACCAGCATGGCCCCGAGGCCGAGGATGGCCGTCTGCACGAAGTACCGGACGAACTTCGTCATCCCGAGCAGGATGCCGCCCCGTTCGGCGGCCCGCAGGGTCGCCGTCAATGCCGCCTGGTTGTTCCGGCGCCAGCGCTCCGTGAGCATCGGCAGCATGCCCATGGCACGGACGACCTCCGCGTTCCGGATCGTCGCCTCCGCCTGCTGCGATGCCACGATCTGCGCCGTGTTGCTGGTGGCGTTCGGCTTCCGGGTGACGTACTCGTTGGCGACGCTCAGCCCCAGGAGGATCACCGCCGAGGCCACCGCCATGATCCCGAGGGTCGGGTGCAGTGCCCAGATCACGAGCAGGAAGACGGGCGTCCACGGGGCATCGAAGAACACCGTCAGGCCCTGCGACGCGATGAACGCCTGGATCTGGGAGACGTCGCGCAATCCCCTGCCCGCCTGAGCCGTCGCCGAGCAGCCTGGCGCGCACGCCGTTCTCGAGACGACCGGACCAAGGCGGTCGTTGAACCAGATGCTCATGCGTGACGTCACGGTCGACCGCAGCGTGTCGATCGCCGCGAGCAGCATCAGGGACACTGCCGCGATCAGGGTGATCATGGCCAGCGTCTCGAGCCTGCCTGAGGTCAGCACGCGATCGTAGACCTGGATCATGTAGAGCGGGGACGTCAGCATGAGCACGTTGATGACCAGGCTGAAGCCGGCCAGCACCCATGCGGTGGAACGGCAGGCGGCGAGCGCCTGCTGTAGGTCTGTCGCGCGGCGACGCTGCGCCACGGGTCGTTTCATCGCCATGT
>KI911995.1:2645-2761 GCA_000517005.1 Microvirga lupini
GCATGATCTGGCGGATATGCACCTTTACCGTCGACTCCTGCATGTTCAGCTCGCGGGCGATCTGCTTGTTCGACCTCCCGTGACGGAGGCGGTCCAGCACCTCCCGCTGCCTCGAT
>KI911995.1:2861-4866 GCA_000517005.1 Microvirga lupini
TAAGCCCATGCCCCGGCTACGCCCTTCGAACCCGTCCATGGACCGCCCTGGCGGAAGTTGGTCCGAGCCCTCGCGCACCCACCGCCGATAGGCGTAGCCCGGGGGTATGCCAACTCGGCACCACCTTCATTGCATCGATGCACCGCTTCTGCGCCCGCACTCCTGCGGGCACGGCTGTTAACTTTGTGCAATCACAAAACTGAAGGTTGACGGACATGACCATCAATCGAGGCTTTAACCTGAGTGCAAGCGTAGCCACGACCGAGACGGATGACGGATCGGGAGAGGCCAGCACGCTCGTCGATACCTACGGCGTCTCCGCGACCGTATCGACGGGTCCGATCGAATCCAATTCGAACGGATTCGGCGCGGCAGTCAGCGCCGACGCGACCGCGATCGGCGAGGACACGTTCGCCTCCGTGTCGGCGGATGGGCACGTGAGCGCCGGCCCGATCGCGACATCGGCCGAGGTGTCCCTGACGACCGAAGCCGCTGCGGCATCGGGCGGACAGTCCTACGCGTCAGTGACGGGTTCGATCGAACTGATCGGCGGAGCGGATTGGTCGTTCAGCCTAAGCTATGACTCATCG
The DNA here is from genome assembly GCA_000517005.1 of Microvirga lupini. GTDB lineage: Bacteria > Pseudomonadota > Alphaproteobacteria > Rhizobiales > Beijerinckiaceae > Microvirga > Microvirga lupini. The sequence continues at coordinate 3,452 of KI911995.1, forward strand.
GCCGTCGACCAGGAGGTTGATGGCACGACCGCCAGTTCCTCCTCGATCGACTACCTGTACGCGCTGAGCATCGACGAATCCGGCATCCCCGTTCAGAACCCTGCCGATGACGTCGTGGATGAGGGAGTCCCGGCAACGGCGGAGGCAGATCCACTGGCTACGGAACCCGCCTACGATCCGTGTGGTTGCGGGAGCGACGGGAGCATCCCGTTCGACGGCAACGTGGCCGTGTACAAGGTCGATTTTGAAGCGCTCGCAGACGACTCCGTCATCGAGGTCGACCTGTTCTCGCTCGCGGTCGAGGACCAGATGTCGAGCGTGACGCTGGGGTCCATCATCATGATAGGTTGAAGCGGCCGCTTCCCGACGAATTCGGTGCTGCGGGTTATGTTTCCGCAGCGCTTACGGACACGTCCCTGGGCGATGATTCGCGCGCATGTGCCAGGAAGCTGTGATCCCCTTCGGCCTTGCTCTTGTACGTCTACGCCTTCGGCTGGCGGTACCAGCACCGGAGGATTGGTGAACTATCCCGGGCACGCGTGACCGACAACGTAGACCGACGGGAGTTGACGATCCGGTTCAATGGACATCATGATCACCGCACAGAGCTTACGCACTGTCTCAGATGACTTGCTCTGTGCCTTCGCTCGTTCCCTCACCATCTACCTTCATCTCCGCCCCCTTCGCCGCCATCATGTCCACGACCTGCGCACGACGGTCCAATGCATCGAGAAATGTCCGCGTCTCGTTCCGGAGACGCTCGATCTCTTGGTTCTGAGCCTCCAGGTTTCGCCTCCTGTTCGCTGCCTCGAAGCCATTCATCGCCACCAGCAGCGCCCCTGAATAGGCGAGAAGAGGAAGTCCGTACCCGCTGTCCTGCCCTTGTGCCTGCGCCAGCAGCACGAAGGTCAGCAGCGTGAGAATGCCTGCCCCGATCATCCCCAGGCCCGAGCGTGAGAAGCCCGCTATGACAACAGGGACGGCCAGGATGCCAAGAAGGATGGGTACCGGGAGCGTAGACAGGGTCCGCGGCAGGATTTGTGCAAGGCTCGTGGCCCAATCGAGGAAGTGCAAGCCGATCTCCATCGCCACATCAACCTACCTCACCTGAACGTTCCCCGCCCGCCGGCGAGCGATCCCCGCAGCATCCATGCGTCAATGCTTGGATGGCGCCCCGGGACGTCCAGGCAACGGAGGTCCGTTCGTCATATGAAATCCATAGGTCGGCAGGGACGACAGTGGACGTGCCCCGACTCCTGCCTGTTGCGGAGGGGGCGGCGGCGTCCCTTTATCTGCTGTCTGAACCGCCGGAGAGATGTCCGTGTCGGCTGCTTCGTCCTGTGCCATCTCCGGTGTCGCCGGGGATTCCGCCTGTGCCGCATCGAACAACCGGGTTGCCTCGATCGCCGCCTGGA
>KI911996.1:0-1959 GCA_000517005.1 Microvirga lupini
ATAAGCGGTCCTTCGATGCTGGAGAGCTACGCTTCTGGCTATTGTCGGACCTGGCTCGGCATGGGCAGGGAAGCCTCGCCCTCTCAGCTCTCAAGGCGTAAATTGGTCGGGCACTCTGAGCCTCTGCTCTGCGCCGCAGTGGAGAAGGAGCCCGGATAGCACGAGCATTGGGAGTTCGGCATGGAGCGCCGCCTGGCCGCGATCATGGTGGCCGATATCGTCGGCTACTCGGCCTTGATGGAGAAGGCCGAGGAGCATACCGCCGAGCGGGTGGCCCGCTGCCAAGAGCTGATCCAGGAGAAGGCCGCCGCCCTCGGAGGCAGGGTCTTCAACACCGCAGGCGATGCTTGGTTGGCTGAGTTCGGCAGCCCGATCAATGCCGTGCGCTGCGCGGCCGAGATCCGCAACGCGCTCGCCAGCAGTGAGGACATGGAGGGCAACCCGCTGAGCCTGCGGTTTGGCCTCCATCTCGCCGACGTCGTGGTCCGAGGCAATGATCTGGTTGGAGACGGGGTGAACGTCGCCGCGCGCCTCCAGCAGGCGGCGGAGCCCGATAGCATCTACGTGAGCGGGGCCTTCTTCGACAACATCCGGCGCAACTCGCCCTTTGCCTTCGAGGACTTGGGCGAGCGGCACCTCAAGAACCTCTCGGAGCCGATCCGCATCTACCGACTACGCGAGGAAATGGCGCGACATCGGCTGCAATCCGCACCAACGCGGGTTCCAGCCGCCGGGGAGAAGCGCCCATTGTCCCTTGCGGTCCTGCCCTTCCGGGTCATGGGTGGGGACGAGGACCAGCGGTTTCTGGCCGAGGGCCTGACGGATGAGCTGATCCTCGAGCTGGCCCGCTTCCGGCGCCTGTTTGTCAGCTCCCGCAGCGCCAGCTTTGCCCTTACCGATGCCGACCCGGTCAAGGTCGGCAACGCGCTGGGTGTCCAATATGTCCTAGAGGGCCAAGTCCGGAGGAGCGGCGATCAGGTGCGGATCGCTCTCACACTGATTGAAACCGAGAAGGGCTCCGTTGTGTGGAGCAACAAGATCTCCTGGCCGTTTACCGAACTTTTGGACCTGCTCGAAACGACGGCGGCTAGGATCGCCGCCACCGCGTTCGGGCGCGTGGAGGACGCCAGCATGATCACGGCCCGGCGCAAGTCGCCCGAGAACATGTCGGCGTTTGAGTGCTTTCTGCGCGGCCTCGAGCACCACCGCCTCGGTGGCGTGTTGGAGGAGCACTCCCGCGAGGCGGTGAAGTGGTTCACCCGCGCCATCGAGCTCGACCCGAGCTACGCGGCGGCGTACGCTTGGCGGGTCTGCGCGGCTTCCGATCTCCCGGAGTTCAGCTACCCCGAGAGCGGCGAGCCCGACATCCGCCGGGCGCTAGAGCTCGATCCCTGTGATGCCGAGGCCAACCGGATCGCGTCCTTCTATGAATTGCTCAAGGGCGACTTCGACCAAGCGGGGAGGCTGATGCGGCGGGCGATGGAACTGAATCCGTCCGACGCTTACATCAAGGCGCGCTCTGCGGCCGTTTCGATCTTCATTGGAGAGCCTGAGGAGGCACTGCGGCTGCTCGATGAAGCGGAGACACTCGATCCGCTCCTGCCGGTGTGGTGCGTCGAGGAGCGTGGCGTCGCCCTTTATGCGCTGGGCCGCTACGAGGAGGCTCTCACCGCATTGGGCAAGCTCGTCTTCCAAACCTTCCGCTCGCGGCTGTACCGGGCAGCGGCGCTGATGGCGCTTGGTCGACCAGAGGAGGCCGGCAAGCTGGTCAAGGAGGCACTGGCGAGCAAGCCGCACTTCACCGTGTCGCGGTTCCTGTTTCAGGAGCGCTATCGTGACCCACTGCTGCGTCAGCAGTTGCGCCGCCGGCTGGAAGACGCAGGGCTGCCTCCATGAATCCCCGTATCAGACCTTCTCTGACTTGCTTGGCAGATCGCGAACGTCCGGAACGGGTCAAAG
>KI911996.1:2059-7622 GCA_000517005.1 Microvirga lupini
GAGGCTGTGTGAAAACTCAAACCACGCTCGCCGCGGCGAGCTATTTATACAACTTCATGCCTCTGCGCCGGGAATTTCCCGGTGAATCAGGGTTTCTGAGACATAAAATTACTCCAAGAAGCGACCGATCAGAGTTTTCACACAGGCTCGGTCAACTCCAGAAGAAGACAGGGCTGCGCGAAACGTCCGCTCTGACCTCCCAACCAGACTAACAAATCCGCACTTTTGAGGGTGAGGCGGACCAATGGATCCGTTCAGCAAAAAGCTGAGGCAAACTCGAACAGCAAGCGCATATGTGACAAGCGATTAGCGGAAGGCGTGAGGCATCCTTTGGCGGCGTCTACACGAGTCGTGTGCTTATACGAAAAGGGCCCCAGATTGCTCCGGAGCCCTTCATGTCACTTCTAAGCCGGGGGCAGGGGGGCTATAAAACCATCCTCGGTTCCCGAGGCGAGTATAGCATCAGGCCAGGATCTGGCCAGGACCGGATTGGATGTAGGTGCGCTTGTAGTTGAGGTCACCGACGTTGCGGGTCTGCAGCACCACAGTCTGCTTGCCGATCTTCTTGGGCTTCACACCCTGGTCGGCGGGGGCGCGGGCAATGACCAGCCGGCCTTTGATGTGCTGGACGAGGTAGCAGTCCTCAGGGGTGAAGCCGGCGGCTTCCCAGGTAGCCCTGTCCATCGACACCATTGTCAAGAACTTATCGGGCTTGCGGGGGTCTGCGTAGGAGGTCACCGAGAACAAAGCCTTCCGACGAATGTGCGCCGGGGTCTCGGGAGTAGTCACGGGCTCGACCGTCTGCGTGGAGGCAGGCAAGGTAGCGATGTCTTCGGTGGCCTGGGGAACGACCGGTGGCGGCTCCGGAGCGACCTCCTCGGTCGCTTTCCTTCGTGCCATGGCTTCCTGGGCCACGATCACAGCGAGGTTATTCATGGCCTTCTCGACGCCCGCCGTAACGCCGCTTGTCATGCCCTCCGAGGTTCTGACCAGGGTCGGGACGATGTTGGCGATAGCGCCGATCACTTGTTCCTGCAGAAGAGACCACCGCTCCTGCTTGGCAATCAGTTGCTCGAGGAAGGATCGATAGAACTTCACATGGTCTTCCCACAGGGCGGTCTGCTTGTTCAGTTCCTTATCTCGGGTGTTGTTCTGGGACGCGATCATCTCGAGAAGCGCACGAATCTCGCCCATGTCGTGGGCCATCATGGCGAGCAGGGGATCGTTGGATCGGTCGGTGAGGCTACATCCGTTGGGGGGCCCAGCTGCCTCCCGCGCCTTGCCCAGGAGCCGGTCGAGCGCTGCGTGGGTCTTGTCTACAGCCTGCCGCTTGTCGTCGGAGGCCTTGGCAGCCATCTCGGCCGGGGTCGGTACCGGCTCGCTGTCCTTGGTTACCTTGAAGACGGTAGCCAGCTTGTTCTCCTGCGAGACGCCCACGCAGAGCGGGCACAAGTCGAAGGATCGGTTTCGGCCGATCACCCAGCCCCTTTGGGCAAACTTCTTGCTGACCACGTCGTCAGGGAGTACCCGGGGCCCTTCGATGAAATCGTCCGTGCTGCATTCATGACACTGGAGGGAAAAGCGTACCCGGGATGGGGCACCATGCATGCGTCGGACTTCTGCTTTGAACAGCCTTGATGTGCGCGTCATCGGTCACCTTGTTGAGGATCAAGGAAGGTTTCGCACGTAGAGGACGGATCACGGACCTGTGCCCCTGCCCGAAATGAATACTTTTATGTTGTTTTTCGGCGAGTGGGGCAGTCTTGGTTGTTTTCGGCGTTCCCCCTTGTGGATGGGGCATTTGTGGCAGAGATCAAAATATCTGTCCAGCAGTTAACCTTTGGGGAGCCATTCATCTGGGGATCTGTGGGGCACAAAAAAGTCCCATATACATTGCGTTACAAACGTGCCTACCCAGAAAGTAGTAGAGGGATCTTCCCCGTGATCCACCACCACAGGTGGGGCATATACCCGTAGTGGAGACACTTCACGAAAAAGTGCCTTAGGATTGAACAGCATGCAGGCCCCGCATGGCTGGAATCATCAAGCGTTTCGCAGCAGGATCCTGACAAACACTTTCTGTCGGGGACATGAATGAAACGGGTGGTTGTGGGGCTGATCGTTGTCCTGGCTGTGGCAGCCGGGGTTCTCTGGTACCTGACCGATGCCACCCGAGAGATGGCGAAGGTGGGTCCGCTGCCGGCCCGTCAGCCCGATCTGGAGAATGGTCGGATCCTGTTCTTTGCCGGCGGCTGCACGTCGTGCCACGCGCGGCCAAACGATCCTGACAAGTTAAAGCTGGGTGGCGGGTACGCTCTGAAGTCACCCTTCGGCACGTTCCATGTGCCCAATATTTCCCCGCACAAGGAAGATGGGATCGGCGCATGGTCGCGGGAGCAGTTCATCGCGGCCATGCGCTTTGGCGTCATCCCCAAGGTTCAGGCAGCCAACCGTTCCACGAACGTTCCCAGGCATATGACCTGTTGCGATAACGCATACCCCGCTTTTCCTTACACCAGCTATCAGCGGATGAGCCCTGAGGATCTTGCCGACCTCTTCGCCTTCATTATGACGCTTGCGTCTGTCGAAGGGCGCGCTCCGGACCACGATTTGCCTTTCCCCTATAACATCCGCCGGGGTCTCGGCCTGTGGAAGCTCGCCTTCCTGGACGGGCAGATCTTCCGGCCGGATCCGTCCAAGTCCGCGAGCTTGAACCGGGGAGCCTATCTGGTGAACGGGCCAGGACATTGCGCCGAGTGCCACAGCGAGCGCAATGCTGCGGGGGCCATCCTCGAGGATCGGCGTTTCGCCGGTGGGCCCGATCCGGAAGGCCGGGGCACCGTTCCCAACATCACCCCTCATCCGAGCGGTATCGGAGGCTGGACGGCGGATGATCTCACGACCGTGCTGAAGACCGGCGAGACGCCGAATTTCGACACCGTCGGCGGTCCGATGGGGGCCGTCGTGGCCAATACGGCCCAAATCCCCGATGCGGACCGTCAGGCCATGGCGGAATACCTTTTGTCCCTGCCACCGAGGCAGGGCTTCAAGAAACCTGAATGAGGACAGCCCGAGTTTTGACGCTCAACCTTCTCCTGAGAGGCTAGCCGGGAATGACACATCCCACGTCATGGCCGGCCTTGTGCCGGCCATCCCGATATGAAAAGCGCCGAGCTTCATGGGATCGGGATCACCGGCACAAGGCCGGTGATGACGAAGCAGGTGAATGTCCGATCAGTCTCTCAGGATGAGAGCTATGGATATTGCAAGCCCTTCAACTTAAGGGCCTCAATCCATCACGGCGGCCTTCAGGATGCAGACCATGGTGGCGCGGCCCGGCGCATCGCCGATGCAGCGCACCGAATGGGGACGATCGCAGCGGTAGCGCAGGCTTTCCCCCGCCGTCGCCTGCTGGGTCACGCCGCCGACCGCGACCTCGAACTCTCCTTCCAGGACGGACAGGCACTCCACCGAGCCGCGCTGATGGCTGTCGGAATCGAGCACGCCGCCGGGCTCCGACTGCACGTCGTACCATTGCAGCCACTCGATGGTCTTGAGCCAGCCGATGATGGCCAGGCGCATCTTGCCGTCCTCCGAGACGAGGATCGGGGTGTCGGCCTTGGAGGATTTCTCGATGAAGGGCTCCTCGTCGCCGGAGGCGAGAACCCGCTCGATCGAAACGTCCAAGGCCTGGCTCAGCCGCCAGATGGTGGCGAGCGTCGGATTGGTCTCATTGCGCTCGATCTGGCTGATGATCGACTTCGCGACGCCGGACTGCTCGGCGAGTTCCGACAGGGACAGGTTGTAGGCCTTGCGCAGCCGCTGGATCGTCTTGCCCATGTTGCCGGACAGAACCTGTGCGCCTGCCTCCAAGTCCCGGCTCCGTTCTTTACCCTCGACACCCATGACTGCCTCTGTTCTGAAAAAGAGAACGTTCGTTCCTCAAAACGGTTGTGGGGTAATCGACGGAACGGGTCAAGCGCCGGGGCGGTCACAGTGCCTCTTTTCGGTTCAGACCCCTGGTCTTTGGGGGGTAGCCTGAAGCTCTTTCGTTCGCAGGAGTCCGAGCCGGTGCTCGCGCCAGACGATGAAGAGCCCCGTCGCAGCCACGATGGTCGCACCGGTCAGCACGGTCATGGTGGGCAGGTCCCCGAACATGAACCAGCCGAACAGAAGCGCCCAGATCATGGTCGTGTACTCGAACGGCGCGATCACCGAGGTGTCCGCGTAGCGATAGGATTGCGTGACCAGGATCTGCCCGACCCCGCCCAGGATGCCGATGAGGATGAACAGGGCGAGGTCCATGGCATCCGGCATGCGCCAGCCCAGGGCGATGGTGCAGAGCGACAGGCCGGACGCCATGAGGAAGAAGTAGAACACGATGGCGCCGGTTTTCTCCGTCTCGGTCAGGCGGCGGACCTGGATCATGGCGCCGGCCGAGCAGAAGGCTCCGGCGAAGGCCAGCATGGCGCCAAGCGTCGGTCCCGCGTTCAGGTCTCCGCCGAAGGTGCCGACCTTTAAATACGGGGACAGCATGATCAGGACGCCGAGGAAGCCGATGCCGACCGCCGTCCACCGATAGGCGCGCACCGTCTCCTTGAGGAGGAGGGCTGCCAGGATCACTGCGATGAGGGGGGAGGCGTAGCCGATCGCGATGGCGTCGTGGAGGGGAAGGTAGGAGAGGGCGGCAAAGCCGAGATACATCGCGCTCGTGCCGATGAAACCGCGCTTGAAGTGGCCGACGACGTTCTTCGTCCGCACGGCGTTGATGAGATCCCCCTGCCATTTCAGCCACAGCAGCAGCGGCAGCAGCGCAAAGGCCGAGCGGAAGAAGACGATCTCTCCGACAGGATAGCGGGCAGCGAGCGTCTTGAGGGTCGCCGACATCATCGTGAAGACGACGGCGGAGATGACTTTGAGGGAGATCCCCAGAAGAGGTTTCACGGGAGGCGGGTTTTCACGGGTGGCGTCGCTTGAGGGCAGATTGCAGCCAACCACGGACGAGCCGCCTCGTGAACCCCTAATCGGTGCGCAAACCCCTGCGTCGGACGCATGGGTTTAGGATTGGGCGGCCTGTGAGCGCTTGATGTGAGACCGTATGTAGCCGACGGCAGTCAGTACCAGCCATGCGGATTGGGTCACGAAGGACGCGAGATTGAAGTCGAACAGCAATGAATAGAGAATCAGCAGCGCACCCAATGCATTGAGAAGCGCGTAACGACTGTCCTCTACTTTCAAGGTTCCGAGTTGCAACAGCCCGTATGCCGATAGATAGGCTGCAACTCCGATCAGCCCGACTAAATCAGGTACGTTCATCAACGATCTCCCCCGATCCGGCGGAGAGCCTCTATGGCAAATCGGGGCGTCTTGGAACCGGATTTTTGCCGGATCTGACAGACTGGCTCGGAATTCACCTTCTTCACGATCACCGGCCTTGTGCCGGTGATCTCGCCTCGGTGAAGCGCGGCGTTCTTCGGATCGGGATGGCCGGCACAAGGCCGGCCATGACGTGGAAGGGGCCAATGGGCGCATGGGCTGATAAGTTATTGTCAAAGAGCCAGCA
>KI911996.1:7722-16440 GCA_000517005.1 Microvirga lupini
AGGGGCCCATGGCTCAGGATGTGAATGCTCTGCGCGTACGGACCCTGTTCCTGTCCGATCTCCACCTTGGCACCAAGGGATGCCGGGCAGGTGCCCTGCTCGAATTCCTCAAGGCCTATGACGCCGATACAATCTATCTCGTCGGCGACATCGTCGACGGCTGGCGGCTGAAATCGGGCTGGTACTGGCCCCAGGCCCACAACGATGTGGTGCAGAAGCTCATGCGCAAGGTCCGGAAGGGCGCGCGTCTCGTCTACCTTCCCGGCAACCACGACGAGTTTCTGCGCGATTATATCGGGGTCAATCTGGGCGGCGTCGAGCTGGCAGATTACGCGGTCCATGAAACCGCCGACGGCAAGCGCTATCTCGTGATCCATGGCGATCAGTTCGATCTGGTGGTCCGACACGCCCGCTGGCTCGCGCTTCTCGGAGATGGAGCCTATTCGGCAGCACTTTTCATCAACACCTATCTCAACATCGTGCGGCGGCGGCTCGGCCTGACCTATTGGTCGCTCTCGTCCTGGGCCAAGCTGAAGGTCAAGAACGCGGTGAACTACATCAGCAAGTTCGAGGAGCTTCTCGCCGCGGAAGCCCAGCGGCAGGAAGCCGACGGGGTGATCTGCGGGCATATCCACCATGCGATCATGCACGATCAGTTCGGCGTGGCCTACGTGAACACCGGCGACTGGGTCGAATCCTGCACGGCGGTGGTCGAGCACTACGACGGTTCCTTCGAGCTGATCCGGTGGATGGATATCCAACGGGAGAAGGTCCGCGATCAAAGTCTCGTCAGCATGAAAGTCAGCGAGAGGGCCGCCTGATGCGCCTTCTGATCGCTACCGATGCATGGCGTCCTCAGATCAACGGGGTGGTGCGCTCGCTGGAATACATGGCCGCGGAGGCCCCACGCTTCGGTGCGGAGGTCGTGTTCCTCACCCCCGAGCGCTTCCGCTCCCTCCCCATGCCGACCTATCCGGAAATTCGCCTGTCTCTGGTCGGACCTGGCTCCCTTGCCGGCATCCTCAAGGAGATCCGGCCGACCCACGTCCATATCGCTACGGAAGGACCCATCGGGCTGGCGACGCGACTGACCTGCGCTCGCCAGGGGCGGGCTTTCACCACGAGCTATCACACGCGCTTTCCGGAATACGTGGCTGCCCGGACCAAGATCCCCGAGGCGTGGTCCTACAAGGCGCTCAAGCGGTTCCATCGGGCCGCTCGCGCCATGATGGTCAGCACGCCCTCTCTGGAGCGGGAGCTGACCGGACGCGGCTTCAAGAACATCATGCGCTGGACCCGGGGCGTCGATACGGCTCTGTTCCGGCCGCGAAACGAACGGATCCTGGATGTCGCCGCCCCGATCTTCCTCTATGTCGGGCGTGTCGCGGTCGAGAAGAATCTGGACGCCTTCCTGAGCCTCGATCTGCCCGGAACGAAGGTCTTGGTCGGCGATGGCCCCTCCCGCGCCGACCTCGAACGGAGATATCCGGAAGCCCGCTTCCTCGGCTCCCTCACGGGCGAGAATCTGGCGCGGGTCTATGCCTCCGCGGACGTCTTCGTCTTCCCGAGCCTGACCGACACCTTCGGCATCGTCCTGATCGAGGCGCTGGCCTCCGGCCTGCCGATTGCGGCCTTTCCGGTCACGGGGCCGCTGGACGTGATCGGCTCCTCAGGCTGCGGCGTCCTCGATGCCGATCTGCGGAAAGCGGCTCTCGCGGCTCTCGCCATTCCGAAGGATCGCTGCCGGGCCTATGGCGAGACCTTCACCTGGCACGAAAGTGCCCGGCAGTTCTTCTCCAATATCGAGAAAGCCCATTCCGGGAGATGACCTGTCCTACATCAGGAAGGCAGGGTGCGGGTGGAGATGCTGGGCCTTCTCACCCTCGAAAGGGCCGGTCTCCAAGGAGACCTTTGTCCGATCGACCTCGACTTTGGTGAGATCGATCATGCTCTGGAGCTCGTTTTCCAGATCATGAAGCGTCGACACCATGCGTCGAATGCGCTGCTCGGCTGCTTCCTGGAATTCCGCCTCCGAGAGGGCGTTCAAGGGATCGTCGGCTTCCAGCGTTGGAAAGGAGCGGACCTCCTCCTTGGTCTGCCGGATCGCGGCGACCATTTTCTCCAGGCAGGCTCGAAAGGGCGCGATCGCCTTGGCGTCCAAGGGCATTTCCTTCAGGCGCTCCACCGCCTCGAGAACGGCCTGCGTGTCCGCGTTGCGGTTGCGCCTGGCATATTCCCTCAGGAACCAGCGGCCGCGCGCCGTCTCCATGACGGCCGCTTCGATGGTGTCGAAATCCAGGTCGCCGAACGTGACGTTGGTCTCTTCATCGGGCATGGTGGCGCAATCCATCTCGGCCGGGTTTGATTCCTGTCTCCAACAGATGTGTGCAAAGTGCCTGCAAGCTCAACCCCTGCAAGGCCTTCAGGGGTAGTCTTGCACCGCGTTCTTGCTCCTTCGGCTCCGTTTCTCGATTCCAGAAGACAATCGTCCTGATGCATCCGCTCAAATCTCTCGAATTTCGCCTGGGTGCGTTGCAGGCTGCCAGCTTCACCAGCCACGGGATCTATCTGCCGTTCTTTCCGCTCTGGCTGCAGAGCAAGGCGCTGTCGCCGACCGTGATCGGGTTCGTGGTCGCCATTCCCATCATCGTGCGGATCCTGGCGACGGCGCCGCTCCTGAGCCTCGCGGACCGATCGTTCGGGGCAAGGCGGCTGCTTCTGGCCAGCCATCTCGGTCAGCTGGTCGGCTTTCCGCTGTTCCTGCTGGTCGACAACGGCGTCATGATCATGGCCTTGGTGGCGCTCGTCGCCGTCGCGCAATCCTGCGTCATTCCCGGCAACGATCTCGTCTCCACCAACGCGGTCCAGAAACATCCCGGTCTGAATTACGGTCGGATCAGAGGTGCCGGATCCGTCGCGTTCTTCATCACCAATATCGTGGGCGGCTATCTGGTCGGCGCCTTCGGGCCTGATAGCGTGATCGTGGCCCTGACCCTCATTCCAATATTGGGGATCTCGGCGACGCTGATCGCCGTCCCACACGATCCCCGTGAGCCTGCGAGCCAAAGTGAGGTTCAGGCAGACGGAACTTCTCCCCAACTCTCCCGAATCCTGTGGCTGGTGCTGATCGCGGGAGCGCTGACTCAGGGAAGCCACGGTGCGCTGAACGCCTTCGCCAGCATCTATTGGCGCTCCATCGGCTTCTCCGACGAGGTCATCGGCTATTTCTGGGCGGTCGGCGTGATCGCCGAGATCCTGGTCTTCATCTATCTCGGCCGCCATGTCGGTCGCAGCTCGGGCATCGGCCTGGTCATGATCGGGTCGGCTACGGCGGTCATCCGCTTCACCATCATGTCGCTGCAGCCGGGGACGGAGGTCATGTTCGTGCTTCAGGTCATGCACAGCCTGACTTTCGCCGCCACCCATATCGGCACCATGGCGGCTCTGGCCGCGCTGGCACCCATGAAGGCGAGAGGACGGGCGCAAGGGATCTACGGCTCCCTGGCCGCCCTGACGACCGCTGCCTCCACGATCGTCAGTGGCCTGATCTATGCTGAGGCGGGCGCCGGCGTCTTTGCCGCGATGGCCCCCTTGGGAGCCATCGGTTTCGCCCTGATGCTGGCGGTCGTGCGCCTCCGCAAGGATCAACCCCAGAGGGCGGGCTCCGGCGGATAGACGATGCTGCCCTCGTAACGCAGGCCGGGCTCCCGGTCCTTGGCGAGGAGGAGCGGGCCGTCGAGATCGACGAAGCGGGCGCGGGGCGCGAGCACCAGGGCAGGCGCCATGGCGAGCGAGGTACCGACCATGCAACCGATCATGAGGGAGAAGCCCTTGGCTTCCGCCGCATCGGCGAGAGCCAACGCCTCCGTCAGCCCGCCGGTCTTGTCGAGCTTGATGTTGATGACTTCGTAGAGGCCGACCAGCCGGTCGAGGCTCGCCCGGTCATGCACGCTCTCGTCCGCGAGAATCGGGACGGGACGCGAGATCCGGCTCAAGTATCCGTCATCCTTGGCAGGCAGGGGCTGTTCCACCAGGGCATAGCCCTCATCCGAGCAGGCGGCGAGGTGCCGTTCCAGGTTCTCCTCGGTCCAGCCCTCATTGGCATCGGCGATCAGGGTCGCCTGGGGCGCTGCCCGGCGCACGGCCCTGATCCTCTCGATATCGCCGTCGGGAGCGCCGAATTTGACCTTGAGAATCGGCCGTTCAGCCGCCCTGGCGGCGGCCTCCGCCATGCCGTCGGGCGTATCGAGGCTGATCGTGTAGGCCGTGGTGGCCGGTGGCCAGCGGGTCAGGCCGGCGGTCAGATGGGCGCGAATGCCGGAGCGCTTCGCATCCATGTCCCAGAGGGCGCAATCGACCGCGTTGCGGGCTGCTCCTGCGGGCATGAGGTCCTGAAGCGCCTCGCGGGTCAGCCCTCCCTCGATCTGCGGCCGGATGGCTTCGATCGCCGCCGCTACGCCTTCGACCGTCTCGCCGTAACGGGGATAGGGCACGCATTCTCCATGCCCGACAGCCCCGTTTTCGGAGATCGTCGCCGTCACGACCACCGCCTCGGTGCGGGAGCCGCGGGCGATGGAGAATTTTCCGGCAATGGGGAAACGGTCGATGGAAACGGTGAGCTTGCGCATTCTCTCAGGTCTCTTCTTAACTTCGTCTCGACTTGTGGCGCAATGACACGCTATCACCAAGCGGAATCAACGCCGAAGGGATGATCGTGGCGCAGAGCACCTTGGCTCGAGAGCCGGAAGTCACAATCGACCGCGCCGAGAGGCAGACGACGGTCCGGCTAGCCGGTCCCTGGACGGCGCCGCATGCCCAGAAGGTCGAGGCCCTGGTCGATGAGATCGCGGCGGAAGCCGATGCCTTTCCCCTGACCCTCGATCTGAGCGGCGTCGAGCGTCTCGATACCCTTGGCGCCTGGACGCTCAATCGCACACGGCATGAGCTCTCCGCCAAGGGGCAGGTGGATTTCGCCAATGCCTCGCCGGAGCAGAAGATCCTTCTGGACGAGGCGGCCTATCGTGATTTCCAGGGGGAGCCGAAGCCGCGCCACTCCCGCGTGGTCGATTTTCTCGTGGATGTGGGCCAGAGCGTTGCCGGTGCCGGCAAGGACATGGTCGGCGGCGTCGGCTTTCTGGGCGAGCTCGTCTCGGCGCTGATCCGCGTGGTCGTCCATCCCCGCCGCTTCCGGGGCACGGCGGTGATCAACCAGCTGGAGCAGATCGCCTATCGTGGCGTGCCGATCATCGTCCTGATCTCGTTCCTCGTCGGCTGCATCGTCTCGCAGCAGGGCATCTTCCAGCTCGTGAAGTTCGGCGCGACTCCCTTCGTCATCGACCTCATCGGCATCCTGGTCCTGCGCGAGCTGGGCGTTCTGCTGACCTCGATCATGGTGGCGGGCCGCTCCGGCTCGGCCTTCACCGCCGAGATCGGCTCCATGAAGATGCGCGAGGAAATCGATGCCCTGCGGGTCATGGGCCTCGATCCCATCGAGGTGCTCATCGTCCCGCGCATCATGGCGCTGGTGATCGGCCTGCCGCTTCTCACCTTCATCGCCTCCATCGCGGCGCTCGTCGGAGGCGGCCTCACGACCTGGGTCTACGGCGACATCAGCCCGGACATCTTCCTGAACCGCCTTCGGGCTGCCGTCAGCCTGAACACCTTCCTCGTCGGCATTATCAAGGCCCCCTTCATGGCGCTGGTGATCGGCATAATCGCGACCCTGGAGGGGTTGGCGGTTGAGGGTTCCGCCGAGTCCCTGGGCCGGCATGTAACGTCTTCGGTGGTGAAGGCGATTTTCATGGTCATCGTGCTCGACGGCCTCTTCGCCATGTTCTTTGCAGCGATAAATTACTGAGATGATGCTCGAAAGGCGCCACCCCGACCCGACCCAGAACCGCGACGTGATCATTCGCGTCCGCGACGTCGAGGTCGGCTTCGGAGACAGGACGATCCTGAAGGGGCTCGATCTCGACGTCTATCGCGGGGAGATCCTGGGATTCGTCGGTGGCTCCGGTCAGGGAAAGTCGGTCCTGACGCGGGCCATCCTCGGGCTCGTGCCCAAGCGGGCGGGCTCCATCGAGGTGCTGGGCCAGAATCTCGACGAGCTGTCGCCCGAGGAGCGCCGCCAGCTCGAACGGCACTGGGGTGTGCTGTTCCAGCAGGGCGCGCTCTTCTCGGCGCTGACCGTGAAGCAGAACATCCAGGTCCCGATGCGGGAATATCTGCGCCTGTCGGACCGGCTGCTCGACGAGCTGGCCATGCTCAAGATCGAGATGGTGGGCCTCAATCCCGATGCGGCCGACAAGCTGCCGTCCGAACTTTCCGGCGGCATGATCAAGCGCGCGGCCTTGGCGCGGGCGCTTGCTCTCGACCCCGAGATTGTTTTCCTCGACGAGCCGACCTCGGGCCTCGATCCCATCGGCGCCGGCGAGTTCGACGACCTCATTGCGACGTTACAGCGGACTTTAGGCCTGACCGTATTCATGGTAACTCATGACTTGGACAGCCTTTACTCGGTCTGCGACCGGATAGCGGCTTTGGGCGAGGGAAAAATTCTCGCGGAGGGGCCCATCGAGGTGATGCTGGAATCGGATCACCCGTGGCTCCGCTCATATTTTCATGGGAAACGGGCACGCGCGGTTATGGCCGGCGGCGCGTAAGGGTAACGATGGAAACGCGCGCAAACTATGCCTTGATCGGCCTCTTTACCCTGGCGGTGATCGCAGCCGCCTTCGGCTTCGTCTACTGGTTCTCCGGCGGCGAACGGGGCCAGGCGCGCCAGAGCATCCGCATCGTGTTTTCCGGCTCGGTGGCGGGTCTCTCGCAGGGGTCCAGCGTGGCCTTCAACGGCCTGCGGGTCGGCGAGGTGACGAGCCTCGACCTTCTGCCGGAGGATCCCCGCCGCGTGGTCGCCATCGCCACCGTCAACAGCAATACGCCGATCCGTTCCGATACGCGGGCCCGCCTGGAATACCAGGGCCTGACCGGCGTGGCGAATATCGGCCTGTCGGGTGGTGAGGCGGGCGCGCCGCCGCTCGTGGCCGGCCCGGGCCAGCCTATGCCGACGATCTTTGCCGACCGCTCCGACTTCCAGGATCTCATCGAGACGGCGCGCAACATCGCCCGCCGGGCCGACGACGTGCTCGAACGGGTCGGGCGGGTCGTCACCGATAACGAGGGCGCCATCAGCCGGACGATCCAGAACGTGGAGCGCTTCTCCCAGGCCCTGGGCGAGAACGCGGAAGGCATCGACCGCTTCCTAGCTCAGATCGGCCAGGCGGCCGAGAAGGTCGGACCTCTCGCCGAGAAGCTCGAGACCCTGGCGGCGAATGTCGACGAGGTGGTGCGTTCCGTCGACCGCCAGCGAGTCGCCCGCATCGTCGAGAATGTCGACAACTTCACTGCGGCGTTGGGCGAAAACCGTCAGGTCGTGAGCGACGCCCTGAAAGACGCGGCGAGCCTGATCGACCGGTTGAACGAGACCGCGCCGAAGCTCGATTCGGCCGTGGCCGAGATCGCGGAAATCACCAAAGCCGTCGACCCGGCCAAGATCGGCCGCACGGTCGACAACGTAGACACCTTCACCCAGACCCTGAGCCGGCGCAGCCCCGATATCGACAAGGCCATCCAGGAAGCGCGTTCAATCACCGAAAAGCTCAACAAATCCGCCGACAAGATCGACAGCGTGCTGGCGGGTGCCGAGAAGTTCCTCGGCTCGGCCTCCGGTGAATCCGGGAAGGGCGCTTTCGATGAGATTCGCGCGGCCGCCGTAGCCGTCCGCGAACTCGCCAATGATCTCAACACCAGGACCGAGGGCGTGTTGAGCGGCGTCAACCGGTTCACGGAATCGGGATTGCGGGAATACGAGGCTCTGGCCGTCGAAGGGCGCAGGACGTTGGGCGACATCAGCCGGGCGGTCCGCAGCATCGAGCGTAATCCACAGCAGTTTCTTTTCGGTGGTCGTTCAAACCTCCCCGAGTATAGTGGACGCCGTTAAGTAACCAGTATGCGTGGACCCTCCGTGTTGACCCCCCTGAAAGGTCGAGCTTGCCTGCTCCGGCGTTTCGCTCCGGTGCTGGTTCTGGCTGCCTTGACCGGCGCCTGCTCGTCAGGTCCCGCACCGGCGACTTACGATCTTTCGGCGCCCACGTCCCGGATCCGGGGCGCCGCCGCCGTTCAGGTTCTGGTCAACGAGCCTGCGGCCCTGCAGCCGCTCTCGACCCAGCAGATCCTGGTCAAGGACGCCAGCGGTTCCGTGTCGTTCATCGGAGGAGGGCAGTGGGCCGACAACCTGCCGCGCCTGATCCAGACCCGCCTGATCAACACCTTCGAGAATGCCTCGCAGCTCCGGGGCGTCTCCCGCCCGAGCAGTGGTGCCGTGGCCGACGTTCAGCTCGTCTCCGAGCTGCGCCGGTTCGAAATCGCGACACCGGACAATCAGGCCGTGGCCGAGATCTCGGTGAAGATCGTCAGCGACCAGAACGGCCGCATCGTGAACGGCCGCATCTTCCGCGCCAGCGTCCCGGCCAGCGCCGTGGATGCGCCGAACGCCGCCCGCGCCCTCGACGAGGCCCTGTCGGTCGTCATGCTCGACATCGTGCGCTGGGTGAGCGGAAGCCATCTGCCGCGGCGGGAAGACCCGAGCACTGCAATGGGGGAAACGCAGCCCCCGGCATAGCGCCTTCAATTCCATATTGTCGTTGAAAGTCTAAACCT
>KI911996.1:16540-26450 GCA_000517005.1 Microvirga lupini
AGAGGGTGTCATCCCCGGCGAGCGTCGGCGAGGGAAGGGATCCATGATCAGGCGCAACGCTATGGATTCCCTTCCCCTCCGCTGCGCTCCGGCCGGGAATGACACTTTCCTGACAGGCTGACCCATCAACAAAAAACGCGGCCGGGAGGCCGCGTTTCGTGTCTTCTCAGCTTGATCGGTTTTACTCGAACCGTCCGCTCGCGTGGGCCAGCATGGTGTAGACCTTGCCGGTTTCCGACGTGAGATAGGTCTTCGTCAGCATGGAGTCGCGGTCGTCGCGGGAGACCTCCGCAAGCAGGCGCTCGAACTCTTCCACGTACCGGTCCACCGTCTGCCGGAACTCCTCGTCGCGGCGGTACTTGCGGCGGATCTCGTCGAAGGTCTGCTGTCCCTGCAGCGTGTAGAGGCGACGGGTGAACACGTTGCTCTCGCCGCGGCGGTAGCGGTCCCACAGCTCGACAGCCGCTTCGTGATCGATCATCCGCGCGATGTCGACGGAGATCGAATCCAGGGATTCGAGGCTGTTGGTGCGGGCGCGATCGGTGCGGGCCGGCGTGCGGGCCGGTTCCACGTCCTCGTCGCGCGAAGCCCGGTTCAGGAGATCCGACAGCCAGCCGCCGCGATTGCCGGCATCGCGGGCAGGAGCCTCCTCCCGGCGCGGAGCCGGACGCTCTGCCGGAGGCTGAGCCTGGCGAACGGGAGCCGGTGCGGGGGCCGGGGCCGGCTTGGGCTCTGCCTGACGGGCGACCGTCGGGGCAGGGGCGGGCGCCGGCGTCTGTGCGATCCGCTGCTCGACCGCGGCTGCGACGGCCGCCATGGTGGCAGCGACCGGCGTTTCGTTGACCGCAGCCTTGCGCGGCTGGGCGGCCGGAGCGGCATCGACCAGACGGTTCGAGCGCGACACCAGAGCGGACAGCTCGTTGAGAGCCTTGATCTGGTCGGCGACGACACGGCGCATATTGGCGCTCGCTTCCTGCGTCTCCTGCGGCAGCTCCACGACACCGCGGCGGAGTTCGGCGCGGGTGGCCTCCAATTCGCGCTGGATCTGACCGGTCATGCCGCGCAGTTCGCCCATGGTGTCGCGGAACTTCGCGGTGGCGTTGCTCAGCGCCTGCGCCATCTCGGCCGCAGCCTGCTCGTAGCTGGTGCGCAGGGCGGCTGCCGTGCGCGTGCTCTCTTCGCCTGTGGTGGCGCGGATGCGTTCGAACTGCTCGCCGATGACGTTCGTCGTGGTCTCCGCGGCGGCGGCCAGGACCGAGCCGAGCTGGCGTGCCTTGGTGTCGGCGTTTTCGAGCGAACCTTCCAGCAGGGTCGTGAAGGAGCGGGTGACGGATTCCAGATCCTGCGAACGCTCGTTGATCCGGCTGAGAAGCTCGTCCAGCGCCTGCTGACGGCTGGACAGGGCTTCGTTCATGCGAGCCTCGACACGTTCCAGAGCGGTTGCTGCCTCGGTGAAGGTGCGCGTCTGCTCGTTGGTGGCGTCGGTGAGCGCGCGGCTGCGCTCCTCGAGGCTCTGGGCCAGCTCCATTGCCTGCTGGATGGCGCCGGAGGACACGCTGCGCAGCGCGTCGACCTGATCGGCCACCTGATCGGAGGCACGTCCCGTCTGCGTAGCGATTTCCGAGAGAAGCGACTCGATGTGCTGGACCCGCCCGGCCAGTCCATCCTCGACAGCGCCGAGATTGCTGCTGGCGGAGGCTGCGACCTGCTGGAGCAGGCGATTGGCATCCTGCAGGCGGCCGAGCACGTCGACGAGCTCGCCCCGCAGGCGGTCATTGACGCCGGTGAGGGTTTCGACGGTCTGCTGCGTGCCTTCGTCGATGGCGCTGCGCATGGCGTCCGTTGACTGCCTGTAGGAAGCGGTCAGCTCCGTCGTGCGCTCCTGGAGAGAGGAGAGCAGGGTGGTGCTGCGCTCTTCGAGATTGCGCAGGGTCGCTTCGCTGATGGCGGCCACCTCGCGGCCGATCACCTCGCCGCGGTTGCCCAGGCTCTCGACGAGGGACGCGCCTTGCGTGTCGAAGATCGAGCGGATCTCGCCGATGCGGCTGGTGAGCGAGCCGAGAACGGCCTGTCCGCGCTCGTCGATGGTTTCCGCAACGCCGCTGAGGCGGTTGACGACCCGGTCTTCGAGCATCGTCACGCTCTGGTTGAGGGCGTTGGCGATCTCCTCCGCGCGGCTTCCCAGGGTCTGGTTGATCTCGAATGCGCGGGTGCCCAGGGCTTCCGTGATCTGGTCGGCGCGACTGCCGAGTACCTCGTTGATCGCGGCAATGCGGCCATCCAGAGACTCGCTGATCTGCTCGGCCCTGGAGGACAGAGTGTCGGCAATCGCGTTGGTCTTGGCGGTGATCGCCTGGCTGATCTCGTCGACGCGAGCCTGGAGCGCAGTCGCCACGTCGCGTCCGCCTTCGGCCATGACGCGGGCCATCTCGCCGGTCCGCACGACGAGAGCCTCGTTAAGCGCTGTCGACCGGGCGCCGAGGACGCTGTCGACCCGCTCGACGATGGTGTCGAAGTTGACCGCGATCTCCGAGGTCCGGCGCGAGGCGTGCTCCTCGAGAGCGGCAAGCTGAGTCTCGATGGCCGTGGTCGCCTCGCGGGCGCGCTCGGCGAAGGACTCGGCCACGGTGCGTCCCTGCACGGTGATGAGACGGTCCATCTCCTCGAAGCGGCCGCTGATCGTCTCGGTCAGGTTGCCGACGTCGCGGGACATGCGCTCGGCCATCTCGCCGCCGCGAGCCATGACACCCTCGAATGCCGTGAGACGCGAGCTGAGCATCTCTTCCATTTCGCGGGTGCGGGTATCGACCGTCGTGGAAAGGGTTTCCGCTGTCCGGTTGAGCACTTCGTTGACGCGCGATCCTTGAGCCGCGATGGCGAGAACGATGTCCTTGGCAGTGGTCGCCAGACGGGTGTGCGCCTCGTCGGTATGGTGGGAGAGGGTCTCCGAGAATTCCTGGCCGCGCGTCTCGAAGGCCGTGCGGAATTCCTCGACCTGATTGCCCATGAGCAGCGAGACGCGCTCGCCGGCCTGAGCGAGGCTGGTCTCCAGGGCCTGGCCCTGGACGGTGACGGATTCGCTGACCCGCTGGCTGGCCGTTTCCAGGCGGTTCGCCAGATCCTCGACACGGGTGCCGATGGATTCATCGGCAAGGCGCACGGCGCTCTCGAGCTGCTCGCGCACTTCGACGCCGCGCTGGTCGATCTCGCGGGTGACGTCGGCGGCCGTCGTCGCCAGACGCTCGCGGAATTCGTTGCCGCGCAGAACGATTTCGTCGACGACGCCGGTTCCTGTGGCGGCGAGCTGCTCGCGCACCTGCACGCCGCGGCTCACGATCTCCTCGCCCACGGCGGAGCCTGCAGCGGCGATCTGGTCGCGCATCTCCGCGGTTCGGGCCGAGATGTCGTCGGCAATCACGCCGCCGGTGGCCGCCAGCTTCTCGGTGATCTCAGCTCCGCGCTGCGCGAAGCTGTCTTCCAAGGTACGGGCCGTCTGCTCGAAGGCTTCGCGGACGTCGTTGCCCTGCTGGGCGAGGGCGTCGATTACGCCGCGACCGGTTTCCGCAAGCGTCCGGGTGACCTGGCTCGCGCCGTCCTGCAGATGGCGGGTCAGGAGGTCGCCGGTCCGCTCGAAGGCGCCGGTGATGTCCTGCACCTTGCTCTCGAGCGCACTCGTGATGATGGTGCCCACCTCCGAGATGCCGTTCTTGATCTCTTCGCTGGAGCCCGAGAGGCGCTCCACCAGCTCGACGCCTCGGCTCGCCATCTCCTCGACGACGCGCTCGCCGGCACGGCCGAGGGCCTGAGTGATGTGATCGCCCTGCTTTTCGAGCGAGGCGGTGACCTTTTCGCCTGCGCCGCTGACTGCGGAAACGACGCGATCGCTGGCGCCGTCGAGATCCTGGATCAGGTTCTGGTGCACGCCGGTGATGGAGCCGCGCACGCGCTCCGCGTTCGACACGATGGCCTCGCGCTGCGCCACGAGCTCGTCGATGAGCGAGCGGATGCGGATCTCGTTGTCGGAATAGGCGCGCTCCAGCGTCGAAATCTCGCTGCGCACCAGGGTTTCGAGCTCGCCGGCACGGGCCAGCGCCCGCTCGACGCCATCGCCGACGGCGGCCACTTCACGACGCACGGCCTGCGAGACGGAGAGGACGGCGTCGGTGGAGAAGTTTTCCGGCTGAGCCAGGCGCACGGCGACTTCGCCGACCGCGCGGGCCACCATCTTCATCTCCTGCGAGCGGACCGTGAGCATCGCGGCGATGAAGAACAGGAAGACGGGTGCCACAAGCCCGACGGCGCCGAGTGCCAGCTGCGAGGTCGAGAAGGTGGCGAGCAATTGTTCGGGGGTCGTGATGCCCTGCATGTAGACCAGGGCTCCGACGCCGCCCAGCCAGAGCAGGGAGGCGAGGGCGGCCACCCAGTAGGCGCGGCGGGAGGGGCGGACCTGAAGGGCCTGCAGCATCACGCCCACGTTCTGGCGGTCATCGTTGGCGACGGCGTTCCGGTCGGGGGCGAGGAAGCCGGAGCGGGCCATGTCCTCGAGCCTCGGGTCATGGTCGTCTGCCTGGGCGGACAGGGAATCGGAGCCAAGACCAAAAGGACCCTTGGTGAAGTCGTGATCGTCGATATCGGGCAGCTTGGGCTCCTCGTAAGGCTTGTTGCCCGAGCGTTCCGGAGTGTGGATCACGAATGTCTCTTCGAGATTGAGCGCCTGCTCGACTGCCGATAAGGCTGCCTCGGCCGGGTCTTTCATCTTCTTGTTCTCGGTCGCCATGATCCGCCCTCGTGACGCAACTGATGATGGTTGAAGCTTCCTCATTCTCTGAAGAACGAGGTGAATGCATGGCTTCAACCGGTACGGAGCCTTTTCCAAGGATTTCCGCACGGTAATCTGTCATTTACCAAGCAAGTCTAGCGGCCGATCTGAAACAAGGAAACCCGATGTCCCCTGTCATTTATGAACGTCGTTAACGGCTTAGTAACCTGCTCTACCCGGGAAAATTGCGGCGAAAAGACGGCAGGATTGGCGTGCGTCTCTCGTCTTCCGGCGCAGTCTGTCATAAGTATGCGCCGACAAGCAGAGGTCCGCAATGATCAATATTACGTTCATCGATGCCGAAGGAACGGCCCGCACCGTCGAGGCGGAGGAGGGCGCAACCGTCATGGAAACTGCCATCC
The DNA here is from genome assembly GCA_000517005.1 of Microvirga lupini. Classification (GTDB taxonomy): domain Bacteria; phylum Pseudomonadota; class Alphaproteobacteria; order Rhizobiales; family Beijerinckiaceae; genus Microvirga; species Microvirga lupini. The sequence goes on from KI911996.1 coordinate 21,722, forward strand.
GCAACGGCATTCCAGGCATCGAGGCGGAATGCGGGGGGGCCTGCTCCTGCGCCACCTGTCACGTCTATGTCGCAGAGGAATGGGAAGCCGTCACGGGTCAGCCCCAGCCCATGGAGGAGGACATGCTCGACTTTGCGTACGACGTGCGTCCCAATTCTCGGCTCTCATGCCAGATCCGCGTCCGGCCCGAACTCGACGGGCTCGTCGTTCATACCCCCACCCGTCAAGGATAAAGCTTCCTCCACGCAGTGAAGGAAGCTTTGTCGTAGGCCGCATTGTCTGACGGCGAACCGGATCCACTTCGCCGAAAAGTGCTCAAATCTGGAGAAAGCTGATGTTCAAGACGATCCTGGTGCCCGTCGATCTCGGGGAAGTGGAGATGGCGCAGCCCGCCATCGACAAGGCAGTGGAACTCGCCAAAGCCTCAGGGGGCTCTCTCCGTCTCATCTATGTCCGCGCCATCGTGCCGGTCACCTACATGGAGTTCATGCCGCCGACCTTCGATGCGGAACAGCAGGGCGAGGCGGAGAAGCGGCTGGCAGAACTCGCCGCCAAGGTGAAGCTTCCTGCCGAGCGCGTCTCCGCCGTGGTCCGGCTCGGTTCGGTCTATAATGAGGTTCTGGACGAGGCCGAAAAGACCGGCGCCGATCTCGTCGTCGTCGGCTCGCACCGGCCGACCATGGCCACCTACCTGCTCGGCTCCAACGCCGCCACCATCGTGCGCCACGCCAAGTGTTCGGTGCTGGTGGTACGGGCTTGAGTTGCACTCCTCCGCCGTCATGGTCGGGCTCGTCCCGGCCATCCCGATCAGATGGGCAAGGCGCTTTGATCAATCGAGATCACCGGCACAAGGCCGGTGATGACGTGGGGTATGGGAATTCCACTCCTCACGACGCCTTCGGCAAAAGCTCCGCCGGCAATTCTCCGGCGCGGAAGGGACGGGGCTTGTTGAGCCTGATCATCGGTTCGATCTGCCAGACGCCCACGACCGCGAACAGCGCCCCTAGCAGAGCAACGCCCGTCGCTCCCATCTGGAGAGCCTGCCAGATCAGGTAGGCCATGGCCAGCAGCGATGCCACGGCGAGCGCCGAGGTGGGGAGCCAGAGTCCCAGGGGCTTTCCGGCCACGAACCTCGCCTGCGGGTTGGCGCGCGCGATGGCCTCGCAGAGGGCGTATGTGAAGGCGCGGTATTCCTGGGTCAGCTCCTGGGCCTCGACCAGGCTCTTCCAGTTGAGCGAGTTGAAGGTGAAGGATTTGCCGTCCTTCATGATCACCTTCGTACGGAAAGACTTCTGTGCCAGCCGGCCGGGCTCGTAGGTCATGCGGACCGTGCTGACAGCGCCGAGCTGAACCTCATGCACCTTGCGGCCGGAATCCACGGTGAGCGTCTCATCCTTGAGGATGAAGGAAATCGGCCCGCCGAAGGGCTTGGGGCTGTGGGTGTAAGTCTGGGTCATGCCGCTTCTTATCTGCGCGTCATCCATTCGGCAAACCGGCTCCCCCTTTGCCCGATGATGCCTATCGCACCAACTCCCGCATCGCGTGGTCGATGCCTTCGAGGTTGAGCGGATACATCCGCTCCCCAAAGATCTGGCGGATCAGGGATATGGATTGGGTATAGCCCCAGTGCGGCTGCGGCACCGGATTCAGCCAGACGGCCTTCGGGAAATGGTCGAGGATGCGCCGGAGCCAGGCCTGGCCGGGCTCCTCGTTCCAATGTTCCACCGAGCCGCCGGGATGGGTGACCTCATAGGGGCTCATGGAGGCATCGCCGACGAAGACGACCCGGTAGTCGGACGGGTAGGTGCGGATTACATCGAGGGTGGGGATCACCTCGTCGAAGCGGCGGCGGTTTTCCTTCCACAGGTTCTCGTAGACGCAGTTGTGGAAGTAGAAGTGCTCGAAGTGCTTGAACTCGAGCCGCGCCGCCGAGAACAGCTCCTCGGCAATCTCGATGTGCCAGTCCATGGAGCCGCCGACGTCGAGGAAGAGCAGAACTTTCACGGCGTTGCGGCGCTCGGGGCGCAGGCGCACGTCGAGATAGCCCTTGTGAGCGGTCTCATGGATCGTCTCATCGAGATCGAGCTCTTCCGCCGAGCCGGTGCGGGCGAAGCGGCGCAGGCGCCGAAGGGCGATGCGCATGTTGCGCACGCCGAGCTCGACGCTGTCGTCGAAATCCTTGAACTCGCGCTTGTCCCACACCTTCACGGCCCGGAAGTTGCGGTTCTTGTCCTGGCCGATGCGGATGCCTTCCGGGTTGTAGCCATAGGCGCCATAGGACGAGGTGCCGGCGGTGCCGATCCATTTGTTGCCGCCCTGATGGCGGCCTTTCTGCTCCTTGAGGCGCTCCCTCAGGTTTTCCCAGAGCTTCTCCCAGCCCATGGCCTCGATCTGGCGCTTCTCTTCCTCGGTGAGATAGCGTTCCGCGAGCTTGCGCAGCCATTCTTCCGGGATGCCGGTCTCGTCGACCGCATGGCCCATGCTCTCGATGCCCTTGAACACATGGGCGAAGACCTGGTCGAACCGGTCGAAGTGCCGCTCGTCCTTCACCAGGCAGGTGCGGGAGAGATAGTAGAACTCCTCGGCGCTCTTGTCGGCCAGATCCTGGTCGAGCGCCTCCAGCAGGGACAGGTATTCCCGGAAGGAGACCGGCACCTTGGCCGCGCGCAGCTCTGTGAAGAAGGTGAGGAACATGGAGCCAGTGTCTGGCAACGGGTGAGAAGGTCAAGCGCCAATCGGCGGCATCAGACCGGAGCCGTCACTTCCCGACTGTCCGCCGGGCGCGGAATTCGATGCGCTCCGGCTTGCGGGTGTTCCTCCTCTTGAGAACCTCCCGGAACTCGTCACGCCGCTCGTGGATAGAGGCGATCACGAGGCCCATGGGCACGCCGATATCCGCCAGCACCGCCTCGCTCAACTGCAGGGAGGCTTCGATGGTCTCAGGGACCGCATCGTCCACGCCGAGGTCGTAGAGCTGGGCCGCGTGCTTGTCGTCGCGGGCGCGGGACACGATGGTGATGTCCGGCCGCTCCTGCCGGGCCGCCGCCACCACGGCTCCGATCGCGCTCGGCGTATCCAGGGTGATGACGAGAGCACGGGCTTGTTCGATGCCGCAGGCGCGCAGGAACTCGGGGTAGGATCCGTCGCCGAAATAGACCGGCTTGCCCGCCCTGCGCTGTTCGGCCACGCGGGCGGGATCCAGATCGACGGCGAGATAGGGCACCTTGTGCCGCTGGAGCATGTCGCCGACGAGCTGCCCCACGCGGCCATAGCCTGCAACGATGACGCGCCCGGGCTCCTCCGGCGGCGGCGGAACCGTGACGGCAGGATCGAGGGGACGCTTCTTCTCCAGCTGACGGCTCAGGCGCCGTCCCAGGCGGGCGAAGAAGGGGATGGCCACCATGGTGAGCGTCGTCACGAGCAGGAGGTTCTGGCCTGTCTCGCCGGGGACGAGACCTGCCGCCATGGCGCTGCCGAGGATGACCAGCGCGAACTCGCCGCCAGGCCCGAGCAGCAATCCGGTCTCGGCGGCTTCCGCGGCATTGAGGCCGAAGGGGCGGCTCAGCCAATAGATGATCACGCTCTTGATGGCGATCACGAGGGTCGCCACCGCCAGGATCGTGAGCGGCGCTTCCAGGAAGCGGACGACGTCCAGGTTCATGCCGACCGAGACGAAGAAGACGCCCAGAAGCAGGCCCTTGAAGGGCTGGATCGTCGTGTCGACGGCGCGGCGGTATTCGGTTTCCGAGAGGAGAATGCCTGCAATGAAGGCGCCGAGCGCCATGGACAGGCCGCTCGCGGCGGCAGCCAGGCTCGTGACCAGCACCACGAGCAGGCAGGCGGCCATGAAGAGTTCCGGGCTCTTGGTCGTCGAGACCATCTGGAAGAATGGCCGCAGGACGATGCGCCCGAGCACGACGATGACGGCAAGCGCCAGCGCCGCCTGCAGGAGCGAGACCGCCATGGTCAGCGTGGTGACTTCCGGCTGCCTGATGTCAAGGACAGCGATGGTGAGCAGGATCGGAGCCACCGCCAGATCCTGGAAGAGCAGGGCGGAGAAGCTGGCGCGTCCCGCCGAGGTGTTGAGGCGCTTCTGTTCCGCGAGAACCGGCAGGACGATGGCCGTGGAGGACAGGGCCAGGGCGATGCCGATGATGGCGGCGGCCGTGACCGTGTTCACGGTCTTGTAGGCGAACAGGCTCAAGGCGAGGGTGCAGAGCACGACCTGAAGCGTTCCGAACCCGAAGACCATCCGGCGCAGGAGACGTAGGCGCTGCCAGGATAGCTCGATCCCGATGGTGAACAGCAGGAACACCACGCCAAATTCGGCCAGGCGGGAGGTTCCCTCCGGATCGGTGAAGGTCAGCCAGTCGACCCAGGGATAGCTCGGCATGAGCCGCCCAAGCCCATAGGGCCCCAGCAACGCGCCTGCTGCCAGAAATCCCAGGACCGGGCTGATCTTGAGCCGGTGAAACAGAGGGACGACGATGCCTGCCGTTGCCAGAAAAAGAATGGGTTCCTGATAGGCGTGCAGATCTATCGCAGCAGCCATTGCTTCCTTCCGGTTGAAACCATCTTCGTTCTACCGGCAAGGGGTGCGCAAGGGGTTAATTCCGCACAAGTTGGAATGGCGGGCGCGACATGAACGCATGGGTGTCGGCATTCATCAGATGTCCTCCCGGGGCTGCGCAGCAGAACCCGGGATCGCTTGACGAGAGTGGCGTAGGGA
>KI911996.1:26550-39350 GCA_000517005.1 Microvirga lupini
CTGCACACGATCCCGGATCTTCGCTGCGCTTCGTCCTGGATAAGGAATTGCATTTACCCTAACGTCGCCAGGGCCTGCGCCAGATCGGCCACCAGATCGTCCGGGTGCTCGATGCCGATGGAGACGCGGATGGTGGCGTCGGAGACGCCGAGGCAGTCGCGGGTTTCCTTCGGCACGCCGGAATGGGTGGTGGAAGCCGGATGCGAGATCAGGGATTCCGTGCCGCCCAGGCTCACCGCGAGCTTGAAGACCTGGAGCGCGTTGAGCACCCGGAAGGCCTCGGCCTCGCCGCTCTTCACGTCGAAGGAGAAGGTGGAACCGGGAGCGTCGCACTGAGCGTCGTAAACCGCCTTGGCCCGTGACCCCTCGGGCAGATAGGCGAGGTGATGGACCCTCGCGACGTTCGGATGCTCATGCAGGAACTGCGCGACGATCTCCGCATTGCGGTTCGCCGCGTTCATGCGCAAGGCGAGCGTTTCGAGCGAGCGGCCGATCATCCAGCAGGAATGAGGATCGAGCTGGGTGCCGATGGCCGAGCGCAGCAGGCGCACCGGCTTCATCAGCTCCTTGGAGCCGAGCGCCGCGCCGGCGATCAGGTCCGAGTGGCCACCCACATATTTCGTCAGCGAATAGACCGAGATGTCCGCCCCGTCCTTGAGCGGTTTCTGGAAGAGCGGCCCGAGCAGGGTGTTGTCGCAGACGATGACCGGGCGGAACCCCTGAGCTTCGCCGATCTCGTCCGCGATGGTCCGGATCAGGGCGATGTCCACCAGCGTGTTGAGGGGGTTGGAGGGCGTTTCGATCATGATGACCGAGACCCGGCCCTTTCCTTGAGCCTCCTTGGCGGCCGTGCGGATGCCGGCCTCGTCCACGCCGTCGCCGAAACCGACGGCGCCGATATTCATGTTGGCGAGCGTCTTGGCGATCAGGGTCTCGGTGCCGCCGTAAAGGGGCTGCGAGTGGAGAATCACGTCGCCGGGCCGGGCGAAGGCCAGGATCGTCGTCGCAATGGCCGACATGCCGGAGGAGAAGAGAAGGCCTGCTTCCGCCTCCTCGAAGATGGCAAGCCGGTCCTCGACGATCTCGGAATTGGGGTGGTTGAAGCGGGAATAGACGAGACCCGCCGCCTCGCCCTTGGGCGGCTCACGGCGGCCCGCCACGTAGTCGAAGAATTCCTTGCCGTGTTCGGCACTGTTGAACACGAAGGTGGAGGTCAGGAAGACCGGCGGCTTCACCGCACCTTCTGAAAGGGTCGGATCGTAGCCGTAGCCCAGCATCAGGGTCTCGGGCTTCAGCTTGTGATTCCCGATGCGGTCCTTGTGATAGCGATTGTAAGCCATAGGTCATTGTCCTCCCGGTTCGTTTGTCATGGCCTTACCTTATGAAGGCGATTGCCGAAAGGCGGGGGCACGACTTAGGGTCTGGATGAAATCGAGGAATGGTGAGAATGGCGCGTTTTGCCGGAACTGAAACCTATGTGGCAACCGAGGATCTGACGGTGGCCGTCAATGCCGCCATCACCCTGGAGCGGCCGCTCCTGGTGAAGGGCGAGCCCGGCACGGGCAAGTCGGTTCTGGCGGAGGAGATCGCCCGTTCCTTGAACGCGCCGCTGATCACCTGGCACATCAAGTCGACCACCAAGGCCCAGCAGGGGCTCTACGAATACGACGCGGTCTCGCGCCTGCGGGACAGCCAGCTCGGCGACAGCCGGGTCTCCGACATCAGCAACTACATCAAGCGCGGAAAGCTGTGGGAGGCCTTCGCGTCGGACGTGCGGCCGGTGTTGCTGATCGACGAGATCGACAAGGCCGACATCGAGTTCCCCAACGACCTGCTGCTCGAACTCGACCGCATGGAGTTCTTCGTCTACGAGACAGGCGAGACGGTAAAAGCTGCCCAGCGCCCCATCGTCATCATCACTTCCAACAACGAGAAGGAACTGCCGGACGCCTTCCTGCGCCGCTGCTTCTTCCACTACATCAAGTTCCCGGATGCCGAGACCATGGCCCGGATCGTCGAGGTGCATTATCCCGGCATCAAGCACCGGCTGGTCGAGGAGGCCTTGAAGATCTTCTTCGACGTGCGCGAGGTGCCGGGCCTGCGCAAGAAGCCGTCCACCTCGGAGCTGCTCGACTGGCTCAAGCTCCTTCTCTCCGAGGATATCGGGCCCGAGCAACTGCGCGAGCGCGACACCCGCAAGCTCATTCCGCCGCTCCATGGGGCGCTATTGAAGAACGAACAGGATGTGAGCCTCTTCGAAAAGCTGGCCTTCATCGCCAGACGGGAAGGGCGCTGATGCTTCGTCTCCTGCTTCTCCGCCATGCCAAAGCCGCCTGGCCCTCCGGCATCCTCGACCTCGATCGGCCTCTTGCCAAGCGGGGGCAAGAGGCTTCCCTCGTCATGGGAAATTATCTGAAAAGCGAGCGGCTCAAGCCGGATCTCGTCGTCGTTTCGCCGGCGCGGCGGACGCAGGAGACCTGGGAGCGGGTCCAGCCGTTCCTCGGCGAGATCGAGACGCGCCGGGACGGTCGAATTTACGAGGCTCCTGTCGGACGGCTCCTGGAGGTTCTGCGCGAGGTGGAGCCCGAGGCCCGCACCGTTCTGGTGATCGGCCATAATCCGGGCTTCGAGGAGCTGGCGAAGCTTCTCATCGGCGAGGGCGACATGGATGGGATCCAGCGGCTCGGCCAGAAATATCCGACCGCTGGTCTCGCCGTGATCGATTTCGCGTTGGACGACTGGTCCGATGTCGCGCGCAAGTCCGGTAGGCTCGAACGCTTCGTGACGCCGAAGTCCTTAGGGAATGGAGAGGACGATTAGGAACTTCCGGGCTGCGGGAGATCCAGATACAGCAATTCCTCGTCGTAAAATGTATCGCCGACTCGGATGGCTTTGCGCTCGATGCCGTAAGGCTTGAAGCCGAGACTGTGATAAGTGCGCCGTGCGCTCTCGTTCGTGATGCCGACAGCCGCTTCGAGCATGATCACATGCCGGGCAGCATGGTCGATCACACGCTGGACAAGGGCCTTCCCGACGCGCTGCCCGCGCCATTCCGGCTTCACGAAGACGCCCCACATCACACCCTTGTGGCGAGCCTTCATCCGATCATAGACGGCAAATCCCGCCATGCCGACGAGAGCCGTGTCGGCGAAGGCGCCGAAGATCGCATTCGGGGCGGATGATGGAATACGGGCCTCGATCGTCTCGAGCGCAAGCGGTGCCTCTTCCTCGTAGCTGGAGCCGAAAGCTTCCGGGCTGCTTCTCAGCGCCTCCAGCCTCAGATCTCGGTAGGCCTGTGCGTCCGATGGCTCCAAAAGTCGGATTGAAACGGTGGTGGACATGGGTTCCTGCAGGATTGTTGCCTCTGGCATTTGTGGCAGTCCATGAGCGACCAAAGCAATAGACTTTAATCCTGTCCAAGCCCCAGATACCGGACATTGAGCCTGAACCTATCAGCCCTACCATCGTTCTGCCTGAAAGCTTTTCCATTGTTTTCGGCCGAAGCGGGGGCTGATCCTCATTATGACGCCTCAGATGATTGTGGTGCTCGCGTTTGCGGTGCGCGCGCTCCTGCCGGGTGACGGTGACGGGGCGGGGGCTCCGTCGCAGCCCTCCCAGGAAGCACAGGCCCTGCAGGCGCGCTATGAGCCCGAAAGCCGTGAGGTCACGAACTGGCGCCGGGAGGCCATGGATGCCCTGGAGCCGAAGCCTGTCGTCGCCATGGCGGCCCTGCTCAAGGCCGAGCGGCCGTTCGTCACCCGCTGCGTGAAGCTCAATAATTACTGGTGCATCAAGAGTGCCCGCTGGAACGGCGAACTCGCGACTGACAGCGAAGGCCATGTGGGCTTCGCCTCCGCCGATCACGGGGCTGATGCCGCCGCCACCCTGCTGCGGCGCTATTATCTCGAATTCAACCGCAAGTCCGCCCTCGACATCGTCCGCCGCTGGGCTCCCGCCGAATGCAACGTCGCGACGGGCATCGGCGGGATCGCCGTGCTGGCGGTCAGAGGCATTGGCGGCACCGTGCGGGCCCAGTATCTCGCCTCCCGCCGGAAGAAGGGCGGGGCCGTGCGGTATACGGCGAAAGCCGGCCCTGGCGGCAGGCCGGGCCGGGTCTCCATGGTGATCCCGATGGTGCCGAAGACCCCGCAATACCGGGTGCCGAGCATCGCCGAGGGCATGGGCGAGAAGCCGAAGCCATCTCGGCCGCAAGCCATCGCCCGCCGCAAGCCGGTGAAGGAACCGGCCGTCACCGCCTCGGCGGTCCCCAAGCCTTCCCAAAAGATGCAGGTGGCTGCCGCCTGTCCGTCCGAGGAGCAGCGCCACCGCAATTATGCGGGCCGGATGGTCGAAGGTTTGGGGTTGAAGCCGACCGACGATCTAAAGCTGTTTGCCGAGGACGGCACGCCGCAGCCGAACCTGACCCATGTGATGCTGGCAATGTCGGCCTTCGAGCTGGGGGTTCTGCGCGCCAGCCCTGAACTGGTGGAAGAGGCCATCGAGCGGGCAACCGCCAGATTGAAGGATAGGATGAAGGTTGAAGAGAGGAAAGCAGACCTTTCCCAAAGGCCGGCGCAGAGTGTGGAGCGCTGATGCTGCCTTGCACGTTGGGGCTTCAGGCCCCACCTTCAAGCTTGGCTTGAGAGCATTAGGTTCATCTTTGTGTCTGTCATCACCAACATCGCCTCCCGCGCCGGGTCCGCCGCGCAATCGCTCTGGGAGGCTTCCGGGCAGCTGATCCAGCCCTCCCTCCGCCTCGGCGTCACGGGGCTCGCCCGTTCCGGCAAGACCGTCTTCACCACCGCCCTCGTGCATCATCTCACCCGCGGCACGAATCTGCCCGCCTTCCGCGCCTCGGCCGAGGGCCGCATCCGGCGGGCGCATCTGGCCCATCAGCCGGACGATGCGGTGCCGCGCTTTCCCTATGAGGAGCACCTGGCGGCTCTCACCGAGAGCCGCCGCTGGCCGCAATCCACCAATCGGATCAGCGAGTTGCGGCTTGATGTTGAATATGAGCGCAAATCCGGATGGCGCACGGGGCCGACCTCGCTCGCTCTCGACATCGTGGATTATCCCGGTGAATGGCTGCTCGACCTCGCGCTTCTCGATGCCGGCTATGCGGAATGGTCCCGCCAGATGATCGAAGCGAGCCGCAAGCGGGACCGGGCTTCTGCCGCTGGACACTGGCATGAAACCCTAAAAAACCTCGACCCTGCAGGCTCTTCCGACGAGATGCTCGCATCGAAGGCGAGCGAGGCCTTCAAGGATTACCTCACTGTCTTGCGCGCAGGTTCCGAAGCCGTTGCCACCACGCCGCCGGGCCGGTTCCTCATGCCGGGTGATCTTGCGGGCTCGCCCGCCCTGACCTTCGCGCCGCTCGATCTGCCCCAAGGCCAGCCGATCGCTCCGGGAAGCTTCGCCGCCCTCATGGAGCGGCGCTTCGAGGCCTACAAGACCCATGTGGTCCGGCCCTTTTTTCGCGATCATTTCCAGCGCATCGACCGCCAGATCGTGCTCGTCGACGTGCTGGCCGCCATCGATGCCGGACCGGTGGCTCTGGCCGAGTTGGAGGAAGCCCTCGACCAAGTGCTCATGGCCTTCCGGATCGGACGCAACACGCTCCTGTCCCGTCTGTTCTCGCCGCGGGCCGACCGGGTCCTGTTCGCGGCGACCAAGGCCGACCACATTCACCATACGGATCACGACCGGCTGGACGCGATCGTGCGCCTTCTCGTGAACCGCGCCTCGCGCCGGACCGAGGCCGCCGGTGCGCGGGTCGGGACGGTGGCGCTCGCCTCCGTGCGCGCCACGCGGGAGACGACCATTCGCGAGGGGCGCGAGACCCTGCGCGCCGTCGCGGGCATTCCCGAGGCGGGCGAGCGGGTCGGGGACGATGTCTTCGATGGCGAAACGGAGGCTGCGATTTTCCCGGGCGAATTGCCGGAGACGCCGGAGGCCGTGTTTCAGGGCGCCATTCCGCCCGGCTCCTTCCGCTTCCCGCGCTTCCGTCCGCCGAAACTGCCGGTCGATGCGGCGGGCCGCATGGCCAAGATGCCCCATATCCGCCTCGACCGGGCCCTTGAATTCCTGCTGGGGGATCGTTTCGCATGAGCCGCCAACCTCGCGCCTATCGCCTCGACGATCCGAACGTCACGGCCGGCACCGTGCAGGTGACGGAGGAACCCTTCGACGCCATCGAGGCCGCCGACGGCATCGTCGTGCCCATGGGCGAGAAACGCCGTGCGCCCTGGGTCGGCATTCTGGTGTCTGCCCTCTCTGGACTGCTGCTCCTGGGGCTCGGGCTCGCGGTGGAGAACCTAATCGTTGATCTTTATGCCATCGCTCCCTGGCTCGGCTGGGTGGCGTTCGGGCTCGCGATCCTCGCCATTCTGGCTTTTCTCGCCATTATCGGTCGCGAGGTGGCGGGGATCTGGCGGGAGCAGAAGATCGAAAACCTGCGGGAGGCCGCCATCGATGCCCTCGCGGTGAAGGACCACAAGGCCGCCAAGGGCATCGTGGCCGATCTCCTGAGCCTCTATGGCGGCCGGGCCTCGGCGGCTCAGGGGAGCGCCCGCCTGCGCGGTCTGACCGACGAGATCATCGATGCGGACGACCGGCTTGCCATTGCCGAGCGGGAGTTGCTGGCCCCCCTTGATATCCAGGCCAAGCGGGCGATCGCCGGCGCGGCGAAGCAGGTCTCCCTCGTCACGGCGGTGAGCCCCCGGGCCATCGTCGACGTCGCCTTTGTGATCTTCGCGGCGGTGCGGCTCCTGCGAACGCTCTCGCGCATATATGGCGGACGGCCTGGCCTGTTCGGGTTCCTGCGGCTCGCCAAGGCTGCTTTCAACCATCTCGCGGTAACGGGCGGCATGGCCGTGGGCGACAGCCTCATGCAGCAGGTTTTGGGCCTGGGCCTCGCGGCGCGGATCTCGGCCAAGCTCGGGGAGGGAGTCCTGAACGGACTCATGACTGCCCGCTTCGGCCTCGCGGCGCTCTCCGTCTGTCGCCCGCTCCCCTTCATCCGCGAGGAGACGCCCAAGATCGGCGACGTGGCTGGCGAGCTGATCAGCCGGGCTGAGACAGCGGTTTCTTAAGGGTGCGGCAAATCGTTCTGATCCAATCTTTCCAAGGCTCAAAAGTAGGGCCTTGGTCTCTTAGACAAATCGATGACACTTAATCTCGTTGTCGCCGACCCTGCTTGCCTATATAGGGGCGCCACGGTTCATCGGGGAAGAACGGCTGAACATGACAGATATCGTGATTGATGAGGGTTACCGTCCGACAGAAGACGAGCCCTTCATGAATGAACGGCAAAGGGAGTATTTCAGGCGCAAGCTGATCCGGTGGAAGCACGACATCCTCAAAGAGGCTCAGGAAACCCTCGCCACCTTGCAGAGCGAGAACGAGAATCATCCTGACCTTGCGGATCGCGCCTCCTCGGAAACGGACCGCGCCATCGAGCTTCGTGCCAGGGATCGCCAGCGCAAGCTCATTGCCAAAATCGATGCCGCCCTCGCGCGGATCGAGGACGGCTCTTATGGCTATTGCGAGGAGACCGGGGATCCAATCTCCTTGAAGCGCCTGGAGGCTCGCCCCATCGCAACGCTTTCGCTCGAAGCGCAGGAGCGCCACGAGCGAAACGAGCGGGTCTATCGGGACGACTGAGATCCTTAAGCCGCCAAATTGAAAGGGCTCCGCTTGCGGAGCCCTTTTTCTTTTCGCCGTAAGGATGGCCGAAGGTCTCAGCCCTTTTTGGTCGGATCGAGCGGACGCCCGAGAAGACGGGCAAATTCGGCCTCGATGTCCTCGACGGAGAACGGGTCCGTCGGCTTCTGCGGAGCGGCTGGCGGCTCTTTCGCCTGAGGCGGGAGAGGAGCCGTCACAGGCGGGGGAGGCGGCGCAGGGCGGGCCGGCTCGGGCGCCGGAGCAGGTCTGGCCGGCGGGGCGGCTTCCGGCTCCTCTGCGAGGTTCTCTTCATCCCGCCGTTCGTCGTAAGCCGCGACATGCTCCGCATCAGCCGGGGTCGGCTCGTGAATCTCCTCTTCGTCCCTGACGTCCTCAGGCTCTGCCGGGGCTGCGACGGGCGTCGGAGCGACGGGGGGAGGGGGAACAGGACTCGCCGGGCGTTTCAGCGCCTCTTCGAGCTGCTTTGCCATGTCCGACAGGAGACCTGCGCCGGGGGCCGACCGCTCTGCGGGAGCCGGCTTTTCCACTGGTGCCGGTTCAGGCGTCCGGATCGGTTCCGGCTGCACCGGAGGAGCAGGCGGGACCGGCGTCGGTCGGGACTGGAACGGTGGAGGCGTGAAGGTCGGGCGCGGCTCGGGGCGCTCCACCGCAGGCGCGGGAGGAGCCTCCTGGAAGGAGGGCGTTCTCGCCTCGGCGCGCAGGCCCTGGATGGCGGGGGCGGCCGAGACGGCGACGGCATCGGGCTTCAGCACGGGCTCCGGGTGAGCCGGAACCGGAGCACTCACGGTAGCGACCGGGGCCAGTTCCTGATCGATATCGGACTCCTCCGAAGGGCGCCGCACGAAGGCGCCGAGCTGGGCTGCAAGCTGGCTCTCGATGGAGGGGCGACCGTTGGGCTCGACCTGCGGCGGACGGGGAGGCTGATCCAGGGTCGGCTCGAAACGTTCCACGCCCGTATCGTTGGACGGAGCCGGAATGCGGGCACCGGCCACGCGAACGATGTTGGTCTCGATCACCACATCGTTGGGGCCGCCGATGAGAAGAAGGTGCTCGACGTTGTCACGGCGCAGGAGAAGAAGCTGCCGCTGCCGATCGAGATCGTAGACATCGACGATGCCGAGCCGCGGCTGACGGCTGCCGCGGCCGCGATCGCTGCCCGGCATCATCAGGCGGGCGCCCGTCAGCTTGCGGAAGACTACACCGAAGAGCACGAGCAGGATCAGAATGATCGCGAATGCAATCGCGAATTGGACTGCCCGTGACGCTTCGATACCGAAAAGAGATGACACGATGTACTCTCAAGTGTTTGCAGACCTGTGCAGGCCAGTTCTGTGGTGGTTGTACCACATTGACCGCCAAAGCCAGCTGCAAGGTTAACAGATGGTTAACGCATGCTGGCTTCAGAGAGCGGGCATGTGGATGAGGATCGGCCCTCACCGATGGGACCCAAATGGGTCCGTTCGCCCTTTCATCAAGGAAATTAGGGATTTCCTATGGCGAAATCGTTCTGCAATGGCATCACTTGAGCGGTTGGGCCCTTGCATCGGCTCATGGCTCCGCCTTAGAGGTCGATCAATAATTGGCGTGTAAGATGAGCGACAAAGATCGAGCGGCTGGCTGCAACGTTGCAGTTGGTGCCGTAAGGCACACCCGCCTCCGTTGAGGATGTTGACATTCCATGGCTTACGAGGGCGACACGCCGAAAGGCTCGGCCATCGACCGTTCCGACCGTCACGGTCATATCGGATGGGTCCTGCTTCTGGCCGGCGTTCTGGTCGGCGCGACCCTGAGCCTGCGCTTTCTCGGCATGGAGCAGACACAGCCTCTGGTTCTCGGGCTTCTCGCCTTCTTCGCCATGGCCGGTGTCTTCTTCCTTTTCGCCATGTCGATCGGCGTCGTGCAGTTTTCAGGGCAGACCGCGCGCAACGATATCACCAAGCTCATGGCCGACACATCGACGGACGGCCTCGTGGTGATCGAGGATGACGGGCGCATCACCTATGCCAACGAAGCCTATCTCGCCATCGCCGGATTGCAGGGCGGGGAGGTGCGTCCCGTGGAGCGCCTGTTCATGGGAGCGCCCGAGGTTTCGGAGGCGATCTATCGGCTGGCCCAGGCCGCGCGCGAGCATCGCACGGGTACGGAGGAAATCCGCCTCTCGCCGTCGTTGAACGGCGCACAGGAATTCGGCTGGTATCGCGTGCGCGTGCGCCCGGTGCCGCGTCCCAACGGACGGCAGGCGGCGCTCTGGACCATCTGCGAGGTGACGCATGAGCGCGAGCGTCAGGAGAACGTCTTCCAGGAACTCCAGCACGCCATCGACTATCTCGATCACGCTCCGGCAGGCTTCCTCTCCGTCGATCCCGAGGGCTCGATCATCTACCTGAATGCGACGCTCGCCTCGTGGCTCGATTACGATCTCGCCCAGGTCGGCTCCGGAGGACTGAACCTCACGGACATCGTGCCGCGCGACGTGGTCTCGATGATGACGTCGTTCTCCGGTGAGCCGGGCAGCGTGCGCACGGAGACGTTCGATCTTGACCTGCGGCGCCGCAATGGCCAGTTCCTTCCCGTGCGCCTGTATCACCGCATCGCCTTCGGGCAGGACGGCCGGATGGGTGCTTCCCGGACGCTCGTTCTCAACCGCTCGGCAGGAGGCGAGGTCGACGAGGGACAGCGCGCCGCCGAAGTGCGCTTCGCCCGGTTCTTCAACAACACCCCCATTGCCATCGCGACGGTCAATCAGGCGGGCCGGATCGTCCATGCCAATGCGCCCTTCTCCAAACTGTTCGGCACGCTGGCGCGTACGGGCGATGGCGGCGCCAGCGGGGCCTCCATCCTCGACACGTTCCGCGAGCGCGGACCCATCGAGGCCGCCCTCAAGGCGGCGGCGGAGAACAGGGGGGACATTCCACCCCTGGAGCTTCAGACGGCGGGAGAAAACGGCGGCTCCGTCCGGGTCTGGGTGACGCCGGTGGGGGATACGGGAGCGGAAGGCGAGACGGCCATTCTCTACGCCCTCGACACCACCGATTTCCGTAAAGTCGAGGAGCAACTTGCCCAATCGCAGAAGATGAACGCCGTGGGGCAACTCGCCGGCGGCGTCGCGCACGACTTCAACAACGTGCTGCAGGCGATCATCGGCTACAGTGATCTGCTGCTCGCCAACCACCGGCCGACCGATCCGTCCTTCCAGGACATCATGCAGATCAAGCAGAACGCGAACCGGGCGGCGAGCCTGGTGCGCCAGCTGCTCGCCTTCTCCCGCCGCCAGACCCTGCGTCCGGAGGTGCTGAACCTCAACGACCGGCTCTACGACCTCTCCATGCTGCTGAAGCGTCTGCTCGGCGAGCGCGTCGAACTGGATCTCAGCCACGGCCGCGATCTCTGGTTCGTCAAGGCGGACGTGAACCAGTTCGAGCAGGTGGTGGTGAACCTCGCCGTCAATGCGCGCGATGCCATGCCTAATGGCGGCAAGCTCGCCATCCGCACGGCGAATGTTCCCGCCACGGAGGCTGCCCGCCTCAACGTGAGCGCGATGCCGCCGGCCGATTACGTCGTGGTCGAGGTCTCCGATACGGGCTTGGGCATGACGCCGGACGTTGTCGAAAAGATCTTCGAGCCCTTCTTCACCACCAAGGAAGTGGGCAAGGGCACGGGCCTCGGCCTCTCCACGGTCTTCGGCATCGTGAAGCAGTCCGGCGGATATATCGACGTGGATTCGAAGCCCGGCGAGGGCACGACGTTCCGCATCTATCTGCCGCGCCACGTCCCGGACGTGCAGGAGGCGCCCGAGGAAGCGAAGGCCGATGCGCCGAAGAAGCCGGCCGCCGACATGACCGGGCAGGGCACCATCCTCCTCGTGGAGGACGAGGATCCGGTCCGCGCCGTGAACGCCAGAGCGCTCTCGGCCCGCGGCTATACGGTGCTCGAAGCGGCCTCCGGCATCGAGGCGCTGGAGATCATCCAGGAGCGCGGCGCTCCCGTCGATCTCGTCGTCTCCGACGTGGTCATGCCGGAAATGGACGGCCCGACCCTGCTCGGCGAGTTGCGCAAGCTCTACCCCGACCTGAAGGTGATCTTCGTCTCCGGCTATGCCGAGGAGGCCTTCCGCAAGAACCTGCCGGAAGGGGAGGAGTTCAACTTCCTGCCCAAGCCCTTCAGCCTGCGCCAGCTGGTCGAGACCGTGAAGCAGGTGATGGCGCGCTAAGTCGCTGAATTAACTTAATTTTAACCCTGCGGCATCGTGACCTGCACGAGATCTGTGAATTCTCGAATGAGAACGAAAAAAGAACTTGTAAGGGGGAACAAAGTGAGTACATATATTCTCTCAACACCGCGTTGAGATTCACTCCTCCTCCATGCCATAAGGATGCTAGGTCATGTCACAGTCCTCCCTGCGACTGGTGGAAAGCTCATCAATGGATAAAGATAAATCGAAAGCTCTCGACGCGGCGCTGTCCCAGATCGAGCGCGCCTTCGGCAAAGGCTCGATCATGCGGCTCGGCAAAGGCCAGCAGCCCGTGGAAATCGAGACCGTTTCGACGGGTTCTCTCGGCCTCGACATCGCGCTCGGCGTCGGCGGTCTGCCCCGCGGCCGCATCATCGAGATCTACGGGCCGGAATCCTCCGGTAAGACGACGCTCGCCCTGCACACCATCGCCGAAGCCCAGAAGAAGGGCGGCGTTTGCGCCTTCGTGGACGCGGAACATGCCCTCGACCCGGTCTATGCCCGCAAGCTCGGGGTCAACCTGGACGATCTCCTGATCTCGCAGCCCGATACGGGCGAGCAGGCCCTCGAAATCTCCGACACGCTGGTCCGCTCCGGCGCGGTCGACGTGCTTGTCATCGACTCGGTGGCGGCGCTCACTCCGAAGGCGGAACTCGATGGCGAGATGGGCGAGGTCCAGCCGGGCCTACAGGCCCGCCTCATGAGCCAGGCCCTGCGCAAGCTCACCGGTTCGATCTCGCGTTCGAACACAATGGTGATCTTCATCAACCAGATCCGCATGAAGATCGGCGTCATGTACGGAAGTCCCGAGACTACGACGGGCGGCAACGCGCTGAAATTCTACGCCTCCGTGCGCCTCGACATCCGCCGCGTCTCGACGCTC
>KI911996.1:39450-48746 GCA_000517005.1 Microvirga lupini
CGTGTCCAAGGTGGGCGAGCTCATCGATCTCGGCGTCAAGGCCGGCATCGTCGACAAGTCCGGCGCCTGGTTCTCCTACGACAGCCAGCGCCTCGGCCAGGGCCGCGAGAACGCCAAGCAGTTCCTGCGCGACAACCCGGAGATCGCCGGCAAAATCGAGGCGCTCATCCGCCAGAATGCCGGCCTGCTCGCCGACCGCATCCTGGAACAGGCGACCCCGACCGCCGACGACCTGGATGAAGGTGCCGCCGAGTAACGCATGGCTCGGATAAGCGGGATCCGGTTATCCGCTAAGGCCATGCACAAAAGAAGTTTGCTCTCCTTCAAGGGCAAAGAGAGGCCGTCGCGAGAGATCGCGGCGGTCTTTTCGTTTTCGATTAACGTCGTCCCGGACGGCGTGAGCCGATCCGGGACCGCATGACGAGAATGGCACTGTCATCCTGGCGAAGGCCGGGATCCATAATCACAACGCTGCTCCATTCTGATCCACGGTGTTTATTGATTTCCACGCCTGTCGCGCGGCCCTTTGGGTCCCCCTGCGCGGGAATGACAATGTTGAGTTTCCGGGACCTCATCCTGCCAACGATCCCGGATCTCCGCTGCGCTTCGTCCGAGATGAGGTGCTTTGCAGGGAAGCAAGACCCGCTTATCGCAGATCCACTCGGATCCCGGCTCCGATGAAGTTCGAGCCGGATTCCCGCTCTGCGATGAGCCCGAAGATCCCGGAGCGGTGGTGAATCCGCGGGACGAAGTACACGCCCGGCAAAGAGGCATGGGAGAACTCCGCCTCGAATGCGAGATAGTTGAGGAAGCGGCTCGGCTCGACCCGGAAGCTGCCCTCGAGCCTCGGGCGCTCCGAGGCATAGGAGAGGCCCTCGCCGAAAGCCAGATTGACGCTCAAGCCTCCAAACAGCGGGATCTGCCCGGTTCGGAACATGAGCGCGATCGTTCCTTCCCAGTGGGCCTGATCCCCGAAGTGGCGGAGAACCTGGCCTTCCAGTTCGATCCGGTTGCCGTGAAACGCGAAGCCCGTGCCTGGCAACGGGATCGAGAAGGAGGGGACGATGACCCGCGAAAGCCCGGCTCCGACGAAATAGGCGTCCTCGACCGTCAATTCGCCTGTGAAGGTCCGCTCCGGGATTTCCAGCAGATCGGCATTGACCCAGCGGCTGCCGTAAACCGACAGATGCCAGCTCCGCTCCACGGTCTGCGCGTCGGCGGGATTGCCCAGCAAGGTCAGGCCGAGAAAGCCTGCCCCGACGATCCTGCGGGCCATCCTTCCCGGACGGCCGAGACAAGACTTCGTTCGTATCGGCGGTGTAATGCCTGCTGAGAAGGAAGACATATGAAAATGACTGGAACCACCTGGAGCCGCAAGGGCCGAGGATAGGATTAGCATCAACAAATTAAGGCTGAATAGGGACTTGGGTTGTTCTTTGACTGTCCCTCGGAGGGGTATGAAAGCCTGTCTCATGATCCTCGGTCTCATCCGGGGAGGCTGGCACATGAAAGCCATGCACCGCTTTTTCCTCCCCCTTGCGGGGGGCAAGGGTGGGGGTGATGCGTCTGGGTGAGACCTTCCCGTCATGGCCGGTCTTGTGCCGGCCATCCCGATCCGGTGAAACGCAGCGCTCATCCGATCGGGATCACCGGCACAAGGCCGGTGATGACGAGGTAAGGGGGAGTGCTGCCAGGACTCATCCGGCGCGATGCTCTGCCTTTGCGCCCCCACCCTCAACCCTCCCCGCAAGGGAAAGGGAAACACACCGCGCTCCCTTTACGGGCCAAACTCCGAGGAGGCAGCATTTAGGTCGGTGATCGAGGTGTCTCGTCCCGTTGCCGAGAAGAGAGCAGGGGACACAATCCGATCATGCTGCCTGAATTCGTCACCGAACGCCTGCGGCTCGTTCCATTGGCCGAGACAGACCTCGATCGTCTGCACGATCTGCTGACCCAGCCGGATGTCAGGCGCTATCTTTGCGATGATCTTATCCTGGAGCGCTCACAAGTTGAGAAGTTGATCCGAGACGTCGCAGGCCAAGGATTGGATGGCCTCGGGCTCTGGTCGATGCTGACCATCCATGGCGACTGGATCGGGACCGTCAGCCTCCAGCGCGTTTCCGGAGACGCAGCGCAGGCCTTTCCCGACGTCGCCGGTGAGGTGGAGCCTGTGATTGCACTCCGACCGGAAGCATGGGGCCGGGGCTATGCAGAGGAGGTCCTGAGGTGCGCCACCGACTGCGCTCTTCTCCAGCTGGGGCATGGCTGCCTCGTGGCGCTGGTCGATGAGCCGAATGCTCGCTCTCACCGCCTCCTGGAGCGCATTGGCTTCGCGGTTGCGGGTATAGGCAAGGGCCCAGGCACCCCCTGCGGGCGTATTCGCTCTTTCCGCCGAAACGCCGCCTCGACAGGGCGGGCGCGGGCGGCTAAAACCGGCCACCACCAAGACCTTGATGGGCCTTTGGGCCCCTATTCTTTGAGTTTGAAAACCCATGAGCGGCGTCAACGAAATCCGGTCGGCCTTCCTCGATTACTTTGCCAAGAACGGCCATGAGGTCGTGGCCTCGAGCCCCCTCGTGCCGCGCAACGACCCGACCCTGATGTTCACGAATGCCGGCATGGTGCAGTTCAAGAACGTCTTCACCGGCGTCGAGAAACGGCCCTACAGCACCGCCACGACGTCGCAGAAATGCGTGCGTGCCGGCGGCAAGCACAACGATCTCGACAATGTGGGCTACACGGCGCGGCACCACACCTTCTTCGAGATGCTCGGCAACTTCTCGTTCGGCGATTACTTCAAGGAACGGGCCATCGAGCTCGCCTGGGGCCTGATCACCAAGGAGTTCGACCTGCCGAAGGACAAGCTTCTCGTCACCGTCTACCACGACGACGACGAGGCGGCGAACCTTTGGAAGAAGATCGCCGGCTTCTCGGATTCCAAGATCATCCGCATCCCGACCTCGGACAATTTTTGGCAGATGGGCGATACCGGCCCCTGCGGCCCATGCTCGGAGATCTTCATCGACCAGGGCGAGAGCCTCTGGGGCGGTCCGCCCGGCAGCCCGGAGGAGGACGGCGACCGGTTCCTGGAGTTCTGGAACCTCGTGTTCATGCAATATGAGCAGATCGAGCCCGGAAACCGCATCGGCCTGCCCAAGCCCTCCATCGACACCGGCATGGGCCTGGAGCGCATCGCGGCGATCATGCAGGGCGTGCATTCGAACTACGACACGGACCTGTTCCGCACGCTTATCGAGGCCGTGGCCCATGCCACCGGCGTGGCACCCGAGGGAGATCGCACGGCCTCGCATCGGGTGATCGCCGACCACCTGCGCGCCTCGTCCTTCCTGGTGGCCGACGGCGTCCTGCCGTCGAACGAGGGTCGCGGCTATGTGCTTCGCCGCATCATGCGCCGCGCCATGCGCCATGCGCAGCTCCTCGGGGCCAAGGACCCTCTCATGTACCGCCTCGTGCCCGCCCTGGTGCGCGAGATGGGGCAGGCCTATCCTGAACTCGTCCGCGCCGAGGCGCTGATCACCGAGACCCTGAAGCTGGAAGAGACCCGCTTCCGCAAGACTCTGGAGCGCGGCCTCACCATTCTCGACGAGGAAACCCGCGCCCTCACCAAGGGCCAGAACCTCTCTGGCGAGACGGCCTTCACTCTCTACGACACCTATGGCTTCCCGCTCGATCTCACACAGGATGCGCTGAAGCCCCGCGGCATCGGCGTCGACACGGAGGCGTTCAACGCCGCCATGGAGCGCCAGCGCGAGAAGGCGCGCGCGGCCTGGTCCGGTTCGGGCGAGGCCGCGACGGAGACCGTATGGTTCTCCGTCAAGGAGCGCACGGGTGCGACCGAGTTCTTGGGCTATGACACGGAAACCGCCGAAGGCATCGTCCTGGCGCTGTTGAAGGACGGCCAGGAGGTGACGGAGCTCAAGGCCGGCGAGACCGGTCTCGTGGTCCTCAATCAGACGCCGTTCTACGGCGAATCGGGCGGTCAGGTCGGCGACACCGGCGTGATGCAGGGCGAGGGCGCACGGGTCTTCGTGACCGGCACCGAGAAGAAGCTCGGCGACCTCTTCGTGCACCATGTCACCGTGGAGCATGGAACGCTTAAGCTCAATCAGTCGCTGGAACTGATCGTCGATCACGAGCACCGTTTCGCCGTGCGCTCCAACCATTCGGCGACCCATCTCCTGCACGAGGCCCTGCGCCAGGTGCTCGGCGATCACGTGGCCCAGAAGGGTTCGCTGGTGGCGCCCGACCGCCTGCGCTTCGACTTCAGCCACCCGAAGCCCATCGAGGATGCGGAACTCGCCAAGGTCGAGGAGATCGCCAACAAGGTGCTGCTCCAGAACGAACCGGTCGTCACCAAGCTCATGGCCGTTGACGAGGCCATCGAGTCCGGCGCCCGCGCGCTCTTCGGCGAGAAATACGGCGATGAGGTGCGCGTCGTCTCCATGGGCAAGGGTGAGGCCAACAAGGCGTTCTCGGTGGAACTCTGCGGCGGCACCCATGTGAACCGCACGGGCGACATCGGCGTCATCACCATCGTGGGCGAGAATGCGGTTGCGGCCGGCGTCCGCCGCGTCGAGGCCATGACCGGCGATGCCGCCCGCCGCTACCTCACTGATGAAAGCCGCAAGCTGCGCGAGGTCGCAAGCCTCCTCAAAACGCCGGTGGACGAGGTCTCCTCGCGCCTCACGGCTCTCCTGGAAGAGCGCCGCAAGTTGGAGCGCGATCTGGCCGAGGCCCGCCGCAAGCTCGCCATGGGCGGTGGCGGAGGCGGTGAAGATCCAGTCAAGGACGTCGCCGGCATCAAGCTGATGGCCCGCGCGGTCACCGGCGTCGAGATGAAGGACCTCAAGAGTCTCGCCGACGAGGGCAAGAAGCGCCTCGGCTCCGGCGTCGTGGCCATTGTCGGCGTAGCGGAGGACGGCAAGGCGGGCATCGTCGTCGGCGTCACCGAAGACCTGACGGCGAAGGTCGACGCGGTCGCGCTGGTGCGCGTCGGCTCGGAAAAGCTCGGCGGCAAGGGCGGCGGCGGACGCCGCGACATGGCCCAGGCCGGCGGCCCCGACGGCGCCCAGGCCGAAGCCGCGCTCGCCGCGATCGAAGCGGCTCTGGCGGCGGCTTAAATACCCCAAGCGTCATCCCGGACGGCAAAGGCCGATCCGGGATCGGCCACGAAACGCACCACGTCATGGCCGGGCCTGTCCCGGCCATCCCGATGAGAAGAGTGCGGCGCCCCTCGCATCGGGATCACCGGCACAAGGCCGGTGATGACGGGGAGGTGTCTGAACTCAATCGTGATCCGGGTGCTGGCGCGAGGCCATCTTCTTCAGCTCTTCCGGTGAGGCGTAATCATCCGTCCGCTGGCCAGGCAGGGTGTGCAGCATCTCGAAGGCAGGAAGCTTGCTCTCGAGGCCGTATTGGATCTCCGGCGTGACCCGGCCCGGCTCGTCGAGGCTTCCGATCGAGACGCTGATGCGATCGTTCTCCAGATAGGAATAGGACAGCGGCGTCCCGCAATCGCGGCAGAAGCCGCGCTCCGCGGCTGCCGAACTCCTGAAGATGCCGGGCTGACCTTTCGTCCAGACCAGATCCTTCCGCGGCACGCCCGTGAGCGGTGCGAAATAGTTGCCGAAGGCCTTCTGGCACATGCGGCAATGGCAGATGCTGGCATGGGTCGGCTCGGACATGAGCGCGTAACGCACCGCGCCGCATTGGCAGCCGCCGGTCATGACTGACTTCGTGGCGTTGGTCATGGTATTTTCCCCCTGTCTCGATCGATCAGCTAGATCTAAAGACTCCGGTGTCAACCTAGCCTGCCGAAACGGCTGTTCTGGCCCTCGCAGTTTTTGGGAATGACCCAGTATTTCGTCGGCCCATCAACCCTTTCGAAAGCGCCGAAGTGACCTGGACGGATGGTTCTGCTGCAGCTTCCGAAAGCCGTCGTTCTCCGGCTCGCCGACTGCTGGTGATCCATAATCCGACGGCCGGACGGAGGCAGCGCCGGCATCTTGCGGCCGTCTTGAGTGGACTCGAGAGAGAAGGGGCGGAGTTTCGGCTGCAGGAAACAGCGTGTGCCGGCGATGCCGAGCGCGCGGCGCGGGATTGTGGTCTGGATATGGACGCGGTGGTGGTCGCAGGCGGCGACGGCACGATCAACGAGGCGATCAACGGCCTGATGGCACGGGAGCAGTTACCGCTGCCGGCACTGGGCATCATTCCCATCGGGACCACCAATGTGCTGTCGCGGGATCTGCGAATTCCAAGACGGGCCGATGTTTTGGCACGCCTGCTCGCCCATGGAAAAACTCAAGACATTCATGTCGGCTGCGCGAACGGGCGATATTTCTCGCTCATGTGCGGGGTCGGCATGGATGCGCATGTCGTCAATCGCACCAGTCTCCGCCTGAAGAAAATGATCGGCAAGCTGGCCTATGTCCTGCAGGGCCTGCGCGAACTCGTAGCCGGAGTGTCGCGCCGCTACCGGGTCGAGATCGATGGATCGAAGGTGGTGGAGGCAAGCTCCGTCATCGTGGCGAAGAGCCGGTTCTACGGCGGCGAATTCCAGCTCGCTCCGCAGGCGGCCATCGGCAAGCCGGAACTCCAGGTGTGTCTCTTCCTGCGTGACGGGCGGTTGAGCACGCTCCTCTACATTATCGGTATGGGGACGGGGCATCTCGACCGGATGCCGGGCTATCGGACCGTTCCGGCCAAAACGGTTCGCATCACCGGCCATGACGGCGATCCGGCGCAGTTGGATGGCGATTCCCGCGGCTGTCTGCCCCTAGACATCAGTTTAGGTGAGCGTCCGCTGCCGGTGATCGCGCCCTGACGAGCGGCGAAAGGAACTGCCGAGCCGCCTATCCGTCTCACTTGCCCGAGGGAGTTCCGATGGTTGCATCACTGGACGGTCCGATCACGCAGCCCGTCAGGTCTACCGCCGGCCGGGATCGCACCGAGCGACGGAATGAGGCGATGCATCTCAATCATGTTCGAGACGAAGAGGAAATCGCAGCCCGAAGCTCTTCCACGGTGACATGCGTCTTCTCGGCGAGCGCTCTCAAAGTGGCCTCCTCGTCCCATGGCCGCTGCCCTGTCCACGCCTCCTCATAGAGGCGCCGGTATTCTCGGACGGCATATTGCAAGGGGCCTTCGTTCAGGGGCTCGTCATTGCTCATCCCGGAGATCCTCATCTCGCTGAAAGGATCATAGGATATCTGGAACGCTCGACCGCTCGGGCAAGGATGCTCCATCGAGGCAAAGGGTGGTCCAGCAAAAAGCCCGGCACTAGGCCGGGCTTTTCTTCGTAAGACGAGCGAGGGCTCTTTAAGCCGCCATGGCCTTCTTGAGGTTCTCGTCGATCTTGTCGAGGAAGCCGGTGGTGGAGAGCCACTTCTGCTCGGCGCCGACGAGCAGCGCGAGGTCCTTGGTCATGAAGCCGGCCTCGACCGTGTCGACGCAGACCTTCTCCAGGGTCGCGGCGAACTTGGCGAGCTCGGCGTTGTCGTCGAGCTTCGCCCGGTGGGCGAGGCCGCGGGTCCAGGCGAAGATCGACGCGATGGAGTTCGTCGAGGTCTCCTTGCCCTTTTGGTGCTCGCGGTAGTGGCGCGTCACCGTGCCGTGGGCCGCTTCCGCCTCGACCGTCTGGCCGTCCGGCGTCATCAGCACCGAGGTCATGAGGCCTAAGCTACCGAAGCCCTGGGCGACCGTGTCGGACTGCACGTCGCCGTCGTAGTTCTTACAGGCCCAGACATAGCCGCCCGACCACTTGAGGGCCGAGGCCACCATGTCGTCGATGAGGCGGTGCTCGTAATGGATGCCGACGGCCTCGAACTTCGCCTTGAACTCGCTGTCGTAGACCTCCTGGAAGATGTCCTTGAAGCGGCCGTCATAGGCCTTGAGGATGGTGTTCTTCGTGGAGAGATAGACCGGGAAGCGGCGGTTGAGGCCGTAGTTCATCGAGGCGCGGGCAAAGTCGCGGATCGATTCGTCCAGGTTGTACATCGCCATTGCGACGCCGGCCTCCGGGAACTTGAACACTTCCTTCTCGATGACCGTGCCGTCCTCGCCCTCGAACTTGATGGTCAGGCGGCCCTTGCCGGGCACCTTGAAGTCGGTGGCGCGGTACTGGTCGCCGAAGGCGTGACGGCCGACGACGATCGGCTGGGTCCAGCCGGGCACGAGGCGCGGCACGTTCTTGCAGATGATGGGCTCGCGGAAGATCACGCCGCCGAGGATGTTGCGGATCGTGCCGTTGGGCGACTTCCACATGTCCTTGAGGTTGAACTCCTTCACGCGGGCCTCGTCCGGCGTGATGGTGGCGCATTTGACGCCGACGCCGTACTTCTTGATCGCCTCGGCGGCCTCGACGGTGACCTTGTCGTTGGTGGCGTCGCGGTGCTCGATGCCGAGATCGTAGTATTTCAGGTCGATGTCGAGATAAGGGTGGATCAGCTTCTCTTTGATGAAGTGCCAGATAATGCGGGTCATCTCGTCGCCGTCGAGTTCGACGACCGGATTGGCAACCTTGATCTTCGCCATGATCTCACCTTGCGCTTAAGTAGCTGGAACATGCCTGCCGTGCGGCAGGATGGTTGCGGGGGCTATAGCGCGGTTAAGGCCGGGGGGGAAGGTGGGAACAGGGCAGGAATTCAGCGCTTTCCAGCCTGCCGCCGCTATTTTTTGGGTCTCGGTGCACAAGGCTGCGCTGAAGAGGGAGTTGACGGTGGCCGCTTTGCTCCGGACCGTCTCCGGAAGCTTGCGGCTTCTGACGAGTGCCGCCGTCGCCTTCAAGATTACCTTGTCGCACACGCAGGCGCCGCGGCCGTGCCGCTCGTAGCAGAGGTCGTGCGCCCGGCAGGCCGCATCCAGGGCATCGATGGGCGAGGCCCGGTTCGCATCGCCTGCGCCGCACCAGTTTCCGTGAAACAGAGGGGGCGCCGCCTCAAGGGTGGCACCTGTCTTAGAGGCAGTATGGGCAGGGAATGCGAGCCCCAGCATCAGGCAGAGACTCAGGGCAGCAGAACGCAACAGGGACAATCGACACTCCATGAATCCGGCTATTGATTGTGATGCTATGACGTAAGGGTGGCAGGAAATAAGGGACATGGATGGGTCTGAGTTCCCTTTTCCGGAAAACTCACCACGCCACGTGCGCTGCCGCACGGAAAGCCAAGCTTAACCGTAGTTCAGATCCTTTCGTTCCGACGGCTTCCTCAGAGGCACGAGATCCGAAGATGCGGATCAAGGATGTCGCCGGAGGGACTTTGTTGAACACAAAA
>KI911996.1:48846-54130 GCA_000517005.1 Microvirga lupini
AGGGGGGCTGACATGCGTCTTGCTATCATTCTCGGAACGGCAGCCCTGGTTCTGGCGGGCTGCCAGACGGCGGAGCAATCCATGGCCAATGCCGAATCCGTCTGTATGGAATCGGGCCTGAAGCCTGGTTCGAGGACCTATGAGCGCTGCAAAAACGCCAATTACCGCAACAACGTCGCGCAATCGAACGCGGCCGCCAGCCAGGTAGCCGTCGGCACGGCGGTCGGCGTCGTCGGTGGCGCGGCCATCGGCGCGGCTGCGGCCCGTCCGCGTTACTATTGCGGCTGGGGCTGCTGGTAATACGCCAGCCGGACCATCAGTCGGGTGCCGAAAGACCTCCCCGAGCCTTCTCGGGGAGGTCTTTCATGTGACGCCCTGAGAGTCGTCCCCATAGGCGGAAAGGGAGTGAGCGCCGCAATTGTGGGAAGCCCCAGCGACAACGCGAGGCAGAGCGCGATCGCACAATAATGGCCACGAGAAGGGCTCTGGCCGCAGGATCGACTTTCTATGGCTCTGGTTTAGCTTTGCCTTGCAGACAAACAGCTCGGGTTGGCGTAATGCGACAGGCGTCTCTCATCGTGCCTGCCGGTCTGACCATGCATAGACGAAGCTTTCTTGCCGTGACCTCCTTCATCGCCGGGATATCAGCTCTTCGAGCTCAGCCGGATATGCGGTTGCGGTCCAAGAATGCGCTCTGGGAATCCAACTCCCCGACGCATCGCTTCGCGCAGAGACGTCTCGATTCCGTGGACGGTCTGCGCCGCTATCGCGTATTCGTCGCCGTTCCGGTTGCCGATCGGCCTACGGGAGGCTGGCCCGCGATCTATATGCTCGACGGCAATGCGGCTTTCGATGATCTCCAGCAGGCGGATCTCGATCTTGTGCGGGGACATGCCCTTATCGGAATCGGCTACTATACCGAAGGACGGCATGACGTGGATGCCCGGGCACGGGACTACACACCGCCCGTTCCCTCGGCTGCCCCCGCCTCTTCCGAGAAAGAGGGGAGAGCGGACATTTTCCTCGCACTTCTGGCCGAGCGCATGCTCCCTGAACTGACAAGGGAATTCTCCCTCGATCCTGCGCGGAGAATGCTATGGGGACATTCCTATGGCGGTCTCTTCGTGCTCAACGCTCTGTTCAAGCAGCCCGACCTCTTCCGGTCCTATTATGCCATCAACCCGTCCCTGTTGTGGCATGCGCCGTTGATGCTGCATGCCGAGGGCGTTTCGAAGCGTCGCGCAGTGGGGCAGTCCGATCTCACGATCCTCTATGATGTCACGGAGGACACACGGGGCGACGAGCGTCGTAAGGCGCGGATGCTGCAGGGGCGGGCGATGCTGAACGACATGCTCAAGCGGCTTGCCGCCCGTCCCGATATTGTCCTGACGCAGCGCGCCTATCCGGGGGAGAACCACGGCTCCATGTTCCAAGTGGGCCTGAGGGCGGCTCTCGCCCGTGGCGTTCCCACTTGATCTGATACTTGGCTCAATCCATGACTGATTGTCCGCAAAAGCCCATCATCATCCTCGTGGAACCGCAATTGGCCGAGAATATCGGCATGGTGGCCCGGGCCATGGCCAATTTCGGCTTGTCGGAGCTGCGTCTCGTGTCGCCGCGCAACGGCTGGCCCAAGAAGGGAGCGCATTCGGCCGCCTCCGGCGCGACCCACATTCTGGAAGGGGCGAAGCTCTACGACACAGCCCGCGAGGCCATTGCCGATCTGAACTTCGTCTTCGCCACCACCGCCCGCGAGCGCGGGCAGATGAAGCGGGTCTTCGCGCCGGATGCGGCCATGACGGAGGCGCAAAGGCGCCTCGGGGCGGGGCAGGGCGTCGGCATCCTGTTCGGCCGCGAGCGCACAGGGTTAGAGAACGACGAGGTGTCGCTCGCCGACGCCATCATCACCTTCCCGGTCGACCCGAAGTTCTCCTCACTCAACCTGGCGCAGGCCGTCCTTCTCGTTTCTTACGAATGGTACAAGCTCGCCACCGGCAGCGCGCTGCCCTTCGACGGCGGCCGGCAATCGCCCCCGGCTCCCCGCGAGATGGTGATGTCGTTCTTCGACTACATCGAGACCGAGCTCGACGCGGTGAATTTTTACCCTGAGGACAAGAAGCCGACCATGACCCGCAACATGCGGGACATCTTCCACCGTCTCGAAATGACCGAGCAGGAGGTTCGCACCCTCCGTGGGGCGATTCGTGCCCTTGCGGAAGGAAGACGATTGAGAAAACCTTAATCAAATCGTGGCTTTATTACGGTTGGGCTCTATCTGCCCGACCGTGAAGAGAGTTCGAGACGACGATGCGCCGCTTCCTGCTGCCAGTTCTGCTCCTTGGCGTCTCTCTCGCCGCCTCGTCGGCTCACGCGGCAACGCCGCCGCAACAGCCCGAGCAGGGGCCCGGCGGGCGCGACTACAAGTCGGCCGAGGTGGTGAAGCGGGCAGTCGGTACGGCGAGCAGCGGAACGTTCGTTTTCCACGGGAATGATACGCCCGCGAAACCGCGCCCGGTCGTCGTGTTCCTGCATTCCTGGGGAGCCGTGAATCCGGGCCTCTATGGCGGCTGGATCGACCATTTGGCCCGCAAGGGCCATCTCGTGCTTTTCCCGCGATTTCAGGACGTGAACCGCTCCCGTCCGGCCGATGCCTCGAACCTCGCCGAAGACCTGATCCAAAGCGCTCTTGCGGCGCTGACGGACGATCCGAATGCCAAGCCCGACAAGGAACGGGTTGCGTTCATCGGGCACTCCGCCGGAGTGCCGATCGCCTTCAACCTCGCGGCCGGGGTGAGTTCCGGCAAGGTCCCAGCGCCGAAGCTGATCTTCGGCCTGATGCCGGGCGGCATCGCCTCCAACGAGAAGGAGCGCGGAATCCTCCTGCGGGACCTCTCGACCATCGATCCGGCCACCCTGATCATCGCCATGAGCGGCGACAGGGATTATCTGCCGAGCGACCGGGCCTCCCGTCTGATCCTCCAGCAGGCGAGCGCCGTTCCCTCGGCCCGCAAGCTGTTCATGCGGGCTTCCTCGGACGATCACGGCTTCCCGGCCCTGACGGCGACGCTCGCATCCCCTGGATCTCCGAAGGCCGATTATGATGCCTCCGCCGTCAAGCTGCCGCCGGATCCGCCGCGCGATCCCAAACAGAGGAACATCTGGCGCTGGAGCGCCGACATGGCGCTCACCGGGCCGCAGACCATCCTGACCCAGCAGCTCGGCAACAACGCCACCGATAGTCTCGATTTCCTCGCCTTCTGGAAGACCTTCGACATTGCCTCCGAAGCAGCCTTCGCCGGCAAGGACGCCACGGCGCTCCTGCGCGATTCCAAATTCGTCGACATGAGCACCTGGAGCGACGGCTGGCCCGTCAAGCGCCTCTCGGCTCAGATGCCGAAAGGTGAGGGGCCGGAGAGCAAGGAGGAGCGGGGTCCACGCCGCAGGCTGAACATGGCGCCTCCGGAAACCAAGCAGGGAATGTCCGACTTTCTCACAAAGTTGCGTTCGTAAGGGTTAGTCATGCGTGTCGATCTTCTGGCGGGGGCTACCTATAATCCTGCCGTCATGCCGTCTCCCGTCCCCACCATCCTCGTCTTCGATTCCGGTCTTGGCGGCCTCACGGTCTTCGCAGAGGTGCTGAAGGCCCGCCCGGATGCGCGCTATGTCTATGCGGCGGACGATGCGGGCTTTCCCTATGGGCGCCTGAGCGAGGCGGTTCTGGCAGAGCGTGTCGTGATCGTGATGGAGCGGCTGATCGGCCTCCACGATCCGGATATCGTCGTGGTGGCCTGCAACACGGCCTCGACCATCGTATTGCCGCATCTGCGCGAGCGGTTCTCCATTCCCTTCATCGGTACCGTTCCGGCAATCAAGCCGGCGGCCCAGACGACGCAGACCGGATACATCTCCGTTCTCGCCACCCCCGGCACCGTGGCGCGGGACTATACCCGCGACCTCATCGAGACCTATGCGGCGGGCTGCAAGGTCAATCTCGTCGGCTCGCGCCGCCTCGCCGGCTTTGCCGAGGCGGAGCTTGCGGGCCATCCCGTCTCAGATGAGGACTTACTGGACGAGCTTCGGCCCTGCTTCGTCGAGGACGCGGGCGGCAGGACCGACGTGGTGGCTCTCAGCTGCACCCACTACCCGCTGCTGCTCCCGCGCTTTCAGGCTTTGGCGCCCTGGCCCGTGACCTGGATCGACCCGGCGCCGGCCATCGCCCGCCGGGTGACCCAGCTGATTGGCCATCCCGTTCCCGGTCATGAGGCCGATGAGAACGAGGCCGTCGCTCTGTTCACGAGCGGAGCCGGCATCAGCATTGCCCTGCGGGGAGCCCTGCAGGCAAAGGGTCTACCGGTCGTGGCCGTCGAGGATATGCCGCTTCTGGTGGGATGATCGGGTACCATTCCGGGTTCTGAGCCGCAGCCTCGGGATGACCAGATGCTGATTGACTTTCCCGCCTTTTCCGCCTAAATGCCTCCCGTTCACGCGGTCCTCACGGGCCGCGTAACTTTTTACGCTCCCGTGGCCCGGCTCCGGTCGGCCTGTCGTCCCGTCCCTCGAGACGGCCCTTTGGGCCTCCTCGGGCAAGAGGGGAAGAGGAGGGCGCGTTCCTCGCAAATTCGACAACAAAGAGGAACAGCGATGTCGAAGCGCATTCAGGCCAAGCATAAGCTTGACCGCCGCATGGGTCAGAATATCTGGGGCCGCCCGAAGAGCCCTGTGAACCGCCGCGAATATGGTCCCGGCCAGCATGGCCAGCGCCGCAAGGGCAAGATGTCTGACTTCGGCACGCAGCTGCGCGCCAAGCAGAAGCTCAAGGGCTACTACGCCAACATCACCGAGAAGCAGTTCCGCCGCTATTACGCGGAGGCGATCCGCCTGAAGGGCGATTCCGGTGAGAACCTTGTCGGCCTGCTCGAGCGCCGTCTCGATGCGGTCGTGTACCGCGCGAAGTTCGTCGCGACCCCGTTCGCCGCCCGTCAGTTCGTCAACCACGGTCACGTGAAGGTCAACGGCCGCCGCGTGAACATCCCGAGCTATCAGGTGAAGGCCGGCGACGTGATCGAGGTGAAGGACAAGTCGAAGCAGCTCGAGGTCGTCGTCGTGGCGAGCCAGCTCGCCGAGCGCGACGTTCCGGACTACATCGAGGTCGATCACTCCAAGATGACGGCTCGCGTGACGCGCATCCCGACCCTGTCGGAAGTGCCGTACCCGGTCCAGATGGAACCGAACCTCGTGATCGAGTTCTATTCGCGCTAATCCGCGAAAGCCGGTTCAGAATCGG
>KI911996.1:54230-55872 GCA_000517005.1 Microvirga lupini
CTCTAGTGGGGATTGTTGCTCATTGTGGAAATATTTCCAGCCCCCAAGCTATGCGCCGCTTGCGCCGAAGACCCGCTTGAAGATCGTATCCACATGCTTGAAGTGGTAGCCAAGATCGAAGCAGTCCGCGATCTCGTCTGCCGACAGGTACTTCGTCACGTCGGCATCGTTCTTCAGAAGGGTCAGGAAGTCGCCTTCGCCGCGCCAGACGGGCATGGCGTTGCGCTGCACCAGCCGGTAGGCCCCCTCGCGGGACGTGCCCTTCTGGGTCAGGGCCAGGAGAACCCGCTGCGAGTGGACGAGGCCGCCGAGGCGGTCCAGGTTCTTCTGCATGTTCTCCGGATAGACCACGAGCTTTTCGATCACGTTGGTCAGGCGGGCCAGCGCGAAGTCCAGGGTCACGGTCGCGTCGGGGCCGATCATGCGCTCGACGGAGGAGTGCGAGATGTCCCGCTCGTGCCAGAGCGCCACGTTCTCCATGGCCGGCATGGCATAGGCCCGGACCATGCGGGCAAGTCCCGTCAGGTTCTCGGTGAGCACCGGGTTGCGCTTGTGCGGCATGGCGGACGAGCCCTTCTGGCCGGCCGAGAAGAACTCCTCCGCCTCCAGAACCTCGCTCCTCTGCAGGTGGCGCACTTCGGTGGCCAGCCGCTCGATGGAGGAGGCGATGACGCCGAGGGTCGCGAAGTACATGGCGTGCCGGTCACGCGGAATGACCTGGGTCGAGACCGGCTCGATCTGGAGGCCCATCCGCTCGGCCACGTATTCCTCGACGCTCGGGTCGATATTGGCGAAGGTGCCGACCGCGCCGGAGATGGCGCAGGTGGAGATCTCCCGCTGCGCCTCGATCAGGCGGAGCTTGCAGCGCTCGAATTCCGCATAGGCCCCTGCCAGCTTGAGACCGAAGGTGGTCGGCTCCGCATGGATACCGTGGGAGCGGCCGATGGTCGGCGTCATCTTGTGCTCGAAAGCCCGGCGCTTGATGGCGGCGAGCAGCTCGTCAATGTCGCGCAGCAGGATGTCGGTGGCGCGGGCGAGCTGCACGTTGAAGGTAGTGTCGAGCACGTCGGACGAGGTCATGCCCTGATGAACGAAGCGGGCCTCGGGACCGACGATCTCGGCCAGATGAGTCAGGAAGGCGATGACGTCGTGCTTCACCTCGCGCTCGATGGCGTCGATCCGCTCCACGTCGAAGGTGGCCTTGGAGCCTTTCTCCCAGACCTTTTCCGCCGCCTCCTTTGGCACGATGCCGAGATTGGCGAGTGCCGTAGTGGCATGGGCCTCGATCTCGAACCAGATGCGGAACTTGGTTTCCGGCGACCAGATGGCCACCATCTCGGGACGGCTGTAACGGGGGACCATTAAAAGACTCCTTGGCTCGGTTCGCGACGTTCACTCAAGTCGTTAAAAACGTTGGTGAAACCGTGCGTAGACGTTGTTGGATGGAACGGTCTGGGAACGGTCCCGAGACGTTTCCGTGATGGCTATTTGATGGCTGGCGGAAAGGCAAGGATGGAGCATCCTCAGCGTATGGATGCGCCATCCTCGAAATCTCTGTAAGTGTCTGAAGCATCATGGGTTCTCTCGCTGATCACCAAAAACACCCGCCTACCGTTAATTCCAGCTTCGAAATCATGGTGTT
>KI911996.1:55972-59086 GCA_000517005.1 Microvirga lupini
TTTTTGGAACAGGGACGGAGTAGGTCATGTAGCCGACAGCCGAGCCACCGTTGCCAAGATCGCGAAGCGCATCTCCAAATCCTCGGAGTCCGTCGTACATTAAGCTGAGGCGGCTCGCTATCGCGCAGTTCGGTAGCCGCCATTCCACGTCACAGGCCATAAAAGACAATCAGCTACTTGATAGTGCGGCAGCGAATATCTCGCGTCTCTTCACTCGAACTTGGCCTGTAATCTCATTGATTATCTTCGGCAACTGCTCATGGTTGTTGGCGCTATCATAAGGCAGAACAATCAATTTCCGAAGCCGTCGATTGATCTCGATTATGTTGTCCGGTGC
The DNA here is from genome assembly GCA_000517005.1 of Microvirga lupini. Classification (GTDB taxonomy): domain Bacteria; phylum Pseudomonadota; class Alphaproteobacteria; order Rhizobiales; family Beijerinckiaceae; genus Microvirga; species Microvirga lupini. The sequence continues at coordinate 56,310 of KI911996.1, forward strand.
CCCAGAAGGGGCAAAGATGTAGTGTGGTCGCGCCTTTTGGTAACGTAATGTGTACATCTCCATCAAAGAGCCAATGGCCGGATCATCCATTGAAAACCCAATAAACACGAATGTGTAGTTGAGAAGAAGCATCTCCAAGAAAGAGGAGTATAAGGCATTGCCGAAGGCAAGTCTTATATACTCCGACCGAGAGAAGATTAATGTATCCGGGTTATCTACAGTACCATGAATTTTTACCAGATACCGACCAGAATGATCTTTGAGTAAGTTGAATATATTAGCGTCTATCTGAGGAACAATCTTGGGAAGATGGGTGGATGTACCGATCTTGTTGCCCCAAGACATTTCGATCAGCTTATCGAAATTGGTCGTGATGATGATCCGTTGATCCAACCCAACGATAGCCTCATGCAGTTGAGATGGCTCAGCCATCTGGCCGAACTCCTGCGATACATGCCGCTCCCAACTGTCGCTCAGAGCTTTCTGTAGAATCTCGCAGGCCAAAAGATAATCCTTCTTGTCCAGCAATTCTCCAACTTGATTAGCCGTCGTGCTGTTTACCTCACTGCACAGACTTCGCAAAAAGTCTTCCCAGCCTTTGATCCGTCCGCCCCCGTGAGTGGTGGCACTCGCTGAGACACCCGCTCCAAGGAAAAGTACAACTTTCTGACGAGCCAAGTCGTCCAGTAGGTCTGCATTCAAGCTGTACATGCCAAGCTCAAACGACCAGATTCTCAAGATAGCGGGTTGCTATGCCTCTGTAGATTTCTCGGGCCTGCTTCCGGAGTCCGGTGTAACTCCCAGTTCCTCGCACTGAAATCATCGGCTCATGCTGGCTCTGCGACTTCGGCGCGAGGCTCCCGAGATGCCTGATGTCGCCTAAGTGAGGATTGAAGCCTGGATCTTTGTAGAACTTTCCGAGGCTTTGTTTTACCTGTCCGGGGAAGTTTTCGCTGATGTCCTTGTATGCTTGGACTATACGCCGTCTCGTGCTCTCGCCACTATCCTCTGGATTATCCTCATAGCCGCCACGCTCCTTGTGCTGCTGCGTTACATATCCAAGGAATTTCAGATTTTTACTCTGGGTGGACGCTGGTATCTCCTTTGGGTCCTCAGCCATTGAAATTCCCGTCCGCAACTCCTTCTGCCAGACACCAACAGTGCTTCCAATGTTCCTAATTGCCCACGAGGAGAAGATGTCAATCGCCATCGGAACGACAAAATAGTCCATTGCTAATAGGATTGAGCGGTTAATCGCGCCGAGCGAAGGACCCATGTCGAAGAAGACGAAATCGTAGTTTAATTCTTTGGCCTTTTCCACAACGTCTGCAAAGACATATGTAGTCCGTATCCCACGCATTCCCCCGGATTTTGCATCACGCCAGTCCTGAGCAAGAAGGTCCTCTTGAAGCGCGAGCCTGGGGTCTCCAATGATCAGATCGAAGCCGAAATTCCCGGCTGACCGAATAGGGAGTTTACTTCCGTAGCCCTTTCCTAAGGAGAGAGGTCGAATGACACTGTAGACACTCGTTGGATCAGGTTCAGAGTAAATGTCCAGGGCCTCTTCATCGCCTAAGACGTACTGCGTAAGATTGCACTGAGGGTCGCCATCGACTACGAGCACCTTCGCTCCGAAGTTCAAAGCAAGTTCAGCCGCCAGATTTGCTACGAGAGTAGTTTTGCCTACTCCACCTTTGTTGTTGAAGAAACAAGTAGCACTGCCGCCGATTGATTTTGCCTTGTCAAATAGGCTGATGGCATCCGGCTCGACAGGGATACCTGACGCGATGCGGCGCTTATTCTTTGCCAAGATGCTATCCTTGTTCTGCCAAGAGCGTAGCTATATCGCATATTCGGCAAGGACGAGTCCACCGGACTTTGAGCGATCTCCGTTCGGCACGCAGCGTGTCTCAGTCCTCATCCTAACCTCGGGTCCGGCTATGGCATTAGCCTTCATCGCCCTGAGAGTGCGGGCTTCGAAATAGACGGCGTTATCTGCTGGAAACGTCATGCTCGCGACGATCTCCGGAGCGCTTCTTTGACGGAAGGCTGAAATATGATCGCCCGCAGTATTACCCGTTCTCTCCCCGAACGGCGGCTCGATGCACGAAGATAAATAAAGATACAATGTACATCCATATCGCAACATGAAGACCACAACGAAAGTTCTTGAATCACCAGAAACATCACCGTCACTGCGTCGCAAGTTGCAGATGTGCGGCAGCAAGACTGCCAACGGGTACTTCCACTTTTGCCGCTCTCCGTCCTGCAACCGTTGTCGGAAGCACCGTGCCCGCATTCTCGCCGACGCCGTGTCGGACTGGGCTGTGGGGCAGTCGAATAACCGGCTGTATAAGATTTGAATCGAGATGCCGTCATATCCTGATCCAAGCTCACTCTTCACCGGCATCCAAGATACGCGCCGACGCCTGCGCGGCGTCTTTGACCGTCAACAGCGCCTGAATGACAGGTGGGAAGCGGTACGAACCTACGGGTCGTTTTCGCCAGTCTATGACGATGGTAAATGGAGCGCCGTCTTCCTGGGCGTCATCCACCTGGGACGAGTCCATGAAGTTACATTTCTGGATGCTTTCGAAAAGGCGTTCTCAATCCGGTTAGCGGGATTCCGGAAAGACGTGCTGAAAAATGACGTGTACTCGTACGTCCACTACGCCATCAACAACATGAGCGGTCTGGCCGGGTGCTCTTCGTCAGAGATTGCTTCGTACTTTAACGCAGTAAATGCTTCAGCGGGATTCAAGTCCACCATTTTTCGG
>KI911996.1:59186-61758 GCA_000517005.1 Microvirga lupini
GGGTCCGAGAAGATCTCGAACAGGGTGAAGTACAAGTCAGGACGACGAAGCGGCTCGTCGCCGATCCGATTGAGCACACCGAGTAAGCCATCCGGAACGTCGCCGAAAACAGCTTGGACGATCTCCCGCGCCCGTGCAGCCATCCACGCACGGGCAATCTGCTCGTGGGAAGTCTGATGGATCTGATCGTCGCTGAGCGCGAGAGGGCGCAGGCGGGTGGCGAGGGCTTCAGGGCACTCTCGGGTTAGAGCAGCCAGAGCGGAGAAAATCGCTTGCCGCTTTAGGGCAGCGGCGCAGAAGACAAAGGATAAAAATGAGGGACAGGCAACGTCCAGTTCAATGGCAATGCTCAGCGGCCAACCGGAAACGGAACGCGGGCGGATGTCTCGACTCGTAGCAGATGGCACCAAGGGCACGCTCCATGTAATCTCGAATCATTCGAGACTCTCATGGTTCTTCAATCTGTCTACTAATTTCGCTGCTCCCCGAAGAGCCTAATCCTCGCGGGTAGAGGGCATAGGAGAAGCAACCGAATTGGCCAAATGATCCTTTGAGCCGCCATGCGAGAGACGGATCCACCACCGGGCTGGATCCCGCAGCCAACACTTGGGGGGGGGCGTACAGATAATAGAGGCATCGATAAGTTACGGCTCTGCGTGCTGTTGCGACTCCCTGCGGTGGACCCCAATGATCGAAATGTGGGTTGGCGCGGAGTCTGATAAAATACCCCACGTGAAGGTCGCAATTCGTCAACAATCATGAGCAGACAGATGGCTGGCGCGGACCGTAGTCGGATTAATTGGGACGTTCTTGAGAGCTTTACGAAATGTAAATACAAAGCTTACCTGAAACTGGTTGGAGAGCAGGGAACGCATTCTGACTACGAAATGATGTTAACCGCTCAAAAACATCAAGTCATGATAGACGTTACTCGCATGTTCGCGGAGTCCGTTGCGAGCCATAAACCTACTCGGTGCACGTCGGTAGCCGATGTGGGCATCGAAAACAGCCACATTATTTCCGAGCAATTTGAAGACGACGTATTTTCTATTCAACTTAATGTCCTGGGCATAGGCGAAGCCACAACCGGCTTGGGCTCGAATTACCGAGAGCCACTGCTCTTCGACGGTGGCCATCGGGTTCTGCGCCACCATAGACTACTCTTGGCAATGTGCGGTCTGCTGCTCGTTCGATTTCAAGAAATAACTCCCCAACGTGGCTTCATCTGGCATGGCCCCGGATGCAATAGAAGTTCGGTTCAGCTACGAGCGCATCGACTGCTGGCAAGCCGCGAGCTTAAGGAACTGATGGCGCTCCAAGCCAATGGCACACCACCGACGTTGTTTCTCAATGAGCACTGCCAAACGTGTGAATTCCAAACACGATGTCGTGCTCAAGCGAAGGAGGAGGATAATCTCAGTCAGCTTAGCGGTATGACACAGAAGGAAATCACTCGTCTCAAGTCGCACGGAATTTTTACTTTAACGCAGTTATCCTACACATTCAGGGCACGGCGGAGGGCAAAAAGAGTTAAGACTAAGACGAGGCCGCATAGCTTCCCATTGCAAGCCCTTGCAATTCGAGAAAAGGCCGTCTTTGTTCACGGTCAGCCAAAGATGATCGGCAGTGGTGCCAAAATCTACTTCGATATCGAAGGTATACCAGACAGTGCCTACTACCTGATTGGTACCATAGTAAAAGTCGGAGATGAGGACCGCTATCAATCATTTTGGTCAAATGATGATGAAGGTGAAGTTGAAGCGTTCGTACAATTCCTCAATTTCGTTGAACGTCAAGGTGAAGCTACCCTGTTCCACCATGGCGGGTATGATCGCCGCGCACTCCGTAGTATTCGCACTCGGTTACCGCCACATTCTCAATCCGTCCTGGATGTTGTTCTTGAGAGGTGCGTAAACGTAATCGAAGTTATTCAAGGATGCGTATACTTTCCAACCTGCTCTAAATCCTTGAAGGAAATCGCCACACTTCTCGGCCAACGATGGCCAGATGAGATCGCTTCCGGAGTTCAGAGCATTGTGGTGCGTAGCGAGTGGGTTCTGTCCCGCGATGAAAACTTAAAGGAACAACTTATACAATACAACGCTGCCGATTGCAGCGCTTTGAAGAGAGTAGTTTCTTTTATTGAGACACTGTGCTCTGAAAGACCTGGGTCAGAGGCGGAACCTCCACCTCCGATAAACATACAGCAGATTGACGATGTAGAAAGAATTCGGAGGCAAAAACACCGTTTCCAAAGGACAGAGTTCATTTTGCCGGAGTTTTCCGAAGTCAACAAGCTCGCCTATTTCGACTATCAGAGGGAGACAGTAATCGCACGTAAGAACCGGGTGGTAAGAAAAGCTGCAAAGCGAAAGAAAAATGCGAACCAACGTCCCATACCTATTAACAAAACAATGATACTAAAATCTTCCAAATGTCCAACTTGCCAATCAAAGCGGTTGAGCAAAGGAAGGCATTTGTCTTGCCAAGTGGTCGATCTGAAATTTTCCGAATGCGTTGTGAAACGGTGGGTGGTACGCTATACCTCCGCTAAATACACCTGCACTAATGA
>KI911996.1:61858-63364 GCA_000517005.1 Microvirga lupini
ACCAGATCAAGGGCTTACACCAGATATGATCAAATCCGAACTGGTCCAGAAGCTCTCTGAGCAAAACCCTCACCTGTATCAGCGTGACATCGAGAAGATCGTAAACGCGATCCTCGAAACCATCAGTGATGCCCTCGCACAGGGTGGTCGGGTCGAGCTTCGTGGCTTCGGTACCTTCTCAGTTAAGAGGCGAGATGCTCGTACCGGACGCAACCCGCGCACAGGTGAGGCTGTTTCAATTTCCGAGAAAGTCGTTCCTGTGTTTAAGACGGGCAAGGAGATGCGTCACCGCCTCAATCTCGCATCGCAAAAGCGGGTCACGAAGCGAAGCGTCGCAAATGCCCCTGGCGTTAGGAGCCACGTAGACGCTTAATCTCCTCGAAGATAGCTTCTGCCTTCTTGAATTGCCGCTCGGCCTCCCGTCGCTGATGCTCTGGGTAACGATCCGGATGTAGATTTTTGCGCCACGCGGACTGAACAGCCTTAATGACGAAGCTCGGGCAACCCTCGTCAAGCCCAACTCTTCGGTACAGCGAGTTCGGCTGTTCAGAGGAGCCGCTCTGGGCAGCTATATGGGTCCGAAGCCGGGTGCGCTCCTCAGCCAGGGTCTCGATGACTGAGATCGCGGTATCGCGCTCGGTCCTCATCCGGTTGAGAGCGGCGAACAAGGTCTGCACCACATCATCGGCAGAATGATGGTCCTGAATAAGGAGATCGTCATAGCTTGAGGCAGCGGCTTTTGAGGTCCAGTCGTTGAGAGCATTGTCACCCTTCTCGAACACGCTTCCGACAGCCTCTCCTCTATCATCAGGGCCGTTCCGGCTTTGCCTCGTCCGTGACTCTTCTTCACGCTGTCGCTTCTCGCGTTCCCAACGCTGCCGAAAGACCTCTTCGCGGCGAGCTTGATACGACGCATTGCCCATGGCATCTTCCTGTTCCCGGCCTGTATTGGGTCTTGGCGGTGAGTTTGGATGAATGCTCATGACGGTTGGGCCTCAAGGGCGGAAGATCAGGCTCGGGAGGACATTGCCCCGCGCAATGAGGCGACCGGCTGCATCGCGGGTCTCATTAAGCTTCTTTCGTAATAGCCAGCCCATCGTCCACTGGCGTCGCGGGCATTGATCCTGCCCGATAGGTCGTTGTCCTCGTACCATCCCAACACCTTTCCGGCTTGGTCTCGAACGATTTCACGCGACATCGACAACCTCCGCGATTGCCTGATCGAGTTCCTGCTCAATCTCGTTAAGCCTGAGACGATTCCCGGTGCCACCCCAATGGCCCAGCAGGTTCATGACTCCCCTGGTGTACGGATAAGCATCCGCTGGACACAGCGCTGGGATGCCGAATGTTTCAAGTTTTGCGCGGAGTGACGCTGCTGCCACAGGATCGACGCGTCCATTGCGTTTGGCGTAGGTATCAGTCAGAACCCACATGCCATTCGTCAGGCGGTGACATTGAGCTACCAAACCGGGTGGGTGTCGCCATTCAAGCAGAACCTGTGCCCCC
>KI911996.1:63464-63733 GCA_000517005.1 Microvirga lupini
CACGCGAATGCGGCCCTCGCTCTTGTCCGAAGTACGGTCTCATCTGCGACCGATGAGGCAATACGCCAGTCTATCGAGAACCTGGGGGAAAAGACGGACCTGGGAACGTTGTTCAATAGGTGGCTTGAGAAGGTAGACCAGCCACCCGTCCGCCTGCCTATCCCTGAAGGCGATCCCGATCTTGCGGTTCTGACCTCTGGTGAGGCCATGACCTCGCTCGGGCGACGCTTCCGCAACTGCGCATCCAGCCGCATTATCTACCTCGCACA
>KI911996.1:63833-74273 GCA_000517005.1 Microvirga lupini
GTCTTCAGTTTCTGGACCTTAGGGGTAGCCACGAGATCCCAAGGCATTGGCAGTGCAGAAAGTCCGTGCGAGAATCTTCCCAATCTACACGGGAGTTTTTGCATGACAGGACGGTCGTATGGCTACTCGCGATGTTCAACATCGACCCAGGACTGGGACATTCAACTCGATGCGCTGATCAAGGCGGGGGTGGACGACCGTGACATCCATCGGGAGAAGGCGTCCGGCGTGAAGCGGGATCGCACCGAACTCCGACGAGTTCTTGATCTGCTTCGGGCTGACGACCGGCTCCACGTTTTTGCACTCGACCGGTTGGCACGAAGCCCGCTGCATCTTTTGGAGATCGTCGAGGAAGTCGAGACCAGGGGTGCAACCCTGATCTCTCTGCGGGAAAGCATCGATACCTCAACCCCGATTGGCAGGTTTTTCGTCACGGTTGTCGGGAGTATCGCTTGCCTCGAACGCGATTTGATCATGTCCAGAACCAAGGCCGGGGCAAACCTCGCACGAGAACGTGGGGTTCGGTTCGGCAGGCCCCCGAAGATCACGTCAGCCATGATCCGGCAGGTCATGCTCGCCCATGACGATCCGGCGACGACGGTGCCGGAGACCTGTCGTGTGCTGGGCATCTCGAAGTCGAGCTACTACGCAGCGCTTCGTTCAGGACAACGAGAAGCCATCGCTGTAGCCGAAGCCGCATAGGCCCTTTCGTAAAATCGTTCGGACGACGGGCGACGGAACCGCCATCGGGCGGCGGATCGACTAACCGATGGCCGGTGATGAGATCATGCCGGAGATCGTCGCGGCATGACGAATGGCCTGGGATCGTCTCAGGCCATCCTCACATCGGTTGGGATCTCTGATCGTTCCGACACTGGGGAAGCCTTACGGCGTAAGGGTCTCAGCGACGTGAGATGGGGATAATGGGGATCAGGGGGATACTTCGGCCAAACTCTTCTACAGCCTTCCCGATCTCTTCTCATACTCTTCGCTCAATATCCCAATCATCCCCATTATCCCCATTAAACCCTTGTTCTATAAGGGATTGTGGAATGGGGACGCCAAATCGCATCCCCATGATCCCCATTAGAACTCACTGACCGCCGATCAGAACCGCCCTGGCAATCCGCCTTTCGCCCCGTCCGAAAGGTGCTTCGCGCGATGAACTGCGTCGGACATCTCCAAGACGTTGTTCGGGGTGATCCGGTACTTCCAGGACTTGTTCCGACTCGTCGCCTCGATCTGGGCATGACCGTGGTCGTACAGCCGCTTAAGTTCACGACCGAACCGGTTCACGTTCGACATCCTGGCTTCGGACTGGAAGTGGTCCTCCAACCAAGGGAAGTAGCTTTCGGTGTAGAGCCTGGACGTGGTGATCCAGTCCTTCTCGTTCGCCGCCTGGGGGATTGTGGTGCAGCTTTCGATCCAGATCTCTACGGATGACTTGTGCCGCTGTTCGCGCTGTACGGAACGAACTGCCTCCAAGGCTTCGGTTGAAGCCACCATGGGAGCCGTGGTCTCGTCCTCATCGACGCTCAGCCAGATCTTCAGCGCATCGATCCCGTGCATCGCAGCCACGTCGATCTTCTGGGTCGTCATCTGGAAGGTGCGCCGATTACCGCTCTTGTCCTTGATCAGCGCGTTGATGTCCTCGTTGGTGCATCCGATGAAGGTGCTGAGGACGATCATCGACGATGCGGCCTGATAGATCTGGCGAATGTCGCGCCGCTCTTCGGTCATCAGCCCCTTGAGCTTCTCGACGTTGGCGTTTTTCAGCCCAGCGAGTTCGTCGAACATCATCACGGGCATGTAGGTCAGGCGGTATTGCTTGGAGTTATCTTCCAAGATCTCGAACCCCGTCCCGGTGAACATGTCGCCCAGCGGTCCCAGCAGATGACGAACGGCAAGGGTCTTACCATCCTCCTGGGCACCGTAGAGAACCGGCATCATGTGCGAGTAGTGGAACCAGCGGCTTTTGCCTCCTGGACCCTTGATGCCACCGTATGCACCGATGTGGTTCTTCACCCGGTGGATGAAGTTGCGCATAGCGATAACGGCGGCTTCGAAGTTGCGCTCATCGATCTCGACATCGCCGGTCGGACGGATCACGAGCTTCAGCCATCTCCGGAGTTCGGTGTGATCTGGATCGATGGTGGGATCATGGCGAAGGTCCCAGAACGCTTTACGGGCCAGGGCCACGCGTTGATCGTCGGCATAGACTCGGAGCCCGCTGTCATAGGTGGTCTTGAAGATCCCGTGTGCGGTGGTCCAGATCTTCAGGTCGTCCATCAGGCGGGCCATGCCGCGTCTCGCGCCATCGGGGAGCACGAAGTCCTCGTTGTAGGACATCGTGTAGCCCTTCATGGCGAGATAAGCCGGGATGAACTCGTCCTCGGAGTATGGGTAGGTTCCCAATGCGGCCTTGATCTTGGTGCTCTTAACGGCGGACTCCGCGTCGGCCTTCTTGAGGTTGCAGCGATGGACGAGGAAGTTGTGCAGGCGACCCCATTCCCTGCCGGTGGCGTTGCGAGCCATCTCGGCATCGACCAGGAGAAGAGCTTGTTCCTGCTCAGTGGGCTGTTGGTTGGGGTTCTGATCCCAGTAGTCGAGCGCCGCGATAAAGGCGGCGGTAGTATCGGTCATTCTAAAAATTCCTAAAAAATCAGTAGCTTAGTATAGGCGCGGCTGATTACACGCGTGACGAACCACGCTTGCGGGCCAGCAGCCTCATCTTCTGTTCGAGCTTCCAGGTGCGCTCGTCCGCCGCTGGAATTGACGGAGCAGAGCAATGGAGCGTCATGACGGAGCGCACGTCGGATTGCAGTGCGCTCTTTCCGTAGTGGCGGCGGCAATAGAAGCCCCACTCAGCGTCGAGTTCGTCCTGAAGTGAGCACATGTCCCCAAAGGTCAGGCTGCACTTGGACTTGAGCCAGATTCTGGACAAAACGCCCAGGAGCGTCTGGCGATGGGAACCTCCATTGTAGAGATCCCGGAGGTCATCCATCCATTTCGGGTTGAAGATCGCGGGGTTCTTGATGCTCGCCCCGGTCACGGACAGATCGGCGACCTGAGCTTGGAAGTGGGCGATTTCCTCAGGAGTCATCTCCCGTTTCGCGTTGCTGCCCTTTGTGTCCTTCGCACGCTTCGCGTACACCAACGCTTCGTCGGGAAGGTCTTCGACCATGCCCATGATCGCATCCACGTCGAGGCTCTGGCCGTCCAGCCATTCCCGGCGTTCGCCGTCGAAGCAGGGACCATAAAGGTGGTCTCCTGGATCGTAGATCGAAGCATCAAGCTGGTAATGTAGCCGATGGTTCATCCACACAAAGACGAGGAACATCTCGTCGTACGAGGCATTCCGGCTGATCGGACAGACGATCCGGACCTTATGCCGCTCAGGCTTATGGCTGAACGACGTGTAGAGCAGGAAGCTGACACCCAGATCCCGTAACACGGCTTCAACGGTGTCGATGTCGATCATCGGTTGATCGTCGTGCTGGTTGTCCAGGTCGAAGTATCCGACCGTCACTTCGCCCGTGCATGCCTCACCAACCCGCCACAGACCCCATTGGGGATCTGCATCCGGCTTGGATTTAGGCGTCCGGAAGCTCTCTGCGAACAGAGTCGGTGTCCAAGAGTAGCACTCGTACTTGTCGGATTGAGGCTTGGGATAGGCGACTTGCTTCCAGAAATCCTGGGCAAATGCCGTAAAGTCCGCATAGGGCTCCATCGACGTGATCTTAGACTGATGAAGCGTAGACTTACCGTTCTTCGTAAAAACCTCGCGCAGGTAAGACACGCAGGGCTGTGCATGGGTTTTGTTGAACATGATCTCCTTGGTGGGTTGCGTTCTGGCGTATTTACGCACACCCATCCATCAATCGCAACAGAATAACGTATGCGTTTGCGACGACTCTGCTATGCAGTTATAGCATTGCAAATGCCAACCCCGCATATGACCTCGCTCCTTCGCCACAGTCGAGATGGCAAGACGGCACCATCGCGTTCATCCTGCGTTGAGCGGGCTCGCCATGATGACTGAGCGATGGCTGCCACGTCATAGGCAGCACTCCAAGGGATTGATCCCAAACGCCTACGTCAAACTTGACCGCTATGACGGGGGATCATGGCTTTCCACTTCCACGCGGGTGCTATGCCCGCGCGGTAGCACGATCACTCCTTGATCTCAACGCGCCTTTGTCGCCGCCTCGCGAATGGCCGCCATGTTGGCTGCGTAGGCCGGGGGGCCGCCCTTGAAGGTGGCGGAACCGGCGACGAGCACGTTGGCTCCGGCTTCGGCCACCAGCGGGGCAGTCTCGGGGGTCACGCCGCCGTCGATCTCGATATCGATGTCCCGGTCACCGACCATCTCCTTGATCCGGCGCAGCTTGGTGCAGACGGAGGGGATGAAAGCCTGCCCGCCGAAACCGGGATTGACCGTCATCAGGAGGATCAAGTCGACTTCGTCGATTACGGGCTCGATGGAGCCCTCATGGGTGCCAGGATTGAGGACGATGCCGGCCTTCTTGCCCAGCTTCCGGATGGTCTGGAGCGAGCGGTGCAGGTGCGGTCCCGCCTCAGCGTGGATGCTGATGATGTCCGCGCCCGCCTTGGCGAAGGCCTCAAGATAGGGATCGACCGGCGCGATCATCAGGTGCACGTCGAAGGGCTTGGAGGTGTGCGGACGCAGCGCCTTCACCACATCGGGGCCAATGGTGATGTTTGGCACGAAATGCCCGTCCATCACGTCGATATGGATCCAGTCCGCACCGGCGGCGTCGATGGCGCGGATTTCCTCCCCGAGTTTTGAGAAATCGGAGGCGAGAATGGAGGGGGCGATGAGAAGCGGGCGTGTCATGCCGCGCCGGTAGCACGAGCCTTTTCCGGCCGCAACGGGACATTGAGCCACCGGCCCGGACCAATTGAAGACCACTTGGCTGGGGAGAGGTCCGTTTGCGACAGGAATTCCATGGACGGCCCTGAGCCAACGGGAGTAAAGATGGCCTCGTCACAAAGGATACGAGCCGCTTTCCTTCATCGGAAGCGGCTTTGAACGGGGCAGAGCCTTCATGCGTAAGGATGTGGTTGTTCTTGGAGCCGGCATCGTCGGCGTGTCGATTGCCGTGCATCTGCAGAAGCGGGGGCGGTCTGTCCTGCTGGTGGACAAGCGCAAGCCCGGCGAGGAGACCTCCTTCGGCAATGCGGGCCTGATCCAGCGCGAAGGCGTCTATCCCTACGGCTTCCCGCACGATTTCGGTGCCCTTTTACGCTATGCCCTGAACAACACCATCGATGCTCATTACCATTGGGCGGCGATCCCGAAGCTCGCGCCCTTCCTATGGCAATACTGGATGCACTCGCGTCCGGCTCAGCACAAGGCGATCGCGCGGATGTATGCGCCGCTCATCGAGCGCAGCGTCACCGAGCACATGGCTCTGGCAGAGGAATCCGGCTCCATCCATCTGATCCGCCCGACAGGCTGGATGAAGGTGTTCCGCAACGAGAAGAGCCGCGATGAGCAGTTAAAGGACGAGGAAGACGTAAAGCGCGATTTCGGCGTCAACTTCGATGCGCTCGACACCAAGGCCGTCGCTGAGCGCGAGCCGCATCTCAAGGTCGAGACGAAGGGCGGGATCCATTGGACGGATCCGGCCTCCGTGTCCGACCCCCACATGCTGACCTTGGGCTATGTCGGCCTGTTCGAGCGCCTTGGCGGTGAGCTTGCCTCGGGCGATGCGAGGACGCTCGAGGAAACGCCGACCGGCTGGCGCGTCCAGACGGACAGGGGACCGGTCGAGGCCGGAGCCGTCGTCATTGCCTTGGGCGCCTGGGCGGACGTGGTTACGACGAAGCTCGGGTATAACCTGCCGCTTGCCGTGAAGCGCGGTTACCACATGCATTACAAGCCGGAGGGCAATGCGGTGCTGAACCGGCCGACGCTGGATTTCGACCGCGGCTATTTCCTGGCACCCATGTCGAAGGGCATCCGCCTTACCACGGGCGCCGAGTTTGCCAATCGCGACGCGCCGAAGACCCCGGTCCAGCTGCAGCGCGCCGAGCCGATTGCCCGGGACTTCTTCCCGCTGGGCGAGCGGGTCGATCCGGAGCCGTGGATGGGCATGCGTCCCTGCACGCCGGACATGATGCCGATCATCGGCAAGGCGCCCCGCCACAAGAAGCTGTGGTTCGGCTTCGGTCACGCCCATCACGGCCTGACCCTCGGACCGGTGACGGGACGGTTGCTGGCCGAGATGATCACGGGCGAGACGCCGGTGGTCGATCCGAAGCCATACCGGGCGGAGCGGTTTTAAGCGCGCGAAAAGCGATCCCTCCAGGCCGGCTGCGCGCCCGGATAGAGCAGGGCTGTCGCCTCGTAGACGCCGCGTGCGATGGCGCGGGTCAGGCAGTCGGCGGCCAGCGCCGTGAGTTCCGTGAACTCCGCAACTTCCTCTTGGAGCGGTTTGCGGCCCGTGGCGGCGGCAAAGATCGTATCGCCATCAAGCAAAGCATGGGAGAAGCGCAGTCCGCGGGCGAGACCGGCATGGGAGGCGATTGCGAGGCGCTTGGCCTGCGCCTTCGTCAGGGTTGCGTCGGTCGCCACGAGGGCAATGGTCGTGGCCGGCTGAGAACGACCTTTCCAGCTCAGTCGGCGGTGCTGCGGAGTGATCTTGGCAGGATGTCCAAGCCCGCCGAACTCGTCTCCCTCCTCCAGGGCGCCGGCCCAGAAATGCGGGCCATCCCCGATCACCGCAGAGGCGATGGCATTCACGATGACAAGCGCCCCAACGATGTGACCGGAGGAGGTTGTGGCGCTGGCGGAGCCAAGTCCGCCTTTCAGGTTGGCGGTCGTAGCGCCGTAGCCACCGCCGGAGGTGCCAAGGTCGAACATCAAGCCGGCTTTCTCGGCCGCCTGGAAGCCCAACTCCCGATAGGGCGGGTAGAGGCCCCAATCCTTGTTGCCACCATTGTTGAAGTCAAAGCAGACAGCCTGGGAGACCAGGGGCACCCTGGCATTGCCGACGGGAAAGCCGATTCCCTGCTGGCGCAGATAGGCCTGGACACCGCTCGCGGCATCGAGCCCAAAGGCCGAGCCGCCGGAGAGGACGACACCGTGGATGCCCGGCACCAACTTGTCCGGCTGAAGCAGGTCAGTCTCCCGAGTGCCGGGTGCGCCGCCCATGACCTCGCAGGAAACGACCGTCGGCTCGTCGAAGAGAGCCACGGTCACGCCCGATCCGAGGATTTCGTCGTGGGCATTGCCGATGCGAAGGCCGGCGACGTCGGTGATGAGATTGCGGCTTTGTGTCATGGGGTGAAGCAAACCGAAAATCGGAGGCCTTCACAAGCTGGAGAACTGGCCTTTCACCGCCTTTCTCAAGCGGACGTGAAAGGATAGAAGGCTTTCATGCTCAGTGTTTCCTATCCGGCCGCAGCGCTCGGCGGCCTCATCAGTTTTTTAAGTCCCTGCGTCCTGCCGCTGGTGCCGCCTTACCTGTCCTTCCTGGCCGGTACGACCTTCGATCGCCTGAGCGCGGGCGACGACCGCGCCGTGCGCCAGCGCGCGGTCCTGGCGGCTTTGCTGTTCGTGGCGGGCTTCTCGACCGTGTTCGTGCTCCTCGGCGCGACCGCCTCAGCCCTGGGCCAGGTGATCCGCCAATATCTCGACGTGCTGAGCATGCTGGCCGGCATCGCCATCATCGTCATGGGCCTGCATTTCCTCGGGCTGTTCCGGATCGGGCTGTTCTACCGCGAGGCACGGTTCAGCGTCGAAAAGCCGGTCGGCCTCTGGGGCGCCTATGTGATGGGCCTCGCCTTCGCCTTCGGCTGGACGCCCTGCATCGGCCCGGTTCTGGCGGCGATCCTGACCGTGGCGGGCTCCGAGGACAGCGTCTCCCAGGGAGCCCTGCTGCTGGCCGCCTATTCGGCGGGCTTGGGCATTCCGTTCCTGCTGGCGGCCTTCGCTATAAAGCCGTTCGTGGTGCTTTTAAAGCGCATGCGCTCCCGCTTCGCCATGGTCGAGAAGGTCATGGGCGTGCTTCTTGTCCTCACCGGCATTGCGTTTCTCACCGGCTGGATCACCAACATGTCGTTCTGGCTCCTGGAGACCTTTCCGGCACTCGGGCGGCTGGGATAGGTTCCCACAGGAATCGGGTCGTTCGAAGAGGTGCGGTTTGCCATTGTGGTGGTCTCACACGGAGACCATCTATGTCCTTCCAGATCCGCGGCCTCGATGCCGAGCCTTTCACACCGCTGTTCCAGCTGAACGATGCAGACCTCGAGGCCTTGGGCGCCCGGCGCGTCTATGCCGACGAGGCCGATGCCTATTCCTGTCGGGTGTCGCTGACGCGCGTCACTATCGGCGAGGAGCTTCTGCTGCTCAACCACGCCCATCAGACGACCTCGACATCGCCCTATCGCGCCGCCGGGCCGATCTTCGTCAGCCGCTCGGCAAAAACCGGAACCTACCAGCGTGAACTGGCGCCCATGCTGCGAGACCGGCTTCTGTCCTTGCGCGCCTATGACGGGAATGCCTTCATCGTAGACGCCGAGGTCGCGGAGGGCGCAGAGGTGCTGCGGGTGATCGACCGGTTCTTCGCCAATCCCGAGATTGCACATATCGATGCCCATTTCGCCCGGCGTGGCTGTTTTGCAGCGCGGATCGAGCGGGCCTGATCAATCCTCATCCCTTGCCGCGTGCCCGGCTTCCTTTAGGGCCGCGACCGCCTTCTCCGCATCTCCCGCCTTCACCAGCACGTAATCGGTGCTGAAGGTGGAGGTGGCGAAGATGCCGATGCCGGCCTGGGCGAGCGGCGTGAGGACGGAAGCCAGGATCCCGGGAACGCTGAAATCGAAGCTCTGCTCGATCCGGAAACAGCGCCAGCCCGCATCGATCTCGGCCTCGGAAGGGGCCAGATCGAGCGGGCAGACGAGGGTTGTTTCCTCGGTTGCCTGAACCAAAAGCGAGAAGGATCCGGGAGAGGGGGCTGTAACCGGCGTGCCGGTCGGGAAACGGCACACGGCGTAGAAATCCTTGAGCGGGGACAGGTTGAGATAGGGCATCGTCAAAGCGTTCCTGAGAAGCTGGCCGGAGATTCACTTTCTTCGTCATCACCGGCCTTGTGTCGGTGATTCCGATGCGGAAGGCGCACCCCTTTTCCTGGTCGGGATGGCCGGGGCAAGCCCGGCCATGACGCCGGCGGGCTTGGCTGGTGAGCCTTCGTTTCCTATTTCTGGCCAGCCTTTGGACAAGGAGGCCATAAGAAAACCCGCCCTGTTGCCAAGGCGGGTTTCCAATCGTTGGCCTGTGGCCGGTCGATTACATGGCGAGTTCGTTGCCGGAGTAATCGATCTTGCCGTCAGCGCCCTTCTTCCAGACATACATGATGTAGTCCGGACGGGTGATGTCGCCCTTCTTGTCGAAGGAGATATCGCCGATCACGGTCTTGAAGGGCTTGCCGGACTTCATGACGTCGGAGACCTTCTTGCCATCGGTGCTGCCGGCCTGCTTCGCAGCCTCGGCCAGGATCTGGGCGGCGGCGTAGCTGTAGAGGGTGTAGGCCTCAGGCTCGAAGTTCTTGGCCTTGAACTTGGCCACGACATCCTTCGCGTTCGGGTTCTTGCGCGGATCCGGCGAGAAGGTCATCAGGGTGCCTTCGGCGCCCGGGCCGGCAATCGAGGTGAACTCGGCCGACACGATGCCGTCACCCGACATGAGCGGGGCGTTGAGGCCCTGGTCGCGCATCTGGCGGATGATGAGGCCGGCTTCGGTGTGGAGGCCGCCGAAATAGACGACGTCCACGCCAGCCTGCTTCAGCTTCGAGACGAGAGCGGAATAGTCCTTCTCGCCCGGGTTGATGCCTTCATAGACGACTTCCTTCAGGCCCTTTGCGTTCATGGCCTTCTGGGTCTCGTCGGCAAGGCCCTTTCCGTAAGGGGTCTTGTCGTGAACGACGGCGACCTTCTTGCCCTTGAACTTGTCGGCGAGATAGCCGCCGGCAACGAGGCCCTGCTGGTCGTCGCGACCGCAGGTGCGGAAGGTGTTCCACAGGCCGCGCTCGGTGAATTGCGGGTTCGTCGAGGCCGGGGTGACCTGGACGATGCCTGCTTCTTCGTAGACCTGCGAGGCCGGGATCGAGACGCCGGAGTTGAAGTGGCCGACGACGAACTTTACGCCCTCAGCGGCGAACTTATTCGCCACCGACACGCCCTGCTTGGGATCGGACACGTCGTCGCCGATGACGATCTGCAGCTTCTGGCCATTGATGCCGCCAGCCGCGTTGATGTCTTCGACGGCCTGCTCGACGCCGTTCTTCAGCTGGGCGCCGAAAGCCGCGTTCGGGCCGGTGATGGGGCCAGCAACGCCGATCTTGATCTGGGCGCTGGCTGCGCTGGAGAAGGCGAGGCCAAGACCAAGCGCCACGCCGGTCAACAGCAGTTTTT
>KI911996.1:74373-92448 GCA_000517005.1 Microvirga lupini
AAACCACTTTTGGGTCCGATGCTCCGACTTTTTAAAGCGGCGCACCGTTGGGTGCGGAAAGCTGGGACCACCTTTCCGCACGATGCGCTAGCCCTTGGTAGCAGAAGCCTTTTCCCGCCAGGAGAACGGGCCGGTCCGCTCGTAGAGCCAGCGGTATTGGGTGGTCATCATGCGGGCCCGGCGGTACTGGAATCCGAGCGCCCCGATGATCAGCAGGACGATAGTGTCGACCGCATAATAGTGGATCGACAGCAGCGTTCCCTCGAACAGGGCGAAGTGGATGAAGCGCACCGCGGCGCCGAGGATGAACAGGTAGAGGATCAGGGTCCAGAAGGGACGCCAGGTCAGCGCGATGGCACGCCCGGTCATCCAGGCGGCCCAGCCGCCCATGATCACGGTGATGAGAAGGAAGAGCCAGATCGACGGCTCTTCGTAGAGGATGCCCTGCATCAGTGATGCCCCCCTTCGAGATAGGCTGCCCGGACTTGCGGATTTTCGAGCAGTTCCTTGCCGGAGCCGCTCATGGTGATGTTGCCCGTCACCATCACGTAGCCGCGATGGGCCAGCTTGAGGGCGTGGTAGGCGTTCTGCTCCACGAGGAAGACGGTCATGCCGTCCTTCTTGTTAAGCTCTTTGATGATCTCGAAGATCTGCTTCACGATCAGGGGCGCCAGACCCAGCGAAGGTTCGTCCAGGAGGAGGAGCTTGGGCCGGCTCATGAGCGCCCGGGCGATGGCCAGCATCTGCTGCTCGCCGCCGGACAGGGTGCCGCCACGCTGCTGCAGGCGTTCCTTCAGGCGCGGGAACAGGGTGCAGACCCGTTCGAGATCCTGGTCGAAATGGGCCATGTTGCTCATGGACGCGCCCATCTGCAGGTTCTCGAACACGGTCATGCGCGGGAAGATGCGCCGGCCTTCGGGGGACTGGGCGATCGACAGGCGGGCGATCTCGTGAGTCGGCATCTTGGTGATGTCCTGACCCGCATAGGTGATCGTGCCCTCGCGGGCCCGCGGATTGCCGAAGATCGTCATCATCAGCGTCGACTTGCCGGCGCCGTTGGCGCCGATCAGGGTGACGATCTCGCCTTCATGGACATCCATGTCCACGCCCTTGAGGGCAATGATATTGCCGTAAAAGGTCTTCACGCCGCGGACGCTCAGAAGCGACTGGCGGGCGGTAGAGGCTTGAGGGCTCTGCATCGCGATGTTTGCTCCAGCGGTGCTCATGCGCCGATCTCCGCTTCGACCTTCTCGATCTCATCGTCGGCCACGCCGAGATAGGCGGCGATGACTTTGGGATCGCTCCTGACCTCGGAGGGCGAGCCGTCCGAAATTTTGACGCCGTAATCGAGCACCACCACGTGGTCCGAAATCTGCATCACGACCGACATGTCGTGCTCGATCAGGAGAATCGACGTGCCCTGGTCCTTGCGGATCGACAGGAGGAGTTCGTTGAGCTCGTGCGACTCGCGGGGATTGAGGCCCGCCGCCGGCTCGTCGAGGCAGAGCAGGAGCGGGTCGGTGCACATGGCGCGGGCGATCTCCAGGCGGCGCTGGTCGCCGTAGGGTAGGTCGCCGGCCGGATCGTCGGCCCGGTGGATGAGCCGCGCCTTCTCCAGCCAGAACTTGGCCTTCTCGATGGCCTCCTTCTCGGCCTTGCGGTAGCCGCCGAGACCGAGAACGCCCAGGAAGGTGAAGCCCGAGGCGATCATCAGCGGGTTGTGCTGGGCCACCAGCAGATTCTCCAGCACGGTCATGCCGGAGAACAGGCGGATGTTCTGGAAGGTGCGGGCGACCTTGCCCTTCCAGTTGATGTCGAAGCCCGGCAGCCGCTCCAGCAGCAGATGCGACCCGTCGGGCTTGCGAAGTGCGATCATGCCTTCGGTCGGTTTGTAGAAGCCGGTGAGGCAGTTGAAGACCGTGGTCTTGCCCGCTCCGTTGGGGCCGATGAGGGCGGTGATGTCGCCGCGCCCGGCCTTGAAGGAGAGGTCGTTGACGGCGACGAGGCCGCCGAAGCGCATCGTGAGATGCTGTACGTCGAGGATGGGATCCTGCAGCCAGCGCATTAGCCGTGTCCTTCCTTCACGAGCGAGCCGGAGATGGCCTTGCGCTCTTTCAAGATCACCGAGGGTTCACGTTCCGAGATCAGTCCGCGCGGACGCCACACCATCATCGCCACCATGCCGGCGCCGAAGAGCAGCAGGCGGTACTCGTTCGGGTCGAAGCCGGATCCGAAGATCGCCTGCAGGAAGGTCAGGTTGCGCAGGATCTCGGGGCCGCCGACCAGCACGATGGCCGCGATGGCGACGCCGATCTGCGAACCCATGCCGCCGAGCACCACGATGGCCAGGATGATCGCCGATTCCAGGAAGTTGAAGCTTTCTGGGGAGACGAAGCCCTGGCGGACGGCGAAGAACGAGCCGGCAAAGCCGCCGAACATGGCGCCGATGGCGAAGGCCGTCAGCTTGGTGTTGGTGGTGTTGATGCCGAGCGACCGGCAGGCGATCTCGTCCTCACGAAGCGCTTCCCAGGCCCGGCCGATGGGCAGCCTGCGCAAGCGCATGGTGACGAAATTGGTCAGGAGCGCCAGGAACAGGATGAGATAATACAGGAAGATGATCCTGTGCATGCCGTTGAATTCGAGCCCGAATGTGGCCGCAAAACCTCCTTCGCCCGCCGTGAAGGGGATGCCGAAGAAGGTCGCGCGCGGGATCGAGGAAATGCCGGCACCGCCATTGGTCAGGTCCACCCAGTTGATCAGAACGAGGCGGACGATCTCACCGAAGGCCAGCGTCACGATGGCGAGATAGTCGCCGCGCAGGCGCAGCACCGGGAAGCCGAGGATGATGCCCCAGAACGCGGCGAGGATGCCGGCGAGGGGCAAGCAGATCCAGAACGACAGGCCGAAGGTGGTCGAGAGCAGGGCATAGGAATAAGCCCCGACCGCGTAGAAGGCCACGTAGCCCAAGTCGAGCAGTCCGGCGAGGCCCACCACGATGTTCAGGCCCCATCCGAGCATCACGTAAGTGAGGATCAGGATGCCGAGATCGACCCAGTAACGCGACTCGTTCAATCCGCCCTGGATCAGATAGATGATGACGGGAAAGAACAGCGCCACGCCGAGAAAGAAGGGAATGGCGAACTTCGACACGTGCTGGAAGGCGCTCGGCTCCGCATGGACCGGCTCCGTCGCCTGATGCGGGCTGGGCGTCGCCTGACGATAGGCCCGCGAGGCGGTGAAGGCGTGCAGGAACAGGCGCAAGCCGAACACGATGGCGCAGATGATCGCCACCAGACCCCAGCGTGGGGTGAGGAAGAGATCCGCGCCGGACTGATCCGTCCTGTAGGATAGGATCGGGATCGAGAGCCCCAGCATGATCAGCGCGGTCTTGAAGGAGTCCTTCAGGGCGGCGCCCAGGTCGAAGTTCCGCGTCACGGCCTGGGTCTGGCCCGCGGTGGTAATGGAAGGAGCGTTCATGCTCTTAGGCTCCTTAAACCTTCTCGACCTCAGGCCGTCCGAGGATGCCGGAGGGCATGAAGATCAGGACGATGGCGAGGATCGAGAACGCGGCCACATCCTTGTACTCGATCGAGAAGTAGGCCGACCAGAAGGTCTCGATGAGGCCGATGATCAGTCCGCCCAGGACGGCGCCCGGGAGCGAGCCGATGCCGCCCAGAACCGCTGCCGTGAAGGCCTTCACGCCCGGCACGAAGCCGTCGTTGAAGCTTACCACGCCATAATACAGCAGATACATGGTGCCTGCGACCGAGGCGAGGGCGGCGCCGATGACGAAGGTCAGGGAGATCGTCCGGTCCACGTTGATGCCAAGCAGTGCGGCCATCTTGCGGTCCTGCTCGCAGGCGCGCTGGGCGCGGCCCAGCGAGGTCTTCTGGACGAGATACCAGAAGATTGTCAGCAGCACGGCGGTCACGACCATGATGATGATCTGCTTGTAGGAGAGGGCGACATTGTAGCCGCTGTCGCCTTGGAACAGCACGATCACGTCCCGGACCATCGGCGGGGTCGGCTTGTTGCGCGCGCCTTGAGCGACCTGGACGAAGTTGGACAGGAAGATCGAGACGCCGATAGCCGAGATCAGTGGCGCCAGGCGGAACGAGCCGCGCAGGGGCCGGTAGGCGATGCGCTCGATGGCCCAGCCCCACAGGGAGGTAAGCGCCATCGCGACCACGAGCACGATCAGCAGCGCCAGCGCGACGGACGAGATCCCGAGCCATGTGGTCAGGATCAGGAAGAAGATGAGCGAGATGAAAGCGGAGAGCATGAAGACGTCGCCGTGGGCGAAGTTCACCATGCCGATGATGCCGAAGACCATCGTATAGCCGATGGCGATGAGGCCGTAGATCGACCCTAGAGTCAGCCCGTTGATGAGCTGCTGCACAAAGATTTCCATGTCCTACCCTTGCCCCTCTGGAATGGGGTCATTCTTGGGAAACACCGCAGGAAAGCACGATGCCTAAGCAACGCCAAGCCTGACGTAAGATGCGGGTGTCTCTAGCAAACGGATTTTCGTTCGACAACTTTCTGTTAAGTTTCCTATTACCTCTTATGATGGAATAAGCGGCAGGGGCTGATGCAATACTGGGCAAGTTCCGTTCTGCCTACCGCTTCCAAAGGATAAGGCCAGGGGCCATATGGGTCTAAACAGCCTTGTGCTCTGCCCGGAAAGAGTGGAAGAGGCTTGTCCGGATCAGAATGTTGAAGTCTCAAGCCACTCCCAATTCAGCCGCCACAGGTTCCACCAACCCTGATGCCCTTCTCTTTCGGGAGGGCATGAGCCGCGCCGCCGCAGCCGTTCACGTGGTCACGACGGACGGTTCCGCCGGGCGCGCGGGCTTCACGGCCACGGCGGTTACTCCCGTGACGGACAGCCCAGCTTCGCTCCTGGTCTGCGTCAACACGGCCTCACGGTCGGCGCAGGCGCTCCTGGCTAACCGGGTCTTCTGCGTGAATACCTTGAGCGCCGAGGATCTGGCGCTTGCAGACGTCTTCGCGGGCCGCTCCGGCCTTCAGGGCCCGGAGCGCTTCACCGTCGGGAAATGGGAAAGGCTCGAGACGGGCTCGCCCGCCCTGGCGACGAGCCTTGTCGCATTCGACTGCCGCATCAGCGATGCCAGGGTGGTCGCAACCCACCATATCATCATCGGCGAGATCGTCCGGATCTGGCTGGGCGAACAGAAGCGACCCCTGGTCTACCAAGGGCGCCACTACCACGAACTCTGAAATCTGTGGACAGAACGGAAAGGCCTCCTCACCCGCCGTTTCCGACATATGAGGAGGCCTCCCGGTCCTGAAGACCATCAGGATGGCCTTCGTGATGGCAACGGTCGGGGCGAGGCAGGGTTTCAGCTGGGCTATGAAATTCGGGCTGCCAAAGAAAAAGCCCTTCACGGGCAGGTGAAGGGCTTTGAGGGTCTCGAAGACCTGGGGGCATTGGCCTTCGTGAGGAGATAATGCCACCAGGGAGGCGAAGTTCCCTAGCGCGGAGCGAAACCCGATCAGGGGAAAGGGAGCCGCCTCAAGTTCCCTGTGTCTGCATGCAAGGCTCCCCGTGATCTCTTGATCACATGTCCATTGGCCTTATGTCCCCGGGTTACATCACGACGCAATCCGTCGAGCCAAAAGGCAGGGAATGTCCGCCACCTTGCACAGATCCAGCCTTGTCCCAGCCCTGGCGCATCGTGCGGAGCCGGAGGGCCGCGCCCAACGATGCGCCGGCCAGGAGAAGGAGCATCGGGCCCATTCCTGCCCGTCAATGAAAGCTGCAGGTTCCTGTTGCCGGGCGCCTGTCCGATGAACGAGGTCGCTTTGGAAGAGGGCTCCTCTCAGCGTTCGGCACGTCAGGAGGACATTGCCCCGAAGGTTCGGGACGCATCGCATTGGCCTTCGATCGGCGGCGAGATGGGGGACCGGATCCGCACCCGCGATTGGGCCGCGACGCCTCTCGGGCCGATCCAGGCCTGGCCGCAGAGCTTGAGGACACTTGTCGATCTCATGCTTCCCGCGCAACAGGCGGTCTGCATTGCCTGGGGACCTGACCTCACGTTGCTTTACAACGACCATCATGTGCCGATCCTCGGGACCAAGCACCCGGAGGCGCTTGGAAAGCCTTATCCGGAGGCGTGGCCGGAAATCTGGGACGAGTACCGCCCCATCGTTGAGGCGACGATGGAAGGCGAGGCACAGCGTTTCATTGACCGCCCGGTTGCCCTCGCGGGACGTCCCGGGCGGCCCATGAGCTGGTTCACCTTTTCGTGGACGCCGGTCCGCGATGAGACTGGGCATATCGCTGGCTTCTTTTGCAGCGCGACCGAGACGACGGACAAAGTGCTTGCCGAAAATGCCCTGCGCGAGAACAAGGCGGCGGCGCTCTACGAGGTCGGAATGCGCTATCGCGCCCTGTTCGAGGCCCTCGATCAGGGCTTCTGCCTCATCGAAATGGTCTTCGACGAACAGGACCGCCCGGTCGATTATGTCTTCGTCGAGATCAATTCCGTCTTCGAGGCACAGACCGGTCTGCATGATGCAGCAGGCAAGAGTATGCGCTCCTTCCACCCTCAGCACGACGATTACTGGTTCGAGATCTATGGCCGCGTCGCCTTGACAGGGGAGCCGGCGCGTTTCGAGCATGAGGCGGCCGCCCTAGGGCGCTGGTACGATGTCTTCGCTTATAGGGTCGGCAATCCGGAGCATCGTCGCGTCGCGATTCTTTTCGATGACATCACCGAGCGCAAGTTGGCCGAGGATGCCCGTCGCGAAAGCGAGGAGCGGCTCAGGCAGGTGCAGGAGGCTGCGCGGATCGGAAGCTTCGAATTCGACCGGAGAACCAACAAAGCCATCGCGTCGCCGGAATACCTGGAATTGTACGGACTGCCCGAAGATCTCTCAGGCTTCTTCTCGTACGAGGACTGGATTGCCCTCGTGCATCCGGAGGATCGGCCGCGGATCGAGGCGGAAACGCGGGCCGCCGTCGCCGATCCAGCTTGTCATCAGCTCGATTATGAGTTTCGCATCTTCCGCGCCGATAACGGCGAGAAGCGTTGGATCACGGCACGGACCAAACTCATTCGCGATTCCAGAGGACGTTTCGTGCGGTCGCTTGGCGCTCAGTGGGACGTGACCGCGGAAAAGGATGCGGAAGCCGCCTTGCGCGAGAGCCAGGAACGCTATCGTTCCTTCATCGCGCACAGCTCAGAGGGCATCTGGCTTCTGGAATTCGATCCCCCCTTCGATACCTCCCTGCCCGTGGAAGAGCAGATCGAGCTTGCTTACCGCAATGGGCGCTTCGTCGAATGCAATGATGCCATGGCCGAAATGTATGGTCTCGGACAGGCCGAAGACCTGATCGGCAAGACATTGGAGTTTTCACTGCCCTCGTCCGATCCTGAGGCGCGGGCTTTCCTCGCAGAGGTCATCCGCTCCGGCTACAGCCTGACGGGCGTGGAATCGGTCGAGCGGGATGCAGCCGGAAATCGCAAGCATTTCGACAACAGCATGACCGGGATCGTCGAGGACGGTCAGCTCAAGCGGCTGTGGGGGAGTTCAGCGCGACATCACCGACCGCAAGCAGGCGGAGGACCAGCGCACTCTTCTGATCCATGAGCTGAACCATCGCGTGAAAAACACTCTGGCCACCGTCCAATCCGTCGCGTCGCAGACCCTGCGCAACGCTCCGACCATGCGGGATGCGACGGAAGCCCTTGAGGGGCGGCTGATCGCTCTCGCTCGCGCTCACGATGTCCTGACGCGGGAAAGCTGGGAAGGCGCAGAACTCAAGGAAATCG
The DNA here is from genome assembly GCA_000517005.1 of Microvirga lupini. Taxonomy (GTDB): domain Bacteria; phylum Pseudomonadota; class Alphaproteobacteria; order Rhizobiales; family Beijerinckiaceae; genus Microvirga; species Microvirga lupini. The sequence goes on from KI911996.1 coordinate 82,176, forward strand.
TCGCCCAGGCGGTTGCCCCCTATGCCAGTCGGGGAGAGGAGCGGCTTCATCTGAAGGGGCCCGAGGTTCGCTTGTCGCCGCGCATGGCGCTGGCCCTGGCCATGGCGCTTCAGGAGCTTGCCACCAACGCCGTGAAGTACGGCGCATTGGCGAATGCCACGGGAGAGGTCCGGATCACCTGGGATGTCGCTCCGGCCGAGCCTTCGCCCCGCTTTCACCTGCGATGGGAGGAGAGCGGTGGCCCGCCCGTCCAGGCGCCGGGCCGCCGGGGCTTCGGCTCCCGGCTGATCGAGCGGAGTCTGTCCCAGGAACTCAATGGGATTGCGCGCATCGAGTTTCGCCCCACCGGCATCGTCTGCACCGTGGATGCGCCCTTGGCATGAGGATCCATGAGGAACTGCTTGGCTGAGGAGGCAGGATGAGACCTTAGCCGGGACCGTCGCGCATCGGCGAGGCTACTTTCCTCTCGAAGGTCCTGGAGCATAGGGGCTCCAGCCTGTGACCTGGATGAAGCCGTCGCGCACGGCCACGACCATGTGCTTGCGATGCTTGTGGACGAGTGTGCCGGGTCCGTAGCGGTGCGGCTCCTCCCAGCCGGTGGCTTCCCACACGTAGACGTAGCGGGAATCGATCTGAGCGAAGGCTTCGATGGAGCCGAAGGCGCGGATGGTGCGCAGCACGTCCCGGATGCCTCCCGACCAGTCGACGGTCCGCTGCGCCTGCGTGATCCGAGGCCAGTAGGTTCCGGGGCCCTGCGGCATGGCCTCGGCGCAGAGCCGGGGAAGATCGTCGGCCAGCTGCAGAGAGAGCTCCTTCGCGGCGATCTGGCATTTGGCGAGCAGCGTATCGTGCGTTTCCGCGGCGCTTAAGGAGAACCGCTTCTGGGCCACGATGGCGCCCGTGTCGAAGGCGGGCTCGAGCATATGGGCCGTCATGCCCCATTCGGGAAAGCCGTCCAGGATGGCCTGGAAGAGCGGGTAGGGTCCGCGTCCCATAGGCAGCGGGGATGGATGAAAATTGACGGCATAGGGCAGATGGCGTTCCCAGCCTTTGATCAGCCAGGGATAGCCCGCCACCACCAGGGCCTCGCAACCCATGGCCTTCAGACCGGCCAGATCGGCGGGAAGGATCCGGGACATCTGGATCGACAGCCTCAAGGCGCGGGCGCGGGCGACCGTCACGTCGTTGAAATCGTAGATGCCGTCGCACGGGCGGCTGAAGAGTTTGACTGGCTCCCAGCCCTTGGCGAGCAACGTCTCGAAAACATCTCCGAGAAAATCGATTCCGGCGAAGGCAAAGCGCATTCCCGGTGATCTCCTTCTTCGATGCTTTCGCTCAGGATCGCTTCTAGCGCATCGTGCGGAAAAGTGGACCGGTTTTCCACCCGAGGCGCTTGCGGGAACTTCGAAACACTCTGAAGATTTAGCCTTGAGCATAGGGCAGGAAACCGCCTGTGCCATCGGGGCGGACACCTGTCGGAAGGGCTCGCTGGAGCTTGAGAGAAGGAGTTCGCATGGTATCCAAGGATTTCATCCGCCAGATGGAAGGCTATGGGCTGACGACTGCCAAGATTCTCTACCGCATGCCGGATCACCCGACCTTCCTGCAGACCTATATCTGGCAGGAATATGATCTGGCTCCCCGCTTTCCCGTCCTCATAGACTTTCTCGATTTCTGGAAACGCGAGCTCGCTGGGCCGCTGCATTCTGTCACCGTCACCCATGCGCATCTGATCAAGCCAGCGGAATTTCGGGCGATCCAAGGCGAGATCAACATTCATTGACATGCGTCGGTCCCAGAGCCTTGGCCCCGGACCTTAAGTCAGGTAGAGAGGCGCCCTGAGCATCCCCGAACCTGTCAGGGCTCCTTGTTTTCCAACGCGCGCACTTCTCAAATCCTGCTTGCCCTTGCCTCCCAGCCGGGCGAGCGCCTGACCGTGCGCCAGATCATGACTGTCCTCCAGGACAGGGCCTTCGCCCTTCTCATCGTCCTCCTCGGCCTGCCGAATTGTCTCCCTATGCCGCCGCCGATCCCGCTGGTCTGCGGCCTGCTCCTGGCGCTCGTCGCCATCCAGATCGTCTTCGGCCGGGAAGCGCCTTGGCTGCCGCGGCAACTCATGAACCGGTCCGTCGCCCGCACCGATGTCGAGCGCGCGGTCGGGCGCGCCATACCGGTCTTCCGCCGGCTGGAGCGGATCTCCCGCCCACGGATGACCTTTCTCGACACGCCCGTCTCCATGCGGCTCATGGGCGCAGTCATCCTCGTCCTGGCTCTGGGACTTCTCTTCGCGCCGCCCTTCGTGGGGCAGATTCCGTTAGGGCTCGCCGTGTGCCTGGTCGGCCTGGGCCTCGTCGAGCGCGACGGCCTTGTGATCGTGGGCGGCCTGGTGATCGGCTCCATCGGCCTGACCTTGAGCCTCGGCTTCGTCTACGCGATTTTTGCCGGGATCGAGACGCTGATCTAAAAAATAGCGACTGTCATTCCGGGTTCCGCTACGCGGCCCCGGAATGACAGTGGTGGGAAGCTTCGCGACGATGTCTCAATCGTTGTCGTCGTCAAACTCGGGCGCAGACTTGAGCTGATCCACGGGAACGGTCACGACGATCCGCATGTCATCATCGTCCCGGGCGGCGGATGCGGTTCCGGTCTGGACGGAGCCGGTCGTCGTGGCGTCGGCGGTATTCATCTGGAATGCGCTGAGGGGAAGGGCCACCGTGCGGTCGCCGAGGCCCTCTTCGATCTCGACGATCAGGGCCACGACACGGCCGTTGCGGTCGAGCACGACGTCCTCGACATCGCCGATGTCGTTGTTGTCGGCAGCAACGACGTCTTCTTCCATGATCCTGGAGGCAAGCATCTGGCCCGGCTCAAGCCGCGTCATGAAGTTTGGAGCGGCCGGGGTGCCCGGCTGAGGAGCCGGCGCGGGCGAGGTCTGGGCCATGGCGGCGGAAGCCAGCAGGGCGGGGCCGAGCAGGCCGGCCGTGACCAAAGTCTTTCGCATCGATTTCAATCTCCCAATTGCGTTTTCGGCAAGGACGTAACGCGGCGGGAGCTGCTCGGTTCTGAAGCCAAGTTCAGATGAGGCGCATACCTTTCAGGCTGGCATGGCCCTCGCGGCCGACAATGATGTGATCATGCACCGTGATCCCCAGCGGCTTGGCGACTTCGATGATCTCGCGGGTCATCTTGATGTCGGCAGCGGAGGGCGTCGGATCCCCGGAGGGGTGGTTGTGGACGGGGATGAGGGCGGAGGCCGAGAGTTCGAGTGCCCGCTTGATCACCTCGCGTGGATAGACCGGCGTGTGGTCGACCGTGCCCGATTGCTGCACCTCATCGGCAATGAGCGCGCTGCGCTTGTCGAGGAAGAGCAGCCGGAACTGCTCCTTGTCCATGAAGGCCATGGCAGCCCGGCAATAATCGATCACGGAGGTCCAGGAAGATAGGACCGGCCGCTTCGCCACTTCGCCCTTGGCGAGCCGCCGGGCGGAAGCCTCCATGATCTTCAGATCGATCACCACGCTCTCGCCGATGCCCTCCACCTCCATGAGCCGGGCCGGTGGGGCGGCCAGCACCTCGGCGAAGGTGCCGAACCGCTTCATGAGCTCCTTGGCGACGGGCTTCACGTCCCGGCGCGGGGTGGAGCGGAACAGGACGAGCTCCAGGAGTTCGTAATCCGGCAGCGCATCGCCACCCACCTCCATGAAGCGGGCCCGCAGCCGGTCGCGATGGCCGTGATAATGGGGAGTCTCGTCGCCGCTCACGCCCATCCGTCGCTTTTGCCGATCGGTGTTCCAAGAAAATCCCTGGAGCGCCGATGTTACTTTGTAGGCTTGAAGCGATGCGGCAGGCTAGTGTCAAGCTGCGGCGTAAGGAGGTTTGTCCAGACCCTTCGGCGAGAAGGTGAACACCTCGACGCCGGTTTCCGTGACGCCGACCGTGTGCTCGAACTGGGCCGAGAGGGAGCGGTCGCGGGTTACGGCGGTCCAGCCGTCGGAGAGCACCTTCACCTGCGGCCGGCCGAGGTTGATCATGGGCTCGATGGTGAAAAGCGTGCCGGGCTTCAGTTCCACGTTATAGGCCGGCTCCACGTAATGGAGGATCGTCGGCGAATCGTGGAACACGCGGCCGAGGCCATGGCCGCAGAAATCCCGCACCACCGAGCAGCGCTCCGCCTCGGCATAGGACTGAATCGCCGCCCCGATATCGTTGGTGGTCGCGCCAGGCTTGACCGCGGCAATGCCACGCATCAGGCACTCATAGGTGATCTCGCACAGCCGCTGGGCCCGGCGAGGCACCTCGCCCACATAGTACATGCGGCTCGAATCGCCGTGCCATCCGTCGAGGATCAGGGTCACGTCGATATTCATGATGTCCCCTTCGCGCAGGGGCTTGTCGTTGGGAATGCCGTGGCAGACCACGTGGTTGATCGAGGTGCAGATCGTCTTCGTGTAGCCGCGATAGTGCAGGCAGGCCGGATAGGCGCCATGGTCGCGGATGAACTCGAAGGCGAGCTTGTCCAGGAATTCCGTCGTAACGCCGGGCTTCACATGGTCGGTCAGCATGTCGAGGCACTCGGCCGTCAGGCGGCACACCCGCCGCATGGCCTCGAAGGCGTCCGGCCCGTGTAGCGGGATCTCGGCGGCGCGCTTGCGCTCGACAATGTCGGTTTCAGTCATTTTCGATCCTTGATCTGATGCCCGGAATGTAAGGATCGCCGCGCGCGAAGCAAGCAAAGACCTCCTGTCCCGCTTGCGATTGGCGCCCGACGATGTCATGAGCAACCCTGTTCATCCCAATCGACGGCCTTGGATTCCCGCTTAATGAATGATTCTCGCCCTTTCGGCGATTTTGCGCCTTCAGGACTCGCCCGCTGGGTGATCGACCGCACGCGCGGGCTGCCCGAGGGATGGGCGGGCCGCCGGCTGGCCCTGATGCTGCGCCGCCTGGCGATGAAGACCCTGAAGGGACCGCCGCTCGATCTGGAGACTTTCGGCGTCCGCATGCGGCTCTATCCATACAAGAACGTCTGCGAGCGGCGGATTCTGTTCACGCCCCAGTATTTCGACACCGATGAGATCAAGATCCTGACGTCCCGGATCAGGGATGGCTTCACCTTCATCGATATTGGCTCGAATGTCGGCTGGTATGCCCTCTCCGTCGCGCGGGAGGCGGGCGCGATACCGACACGGATCCTGGCCGTGGAGCCGCAGCCGGAGATCTTCGATCGCCTGATCTACAACATCCGCCAGAACCCCTCCTGCACCATCAAGGCCGTGGACTGCGCGGTGGCGGACAAGACCGGCGAGCTCACCCTGTTCCTCGACCCGCTCAACCGCGGCGAGGCGAGCCTGAAGATCGTGAATTCGAGCCAGACGGACGCGATTCGCGTTCCGGCCGTGACCATGCTGGAGCTCCTAAGCCGGGAGGGCCTGACCCGCATCGACGCGATCAAGCTCGACGTGGAAGGGGCGGAGGACCTGGTGCTCGACCCGTTCTTCCGGGACGCGCCCGCCTCCCTCTATCCCTCGCTCTTCATCATCGCCAATGTCCCGGAACGCTGGCAGATCGATGTGGTGAAACTCCTGAAGAGCAAGGGCTACAGGCAGATCCTCGAGACCAAGATGAACCTGGTCTTCGAGCGGGGCTGACAGTCGGGCCCTACCGCGGTGTCACGATCTCGACCGGTCGGTCAATCGTCACTTCTTCCGGCGTGATGCGGCAGACATAGGCGTAGGATTCCACGCCGGCCGCCAGGGCGTGCCGGAAGGCCTTATCGTAGGCGGGGTCGATGTCGCGGGCCACATCGAAGCGCTCGGCACTCATCTGAATGACATAGACCAGGGCGGCTCTCGCCCCCGCGGCCACCATGTCGGCAAGCTCGTAGAGATGCTTGGCGCTGCGGGCGGCGACGCAGTCCGGGAACTCGGCAAATCCCGCCTCGCGCATCAGATGGCAGTTCTTCACCTCCAGGTAGCAGGGCGGCGCGCCATTCTTTTCGAGCAGGAAGTCGACCCGGCTGCTCCTGCCGTACTTCACTTCTGGCCTGACACGGTCGTAGTCCGCGAAAGGAGCGAGGCGTCCTTCCGCCAAGGCTTCCGCGACCAAAAGATTGGGGCGGGAGGTGTTGATGCCGATGAGCTGGCGGGGACCGCCGCCGGCCGCGACCTCCACGAATTCCCAATTGTATTTGAGTTTGCGGTTCGGGTTGGTTGCCCGGGAGAGAAAGACCCGGCTGCCGGGTTCCTTCAAGCCCATCATCGCGCCGGGATTGGCGCAATGGGCCGTGACCACCTCGCCACTATCGAGCTCAATATCCGCCAGAAATCGCTTGTAGCGCTCGATGAGACGACCCTCGAGCAGGGTTTCCTGAAAACGCATCAAAATCCAACGCTTGACCAAAATTCCTCGTAGCAGGGGAGGAGGCTGGGATTCAACCTAAACCGCCTCCCTCGTCATCACCGGCTTTGTGCCGGTGATGACGATGCGAAAAACGCAGCGCTTCACAGGATCGGGATGGCCGGGACAAGCCCGGCCATGACGTGAGACCGTGTCATCCCCGGCGGTCCGCAGGACCGGGAAGGGGATCCACCCATGCGCTCAATACTGATGGATTCCCTTCCCCTGCGCTACGCTCCGGCCAGAAGTGACACAGATGAGATGAGGGACGAACGCACGCCCGCGCTTGAGAATTGCCGTTTCTGACGCTAAAGGCCCCCAAAAGGATCGCTGCGCATGGCCATCTCCGTCACAGCCGCCCTTCTCATCATCGGCGATGAGATCCTCACGGGGCGCACCAAGGACAAGAATATCGGCTACATCGCCGAGTATCTGACCGGAATCGGCATCGACCTGCGCGAGGTGCGCGTCGTGCCGGATGTGGAGGAGGAGATCGTGGCGGCGGTCAATGCCCTGCGCAGCCGCTATACCTATCTCTTCACCACCGGCGGCATCGGCCCCACCCATGACGATATCACGGCGGACTCGATCGCAAAGGCCTTCGGCGTCGGCATCGGCGTCGATCCACGGGCCGTCGCCGTGCTGCAGGAACGCTATCAGCCTCACGAGCTGAACGAGGCGCGCTTACGCATGGCCCGCATTCCCGAGGGCGCCGATCTCATCGAGAACCCGATCTCCAAGGCTCCTGGTTTCCGGATCGGCAACGTCTTCGTCATGGCGGGCGTGCCCTCCATCATGCAGGCCATGCTCGACATCATCGCGCCGTCTCTCGCGACTGGCGCGCGCATGATCATCGAGACCATCGAGGCCGAGGGGCTGGCCGAGGGGATCTATGCCGAGGGTTTGAGCCAGATCGCCTCGTCGAATGAGAGCGTGTCCATCGGGTCCTACCCCTCGTTCTCGACAAGCGGCTTCCGCAACCAGATCGTCGTTCGGGGCAAGGACCCTGATGCGGTTGCGACGGCCAGTGCCGCCGTTCGTCATCTTCTCGGTCGCCTCAAGGGTGACCGGGCGCCCCTTTAAGCGTTATCGTCACCAACACAAAAGCCTGAAGAAGAGCAAACGATGTCCCCGACCTCTCCCAAAGCCTTCCCCGTCTCCTGGGATCAGTTTCACCGCGATTGCCGGGCTCTCGCCTGGCGCCTGGCTTCCGCCGGTCCTTTCGAAGCGATCGTCTGCATCACCCGTGGCGGCCTCGTGCCGGCGGCCATCGTGGCGCGCGAGCTCGACCTGCGGCTCATCGAGAGCGTCTGCATCGCGAGCTATCACGACTACAAGAACCAGGGCGAGCTGCAGGTGCTGAAGGATATTGCACCCTCGATCAAGGGAATCGGGGACGGCTCCGGCAAGGGCGTCCTGGTAATCGACGATCTCACCGATACCGGCAAGACCGCCAAGATCGTGCGCGACATGCTCCCCAACGCGCATTTCGCCGCCGTCTATGCCAAGCCCGCAGGACGACCCCTGATCGACACCTTCGTGACGGAAGTGAGCCAGGACACCTGGATCTATTTCCCCTGGGATATGGGTCTGGCCTATCAGGCTCCGATCCGTGAAGGCTCGGCGGGTTAACGGAACCAAGGAGCGCCCGTGGCGGAGTTCGATATCGCGCGGACGCGCAAGAGCCTCTTTAGCGCTCTTCTCGATGCCAGGGATCGGTTCGGCCGGAACAAGGTCGCCCTCGAGGACCTGGAGCGTCAGCCGATCACCTTCGGCCGCCTCGTCCTCGGTTCGCTCGTTCTCGGTCGCAAGCTGGCGAGCCTGACGGAAGAACATGAACGTGTCGGCGTGCTGCTCCCGAACGTCCAGGCCATCGCCGTCACCCTGTTCGGACTGAACGCCTACGGGCGCGCTCCGGCTTTCCTGAACTTCACGGCCGGGCTCAAGAACCTGAAGGCGGCCTGCGAACTGGCCGATATCAAGACCATCGTCACCTCCCGCCGCTTCGTCGAGCAAGGCAAGCTCGATGACATCATCGAGGCATTGGGGGAGGGGCGACGGATCCTTTGGCTCGAAGACGTCCGCGCGAAGCTGACGAGCTTCGACAAACTGCGCGGGCTGATCGATTCCTGGATGGCAAGGCGCGTTCATGCCGGAGCCAAGGTCGCACCCGACGATCCCGCCGTTGTGCTGTTCACGTCCGGTTCGGAAGGAGTGCCGAAGGGCGTGGTGCTCTCGAATGCCAACCTGATCGCCAATGCCTATCAGGTCAAAGCGCTCGCGGGCGACGTGCTGCAACCGGACGATGTGTTCTTCAACCCCCTGCCCATCTTTCATTCCTTCGGCCTGACGGCAGGGCTTCTGACCGCCGTTCTCAACGGCATGAAGTCCGTGCTCTATCCGAGCCCGCTCCATTACCGGCAGATCCCGAAGCTCGTCGCCGGCACGCGTGCCACGATCATGCTCGCGACGGATACCTTTCTGCAGGGCTATGCCCGTGCCGCGGACGAGACCGATCTGGCGAGCGTCCGTTACGTCATCGCTGGCGCCGAGCGGGTGAAGGATGAGACGCGCAGGCTCTGGGCCAAGCATGGCACCGTGATCCTGGAAGGCTATGGCGCGACCGAATGCTCACCGGTCATCGCGGTCAGCCTGCCGGATCGCAACAGGCCCGGATCGGTCGGGCCGATCCTGCCCGGGATCGAATGGCGCCTCGATCCGGTCGAGGGGATCCACGAGGGCGGGCGCCTGCATGTGCGCGGCCCGAACGTGATGAAGGGATACCTCGATTCGACAGCTCCGGGCGGCATCCGTCCTCCCGTCGATGGCTGGCACGATACCGGCGACATCGTCACCGTGGATGATGGGATCGTCACCATCCGCGGGCGGGCGAAGCGCTTCGCGAAGGTTGGCGGCGAGATGGTGTCGCTGGCAGCCATCGAGGCAACCGTTCAGGCGCTCTGGCCCGACAACAGCCATGTGGTCGTGGCCATACCGGATCCGCGCAAGGGTGAGCAGATCATCCTCATCACCGACAAGGCGGATGCGGACCGCGACGTGCTGCTGGATCATGCCAGAGGCCAGGGCTTTCCCGAGCTTTGGATGCCCCGCTCCATCCTCGTATCGGGGATTCCAGTGCTGGGTTCAGGCAAGACCGATTATGCCGCCGCCGTTGAGCTGGCGCGGCGTCTGCAGCCCATGCTGTGAGGCTTCCTCTCGTTTCTTTGAAGAACAAGCGCAAACTTCGCCGGTAACCAAGCTCGGCTTTCCACGTTGTTACCGGAATATTCGTTTCCTCTGCGGGTTTGTATGAAGGGTTTGGTGATGAGAAGAGGCGCTCTTGTTTTGGTCGCATTGTCCTTCACATCGAGCGCACTGGCTCAGTCCCGACCTTTTACGCCGAGTATGGCCTGCAATCAGGCGCGAGGGATCGTGTTCTCGCGCGGCGCCGTTGTCCTTGGCACAGGCACCTACACCTACGACCGCTATGTCCGGGACCGCAGCTTCTGCGAGTTCAACGAAACGATCGAGCCTGGTTTCGTGCCGACAAGGGATACGCCGCAATGCCCGGTCGGATATGTTTGCCGGGATGCCGATTACTTTCTCGACGATTGAGTTCTGTGCCGACCTGCTTCTCTTGAGATGGAGCGATCCGGTTGTGCACATGCCGTATCGTCATGAGCTGCCAGCTTGGCTTAGATTTGTTGAAATTTTGTCACAATGGCTCGGATAAATTTTTGCCAAGGGCAAAAATGCTTATCTTTTCAGCAAATTGCTCGACCGTTGAGCGAGGATGGCGCTTCTGCCGGTTGCGTCGAAACCCGCCATGATTATGGTCGCGTTTGTACACGGGTCCAGGGCCCAGACTTTCTTGGAG
>KI911996.1:92548-93417 GCA_000517005.1 Microvirga lupini
CCATGAAGCTCGCTAAGAGCCTCTTCCTCGGATCGGTCGCGGGTCTCGCGGCAGTTGCCGGGGCACAAGCCGCCGACCTTCCCGCGAAGAAGGCCGCTGCTGTCGAATACGTTCGTGTCTGCTCCACCTACGGCGCAGGCTTCTTCTACATCCCCGGCACCGAAACCTGCCTCCGCGTCGGCGGCCGTGTTCGCGCCGAGTACCAGTACCTCGAGCCGACTGCCCGCGAAGACAACTCGATCGGCTTCCGTGCCCGTGGCCGCATCCAGCTCGATGCCCGCACCGCCACCGCCTACGGTCTGCTCCGCACCTTCGTGCGCTTCGACGTCACCCACAACACGGGTACGTACGGCGCCGACACGGCGATTGTTGACCAGGCCTTCGTGCAGTTCGGCGGCCTGACCGCCGGTCGCACCGTGTCGTTCTTCGACAACAGCGACCTGCCCACCGGCCACTTCGGCACGCTGCGCTTCTCGGACGCTCCGACCCTGAACGTCCTGGCCTACACCTTCTCGTTCGGCAACGGCTTCTCGGCCACGCTGTCGCTCGAAGAGGGCCGCTTCGCTCCGGTTGCTGACGACGTCCTCATCCGCAGCGGTGTTGCTGGCGTTGCCGCCGGTCAGCGCGCGCCCGACCTCGTCGCCAACCTGAAGTACGCCGGCACCTGGGGTTCGGCTCAGATCTCCGGTGCTGCGCACCAGATCCGCAGCGCCGTTCTGGATCCGGCCACCTACGGCCCGGTTCTCGGCGGCACGATCCCGGATACCGAGTACGGCTGGGCTGTGACGGCTCAGGGCTCCATCAACCTGCCGATGCTGGCTGCTGGCGATGCTCTCTGGATCGCCGCCACCTATGCTGACGGTGCTCTC
>KI911996.1:93517-134699 GCA_000517005.1 Microvirga lupini
CTATCTCGGCTTCGATCCGGACGTCGGAGTTGGTACGGCTTCCAGCACGGTTGTCGATGCTTACATCGGTCCCGATGGCGACATCGATACCGGCCGCGGCTGGTCCATCGCCGGTGGTATCAACCACTACTGGACCCCGACCATTCGTCAGAGCGTGTTCGGTTCGTATGCTCGTGTCGAGTACAGCGCCAACGCTCCTGCGCTGGCCAACGACTTCAACGAGTGGCGTGCCGGTTCGAACCTGATCTGGTCGCCGGTCTCGGGTCTCGATATCGGTGTCGAGGTTCTCTACTCCAACCTTGACCCGCGTGGTGTCGTCGGCAACGATGACGACGACGCCTGGGAAGGCCGTCTGCGCGTTCAGCGCGACTTCTAATCGGCTTGTCCTGATTGGATAGGAGAGCCCCGGTGGCAACACCGGGGTTTTTCTTTTGGCATTCGTCCAATGCATTGCCGTACCGGAAATACTACCTATAAGCGCAGGATGGACCGTCCAGCTTTGAAAGGACCGGGATAAACGATGTTCAAATTCTTCAGGAACCTGACTTCTGCTGCGATCCTCACTGTTGGCCTGACCGGGTGCGTGGGGAGTGCCGGCGTTTCCACCTGGGAGTATCAGGCCGGGCCGGGCTATGAGACGGAGCGCGTCCACGACAGTCGCATTCAGGCCGATACGAGCCAAGGCTTCACGCGCGAGGCCTGCACGACCGTGTCGAGACGACAGATCGGCCCGTCGGGAGGCATGGCCGACAGAGATGTGACCGCCTGCGCTTCCAATTAGCCCAATGCACCTTGACCGAAGGAACGAAGGCTCACCTTGACCGTTGGCATGGGGTCAATTCCTCGTCAGGAGAGCATCGTCATGAACAACATCATCTGGCTCATCGGAGCGATCGTGGTCGTCCTCGCAATCTTGTCGTTCCTCGGGCTGCGCTGATCCATGCCATGAACCTGCAGGGCCGCTTCTTCCATAGAGCATCGTGCGGAAGAGTGGATCCGGTTTTCGCTAGCGCGGCCCGCTGGGTCCGCACCCAGCGATGCTCTACTTGAAGAGTTGGGCATCGGATGGATCCCAAAAGTGGTGCCCGCTTTTGGGTCCGATGCTTTAGAGCGCCCTGCAGTTCTTCATGTCTCCTGGGATGACCTGTAGCGGCAGGGTTGTCGGCGCGGAGACTTATTCCATCAGAACCATGACGACGGACGCGACGTTCAGGACGGCCAATGCGCCGAGCAATGTCGGAACCACAGGAATGCCAAACCGCCCCACGGCTTTATCGCAGACAGCTTCGGTGTGCGATTCGAGATGAGAACGCTTGGTGGCCATGCCTCATCCTCTTCGTGACCTGACCTTACGTTAATTGGTCGCCACCATGGACCCTAAGCGCATCAAACGAGGTGTGCTGCCACACATGGTAAAACCTGCCTTTGCCTTTGTTTTTAGTGACGCGTGGCGCTCTTCTGAATCTGGAGAAGCTGGCCCTCGATGGCGCGCATCCGGGTCATCAGGCGATCGAGTTCCGTGAGAAGATGCCTCTCGTCCTGCTTGGCCTTTTCGACGAGATCCGGGGAGGAGCCGTGGCGGATGCGCTGAAGGGCGTCCGCAAGCTGTCGATCCAGAAGCCGCATATGGTGCTCCAGATCCAAGAACTCTTGGTGAAGCTGGGTCTCCTTGAGCACGGCAGGGATCTCACGTCAGAACGGTCGGCTCTAAGCTTAAGCTACAGCGTAAAGGTGGGTTCCTCTACAGCAAAAAAAGAAGTTCCGGCAAATTTCTTAACGGCCAAGCTGAAACGGAGGTCCGTGTTCACCGTTCTGTGATCAGGCTTCACCCGATGGTTACGCCATCGGGAAGTGCAGGATTTTTACATCGGCTCCAAAAGGAGCCGTTGAGAGCAGCTGCAGGAGAAGGCAGCTTCGTATTGCGTTTTTCGCGTCATCACGCCGACCACCCGCTTAGCGTTTCCGGGCCGGTCCTTCCAATGATCACAGAGACTCAAGGGTCCGTTGCGTTTGCAAAGGGCCTTAAGAACAGCAACCGGATGATAGAGGAGATGGCCGGATGGGACAGAGGATGGAGCCTAATCGTGTAGCCTTGATCGTCGAAGACGATTTCGAAGTCAGGGGCTTAGCGGCAGCTCTCCTCGAGGAAACCGATCTCAAGGTCGTAGAAGCATCCAGCGCGGAAGAGGCTCTGGATTATCTGCGCCTGCATTCCGAGGAAGTGGCCTTTCTGTTTGCCGATGTCCGTCTTCCCTGTCTGATGGATGGCTTGGACCTGGTGCGCACCGTGCGCCTGAAATGGCCATGGGTCAGGACAGTTCTGACCTCAGGCAACCCGCTCGACCAGCGGGAAGGTGACGTTCCCCGTGACGTTCGGTTCATGCCGAAGCCTTGGAGGGCGCTCGAAGTCCTGATGGAAGCCGAGAGAGCAGCCCAAGCCTATCGGCAGAACTGAAGCAGGAGTTCGACGAGCAATCTTGGCTTCGCCTCTGCATCCAATCCAGCAGGGAGGTGGAACCTTGGCGCTTGCCAGGAATTGGCGTCAGCAGTTTGAAAGGATTGACTGATGCCGCATACGTCCATTGCCACAGGCACGTTTTCGTCCCGCAAGGAGGCTAATCAGGCCGTGCAGCGTCTGGTGTCCGGTGGATTTGCACGCAACAGCATTTCTCTCCACCAGCACGAAGACGACGAGGGATACGATCTGGAAATTCACACCCGCCGCGAAAACCTCAGACGTGCCGAACGTCTGATCCACGATTCTGCGCCTCTATACGTCGTCAGACAGAAAGCGTCTGAGGCAGTACGCACGGCAGGATCCTATCCACTGGTTCTGCTCGGCGCAGGAATCCTGGCCGGCTTTCTGATCTACAACCTCATTCCCCGCGAGGCCCCATCCGGCCAGGGAAATCGTCGCAGACGCTGACAGCGACATCGATAGAGCAGAGGATCTCGAAGAATCGCCCGGATCCTAGAGATCCTCATCCCCTTCATGACGGCGGGTTCGTTCAAGCCGCTCCAACAATTGCCTGATGCGATCTGGAGCAGGTTCCTTCAGGATATTCTAGTAGTTCTGCTGCAGTTGTCGGCCGAGATCTTTCAGGAGTTCAGACTGGCCGGCCGCCGTCAGGCTATTGGAGCCGATGCTCCAGCCTCTGTGGCCTCCTGCGACATAAGGATGGTGCCGCTTTGGCATCCATGCCCTCCTTCTGTTGCTGATCTTTGAGCCTGAGAACGGGAAAAGTCGGATTGGGTTGCAGCTAAGTTTCTGGAAAAAAAGAATTTTTGGTGGGCAGGACGTTCGCTGCCCGCGATGGGATAAGCTTCCTTCGCCTCCAGCCTTTGCCTGAAAGGCCCATCTCTCGGAATGAGGCGACCGCCGGTCGCATTGGCTTCACCCGGACACTGCGCCAAAGCTCGACCTTAATGACGAAGGCGGGCCGGGTTCATGCGTGAAGTTCTCATGGTTTATCTGTGCGGTGTGATCCTGCTGCTGGCAGTGTCGACCACAATCGATGGCGAGGAAGGGATAGGCCTCGACCACATTCTGATTGCCGGATTCGGCTGGCCGATCCTGACACCGATCCTCGCCTTGCGAGCCTGGAACAGCCGTTAAGTGGTGCTCCTTCTCTTGGTGCCGGCCATGGTTGGTACGGGCATTCCCTAGCGTCGTCTTCGTTGTTAATCTGAACCGTAACGTTTTTGGATGAACCTATGGCCAGAGCGATTCTGACCACTGCAATCTTCTTGGCTGGACTGGGCGTAGTTCAAGCTCAGACAAGTTGCTATCCGCGCATAGGCGCCTATAGCGGCCATTATGAGGGCCAGTGCCCCAACTCCAACCTCAAATGGACAGCGGTTGAGAACACGATCGGGGCATACGGCCGAAACTGCAACGACGAGCCGTGGACGTACAACCGTAAGGAAAGGATGTTCTACAATCCCAAAGCGAACGAAAATTTTGCCATGCAGGATTGCTATGCAGCGAACCGTGATCAGCAAGCGAGCAATCTGAAAACGACCATGAGTTCCGATATGGTTCGTCGCTTTCACGAGAACAAGATTCAACGGCCGGGGGCATCCGCCCAGCAATCGTCAGTCAATCGCTGAAGACCGTACGAGATATGGAAGTGGGCAGCTGCGCGATTGCTCCGCGTGCTTTTGCACTCAGTACACTCATTGACGGAAATTTCATTTCGGTTCGATGCCGTCGGTTCTAAGCATAAGCTATACGATCTGAAAATCGGCATAGGTCATGCGCAGTCCTGTAGCGAGCTTCGCAAAGGCGACTTGTTCGTCTGTGCCCGTACCATCGGAATCGTAGTAGAGAATGCCATCCTCGCGATCGTAGATGACGCGGTCCGACGCATCGTGGGCTGCATCGCCCGTCCAGAAAGCCGCCGACTTCAAGCGGCCGGTCGAGCCCGCACTCGTGAACACCGTGTTCTCGAGCCACACGGTATCGTTTGCGACCGAGAAATCCCGGATCGCGTCGACATTCGTCACTCCATTCGGCGCCGAGGAGAAGACGAAGGCATCTCTGCCGGATCCTCCGCGTAAAATATCGTTGCCCCAGCCGCCGTAGAGCCTGTCGTCATTCGCTCCGCCGGATAGACTGTCACTGCCTGAGCTTCCCCACAGGCGGTCGTTGCCGTCCTCTCCGGAAATCGTGTCGTCGGCCTGTCCAGACTTGATCACGTCGTTGCCGCCTCCGCCTCTTATACGATCGCTGTTCGCGGTGCCGGAGAGAGTGTCATTCACCCTCATGTACTGAAGCTGGCCATAGAGGGGCGCTTCCGACCGGCTGACTCCAACCGGGAGGCTCGTGGCCCAATCGAGACCGGCCGCATAAAGCACCGATGCAATGACGGAGTTGCTGTTCAGGTCGCCCCCCGAGATTTGCCGAAAAATATCGAAGCTGTAATGAAGACCTGCCTTATCGATATTGGCGGCGTGCTAAACCATCACCTTCCAAACTTCATTGGCGTTTCGTGGGCCGAGATCCAGCAATGTGCGATGTCGCTCCTCCGGCGTGTCGGAGCCTCTTCTGTCGGGCGAGGAGGCGAGATCCGCACCGGCGATCGTTCCGAGATCGCCGATGCCCTCAAGAGAGCCCCTGATCACCTTCTCGGATATGACACGTCCCGTGTCATCGGTTTCCGTCTTGACGAGATAGAGGTGAAAAAAGCCGCTGTTGACGTCTTCGAATTCGAGGGGTTTGGCTTCGATGGCAATGGCAATGGCAATGGCAATGGCAATGGCAATGGCACTCGGCATCGACGGCCCCTTGGGCAGATCGGGCTGCCCCCTGCGGCTGCTTTTGTTCTTACACCATCAACTTTGTTGCAGGCTTCGCTGTTCTACGGATGATCAGCGCTTCGTCCGGAATGAGTAATCGGATCTCATTCATTGTGATGCACTATCGTTCGAGATCACGATCGTCACGATCCGTAAGGATACGTGAATTGACCATCATGCCTGACGGGAGGAGAGTGATGCGTGGCCGACAGCATTGGTTGCTCCCTCTGAGAAACTGAGGCCCCTTTCGGGGCCTCTTTTATTGGTTCGTTTTCTCGATGAGGATGTCAGGCTCGAAGGCTCTCAAGAAGCCTCTGATAGGGCTCGCGGCGCTCCCGATACTTCAAGAGCAACTGCTTTTCGATATATTGCTTCTGTTCTGCTTCAATCCCGCTGCGGTCGAGATTGAGTATGTCTTCGCCATATTGAAAGTCTATATTGGTGAGTGTCCGCGCCACCCAAAGAATCTTCAAGTCGTTTTCGGTGATCATGCCTTCATGGGGATCTCCCGCGAGGCATGGATGCGCCAAAGGATCATTGTTGACTGGCACGCTCCCCCTCCAGCCTTTTGAGTCCGCGGAAGAATAATATCTTTCTGGCAGGTTAGTCGGCAACGCGTGCAATCTAAGCTTGCGGATTAAAGGTCTGGCTCCAAGTCAGTAATCCCAAGGAGTAGGGGGGTGTCGCGTTCATTCTCGGCATCAGAACTCCGCGAACTCCCGTCGCATCGCCCTGGAGCATCGGACCTAAAAGTGGATTTGCACTTTTGGGATCAACCCGATGCTCAATCCCTCAAGCGGCGCATCGTTGAAAGCGGAAAACCGGGTCCACTTTTCCGCACGATGCGCTAGCCTCCGGCTCCGCCCGAATCTGAAAATTCTTAACGCAAGCTTTAACCATCGATGCCCATAGGGAGTAGAATATACCCCTTAATGATTAGATCGATGATTCCCTCTCTTGATCAAGTTGGCTCTTTGCGTCCTGATAGATGTGGACGGCTGATTGCGTAGAGTTTATCCAAGGGGGCAAGTAATGATCAAAGATCATTTGAAGCATGCTGCGGCGTCTGATTCGCCCGCAGGCGGGTATAAGATTGATTCTACTCGACTTGTCGTAACAAAGTTACTTTGTGGGAATGCGCTGCTGCAGGCCGGTCTCGCACAGCTCTTATCCGGCACTTGCTTCGATGTACTCGGAACGACATCGAATGGGATGGCAACTTCGCAGCGGCCCACTCAACCAGAGCCGGCCCTCTGCATCGTGGATGCCACCGGTGCCCCCGAACAAGCGCTCGAATTCATCCGGGATGCCAAGAGGCAGCACCCTGCGGCGCGGGTCGTGGCGATCGCCAATCGGCTCGATTACCAGACCGTGCATTCGGCGGTGTCTGCTGGCGTCGACAGTTTCTGCCTTTCGACAAGTGCCCGTGAAGTTCTGATCACGACTCTCGAGCTCGCCATGCTGGGCGAGAGGATCCTGCCCGGATCACTCGTTCGGACCCTCCTCAGCCAGGAACTGGCGCACTCCGACACGGCTGAGAGCATCCCGTTGGCGGAGCGTCGGTCTCCCGATCCGAAGCTTCAGAAGCTGTCGCCCCGTGAAACCGTGATCCTGCAGTCGCTGATGGGCGGGGATCCGAACAAGGTGATCGCAAGAAAGCTCGATATCACCGAGGCGACGATCAAGGTTCACGTCAAGGCGATCCTGCGCAAGATCGGTGTCGCCAATCGCACCCAGGCAGCCATGTGGGCGACGGGAAATCTCAGGGAGACCGGTTCGTCCGCGGGAGTGCCGCACGAAGTGCGGCGGTTGAGCTGAGCCAGGGCATCGTCACTTTGGTATCGCGGCGAGCAACGATAGGACAGTGGCCGTGATATTGATGCCCACGATGATAAAAAGCAGGGCGACGGATACGGGAAAGGGCCGCGCCGCCGGTTCAGGTTTCTTCTGGAAATTGTAAGGCGCCTTCATCGCTTCTTCCTTTCAGCTTTGTCAGACAGGCTGCAAGATGAAGCAATTTGGCCGATGGTGCTGTGAGATGCTTCACAGCGTCATGCTCGAGGCGCTCGACCTCAGGGCCCGCTGCCTCGACTGACGGATACGCAGCGAGAACCGATTAAGCACCGGGCGACATCCCTCGTTGGAGCCCATCCCGGCCCCGGTGTTTCACCCACTCCACAATACGCGCCGGATGCCACGTATCGGTCGTAGGATGTGGCGCTTGTGTTGAGAACAACGGCGCCCTGAGCTGCGACGAGGCTCTGCGCCTGATTACAGGCCATCGCGGTGGTCAGCGGATGGCTTTGAGCCATGACACTCGAACTAATGCCGACGAAGCCGATAGCGGCATACACGCGCTTCATGGGTTTCATATCCGTCTCCATGTGCGATGAGGCCGAGCCAGTTCCACTGTCAGGAGAGGGATAGGGTCATCAATGACAACAGGGCCGCGAGAATGTTCATCACCACTGCGGTTCCTGCCAGACACAGCGAGAGCGGCAAGCGATGCCGCTCCAGGCCTATGTTGTCTTCACCGTGCGGGATGGCTTTGACGGAAAGCCGAGTGCCTCTCGTGATCACGGTCCGTCTCCTCTAAAGCGGGGTCAGGCGATAACGATATGAAGAGGATGCTCCCGAGCCGTCATATGGGCGGTGCGTTCCCGCACGCGAGGGGCTTCAAGCCACGCCTTCAGCTCTTTCGGGTTTTCGATCGCAGTGGTGCGGACGGCGGGGATCGAACCCGCACGGGCAAGCCCGAGGGATTTTAAGTCCCTTGCGTCTACCAGTTTCGCCACGTCCGCGTTGCCATGAGGGTTATCGGGCCAGGGCCGGGAGTGCAAGGGCCTAGAGTGCAGACGGCCGCGTGTCTGCCCCTCGTGCCGTCATTCAGGAGTGCGGAATCCATAAAGCCAGTCATAGCGCCGGGTCATGCCCTCCGGCCCGAGATGGCGCATGACCTGATTGCGCCCGAAGCCTACGAGGCTGCCGGCATGATAGATGCGCCCATTTCTGCGGGCTTCATTCTGCACCCGGCTTGCGCGGGCGAGGCGCTGCTTCTCGTAGGCCGAAAGAGCTTGAGGAACGTCCTGCCGCTCCTGGCCCAGGAGGGAGGCGAGGGTGGCGGCCTCCTCGATGGCAAGGGCGGCGCCCTGCGCCAGGAAGGGGAGGACGGGATGGGCGGCATCGCCGAGCAGCGCAATACGACCCTTGGCGAGGCGCCCGGCCGGATGGTCGAACAGCGACCAGCGCAGCCATTCCTGGGGACGCGACAGCAGCATGCGCAGGGCAGGGGCGGCCGAGGCATAAAGCCTGAGAAGCTCATCCCGGTTGCCCGGCGCGGCCCAGCCTTCTACCGGAATGGGGCTTCTCTCGATGGCCACCACGTTGACGAGCCTGCCGCCGGCAATCGGATAGTGCACCACATGGCCCTGCGGGCCGAGCCACAGGCCGGTCTCGTCCCCTGCGAGTTCGGCCGGTGCCGCATTGCGCTCGAAGGTGGAGCGCCAGGCAATATAGCCGCGATAGGCGGGGGGCTTGCCGTCGCCCAGGGCCTGCCGAACCTTCGACCAGACGCCGTCGGCGCCGATGATCATGTCGGCCTCGATGGTCTCCCGCGCTCCGCTCACAGAGATCCAGGTGAGCCTGGCTTGATGAGGCCCGTCCTTCACCGCCTCGACATTCCGGCCCATGACGAGCCGGATCGCCGGCTCGGAGCGGACGGCGTCGAGGAGAATCGTCTGGAGATCGGCCCGATGCACGACCCAATAGGGCGCCTCGAAGCGTTCGCGCATGAAAGGCCCGAGGGCCACCTGCCCGATGGGCTTGCCCGAGCGGATGGCGCGCACGACGACCCGCTGCGGCTCCGTCGCGACCCGGCGCAGGGCAGGGCCGAGCCCGAGCCTGATCAGAACCCGGCTGGCATTGGGCGACAGCTGGAGACCGGCGCCGACCTCGGAAAAGCCGGTCCGGCGCTCGACGAGCGTGACCGCATGGCCCCGCCGGGCCAAAGCCAGGGCCGCCGTCAGGCCGCCGATGCCGGCGCCGACAACCGCAATCGAAAGGCTGGACACTAGAGCCTCGGACCCAAAAGTGGACACCACTTTTGGGATCGATCCGATGCTCCTTCTCTTAAGACGCGCATCGTCGGGATCGGACCCAGAGGGCCACGCCAGTGAAAACCGGAACCACTTTTCCGCACGATGCGCTAGCGCGAGGCGGGATCGGTCGCGAAATCGGGCTCCCACACGCACTCGGCCGGGCGGGCCTCGTCGGCCTTCAGGGAGGGATCGTACTTGAAGAGGGTCGAGCAATAGGAGCAGACGGTCTCGCTGTCATAGCCCATGTCGATGAAGATATGGGGGTGATCGAAGGGAGGCGTCGCCCCGATGCACATGAACTCCTTCGAGCCCACGTGAATGACGGGGACGCCCGGATCGTTGTGGAAGTGGGGTGTGCCTTTGTCAGCCATTGCCGATGCTCTTGAGCGATGAAATTTGCGCGCACCATAATGGCCGAACGGCCATGCGCCTAGAGCAAAATTCCACCGATTGCATCTGTGGCCAGGGGTGCTTAGGTTGCGGCAATCTTCCCGACCGTTTCGATCGTCCCGGTTCCATGCGCTATTTCAATTCCGACGGCGTGAGCATCGCCTATATCGACGTCCCGCCGCACGAGGGCGAGGGCGATCCGATTCTTCTCATCCACGGCTTCGCCTCGAACCATGCGGTGAACTGGGTCAACACGCTCTGGGTCAAGACCCTGACGCGGGCCGGATGCCGGGTGATCGCCTTCGACAATCGCGGCCATGGGGAGAGCGAGAAGCTCTACGATCCGGCGGCTTACGATTCCTACAAGATGGCCGAGGACGGGCGGCGGCTGCTCGATCATCTCGGCATCGAGCGCGCTGACGTGATGGGCTATTCCATGGGGGCGCGCATCGCCGCCCATATGGCGATCGCCTCGCCGGATCGCATGCGCTCGATGCTGCTCGGAGGCTTAGGAATCCATCTCGTCGAGGGTGTCGGCCTGCCGCTCGGCATCGCCGATGCCATGGAGGCGCGCTCCCTCGACGATCTCACGGATCCCATGCAGCGCATGTTCCGCGCTTTCGCGGACCAGAACAAGAGCGATCTCAAGGCGCTTGCCGCCTGCATCCGCGGCTCGCGGCAGGTTTTGACGAAGGCGGAGGTCGCCTCCATCCGGCTTCCGACCCTGGTCTCCGTCGGCACCGCCGACGACGTGTCGGGCTCGGGTCCCGAACTCGCCGCATTGATGCCCAACGCGACTGCCCTCGGCATTCCCGGGCGTGATCACAACCTCGCCGTCGGCGACAAGGTGCACAAGCAGGGTGTGCTCGACTTTCTGGCGCGGCGGCCATGACGGATACCGGCAGGAGCAGCGCATGACCCGGCTCGACAGCGCCATCCGGCGCCTGACCGCGCAGCGCGATCTTCTCGACTGGGCCGCGCGGAATATCAGCCCTGCCGGGCTCGTATTGGAGATCGGCCTCGGCAACGGGCGCACCTATGATCACCTGCGCGCCAAGCTGCCGGGCCGCGAGATCTATGTGTTCGAGCGCTCGCCCGCCGCCCATCCCGATTGCTATCCGCCGGAGGGCTATCTGATCGTCGGCGATCTCTTTGACACCCTGCCGCCGTTCATCGAACGGCAGGGACGGGGCTCGGCGGCCCTGATCCATATCGATATCGGCTCCGGCGACGAGGCGGCAAATCTGAGCCTCGCCCGGCGCCTGTCTCCCTTGCTCGAAGCTCTGCTCCAGCCGGGCGGAATCCTGCTGGGGGACCGCGCCTTCGACATGCCGTCGTGCCGGGACATTTTCGCCGAGACGAATGTGCCGGAAGGGCGCTACTTCGTGTACCGGCGGGAGGCGTGAGGCTGCACATCGCTCGGATCTTCGGTTGCAAACGATGCGCGTACCTTCGTCACCACCGGCCCTGTGCCGGTGATCCCGATCCGAAAAGCTCAGCGCTCTTCTAGTCGGGATGGCCGGGACAAGCCCGGCCATGACGTGGAAATCGAATTGAGCCTACCGCCCAGTAAAGACCGGATCGCGCTTTTCCAGGAACGCGTTGCGCCCCTCAACGGCATCGGCGCTGTCGAAGCATCGGTCGGCGAGGGCGACCGGATCGACATCGGGGTGGATCACGCCGACCGCCTCGTCGATGGCCGCCTTGGCGGCCCTGATCGTGAGGGGCGCATTTCCCGCAATCGTCCGGGCCAGGGCCAGGGTGGTCGCTTCCAGTTCGTCCTCTGCCACGACCCGCTGCAACACGCCGAGGCGTGCGGCCTCCTGAGTATCGATCCTCCGCGCGGTGAAGAACAGATCCTTGGCGGCCGGGGCGCCGACGGCTGCCGTGACGAGCTTCATGGCTCCCGGCGGATAGCCGATCCCGAGCCGGGCGGCCGGGATCCCGAAGATTGCGCTCTCGGAGGCCACGCGCAGGTCGCAGGACAGGGCGAGGCCGAACCCGCCGCCGAGGCAGAAGCCGCGGATCATGGCGATGACGGGCTTGGCGCAATGGGCGACGGCCCAGAAGGCGGCCTCGTTGCTGGCCTCGTAACGCCTTCCGCCTTCCGCATCGGCCCGCAGGGTCGCGAATTCGCCGATATCGGCACCGGAGGCGAAGGATTCCTGGCCCGCGCCCCTCAGGACCACCACGCGAACCCGCGGGTCCCGGTCGAGGGCCGCCATAATGCCGGGAAAGGCTGTCCACATCTCCAGGTCGAGCGCGTTGTGCTTGGATGGGTTGTCGATGGCGAGCGTCGCAATGCCGCCGGACAGCGAAACGACAAGCTTGGACGTCGACGGTGAAAAAGAGTAGGTCATGCTCGCGTGGATCTATGGTAAGGGGCCAGGGCTTCTTATCTATTGCTTGAGGCGATAGCGCATCGTGCGGAAAAGTGGATCCGGTTTTCCGCCCCACACGATGCGCCACTTATAAGCGGAAGCATCGGACCCAAAAGTGGGTTCCACTTTTGGGTCCGATGCTCTAGCCAAGCCGGCAAGGAGACTATCATGACACAGACGCGCCTGAAGCCCGGAGCCCCGGACAGCCTTGCCGGAAAGGTCGATCCGGTCTGGGATCGCCTGCGCTCGGAGGCCGAGGCCGTCGTTCAGGCCGAGCCGGCCATCGCGGGCTTCATTCTCAGCGCCATCCTGCATCAGCCGAGCCTCGAAGCCGCGATCGTCCACCGGGTCGCCTCGCGCCTGGGCCATGCAGCCGTTCCGGCCGACATCATCGAGCAGATCTTCCTCGAGGCCGTCGAGGACGACAGGACCATCGGCGCGGCCATGCGGGCGGATATCAGCGCCGTGATGGACCGCGACCCGGTCGTCACCCGGGCCATCGAGCCCGTGCTCTACTTCAAGGGCTTCCACGCCATTCAGACGCACCGCCTGGCGCACTGGCTCTGGAAAAGGGGACGGCAGGATTTCGCGCTCTATCTGCAGAGCCGCTCCTCCGACACGTTCCAGACCGACATCCATCCGGCGGCCCGGATCGGCCGGGGCATCTTTCTCGATCACGCCACCGGGCTCGTGGTGGGTGCGACCGCCGTCATCGAGGACAATGTCTCGATGCTCCAGGACGTGACGCTCGGCGGCACCGGCAAGGAGCGCGGCGACCGCCATCCCAAGATTCGCCACGGCGTCCTGATCGGAGCCGGCGCCAAGATCCTCGGCAATATCGAGGTCGGTCATTGCGCGAGAATCGCTGCGGGATCGGTGGTTCTCAAGCCTGTGCCGCATAATGCCACGGTGGCCGGCGTTCCGGCGAAGGTCATCGGCACGGCCGGGTGCGAGGAGCCTGCCCGCTCCATGGACCATTGCTTCTCTGAATCGGACGGAATTTGAGGGGAGTGTCCCTTCAGGGACCTAACCCGGCTTGCTCGCGTTTGCCGGGCATGGCAAGTGCAGCATCCGTGACATCAAGAAAGGACCTGTAGTGGACAAGACCGAGATGGCTAAAGTCGAGCGCTACCTGCGCCAGACCTTTGCGAACCACTCGATCCGCGTCGTCGGTCGCCCGAAAAAGACCGACTCGGCGGAAGTTTACATCGGTGAGGAATTCGTCGGCGTCCTCTTCCTCGACGACGAGGATGGGGATCGCTCCTACAACTTCACCATGGCCATCCTCGATACGGATCTCGAGGACTAGCCGGATTTTCGCAGCAGGACTTTCCAGGTCCTGCTGTTTTTCTTTGTGGACCTGCAATGCCGATCTACAGCCTCGACGACATCTCCCCCATCCTGCCGGAGCCCGACAGCTACTGGATCGCGCCGGATGCCCATGTGATCGGCAAGGTGAGGCTGGGACGGGATGTGGGGATCTGGTTCGGCGCCGTGCTGCGCGGCGACAACGAGCTGATCGATATCGGCGAGGCCACCAATATCCAGGAAGGGGCCTTGCTCCACACGGATATGGGCGCCCCCCTGGCGGTCGGAGCAGGGTGCACCATCGGGCACAAGGCCATCCTGCATGGCTGCACCATCGGCGAAAACTCCCTGATCGGCATGGGAGCCACGGTTCTCAACCATGCACGCATCGGGGCCAACTGCCTGGTGGGAGCGAATTCGCTGGTGACCGAGGGCAAGCAATTCCCGGACAATGCGCTGATCGTCGGGGCACCGGCCAAGGTCATCCGCGTGCTTGATGCAGATGTGATCGAGCGGCTGCGCTGGTCCGCGAGGAACTACGTGGACAACTGGAAGCGCTTCGCAAAAGGAATGAGGCGGATCGACTGATCCGCCTCGAATGGAAACTGGTGGTGAAACCAAAAACCGGCGTCACGAGCGCCGATTTCGTGTCTTACCTGTTCGCGGTGGTGGTCGGCGACGAGACGATGCCGCCGAGCGACACCCAGCTGATCGTGTCCTGGCTCTCGCGCTTGATGTAGACGTAGCCGGTGCGGTGCCAGGGGAGAACCGACGAGGTCTTGTTGTCGAGGACGAAATCGCCCCGGTTGGTGCGGACCATCAGTACTGCGTGGCCTTCGCCAAGCTCGTCGATCACCACCGTCATCCGCATGGCGCGGCGGGGCAGGCCGGCTTCGGCGAGGAGCTTGCGTTTCAGGAGCTGAAAATCCTCGCAATCGCCACGGCCGTCGTCGGGGAAGCCCCACACATCGACGACACCCCAGTGATCGGCATCCGTCACGGCCTTGATGCTGGAATTCACGCGCTGGTTCACCGAGACGATCGTCTTCCAGGCCTGGGGGGTCAGGTCGATCGTATCGGACTCCGCCACATTCACGGTGCACTGGGATCGAAAGTTCTCGCAGAACTGCGACCAGCCCTGAAGCGGTCTGGCGGCGCCGACGCTCGTGATCGGAGCGGTGGAGGCGGGCAGGGCGGCCAGGGTTTGAGCCTGAGCGGCCGCGCCGAAAAAGAGGAGAGACAGACCAAGAAGAGCTGTTTTGATGAACTTGCCGAAAATGGCTGGCTTCTCATTTACGCCACAGAAAAGGCCGTTCCTGAAATAATCCTGCCGCATGCCCCACCAGCCGGTTAACGTTCTTTTAACCAAACTGACATGGTTGCATTTTAGGCTCAAGCGGAAAGTAAAAGGTGAGTTAACGCGTCGCGCCCGAACCGGTTCCATTATGGTTAACAAAAAGATTCAGTAGCCGAAAGGATGAGAGAAGAATTTCCTCTAGGACAAGCTTGGCCGTTGCTAACCTATTGGTTTCTCTCGACGGCAGGCCCCGATTGGGGCTAGCTCAGACGATGAATCGAACGCCACCGGTGTAAGGGTTCGAACCGGCTGCCAAACAAAAAAGTTGTTCATGTCTCCACATCCGCCCCGCCTTCGTGAGCCGATCCTCAACCTGCCGGCCGTTATCACCCTGTGCTTGGCAGGGCTGATCGGCATTCATGCCTTTCGATTCCTTCTGTCCGAAGAGACGGACTTCACGCTGATCATCGACTGGTCCGTGATTCCTGCACGCTGGTCCGTGGCCTTCGGGGGCGTTCAGGTCGATGAGATCATGAGAACGCTGCGGGAGGGCGTGCCGGATGAAACGGTCACGCCTCTCATGGCGCTGGCGCAATATGTTCTGTCAGGCGAGGAGGGACGCCCCTGGACGGCACTGACCTATGCCTTCCTCCATGGCTCCTGGGCTCATGTGCTGATCAACAGCGTCTGGCTTGCCGCTTTCGGCACGCCGATTGCCAGACGCTGCGGTGCCGGGCGGTTCCTCATCCTGTCGGCAGCCTCCGCCGTGTGCGGGGCCGTTTTCTACGCTGTCATGAACCCCTTCCAGATCCTGCCGATGATCGGTGCGTCCGGGGCCGTCTCCGGCCTGATGGCGGCCGCCTCCTGGTTCATGTTCGCTCCGGCCTCGTGGCATTGGGAAGGACGCCTGGCACAGCCGCATGAGCGGCCCCGCGAGACCCTCGGGCACATGATCCGCAACCGGCAGGTTGTGATCTTCCTCGGAATCTGGTTTGCCGCAAACTACGTGTTCGCCTTCGTCCAGCCCTTGGGAATGATGGATGCGAGCATCGCCTGGGAGGCTCATGCCGGCGGCTTCCTGGCTGGCCTCGTCATTTTCCCGCTGCTGGACCCGCTTCCCGCAAGGCCAAGCCGCATCTCGGCTTGAAACCGACACGGTTTGCCCCAATCATCCTAAGACTGACGCAGGGTTTCCATCCCAAGGCCATGGGGAGCGATACCCGGCCTCAGTCTTGCGAATGAGAGGGCCGATCATCCTCGCCGTTCGCACAACGGGAGGGAATCAATGATCGTCAATCGAATCCTTTCGCTCAAGGGCCGCGACGTCGCCACCATCGAGCCGGGCCGATCCTTGAACGAAGCGGCCAGGATTCTTGCGGAACGCAGAATAGGTGCCCTTCTCATCGTGGACGGTCAGCGACCGGTCGCCGGCATCATCTCGGAGCGGGACATCGTGCGGGCGGTCGCAACGCACGGTGCCAAGGCCCTGGACGAACCGGTCTCCCGTTTCATGACCGAGAAGGTGGTCACCTGCACGGGCGAGACGTCCATCAACGACGTGATGGAACTCATGACCCAGCAGAAATTCCGGCATATTCCCGTCGTCGAGAGCGGACGTCTCTCCGGCATCGTTTCCATCGGAGACGTGGTGAAGCTGCGCCTTGAAGAGGTCGAGGCCGAGGCTCAGGCGATCAAGGAATATATCGCGACGGCCTGATTAACTCGTCTGCGTTTCCTGCAGCAGCTCGAGAATATCCGGCAGGGCGCGCTCCGTGGCCTGCCGGCCCAAGGCGATGCATTCCTGGGCTCGGTGGAACTCAAACAGCCCCATCTTGGCAAGCTTCGGCGCCACCATGATGTCGGGCGGATCTCCGGCCAACCGCGAGCGGGCGATGCGGTCCTGGGTGATGTTGAAGGCGTCGACCATCACCGTGGCAAGGCCGGGCGCATTCGGCTTGCGCGGCTTGTCCCCTCGGGAACCGTGGAAAATTCCCCAGCGCCGGGGAGCTTCATCGATGGCCTCCTCGATCTCCTGCTCGTCGCTCATCCCGGCATCGTAGGATTGGATGACGGTGCCGCGCACGCGCACCTCGCCATTGAGGTTCACGCAGATGACGATGTCGGCGCCGAGGGCCCGGGCGGCGGTGATCGGGATCGGGTTGACGAGAGCGCCATCCATGAGCCAGCGCCCGCCGATCATGACCGGATCGAAGACGCCGGGGAGGGCGTAGGAAGCCCGCATGGCCTGGACGAGGGGCCCGCGCGTGAGCCAGATCTCGTGGCCGCTCACGAGCTCGGTCGCGATGGTGCAGAACTTGACCGGCAGGGACTCGACCCTCCGGTCCGTCAAGTCCTGGTCGAGCAGGCGCTGCAGCCGTCCGCCGGCAATGAGGCCCGCACCGCTGAAATGGAAATCGAGAAGACCCATGACGCGCCGCTTGGTCAGGGACAGGGCGAAGACCTCCAGCTCGTCGAGCTTACCGGCCGCATAGCAGCCGCCGACCACCGCACCGATGGAAGAGCCGGCAATCACGTCCGGAACGATGCCGGCCTCCGTGAGGACGCGCAGCACGCCGATATGAGACCAGCCGCGCGCCGCGCCGCCGCCCAAGGCGAGACCGATTTTCGCCTTCGTGCGGTGATCGCGCTCCGCCGGAGGCTTGATCTCGGCCGCGCCTCCGCCACCCCCTGATCCGGCGTTGCGCCGGGCAATCCCGTCCCACAACATTGGTCACTCCAAGACCTGGTTTCCCATTCATGTCAGCCCCTCGTGAAAGCTGCATGAATGATGCCCTCAAGTTTCAAGTAGGATTGGTTCAGGAAAACTGAACAGTGGAGCGCTGCAAAGCCTGCTGCGACAAAATGATGATGACGAAGGCGAAGCCGATGAGCAGGCCCAGCATCGCCCGAAGACCGAAGATTTCACCGCCGAATCCGATCAGCGGGGGGCCGAGAAGCAAGCCGCCATAACCCAAAGTTGCCATCATGGCGACACCCATGCTCGGCGGAAAATCCTTCATCTGCCCCGCTGCGCTGAACAGGACCGGCACCGCGTTGGCCAGGCCGATCCCGACCAGAGCGAAGCCGATGGAGGCGGACAGGGGCTGCGGCAGGAGCATCGCGAAGGCAAGGCCGAAGGCCGAGAGCAGCCCTCCGAGTTGCAGGGTACGGACGCGGCCGAGATGCCGGACGACGAAATCGCCCATGAAGCGGCAGACCGTCATGGCAAGGGAGAACGCGGCAAAGCCCGTGACGGCAGCCTCCAGGCTCGCCCCGGCGACGGTCTGGAGATAGATCGCCGACCAGTCGACCATGGCGCCTTCGACGATGAAGCAGAACATGGCGAGCACGGCCAAGAGGACGACGCTCCCCCGCGGCCAGGCGAAGCCATGCCCCTCCGTTGCTCGCTCCTTTTCGCTAAGCGTCCAGAAGGCGGCTGGCAGGAAGAGAAGGATCATCCCCAGGCAGGAGATCAGCAGCGTCGGGACGATACCGACATCGAAGGCGATGAGAAGGCCGGATGCTCCGGCTCCCGCCAATCCCCCGAGGCTGAAGAAGGCGTGGAAGGACGACATGCTCGCCGAGCCCCAGGCTTTCTCCACCACCGTGGCATTGGTGTTCATGGCGATGTCCATGGTGCCGTTGCAGGCTCCGGCCAGCAGGGCGGCGGCCACGAAAAAGGTCAAGTTCGGGGCAAGGCCCGGAAGGAGCAGGGCCGCGGCGAAGGAGAAGGCCGCGATCAAGGTCATGGTGCGGCTGCCGACGACGGCCACGGCCCAGCCAATGATCGGCATGAGCGCCACCGCGCCGAGGGAGAAGGCCAGGAGGCCGAGGCTGAGTTGGCCGTCGGACAGGCCGAGCGACTCCTTGAACCGGGGAAGCTGGGCTGCCCAGGTGCCGATGCCGAAGCCGTTGCCGAAGAAAATGGCGCTGGCAGCCAGCCGCGCCGGGAGAAGGTCACGTCGTGTCATCGGGTCTTCCTAACCCGGACATCCGGAAACTGCACCCGTTTCCTGGTCGATGGCAGCCCTGCACTTGCGGAGGGGTAATGACTCAATCGATCACGAGGCGAGGCTCGCCGCCGGAGGTCTCGACCTTCCGATAGAAGCAGGAGCGGCGCCCGGTGTGGCAGCAGCCGCCATCCCCGGCCACCTGCACCTTCAGGAGCAGGGCGTCCTGATCGCAATCGACCCGAATCTCCTTGACCGTCTGGATCTGGCCGCTCGTCGCGCCCTTGTGCCAGAGTTCGCCGCGCGAGCGCGACCAGTACCAGGCCTCGCCGGTCTCGATCGTCCTGGCCAAGGCTTCGGCATTCATGTGGGCGACCATGAGGATTTCGCCGGTCGCGGCATCCGTCGTGACGCAGGTGATCAGCCTGTCCGTCCCGAAACGAGGTGACAGGACGGCTCCCTCCTCGAGTTCGGCCTTGGAACCGGGCGCGGGAAAAGGCGTGGAGATCGTCGCACTCATCGGAGGCCTCAGCCCCTGCTGTTCCGCACGAGGGTCAGGAAACGCACCTGCTCGGCCGGATCCTCCTTGAAGATGCCGGTGAACTGGGTGGTCAGCGTCAGGGCGCCCGCTTTCTGGATGCCCCGCATGGACATGCACATATGCTCGGCCTCGATCATGACCGCCACGCCACGCGGATCGAGCGCCTCGACCATCGCCTTGGCAATCTGAGAGGTCATGGTCTCCTGCGTCTGCAAACGACGGGCATAGGCGTCGACGAGGCGGGCGAGCTTCGACAGGCCGACAACCCCCTTGGTGGGGTAATAAGCCACATGCGCCACGCCGAAGAACGGCACCATGTGGTGCTCGCAATGGGAGTAGAAAGGGATATCTCGCACGAGCACGATATCGTCATAGCCTTCGACCTCGGCGAAGATCCTGTCGAGGATTTCCGATGGGTCCTCTCCATAACCGGAGTAGAACTCCCTGAAGGCCTTGGCGACGCGCTTGGGCGTGTCCTGCAGGCCCTCACGGGTCGGATCGTCGCCTGCCCAACGGATCAGGGTGCGAACCGCCGCCTCGGCTTCTTCCCGGGACGGGGCAACAGGCTTGTCGGCGGCTGTACTCAGACGCGTAGACAGGGACTTAACCACATCACTCACGTGGAGCCTCTCTTCTCAACTTTCGAACCGATGAAGCTTGGCCGCTCGGCAGTTTCTATTTTCTTTCCAGACAGCGCAACGAAGAGTGCTGTCGCAGAACTCTGTCACAGTGCTTATATAGGTATATGAGCACATTCCCAACCGTCGTGTCATAGACCGATATGCTAAACGACATCTACAGCCGGCGTATTCTCGAACTGGCGGCCGATATTCCGCATTTGGGTCGGCTGTCCACCCCGGATGCGTCCGCGACGGCTCACTCCAAGATCTGCGGCTCGACCGTTACTGTCGATGTGAAGCTTGAAGGCAATGTCGTGACGGCTTTTGCCCATGAGGTGAAGGCGTGCGCCCTCTGCCAAGCCTCATCGTCCATCATGGGCCGGAATATAATCGGATCGACCATAGATGAGCTTCGCGAGGTTCGCGATGCGGCAAGTCGTCTTCTAAAGGCCGGAGAGGCCTCTCCTCAAGGGAAATGGGAGGATCTCAAGGTCCTGGAACCCTTGCGGGATTACAAGGCCCGCCATGCCTCGATCCTTCTCACCTTCGATGCCGTCGTGAGTGCCCTCGACCAGATCGAGGCCCGGCGGCTTGAGGGCGTAGGATAAATGCCTAGCGCATTGTGTGGAGAAGTGGAAACAACTCTCACGGCATTACCGGCCTTGTGCCGGTGATCTCGACGCGGGAAGTGCCGTGGTGTCATTCCCGGCCGGAGCGCAACGGAGGGGAAGGGAATCCATAGCGTTGCGCCTAATCCTGAATCCCCTTCCCGGCCTGCGGCCGCCGGGGATGACAGTGGAGCACTTCCTTCGGCGCAGTGCTTCACAGCATCGGGATGGCCGGGACGAGCCCGGCCATGACGTGAGGAGATTATCAATCTTCTCGCGCATCGTTCACCGCCAGTGCGCGACGCCGGATTCGCTCTCGATCGTCATCGGAGCCGTAGCGCCGATCCAGGATCCGGGTGGTGTTTGCCCAGTCGGCCATGGACTGCACCCCTTCCATCAGTTCGGCGACAAGCGGATCGGCGCGCCATGCCTGCGCCCGGGACCAGAGAACGTCCAGAGGTTCATGGAGAACGTTTCCGACCTTCGCTTCGTAGATCGGAAATGCGCGAAGCGCTCCATCGGGCTCGATCTGCAGGATATCCGGATCCACGACGTTCGCTCCGGGTTGGGGCAGGAAATACCGGACATCGGTCACGACGAACATGGGGCCGTTTTCATAACGAGCCGCAAGGCGCCGACCGAAATCGAGCATGTCGACCAGTTCCTCGATCGTGAGAATCTCCTTGGTCTCGAACTCCCGCTCGGCGGCGAGACCCGATGGAATGACTGCGCCGAGCCGAATGAAGTCGAGCCTTGGGAAGCGTTTGACTGCCGTTTCGACGAACTGCTCCAGGTCCGCTTCATTCGCACCCGAACGAGTCAGGGTGTAGTCGATTCCGAACTTGAAGCAATTCTGTCCGGCTGCCTGACGTTCGTCTTTCACCCGATGCAGGATATCCAGCGCTCTCATTCCGCGCTCGAATGCGCCGGCGCGCCCGCGAATGGCATTATGGATAGCGGCGTCGGGACCATCGATGCTCACCGACACGCCCGCGACCGCATCGGCGAGCGTGTTGGCCAGTTTCTCCTGAATCGACCAGCCGGTCGTGAATACGGTGACCAGGATGCCCGCGTCATGCAGACGTTTCATGGCTTCGGGAGCCCACCGGATCGACAACGGTTCGCCGCCGCTGAACATCACGCTTACTGCTCCCGCCGCGAGCATGACGTCGATGACGCGCATGGCCGCGTCCCGATCCAGCGTGCGAGCGGGCCGGCGTCCCGATTCCGAATAGCAATGGGCGCATCGCAGCGGGCAGGCATAGGTGATATCCCAGATGAACTTGCTGATTTTGACGGTCATTGTTCTTGCTCCAGCTGCCGCTTCGCGGTTCAGTGGGCGAAACGCCAGAGAAATAAAGTATCGTTCATGAGGTTATTTGTGCAACTAAGTTATGGTTGAGTCTTGCGATGTTTTGTACGATATAACGATAATATCTTAGGTTGTATTTGCGGGAAGTTTCCGTAGAGTCTCTGGCGCTTTCAAATGCCTCAACCTTACGTGACATGCCGCTGGATCGAGGATTCGACGTGAGAGGCAGACCCCAGGAGACAATAGCGAGACATCTCCCCCGTCGGATCGCCCACACGATGATCCGGGGCTATCAGCTCACGTTGTCAGGTCTCATCGGACGCCAATGCCGGCACTTGCCGTCCTGCTCCGAATACACGGACGAGGCGATCCAGCGGCACGGCTTCTGGGCAGGGGGCTGGATGGGGCTGGCCCGCATCTGCCGCTGCGGCCCCTTCGGCACGCACGGCATCGATCTGGTGCCTGAAACATTGCCCGACGGCTCGGCCTGGTATAAGCCCTGGGCCTATGGTCGCTGGAGGGGCGTCAACGCTCCCCCGATCACCTGCGAGGCAGTCGAACCTGACGGCGACTGAGTTCGCTCCACTCTCAACACACCGTCGGCCCCCGCTTACCTGCTCCGTTGGCAGGAGTGAGCCAGGAGAAACGTTTGATGATTACCCTGACATTCCCCGATGGCGCCCAGCGCCAGTACGAATCCGGCATCACCGGCCGCGAGATCGTGGAAGGCATCGCCAAGTCGCTCGCCAAGCGCACTGTCGCCATGGCTCTCGACGGCACAGTCGCCGATCTCTCCGATCCGATCGCCAAGGATGCCAAGATCGAATTTCTGAACCGCGAGGATCCGCGCGCGCTGGAGCTGATCCGGCACGATGCCGCGCACGTGCTCGCGGAGGCCGTGCAGGAGCTCTTCCCGGGGACGCAGGTCACCATCGGCCCGGTGATCGAGAACGGCTTCTACTACGACTTCGCCCGCAACGAGCCCTTCACACCGGAGGATTTCCCTGCCATCGAGGCGAAGATGCGCGAGATCATCGCGCGGGACAAACCCTTCACCAAGGAGGTCTGGAGCCGCGACAAGGCTAGGCAGATCTTCAAAGAGAAGGGCGAGATGTACAAGGTCGAGCTCGTGGATGCGATCCCGGAAGGCCAGGATCTCAAGATCTACTTCCAGGGTGACTGGTTCGACCTGTGCCGTGGCCCGCACATGACCTCGACGGGCAAGATCGGCAACGCCTTCAAGCTCATGAAGGTGGCAGGTGCCTATTGGCGCGGTGACTCGAACAACGCGATGCTCACCCGCATCTACGCGACCGCCTGGGCGAACCAGGAAGACCTCGACAACTACCTGAAGCAGCTCGAGGAGGCCGAGAAGCGCGATCACCGCCGCCTCGGGCGCGAGATGGACCTGTTCCACTTCCAGGAGGAAGGGCCGGGCGTCGTCTTCTGGCATTCCAAGGGCTGGACGATCTTCCAGGAGCTGATCGCCTATATGCGCCGCCGCCTGAAGGCGGACTACAAGGAGGTCAACGCGCCTCAGGTGCTCGACGCCTCGCTGTGGGAGACCTCAGGCCACTGGGGCTGGTATCGCGAGAACATGTTCGCCGTGCAATCGGCAGGAGACGAGGCGGAGGACAAGCGCGTCTTCGCTCTCAAGCCGATGAACTGCCCAGGCCACGTGCAGATCTTCAAGCATGGGCTGAAGTCCTATCGCGATCTGCCGCTGCGCCTTGCCGAGTTCGGCGCCGTGCATCGTTACGAACCCTCGGGTGCGATGCATGGCCTGATGCGCGTGCGCGGCTTCACGCAGGACGATGCGCATATCTTCTGCACGGAAGATCAGATGGCCGAGGAATGCCTGAAGATCAACGACCTGATCCTCTCGACCTACGCCGATTTCGGCTTCGACGAGATCATCGTGAAGCTCTCGACCCGTCCTGACAAGCGCGTCGGTACGGATGAAATGTGGGATCACGCGGAAGACGTGATGACCCGCGTCCTGAAGCAGATCGAGGAGCAATCCGGCGGGCGCATCAAAACCTCGATCAACCCGGGCGAGGGCGCGTTCTACGGGCCGAAGTTCGAGTATGTGCTGCGCGACGCCATCGGCCGCGACTGGCAATGCGGCACGACGCAGGTGGATTTCAACCTGCCGGAACGGTTCGGCGCGTTCTATGTCGACCAGGACGGCCAGAAGAAGACGCCCGTCATGGTGCACCGTGCGATCTGCGGCTCCATGGAGCGTTTCACCGGCATCCTGATCGAGCACTTCGCCGGCCACTTCCCGCTCTGGCTCGCACCCGTGCAGGCGGTGGTCGCCACCATCACGTCCGAAGGCGATGAATACGCCATGGAGGTGGTGCGCGCCGCCGAGGCCGCAGGCCTTCGCGTCGAAGCGGATCTGCGCAACGAGAAGATCAACTACAAGGTCCGCGAGCACTCGCTCGTGAAGGTGCCTGTGCTTCTCGTGGTGGGCCGGAAGGAGGCCGCGGAGCGGACGGTTTCGATCCGCCGCCTGGGAAGCCCCAACCAGCAGACCATGACCCTCGACGAGGCCTTGAAGGTTCTCGCTGCCGAGGCCGTTACGCCGGATCGTAGACGAGTGGCGAAGGCTGTCTCCGAGCCGGAAGGTCACGTGACGCTCGATGGTCATCACGTGGTCGAGCGGACGATCGTCTAATCGGTCGGGATATCCCTGTTTCCCTCCCCCTTTGACGGGGGAGGGAGCCAACAAGTCCTGTGACTCCCGCGGACCCTCGCCCGTGTGCTACGATCTCTCAGCCTCTTCTGACAGAGACTCCAAGTTGATGCACGATCAACTGCTGACGCGATTGGTTGAGGCGCTCCGACCCGTCCAAGGCATTGCTGCCGTGGTGCTCGGCGGCTCGCGCGGGCGCGGAACGGCAGGCCCGAACTCCGACTATGACATCGGCCTTTACTATGAGCCTGATACGCCGCTCGACATGAAGGCATTGGACATCGCCATCAGTCCTTTGCGCGATAACCCTTCCTCCACAGTCACCCGGATTGGGGAATGGGGGCCTTGGATCAACGGTGGTGGATGGATCACGATTGGTGGCACCAAAGTCGATCTCCTCTACCGTGATCTAGAGGCGGTGCGAGCTGTCATCGCCGATGCGAAAGTCGGCCATGTCACCATGCATTACCAGCCCGGACACCCTCACGGCTTCTGCTCCGCAATCTGGATGGGCGAGGTGGCGACATGCCGGGTGCTTCATGACCCGCACGGACTTGTCGGTAGGCTGAAGAGCGAGACATGGCCTTACCCGCAGGCCCTGAGAGATGCACTTATCAAGTGCTTCGGCTGGGAGGTGGATTTTGCGATTGAAAATGCTGAGATTGCAGCAAGACGGGCTGAGAGCACCCACGTCGCCGGATGCACTTACCGTGCGCTGTGTTGCATTGCCCAGGTGCTGTTTGCCCTGAACGGGCAATATCTCATCAACGAGAAGGGTGCCGTCGCAGAAGCTGCAACCTTGCCCATCACACTTGAAGGCCTGACTGAGAGGGCAGAAGATATTTGGAAATCAATAGGCGACAGGAATTTCGAGGGCACGCTGCGGCGCTTGAACAGCCTCGCCGACAGGTTACAAACTGTCCTCACGGAAGAAAGCCTATCTCAGGCGAACCTGAGATAGGCTGACAAACCTCTCGATCTCATAAGGTCTTAGGTTGTCTGCCGTTGGCGACCGGTCGTGCGGCCACCGGGAGGCGTTCCGGCGGTGGTGCCTGCTGGGCCGCTGCCGGGATTTCCCGTCGCCGCAACCGCATCACCTGCCTCCGTCCCGGTGACATGGGTTCCCTGACGCTGGCCGACGCGCAGGTTGTTCTGCACGTGGCTCACACCCGATACGGCTTCCGCCAGATCCTCGGCGCGCCGCTTCTCGTTGCGGTCGCGGACCGTGCCTGACAGGGTTACTTCCCGGTTCTGAACCTGCACCTCGATCTCCGATGCGTCGATCATGGCATCGTCGGTCAAGCGCTCGTTGATGTCCTCGCGGATGCGCTCGTCGGAGCGCTGGTAGCCCTTCGGTCCGCGGCCCTGATGCTCGCCCCGGCGCACCTCGCCGCGGCTGGCGGTCGCGTCGTTGCCGAAGCGCGTATTGCCCGGACCCATGCCGTAATTGCTGTGATCGCGCCGCTCGTTGACGAGGCTCCAGGTGCGCTCGCGGTCCTGCATGCGGCGATCGTCCTCGCTGCTGTCGTCGCCGGGACGGGCCCGCTCGCCGGTGATGGTGGAGGCGCCGTAGCGCTTCGGATGATAGCCTCTGCCCGCGGAGCCGCGGCTTGCATATTCGTCGCCGTAGTTTTGGTAGCCATCACCGCCGAAACCGCCGCGCATGCGGGCATTGCGGGTGCCTTCCTCGCCGGGATGGCCGAAGCTGCCGAAGGCGGCACGCACGTCATCCTCGTCGCGGAAGCGGAACTGCCCGCGGCCACGATTGCGCGAACGGCCTTCCCGGCCGCGCCAATCCTCGCGGTAGTCGTGCGGGCGATGGCGCCAGTCGTCATCCTCGTTGATCAGTCGCCGATCCAATTCGCGCCGCTCGTCATCGGTCAGGCGGGCCTGTCCGCCGCCCCGGGTCTGGTCGGCACGCGCGGCCGTCGGAGTACCGGTCCGGTCAGGTTCCGAGGGGGTGGAGATGCGATGCAGGGCACGGGAGGCGTCGCCCTCGCTGTCCGTCGCGAGATCGCCGAGCGCGACGATGCC
Source organism: Microvirga lupini (assembly GCA_000517005.1). GTDB lineage: Bacteria > Pseudomonadota > Alphaproteobacteria > Rhizobiales > Beijerinckiaceae > Microvirga > Microvirga lupini. The sequence goes on from KI911996.1 coordinate 120,052, forward strand.
GACCAGATGCTTGTCGTGATCGACCACCGGCAATCGCCGGATCTGATGATCGCTCATCAACTCGACGATGTGGTTGACATCATCGTCATCGAAGCACCACCACACATTGTCGGACATGATATCACGCACGCGCGTCGTGTCGGGGGGCAGCCCTGCTGCCGTTGCCCGGACAGTGATGTCCCGGTCGGTCACCATGCCGCGCAGGCGGCGTCCGTCGCAGACGGGCAGGACGCCGACATTCATCTCATCCATGAGACGCGCCGCTTCCTGGATCGTCCGGTCCGGACTCACCACGCGCACGTTGCGGGTCATGATCTCTGCGATTTTCATGAGCTTTCTCCAGCAAGGTCACGCCTTGGGAGTACAGGCTCATGCGCGGCGCGACCGATCATTGACTGACCGTCAATGCCGCGAGGACTGAAAGGTTCAGTGCATTACGGGGTAGCGATGATCTCGATGTCCCGGTCGAGTCCGCTTTCGATCTTGAACTCGCGGGTATAGACCTTGCCCTCGTGGCGCGCGATCAGGACGTATTCGCCCTCGGCCAGCGTGACTGACGGGAAGGCGCCGATAGCCTCGCGGATCACGTCGCCGCCGGGAGTGAGCACGCTGAAGGCCGTGCCGGCGAAGGCCTCGCCACCGGCCGAACCGACCAGCTTGAGCGTCACCGTCGCAGCCCGGTGATTCAGGGTTGCTTCGGTGACGCGCCCCGATTCCACCTTCAGGTCGCTGCGCATGATGGCGTTGGCGTCGCCATAGGTGGAAACCACGTGATAGGTCCCCTCGGGCAGACGGATCATGTCGTTTGCCTTGGCATCGGCGATCACGAGACGCCCTTCGGAGTTCTGCGCTTCCGGCACATAGACCGAGAAAGTGATGCGGTTTACCGGAATCGGGTTTCCGCTCACGGCGCCTTTCAACTGAAGAGCGCCGGCATTGATGGCGAGCCGCTCGTTGAGGTTGCCGCGCTGGACGCTGATCCGCTTCGATGCGCTCGCAAAGCCGTAGGCCACGTGGATGATGTAATTGCCCGGCGAGAGGGTGAAGCTCGGCATGGGGCTGGTGGAGCGGGCGACGATGTTGGGCTGGGATGCGTCCCCGCGATCCTCATAGATGCGCCACACAAGTCCCGAGCGGATCGGCTCGTTGCTCCCGGCAAAGGTCGCACCAGCATTCAGCGTCACTTGCCCGACGGAGATCGGGGGGAAGCTCTGCGACATGGACGGCACGGCAGGCGACTGAGCCGAGGCGGAGCTGGCTGCGGCGAGGCCGAGCAGGCCAAAAATCCAAATGCGTTGTTTCACAAACAAGATCATCGATTGAAAATCGGCTCTCATTGGAGCGGGGAGGCAATGGCCGTCTGAATCGGCTTCTCCTCGGTTTTGACGAGATCGGACGCGGCCGCAACCAGATTTTCGAGCGACATCGGACGGAAGTGAAACTCGACCCGATGCCTTCCGGGGCCGATCTCGACGCCGCGGAACAGGAGGTTGGCGCGCAGGATCGGCCGGCGCTCGCCATCGACCCACGCTTCCCAGCCCGGATAATGGATGTCGTGCAGCACCAGAATGCCATTCTCGCTGTTCTCGACATCAAGCGTGACCGAGTTCCTCTGGTAGCTGACGATCCGCGCTTCCCCCTTGGCCTTCTCGCGGGCGGAGCCTGCCGGCGCGTAGGAAGCCTTGAGCAGCGGCATGCTTTCGTCGTCGATGAGAGCTTCGGTCTCGCGGTTGAATTCCGGCAATTCCTCCAGGCCCAGCACGGCTTCGGAATCGACGGGCGTCACATGGTGCGCCACATAGGCGCGCGGAACGGAGGTGTTCAGACGGTAGATCCACATCCGCCCGGTTCCGTAGACGACCTCGGCGCCGGTCAGGCGGGGGAAATGGCGCGGCAGTTTCTCAATCGGGCGGTCGAGCACGACGTAGTCGAGTCCGAGCAGGCTTGCGAGTGCGCACTTGTAGCCGCGGAAACTCGTCGGGAAGCGGCGCAGATTGGGATCTTCCGCGTTCTCCCCAGGGCCGATGGCGCGTTCGTAATCGGCCAGGCGCAAGGGGTTGTAGCCGATGATGTCCTCGATCCCGAGGACCATGGACGCATTCTGCCAGGCGCCCTTCAGGCCAAGGATCTCGACGCGGGGATATTCGCCCCTCGCGTGGCGGTCTGCCAGCTCGCGCTTGAGGATCTGAAGGCCCTGCAGCTGCTCGGGCGGCAGCTTCGTGAAGACGGTGTAACGCTCGGCAGGTTCCGCATTCAGCGCCGACGCCGCGTGACGGCCGATCAACTCCGCACCGGTCAAGGTCACCAGCACGAGGGTCAGCGCTTCGCGCCAGCGTGAGACGCCGCTCATCCTGGTGATCACGGCGATGGCCAGGGCTGCCGCGGCAAGGCTCACGCCGATCTCGATAAGGGCAGGAGAGACATGTCCCCCCTTGATGGCAAAGGCTAAGGCGCTGGCAATGGCGGCGACCAGGAGGCCCAGCGCCAGGAGCGGCTGGGCCGCCCAGAGCCGCCCGAGCTCGGCCCGGTTCCAACGCGGCAGGCCTTCCGTAACGTAGCGATGGACGAGGTAGCCTGCGGCAAAGGCCAAGGCGATGTTGATGAGGAAGGTCGCGTCGGCCGGCCTGCGGTAGAGGTTCACGCCCGGGATGTGATCGAAGATGACCTCGAAGCCGGGCGTATAGCGCCCGAGCGCATAGAACAGGGCGATGATGCCGACGATAAGGAAGAACCGGAACTCGCGGGCGAACAGGCGCCCGCCTGCGATGCCGTGCCAGAGGAGCAGAAGAGCCGGGATCGTGCCGATGAACAGGTAGTTGGTCGCCCTGTCCGTCCAGGTTCCCTCGGACAGGCTGTGCCAGTCCGGTCCCCAGTAATCGTAGGTCCATCGCAGGGAGCCGAAGACATTGCCGAACAGGATCGTCGCCAGGCTCTCCGGAGGCAGGGATCCCATGGCGGCCACTCCGAAGCCGAAGGAGGGGCGCGTCGACGTGGCGAGGAACTGCATCGTCAGCACGACCGGCACGGCGAGAAGCGCGCCGCCGACCAGTCCCATGAAGGCCAGGAGCCCGAGGCGGGACTTGAGATAGGCGAAGGGCCGGGGCGCACTCCAGATCCGCTGCACGGCCAGCGCGATGAGCGTCAGGGCGCAGAGGAAGGCGACCTGATCCCGCCCGATGACCATCATGGCGGCGCTGACGGCGAACAGGAGCCCATAAAGGTACGAGCGGCGGTCGAGGGCTTCCTCCAGGAGCCAGAAGGCAAGCGGGAAGAAGCCGTAGCTGAAGATCATGCCGGTATGCTGGAGCCGGGCCGTGGCGGAGCCGCCGAGCATGAAGACGAGAGCGGCCACCACGGCTCCCGCCGAGTGCCATCCTCTCCGGCGGAACAGGGGCACGAAAGCCAGCGCTCCGGGGAGGAAATGGGCGAACACGACCACGTCGAAGAGTTGCATGGACGGCTCGGGGACGAGCCACCCGAACAGCAGCATGGTGGGCGTGAAGAGCAGGGATTGGGGATCTGCCGCCGAGGGATGTCCGCCGAAATGATAGGGGTTCCACAGGGGAAGCTCGCCATGGGCAAGGGCGCTGCCCAGGTAGCGCAGGGTCGGATAGAACTGGTTCTTCGAGTCCCAGGGGACGACTGTCCCGGTCAGGGGCCAGATGGAGGCGGCCAGGGCCCAGGCTGCAAGGATGAGAGCGAAGGCCATCAGCGCCTGGCGCTGCGGCCAGGCTGTCAGGGAGGGGGGACTGTCCAGTCCGGAAATCGATGTCTGCATTGCTCTCTAGCGGCGCCTCGCCAACTCACCTCTTCCCATGGGACCACCCTTCGGCATGCCTCAAGCATGCCGCCGGAGCCGTCTCGGGTTGAAACCTGCTTGGCGTCTGACCGCACTCCCCCTATACATCCGCTGCTGTTTCTGTTGTGACAGCGGCCAGTCCTTGGAATGCCCGCGCATCCTCAAGCGCAGCAAGACGGCGAGACGATGGCAAGCCGGGACTTGCTTGGTTCGCAGCCTGCGAGGGCATCCACCTACATTGTTCCACATTATTCAAGCCGGATGAAGATCCCATGAATGAGTGCCTCTCCCGCCTATTGCAGCGCCGTTCCGTCCCTCCGCGCTGGCTCGGCGAGCCGGGTCCGAGCGAGCAGGAGGTCGAAACCCTCCTGAAGGTCGCATCCCGGGTGCCGGATCATGGCAAGCTCGTTCCCTGGCGCTTCATCCTGATCCAGGGCGAGGGGCGGGGCCGCCTCGGAGGCGTCCTGGCTGCCGCTTTCCAGGCGGACAATCCCGGCGCCGGCGCGGAGCAGGTCGCTGCCGAGCGGGAGCGCTTCACGCAGGCACCTCTCGTCATCGCCGTGGTGTCCCGCGTGGTCCCGCATGTGAAAATCCCGGACTGGGAGCAGGTTCTCTCGGCCGGCGCGGTCTGCATGAACCTCCTCACCGGGGCGACCGCTCTCGGTTATGGCGCCTCCTGGCTCTCGGGCTGGGCCGCGTTCGACCGGCGGGTGCTGGATGCTCTGGGGCTGAAGCCCGGTGAGAGAATTGCCGGCTTCGTTCATATCGGCACGGCCAAGGAGATCCCTTCCGATCGGGACAGGCCCAGCCTCGCCGACATCGTGACGCGGTTCTAAGCATCGGACCCAAAAGTGGAAGGCACTTTTGGGATCTATCCGATGCTTCCTCTCTTAGCTGGCGCATCGTTCGGAGCGGAAAACCGGGTCCACTTTTCCGCACGATGCGCTAACAATTTCGTTCGTCGCGTTTCCTGCGGCGAACCGGTGGCCACTTCGCCGGGAAACGCTCCATCATGTTCTACGAAACCTCGACCAACGCCCACGGCCTTCCGCATGATCCGTTCAAGGCCATCGTCTCGCCTCGGCCCATCGGCTGGATCACCGCCATGAGTGCGAAAGGAGAGGTGAATCTCTCGCCCTATTCGTTCTTCAACGCCGTCTCCGAGCGCCCGCCCATGGTGGCGTTCTCCTCGGCAGGCAAGAAGGATGCGTTGACCTTCATCGAGGAGACGGGGGAGTTCGTCTGCAATCTGGCGACCTATGACCTGCGCGAGCAGATGAACCTGACATCCGCCGTTCTGCCGCGGGGCGAGAACGAGATGGCGCATGCCGGGCTGAAGCCCGCGCCCTCCCACCTCGTGAGGCCGCCACGGGTGGCGGATGCCCTCGCGGCGCTCGAATGCAAATGGCTGCAGACCGTGCCGCTCAATCCTCTCGAGGGAGGCGAGCCGTCCTATTACCTCGTCATCGGGCAGGTGGTCGGCATCCACATCGACGACCGCTACATCGTGAACGGCCTCGTCGACACTGCCGCCATGCGCCCCATCGCCCGCTCGGGCTACCGGGACTACTTCGTGGCGACGCCCGAGACCAAGTTCTCGATCACGCGCCCGGGCGGCTGAGGCGCGTCAGAGCCTGCCTGCGCGCCTCAGGAGTCGCTCGGCCCGCAGCAGGTGCGGACGGTCGAGCATTTCGCCGTTGACGCCGACGACGCCCGCTCCCGGATTGGCCTTGAAGGCCTCGATTACGGCCTGGGCTCGCTCGACAGCGTCAGGGGATGGAGTGAAGGCCTCATTGATCACCGGCACCTGAGCCGGATGGATCGCCATCTTGGCGACGAAGCCGTCGCGCCGCGCGGACCGGCATTCGGCCTCGAGACCGGCCATGTCGCGGAAATTGGTGAAGACGGAATCGACCGCGTCGACGCCTGCCGCCGCTGCACCCAGCAGGGTGAGAGAGCGGGCCAGCCGGTACGGATCCGTATAGGCGCCGTCCTCTCCGCGGTTGGTCTCGGCGCCGAGATCGGCGGACAGATCCTCGCCGCCCCAGGTCAGGCCCATGAGACGGTGGCTTGCGCCCGCGAAGGTGCCGAGCGCGAACACGCCGGCCGCATTCTCCGTCGCGATGGCGAGGATGCGGGTGGCGCCATCCTCCAATCCGAACTCCGCTTCGCGCACGGCCAGCTTGGCGCCGAGATGAGCCACGTCGGCTCCACCGATCGTCTTGGGCAGCACGATCCCGTCGGGACCAGACCGCATCACGCCGTCGAGATCCGCATCGATGAGGCCGGTCGTCAGCCCGTTGACGCGAACGAAAAGACGGGGGCGCTCAGTTTCCTTGCTCCGCTCGGAGAGAAACGCGGCGGTGATGCGCCGGGCCTCGTCCTTGGCGTCGAGTGCGACCGAATCCTCCAGATCGATGAGGAGCACGTCGGCTCCCGAATTCATGCCTTTCTCGAGCTTCTTCGGGCTGTCGCCCGGCACGAAAAGCAGCGAACGCATCAGGCGCTCCTCTTGCGCATGAAGGCCTGCCGGCGGCATTCGGCGACGAGGGTTCCGTCCTGCTTGTAGGCGCGGTGGATGAAGTCGACGATGCCAGCATCGGGCCGGGATTTGGATTCGCGCTTGGCGACGATCTCCGTCGTCGCGTTGACCGTGTCGCCTTCGAAGAGCGGCGCGGGGAACTTCACGTCCGTCATGCCGAGATTGGCGATGGTCGTGCCCACCGTGGTGTCGTTGACGGAGATGCCGATCAGGAGCCCGAGCGTGAACAGGGAGTTCATGAGCGGCTTGCCCCATTCCGTCTCGGTGGCGCAGAAATGCGCGTCGATGTGGAGCGGCTGCGGGTTCAGCGTCATGTTGGAGAACAGCATGTTGTCCATCTGCGTCACCGTCCTGGTCAGGCGGTGCTTGATGGTCGTGCCGACGACGAAATCCTCGAAATAGAGGCCGCCTCTCGGGTGCCTGTTCTCATCGTTCATGACGTTACCTCATTGTTGTGAGCGGCATGTTGGAACCCATGCCTTTGCTGCCATCAATAGCCGAATTGTTCCCGCAAGATCCGTTCGTCCAGGCTGTGACCGGGATCGTGCAGCATCACCAGATCGACGCTGCGATCCATGGAGACATGCACATGGGAGACATTGCGGAATTCCGTGTGGTCAGCCACCGCGCTGACCGGGCGGTTCTCGGCTTCCAGGACCTCGATCTGGATCTTGGCATAGTCCGGCAGAAGCGCTCCGCGCCAGCGCCGGGGGCGGAAGGCCGAAATCGGGGTCAGGGCCAGGAGCGGCGCATTGAGCGGCAGGATCGTCCCGCCGACGGAGAGGTTGTAGGCGGTCGATCCGGCCGGCGTCGACACCAGGATACCGTCGGCAATGAGTTCCGAGATCCGCACATGGGAATCAACGCTCACGCGCAGCTTCCCCGCCTGATAGGTCTGCCGCAGCATGGAGACTTCGTTGATGGCGCGCGCCGTATGGGCCACCCCGTGCACATCCCAGGCCACCATCAGCAGAGGGTGCACGACGCTGCGCTCGGCCGCTTCCAGACGTTCAAACAGGTCTTCTTCCCGGTAGTCGTTCATTAGGAAGCCGACCGTGCCCTTGTTCATGCCGTAGATGGGCTTGGCCGTGCCCATGAATCTGTGGAGACTCTGGAGCATCAGGCCGTCGCCGCCGAGCGCCACGATGGCATCGGCTTCTTCAGGGGGAACATTGGCGTAGCGGCTCTGGAGGGTCTTCAGCGCGCTCTGAGCGTCAGGCGCGGCGCTGGCGACGAATGCGATAGTGTTGAAACGTCGGGCCATGCCCAGTTACCCTCGTGGCGTCCGATCGGATGCGGAGGAAAGGCATAGCATGGATCGCCCACTTCTCGTCTATACGACCTTTCCCGATGTGGACATCGCCCTCTCGATCGGCGAGGCGCTCGTGCAGGACCGGTTGATCGCCTGCATCAACGTGCTGCCGGGCATGCGATCCGTCTATGCCTGGAAGGGCAGCATCGAACGGGGACAGGAGGCGGTCGCCATCCTGAAGACCGTCAAGGGCCTCCAGGAGGAGGTGCATCTTGCCCTCAAGGAGCGGCATCCTTACGAGACGCCGGTCATCCTCTTCATCGAGCCGACCGGCGCGGATGCGGCCACCCTGGGGTGGCTTCTCACGGAAACGACTAGGAGCAGGCCCTAAACGGCCGGGCTCCACTGCACCGGCACGAAGCGGAAGCCGTTGCCTTCCTTGGCGATATGGCCCGTCGCCGGAAAGGGTGCGTGATAGAATGCGACCTGCGCCCGTTCGGAGGCGGCCATATCCAGCATCCGTCGGCGGGTAGCCCGGGCCTGGTCGGCGTCCATGTCGAAAATGGCCGACCAGTCGGGATTGCGGACGAAGAGGGCAGGGTGGTTTGCCGTATCCGACAGGATCAGCAATCGGCCGGAGCCGGAGGACAGCATGAAGGCGGTGTGGCCGGGCGAGTGCCCGTAGGCCGCAACGGCGGTCAGGCCGGGCACGACCTCCTTGTCCGCCTCGAAGCGCTTCACATCGTTGGCGATGGGTCCGAACACGCGTCGGGCGCCCTGGAAGCCACCCCTCGCGCCTTCGGGCGCCTGATTCATGCGGGCATCATCCATCCAGAAGGCCCATCCGGCCGCCGGCACCATGATCTCGGCATTCGGGAAGACGGCGGTGCCGTCCTTGCGGCGAAGACCGTTGATGTGGTCGCCATGGAAATGACTGATGACGACGGTGTTCACTTGGGCTGGATCGAAGCCGGCGGCGCGAAAGTTCTCCATCCAGCGGCCCGTCGTGGGAGCGCCCATGTCGCCATTGCCGGTGTCGATGATGGTCAGACGGCTGCCGTTCTTGATGACGAGACCGTTGAAGGTGTTCTGGATGGTGTCCTGGGGCAGAAACGCCTCCCGGGCTGCCTGCTGCACGGCTGAGAGTTCCGCGTTCCGGATGAATCCTTCAAGAGGACGCGGCGCAGAGCCGTCGTTGATGGCCGTCACCTCGATACCGCCGACCTTGTAGCGATAGAAGCCGGGAGCCTAGCGGGTGTTGGATCCCTGCGCCGGAGCTGGGGTCGAAGCGGCGGTCTGGGCCAAGGCGGGACCTCCGAGGGGAGCAGCGGCGAGGGCGGTGCTGGCAAGAACGGTGCGGCGTGTGATCGTCATGGGCGTCTCCAGACATGGGAGCAGGAGCCTAGAACGGCTACGCTTGGAAACAAGAGACTGGATTCTCACAAGTCAGAGAGCGTCGCGAAGCTCAGCACTTGCAAGGTGATGCAGGGCAATTCCGCTGGTGGTCGCCACATTCAATGAATCGAAGCCGCCGCTCATGGGAATGGACACGGTTCTGGTCTGTGCCAGCAGTTCTGGAGGCAGCCCGGGTCCTTCAGCCCCCAGGAGCAGGGCGGTTCGTCGAGAAGGTCGGATCTGTGAGAGGATTTCTCGACCGGCTGGGGACAGGGCGATCACGTCGAAGGACGCGGCCTGGAGGGCCTGCACCATGGCGTCTGCCGAGGGTGTCCGGGTGAACGGCACGACCAATGCCCCTCCGACGGAAACGCGGATGGCTTTGCGATAGAGCGGATCGCAGGTCTCCTGGTCGAGCAGAACCGCTCCAGCGCCAAAGGCCGCCGCATTGCGGAAGATCCCGCCGACATTGTCATGGTTCGCTAGGCCGATCAGGCCGACGACGAGCGCCTCCTCCGGCATCTGTGAGAGCAATTCCTCGACTGGCGGCAGGGGAGCCCGATGAGCGACAGCCAGGATGCCCCGATGGATCGGAAAGCCCACGATGGCATCCATCACGGCCCGGTTCGCCGTGTAGACCGGAATCTCGGGGGACAGCAGGTCCAGTGCATCGCCCAAGACTTCCAGGCGGCTTTCCGCCAGCAGGAGGGATTCGATCCGGAAGCGGGACTGCTTCAGGAGAACTCTGAGAACCACTTCTCCTTCCGCAATGAAGCGATGTTGCCGCCCAACGAGATCACGCTCCCGAACAGCACGGTACGCCTCGATCCGAGGGTCGTCAGGGTCTGAAATGGCGATCGGCATAGGATCTCTATAAGGCTCAAGGCGGATTAAGTTTTCTCGTCTGTCTAATGCCGGAACAGGCCTTTGCCTATGATGGCCTCGCCGGGAACAACGACTTGGCATTCCGGTTAGCCCCTTCAGTTAGCTGGGACTGCCGCGCGCGGTCCTCGGCAGGGAGACGATCGATGGATTGGGATATTGCCGATGGTTGGATCTGGGGCTTGGTGATTATCGGCGGGCCTTTGCTGATCGGCATCTTCATGGCTGTTTTCAGCAGCCGTCGCCGCAGATTGACGCGAACCGAGCAGAAGCTGTCGGATCAGACTGCTCATGAAAATTGGGGCAAGGAGCGCATTCATTAGCACAGGTGGGACAAGCACCGCCCTGCTGCGGAGACGAGTCTGTCCCTTTCGCGCGTAAGGCGCGTTTGATGAGTTTGTTCTCGCGCCGTCCCATCAGGGCGGAACTCGTCAAGGCAACCTGGGGAGATTTCTGTCGGGTTTTTCCAGGTATGAATTCCGGCAGTTGTGAGCCAGCCCGGCGAGTTCCTTCGACAGGCGGTTTGTCATGGCTCCGACGACGATGGCGGAGGCCACGGCGGCCGAGCCCATCACATTCAGCAAGAACATTTCCATGCGCGCCTCCATGAAGGCATAAGGCGCATCGTAAGCCTCATTCTTGAAAGCTGGGATTGGATAGGCGGGCTACCTCGGGCGATAAAGGTTCGAGGCGCCATAGGGAGGATTTCGGCGGCTCGTTTGCTCGCAATGACCACCACACCCTCGAACGAATACAGCAGCAGAGAAACGGCTGTGGAGAGGCTTCATTCTTCGGAAGAGGGGATGGTGCCGGTGGAGAGGATCGAACTCCCGACCTTCGGTTTACAAAACCGCTGCACTACCGCTGTGCTACACCGGCTGACGTCACGGGTGCTCAGGTAGCAGTCCGTGAGGCGGGACGCAAGTTCCACACAAACGTAAATATTAAGTGTCCTGGCACACCGAAACCAACCCTGAATTCTGGAATTGTCAGGAAAACCTGATCATGGAGTTGGTGTTATGAAGGCCTTAGGGGCTTCTGCCTGGAGAAAGTTCTCGCCGCTTGGCGGCGGTCTCAAAATTGTTGCCGTTCTGGCGGTCGCGATCGGCTTCGGTCTTGCCGCGGAGCGCACGGATGCGGCCCATGCGGGCCATGGCGTGACGGCCAAGCCTGCCAAGGAGCCCGTGACCTCGGTTGCGGTCAAGGATGTGGAGACGACATCCTCGATCGAGACGAAATCGGCGAACGACGCACCTTGCGACATTTCCCGCAAGCGTCTTTTCGTGGAAGGCGAGGGCTGGATCGTCCGTCGCGTGCTGACCTGCTACTGAGCAACCGTTTCGTCGGACGCCAAATGAAAAGCCCCGCCGTGAGGCGGGGCTTTCCTGTGAGAGCCTTCGGAGGTTCAGCGCCTAGCGCCGGTGCCTTCGAAGGTCATGATATCCCGGTCCTTGGTCTCCGGCACGAAGAGGAGGCCGACCACGAAGGTCACCAGGGCGATCACGATCGGGTACCAGAGGCCGAAGTAGATATCGCCGGTGGCCGCCACCATCGCGAAGGCGGTCGGAGGCAGGAGGCCGCCGAACCAGCCGTTGGCGATGTGGTAGGGCAGGGACATCGCGGTATAGCGGATGCGGGTGGGGAAGAATTCGACCAGAGCCGCCGCGATCGGGCCGTACACCATCGTGACGTAGATCACGAAGAGAGTCAGGATGCCGATGGTCTTAAGGGCCTGGGCGTTGCCGAGGGCCGAGAAGAAGCCATTGACCTTCAGGATGCTCGGATCGCCTGCCTTCGGATAGCCCGCCTCTACTGCCGCTGCCGTGAAGGCCGTGATGTTGGCCGGGATGGCAGCAGCGATCGGGACTTCCTTGCCGTTGAAGGTCACCTTTGGGGCAGTGCCGGCGGCAGCCGGAACGAGCTCGTACTTGACCGCCGAGCGAGCCAGGGACACGCGAGCGACGTCGCACGGAGCCGTGAAGGTACGGATGCCGACCGGATCGAACACCGAGCCGCAGGTCGCCGGATCGGCCACGACCTGAACCTTTGCCGTGTCCAGCGCCTGAGACAGGTTCGGGCTGACGACATTGGTAAGAGCGCCGAAGAGCGGGAAGTAGGTGATCGCCGCGATCAGGCAGCCGCCGAGGATCACCGGCTTGCGACCGATCTTGTCCGACAGGGCGCCGAACACGATGAAGCCGCCCGTTCCGATGATCAGGGACCAGGCAATCAGAACGTTCGAGGTGAGGAGGTCGACCTTGAGGATGCTCTGGAGGAAGAACAGGGCGTAGAACTGACCCGTGTACCACACGACGGCCTGACCGATCGCGAGACCGATGAGGGCAATAAGCACCATCTTCACGTTGGCCCATTGCCCGAATGCTTCCTTCAACGGCGCCTTCGATTGCGTGCCCTCTTCCTTCATCTTCTTGAAGGCTGGAGATTCCTGCATCTGGAGACGAATCCAGACCGAAATGCCGAGCAAGACCACCGAGAGAAGGAACGGGATGCGCCAGCCGGCAATCGGCCAGCCTTCACCGGTCTGGAAGCCCGCCTCGCCCATCCAGGTGCGGAGAACGAGGATGACCGCGAGAGAAAGCAGCAGGCCGACTGTGGCCGTGGTCTGGATGAAGCTGGTGTAGAAGCCGCGACGGCCCACTGGAGCGTGCTCGGCCACATAGACGGCAGCACCACCGTATTCGCCGCCGAGCGCAAGGCCCTGGAGCATGCGCAGAGCGATCAGGACCACCGGTGCGACCCAGCCGATCTGATTGTAACTGGGTAGCAGACCGACGAAGAAGGTCGAGAAGCCCATGATAAGGATCGTCACGAGGAAGGTGTATTTTCGGCCGACGAGATCGCCGATGCGGCCGAAGAAGATGGCACCGAAGGGGCGAACCAGGAAGCCCGCCGCGAAGGCCAGGAGCGCGAAGACGTTACGGGTCGTCACGTCGAAGGCGGAGAAGAACTGCGCGCCGATGATCGTGGCGAGTGAGCCGTAGAGATAGAAATCGTACCATTCGAAGACGGTACCGAGGGAGGAGGCCAGAATGACCTTCTTTTCCTCCCGCGTCATCGGCCGCGCTGCGGCAGCCGAATGAGGCGTGGTAGCTGCTGTTGCCATAGGGTTCCCTTCCATTCATATGCCCGGTGATCCGGGTTCTGAGCCGCAAGCCATGCAGGCTTGGGCCGCGGCATCGTGACTGCGCATGGCAGCCAAGAATCCAACGAATGGGAGGCTAACTCCGGCCTTCCTTTCCACAATTCACAATTGGTATTTGCGACTTCCGTCTAAGAAGCCGTACAACCGAAGAAATTCTTGAATGGCAACAGCTGTTTAGAGGTTATGCGGGCTTCACTTTCGAGCGCTCCTGGAGGCTCCCCTGACCACAGCATAAAGGCAGATGGCAGCGGCATTGGAGACGTTCAGGCTCTTGATGGCTCCGGGCATGTCGAGCCGGCCGATGACGTCGCAGCATTCGCGCGTCCTCTGGCGCAGACCCTTGCCTTCCGAGCCCAGCACAAGAACGACAGGGAGCTTGATTTCGATCTCGTCCAGGTTGGCCTCACCGGAGGAATCGAGCCCGATTCGCTGGAAGCCCCGCTCGCCGAGCGCCGTCAGCGTGTCACCGAGATTGCGCACGATCATGAACGGGACGTGCTCGAGGCCTCCCGACGCCGATTTGGCGAGAACGCCCGTGGCGGCCGGGCTGTGCCGGGCCGTGGTGATGATGGCCTCCACGTCGAAGGCGGCGGCCGTGCGGACGATGGCGCCGACATTGTGAGGATCGGTGATCTGGTCGAGAGCCAGGACCACACGCTTGCCGCTCAGAGTGTCGACCGACGGGGAGGGCAGAGGATCGGCCTCGGCGTAGAGGCCTTGATGCACCGCGTCCGGCTCCAGGAGGCGGTTGATCTCGTCCGGGCGGACGATCTCAGGTTCGATAGGCAGGGGAGCATCCAACTCCTCGCTCAGGCGTCTGGCGGAATTCTCCGTGGCCAGGAGGCGGCGAATCGTTCTCTTGCCGTTGCGCAAGGCTTCCACAACGGGATGCCAGCCATAGAGAATGGTCGTGTCGATCTCGAAATTCGGCCGTCTGGCCTGAGGGTCGCGGCGACCGGATTTCCCATGCGGGCGCTGGAATCTCGGCTTGCGGGATGGAAAGGGGCGGTCGCTCATGCTCTTTGGATCTCGTGTGGTGGCGGAAGGGGCCATAGCACAGAGTGGGCCCGTTCACGACCCTTCCGATTTCGTTGCGCTTTGAGGTTGACACCGGCCATGCGGGTCACCATAAGAGCGCCACGGAGCGCTCAGCCACGGCAGGCGCTCCGCTGAACAGCCTCGGCGTTTTGCGTTCGGGTTGGGTTCTATGGGGGAATGTCCCGAGCGGCAAAGGGGGCGGACTGTAAATCCGCTGGCTATGCCTTCGTAGGTTCGAGTCCTACTTCCCCCACCACCCAATCAGAAGGGCATGCGGGTGTAGCTCAATGGTAGAGCAGCAGCCTTCCAAGCTGAATACGAGGGTTCGATTCCCTTCACCCGCTCCACCTTCCGCGATGCTTCCCGCTTAGCTTGTAATTTTAGCCTTCAGGGGCTTTATACAGGCCGAACCTGTCCAGCGAGGTGGTGCATGACATTTCGGTCCTTGGAGGGTTCATGGACCGAGTTATCAGGCATTAGGTTCTGCAATATCGAAATTGGCTCTTGCGCAAATAGCGCAACCGCAATATCGGGACGCCCTGGGTTTTTTGTTCCTGGCCTATGCAAGGTAGAGATC
>KI911996.1:134799-153630 GCA_000517005.1 Microvirga lupini
CTTCCGCCACCTGTTGACCGCCGGAGGAGTGTAGCTCAATCGGCTAGAGCACCGGTCTCCAAAACCGGGGGTTGGGGGTTCGAGTCCCTCCACTCCTGCCAGCGGTCGACAAAGCGGGCGTTTTGCGTTAGAGAAGCGCCCCGTAGATGGTTTGAACAGGCGGCGCGAGGCTTGGAAAGCAGCCTCGCGCCCCTTCAATTTGGGCTTAAGCGTGCCCTTAGAGGACGTTCGCAGCCGCTCTCAAGGTGATGCGGACGCAAGGGAAATGGCGAAGACGAACCCGTTCGATTTCATACAGCAGGTCCGCTCGGAAGCCGCGAAGGTGACCTGGCCGACGCGCAAGGAGACCATGATCACGACCGCCATGGTGTTCGTGATGGTGGTGCTGGCCAGCCTGTTCTTCCTGGTCGTCGATCAGGCGATCGGCTGGGGCGTTCGCTCAGTGATCCTTGGGCTTGGCGGTTAAGGGGTGGATGCAATGACGAAGCGTTGGTACATCGTCCACGCCTATTCAAATTTCGAGAACAAGGTTGCCCAGTCGATCAAGGATCAGGCGGCGCAGCGCGGCCTGGAAGACAAGTTCGACGAGGTCATGGTCCCGACCGAGAAAGTCGTCGAGGTTCGCCGCGGCCGCAAGGTCGATACCGAGCGCAAGTTCTTCCCCGGCTACGTCCTGGTGAAGTGCGACCTGACCGACGAGGTCTACCACCTCATCAAGAACACGCCCAAGGTGACGGGCTTCCTGGGCGCCGACAAGTCCAAGCCGGTTCCGATCCCGGATCGCGAAGCCGAGCGGATCAAGGGCCAAGTGGCCGAGGGTGTCGATCACCCCAAGCCCTCCGTCAGCTTCGAGGTCGGCGAGCAGGTCCGCGTCTCCGACGGTCCGTTCGCCTCGTTCAACGGCGTCGTCGAGGAAGTCGACGATGCCCGGGCCCGCCTCAAGGTGGCGGTGTCCATCTTCGGCCGCGCGACGCCGGTCGAACTCGAATACGGTCAGGTCGAGAAGATCTGATCGGAAGGGAAGTGGCACTTTATTGGTGGCGCTTTCCAGGCCCCTTGATAGGGCCTTTCATCCGCGGGAGGTCTGCCCGGTCGCCAGCCGGGGTGAACAGGCTGCACCGCGATCTGCAACTGCCATTCCGCTCGGTTGGCGCCGGGCGGTTGGTCCATTGGGAGCAGTCCTATGGCAAAGAAAATCTCGGGCTACGTTAAGCTTCAAGTGCCCGCAGGCGCAGCCAATCCGTCGCCGCCGATCGGTCCGGCGCTCGGTCAGCGCGGCCTGAACATCATGGAATTCTGCAAGGCCTTCAACGCGAAGACCTCGCAGATGGAGAAGGGCACCCCGATCCCGGTGATTATCACCGCGTATCAGGATCGTTCCTTCACCTTCGAGATGAAGCAGCCCCCGGTCTCGTACTTCCTCAAGAAGGCCGCGAAGATCGACAAGGGTTCGCAGACCCCCGGCAAGGGCGGCAATGTCGGCCGCGTCACCCGCGACCAGATCCGCGAGATCGCCGAGAAGAAGATGGCCGATCTCAACTGCGACACCGTTGAAGCCGCCATGGCCATGATCGAGGGCTCCGCGCGCTCGATGGGCATGGAAGTGGCGTAAGGAGGGCATGATGGCTGTTAAGGAAGGTAAGCGCATCCGCGCCGCCCGCGAGGGCATCGAGGTCACCAAGCTCTACCCGATCCAGGACGCGGTGAAGCTGATCAAGGAACGCGCCAAGGCGAAGTTCGACGAGACGATCGAGATCTCGATGAACCTCGGCGTCGATCCCCGTCACGCCGACCAGATGGTCCGCGGCGTCTGCAACCTGCCGAACGGCTCCGGCCGTACGGTCCGCGTGGCGGTGTTCGCCCGCGGCGCCAAGGCCGACGAGGCCAAGGCTGCCGGTGCCGACGTGGTGGGCGCCGAGGACCTCTTCGAGGTCGTCAACGGCGGCACGATCGACTTCGACCGCTGCATCGCCACCCCGGACATGATGCCGCTCGTCGGCCGTCTCGGTAAGGTTCTCGGCCCGCGCGGCCTGATGCCGAACCCGAAGGTCGGAACGGTCACCATGGACGTGAAGGGTGCCGTCGAGGCCGCCAAGGGCGGCGCCGTCGAGTTCCGCGTCGAGAAAGCCGGTATCGTCCATGCCGGTATCGGCAAGGCCTCCTTCGACGAGGGCAAGCTCGTGGAGAACATCAAGGCTTTCGCCGATGCCGTCTCCAAGGCGAAGCCCACCGGCGCCAAGGGCACCTACATCCAGCGCGTCGCGATCTCCTCGACGATGGGCCCGGGCGTGAAGGTCGATCCCTCTTCGGTGATCGGCGGCTGATCGGCCCATTGCCAAGATTTGAGAAAGCCCGGCCTTCGAGCCGGGCTTTTTCTTGTCCGAGTCCCATTCTGAGCCATCTTGGTGCAAAAAAGTTTCGGCGTGATGTCGATCCTACCGATGTCCGTTCGTCGTAGAGGCAGGAGGGCCTGTGCGGCCTCCCGTGAATCAGAGGAGATGAGACGATGCGCGTGATGGTGATGGTAAAGGCGACGAAGGACAGCGAAGCGGGCGCCATGCCCACGACCGAACTCCTCGAGTCCATGGGCCGGTACAACGAAGAGCTGGCCAAGGCCGGCATCCTCCTCGCCGGCGAGGGGCTCAAGCCGTCATCGCAGGGCAAGCGCGTGGCGTTCGACGGCCCGGGCCGCACCGTCATCGACGGACCTTTCGCCGAGACCCGCGAACTCGTCGCCGGGTTCTGGCTCTGGGAGGTCAAGGACATGGCCGAGGCGGTCGAGTGGGTGAAACGCTGCCCCAATCCGATGCCCGGCCCGAGTGAGATCGAGATCCGCCCGGTCTACGAGATGGCCGATTTCGGCGATGCCCTTACGCCGGAAATTGCCGAACAGGAACGCCTGCTCCGCGCAAAGATCTCGGGCCCCTGAGATCCTCTCTGCTTGCCCTGGCCCCAGGATGCATTCTTCAGTGAGCCCGTGACGGCGTCCGAAACTCACCAGGCGATCGAAGCGATCTTCCGGATCGAACGAGCCAGGCTCATCGCGAGCCTGGCCCGGATGGTGCGCGATGTAGGGCTGGCCGAAGAGCTGGTGCAGGACGCCTGCGTGAGCGCCCTGTCCGAATGGCCGAGGACCGGGGTTCCGGCGAATCCCGGCGCTTGGCTAACCGCTGCAGCCAAGCGCCGGGCCATCGACCGGCTGAGGCGCCATAGGATGCTCGCACGCAAGCATGCGGAGATCGGCCGCGACCTGTCGGAAGAGGACGAGGCCGGCATCGAAGCGATCGAGGCCGCCATGGACGACGATGTTGGCGACGAGTTGCTGGCCCTGATCTTCACGGCCTGCCATCCTGTCCTGTCTCCCGACGCAAGGGTGGCCCTCACTCTGCGCCTGATCGGTGGGCTGACGACCGAGGAAATCGCCCGCGCCTACCTCACCAGCGAAGCGACCATTGCCCAGCGCATCGTCCGGGCGAAGAAGACGCTCAGCAAAGCCGGCCTGTCTTTCGAGGTGCCGCGCGGAAAGGAGCGGCAGGAGCGCCTCTCCTCGGTGCTGGAGGTCATCTACCTGATCTTCAACGAGGGCTATTCAGCCACCGTCGGCGCGGATCTGACCCGTCCGACCCTCTGCGCCGAGGCCCAGCGCCTGGGCCGTATCCTGGCGGGTCTGGCTCCGGACGAGCCGGAGGTCTTCGGTCTTCTCGCCCTGATGGAAATCCAAGCATCCCGTCTGGCTGCGCGCCTGGCCCCGGATGGCATGCCGATTCCCCTGACCGAGCAGAACCGGGCCCGATGGGACCGGCTTCTGATCCGCCGGGGCCTTGCCGCCCTGGAGCGCGCGGAAGCCTTGGGCGGTGCCAGTGGGCCCTATGCCCTGCAGGCTGCGCTCGCTGCCTGCCATGCGCGGGCGAACCGGGCGGAGGATACCGATTGGCGCAAGATCGCCGGGCTCTACGATACCCTCCGGGCAGTCATGCCCTCGCCGGTGGTCGATCTCAATCGGCGGTGGCTCATAGCATGGCCCTCGGTCCGGAAGCCGGTCTGACGCTTGTGGATCAAATAGATCCGGCCGCCTTGCCCCACTATGCTCCGCTGCCTGCGGCGAGAGGAGATTTCCTGTTCCGGGCCGGCCGGCTGGCTGAAGCAAGGGTCCAATTCGAGATTGCGGCTACGCTGAGCCGCAATGGGCGCGAGAAAGCCTTTCTTCTTGGAAAGGCAGCCGCCTGCATATGACGATGGGCCGAGTTTAAGCCTGATCCCGTCTCGGCTCTGTTCGCCTGGAAGCGATGATCACTATCGCCCGCTACGGAAGAACGACGCGTCCCCGACGGCAGCGGCAATTGCGATGACAGTGCCGTTCGTTGTAACCATTCCGCCCGCTTGATTTTGGAGGAGGGGCAGCATGGACCGTTTCACCGGCGGTTGCCTGTGCGGCAACGTCCGAATTGTGGCGTCGGGCCACCCTTACCGGGTCGGCCTTTGTCACTGTCTCGACTGCCGCAAGCATCATGGGGCCCTCTTTCACGCTTCCGCAGTGTTCCCTCAGGATGCGGTGACGATCGATGGCGAAACACGCGATTATGCCGGGCGGTTTTTCTGTCCCCGCTGCGGCTCGTCCGTTTTCTCACGCAGCGCAGACGAGATCGAAGTGAATCTGGGATCCCTGGATGCCCCTGACCAATTGAGGCCAACCTACGAGCTCTGGACCGTCCGTCGCGAGTCCTGGTTGCCGCCGTTTCCGCTCACGAGACGATACGACCGCGATCGTGACGCCACGAGTCGCTTTGAGGAATAGGTTAACCGGCCGTCGCTGAGACTTGGGAAAGCCTGACTATTCCACCAAGCTTTTCGTTCTGACGGCCCTCTTGAATGCGAAGCTTTCCGTTATCACATTGTTGCAGGCGCAGCCTTGAGAGATGGATATCGTGCTCGATCAGATCGAAGCCCTCGGTGCCGTCGGTCGGCTTCTTGGACCTCTTATCGCCATCGGTCTGATCTTCACGGGACGTCTGACGGTCAGGCACCTCAGAAGGAGAGTGGGGCGATCCTAGCCATTCCGTTGCGGCATGGGTAATGGCTTCGGCAGCTTTGTTCCTGAAATAACGTATCGTAAATTTGCGACGGCCAACTGTCAAAAAGCCTCTTGGCAAATGCTTCAGAAAGGCTTAATAGAACACGTTGAGTTTCCAACATAGGCCGAGGCTCCGCTTTTGCGCGTGCTTCTGGCTGCGAATCCGTCCCGGAGACGGGGCGGTGACAAGCCGGCGAGCCAAGGGGCAACCTTTGGCGCGTTCCGGCTATGTCCTGTCCGAGACTGCAGGTGCTGGCTTGCCAGTTTAATTCGAAAGGGCCTGCATAGACGGGGAAGCCGAGTTTAACACCTGTTCAACGCAGGTGAAGAGAGTCGGTTCGAACCATCTCACCCGGTGCGCCGCCAGGCGTCATTTGGGGGACAGGGCTTGCGAGAGCGTCGTTCAAGATGCCTCGGATGCAAGTCCGGGCCTTGAGCGGCAAATGCAACCGGCGGACATTTCCGCCAACCGGAGAGAGCCCAGTGGAAAGAGCAGCAAAGCGCGAGCTCGTCTCGACTCTCAACGACGTGTTTAGCACCACGAGCGTTGTCGTCGTCGCCCACTATGCTGGTCTCACGGTCGCCGACATGCAGAAGCTGCGCGCGCAGATGAAGCAGGCCGGCGCTACCGTGAAGGTCGCAAAAAACAGCCTCGCCAAAATCGCTCTCGAAGGCAAGGACGTCGCGTCCATTTCGGGCCTTATGAAAGGTCCGACCCTGATCGCTTATTCAAACGATCCGGTCGCGGCGCCCAAGGTCGCTGTTGATTTCGCCAAGGCTAACGACAAGCTCGTGATCCTCGGCGGGGCAATGGGCACGACCGCCCTGAACGTGGACGGAGTGAAGGCGCTTGCCACTCTGCCGTCCCTCGACGAACTGCGCGGCAAGCTGGTCGGCCTCATCCAGGCCCCGGCTACCAAGATCGCTCAGCTCAGCACTGCGCCGGCGGCGAAGCTCGCCCGCGTATTCGGGGCCTATGCCAAGACAGGCGAAGCGGCGTGAGGCCGTAACCTCAATCACTAACCCGTTCGAACCGAACTTAAGGAACTAAGAAATGGCTGATCTTGCCAAGCTCGTTGACGATCTTTCGTCGCTGACCGTTCTCGAGGCTGCTGAGCTCTCGAAGATGCTCGAAGAGAAGTGGGGCGTTTCCGCTGCTGCGGCTGTTGCCGTCGCTGCTGCTCCTGGCGCTGCTGCTGGCGCTGCTCCTGCCGAAGAGCAGACCGAATTCACGGTCGTTCTCGCTTCGGCTGGCGACAAGAAGATCGAGGTCATCAAGGAAGTCCGTGGCATCACGGGCCTGGGCCTGAAGGAAGCTAAGGACCTCGTCGAGGGCGCGCCGAAGACCGTCAAGGAAGGCGCTTCCAAGGACGAAGCCGAGAAGATCAAGGCGACCCTCGAGAAGGTCGGCGCCAAGGTCGAGCTTAAGTAATTTTGCGGCCCTCGGGCCGCAGGGTTACCCCCGAGCGATCGGGTTCAAAAACACACGGTCCCAGGCGTTTTTGCCTGGGGCCGTTGTGTCGTCAAAGAGGCAGGGCTTCCTGGCGGCACGTCATAAGGTCCGAAAAAGGACCTGAATTCTTGCGGTTAGCGGGCGGATTGAGCCGCCGGGCGGCTAATCGAGGAGCCTGACCTCTCGGGGTTCTCGATTAGCCGTGTATGAGGAACGAGGTCCAGATGGCCAACACACTGATCGGCCGGAAGCGCATTCGCAAGTTCTTCGGGAAAATCAAGGAAGTGGCGGAGATGCCGAACCTGATCGAGGTTCAGAAGGCATCCTACGACCAATTCCTGATGGTCGAAGAACCAAAGGGTGGCCGGCCGGAAGAGGGCTTGCAAGCCGTCTTCAAATCGGTTTTCCCGATTTCGGACTTTTCGAATACTGCCCTGCTCGAATTCGTGAAATACACGTTCGAGCTGCCGAAATACGACGTGGACGAGTGCCGCCAGCGGGGCATGACCTTCGCTGCGCCGCTCAAGGTCACGCTGCGCCTCATCGTGTTCGATGTGGACCCGGATACCGGCGCCCGCTCCGTGAAGGACATCAAGGAGCAGGACGTCTACATGGGCGACATGCCGCTCATGACGGACAACGGCACCTTCATCGTGAACGGCACCGAGCGCGTCATCGTCTCCCAGATGCACCGTTCGCCTGGCGTGTTCTTCGATCACGACAAGGGCAAGACGCATTCCTCGGGCAAGCTGCTGTTTGCCGCCCGCATCATCCCGTATCGCGGTTCCTGGCTCGACATCGAGTTCGACGCCAAGGACATCGTCTACGCCCGTATCGACCGCAAGCGTAAGATCCCGGCCACGTCGCTGCTCTACGCTCTCGGCCTCGACGGCGAGGAGATCCTCAACACCTTCTACAACCACATCATCTATACGCGGGACGGCGATGCCTGGTCCGTGCCGTTCGATGCCGAGCGCATGAAGGGCTTCAAGGCCTCCGTGGACCTGATCGACGCCAAGTCCGGCGAGATCGTGCTCGAGGCCGGCAAGAAGCTGACGGCGCGCGCCGCCCGCCAGCTCGCCGAGAAGGGCCTCAAGAACCTGCGTGCGACGGACGAGGACCTCTACGGCCAGTACATCGCGGAAGATCTCGTGAACCCCTCCACCGGCGAGATCTATGCCGAGGCGGGCGACGAGATCACCGAGAAGTTGCTGAAGGGTCTGGAAGAGGCCGGGTTCACCGAGATCCCGGTGCTCGACATCGACCACGTCACGGTCGGCCCGTACATCCGCAACACGCTCGCCATCGACAAGGCTTCCTCCCGCGAGGACGCCCTGTTCGACATCTACCGCGTCATGCGTCCGGGCGAGCCGCCGATCCTCGAGACGGCGGAAGCCATGTTCAACTCGCTGTTCTTCGATCCCGAGCGCTACGATCTCTCGGCGGTCGGCCGCGTGAAGATGAACATGCGCCTCGACCTCGACGCCGAGGACACCGTGCGCACCCTGCGCCGTGAGGACATCCTCGCGGTGACGAAGGCGCTCGTGGACCTGCGCGACGGCAAGGGCGAGATCGACGACATCGACCATCTCGGCAACCGCCGCGTGCGTTCGGTCGGCGAGCTCATGGAGAACCAGTACCGTCTGGGCCTCCTGCGCATGGAGCGCGCGATCAAGGAGCGCATGTCGTCGGTCGATATCGACACCGTCATGCCGCAGGACCTGATCAACGCGAAGCCTGCCGCTGCCGCCGTGCGCGAGTTCTTCGGTTCCTCGCAGCTGTCGCAGTTCATGGACCAGACGAACCCGCTCTCGGAAGTCACGCACAAGCGTCGACTCTCGGCCCTCGGCCCGGGCGGTCTGACCCGCGAGCGCGCCGGCTTCGAGGTGCGCGACGTGCACCCGACGCATTACGGCCGCATCTGCCCGATCGAAACGCCGGAAGGCCCGAACATCGGTCTGATCAACTCGCTGGCCACCTTTGCCCGCGTCAACAAGTACGGCTTCATCGAGACGCCGTTCCGCCGCGTGCGCGACAGCCGCGTGACGGACGAGGTGATCTACCTCTCCGCCATGGAAGAGGCGAAGTACAACATCGCCCAGGCCAACTCGCCGCTCGATGCCAAGGGCACCCTGACGGAAGAGCTCGTGATCTGCCGCCGCGCCGGTGAAAACATCGTCGTGGCTCCCGATCGCGTCGACCTGATGGAAGTGTCGCCGAAGCAGCTCGTGTCGGTCGCGGCCGCGCTCATCCCGTTCCTCGAGAACGACGATGCGAACCGCGCTCTCATGGGCTCGAACATGCAGCGCCAGGCCGTGCCTCTGGTTCAGGCGGACGCTCCGTTCGTCGGCACCGGCATGGAAGCGGTCGTGGCCCGCGACTCGGGTGCCGCCATCGCGGCCCGCCGGACCGGCGTGGTCGACCAGGTGGACGCGACCCGTATCGTTATCCGCGCCACGGAGAACACGGATCCGACCCGTCCGGGCGTCGACATCTACCGCCTGCAGAAGTTCCAGCGCTCCAACCAGTCGACCTGCATCACGCAGAAGCCGCTGGTGCGCGCTGGCGACCTCGTGCGCAAGGGCGACATCATCGCCGACGGTCCGTCGACCGAGTACGGCGAGCTGGCGCTCGGCCGGAACGTGCTCGTCGCGTTCATGCCCTGGAACGGCTACAACTTCGAAGACTCGATCCTGCTCTCCGAGCGGATCGTGAAGGAAGACGTCTTCACCTCGATCCACATCGAGGAATTCGAAGTGATGGCCCGCGACACGAAGCTGGGTCCTGAGGAAATCACGCGCGACATTCCGAACGTGTCGGAAGAGGCGCTGAAGAACCTCGACGAGGCCGGCATCGTCTATATCGGCGCCGAGGTCCACGCCGGCGACATCCTCGTCGGCAAGATCACGCCGAAGGGCGAAAGCCCGATGACGCCGGAAGAGAAGCTTCTGCGCGCCATCTTCGGCGAGAAGGCCTCCGACGTCCGCGACACCAGCTTGCGCGTGCCTCCGGGCGTGACCGGCACCATCGTGGAAGTCCGTGTCTTCAACCGTCACGGCGTCGACAAGGACGAGCGCGCCCAGGCCATCGAGCGCGAGGAGATCGAGCGTCTCGCGAAAGACCGCGACGACGAGCAGGCGATCCTCGACCGCAACACCTATGCGCGCCTGGCCGAGATCCTCTCGGGCCGGAGCGCCGTTGCGGGCCCGAAGGGCTTCAAGAAGGACACGAAGATCACCCGCGAGCTCCTCAACGAGCATCCGCGTTCGCAGTGGTGGCAGTTCGCGGTCGAAGACGATGCTCTGATGACCGAGATCGAGGCCATGCAGAAGCAGTACGACGAGTCGAAGAAGCGCCTCGAGCAGCGCTTCCTCGACAAGGTCGAGAAGCTGCAGCGCGGCGACGAGCTTCCTCCGGGCGTCATGAAGATGGTCAAGGTCTTCGTGGCCGTGAAGCGCAAGATCCAGCCGGGCGACAAGATGGCCGGCCGTCACGGCAACAAGGGTGTCGTGTCCCGCATCGTGCCCATCGAGGACATGCCGTTCCTCGAGGACGGCACCCACGCGGATATCGTGCTCAACCCGCTCGGCGTGCCGAGCCGCATGAACGTGGGTCAGATCCTCGAGACGCATCTCGGCTGGGCGGCTGCCGGTCTCGGCAAGCAGGTCGCTCAGGCGGTCGATGCCTACATGAAGTCCGGCAAGACCAACGCGCTGCGCGAGCAGCTCGTGTCGATCTACGGCAACCTGCCGGAAATCGAGCAGGCCTCGGACGACGAACTCGTCGAGCTCGGCAAGAAGCTGCGCCGCGGCGTTCCGTTCGCCACGCCCGTCTTCGACGGTGCGAAGGAGGCGGATATCGAGGCCATGCTGCAGAAGGCTGGCCTCGACCCGTCGGGTCAGGTCACGCTCTATGACGGCAAGACCGGCGAGCCTTTCGACCGCAAGGTGACCGTGGGCTACATCTACATGCTGAAGCTCCACCACCTCGTGGACGACAAGATCCACGCCCGCTCCATCGGCCCCTACAGCCTCGTCACCCAGCAGCCGCTGGGCGGCAAGGCCCAGTTCGGCGGCCAGCGCTTCGGCGAAATGGAGGTCTGGGCTCTGGAGGCTTACGGTGCCGCCTACACCCTGCAGGAAATGCTCACGGTCAAGTCGGACGACGTGGCCGGCCGTACGAAGGTCTACGAGGCCATCGTGCGCGGCGACGACACGTTCGAGTCGGGCATTCCGGAGAGCTTCAACGTTCTCGTGAAGGAAATGCGTTCGCTCGGTCTCAACGTGGAGCTGACCAATTCCAAGCGCGCCGCCAACGAGCCGGAGCAGCTGCCTCCGTCCGAGGCCGCGGAATAAGCGCTTTTAGTTTGACGTTCGGCCGCGGCTCTGGTGCCGCGGCCCCATGCAATTGCCGGTGAGGGTGCTTATGTAAGCGCCCTTCAGCCCAGGAGACGGCGATGAATCAAGAGGTCATGAATCTCTTCAACCAGACGGCCCAGCCGCAGAGCTTCGATCAGATCAAGATCTCGATCGCGAGCCCTGAGAAGATTCTGTCCTGGTCCTACGGCGAGATCAAGAAGCCTGAGACCATCAACTACCGTACGTTCAAGCCCGAGCGCGACGGCTTGTTCTGCGCGCGCATCTTCGGTCCCATCAAGGACTACGAGTGCCTGTGCGGCAAGTACAAGCGCATGAAGTACAAGGGCGTGATCTGCGAGAAGTGCGGCGTCGAGGTGACGCTGGCCCGCGTCCGTCGCGACCGCATGGGCCATATCGAGCTCGCCGCGCCCGTCGCTCACATCTGGTTCCTGAAGTCCCTGCCGAGCCGCATCGGTCTGCTGCTCGACATGACCCTGAAGGATCTGGAGCGCATCCTCTATTTCGAATCCTATATCGTCGTCGACGCGGGCCTGACGCCCCTCAAGGACCGTCAGCTCCTCACCGAGGAGGAGTACATCCGTGCTCAGGACGAGTACGGTGAGGATTCCTTCACAGCCATGATCGGCGCCGAGGCGATCCGCCGGATCCTGCAGGAACTCGACCTCGAGAAGACCGCGCAGGAGATCCGTGAGGAGATCGCGGTCACCACCTCCGAGCTGAAGCCCAAGAAGCTCATGAAGCGCCTCAAGATCATCGAGGCCTTCGTCCAGTCGGGCAACAAGCCCGAATGGATGATCATGACGGTCGTTCCGGTGATTCCGCCGGACCTGCGTCCGCTCGTGCCGCTCGACGGCGGCCGCTTCGCGACCTCGGACCTGAACGATCTCTATCGCCGCGTCATCAACCGCAACAACCGCCTGAAGCGCCTGATGGAACTGCGTGCGCCGGACATCATCGTCCGCAACGAGAAGCGCATGCTCCAGGAGGCCGTCGACGCCCTGTTCGACAACGGCCGCCGCGGCCGCGTCATCACGGGTGCCAACAAGCGTCCACTGAAGTCGCTCGCCGACATGCTGAAGGGCAAGCAGGGCCGCTTCCGCCAGAACCTGCTCGGCAAGCGCGTCGACTACTCGGGCCGTTCGGTCATCGTGGTCGGTCCGGAGCTCAAGCTGCACCAGTGCGGCCTCCCGAAGAAGATGGCGCTCGAGCTGTTCAAGCCGTTCATCTACGCCAAGCTGGACGCCCGCGGCCTGTCCGCCACCGTCAAGCAGGCGAAGAAGCTCGTCGAGAAGGAGAAGCCGGAAGTCTGGGACATCCTGGACGAGGTCATCCGCGAGCATCCGGTGCTCCTGAACCGCGCCCCGACGCTCCACCGCCTCGGCATCCAGGCCTTCGAGCCCACCCTCATCGAGGGCAAGGCGATCCAGCTGCACCCGCTCGTCTGCGCCGCGTTCAACGCGGACTTCGACGGCGACCAGATGGCCGTCCACGTGCCGCTCTCGCTCGAGGCTCAGCTTGAAGCCCGCGTGCTGATGATGTCGACGAACAACATCCTGCACCCGGCCAATGGTCAGCCGATCATCGTGCCGTCGCAGGACATCGTTCTCGGCCTCTACTACCTGTCGATCGTCTCCGACGGTCAGCCGGGCCAGGGCAAGGCCTTCGCCGACATGGGCGAGATCGAGCATGCCCTGAACGAGAAGGTCATCACGCTCCACACGAAGATCCGCTACCGCTGGGAAGGCGTCGGCGAGGATGGCAAGCCGATCACCAAGATCGTCGAAACCACCCCTGGCCGCGTCATGCTCTCGCGCCTCCTGCCGAAGCATCCGGCCCTGTCTTTCGACGTCGTGAACAAGCTCATGACGAAGAAGGAGATTTCCAACATGATCGACGCCGTCTACCGGCACTGCGGTCAGAAGGAGTCGGTGATCTTCTGCGATCGCATCATGGGCCTCGGCTTCTACAATGCGTTCAAGGCCGGCATCTCGTTCGGCAAGGACGACATGGTGATTCCGGAGAACAAGTGGCAGATCGTCGAGGAGACCCGCGCCCTCGCGAAGGACTACGAGCAGCAGTACCAGGACGGCCTCATCACCCAGGGCGAGAAGTACAACAAGGTTGTCGACGCCTGGGCGAAGTGCTCCGACCGTCTCGCTGCCGAGATGATGAACCGCATCTCGACGGTCCAGAAGGACGATCAGGGCCGCGACAAGCCGGTCAACTCGATCTACATGATGTCGCACTCGGGCGCCCGTGGTTCGCCGGCCCAGATGAAGCAGCTCGCGGCCATGCGCGGCCTCATGGCCAAGCCGTCGGGCGAGATCATCGAGACGCCAATCATCTCGAACTTCAAGGAAGGCCTCGACGTTCTCGAGTACTTCAACTCGACCCACGGCGCCCGTAAGGGTCTGGCCGACACCGCGCTCAAGACGGCGAACTCGGGTTACCTGACCCGCCGCCTCGTCGACGTGGCGCAGGACGCGGTCATCCGTGAGGCGGATTGCGGCACCGAGAAGGGCATCAAGATGCGGGCCATCATCGACGCCGGCCAGGTGGTCGCGTCGCTGGCCTCCCGCATCCTCGGCCGCTCGACGGCGGAGGACCTGGTTGCCCAGGACGGCACCGTCATCGTTCCGAAGGGTACGATGATCGAGGAGCATCACCTCGAGGCCATCGGCGCTGCCGGCATCCAGGAGGTGAAGATCCGCTCCGTGCTCGTCTGCGAGTCGAAGAACGGCGTCTGCGCCACCTGCTACGGCCGCGACCTGGCCCGGGGTACCCCGGTCAACCATGGCGAGGCCGTGGGCGTCATCGCGGCGCAGTCCATCGGCGAGCCGGGCACGCAGCTCACCATGCGTACCTTCCACATCGGCGGCGCCGCCCAGATCGCGGACTCGTCCTTCATCGAGTCGAGCTTCGAAGGCAAGATCGGCTTCCGCAACAAGAACATTGCGCGTAACTCCGACGGCGATCTCGTCGTCATGGGCCGCAACGTGGCTGTTGTGATCATCGGCGCCGACGGCACCGAGCGGGCGGTCCACCGCCTGCAATACGGCTCACGCCTGAAGGTGGACGAGGGCGACACGATCAAGCGCGGCCAGCGCATCGCCGAGTGGGATCCATACTCCCGTCCGATCCTCACCGAGATCGACGGTACGGTGGGCTACGAGGACCTCGTCGACGGCGCATCGATGATCGAGTCGATGGACGAGTCGACCGGCATCGCCAAGCGCGTGGTCATCGACTGGCGCGGTTCGCCGCGTACGGCCGACCTGCGTCCGGCGGTGGTCATCCAGGGTGCCGGCGGCAAGGTTGCCAAGGTCGCCCGTGGCGGTGACGCCCGCTACCTGCTGCCCGTGGATGCGATCCTCGCGGCCGATCCGGGCTCGAAGGTCAAGGCCGGCGATATCCTCGCCCGTGTCTCGACCGAGAGCGCCAAGACCCGCGACATCACGGGCGGTCTGCCGCGCGTGGCAGAGCTGTTCGAGGCCCGTCGTCCGAAGGATGCGGCCATTATCGCGGAGAAGTCCGGCACGATCCAGTTCGGCCGCGACTACAAGAGCAAGCGTCGCCTGACGCTGAACCCGCACGATGGCTCGGAGCCGGTGGAGTACCTGATCCCGAAGGGCAAGCACATCCACCTGCAGGACGGCGACGTGGTCGAGGTCGGCGACTTCATCGTCGACGGCAACCCGGCACCGCACGACATCCTTGCGATCAAGGGCGTCGAGGAACTGGCTGCCTACCTCGTGAACGAGATCCAGGAGGTCTACCGCCTCCAGGGCGTGCTCATCAACGACAAGCACATCGAGGTGATCGTTCGCCAGATGCTGCAGAAGGTCGAGATCACCGAGGGTGGCGATTCCGAGCTGCTCACCGGCGAGCAGGTGGATCGTCTCGAGTTCGAGGAGATCAACGAGCGTCTCGTGGCCGAGAAGAAGAAGCCCGCCGAAGGCGTGCCGGTTCTGCTCGGCATCACCAAGGCCTCGCTGCAGACCCGCTCCTTCATCTCGGCGGCGTCCTTCCAGGAGACCACCCGCGTCCTCACCGAGGCGGCGGTCAACGGCAAGGTCGACACCCTCGAGGGCCTCAAGGAGAACGTCATCGTCGGCAGCCTGATCCCGGCCGGTACCGGTGCCCTGACCGCTCAGATCAAGGCCGTCGCGACGCATCGCGACGAACTGATCCTGCAGCAGAAGCGCTCCGAGTCCCAGGCTCAGGTCAGCGAGCTGCCCCCGGCAGCCGAGTAAGCAGCCAGGCTTAGCGAAACTGGAAAGGCTGCCTCCGGGCGGCCTTTCTTTTGGGCACATCGCGTCAGCCGGGGCTGGGCCACACTCGCCATCCCCCGGACACGTCATCCCCGGCCTTGTGCCGGTCCGATCGTGTGGGGCATAACGCTCTTCCGATCGAGATGGCCGGGACGAGCCCGGCCATGAGAAGGGGCGGGTGGAAGCGCCCGGCTCGAATGAAGGATGCCGACGGGGCAGGGGCCTCATCCTCTTGCAGAAAACCGCGCACCCCCCAAATAGAGCCCAAGACCGGCACCGAGCCCCCCGAAATCGGAACCTTTCCGATTGGTTAGCGGAAACCTGTTGACTTTCCGCGACTCGGACGCTAGAGAGACCGGACTTTCCGGCTGGCCGTAGGTTTTCGCCAGTCGAAGCGCCTAGCTTCGACCGATGCCACCTAAACGCTGCCGAACTCAACCTTGACTGACACATGTCAGATTTAGGGCACGACCGCGGTGATGAAGATCGTGGTCCTCTGCAATCGCACCGCGCCAGGGGCTTACCCAAGTCAATGGCGTGGCTTCGTTTTGTGCAACCTAAAAGGTCCGCAAAAGCGAAGTGCAGCGTTCAACCGTTGAAGACACTCAAAGGCCACCGGGTCGGTGGCTGGTGAAAGAGGGCACAGGATGCCAACGATCTCTCAGCTGATCCGCAAGCCGCGGACGGCGCAAAAGAGCCGGAATAAGGTTCCCGCGCTTGAGGCCTGCCCGCAGAAGCGCGGCGTGTGCACGCGCGTCTACACGACCACGCCGAAGAAGCCGAACTCGGCTCTTCGTAAGGTCGCCAAGGTTCGTCTGACGAACGGGTTCGAAGTCATCGGGTACATCCCGGGTGAAGGTCACAACCTTCAGGAGCACTCCGTGGTCATGATCCGCGGCGGCCGCGTGAAGGACCTTCCGGGCGTCCGTTATCACATCCTCCGCGGTGTCCTCGACACCCAGGGCGTGAAGAATCGTAAGCAGCGTCGTTCGAAGTACGGCGCGAAGCGGCCGAAGTAAGCCGTCAACTGTCATTGAGGTCAGCTCATGTCCCGCCGCCATAGCGCCGAAAAGCGTGAGATCATCCCGGATCCGAAGTTCGGGGATATCGTCGTCACGAAGTTCATGAACTCCATCATGTACGATGGCAAGAAGTCCGCTGCCGAGAGCATCGTCTACGGTGCCTTCGACAGCATCGAGAGCCGCGCCAAGGCGAACCCGCTCGAGGTCTTCAAGCAGGCCCTCGACAACGTCGCTCCGGCGATCGAGGTGCGTTCCCGCCGCGTCGGCGGTGCGACCTACCAGGTTCCGGTCGAGGTTCGTGCCGAGCGCCGTCAGGCTCTCGCGATCCGCTGGATCATCCAGGCTGCCCGCGGCCGCAACGACAAGACCATGGTTGAGCGTCTCTCTGCCGAGCTGCTCGATGCATCCAACAACCGCGGCAACGCCGTGAAGAAGCGCGAAGACACCCACCGTATGGCGGAAGCCAACCGTGCGTTCTCGCACTACCGCTGGTAACGGCCTGAGGAGCTGAGCGATGCCCCGCACGCACGCGATTGAGGACTACCGCAATTTCGGCATCATGGCCCACATCGATGCCGGCAAGACCACCACGACCGAGCGCATCCTGTACTACACCGGTAAGTCCCACAAGATCGGTGAAGTGCACGAGGGTGCCGCCACCATGGACTGGATGGAGCAGGAGCAGGAGCGTGGCATCACGATCACGTCCGCTGCCACCACCTGCTTCTGGAACGGCAAGCGTCTGAACATCATCGACACTCCCGGCCACGTCGACTTCACCATCGAGGTCGAGCGTTCGCTGCGCGTGCTTGACGGCGCCGTCTGCGTTCTCGACGGCAACCAGGGCGTCGAGCCCCAGACCGAGACCGTGTGGCGCCAGGCCGACAAGTACGACGTTCCGCGTATCGTGTTCGTCAACAAGATGGACAAGACCGGCGCCGACTTCTTCAAGTGCGTCGCCGACATCATCGACCGCGTGGCCGGCAAGCCCGTCTGCCTTCAGCTGCCGATCGGTTCCGAGAGCAACTTCCAGGGCGTGATCGACCTTATCAAGATGAAGGCGATCGTCTGGAACGGCGAAGCTCTCGGCGCTTCGTTCAACGAGGAAGAGATCCCGGCCGACCTGAAGGACCAGGCTGTCGAGTATCGCGGCAAGCTGATCGAGGCTGCCGTCGAGATGGACGACGAGGCCATGATGGCCTACCTCGACGGCCAGGAGCCGGACGAGGCGACCCTGCGCCGGCTCGTTCGTACGGCCGTGCAGCGTCGCGCCTTCCACCCGGTCCTCTGCGGTTCGGCGTTCAAGAACAAGGGCGTTCAGCCCCTCCTCGATGCCGTCGTCGACTTCCTGCCGTCCCCGGTTGATCGTGGCGCGGTTGAGGGCATCGACTTCAAGACCGAGGAAGAGACCGTCCGCAAGCCGTCCGACGAGGACGCGTTCGCCATGCTCGCCTTCAAGATCATGGACGATCCGTTCGTCGGCACCATCACCTTCTGCCGCGTGTATTCGGGCAAGGTCGAGGCTGGTTCCTCGATCCTGAACTCGACCCGCGACAAGAAGGAGCGCGTCGGCCGCATGCTGCTCATGCACGCCAACAACCGTGAGGACATCAAGGAAGCCTATGCCGGCGACATCGTCGCCCTGGCCGGCCTCAAGGACGTCCGCACCGGTGACACGCTCTGCGATCCGAACAAGGCCGTGATCCTCGAGAAGATGGAGTTCCCCGAGCCCGTCATCGAGATCGCGATCGAGCCGAAGTCGAAGGCCGACCAGGAGAAGCTGGGTCTGGCTCTCTCGAAGCTGGCCGCCGAGGATCCGTCCTTCCGCGTCTCGACCGACCAGGAGTCGGGCCAGACGATCCTGAAGGGCATGGGCGAGCTTCACCTCGACATCAAGGTCGACATTCTCCGTCGTACCTACAAGGTCGACGCGAATATCGGCGCTCCGCAGGTCGCCTACCGTGAGACGATCACGAAGAAGGCCGAGGTGGACTACACCCATAAGAAGCAGACCGGCGGTACCGGTCAGTTCGCTCGCGTGAAGCTGGTCGTCCAGCCGAACGAGCAGGGTGCAGGCTTCTCCTTCGAGTCGAAGATCGTCGGCGGTGCGGTTCCGAAGGAATACATCCCGGGCGTCGAAAAGGGCCTCCAGTCGGTCGTGGGTGCTGGCGTCGTTGCCGGCTTCCCGGTGGTCGATATCAAGGTCGAGCTCATCGACGGCGCCTTCCACGAAGTCGACTCGTCGGCCCTGGCCTTCGAAATCGCCTCTCGCGCTGCTCTCCGTGAGGCCCTTCAGAAGGGCGGATCGGTTCTGCTCGAGCCGGTGATGAAGGTCGAGGTCGTGACCCCCGAGGACTACACCGGTTCCGTGATCGGTGACCTGAACTCCCGGCGCGGTCAGATCCAGGGTCAGGACATGCGCGGCAATGCCGTGGTCATCAACGCGATGGTCCCGCTCGCCAACATGTTCGGCTACGTGAACACCCTGCGCTCCATGAGCCAGGGCCGGGCCAACTACACCATGCAGTTCGACCACTACGAGCAGGTGCCGTCGAACGTGGCTGCCGAGGTTCAGGCGAAGTACGCCTGAACCCACTAAGCGAATATTTGAACGATCAAAGGAACGGGTGCCACC
>KI911996.1:153730-169228 GCA_000517005.1 Microvirga lupini
GAGAGGATCAAAGGACGGCGGCCGGGTTTCGGCTCGGTCGCTTCCCTTGTTGAATGGATAAGCCATGAACGGTCAAAACATTCGTATTCGCCTTAAGGCGTTCGACCACAGGATCCTCGACGCTTCGACACGCGAAATCGTGTCGACCGCGAAGCGGACCGGCGCTCAGGTGCGCGGGCCCATCCCGCTGCCGACGCGCATCGAGCGCTTTACGGTGCTTCGCTCGCCGCACATCGACAAGAAGTCGCGCGAGCAGTTCGAGATGCGCACTCACAAGCGTGTTCTCGATATCGTGGACCCCACTCCGCAGACGGTTGATGCTCTGATGAAGCTCGATCTCGCTGCTGGTGTGGACGTGGAAATCAAGCTCTAAGCCTTCGGGGCTTGGAGCTTTCGGTAGACACGCCGAGAGGATACGCACATGCGCTCAGGCGTCATTGCACAGAAAGTCGGGATGACCCGCATCTTCACGGATGCCGGCGAGCATGTCCCGGTCACGGTTCTGAAGGTCGACAGCTGCCAGGTCGTCGCCCACCGGACCAAGGAAAAGAACGGCTACACCGCGCTGCAGGTCGGCGTCGGCAAGGCCAAGGTGAAGAACGTTTCGAAGGCCGAGCGCGGCAGTTTCGCCGTTGCCAAGGTCGAGCCGAAGCGCAAGCTCGCGGAATTCCGCGTCTCCGAGGATGCCTTCATCCCGGTCGGCGCCGAGATCACCGCTGATCACTTCATTGCCGGTCAGTTCGTGGATGTCACGGGCATCACGACCGGTAAGGGCTTCGCCGGCGGTATGAAGCGCTGGAACTTCGGCGGACTGCGCGCCTCTCACGGCGTGTCGGTCTCCCACCGCTCGATCGGTTCGACCGGTGGCCGCCAGGATCCGGGCAAGACGTTCAAGAACAAGAAGATGCCGGGTCACCTGGGCGTCGAGCGCGTCACCACGCAGAACCTGCGTGTCGTGTCGACCGATGTCGAGCGCGGTCTGATCCTCGTCGAAGGCGCCGTTCCCGGCGTTGCCGGCGGCTGGATCTTCGTCCGCGATGCGGTGAAGCGCAAGCTGCCGAAGGAAGTGCCGATGCCCGGCGCGTTCCGCACGGCCAATGATGCTGCGCCGGCCGCCCAGGCTGAGCAGGCCCAAGAGGAGAATGCGTGATGAAGCTTGATGTCACCACGCTCGAAGGCGCTAAAGCCGGTTCGGTCGATCTGAACGAGGCCATCTTCGGTCTCGAGCCGCGCGCCGACCTGCTCGCCCGTTGCGTCCGCTGGCAGCTCGCGAAGCGCCAGGCCGGCACGCACGCCGTCAAGAATCGTTCGGACATCGACCGGACGACGAAGAAGGTCTACAAGCAGAAGGGCACCGGCAGCGCCCGTCACGGCGCCGCGAGCGCTCCCCAGTTCCGGGGCGGCGGTCGTGCCTTCGGCCCGCAGGTCCGTAGCCATGCTCACGACCTGCCCAAGAAGGTTCGCGCTCTGGCTCTGAAGCATGCGCTCTCGTCCAAGGCCAAGGACGCTTCGCTCGTCGTGATCGACGACGTGAAGCTCGCCGAGCCGAAGACGAAGGCTCTCGTCGAGCGCTTCGGCAAGCTCGGTCTCGGCAACGCCCTTATCATCGGCGGCGCTGAAATCGAGACGAACTTCCAGCGGGCTGCTCGCAACATCCCGAACATCGACGTCCTGCCGGTGCAGGGCATCAACGTCTATGACATCCTGCGTCGCGAGAAGCTCGTTCTCACGAAGGCGGCTGTCGATGCGCTGGAGGCGCGCTTCAAATGAGCCTGGACCCGCGCCATTACGATGTGATCGTAAGCCCGGTCATCACCGAGAAGGCTACGACCCTGTCCGAACAGAACAAGGTCGTCTTCAAGGTGCGACTGGATGCGACGAAGCCGCAGATTAAGGAAGCGGTTGAGAAGCTGTTCGATGTCAAGGTGAAGAGCGTCAACACGCTCGTCACCAAGGGCAAAGTGAAGATGTTCCGCGGCACCCGCGGCCAGCGGTCGGACGTGAAGAAGGCGGTCGTAACCCTCGCAGAGGGCCAGACCATCGATGTCACGACGGGCCTCTGATCGGTTGAGAGAGTGATCCGATGGCTTTGAAAACATTCAAACCAATCACCCCCGGCCTGCGCCAGCTGGTGATCGTCGACCGCAGCGAGCTCTACAAGGGCAAGCCGGTCAAGAAGCTGACGGAGGGCAAGAGCTCCTCCGGCGGCCGTAACAACCTGGGTCGCGTGACCGTCCGCTTCCGTGGCGGTGGTCACAAGCGCACCCTCCGTCTGGTCGACTTCAAGCGTCGCGCCCGTCTGGGCGATGCGGCGACCGTGGAGCGGATCGAATACGATCCGAACCGCACCGCCTTCATCGCGCTGATCCGCTACGCCGGCGGCGAGCAGTCGTACATCCTGGCCCCGCAGCGTCTTGCTGTCGGCGATCAGGTCGCGGCTGGCGAGCAGGTCGACATTAAGCCGGGCAACGCGATGCCGATCGGCAACATGCCGGTGGGAACGATCATCCACAACGTCGAGCTGAAGATCGGCAAAGGCGGCGCTCTTGCCCGCTCCGCAGGTACCTACGCTCAGATCGTGGGTCGTGACCAGGGCTACGTAACGATCCGCCTGAACTCCGGCGAGCAGCGCCTGGTCCATGGCCTGTGCTTCGCCAGCGTCGGTGCGGTGTCGAACCCGGACCACATGAACACCTCGATCGGTAAGGCCGGTCGTAACCGCTGGCTCGGCAAGCGTCCGCACAACCGCGGCGTTGCCATGAACCCGATCGACCACCCGCATGGTGGTGGTGAGGGCCGCACCTCCGGTGGTCGCCATCCGGTGTCCCCGTGGGGCGTACCGACCAAGGGCAAGAAAACCCGTTCGAACAAGCGGACCGACAAGTTCATCGTGTCGAGCCGCCACGCTCGGAAGAAGTAAGGATAGAGGCACGTCATGGCACGTTCGCTTTGGAAGGGTCCGTTCGTCGACGGCTACCTCCTCAAGAAGGCCGAGGCTGCCCGTTCCTCGGGCCGCAACGAGGTTATCAAGATCTGGAGCCGCCGCTCCACGATCCTCCCGCAGTTCGTAGGCCTCACCTTCGGGGTCTACAACGGTCAGAAGCACATTCCCGTCTCCGTGAGCGAGGAAATGGTGGGTCACAAGTTCGGCGAGTTCTCGCCGACCCGCACGTTCCACGGCCACGCGGCGGACAAAAAGGCGAAGAGGAAGTAAGATGGGTAAGGCCGCGACTCCTCGCGCACTGAGCGACACCGAGGCTCAAGCCGTCGCTCGCATGCTGCGCGTCAGCCCCCAGAAGCTCAACCTTGTTGCGGCCCTTATCCGCGGCAAGAAGGTTTCTGCGGCTCTCGCCGATCTCGAGTTCTCCCGCAAGCGCATCGCTCGCGACGTGAAGAAGTGCCTCGAGAGCGCCATTGCCAACGCCGAGAACAACCACAATCTCGATGTGGACGATCTCGTCGTCAGCCAGGCTTATGTCGGCAAGGCGCTCGTCATGAAGCGCTTCCACGCCCGGGCCCGTGGCCGGGGTGCTCGTATCATGAAGCCGTTCTCGAACCTCACGATCGTGGTTCGGGAAGTTGCCGAACAGGCATAAAGGAGAACCAGATGGGTCAGAAAGTTAACCCGATCGGTCTTCGGCTCGGCATCAACCGGACCTGGGACTCGCGCTGGTTCGCCGGCAAGGGCGAGTACGCCAAGCTGATGCATGAGGACATGGCGATCCGCGAAGCTCTCATGAAGCAGCTGAAGCAGGCCGCCGTTTCGAAGATCGTCATCGAGCGCCCGCACAAGAAGTGCCGCGTCACCATCCACTCGGGCCGTCCGGGCGTGGTGATCGGCAAGAAGGGCGCCGACATCGAGAAGCTGCGCAAGCTCGTCTCGAAGATGACGGACGCGGACGTGGCGATCAACATCGTCGAGGTCCGCAAGCCGGAAGTCGACGCGACGCTGGTGGCCGACTCGATCGCTCAGCAGCTCGAGCGCCGTGTCGCTTTCCGCCGCGCCATGAAGCGCGCCGTTCAGTCGGCGATGCGTCTGGGCGCCGAGGGCATCCGTATCAACTGCTCGGGCCGTCTGGGTGGCGCTGAAATCGCCCGTCTCGAATGGTACCGCGAGGGCCGCGTTCCGCTGCATACCCTGCGTGCGGATGTGGATTACGGTACGTCCACGGCCTTCACGACCTATGGCACCTGCGGCATCAAGGTCTGGATCTTCAAGGGCGAAATCCTTGAGCACGATCCGATGGCCCAGGACAAGCGGATGAACGACGAAGGAGGCCGCTCCGGTGGCCGCCGCGAGCAAGCGGCGTAACCGAGAGGTCAGGAGAGGTTTGCCATGTTGCAACCGAAGAAAACCAAGTTCCGTAAGCAGTTCAAGGGCCGCATCTCCGGCACCGCGAAGGGCGGCATGGATCTCAACTTCGGCCAGTTCGGCCTGAAGGCGATGGAACCCGAGCGCATCAACGCTCGTCAGATCGAAGCGGCTCGCCGCGCCATCACCCGCGCCATGAAGCGCGCGGGCCGGGTGTGGATCCGTATCTTCCCGGACGTGCCGGTGTCGTCGAAGCCGACCGAAGTGCGTATGGGTAAGGGTAAGGGCGCTCCCGAATTCTGGGCGGCCAAGGTGAAGCCTGGCCGTATCATGTTCGAGATCGACGGCGTGCCGGAGGATATCGCGCGCGAGGCGCTCCGTCTCGGCGCGGCGAAGCTCCCGATCAAGACGCGCTTCATCCAGCGCATTGCCGAGTAAGGAGGGGATCATGAAGTCTAAGCAGAGAGCCTCTGACCTCAACGCGATGTCGAAGGACCAACTGTCGGACGAGCTGCTGAACCTGAAGAAGGAGCAGTTCAACCTCCGCTTCCAGCGCGCGACCGGCCAGCTCGAGAACACCGGACGCGTCCGTGAAGTCCGTCGGGACATCGCCCGCGTCAAGACGCTGCAGCGCCAGAAGGCTGCTGCGGCTAAGGCTTAAGAGGAAATCAAGATGCCGAAGCGCGTTTTGCAGGGCGTCGTTGTCAGCGACAAGCAGGACAAGACGATCGTCGTGAAGGTGGAGCGTCGTTTCACGCACCCGGTTCTCAAGAAGACCGTGCGTAAGACGAAGAACTACCACGCTCATGACGAGAACAACACTGCCAAGGTGGGCGACACGGTCTTCATCGAAGAGACCAGGCCGCTCTCCAAACTCAAGACCTGGGTGCTCGTCAACGAAGCGAAGGCTTAAAAAGCCTTCGTTTTGGGGTTGTCTAACGGGGGCGGTTCGTGTATACGGCCGCCTCTCTCGACATTTGAAGGGCAGGGGACATCAGATCCCCGTCAGGCGTAGTCCGGGGGGCAATCCTGCCTTGGCCCGGAAACCTGTCTGAAACAAAGGAAAGGATCAAAGCCATGATCCAGATGCAGACGAATCTTGACGTCGCCGACAATTCCGGCGCCCGTCGCGTGATGTGCATCAAGGTTCTCGGCGGTTCGAAGCGTAAGTACGCTTCCGTGGGCGATATCATCGTCGTATCCGTGAAAGAGGCTATTCCGCGCGGTCGCGTGAAGAAGGGCGATGTCATGAAGGCAGTCGTCGTTCGCACCGCGAAGGACATCCGTCGCGCTGACGGCTCGGTCATCCGGTTTGACCGCAATGCCGCCGTTCTGATCAACAATCAGAAAGAGCCGGTCGGCACCCGTATCTTCGGCCCCGTTCCGCGTGAACTGCGTGCCAAGAACCACATGAAGATCATTTCGCTTGCGCCGGAGGTGCTCTAATGGCCGCGAAGATCAAGAAGGGCGATAAGGTCGTCGTCCTGACCGGTCGCGACAAGGGCAAGACCGGTGAAGTCGTGCAGGTGCTCCCGAAGGAAGAGCGCGCGGTCGTCCGTGGCGTGAACCTCGTGAAGCGCCACCAGCGCCAGACGGCGAACTCCGAGGGCGGCATTATCTCGAAAGAGGCGGCCATCCATCTGTCGAACCTGGCCTATGCGGACCCGAAGGACGGCAAGCCGACCCGGGTTGGTTTCAAAGTTCTCGAAGACGGCCGCAAGGTCCGTTTCGCCAAGCGTTCGGGAGACCTGATCGATGGCTAAGGCTCAGGTGGACGGCTACACGCCGCGGCTGAAGAAGCACTACGAGGAAGTGGTGCGTCCGAAGCTCATTGAAGAATTCGGCTACAAGAACCCCATGGAAGTGCCGACGATCGAGAAGATCGTCCTCAACATGGGCGTTGGCGAGTCGACCGCCGACTCGAAGAAGGCTTCGGTCGCTGCGGCTGACCTCGCTCTCATCGCCGGCCAGAAGCCGGTGATCACGCGGGCCCGCAAGGCTATCTCGCAGTTCAAGGTCCGCGAGGGCATGCCGATCGGTGCCAAGGTTACGCTGCGTAAGGCTCGCATGTACGAGTTCCTTGACCGCCTCGTGACCATCGCGCTTCCCCGTGTCCGCGACTTCCGGGGCCTGAACCCCAAGTCGTTCGACGGCCGCGGTAACTACGCAATGGGTATCAAGGAGCACCTGGTGTTCCCTGAGATCAATTACGACAGGGTCGAGCAGGTTTGGGGCATGGACGTCGTCATCACCACCACGGCGAAGACCGACGAAGAAGCCCGCGCCCTGCTGCGTCACTTCAACTTCCCGTTCCGGCAGTGAGGATAGCTGTCCTCAAACGCGGACACTGGAGATAAAAGCATGGCTAAGAAAAGCGCTATTGAGAAGAACAAGCATCGTCGTGAGCTGGTGAAGAAGTTCGCCGGCCGCCGCGAGCGCCTCCTGGCGGTCGCCAACGACGAGTCGAAGTCCATGGAGGAGCGCTTCGAGGCGCGCCTCAAGCTGGCCGAGCTGCCGCGCAACGCGAGCAAGACCCGCATCCGCAACCGCTGCGAGATCACGGGCCGCCCGCGCGCTTACTACCGCAAGCTCGGCATGTCGCGTATCGCTCTGCGCGAGCTCGGCAACAAGGGCCTGATCCCGGGCCTCGTGAAGTCCAGCTGGTAAGGGGAGGGGCATCATATGATCAACGATCCGTTGGGCGATATGCTCACCCGTATCCGCAACGCGCAGATGCGCCGTCGCGGGTCCGTTTCCACCCCTGGCTCGAAGCTTCGCGCTCGCGTCCTCGAAGTTCTGAAGAACGAGGGCTACATCCGCGACTACTCGCAGACCGAGTTCGGCAACGGCCGGACCGAGTTTTCGATCGAGCTGAAGTACTATGATGGTCAGCCGGTGATCCGCTCCATCGAGCGCGTCTCCAAGCCCGGTCGCCGCGTGTATGCCTCCGTCGACACCATGCCTCGCGTGGCTGACGGCCTCGGCATCACCATTCTCTCGACGCCCCAGGGCGTGATGGCCGATCACGAGGCCCGTGAGAAGAACGTGGGCGGCGAAGTGCTCTGCAAGGTCTTCTAAGGCCGAAGCACCCGCACAGAACCACGGAGATTCGAAAATGTCCCGAGTAGGCAAGAAGCCCGTTGCGGTTCCGTCAGGTGTGACGGCCACCATTGACGGTCAGTTGGTGAAAGTTAAGGGCGCGAAGGGCGAACTCTCGTTCCTCGTTCCCGAAGAAGTGTCGGTTGCTCTTGAGAACGGCGCCGTGTCGGTGAACCCGCGCGACGAGTCCAAGACGGCCCGTGCGAAGTGGGGCATGTCCCGTGCCCAGGTGGCGAACCTGGTCGAGGGCGTGTCCAAGGGCTTCGAGAAGCGTCTTGAGATCAACGGCGTCGGTTACAAGGCCGCCGTTGCCGGCAAGGTGCTGAAGCTGTCGCTGGGCTACAGCCACGATATCGACTACGCGATCCCGGCCGGCGTGACGATCACGACGCCCAAGCCGACGGAAGTCGTCGTTGCCGGCATCGACAAGCAGGTCGTCGGTCAGACCGCCGCCGAGATCCGCGAGTATCGCGGTCCGGAGCCCTACAAGGGCAAGGGCGTCAAGTACTCCGACGAGTTCATCTTCCGCAAGGAAGGCAAGAAGAAGTAAGGACGACGTATCATGGCTGAGAAGAAAGGCGCCGAAGATCGCCGCAAGGCTCGTGTGCGCCGTGCGATCAAGAAGGCAGCGAATGGCCGCCCGCGTTTGTCGGTCTTCCGTTCGTCCAAGCAGATCTATGCCCAGGTCATCGATGACGTGCGCGGCCACACGGTCGCCTCGGCTTCGACCCTCGAGGCTGACCTCAAGGGCAAGCTCAAGACCGGCGCCACCGTCGATGCGGCGAAGGAAGTGGGCAAGCTCGTGGCCGAGCGCGCGGTGAAGGCTGGCGTGAAGCAGGTCATCTTCGACCGCTCGGGCTACCTCTATCACGGTCGCGTCAAGGCTCTGGCCGACGCTGCCCGTGAAGGCGGTCTGGATTTCTAACGGCGGGTATAATCCAAGCAACCCTTAGCGAGCGGGCCCGCCGCCCGCGCAAGTGAGAGGTCTCATGGCTAGAGAACCCAGAGAACGTGCTGATCGCGAAGAGCGCGACAGCGAATTCGTGGACCGTCTGGTCCACATCAACCGCGTCGCGAAAGTCGTGAAGGGCGGCCGTCGCTTCGGCTTCGCTGCTCTCGTCGTCGTCGGCGACCAGAAGGGCCGCGTCGGCTTCGGCCACGGCAAGGCCCGTGAAGTGCCGGAAGCGATCCGCAAGGCGACCGACGCTGCGAAGCGCTCGATGATCCGCGTTGCTCTCCGCGAGGGCCGCACGCTTCACCACGACGTGAACGGCCGTCATGGCGCCGGCAAGGTCGTGCTGCGTGCCGCTCCCCAGGGTACCGGCATCATCGCCGGCGGCCCGATGCGCGCCGTCTTCGAGGTGGTGGGCATGCAGGACGTGGTCGCCAAGTCGCTCGGCTCGTCGAACCCCTACAACCTCGTCCGCGCGACCTTCGACGCGCTCAAGAACGAGGACAGCCCGCGTTCGGTCGCCGCTCGCCGTGGCCTGAAGGTCTCGACGCTGCAGGCTCGCCGCCGCGATGCAGACGCCAGCGAAGCCGCTGGCGCTGAAGCGTAAGGGAGGCTTCGATTATGGCAAAGAAGCCTGCTGCTGCAGCATCCACCATCACCGTTGAGCAGATCGGCTCGCCGATCCGCCGCGAGGCCAAGCAGCGCCAGACGCTAATCGGCCTCAAGCTCAACAAGCTTCACCGCACCTCGACCTTGGAAGACACGCCGGCAGTTCGCGGCATGATCGAAAAGGTCAAGCACCTCGTGCGCGTTGTCGACGGGCAGTGAGGAGAGCGTCATGAAACTCAACGAAATTCGTGACAACGAAGGTTCGACCAAGAACCGCATGCGCGTCGGCCGTGGTATCGGCTCCGGCAAGGGCAAGACCGGTGGTCGCGGCGTGAAGGGTCAGAAGGCCCGGACCGGCGTGGCGATCAAGGGCTTCGAAGGCGGTCAGATGCCTCTGCATCGTCGCCTGCCGAAGCGCGGCTTCAACAAGCCGAACGCGATTGATCTGAACGAGGTCAATGTCGGCCGCATTCAGCAGGCGATCGAGGCCGGCAAGCTCGACACGAGCGCTGCCGTCACGGTCGAGACGCTGGTTGCCGCCGGTGTCGTCTCCAAGCCGCGCGACGGCGTGAAGATCCTCGGCGTCGGCGAACTCAAGACGAAGCTGTCCTTCCAGGTCCACGGCGCGTCCAAGTCGGCCGTCGAAGCGATCGAGAAGGCTGGTGGCTCGGTCACCCTCCTGGGTGCCGTTGCGCAGGCGTGAGTCCGCGCCCACATTGACTAAGATCCAAGCGGCGGCCCGCGTCTGATCGCGTGGCCGCCGTTTGCGTGATGACCGTCACGTATCAGGTATTTCGGGGACACCACTATGGCCTCAGCAGCCGAGCAACTTGCGGCAAACATCAATTTCGGCGCCATCGCCAAGGCCGATGAGCTGAAGAAGCGCATCTGGTTCACCTTGGGCGCCCTCATCGTCTACCGTCTCGGCACCTATATTCCGCTGCCCGGCATTGACCCGGAGGCCCTCCGGCAGAGCTTCCAGGGCGCCAGCGGCGGCGTGCTCGGCCTCTTCAACATGTTCTCGGGCGGCGCCGTCGAGCGCATGGCCATCTTCGCCCTGAACATCATGCCGTATATCTCGGCATCGATCATCGTCCAGCTCCTCACCTCCGTTCTGCCCTCGCTCGAGGCGCTCAAGAAGGAAGGCGAGGCCGGCCGCAAGATCCTGAACCAGTACACCCGCTATCTCACGGTGTTCCTGGCCGTCTTCCAATCCTGGGGCATCGCTGTCGGTCTGCAGAGTTCCGGCACCATCGTACAGGCGCCAGGTCCTTTCTTCCTGATCTCGACCGTGATCACGCTGACCGGCGGAACCATGTTCCTGATGTGGCTCGGCGAGCAGATCACGTCCCGGGGCATCGGCAACGGCACCTCGCTAATCATCTTCGCCGGCATCGTGGCCAATCTTCCGTCCGCCATTGCCGGTACCCTCGAACTCGGCCGTCAAGGCGCGATCTCGACGGGCTTGATCATCGGCGTCATCGTGATGGCCATCGCCATCATCTACTTCGTCGTGTTCATGGAGCGTGCCCAGCGCCGTCTGCTGATCAACTACCCGAAGCGCCAGGTCGGCAACCGGATGTATGAGGGTCAGACGTCGTTCCTGCCGCTCAAGCTGAATACCTCGGGCGTCATTCCGCCGATCTTCGCGTCCTCGCTGCTGCTGCTGCCGGCCACCATCGCCAGCTTCCAGACCACGACGGACGGCACGGGCTTCATTGCCATGCTCACGGCC
Source organism: Microvirga lupini (assembly GCA_000517005.1). GTDB lineage: Bacteria > Pseudomonadota > Alphaproteobacteria > Rhizobiales > Beijerinckiaceae > Microvirga > Microvirga lupini. The sequence goes on from KI911996.1 coordinate 164,438, forward strand.
TATCTGGGCCATGGGCGCCCGGCCTACATGTTCCTGTATGCGGCGCTGATCGTGTTCTTCGCCTTCTTCTACACCGCCATCGTGTTCAATCCCACGGAGACGGCCGACAACCTGAAGAAGCAGGGCGGGTTCATCCCGGGCATCCGTCCCGGCGAACGCACGGCCGATTTCATCGATCAGGTCCTGACCCGCATCACCGTGCTGGGCGCAGCCTACCTGGTGATCATCTGCCTGATTCCCGAACTGCTGGTGTCGTATGCGGCTTTGCCATTCTACTTTGGCGGCACTTCGCTTCTGATCGTGGTGTCTGTTACCATGGACACGGTTGCGCAGGTCCATGGCCATCTCTTGGCTCACCAGTACGAGGGCCTCGTCAAGAAGGCGAAGCTCAAGGGCGCGCGCAGACGCTAAAGCATTTTTCGGCGAAGCGGGTCCGGTTCGCCGTCAGAAAATGCGGCAAGGCAAAAGGAGAGAGCTGGTCCCCGCAAGGGGAGCAGCTCTAGGATTGCAAGATCTCGCTTGAAGGCGAGCATTCTCGACGAATGTCAGGGGGGCGTCGATGAGGATCATCCTGCTGGGGCCGCCGGGGGCCGGAAAAGGCACTCAGGCTGTGCGTCTGGTCGAAAGGCTGGGAATTCCCCAGCTGTCGACGGGCGACATGCTCCGCGCAGCTGTGGCTGCCGGTACGCCGGTCGGCCTCAAGGCCAAGGAAGTCATGGATCGGGGTGACCTAGTGTCCGATGACATCGTCGTCGGCATCATTGCGGACCGAATCGAGGAGGCCGACGCCAAGAGCGGCTTCATTCTCGACGGTTTCCCGCGGACCGTGGCCCAGGCCGAGGCTTTCGACGCCATGCTCGCCGCCAAGGGCCTTAAGCTCGACGCGGTCATCGAGTTCAAGGTGAACGAAGCCGAGCTGGTTGACCGGATCGTCAAGCGGGCCAAGGAAACGGAAGCCCGCGGGGAGCCGGTCCGTAAGGACGACAATCCTGACGTGTTCAAGACCCGCCTCGAGGCTTACCGGAAGCAGACAGCCCCGCTTTCGGCCTATTACGAGAGCAAGGGCATGCTGAAGACCGTCGACGGCATGAAGCCGATCGACGACGTCACTGGGGCAGTCAAGGGGATCCTTGGGCGGTGAGGCTATGCCTCACCGCATTTATCCTTCGAATCGTTTGTCATCCCCAACAAGTAGGTCTCTCGCATTCTTCGGAACAGGGAAGCCATAGCCGCTGCCTCGCTTCTCGAAATAGAGGCGACCCGTCTTGTGATAGTCGCTGAAGTAAATATCCGTTCCAATTTTTTGAAGCGTCAAGATAAGTGCTTGGAACTGGTCTACTCCGTAGCCAGTTCCCGAATAGGTGCCATCCGGCCATCCGATTGTGTAGCGACAAGACCATTGCTTATTTCTGCCTTCGGGAGAAAAGAGGCAGACCGGAATTTTGGTGACCATTCCATCTGGTTCTGCAAGCTCAAGATATCGTTCAGCGATAAGCATAGCTTCACTCAGTAATTAAGTGGCGGAATCGGGTGGCCCTTCTCACAAGCTACTTTTCGGACCATGGCCTGAGCGTAACATGCTCTTAAGCCAACCATGTTGCATTGAAATATGTCTCGCTCGAATTGCTCTTCGCACTCTGCGAGTCTCTTCCGAGATGCAATATTAAGCCTTCCTGGATGGGGCTTATCATTTTCTCTTCCCGATCGTATTGCGTCATCACGATATGTGGTTGAATTCCCTGTGCCTGAGCCAGCGCCATCAGTCCACCGACCTCCTCCGGATGATCCAGCTGGGATACGTGGTTGGTTCGGGTCGTAGCGATGCTCAAGGAGGTGTCTGACGCGAACGTCGAGAAGCTGTTGGCGAACCGATATGAGCCGAGTTCTTATTTGAAGCAGTTTTCTTCTGGCATTGAGTGATTTGGTCATAAACTAAAGCTCTCAAACTTTGTTATAACCTTATATTGTTCCGATGTTTGTGTCAAGAACATAAAGAGAACAAAAAATTGTGCCATCGCGATACCAATCTGGTTTACCCGTCGGTGACGCAGGAACATACGGATTCGGTTGTGTCGGCGCGTGCCGGAAACGGTGTTGACGTAGCGCCAAAAAGCGTCTATGTGCGTCCACTTGCAAAGAAGGCACTCGGCTCGGAGGGCTTCGTGAGAAGTCACTCGGGTCGTTTTGTTTTGCATAAACCCGCGCAGGGGCCGGCCTCCACCGGACGCGCGATAACCAAAACCCGAAGCATTTGCTTCTTACATGGAGACGGACGATGGCCCGTATAGCAGGCGTCAACATCCCGACCGCCAAGCGCGTTGTGATCGCGCTTCAGTATATTCACGGCATTGGGCCCAAGAAGGCTCAGGAGATCATCGAGAAGGTCAACATCCCGGCCGAGCGCCGCGTGAACCAGCTGACCGACGCCGAGGTTCTGGCCATCCGCGAAACGATCGACCGCGACTATATCGTCGAAGGCGATCTTCGCCGTGAAGTGTCCATGAACATCAAGCGCCTCATGGACCTCGCCGCCTATCGTGGCCTGCGCCACCGCCGCAGCCTGCCGACCCGCGGCCAGCGCACCCATACGAACGCCCGGACCCGCAAGGGCAAGGCGAAGCCGATCGCCGGCAAGAAGAAGTAAGTTTCTGGCCACCCCGGCGGGTGGCCTTTTCTCCCGAGCGCCTGGAATGACGGGCGCGCTTGAAGGATCTTTGGAATGGCTAAAGAAGCTACCCGCGTCCGCCGCCGCGAACGCAAGAACATCGTTTCCGGCGTGGCGCATGTGAATGCCTCGTTCAACAACACCATGATCACCATCACCGACGCCCAGGGCAACACGATCTCCTGGTCCTCGGCCGGCGCCATGGGTTTCAAGGGTTCGCGTAAGTCGACCCCGTATGCGGCGCAGATCGCCGCTGAAGACGCTGCCCGCAAGGCTGCCGAGCACGGCATGCGCACCCTCGAGGTCGAGGTGTCCGGTCCCGGCTCCGGCCGTGAGTCCGCCCTGCGCGCCCTCCAGTCGGCAGGCTTCACCGTCACCTCGATCCGTGACGTGACGCCGATCCCGCACAACGGCTGCCGCCCGCGCAAGCGTCGCCGCGTCTAAGGTTATCCGGCGCGTGGGTCTCAAGCCCACGCGCGTTCCGGTTTAAAGGGCTGGCAGAAAGCCTCCCTTCAAGCCGTACCTCATGAGGTGTGGTTGTGATCCAAAAGAACTGGCAAGAGCTGATTAAGCCGAACAAGCTTGAAGTCGCCCCCGGTGACGACCCGAAGCGTATTGCGACGGTCGTGGCCGAGCCGCTTGAGCGTGGCTTCGGCACGACGCTCGGCAACTCGCTGCGCCGGGTCCTCCTGTCGTCGCTCCAGGGCGCGGCAGTGACGGCGATCCATATCGACGGCGTGCTGCACGAGTTCTCGTCCATCCCGGGCGTCCGTGAGGACGTGACCGACATCGTCCTCAACGTGAAGACGATCGCCATCAAGATGCAGGGCGAGGGTGCGAAGCGCATGACGCTCCGCAAGACCGGCCCGGGCGTCGTCACCGCCGGCGATATCAACACGATCGGCGACGTGCAGATCCTGAACCCCGAGCTCGTGCTCTGCACCCTCGATGAGGGCGCCGAGATCCGCATGGAGTTCACGGTCGACACCGGCAAGGGCTATGTTCCGGCTGAGCGCAACCGCACCGAGGACGCTCTGATCGGCCTCATCCCGGTCGACTCGCTCTACAGCCCGGTGAAGAAGGTCTCCTATCGCATCGAGAACACCCGTGAGGGCCAGATTCTCGACTACGACAAGCTGATCATGACGGTCGAGACCAACGGCGCCGTGACGCCTGAGGATGCCGTGGCCTATGCCGCCCGCATCCTGCAGGACCAGCTCCAGGTCTTCGTCAACTTCGAAGAGCCACGCAAGGAAGAGGCCGCCGCCGCCGCGCCGCAGCTGCCGTTCAACCCGGCGCTCCTCAAGAAGGTGGACGAGCTCGAGCTGTCGGTCCGTTCGGCAAACTGCCTGAAGAACGACAACATCGTTTATATCGGCGACCTCATTCAGAAGTCCGAGGCGGAAATGCTCCGCACTCCGAACTTCGGCCGCAAATCGCTCAACGAGATCAAGGAAGTTCTGGCCGGCATGGGCCTGCACCTCGGCATGGACGTGCCGGGCTGGCCGCCGGAGAACATCGAAGACCTCGCGAAGCGCTTCGAAGAGCACTACTAAGTTCGTCGGAGCCGCCCTCCTTAACGTGGGGCGGCTCCTTCATCTGCCCCGCCTATAAGGGCGGTCAATCAAGAGAGACGGTCCGTCCCTTGGCACGGCGGCCGGAAGATTTAGGAGAAAGCCAATGCGTCACGGATTCCGTGGTCGTCGCTTCAACCGCACGACCGAACACCGCAAGGCCATGTTCGCCAATATGGCGGCTGCGCTGATCAAGCACGAGCAGATCGTCACCACCTTGCCGAAGGCCAAGGACTTGCGTCCGGTCGTCGAGAAGCTGATCACGCTCGGCAAGCGTGGCGACCTGCATGCCCGCCGCCTCGCCATGTCGAAGTTGCGCGACGAGGCCATGGTGAAGAAGCTCTTCGACGTGCTGGGCAAGCGCTACCAGGACCGAAACGGCGGCTACACCCGCGTCCTCAAGGCCGGCTTCCGCTACGGCGACAACGCTCCGCTGGCCGTGATCGAGTTCGTGGACCGCGACGTGGATGCGCGCGGCCAGGATTCGGGCCCGACCATGAAGGACGAGCTCGTCGAGGCCGCCGAGTAAGCCTCAGCTCCAAAGTTTTCATC
>KI911996.1:169328-179079 GCA_000517005.1 Microvirga lupini
GGTGTGGGAGGGGAGGAGCCGCAAGGTTCCCCCCTATCCCGATTTGGGCCGCCCTCAGCTTGAGCTTGCGCAGCAGGTCGTAAACCTCCTCCATGGAATGGCAGACGCGGTTCAGGATCACTGGCTGTTGTAGGGAGACATGGATGTGGTTCAGCGCATGCATACGGATGGTCCCGAAGCCCGGAAAGCGTCCGTTCCCTGGATGGCGGTTGTTCCAGCGGTTCGGAGGCCGACCGATCCACGGGCGATAGGTGTGAACCACGTCGAGCAACCGTGCGCATTCCCGGTAGAAGCTCTCTTCGAGGGAATGCTGCTCCGCTTTCATTGATCCTCGGGAAGGCTCCTACCGGGACCGTGTGTGACTTCCGACGCTGAGAAGGCCGCTCAAGCCTCGCGGGAAAGGCGCCTCTCGTCGACCTCGATCTCGACCCGCATTTGATCTGCAGGCGAAACCATCTCCGGCCACAGAGCCCGAATGTCCTCCGGCAGGGCATGGCGCACCTTCTCGACCTGCCCCGCGGGGATATGCCGGGTCAGAACGGTAAAGACGGCGATGGCCGCATCCTGCGGATCGACGGGACGCGTCGAACTCAAGTCGTAGGCCAGGATGTCGAGAAACTCGTCGAGCGAGCGATAGCGTTCCGGCGGCGCCGCAGGCCGCCACCGATCGTAGTAAAGGCCGCGCACGAGAAGCGGCAGCTCCGCGCTGAGGTGAGCGCTCAGCTCCACCGGAATACGGTCGCGCACGGCTCGCAGCACAGCTCCCAGCACATGCCAAGCCACGTGGCGGTCGGGGCCGAGCGCCTCCATGATCTCCTTGAGCCAGGTATTGGTGGTGTGAAGGGTCTTATCAAAGACTTCGAGACCGGTTGCGCTCATGGCGAACCTCCTTGGCCTTCGCAATCGTCCGCCGTGGCGGCATTTACCGCAAGGCTTTAAGACTTGGCGCTGGAATTGGGATTACGCTTGTCGGCGGGTGTGATTCCACCCTTCGATCCCTTCGAGCCGCCGCCCCATTCCTCGGCGTTCTGGACCGGATTGCCGCTCTTGTGATCGGGCGCATGGATCTTCGGATTGCCGCTGGCGGCGGGATCGCGCTTGGTGTCGGGTTTGTCGGGCATCTGGACGCTCCTTCTGCCGATGCTCCCCGAACGATGCAGGCGGTGCGTTGTTCCGACTGTTCAGCTCAAAAGACGCCAATCACGGGAAAGGCAGCGCTGAAGCCGGCTTGCACTTCAGGACTCCTGCGCTCGTGTATCCACACTCACCACCACCGACATGCCGGGCACCAGGCGCTCCATGAGCGCCTGCCCGGGATCGATGGCGATGCGGACGGGCACCCGCTGCGCAACTTTGGTGAAGTTGCCGGTCGCGTTGTCGGTTCTGATCACGCTGAACTCGGAACCGGCGGCCGGCGAGAAGCGCTCGATATGACCGTTCAGTTGAGCATGCTCGAGCGCATCGACGGTGAAGGTGACGGGTTGGCCGACTTTCATTCCCGACAATTGTGTCTCCTTGAAGTTGGCGATGACCCAGATCCGCTCTGGCACAAGGGCAAGCAACTGCGTGCCGGCGGACACGTATTGACCGACGCGCGCGCCGACCTCGCCGAGGCGTCCGTCCTCTGGCGCCACGATGCGCGTGTTCTGCAGGTCGATCTCGGCGAGCCGGACGGCGGCCTGCGCGCCCTGCACCGCAGCTTCGAGCGACTGGCGATTGACGAGCGTGGAGGCGAGATCCTGGCGGGAGACGGTCAGCGCAGCTTCCGCCTGATGCAGGGAGGCGGTCGCCTGATCGAAGGTGGCGCGGGCCTGATCGGCTTGGCTCTGCGTCGAGACCCCTCGCTCCAGGAGCGGCGCGATCCTGTTCCAGTTCGCTTCCGCAGCGTTCAGAGCGGCCCTGGCGCTGTCGACCTGAGCCTCGCTCGATTCAATGCGAGCCCGGTCCGAGCGCTCCTTCTGCTCGGAATTGGCCAGGGCCGCCTGCTGGCTTGCCAGCGTGGCTTTCGCCTGCTCGAGCTTCTGAGCAAAAATGCGATCGTCGATCTTCACCAGAAGCTGCCCGGCCTTCACATGCTGGAAATCCTGTACCGCCACCTCGGCGACATAGCCGGCAAGCTGTGGAGCGATGTTCGTGATCTGCCCGCGCACATAGGCATTGTCGGTGGTCTGGATCGAGCTGGTGAAGGGCGGGAGCCGCCACGCATAGAGCACGAGGGCGATACCGACGATGCCGATGATCGCGGCGACGATGGTGGCGGTGGAGCGGAAGATCTTGGTCATGACGATGTTAACTGATGGCCGGTTGCGGTTCAGGCGAAATGCTTTTGCGGATCGCGCGGATCACGAGATGGAGGATCATCGCTGCAAGCGCGAAGGCGGCGAGGAGAGCGATGGCCAGGAAGGCGTCGTTATAGGCGAGCACCGTAGCCTCGCGGGTAACCTGCTGGCCGAGGAGCGCCACGCCTTCCGCGTTGAGCAGGGATCGGTCCGTGATGACGCGGCCATAGGTTCCGGCAAGCTGCGTGATGCGCTGAGCGACGAGGGGATCGATCAGGGTCAGGTGGTCGGCGATCTCCTGGAGATGAAATCTCGCGCGCCAGGTGATGAAGGTGCCGACGAGTGCCGATCCGATCACGCCGCCAAGGCTCTGCGTCGTCAGGAAGACAACGATGAAGTTCAGGATGAAGGTCGGCCCTCGCTTCAGCGCCAGTGTCAGCCCGGTCGCCATGGCGGGCGGCAGGAAGAGAACACCGGCCGCAGCGATGAGCGCTTGGCTCACATACATCTGCTCGGGCCTGGTCAGGCTCGTCGCGTTGCTGTCCATGAGAGCGCCGACCAGGAGCAGGCCCAATGCAACCATCTGGGCGGCGTTCTCCCGGCCAGGCTTGACGAGGGCGATGTAGGCCAAGCCGGCGGCGATGGAGGCACCGATGACCACCAGAGACAGGGTCGTCATCTGGTCGTTCTGCAGGCCGATGGCCTGGAAGAAGGCGAAGGCACCGGCTGTCTGTTCCGACATGAGGAGGCGGAAGATCATGAGGGTGCCGGCGAGATGCAGGATTTCCTTGCTGGTGAGCCAGCGGATATCGAGAAAGGGCGTCTCGCGGTTGAGCTCGATCACAATGGCGCAGCTGAGTGATGCGATGCCGATGGTGAGCATGACGCCAAGCCAGGGCGCTTCGAACCACCAGTAGACCCGCCCCAGGGCGAAGACCATGGCAATGAGACCGAAGCCGACGGCGATGAAGAGATAGCTGACGATATCGAGCCAATGGATGACCTTGGCTCGTGGCGGCGGCGTAAGGGGCAGCAGATACACGGCCGCGAAGGCCACCATGGCGAGGGCGATCTCGAACAGGTACAGGCCGTGCCAGTCGCCCAGCATCAGAAGATCCGGCGAGATCAGGCGGGCCAGGGGAGCGCCCAATGCAATATTCGTGAGCACGAGGGGTTGGCCGATGCTCAGCTTCTTGGCCGGCGGCAGCGGCTCCAGCATGTAGAGGAAGGCGAGCGTCGAGATGGGTGCCGCCGCGATGCCGCTGAAGAACCGCACGATGAGAGCCGATTGCAGATCCCGCACGAAGATGTGCAGCAGCATCACGAGCACGAACAGAAGAATGCTCAGCTCCGCGAAATTGCGAAGGCCGAACTGGGCTCTGACTTTCACGAGGATCAGCGAGAGGCTGACATTCGGCGCCATATAGGCGGCGATCAGCCATGTGACTTCGTTCGTGGTGGCGCCCAGCGGTCCCTGAAGCTGCGGCAGATTCGCCGCGGCGAGATTCATCCCCAGCCCCTGGGTGAGGGACAGGAGGAGGGAGGCCAGCATATAGAGAGCGGCCCTGGACCAGGGCATGGGAGCAGGCGCCGCCGGAGGGGTGGCGGGCGGCGCCTGCGGCTCCACCGGCTTCGAAGGGGTCTCGACCTCGGAGCCGGGGGCATTGGTGATGGCCGTTGCGTTGTCGTCGGAAGTTGCTGTCACCTCAAGCACACCGTCATCAGCTTGCGGCTTCGATATTCCGCACCATGGCGTGGAAAACGCGGATGGCTGCCTTCAGGTCATCCTCGCTGATATCTTTCAGGACATCGCTGCGAAATTCCTTGACGAGTCCGTCGACATAAGCCGCCTGTTCCTGGCCCACCGTGGTGAGGGCGATCTGCTTCGCGCGCCTGTCGCCTTCCACCGGCCGGCGCTCGATCAGGCCCTGCTTCTCCAGGCTGTCGAGAAGCGGGACCAGGGTAGGGCCTTCGATCTCGAGCATCTCTGCAAGCTCCGTCTGGGTCATGCCCTCCTTCTTGCCGAGGAAGATCAGGGCACGCGCCCGCGCCAAAGTCAGGCCTTCGACACGGACGCGAGCGTCGAAAAGAGTGCGCATCTTCCGGCTGACCTTCCAGATTTCCTCGGAGAATGCCGCCTTGGCGGGAGTGGTCATGACCTTCCTAGAGTGCATATTATTAGGGTACTAATTATGTGGGCGCTTGATACCGAGATTCCAAGGCAGCTTCAAGATTGTTGGGCGCCTCGGTCCGGCAGGGCAGGGTTGCAGGAAATGCTGCCCTCGAATCGGTGATCAACGGCGTTTAATTTGTTGTTCTTGGGGAGCGAACATCATAGCTTGCCGTCTGGTTTTCCTCGTTCAAGGTTGAAGTCAGAACATCTTGCCTCCTCCGTCCCGCCAATCCGCCTCCGTCGGCGCCGTGCGCCGCGCCTTCGCGCCTTGGTCCGATCCCGCCGCCAAACCCCTCATTCGCTTTGAAAACGTCACGAAGCGGTTCGGCGATGCGGTGGCCGTGGACCATCTCTCCCTGAATATCTTCGAAGGTGAGTTCTTTTGCCTGCTCGGCCCGTCAGGCTGCGGCAAGACCACCCTCATGCGCATGCTCGCAGGCTTCGAGACGCCGAGCGAGGGCAGCATCACCCTGGCAGGGCAGAACCTCGCCGGCGTGCCGCCTTATCGCCGGCCGGTGAACATGATGTTCCAGTCCTACGCGCTCTTCCCGCACATGAGCGTGGAGAAGAACATCGCCTTCGGCCTCAAGCAGGACGGGATGCCGAAGGACCAGATTGCGGAGCGCGTCGGCGAGATGCTGCGCCTCGTCCAGCTCGAAAAGCTCGCCCGGCGCTATCCAAGCCAGCTCTCCGGCGGCCAGCGCCAACGCGTGGCGCTCGCCCGCGCGCTTGCCAAGAAGCCGAAGGTGCTGCTCCTCGACGAACCTCTCGGCGCTCTCGACAAGAAGCTGCGTGAGGAAACCCAGTTCGAGCTGATGGACATTCAGCACGATCTCCACATGACCTTCGTGGTCGTCACGCACGATCAGGAAGAGGCCATGACCATGGCCGATCGGATCGCGGTGATGGATCATGGCCGGATCGTCCAGGTGGCGACGCCGGGCGAGATCTACGAGCAGCCCAAGACCCGCTTCATCGCCGAGTTCGTCGGCGACGTGAACATTCTGGAAGGCCGTGTTCAGGGCCAGGAGAACGGCCTCTGGCGCGTGAAGACCTCCTCGGCGGAGGTGCCGCTCACCATCGACGATCCGGACGAGGTGCTGCATTCCGGTCAGGCCGTGGCGATCGCCGTGCGGCCCGAGAAGATGGTGATCCAGCGCGACCCGCCGGGCCCCAATGCCATCAACGTGCTCACCGGCGAGGTGTGGGATATCGGCTATCTCGGCGACTGGACGGTCTATCGCGTCAAGCTCGCCACCGGCGAGATCCTGCGCGTCACCCGCGCCAATGCCTCACGTTTCGTCGAGAATCCCATCGACTGGGACGAGCAGGTCTATGTCACGTTCGCGCCGGATGCGGCGGTGATCCTGGCGGAATAGCCATGATGGAACACTCCTCCACGCGGCGACTGACCGCGGGCCTCGTGCCCGCCGTGCCTTACCTCTGGCTCGGCGTGTTCTTCCTCGTGCCGTTCCTGATCGTCCTCAAGATCAGCTTGTCGGATCCGGCGGTGGCCCAGCCGCCCTACAAGCCCGTCTTCGACTGGAGCGACATGGCCGGTTTCTTCAGCGGGCTCGACCTGGAGAATTTCGAGCTCCTGACCCAGGACGATCTCTATTTCCGCGCGACGCTCTCCTCCGTGCGGATCGCGGCCATCTCGACATTGCTGCTCCTTCTCGTGGGTTTCCCCATCGCCTATGGCATGGCCCGCGCGCCGGAGCGCTATCGGCCGCTCCTGGTCGCGGCAATTATCCTGCCGTTCTGGACGAGCTTTCTCATCCGCATTTATGCCTGGGTTGCCATTCTGAAACCCGAAGGTCTGCTCACGCAGGCACTCATGGGGATCGGCCTGATCTCCGAGCCACTCGATATCCTCAATACGGAAATGGCGGTCTATATCGGTATCGTCTATGCCTATCTGCCCTTCATGGTGCTGCCGCTCTACGCGACGCTGGAGAAGATGGACGACACGCTGCTCGAAGCGGCGCTCGATCTCGGGTCCACACCCTGGCGCTCGTTCTGGACGATCACCGTGCCGCTCGCCATGCCGGGCATCATCGCGGGCTCGCTCCTGTGCTTCATTCCGGCCGTGGGCGAGTTCGTCATTCCCGACCTGCCGGCGGCTCGGAAACCCTGATGATCGGCCGGCAGCTCTGGAGCGAGTTCTTCTCCAATCGCGACTGGCCGCTCGCTTCGGCAGTCGCGATCCTGCTCCTCATCATCCTCGTCGTGCCCATTGTGATCTATCGCGATGTCGAGGCACGGCGCGTGGAGGCGCGGCCATGAACCGTCGCCTGAGCCTCTTCAACGTCACCTCCCTCGTGATCGGCTTCGCCTTCCTCTATCTGCCGATCCTGCTGCTGGTGATCTATTCCTTCAACGCCTCGCGCCTCGTCACCGTGTGGGGCGGCTTCTCGACCCAGTGGTACGGCGCGCTCTTCAGAAACGAGGCCCTCATGGAGGCGGCCTGGGTGACGTTGCGCATCGCGCTTCTTTCCGCGACGCTCGCGACTGTCCTCGGCACCCTCGCGGCGCTTGCCTTGACCCGCTACGGACGCTTCCCGGGCCGGACGCTCTTCACCGGCATGGTCTATGCGCCGATGGTCATGCCCGAGGTGATCACCGGCCTGTCGCTGCTCTTGTTCTTCGTCGCGGTCGATCTGGATCGCGGTTTCTGGACCATCACGCTCGCGCATACCACGCTTACCATGTGCTTCGTCACGGTGGTGGTGCAATCGCGCCTCATGACCTTCGACCGCTCGCTCGAAGAGGCCGCCATGGATCTCGGCGCGCCGCCCCTGCGTACGTTCTTTTCCGTGACGCTGCCGCTGATCGCGCCGTCCATCGTGGCAGGCTTCCTGCTTGCCTTCACTCTGTCCATGGACGATCTGGTGATCGCAAGCTTCAATGCGGGGCCGGGCGCCACGACCCTGCCCATTAAGATCTACAGCCAGGTCCGGCTCGGGCTTTCGCCGGAGGTGAATGCGGCCTCCACGATCCTGATCGGAATCGTGACGCTCGGCGTGATCTCAGCGACCCTGCTCAGCAAGCGCTCGGTCCTGCGCTCGCGTCGCTAGAGCATCGGACCCAAAAGTGGAATCCACTTTTGAGTCGAATCCGATGCTTCTTCTTTTGGCTGGGGCATCGTTAATCGCGGAAAACCGGGTCCGCTTTTCCGCACGATGCGTGAGGGTCACTGAGCGGTAGCCTGGGGCCGCTGCTGGCTGGCCGGTACCCGCTCGGAGGGGAAGAGGGGCTTGGCGGCGCCCGAGCGTTCGATGAGGGAGCGGACTTGCGGAGAGACCGCAACGTTGTCCCAATCGCCCATGACATTGAAGACGAGGGCAGGGGATTGGCCCGCGGGGGCGTCAGCTGGCGAAACGTTCGCCGTCATGCTGAGTGTGCGGTCGACCAGGAGCACCTGCCCCTTGAGGTCGGCCTGCACGGCAGGTCCCTTGAGATGGGCTTCCGCGATCTCGCCGACACCGTTCTTCACCAGGATCTGTGCCTGCGCCTTATCGAAAGGCGTGCGGCCGCCCTTCCAGTTGAGGGACGCGAGAAGCGGACGCTTCTCGACGCGGCGAAGGGCATCGTCGAGGGCGATGCCGACGATCTCCCCATCGGCGACCTCGATGGAGGAGCGGCCTTGTGCCTCACGGACCACGTCCGAGGGATTCTTGCCCAATCCCTCGAAACTGAAGTGTCCGGTCGCTTGGCCGGTGATCCAGCGCGGCTCTCCCATGGCGGCGAGGAAGGGAGCGATCTTCACTCCGGCAAAGGAGCCCTGGCTCTTGAATTCGACCTGGCCGTTCTGCCTCACCAGGGACAGGCGGCCTTTGAGGCTGCCCTCGTTGAAGCCAGCCCGCCCGATGGAGGCCTCGATGCGGCCGGGCTGCACGAGGACGCTCGCCGCCATGTCATCGAGGCTGAGGCGGCCGAGACTGGCGCTCGCGGCCGAGAGACGCAGGTCGAGGTCAGTGCCGGTGGCCCGCGTCAGATCGATGGTCTCCTCGCTCCAGGAGCCGGAGGATGTCCGGGCCTGTGAGAAGGGCGCGAACAGGTCCGACAGGTTGAGCGTGTCGGCGGCAAGGGTGCCGGTGATCACGGGCCGGTCCGTATCGAAGCGGACGCCCACCGTTCCTTCCAGCTTGTCCTCTCCCAGCGTCACCGAAACGGCGGGCCAGGACAGGCGCCGGCGATCCATGGAGAAATCGCCGGCGATGGAAACGGCGCGCAGAAGCGACCCAAAGGGCAATTCAACACCGCTCCAGCGGGTGAAATCGCGTACGGACTTGGCCTGGACGGTGCTTTCCCCCGTGATCCGAGGGGTTTCGCCAAGCTGAGCCTCGCCCTCGGCCGCGATGCGCGCGAAGGACGAAGACAGGGTCAGGGTAAAGGGGCTGATCCGGTCCGAGGCCAGAAGATCGGGAAAAACGGAAGCCTGTTCGAGGGAAATCATCTCGTCCCGCCAGAGGGCGGAACCTGCCATGGTCATGGGCTCGGCAGCACTGACCCAGCGGATGACCAGGTTGAGCTGGTCCAGGTTGGCTTCCTTCAGATCGGTCCAGCGCAGGGTGGACCTGTTCACGATAAGACGCCGGGCATAGGTCGCGCTCGTCCGGTCCTTGAGAATTTCGGTCCATTTGACCGATTGCAGGGCCTTGAAGGAGCCTGTGATGCGGGTTTCGGTCAGGTCGAAATCCGAGAGCTCGATCCGGCCGAAAAGCAGCGGCAGGAGGCGCAGCTCGCCCCTCAGGGTTCCTCCTTCGGCCTTGAGGGCCTGATCCGGGAACTGAAGCGTCACATTCTCGAACTTGACCCTGGGAATGGGCAGGACGGCAAAGGTGCTGCGGCCCCTGACCGTCAGGTCGAGCCCGTACTTGTCCTTCACGTGCCGCGTCAGCTCCGCGGACAGACCGCCGCCCGGGAGCGTCCAGGGCGAGGCGGCCGTTCCAAGAACGGCGAGCGAAATCAACGCAATGAGAAGGACAACGCGGCGGGACATGGGACGAATGTTGTAAACCTTAGGTCCTGCCTCGCAAGCGGGGATGAGGGGATGTCCTCAGGCAAGACCGAAATCGTGAATCGTTTCCATATATCCATATGAAGGGATTGTCTAAATTGAGGCCAGGTTGCAGGGTGGCCGCCATTCGTACCTGAGCCGCACGTGGCCAAAAGGTCGCAAGCTGCTCCCGAGGTTTACTCGGATACTTCAACCGAGCATGAATATGCCCATGGAGAGAGGTTTTGATGGATAAGGTTTACAGCGATGCGCGGGCAGCGCTGGCCGGGGTGGTCA
>KI911996.1:179179-179389 GCA_000517005.1 Microvirga lupini
AGCGAAGGATCTGACCTTCATCTCCAACAATGCGGGCGTGGATGGGATCGGTCTCGGCCGCCTCCTGGAAACCCGTCAGATCCGCAAGATGATCTCGTCTTACGTGGGCGAGAACAAGCTGTTTGCCCAGCAATACCTCTCCGGTGAGCTGGAGCTGGAATTCAACCCGCAGGGCACGCTGGCCGAGCGCATTCGCGCCGGCGGCGCCGG
>KI911996.1:179489-190942 GCA_000517005.1 Microvirga lupini
GGGACTGGCGCCGGTCCGTTTGCCCGGCATCGCCACTTTTCGCCCCATGGACATGACGCCCCTCGGCCCCAAAACGCTTCATCTGTGCATCGACATGCAGCGCCTCTTTTCCGTCGACGGGCCGTGGCCGACCCCGTGGATGGAGCGCGTCTTGCCGACGGTCACGCAGATTGCCGAGCAGGCCCCTGACCGCACGGTCTTCACCCGCTTCATTCCTCCGTTCCGGCCCGAGGACATGCCGGGGACATGGCGCGGCTATTACGAGCAATGGCGTCAGGTCACTCGCGAGCACCTCGACCCGCGACTTCTAGAGTTGATGCCGCCGCTGCAGCGGCTCGTGCCGCCTGCCGTGATACTGGATAAGCCAGTCTATTCGGCATTCGCCGGTCACAAGTTGCGCGATCTCGTGAGCGAGCGCGGCATCGATACCCTGCTGATCACCGGCTCCGAGACCGATATGTGCGTTCTTGCCACGGTGCTCGGCGCGGTCGACCTGGGATTGCGGGTCGTGATCGTCACCGACGGCGTCTGCAGCTCGTCCGACGAGGGGCACGATTCACTTTTGACGTTATATTCGAAGCGCTACAGCTATCAGGTCGAGACGGTCGGCAGCGAGGTCGTGCTGGACCAATGGCCGTCATGAAGCAAGGCTTCATCGCCTGTATTCGAGCTGCATGGCGACGAGATCGGCCGTGGGTATTCCATAGCGGGCTGCAATGCCCTGCAGGGCTTGGTCCAAGGCCTGGGCCGGCCGCTGGCTTCCGATCGCCGGCAGCAGATGCTCCGCAGACCAGCTCATCGCGACCTTGTCGGGAATGATGCGGATGCGGCTGCGGGTCTCAAGCGCATCTTCCGTCCGTGCGAACGTCACCGCGCGTGACCGGTAAGTCCTTGACCATGCATCCGCCACCAGGGCAAGCGAGACTTCGTCGGCGCCGGGTCGGAGGTCTATGCCGAGTTGCTCGCGGTTCCAGAAGGCGAGCGTATTGCGGATGGCCGTCAGTGCGAAGGAGCGCGTGAAGAGGAACGCGTCGCTCTCGTGGCGCGTATCCCAGTGGCGAAGGCCGAGATCGTGGGCGACGGCTTCGGCCCTGTCCCGGCCCGCGATGGCTTCGATCAAGGTGAGTGCCATCGGCATGGAGGCCGTGATCCCCGTCGTCGTTGCGATGCCCCGGTCAACCACCAGCCGCCGGTCCGCGACGTAGCGGATCGCAGGATGCTTCTCGCGCAGTTCATCGAGATAGTACCAATGCGTCGTTGCCTGCTTTCCGTCGAGCAGTCCGGCCGCGCCGACGACCTTGGCGCCCGCACAGACGCCGAAGACGATCGCCCCCTTGGCGGCCTGGTTCCTGATCCATTGCAGAACAGCTGGATCGTCGTCTCGGCTCATGGCCGGAACGATGACATAATCGGCACCATCCGGATACCGCGTGTCGAAGTCTGTAGCTGTCATGTCCGGCACGACCTTGAACGCGGGATAAAGCGTCACTGGCCCTGCCTTCGTCGCCAATGCCACCACATCCGCGACATCGGCACGACGGAGGATGCCATAGGGCATGAGATAATCGGTCGTCTCAGTGGCGTCGTTGATGCCGATGATTGCGATGAGCGGGCGCTGGCGCTTGGGAGGCTTCAAGGCCGCCAGCATGGCATCGGTCTCTTCCTTCGCAATAGTCGGCGCGGCATCGACATCCGGCGCTGGAGGCAGGGTGAGAATCCAGACCGCCCCGATAGTCGCGAGAAGTGCGGCGACGCCCAGGCCGCCCCACAAGACAAGCCGCTTCTTCATGCCACTCATGCTCCGATGAGCCTGCCGTCAGACATCCTAAGTCGTGTTCCCGACGTGGTCTACTGGAGAGGGAGGCGATAGCTCCGATGCTTCCTTTTGGATGAGAGCATCGTTGGGCGTGGGAAACCGGATCCACTTTTCGCTAGCGCAGCGCTTCGGGTCGGCACGACGCTCTAGTCTCGTTAGTCTGTCGAGGATGCGCTATCAGATTCGGTTGTTCGGGCTCGGAGAACTCGATGCTGAACTGCTCGGACTCTCCGCTACTCTCGGCCGGGATTCGGCGCTGCGCACGAGCTGGATCACGGGTAAGAGGCCGACGAGGACGATCACGAGGGCGGCGAGGGATCCGTCCTCGAAGCGGCCCCGCGAGGCATAAGTGTAGACGAGGGTCGAGAGCGTTTCCGTGTTGAGAGGCCGCAGCAGCAGGGTCGCCGGCAGTTCCTTGATGCAGTCGACGAAGATCAGCAGGGCGGCGCTGGCCAGAGCAGGGCGCATGAGCGGAATCTGGATCGCCCACACCATTTCCCGTCGCGAGGCGCCGAGGGTGCGCGCCGCATCCTCGAGGCTCGGTGACACCCGGTCGAGCCCGGCCGAGAGCGAGCCGGTCGCAATCGACAGGAAACGGATCACATAGGCGATGATGATGCCGCCGGCTGCTCCCATGAGCAGGAGACCGAGGCGCTCCCCGGTGAGGTTGCGCCAGAGAGTGCCAATGAGATTGTCGAACCCGACGAGCGGCGTCATTAGTCCCAGCGCCAGCACGGTACCGGGAACCGCGTACCCCAAGCCGGCTGCGAAGAGCGCTCCCCTGGTCAGGGAGTTCTTGGACAGGCGGGCCGCCGAGACCAGCATGACGGCGAGGGCCAGTACCGCGCAGGTGGCCACGACCGAAAGCCCGATGGTGGTCATGAAATGGGCAAGGAAATCAGCATCGAACTGATCGAAGAGGCGGCCGCGAAACGTCTCGCGCAGCAGAAAGGCCGTCGGCAGAATGAAGCCCAGAACGACGGGCATGGCGCAGAGAAACGTCGCAATCCAGCCGCGGACACCAAAAAGCGGAACGGGGTGCACGGTGCGATGCCGCTTGGGCGAAGCGGCATAGCGTCGGTCTCGCCGGCCATAGCGTTCGAGCAGGATCAAGCCTATCACGAAAGCGAGCATGACGCAGGCGATCTGCGCCGCACCTGGCAGGCTGCCGCGATTGAGCCAGGTATTGTAGACGGAGACCGTGAGCGTGCGCACGCCGAGATACTCGCTCGCACCGATGTCGTTCAGCGCTTCGAGAAGGGCGAGCGACACTCCGACGGCGAGGGCAGGGCGGGCAAGGGGAAGTGCGATGATGCGGAACAGTTTGATGCGGCTGGCGCCGAGCGTGCGGGCCACCTCCAGCATGCTGGCGCTCTGCGTCAGGAACATCGACCGCGCCGCAATATAGATGTAGGGATAGAGCACCGCAGACATCACGAGGATACAGCCGGGGAGCGAGCGAATCTCCGGGAACCAGTAATCGGCCCGCGATTTCCAGCCCATGAGTTCGCGCAGAGCCATCTGCACGAGGCCGGCGGAGTCGAAGATCTCGACGTAGATATAAGCCGTGATGTAGGTCGGCACCGCGAGCGGGAGCGGCAGCAGCCATACCAGGATGCTGCGACCCGGAAAGCGGTGCGCCGTGACGAGCCAGGCCGTCGTGATCCCCATCGAGCCAGCCACGACACCGATCCCGATCAACAGGGCCAGGGTGTCGATGGTGCTCACCGGCAGAACATTCGCGATGAGGTGCGGCCAGATCTCCGCATCGCCTTCGGCGGCGATGCCGATCAGTGCGGCAAGAGGCAGAAGAACGAGCAGGCCGACTGCGGCCACGGCGGCCGAGAGCCACCAGGGGAGGCGCTTTGCCGGTCGCCAGAACGAGAGGCGGAATGCGGTCCGGGTTTCTGCGATCACGGTATCATGGAAACGACGCTGCCTGTGACGGCAGCGCCTTTTGTGGGAGGGCGGCTTATCCAGCCGCCCTTTGACTTATTGGTCGAAGCCGACCTTGTCGACCAGCTCGCTGGCCTTCTTCCGCAACTTCGCGATCTCGGCGATCGGGATATTGTCGGCCTTGAGCTCGCCGAAGGACGCGATGGTCGGGTGGATCTTGATTCCGGCCTTGATTGGATATTCCGAGTTGAGCTCGGCATGGATCTGCTGGGACGCGTCCGAGACCATGTATTCCATGAACTTCACGGCGTTGGCCTTGTTGGGGGCGTGCTTTGCCAGGGCCAGGCCTGAGACGTTCACATGCGTGCCGCCGCCCTCGAAGGTCGGCAGGATCACGTTGATGGCCTCACCCCACTTCTTCTGCTCGGCGTCTTTGCCGTTGAGCATGAGCGAGACATAATAGGTGTTGCCGACAGCGATGTCGCAGACGCCGGCCAGAATGTCCTTGGCCTGCTCGCGATCGCCGCCCGAGGGCTTCTTCGCGAGATTGGCCTTCACGCCCTTCAGCCATTCCTCAGCCTTGGCCTCGCCCTTGTGGGCGATCATCGCGGCGATCAGGCTGATGTTGTAGAGGTGCTGGCCCGAACGGATGCAGACCTTGCCGTTCCATTTGGGATCGGCGAGCTCTTCATAAGTGATCTTGTCCTGCTTCACGCGCTCCTTGGAGGCGTAGACGACGCGGCCGCGCAGGGCGATGCCGAACCAATGGCCTTCCGGATCACGATAGGCTGCCGGAATGACCTTCTCGAGCGCCTCGGACTTCACCGGCTGCGTCACGCCATAATCCTTCGCGGCCGCGAGGCGGCCGATATCGACAGTGATGATCAGATCGGCAGGGCTGTTCTGACCCTCGGTGCGGATGCGCTCTTCGAGACCGTTGGCGATGAAGATCGTGTTGACCTTGATGCCGGTCTCCTTGGTGAACTCGTCGAGGACGGGCTTGATCAGGCCAGGCTCGCGGGTGGTGTAGATGTTCAGCACTTCCTCAGCGGAGGCCGAGAGGCCCGATCCTGCCAGGATACCGAAAGCCGCTGCGCCGACGAGCAGCCCGCGCGCAAACGAAAGGTTCACCATCATGAATTCCTCCAGCAATCATGTCGGGTCGGTGTTCTGTCCCGCCACGTTGACGCTGCAAGAACCATGATCGGAATGCCGGGTCAATTGAAAATCAAGCGATTTCAAGATCTTATAGGAATTCTAAACTAGACCTACCTTATATGGATTCTAAGCTGAGGCGGCCTTCTGAACCGTCTCGATCTCCGGCAGAGCAGCGCGAAGGCGGGCGATTTCCTCTTCCATCTTTTCCATGTTCGAGAAAAGGCGCTCACTGGCCAGACGCAGAAAATAGAAGCCGAACTCCGGGTTCTGGAAATAGAGCTGGCGCACCTCGTCGTAGGAGATGCTGAGCACCTCGCCCGCTTCCATGCATTCGAGGGTCTGGGTACGGATGTTGTTCGGAGACATGAAGCCCATCTCGCCCACGACCTGCCCTTGCAGGAGCTCGATATCGATTTCCTTCAGGCGGTAGCGCCCGGAAATCGTGAAAAACATGCAATTGGCGACGTCGCCCTTGGCGAACAGCACTTCCCCGGTCTCCGTCTTGCGGCGGGTCATGAAGGGCTTGAGCCACTCCATGGACAGATCGCTCTTGGAAGCCTGCTTCACGCGCTTGATCAGGCCAAGCATCTGATACAGACGCACGCTGTTCAGCGGCAGCAGGATCAGATTGACGACGAGGCTCGGGTAATTGCCGGTGAACGAGGAGAAAATCAGGGAGCAGATATTGGCTCCGATCCCGATGCAGCGCAGCGGGATGATGGTCTTCATGGCGCTGCCGGTTACGGCAAGGACAGCCCCAAGCCAGCCGATTACCTCAAACCAAGTCATGAACCGTTATCCCACATCCATTCTTCGTAGCGGCATATAGCATCAGGATAGGAATTGGCGCCAGCTACGCATTGGCGCAGTTTGAAAGGCTCTTTGGGAGAGTATCCCCTTTAAGCAAAAGCATCAGCCTGTCCGACGCGGCCGATGCTCGCATTTCAAGGAAATCAGGGGCGGGGAGTGGAGGCTTGGTTGGGCACGCTCAAGCCCCGCCGCTGGGACGTGGCACCGGTGCGCGCTGTGGCGGCAGGACGCCTTGGCGCCTCACCGGAGACGGACGGCGGGGGAGGAACGGGATCGCGCGGCAGGACTCCGACAGGGGTCGTGGAAGCGACGCAGCCGCTCAAGGCAAATCCGGCAAGCACAACGGCTGGAAACGTTACGGAAAGACGCATGGTTTTACTCCACAAGGATCGCTGCAGAAGCTAGACCATAAGAAATGGAAGTCGAGTCTTGTATCGCTATTCTGGTCTTGGATCGAGACTTGGTAGGGTGTGCAGAACCGAAGCCGCATTTCTGCGATCTGCGTTAGGAAAGTTGCACTGAAAGGGCTCCCCAGGGCGGGCGCGATGCCTAAATTATTGAAAGAGGAACGTGAGAGGACTTTATGGAGGATTGTTTCCGCGCGAAGGTTGCAGGTGCCCTGATCGCCGCTGTCGTCTGTTCGAGCCCGGCTTGGGCCAAATGTCAGGACGGTCCTGGCCCCGGGGTCGACTGGTCCGGATGCTCCAAGGCGCGCCTCATGCTGACCAACGAGGATCTGACGGGAATCATCTTTCAGCGCTCTCTTCTGACCCTGAGCGACTTTGCGTCCTCGAAAATGGCCGGTGCCAATTTGAGCGAAACGGAGGTCAGTCGCACCCGCTTCGAGGGAGCCGATCTGTCAAAGGCGGATTTCACCAAGGCGCTCGGCTGGCGGGCCAATTTCGGGCAGGCCAATCTCACCGGCGCGGTCTTCAGTGCGGCGGATATGAACCGTTCGAACTTTGCCCAGGTCAAAGCCGCGGGAGCGAATTTCAGCAAGGCCGAACTGAATCGATCCGATTTCAGCGGGGCGGATCTCTCAGGTGCGAACTTGTCGAAGGCAGAACTCGCGCGGGTTCTCTTCCAGAGCGCAAGGGTCACCGGTGTCGACTTCAGCTATTCCAACCTCTCCCGAGCCCGCTTGGACGGCTTGGATCTGCAGGGCGTGAATCTCACGGGCTCATACCTGTATCTGACCCAGCTCGGCGGTGCGAATCTGAGCGGCGTCACGGGCCTCACTCAGGCGCAGATAGACATCGCCTGCGGCACGGCACAGACGAAGCTTCCGGCCGGCCTCACTCCGCCGAAAACCTGGCCCTGCAAGGAAGAGGAGGAGTGACCCGGTCCGATTCTCGGTGAAACCAAGCCGCAGCGTGGCCGTTGAAATTGGAAGACGTTGTATTGAGAGGTCTCTCAGCCCCATTTCTTCGAAGGAGTGCGTTCGATTTGACCACGCTCAAGGAATTCGAGGATGCCCTGCGCGAGCAGGGAATGCACATGGCGCTCGCCATCTTGGAGAAGCTCCGGGAGCGGGATCGCACCAAGCGGTCGGTGGCCCCAGCTCGCCGCATCGCCGGACGGAAGATGACGCCTGAACTCGCCCGGCGGATCCTGGAACGTCATGGAACGACGGAGATGACTCAACAGGAAATCGCCTTCCAGCTGGGCGTCAATCAGGGGCGGGTCAATGAAGTGATCAAGCGCGGCAA
Organism: Microvirga lupini; assembly: GCA_000517005.1. GTDB lineage: Bacteria > Pseudomonadota > Alphaproteobacteria > Rhizobiales > Beijerinckiaceae > Microvirga > Microvirga lupini. The sequence continues at coordinate 186,879 of KI911996.1, forward strand.
GTGGCTTCATGACGACCCGACCTCGCCGGAGGCAATTGCCAGGGACAAAGCCAAAGCGCGAATGGCCAATGACAACGCTCGGAAGCGGCCCGAACGCCGTGCGATGAAGGCAGTCTCTTCATCGCAGAAAAAGAGTTCAAAGCCGCGCAATCAGGCGCAATTGCTTCTGGGTGATCTCTAGCGCCTTCATTCCCCAGAAAAAACCCCGCCCGGAGGGCAGGGTTGAGTGATCTCCTCGCCTTCGGTTGTCAAGCCGAAAACGCGATTATTAGGGCATGTCTTCAAAGTAATGTCAAATGACTTTAAAGGACTTGTTAAGAGACTTATTTCTGCAGTATTGGACAAAATTCTCTATATCTAAAGTAGTACTACTTTTGCACCCATTGAATACTGATCGAACATGTAGGTGTTGCCCCTTTGCAATAGCTTTCCGAAGCGGAACAGGCGTAAGTTTTCACCGTGAGTCCTCACACTAAGGGGTTACGGTTATGAGAAAGTGCGTACTTAGCCTCCTTGCAGGGGTTGCGAGCGTGACGCTTGCTGCAGCCGCTGCCTCTGCTGCCGATCTTCCCAGTCAGGCACCGCCTCCGGCTCCGATCGTTACGGCGCCGATCTTCACCTGGACCGGCTTCTATGCCGGTGTGAACGCCGGCTGGGGCTGGCGTGACAATGACTCGGAAGCCGTCGTTCTGGGTGGCGCTGTCCCGGGTACTCTGTTCTTCCCGGACAACGGTGACGGCGGGTTCACCGGCGGCGGTCAGATCGGTTACAACTACCAAATCGGTTCCTTCGTGATCGGTCTCGAGGCCGACATTCAGTGGGCGGATACCGATCAAGACGAGGATGTCCGGTTCGTACCTGTCGGTGCCGGCACCTTCGTGCCCGGCGAGTTCGACAACAACCTGTCGGATTGGTTTGGCACGGTCCGTGCCCGCGCGGGTGTCGCGTTCGACCGCGTGTTGATCTACGCCACCGGCGGTCTCGCCTATTCGGATGATACCACCGGCTGGGTGGCCGGCGGCGGCGTCGAATGGGCTCTGCCGGTGAACTGGTTCGGCTCGTCGGCAGTTACCTTCGGTCTCGAAGGGCTTTGGCTCAGCTTCGACGAGGACGATGATGACTTCGACGGCTTTGTCGGCACCTTCACGCCGGCCGGCACCACGACGCCCATCGACGTGATTGCGCCGGTTGGGCGTGATGACGACAACGACTTCTTCGTGGCTCGCGCCAAGCTGAACTTCAAGTTTGGTACCTATTAAGCCGTTCGCCCAACAGCTGAAAGGCCCGGGATCTTCCCGGGCCTTTTTTATGGGTCTGATATGCCCAACTGGAAAAGTCAGATCTCCTGTCCGCGATAGCTTGTGCACCCCTGAGAAAGAAGCCGTTAGATCGAGCTCCTAAGCCGTGCCCATATCGATCCGAGGCTTCAGTCTCTCACACCACATCTCGAACAGCCCAGCTTTGAAAAAGAAATGGCCGCGACCCGTCCTTTGAAGGATCTGTGGTCGCGGCCCCGGCCCGTGTTTGCCCCCACGGGAAGCTCAGCCCTAGACCCCGAAAACGTGACTTCAATGAGGCGTGGGCTTGGCCATAAAAATTTTTCGAAAAATTTCGGAACCAACTCAAACAACCGGCGTTTATAGGCATCTCCGGTCTTTTTTGCCCCTACGGCCGGACACCTTAAGAGCACCTTCCAGGTGCTCTTTCTTTTTGGAGGCCCTTATCTTTTTAGATCGAATCACTCGCAAGCTTGAGCTTATGGAGCGAGAGTCCTGCATTCAAGGCATCTCGACACCGCTTATTTTGCATTCCCGCAAAACTGGGTTGCTGAAACGAAAAGAGCTGCTCAATCATATTTACGCTCGTCCGCGATGACCTTGCCGTCGTTCGGAAGGCTTCCAGGCGTGGCGAATGTCACCAGTCCTTTCAACTTCGCGATGGACTGAAGCGTCGCGCCGACCGTTGCCGACAGCTCATCGCTCGGCTCGGCTGTTTCGGCCATGAGCGTCATGCCATCCGTTTCCCCTTCGCGCGTGACGACGAGCCGCAGACGGCCGAGTTCGGGATGGCGCCGGCCAATCTCAGCAACTTGCTCAGGCCGGACGAACATGCCCTTGACCTTGGTGGCCTGATCGGCGCGGCCCATCCAGCCTTTGATGCGCATATTGGTGCGTCCACAGGGACTGACGCTGGGCATTGCAGCCGTCAGATCTCCAAGAGCGAGGCGGATGAAGGGACGGTGCGGATCGAGCGTCGTCACGACGATCTCGCCGACATCGCCTTCGGGCACCGGATCGCCCGTGCCAGGGCGCACGATCTCGACGATGATGTCTTCATTGACGACAAGCCCTTCGCGGGCGGAAGTCTCGTAGGCGATGAAGCCGAGATCCGCCGTGGCATAGGCCTGATAGGCCTCGACGCCTTTCGCCGAGAACTCCTCCTGCAATGATTTCGGAAAGGCAGCACCGGAGACAAGAGCGCGCTTAATGGACGAGACATCGCGCCCGGAAGATGCTGCATTGTCGAGCAGAATTTTCAGGAAGTCCGGCGTGCCGCAATAGGCGACGGGACGGTAGGCCTCGATCAGCTCAAATTGCTGCTCGGTGTTGCCGGGACCCGCCGGAATGACGGCGCAGCCGAGAGCGCGCGCACCGGAATCCATGATGAAACCGCCAGGCGTCAGATGATAGCTGAAGGTGTTGAGAACCACATCGCCGCGCCGGAACCCGGCAGCAAAGAGTCCGCGCGCCGAGCGCCACGGGTCGGAGATAGCAGCCTCCGGCTCGAAGATCGGACCGGGCGACGTGAAGAGACGGCCGAACAAACCCGGCGCCTCAGTCACGAAACCTCCGAAGGGGAGGGCTGATTTCTGCAGAGCTGGCAATTCGGATTTGCGCAGCACGGGAAGAGTGGCGAGCGCCTCGCGGCTCCTGATGCCGTCGAGATCGATGCCTTTGAAGCGCTCCGCATAGGCCGAGGCCTTGGCAGCCTGCTTCAGGATGTCCGGCAGCCGTGCGAAGAGCAAGGCTTCGCGCTCGGCGGGATCGCGGGTTTCAAGAGTGTCGAAGGAATCGGACAAGGTTGTGTTTCCATATTCCATGAAGTGTCACGCCAGCCAGCGCTTGCGGCGCTTGTAGCTTTTCACGGTACGGAAGGATTTGCGGTCTCCTTCCGAGACGCCGAGATAGAACTCCTTCACGTCCTCGTTCTCGCGCAGCATCTGCGCTGGGCCATCCATCACGACGCGTCCCGTTTCGAGGATGTAGCCGTAGGTGGCATACTTCAGCGCCATGTTGGTGTTCTGCTCGGCGAGCAGGAAGGACACGCCCTCGGTCGTATTGAGCTTACGCACGATCTCGAAGATTTCTTCCACGATCTGCGGCGCGAGGCCCATGGAAGGCTCGTCGAGGAGGATCATGGAGGGGCGGGACATCATCGCCCGACCGATGGCGCACATCTGCTGCTCGCCGCCGGAGGTGTAACCCGCCATGGAAGAGCGTCTCTGCTTGAGGCGCGGGAAATACTCGTAGATCGCTTCGATATCGCGCCGGATGGCGGCGTTGCCGTCCCTTCGCGTGAAGGCGCCGGTGAGCAGGTTCTCCTCGATGGTGAGATGGCCGAAGCAGTGACGGCCTTCGAGAACCTGGATGCAACCCCGTCGCACCAGCTCGTTGGGTGAGAGACGGTCGACACGCTCGCCCTTGAACTCAATCGAGCCCTTCGTCACCTCGCCACGCTCGGCGTGGAGCAGGTTGGAGATGGCTTTCAGCGTCGTGGTCTTGCCGGCCCCGTTCGCACCGAGCAGGGCGACGATGCCGCCCTTGGGCACATTGAGAGAGACGCCTTTGAGCACCAGGATCACGTGATCGTAGACGACCTCGATGTTGTTGACGTTGAGGACGGTTTCGGCAGGAGCAGGCTGTAGGGCGGCAGCAGTCATCAGGACCTCCCAGCCCTCTCCCCCTTTGCGGGAGAGGGTGGCGAACGGAGTGAGCCGGGGGAGGGGAAGTGCTCGTTGCTACCGCCCCTCTCCCGACCTGCTTTGCAGGTCACCCTCTCCCGCA
>KI911996.1:191042-228763 GCA_000517005.1 Microvirga lupini
CACAAGTTGGGTGTTCCCGACTTGTGCACCCATCATGCCGATCCTGGGAACATCCGGGATCGGTGGGGAGAGGGTTCAGAAGCGTCAGCTTGCCTTGTCGCAGGTTTCCGTGCGCTTGGGCCAGCCGGCGTTCTTCTCGGCATAGTCCTTGGCAGCCGCGTCGAGCTGACTTTTCACGCGGTCGGTCATGGGCTCGATGGGATCGGAGATCTTCACCCATTTCGTGCCGTCCCATTCCTGCATGAAGGCAGGGCGGTGGCCGTTGTGGTCGGTGCAGGACAGGACGAGCTGATCGGTGAAGCCCTCAAGCCCGAGCTCCTTGAGACGGGCCGGATCGAGCTTGATGTTCTCGAGACCCCGGCGCACGTCCTCGCCGGTCACGGCCTTCTTGCCCGTGAGCTTTTGGGCCGTGGCAATGCCTTCTGCAATCAGTAGCGAGTTGTAAATGCCGCGGTTGTAGAGAAGCTCGCCCACCTTATCCTTGGGCGCCTTGGAGAGGCCCTTGTCGACCACGTGCTTCTGGATGTCCCTGATGGCAGGGAAGTTCGTTCCCACCGCGTGCCAGTTGAGCATTTTGAAGCCCTTGGCGCCGGCGCCGCCGCTCTTCGCATCGTCCTCACCCGGCCACCAGACGGAGTAGAACTTGTCCATCGGATAGCCCGAGCGGACCGCTTCCTTGACGGCCGCGCCGTTCATGGAACCCCAGCCCCACATGATCATGTAATCGGGGCGGTCGCGACGGACGCTGAGCCATTGCGAGGACTGGTTCTGCATGTCCTGGGCGGCCACCGGATAGAGCGCCACCTCGAAGCCGAGTTCCTTCGAGAGCTCCTGCAGCAGCGGGATCGGCTCCTTGCCGTAGCTCGCATCAAGATGCAGGAAGCCGATCTTCTTGCCCTTGAGCTTGTCGAGGCCGCCTTCCTTCTGGCCGATATACTTGATGATGATCGACATGCCGTCCCAATAGGTGACCGGCGGGTTGAAAACCCAGGGGAAGATATCGCCGCGGGCCGAGGCCGAGAGGCCGTAAGCCATGGACAGGATCGGGATCTTGTCCACGGAGGCACGCGGGATGAGCGGCAGGGTGATGCCGGTCGACCACGGATTGACCACGACCGGGTTCTTGCCCTTCACCGATTCATAGCATTCGACGCCCTTCTTGGTGTCGTAGCCGGTCTCGCATTCCTCGAGCACGAGCTTCACGCCGCCGATGCCGCCGTCACGCTCGTTGAGCATGCGCAGGTAATCGTGCATGCCGTCTGCGATGGGCGTGCCGGATCCGGCGAACGGGCCGGTGCGATAGGTGAAGAGAGGCACATAGACCGAGTCCTGCGCGAAGGCAGGCAGGGCCATGCCGGCGAGCATCGTCGCGGCGGCTAATCCAAGACCAAATTTGCGAAACGACATGGTTGCGTTTCCTCCCGTTGTATCGGCTGAAAGGCCGAATTCTTGTTCCGTTTTCCGTCTCCTTGCCGGTCTGCCGTCAGTAGGGGAACGGCCAGACCAGGAGCTTCTGTTTGCCGAGCTGCCAGAGCCGCGCGAGGCCGTGCGGTTCGACGATCAGGAAGAAGATGATGAGCGCACCGACGATCATGAAGCGCAGGTGCTCGATGACATCCGCGCCGACCGAGATGCCGAATGGCTCAAGGATCGCGGGCAACACGATGCCGAGCACGATGGGCAGAATGAAGATGAGTGCCGCGCCGAAGAACGAGCCTATCAGGCTGCCGAGCCCTCCGATAATCACCATGAAGAGGATGAAGAAGGACTGGTTGATGTTGAACACGTCGTATTCCGCGCCGCCGTACCAGAGAAAGACGAGCAGGGCGCCGGCGACGCCGCAGTAATAGGACGAGACGGCAAAGGCCAGGAGCTTCGTCTGGAGCGGCCTGATCCCCATGAGTTCCGCCGCCAAGTCCATGTCCCGAATTGCGATCCACATGCGTCCGATGCGACCATGAACGAGGTTGGAGGCAAGCCAGGTGAGCACGATCACGATAGTGAGCACCACGAGATAGCGCGTCTGCGGCGTGGCGGTGGCCCCGATGATTGGAATGCCGAAGAGGGTGCGCAAAGGCGCGTCCAGTGCGCCCGAGACGTTGTAGTTCACGAGCCATGGGATGCGGATGAAGCACCATTGCAGGAAAAACTGCGCGGCAAGCGTCGCCACTGCGAGATAGAAGCCCTTGATGCGCAAGGAGGGCAGGCCAAAGAGAGCCCCGATGGCTGCGGAGAAGAAACCCGAGACGAAGATCCAGACGATCACGTTCACATCGGGAAACGCCGTCATCAGCTTGTAGCAGGCATAGGCGCCCACGCCCATGAAGGCGCCGGTGCCGAGCGACAGAAGGCCCGTATAGCCAGTCAGGATGTTGAGGCCGATGGCGGCAAGCGAGAACACCAGGAATGGAATCATCACCGCCTGGAGCAGGAAGCTGCTGCCGAGGAAGGCGAGCGCATAGGCGGCCAGGATAATGAGGGTGAGCCCAATCCGGTCTTCCCGCAGAGGAAAGATCTCGCTGTCCGCGACGTAGTTGGTCTTGAACTGGCCGGCCTCACGGTAGAGCACTGAAGTTAACTCCCTAAATCCGTTCGATGATCTTTTCGCCGAACAGACCCTGCGGCCTGTAGAGCAGGAAGAGCAGGGCGATGACGTAGGCGAGCCACGTCTCCACGCCGCCGCCGACAAGCGGCCCCCAGTAGAACTCACCGATCTTCTCGCCGACTCCGATGATGAGCCCACCGATGATGGCACCGGGAATCGAGGTGAAGCCGCCGAGAATGAGGACCGGCAGCGCCTTGAGCGCGATGATCTGGAGCGAGAACGACACGCCCGAGCGCGCGCCCCACATGATGCCCGCCACCAGTGCCACGATGCCGGCGGCAAACCACACGATCACCCAGATCTGATTGAGCGAGATGCCGACGGAGAGGGCAGCCTTGTGGCTGTCGGCCACCGCGCGCAGCGCCCGGCCGATGCGGGTTTTCGAAAAGAAGACCGCGAGCAGGCCGATCATGATCGAGGCGATCACCGCGGCAGCGATATCGAGGTGCTGGAGGCGGATAGAGCCGCCGAGCGCATCGATCTCCGTCGTGCCCTGCGGCAGGAAGAGCTGCCCGGTGATCATCTCCCTCGGGCTGCCGCCGAAGATGAGCTCGCCGAAGCCGATGAGAAAGTAAGTCAACCCGAAGGTCGCCATGAAGAGGATGATATCGGGCTGGTTGACGAGCGGGCGGAGCACCACCCGTTCCACCACCATGGCGAGGATGAGCATGGCGAGAGCTGCCAGGATCAGCGCCAGGAAGGCCGGTACGCCTTTCTCGTAGAGGCCAACCAGGATCAGGGCCGAGAACACGACCATGATCCCTTGCGCGAAGTTGAACACGCCGGAAGCCTTGAAGATGAGCACGAAGCCGAGCGCGATCAGGGCATAGAGAACGCCCGAGACCAAGCCCTCCCAGAGGGTCTGGATCAGGAGATCCGGCGCCTCGCCCATGAAGACGAAGGGTTCGATGAAGACCTTATAGAGAATGTCCATCGCCAAAACCCTTCAATGCGCAATGCCGAGATAGGCATCGATCACGCGCTGGTCGCTCTTGACCTCGGCCGGCGTGCCGTCCGCGATCTTGCGGCCGTATTCGAGCACCACGACCCGGTCGGAGAGGTCCATCACCACGCCCATATCGTGTTCGATGAGGGCGATGGTGGTACCGTATTGCTGGTTCACCTCCAGGATGAAGCGGGACATGTCCTCCTTCTCTTCGAGGTTCATGCCGGCCATGGGCTCGTCGAGCAGCAGCAGCTCCGGCTCCATGGCCAAAGCGCGCCCGAGCTCGACGCGCTTCTGAAGGCCGTAAGGCAGGCGCCCGACGGGCGTCTTCCGGATGTGCTGAATCTCGAGGAAGTCGATGATCTCCTCGACGAAGCGGCGGTGCTCGACCTCCTCTTTCATGGCAGGTCCGTGGCGGAAGAGCTGCCAGAAGAAGTTCGAGGGCATCTTGATCGAACGACCGGCCATGATGTTGTCGAGGGTCGACATGCTCTTGAAGAGAGCCACGTTCTGGAAAGTGCGCGCAATGCCGCCGCGCGCCGCCTCATAGGGGCGCATCTTGGGACGCTTGACGCCCTTGAAGGTGATGCGGCCTTCGGTCGGATAATAAAAACCGTTGATGCAGTTGAGCATCGAGGTCTTGCCTGCTCCGTTCGGCCCGATGATGGCGCGGATCTCGCTCTTGCGGATGTCGAAGGACACGTCGGTGAGCGCCTTCACGCCGCCGAAGCCGAGCGAGACGTTCTCGACCGCGAGCAGTACATCGCCCTTGCTGAGGACAGGATGGTCGGGCGCTCTCATTCTGCGGCCTCCAGCACGGATCCCGGCTCCGAGATCGGATAGAGCGTCATGTCCCTGATCCTGACCCTGGCGGAGATCACGCCCTTGCGCCCATCCTCGAAGGTGACTTCCGTCGAAATGTCGGCCTCGGACGAGCCGTCGTAGAGCGCATTGATGAGCGGAGCGTAACGCTCGGCGATGAAGCCGCGGCGCACCTTCTGCGTGCGGGTGAGTTCGCCGTCATCCGCATCGAGCTCCTTGTGCAGGATGAGAAAGCGCTTAATCTGGGCGCCGCCCATGCGCGGTTCGGAGGCGAGCGACCGGTTCACTTCGTCCACGTGCTTTTCGATCATGTCATAGACCAGCGGATGGCCGGCAAGTTCCTGATAGGAGGCGTAGGTGACGCCGTTCCGTTCGGCCCAGTTGCTCACGGCCACAAGGTCGATGTTGATGAAGGCAGCGACATGGTCGCGCCCGTCGCCGAAGCAGACCGCTTCCTTGATGTTGGGATAGAACTTCAGCTTGTTCTCGACATATTTCGGCGGGAAGAGCGCACCGTCGCGCATCTTGCCGACATCCTTGGCCCGGTCGATGATCTTCAGATGGCCGTTCTGGTCGAAGAAGCCGGCGTCGCCCGAATGCACGAAGCCGTCCGGCGTCTTGGTCTCCGCCGTCTTCTCATCGTCCTTGTAATAGCCCACGAAGACGCCGGGCGAGCGGTAGAGAACCTCGCCGTTGTCGGCGATGCGGATCTCCACCTGCGGGGCAGGGCGGCCGACCGTATCCGCGCGGATCTCGCCGTTGGGCTGCATGGTGATGTAGACGGAAGCCTCCGTCTGTCCGTAGAGCTGCTTCAGATTCACGCCGATGGAACGATAGAAGCGGAAGATCTCCGGCCCGATGGCCTCGCCTGCAGTGTAGCCGACCTTCACTCTGGTCATGCCGTAGCGGTTGCGCAGGGGCGCATAGACGAGCACGTTGCCGATGTTCCAGAGCAGGCGATCCCAGGCGCCGACGCCCGGCTCCCTGTTCAGGATCTTCTCTCCCACCTTGTTGGCGTGATTGATGAAGAAGTGGAACATGTGCCGCTTCAGAGCACCCGCATCCTCAATGCGCACCATGGTCAGCGTCAGCATGCTCTCGAAGACGCGCGGCGGCGCGAACACGTAAGTGGCGCCGATCTCGCGCCGATCTTCCGCGACGGTCTCGGGGCTTTCGGGACAATTGACGCAGAGCCCCGACAGGATGGCCTGCGCATAGGAGAAGATGTGATCGCCGACCCAGGCGATGGGCAAATAGGCGATGATCTCGTCCGTCTCGTCGAGCTTGTCGAAGTCGCAGCCGATCTCGGCGGCCGCGATCACCGCATCGGAGGTGAGCATCACGCCCTTCGGCCGTCCTGTCGTGCCGGAGGTGTAGAGGATGATGGCGAGGTCGGAGCCTCGCCCTTCCTGCAGGATCCGGTCGATGGCAGCGGCTTCCTGGGCATCGGCCAGCCGTGCCCGGCCCTCCTCCACAACGGATTGGATGGAATGAAGCCGGCTGTGGTCGTAGTCCTTCAGGCCCTTCTGCTCATCGTAGAGCACATGCTCAAGCTGCGGCAGCTGTTCCGAAACGGAGAGAATCTTATCGACCTGCTCCTGGTCCTGCACCGCCGCATGGGTCACCTCGGCATGGCTCAGCACATAGGCCATCTCGTCGGCGACCGAATCCGCATAGACCGGGATCGGAATCGCGCCGAGCCACTGGGCGGCGCAGATGGTCCAGTAGAGATAGGGGCGGTTGTAGCCGATGATGGCGATCTTGCCGCCGCGTTTCAGGCCGAGGGATTGCAAGCCGCACGCATAGGCGCGGACGATGTCGTGCACCTCGCCCCAGGTCCAGGATTGCCAGATTCCGAGATCCTTGTGCCGAAACGCGGTGCGCTTCGGACGTAGGCGCGCATTGCGCGCCAATAATTTCGGGAATGTGTCCGCGCACGCATCCGCAGCCGTCGTCAACGACGTCAACCTCCCTGGCAGCCGCGCGCCTTGAAAACGCGTGGTATGGCTTCGCTTCCTCTGATGCATGGGGATGATTACCCATGCGTCCGCCGATCTGCCGGCTTGCCCGTTCGGGCGTTGTTGGAGGGTATTCTGTCGCGCCCATCAGGGGACGGCAAGGTGCCTGCCACCGCTACCAAGGGCTAATACGGTGTTTAAGGCCTCGGCGGCGGAGGGGCTGGAAAGCCGGTCAGGATTTGCGTCGCCGAGGGCTATGGGACGGCCGTGAGGGCAGCCGGTTCGATCTCATCGGCTTTCACGAGACGTTCGATGCCAGCCGTATTCTTGACGCGGTAGATGGGAGAGTCATCCTCGTCCGATAGAAGGCAGACGATGCAGTAGGTACGGTGATCCGAGTAGCCCGAAGACGACCTGGTGATCCGGACGAGCTGTCCGATATGGAATGCCTCTTTCATCAGCGCCTCCAACACCCTGGGATGCGATGAACCGGAGCTTGGCGGATCACGGGCGATAGGGAACGTCGCCTGTCCGTCCTCAAGCTTGGATGTTCTCCCCGACCCCTTTTCAGGCTCTGGCACGGATCAAGACGAATGGCTGGGGCGAAACGATGGCGATTTGTCATTTCTGCCCCATGCCGCGTCACGATGTCGTCATCCATGAGCGATGACGTGGAAGAAGCTTCCCGTTACATGCCCCCTGCGATGACCGGCGGTGCCTAGATCGTTGCCTTCCCCATCCGTGATCGTTGCGAAGGCGGTCTCCCGTGACGGGTCGCTCTGCGTGACCGAGGCGTAGTGGAACTCGTGGCCGACGAGGCGCTGTCCGGCTTGTCCCATGACTCCACCTTCGAGCAGATGCGCCACCCGATAGCCGAGATGCATCTTGCGCTTCGCATAGCTTGTCTCGACCGGCAGGAGGCCCACCATGGCATGCTTCTGGCCATCGCCATCCTCGAGGGATTGACCCAGCACCATGTAGCCGCCGCACTCGCCATGGACTGGCCTGTTCTCGGCAAAACGACGCAATCCGTCGAGAAAGCGCTCCGCTCCGGCGATGCGCCCGGCATGGAGCTCGGGATATCCTCCCGGCAGCCAGCAGACGTCGCAATCCGGCGGCGGAGGCTCGTTGGCGAGCGGAGAGAAGGTCACGATCTCCGCTCCGGCCGCATGCCAGCCTGAAAGCACATGCGGATAGACGAAGGAGAAAGCCCGGTCCGAGGCCAGTGCGATACGCTGACCCGGCGGGGGCAGAGGCTTTGCGTTTGCAGGGGCCTTAAGCCGGATCGGGCGGGCGAGAGCGATGAGCCGGTCGATATCGAGTGCGCCTTCCACCGCGTCGGCAAGGCGTTCGAGACGGCCGTCGAGTTCGTCGATCTCTCCAGCCTGGACAAGACCAAGATGACGTTCGGGCAGGGTCAGCGCGGCGTTGCGCATCATGGCTCCGAGAACCGGAAGCCCGATGCGCGCCATGCCGTCCTCGACCAGCCTGCGATGGCGCTCGCTCGCGACCTTGTTCAGCACCACGCCGGCCACCTCGATTCGAGGGTCGAAGCGGGCGCAGCCGAGCGCGACGGCCGCCGCCGATTGCGCATGGCCCGACACGTCGAGGACGAGGATGACCGGCCAGCCGAACAAGGCGGCGATGTCGGCGCTGGCGCCGGTGCGGCCGATCTCCTGTCGGATGCCGTCGAAGAGGCCCATCGAACCTTCCGCGATCACAAGCTCGGCATCCCGTGCAGCTTCGGACGCAAGGACCTCCAGAAGCGGCGTGCTCATGGCGAAACTGTCGAGGTTGAAGCTCGGCGCGCCGGTCGCAGCAGCATGGAAGGCGGGATCGATGTAATCCGGCCCGCATTTCATGCCGCGCACGCGCAGGCCCCGGCGGGCGAGCGCCCGCTGAAGCCCGAGCACGATCGTCGTCTTGCCCGAGCCGGAACGCGGTGCGGCGATGAGGAGACCGGATCCTATGCTCACTGGGCCGCCTCGCTGCCGAATTCGAGCAGATGGTTGGCGATGGCCGAGCGGAAGGCCGCGATCGCCCCGATGGCGACGATGGCCGGCGAGCGGATGAGGCCGTCCTCGGCGAGCTTTGGCAGGGTTTCGAGAGTTCCTCCCACCACGCTTTCCTTAGCAGTCGTTGCCCCGTGCACGGCCAGCACCGGGGTATCGCCCGCTAGCCCGCCGTCAAGAAGCCCTTGCACGATGGAGGGAAGATTCGAGACCGCCATGTAGAGCACGATGGGAGCGCCGGTGCGGGCGAGCGAGGTCCATTCAATTTCCGAGTCGGGCGCCGCATGGCCGGTGGCGAGGATGACCGCATGGTTGGTCTTGCGCATGGTCGCAGGGACGCCGTGGATGGCAAGCGAGGCAAGGCCGCTCGACACGCCGGGGATGATGCGGAACGGAATGCCGGCCTCCGAGAGAGCCAGCGCCTCCTCGCCGCCCCGCCCGAAGATGAAGGGATCGCCTCCTTTCAGCCGCAGCACCCGCTTGCCTTCGTGAGCGAGCTGGATCAGCCGCTCGCAGATATCCCGCTGAACGGCGGAGGGTTTGCCCCCACGCTTGCCGGCGAATTCCAGCGTAGCTCCCTCGCGGGCAAACGACAGAAGGCTCGGGTCGACAAGGGCGTCGTAGACGATGACATCGGCCATCGCGAGGGCGTTCAGGGCATGGATGGTGAGCAGGCCCGGGTCGCCCGGACCTGCGCCGACGAGCCAGACCGTGCCCGGCGCGAAAGGGGGCGAGAGACGGGACAGAGAGGTCATGCGGGCCTCCGGGCATGACCGGTGGACATGGTCGGGCTGTTGGAATTCATGGCGACGATGTAAGAGGGCGTATGGACGAGAGTAAACCCGCTGGAACGTTGCGCCGTGGCTGGACCACGGGCGCCTGCGCGACGGCGGCCGCCAAGGCGGCCTATCTTGGCTGGCAGACAGGTGATTTTCCCGATCCGGTGGAGATCGTGCTTCCGGGCGGCGCGCGACCGGCTTTCTCCCTCGCCATAAGCGACCTCTGCGAGGGCGGCGCGCGGGTCGGCGTCGTCAAGGACGCGGGCGACGATCCGGACGTGACGCACGGCGCCTTGGTGATTGCGACTATCCGCGCCGGTTCGCCGGGCTCGGGCGTCACGTTCCGTGCGGGCGAGGGCGTCGGCACGATCACCCGTGCCGGCCTGCCTCTCCCGCCGGGGGAGCCTGCCATCAATCCGGTTCCGCGCCAGATGATCCGCGATAACCTGGAGGAGGCAGCCCGCAGTATCGGCGGACCCGTGGATCTCGAGGTCGAGATCTCCATTCCAGGCGGTGAAGCGATTGCGCAGAAGACCCTGAATCCGCGTCTCGGCATCCTGGGCGGACTGTCGATCCTCGGCACCACGGGCGTGGTGATGCCCTATTCCTGCTCGGCCTGGATCCACAGCATCTATCGGGGCATCGATGTTGCCCGCGCCGGCGGCCTCGGCCATGTGGCCGGCGCGACCGGCTCCACCTCCGAGAAGGCCGTGCAGATCCTGCACGACCTTCCTGAACATGCCCTCATCGACATGGGCGATTTTGCCGGCGGCATGCTGAAATACCTGCGACGCAATCCGGTCCCGAGAGTCACGATCGCGGGCGGCTTCGCCAAGATGACGAAGCTCGGACAAGGGTTGCTCGATCTCCATTCGCGCTCCGGCGCTGTCGATCTCGCCTGGCTTGCCGAGCGTCTGGCCGAAGCCGGTGCGGAGCCGTCCGACGTGGCGGCGGCGTGCAGCGCCAACACGGCGCTCGAAGTGCTGGAGACCGCGAAGAATCTCGGCCTCCCGCTCAGTGACGTAGTGGCGCAGTACGCCTGGCGCACAGCCGCCAAGGCCCTCCGCGGTGCCGAGATCGCCCTCGAGATCGTGGTATTCGATCGCGATGGTCAACTCGTCGGCCGCATGCCGTTCCATCCGGTCGCCTGACGCCGTGTCAGTCATCGGCGATCCTCGCGGGCACCGGGCCTAAAGCGGCGGTCGTAACTGGTCGAGTAGAGGGCACTCTCGCGAAAGCCTTCTGCAGCAAGTGCCCGTCCGACCAGGATCAGTGCCGTGCGTTCCAGTTTCTCGGCCCGGACCATGCCGGCAATCGTCTCCAAAGTGCCCTTGATCACCCGCTCGTCCGGCCAGGAGGCGCGCCAGACCACCGCTGCGGGGCAATCGGCTCCATAGGAGGGAAGCAAGTCCTCGACCACCTGCTCGATCACATGGATCGAAAGGTGAATAGCGAGCGTCGCCTTTGTCTGGGCGAAGGTGGCAAGCCGCTCCGTTTCCGGCATGGCGGAGGCGCGGCCAGAGGTTCGGGTGAGGACCACGGACTGTCCGACTTCCGGTATCGTGAGCTCGCGTCCCAATGCGGCTGCGGCGGCCGCGAAGGCGGGAACGCCGGGAGTGATCGTGTAGGGAATGCCGAGCACATCGAGCCGTCGCAGCTGCTCGCCCATGGCGCTCCAGATAGAGAGATCGCCGGAATGGAGTCGCGCCACGTCTGCGCCCTGCTCATGAGCCCGTACATATTCGGCCATAATCGTGTCGAGATCGAGGGGAGCGGTGTCGACGAGCCGTGCATCGGGCGGACACCAGGAGAGGATCTCTGGCGGCACGATGGATCCTGCATAAAGACACACGGGACAGCGTTCGATGAGGGAGCGCCCGCGCACGGTGATGAGGTCGGCGGCGCCAGGGCCTGCTCCGATGAAGTGGACAGTCATGAGCCGGTCTCCAGACGTGCGAGGGCGCAGGTCGCGGAGGGTGACGTGATGCGTTCGAGAATGAGTTCGGCGTGAGGTCCGGCGGCTGCGAGCGCCGCCGCTTCCGCAACTGATCCGACGCCATGCGCCGCGATGGAATGGGCCGAGTGTGTGCGGATGCGAGGTGCCGCGGTGGCCAGAGCTTGATCCTCGACCGATATCGCGGTAACGGCGAGCCTGTGGGCGGCTTCCGCGAAGGCAGGCAGGTCGGCGAGGGTTTTGATTGTCGCGAGCTTTCCCAATGCATCGCGCCCGAGGGCAGCACGTTCAAGCGCCTGCTCCACGAGGGCCACGATTTCTTCGGCGGTGACGCTGCGCCGGAATCCTATGCCTGCGACGATCATGGCTTCGTCACCACCCATTGCGTAACAGGCATTGCCGCCCGCCAGCCATGCATGCCGCCGACGGGTTCGAGACGCGAGACCGCCAGGCGACGCAGCGTGCCGCCATGCTCTACGTAAAGCGAGCCGAGCAATGTTTCGGTTTCCAGCGTGACAGCGTTGATGACGAGACGCCCGCCGGGTTTCAGCGCGGCCCAAGCTGCATCGAACACACCTGCTTCCGAGGCTCCGCCGCCAATGAAGACGGCATCCGGTGCGGGCAGGTCGGCCAATGCTTCCGGCGCACGGCCGATGCGGATATCGAGCGCGGTCGCGCCGAGTTCGAGCGCATTGCGACGCGCCCGTTCGGCACGCTCAACGCGCTCCTCGATCCCGATGCAACGGTTGCGCGGATGGCGCAGGCACCATTCGATGCCGATGGAGCCTGCGCCCAAGCCGATGTCCCACAGCAGCTCCCCGGCCTTAGGGACCAGTGCGGCGAGGGTGAGTGCGCGGATCTCCGCCTTCGTGAGCTGCCCGTCGTTTTCGAAAAGGTCATCGGGCAGGCCCGACGCGAGAGTGACGATGCGCGCATCCTTCGCGGCCACAACCTCGATGGCGACCGTATTGAGCGGATCGATCTCGACGATGGCGAAGTCGGCAGCGGCGGCGCTACGGATGCGCTCGCGCGGGCCGCCCATCGCTTCGCACACTGTAAGTGTCGAGGCACCGAAGCCGCGCGCCTTCAGGAGGTCAGCGAGTTTGCCTGGCGTCGAGCCATCCCATGATAGGGCAAGGATGCGGGCGCCCGGTTGCAGATGGGGAATAATCCGTTGCAGTGCGCGGCCGTGCAGGCTCACGCAGTCGCAATCCGGCAGAGACCACCCCAAGCGTGCCGCAGCGAGGCTGAAGGCGGAGGGTTGCGGGAAGCAGATCATTTCATCGGCCGGGACAAGGCGCGCCAGCTCCGCGCCAACGCCGTAATGGAAGGGGTCTCCGGTCGCGAGGAGGCAAGTCGGCTGGCCCCGACGGGCGAGGATCAGCGGATAACCATCCGCCAAGGGGCTGGGCCAGGTGAGCGTCTGCGCGGAAAGAGGGGCCGCGAGGGCGAGATGGCGCGCGCCGCCGATGACGAATTCGGCTTGGTCGAGAGCCGCCAGAGCCGCAGGGGAGAGCCCGGCGCGCCCATCCTCGCCGATGCCGATGATGGTGAGCCAGGGAGGATTGGGCGCCATGCTCGACTCCTGCTCAGAATTCAGGGAAAAGGAGCTCATGCGCATCCTCATTCTGGGCGGCACGACGGAAGCCTCCGCACTCGCGGCGCGGCTTGCAGGCCGATCCGATTTCAGCCCGCTCCTGTCCATGGCCGGTCGCACCAGCGATCCGCGTCCCCTGCCGATCCCGACCCGTATCGGCGGCTTCGGCGGCGTGGCGGGGCTCGCCCGTTTCCTGCAGGCGGAGGAAATCGAGGCCGTGATCGACGCGACCCATCCCTTCGCCGCGGTGATGTCCCGCAACGCGGCCGAGGCCTGTGGGCAGGATCAGGTGCCGCTGCTCGCGCTGCGCCGCCCGGCCTGGGCTCCGCAGGAGGGTGATCGCTGGATCGAGGTGGTCTCGATGGGAGAGGCCGTTCAGGCTCTTGGGGAAGCGCCGCGCCGCGTCTTCCTCACCGTGGGCCGCCTCGAACTCGCACCGTTTTCGGCCGCTCCGCAGCACACTTATCTGGTGCGCACTATCGAGCCGATCGGCGATGCACTGTCGGTGCCGAACGTCGTCGCCATCCAGGATCGTGCGCCCTTCGACGAGGACGCCGAGCGCATGCTCATGGAGCGCGAGCGAGTCGACGTGGTGGTGACGAAGAATTCGGGCGGCGCGGCGACCTATCCGAAGATCGCGGCGGCGCGCGCCTTGGGGCTTCCGGTCATTGTCGTGGCGCGGCCGGAAAAACCCCGAGGAGTTGAGGAAGTCGCGAGCGCCGAGGCGGCGCTCGATTGGCTGGAGCGTCTTCACGGCCGCACTCCGTAGAAGCGCGGCGTGTAGACGTAAGGTTCTTCACCCTCGGGGCGTTCGATCAGCCGCGTGGTGGAAGCACCAATGATCACGATGGTCGACATATCGGCCATGGAGGCCTCCACCTCGGCGAGCGGGAGAATCCTGATCCGCTCGTCGGGTCGTCCCACGGCTCGGGCGAGAATGATAGGCGTGTCGGGACCGCGCATTTCGGCGATGATCTTGAACGCTGCTCCGAGCTGCCACGGCCGGGCGGAGGAGATCGGGTTGTAGAGCGCCACGACGAAATCGGCCGCAATGGCGGCTCTGAGGCGTACCTCGGCGACCTCCCAGGGCTTTAAATTGTCCGAGAGGGACATGGCGCAGAAATCGCCGCCAAGAGGTGCGCCGACGCGAGCCGCCGCCGCGAGCATCGCGGTGATGCCGGGCTCCACGCGGATGTCGAGGCTGCGCCAGGCCGGATCGCCGTTCTCCACCGCCTCGAACACGGCCGCCGCCATGGCGAAGACGCCGGGATCCCCGCCGGAAACCACGGCGACGCGGGCGCCCTTTGCGACAAGGTCGAGCGCGAAGCGGGCGCGGTCGAGTTCGACGCGGTTGTCGGAGGCGTGCCGCCGCAGACCGGGTCTGTCCGGCACGCGGTCCACATAAGGGCCGTAACCGACGATGTCGGTGGCGCAGGCGAGCACTTCGGAGGCGGAGGGTGTCAGATAGCGCGGATCGCCCGGGCCGAGGCCGACGATGGTGAGAAGGCCCGTCATACGCGCCTCCCTTGGCCCGGCACGATAATCAGGGAGAAGTAGGGAGCTTCGAAATCCTCCGGGAGGTCGGTCAGCGGAACGATCTTCTCCTCCGCCATCGTCGCTCGCTCCACATAGATGGCGCGCTTGAAAAGGCCGGTGGATTTGAGCACCGCGCGGACCTTCGGCAGATGGCTTCCGAGCTTCATCACCACGGCGGCGTCGGTGCCCGACAGTCGGCGTGTCAGCTCCGCCTCGGGCAGCGTACCGGGCACGATGGTGAGTACGTCGTCGCCCCAGGTGATCGGTGCGCCGGCACGGGTCCAGGCCCCTGACATGGCAGTGACAGCCGGTACCACTTCAATTGGAATGCGGTCTTTCAGACGCCACCAGAGATGCATGAAGGAGCCGTAGAAGAAGGGATCGCCTTCGCAGAGAACCGCGACGGTGCGCCCCATCTCGACCTCGGCGAGAAGCGTTGCCGCCGCCTCCTCATAGAACGGATTGAGGGCGGCCGCATAATCCGGATGATCGGCCGGGATCTCGGTCGTCACCGGATAGGCGAGGGCGATCTCCCGTTCCGGGTTCGTGCCGACTATGGCATCCGCGATGGTCCGCGCGTTGCCGCGTCTTCCACGCTTGCAGAAATGGACGAGGCGGTCGGCCGTCTCCAGCACCTTGCGGGCGCGCACGGTCATGTAGTCGGGGTTGCCGGGGCCGAGGCCTAAGCCGAAGAGGCGGATGGGATCCTGCGTCGTCATCGGCTCACTCGACCGGGTTTGCCAGGGCATTGACAGCCGCGGCCGCCATGGCGCTGCCGCCGCGTCGTCCATGGACGACGAGATACGGCACGCGTCCGTCCCGGGCGAGCGCCACCTTGGATTCCGCCGCGCCGATGAAGCCGACCGGAATGCCGATCACCGCGGCGGGCTTCGGCGCGCCGGCATCGAGCATTTCGAGAAGATGGAAGAGGGCGGTGGGAGCATTGCCGAACACGACCAGCGCTCCCTCCAGCCGCTCGCGCCACAATTCCATGGCAGCGGCCGAACGCGTGTTGCCGAGCTCTGCCGCGAGCCCTGGAACGCGCGGGTCGTCGAGGGTGCAGATCACGTCATTGTTCGCCAGCAGCCGCGTCCGGGTGATGCCGTTCGCCACCATCTTGGCATCGCACAGGATCGGCGCGCCACGCTTCAGGGCTGCCTCCGCCTTTTCCGCAAAATCCTCCGACAGCGCGACGTCGCGCGGCAGGTCGGTCATGCCGCAGGCGTGGATCATGCGCACGACGATGCGTTCCGCCGTGCCGGAAAAGCGCGACAGATCCGCCTCCCCGCGGATGATCGCGAACGAGCGGCGATAGATCTCCGCGCCTTCGCGGATGTAGTCGCGTTCGCTCATCGGGTGCGCTCCGGAAAGGCGCGGCGCAGATCGGCAGAAGTCTTTGCAGGCAATAATCGGGTCATAATCTCGTCGATGGAGAGGTGAAGAGAGGAAACATCGCGGGTGGAGCCGTGGGGCACGACGTCATAGCGGCCATCGTCTCGTCCTACCAGCGTCAGATCCGCCTTTCCGGGATGGGCGCAGCCTTTCGGACAGCCTGAGACGTGAAGATTGGCGCCCTGGGCCAGGAGATCGCCGCAGGCCCCGGCGAGACGCAACGCGTCCGCGGGCGCAGGAGTCAGTGCGCTGGCGCAATCCGGCTTGCCGGGGCAGGCGATCAGCGACAGGCGGGAGTCGTTCGCGTCGGTGATGAAGCCGGCATGGGAGGCTTCCGCAAGCAGCGTCGACAGGTGCTCGTCCGCAATGCCCGGCAACAGGATACCGCGCGTGAAGGAGAGGCGGATCTCGCCCGTGCCGAAGCGCTCGCTCCACTGAGCCACCTGCACCAGCTGCTCGGTCCCGCAGCGGCCAAAAGGCAGCGCGAGAAGAACGGCATGGCCGCCTGTGATCGCAATGGCTCCCGCGCGTGGGGCGGCTGAACGCCGAGGCATGGCGGCAACTGGTTCGAGCGCCGCCGGCGCTACCAATTCCTGAACGAGGTGTGGCTGAAGATCGCGAAGGCGCCGCGCCTCCGTTCGTCCCCCGCGCTTCATCTCTGCGAAGCCCGCGAGGATCGTGCGGGCTGCATCGGGCGCGTCGGAGAGGGAGGCCGCCCCGATCCCAAGCAAGGCCCCGGACGAGGGCACGCTGAAAGCAACAGTGCCGTCCTCGCCCGCAACAAGATGAAGATCGGCCCCGATGGCATCGAGGGGCATGGAGCCGCCGCCATCGACGGCGACGAAGAACTTTGCGGGCAGCCCTTCCAGGGCAGCGCCCGCGCTCTCGATCGCCTTAGCCAAGACGAGAGCGTCGAAGCGGTCGCGAGGGTCGTGACCGGCCAGCGGCGATACGGCGACGAGCCGGTTCGGGCCGTCGCCCTCCGGCTCGGTCAGGCCTTCACGGTCGAGAATGGCAAGCAGTTCGGGATAGGTCTCATCGCTGACGCCGCGGATCTGCAAATTGCCGCGGGCGGTGATGTCGAGATAGCTGTTGCCATGTTCGCGGGCGGCCGCAGCGATGAGGCGCGCCTGGTCGGCGGTGAGCCTGCCGGCGAAAGGATGCAGGCGCACGAGCAGGCCGTCGCCGGTCGCCATGGGACGGCGGACGCCCGGGCACCATTCGCGGCGGCGTTGGCTGACAGGCTGCGCGCTCATTCGGCCGCCTCCTTTCGCTCATCGTCGAAGAAGGCCGCAACGGAATTGAGGCGGCTCGCCCACAAGCCACGACGGCGCGCATCGGCGAGGCGCTCGCTGATGGCTTGCGCGGCCGCCGGATTGACGGCTTCGATCTGCTCCCAGGTCCGCTCGTCGGCGATCAGGGCCGTGAAAACGAGATCAAGGGTTGCAGACGGAACCTCATCCGTGGTCGCCGCGAAGGCGAAGAGCGCATCGACGCCCTGCGCGATCTCTGCCGCGCCGCGCCAGCCGTGGCGCAACTGGCCGGCGATCCAGCGCGGATTCGTCAGGCGGCCGCGCACGAGGCGGTCGATGTCTTCCGCGAGGGTGCGGGCCCTCAGTTGCTGCGGACGGCTCGTGTCGAGGCTGTAGACGGCCGGGGCGCCGCCGAGGGCCAGGGCAGCTGCCGCAAAACCTCCAATGGCATCGGCGGCGGAATCGCCGTCCAGGATATCACGTTCGGCCACGTCACTCACATGCACGAAGGCCTCGGCCTGCTCGACACGCTGCGGGAAGCTGTCGTCGGCCTGTGCCTCGCCACCGGCACCGAAGGCGTGGGAGGTGCCTTCGAGATAGGTGCGGCCGAGATCGCGTCTCGTGGCCCATTCGCCATCGAGCGCCTGGGCCGACACGCCCGTCCCATAGGTGCCGGGCGCGGAGCCGAAGACGCGTGACAGGGCCTCGCCGCGCCGGCGTGCGGCGGCGAGTTCGTTCCACTCGTCGTCCTCGTCGAGCGCCGCAACCGCGCGGGCGGCCTGATCGAGGAGCGCGATCTGGTCCGGGAACGTGTCGCGGAACGCGCCGGAGACGCGCAGGGTCACGTCGGCGCGGGGCCGGTCGAGGAGCGGCTGCGGCACGATCTCGAAGCCGGTGACGCGGGTCGAGGTGTGATCCCATGTCGGGCGCACGCCCATGAGGGCCAGCGCATGGGCGATGTCCTCTCCGCCGGAGCGCAGGGTCGGGGAGGCCCAGAGATCCATGACGATCCGGCGCGGCCAGTCGCCTTCCTCCTGCAGGTGGCGGCGCACCACTTCGGCCGCGGCGCGCTGCCCAAGTTCGGTGGCGGCGCGGGTGGGAATGGCGCGCGGGTCGAGGGTCGCGAGGTTGCGGCCGGTGGGCAGCACGTTGGTCTGGCCGCGCGAGGGCGAGCCGGACGGACCGGGCACGACGAAGCGGCCGTCGAGCGCCTTCAGCAATCCCTCACGCTCGCCGGCGGCGCAGGTTTCGAAACCAGCGGGAGCGCTGCCGAAGACGTGCAGCCCGTCGCGGATCGTCACTTCACCGAGATCGCAGAGGTGAGCATCGAGACGCGTCAGAGCCTCGTCCATCGGCATCCTGTCTTCGACGCCGCAGGCATCGGCAAGACCGCTTGTCCTTGCGCGCTCCAGGATCTCACGGGCCACGAGCTCCGCCCGGCCGGGATGAAGCACCTGGGCGGAGGAGAATTCCTCCACCAGTTCGCGCAGGGCTGCGGCCTCGCCGTGCAGGCCCGCTTCCGCCGTCTGCGGCGTGAGATGGCCGATCGTGACGGCGCCGATGCGGCGCTTGGCGGGCGCGGCTTCGCCCGGATCGTCCACGATGAAGGGATAGATCACCGGCACCGCGCCGATGGCGAGGCGCGGCCAGCAGGTGGCGGACAGCGCCACGGCCTTGCCGGGCAGCCATTCCGTGGTGCCATGGGTGCCGAGATGGATGAGGGCGTGGATGTTCTCCAAAGCACGAAGGCCGAGATAGAAAGCGAGATAGCCGTGGCTCGGCGGGCATTCGGGGTCGTGATAGAAGCTCTTGCGGTCGCGGCCGTGACCGCGGTCGGGCTGGAGCGCAACGAGGACGTTTCCGGCGCGGATCGCACGGAAACGGAAGGCATCATCAGCGAATGCAGGATCGTTCTCAGGGCAGCCCCAGCGTTCGTCGATGGCGGCGCGCTGCTCGGCCGGCAGCGTGTCGACCCATGCACGATAGACGGCCAGAGGAACGGCAAACGACGTCTCGCCTTCGGTAAGCCTCGGCATCAGCTCGTCGGCCGTGACATCCCGTCCGGCCGCATAGCCTGCTTCCTTGAGACCATCGAGGATTGCGCAAGCACTGGCCGGAGTATCGAGCCCGACCGCGAAGCCGGCGCGCCCGCCGCGAGCGGGATAATCGGAGAGAACGAGCGCAAGCCGCCGCTCGTGACGCGGCGTGCGGGCAAGGCGCGTCCATGCGGCGGCCATGTCTGCAACGGCATCGATGCCGGTTCTGTCCGGCGCCTGCACCCGACGCGAGAAGGCGAGCGCCGGATCGGCGGGCTCCTCCGCCTTGAACGAGATGGGGCCGGCGGCGATGCGGCCGTCGAATTCGGGCAGGGCGATCTGCATGGCGAGATCGGCGGCGGACAATCCGCGGGGAGAGGCCTCCCACGCCTCCTTGGCGCTGCCGACGGGGATCGCCTGCAGAATCGGGCAATCGGCTTCGTCGAGCGCAAAGGTTGCATCGTCGCGCGACGAGAAGGCCGTCGTCGTGACAATCACGTCCGGGCAACGGGCCCGGATTGTGCGTTGGATGACCGTCACCGCCTTCTGGTCCTTTAGGCTCGTGACACCGAGGATGAGCGGATCAATGCCGCGCGCGTGCAGGGCCGCAGCCAATGCCCCGATGGCCTGCGTGTCGCCGGAGAGCACAGCGGAGCGGTAGACGAGAAGATGAGCGAGGGGGCGTTCGCCGGCGAGCTGAGCGAGGACCGTCTCGGGTTCTGCAATTCCGCTGCCAAGCCCTCCTCCCCACAAGGCGGAAGGTGAAGCGGTAGAGTGGTTTATCGGAAGAGCGGGAGCCCACGCGAAGGCTCGCGGTGCCGCACGCGGCGGTGCGATAGCTGCAGCCGTTGCACCGATCTCTGCGCCGATGCGCGCGAGCAGGCGGTGCATGTTGTCGATGCCGCCGGCCTGGAAATAGGCCTCGATCTCGTCGCAGAGCGTCTGGGGAACGGTGGAGTAAGCCGAGAGACGCGGATCGGGCCGATCGTCGCCCGGCAGCACCGCAAGCTTCACCCCGTGCAAGCGGCAGGCCTGGGCGAGGTGCTCGATACCGTAGCGCCAGTAATCGAGGCCGCCGAGGCAGCGCACAAGGACGAAGCGCGCCTTTACGGCGGTCTTCTCGATATAGAGATCGACGGAAAGAGGATGGCGCAGGCGGCGCAGGGAGGCGAGGCGGAGCGATGCTCCGCCAGCCATCGTGCGATGGGCCGCCGCCAGCGCGCCGAGGTCACTGTCCGCGAAGGAGAGGACGACGATATCCCCCGGCGGCTGCTGGAGGTCTGTGGCCTCCCCGCCCTCGTCGAGGGAAATCGCTGTGACCGGTAGGAGGTGCATGTCATCCGTTGCGCAAAGCGGCCTCGACGGCCTTCACGTCGAAGCCTTTCAAACCGATCACGACCATGCGGCCGTCACGGGCCTCGCCGGCCTTCCACGGCCGGTCGAAGTGATGCGCGACGCGCTGGCCGACACCCTGGACCACGAGGCGCATGGGCTTGCCGTCGACGGGGGCGAAGCCTTTGATCCGCAGGACGCCTGCGGCTTCCGCCGCGCGTTCGACGCGGGCGACGAGCGCCTCGGGCGTGGCGACCGGTGCAACCGGAATCGCGACGCTGTCGAAATCGTCGTGGTCGTGATCCTCGGCGGTTTCGTGGTGCGAGGGACGGGATTCGAGATCCGCTTCCGCCGCAGCGCCGAGGCCGAGCAGTACCGTCGGGTCCACCTTGCCGTGCGACGTTTCGATGACCTTCACGGCGCGGGGCAGATGCTCGTTGATCTCGGCGAGAACCTTGCCCTTGTCGCTGGGTGCCATCTGGTCGGTCTTGTTGAGGATGATGAGGTCGGCGCAGAGAAGCTGATCCTCGAACACTTCCTCCAGCGGATTCTCGTGATCGACCGAGGCATCCGTTGCGCGCTGGGCTTCGAGCGCCTCCGGATCATCCGCGAAGGCGCCCGATGCAACGGCCGGGCCGTCGACCACGGCGATCACGCCGTCGACGGTTACGCGGGAACGGATATCCGGCCAGTTGAAGGCGCGCACCAGCGGCTTCGGCAGGGCAAGACCCGAAGTCTCGATCAGGATGTGCTCGGGCGGGTTCGGCCGGTTGAGCAGCGTGTTCAGGGCCGGAACGAAATCGTCGGCCACCGTGCAGCACAGGCAACCGTTGGGTAACTCGACAATGTCTTCCTGCGTGCAGCCTTCGATGCCGCAGCCTTCGATGAAGGAGCCGTCGAAGCCGAGATCGCCGAATTCGTTGACGAGAACCGCAAGACTGCGGCCGCCCGCATTCTCGAGGAGGTGACGCACCAGGGTGGTTTTGCCGGCACCGAGGAATCCAGTGACGATCGTGCAGGGGATCTTTTTCAGATCGCTCATCAGTTGAGCCTTTCGGCGGCTCTTTCTAAGCCGCGCTGTTTGCTTTGAACGGGGGAATGCGGGCGACGACACCCTTGCGGAAGGCCTCCGGCCGTTCGCGCCAGGGCACGAGGCCGTCGACCGTCGCCGCATAGCGGCGCAATCCGTCGAGGATGGTCTCGACCGAGGTCTCGGCGTTCAGGTCGCCATAGATGTAGGTCCAGCGTCCGGGGCCGGAGACCGCAATCGTGCAGGGGCGCTTGCACACGGAGAGACACTCGACCGCCTCCACGCGCACCTTTGGCGCATCGGGATGCTCGAGTGCCTCCGTGAGGGCCCGGTGAAGGATCGCACCAGGTCGGAGCGCCTTGTCGTCCGGGCCGCCCGCCTGACGGCAGGTGACGCAGACATGCAGGCAGATCTCCTCATGGGATGAGGTCATGGCTTCAGGCCGATGCGATCAGGCAGCGGTCGGAAGAGCCAGAGCGAAGGTTGCGGCGCCGGCCAGCGCGACCGCCATTCCGGCAAGACGCAGCTGGAGCGAGGGCACCTGGAAGGACGACTTCGCGAGGCGCCGGGCCGCGAAGGCGATGCCCGTCGTGAGTGCCGTCTGAACCACGATGAGACCGATGAGATAGGACGCGAGCGGGGTGGATTCCGCGCCGACGATGGATTCGCCCAGGGCATAGCCGTGCACCGCTCCACCGATGGCGAAGAGAGTGGCGATTGCCGCATAGGGAAGGGTGCTGCGCATTGTGGCAGCAATGCCGATGACGACCACGCTCAGTGCCACGAGCAGCTCGGCATAGGGCAGGTCTGCGCTCGCCAGGTGCAGGCCGACACCGGCCGCCATGGCCACGATCCAGAACGCCGGAAGGGTAAGGCCGCGGGCGAAGCGCGAGGAGACAAGGCCGACACCGATGAGCGCGGCAAGGTGATCGAGGCCGATGACCGGATGGCCGAGGCCCGAGAGCAGGCCCTGAACGAAAGTGGAGGGCGTCTGGCCGTCCATGGCGTGGTGCGCCAGGGCGGGCGTCGCGGCGATAAGGCCGGCGAGGGTCAGGGCGGTCAGGCAGGTCTTGGGCAGTAGGCGTGCAGTCATCGTACTCTCCGTCGGGAGACTCATGATTCGAGTCTGTTGAGCTTCCGCGGACGGAACCGAACGATTTCAGGAATCGCTCGACTACGGTCACCATCGGCACACCCCGTCCGACAGACCCGACAGAAGCAAAGGCTGACGGCAGGTCTCCTGGCTCGCGGGTCGATGCTTTTCGCCGCCTTCCCGGGACGATGAGGCCCAGTGGCATTCGGAGCGAAGGCTCGCCGCTTACAGTTGCGGGGGCAGCCGCGGTGTCTCACCGCATTCCCTTTTCACCCCGTTTCCGGGGCACCGTCCGTTACATGCTTACCGGGGCGAGAGGCATCTTTCAAGCCTGAGCATTGAAAGATGCTCGGCCTTGAAATCGCGCCTGAGCCTGTTCATGGTGCGCCCTCTCACGCGAAAGCAGGTTCGGGATGACCCAGGATGAAGAGGCGCGCCACCGCGCCAAGATGATCAAGCGCAAGGAAGTCCAGGATCGGGAGGTCGCCTCGAAGACGATCGAGAAGGGGCTCCTCATCGTCCATACGGGACCCGGCAAGGGCAAGTCGACGGCCGCCTTCGGCCTCATGCTGCGGGCGCTCGGGCGCGGCTTTCATGTGGGCGTGGTGCAGTTCATCAAGGGCGCCTGGGAAACCGGCGAGCGCCTCGCCCTCGACCGATTCTCCGATCAAGTCGAGTGGCACACCATGGGCGAGGGCTTCACCTGGGAGACGCAGGACCGCTCCCGCGACGTGGCGGCGGCAGAGCGCGCCTGGGACAAGGCCAAGGAGCTGATGGCCCGCAAGGACATCCGCCTCCTGGTGCTCGACGAACTCAACATCGCGCTTCGCTACGAATACCTGGATCTGTCGCAGGTTGTCGAAACCCTGCGGCAGCGCCGGCCCGATCTCCACGTGGTCGTCACCGGCCGCAATGCGAAGCCGGAACTCATCGAGGCCGCCGATCTCGTGACCGAGATGAGTCTGGTGAAGCATCACTTCGCAGCCGGCGTGAAGGCGCAGGAAGGCGTCGAGTTCTGATGCGCGCGCTCATGGTGCAGGGCACCGGCTCCAATGTGGGCAAGTCGCTCCTGGTGGCGGGCCTGTGCCGGGTCTTTGCGCGAAAAGGGCTGAAGGTGCGGCCCTTCAAGCCGCAGAACATGTCGAACAACGCCGCCGTCACGGCCGATGGCGGCGAGATCGGCCGTGCCCAGGCGCTCCAGGCGCGGGCCGCCGGCGTGGCGCCGAGCGTCCACATGAACCCGGTTCTGCTCAAACCCCAGAGCGAAATTGGCTCCCAGGTGGTGGTGCAGGGGCGTGTCGTCGGAACCGCGAAGGCGCGGGAATACCAATCCTGGAAGCCGCGCCTCATGGAGGCGGTGCTCGACAGCTTCGGACGGCTCTCGGAAGAGGCCGATCTCGTGCTCGTCGAAGGCGCGGGCTCGGCATCCGAGGTGAACCTGAGGGAAGGCGACATCGCCAATATGGGTTTCGCCCGTGCGGCCGACGTGCCCGTGGTACTCGTGGGCGACATCGACCGAGGCGGTGTGATCGCGAGCCTGGTCGGCACCAAGGCGGTGCTCGACGAGGCGGATGCCGCGATGATCCGCGGCTTCATCGTCAACCGCTTCCGGGGCGATCCGGCTCTGTTCGACAGCGGCATGCGCTTCGTGGCCGAGCGCACCGGCTGGCCGGCTCTCGGCCTCGTGCCGAATTTTTCCGACGCCGCGCGCCTTCCGGCCGAGGACGGTCTGGGCTTGAGGCGCGAGGGGCGCAAGGGCTCGGTCGTCATTGCGGTCCCTGTGACGCCCTGGATCTCCAACTTCGACGATCTCGATCCCCTGCGCGAGGAACCTGGTGTCGAAGTGGTGCTGGTCGAGCCCGGCCATCCGCTGCCCGCGGAGGCCGCGCTCGTTCTGCTGCCCGGTTCCAAGACGACCATCGACGATCTTCTGTTCATTCGGGCACAGGGCTGGGATATCGATCTCAAAGCCCATGTGCGACGGGGAGGGCGGGTCCTCGGCCTCTGCGGCGGCTACCAGATGCTGGGGCAGCGCATCGACGACCCATTCGGCATCGAGGGCGAAGCGGGCCGCTCCATCGAAGGTTTGGGCCTGCTCGACGTCGCGACGATTCTCACCGCGAAGAAGCGGCTTGAGGCTGTGACAGGAGTGACGATCGCAGATGGCGCTCCGCTCTCAGGCTACGAGATGCATATCGGCGAGACGTCAGGAGCTGATGCTTCGTCGCGCGCCTTCGCACAATTGGCGAACGGGCGACGCGACGGTGCCGTCTCGGCGGATGGCCGCGTGACCGGAATCTATGTCCACGGTCTTTTCTCGGATGACCGACAGCGGGCACGATGGCTGCAACTGCTTGGAGCCGAAACGAGCGATCTCGCCTATGAAGCCCTGGTCGACGACATTCTCGACCGCTTCGCTGATCACCTCGAAGCGCATCTCGACTGCGAAAGGCTCCTCGCCATCAGTGCACGATGAGCCAAGTCAGCAGTGTTAATCCTGTCGCGAGTGCAAAGAGCAGCAGGCACGCGGTCCGGTAGAGGGCGAGCGCGCGTTCGATGTCGTCCACATTCGCCTCGGCCCGGCCGTCGCCCATCCAGCGATCCTCGACGCGCACGTCGCCATAGATGCGCGGTCCTGCCAATCGCAGCCCCAGCGCTCCGGCCATCGCGGCCTCGGGCCAGCCGGCATTCGGCGAGCGGTGATGCGATGCGTCTCGCAGCACGGCACGCCACGCACCTTGGGGAGAGGCTCCCTGGCGCAGGGTGGCCGCCGCGATGAGGAGGAGCGCCGTGAGGCGTGAGGCGGGCAGGTTCACGAGATCGTCGAACCGTGCGGCAGCCCAGCCGAAAGCTTCGTGTCGGGGCGTGCGGTGGCCGATCATGCTGTCGGCGGTGTTCGTGGTCTTGTAGAGAACAGCACCCGGAAAACCGCCAAGACCGAGCCAGAAGGCCGGTGCCACGATCCCGTCGGAAAAGTTCTCGGCAAGACTTTCGATGGCGGCGCGGCAGATCCCCGCCTCGTCCAGGCTTTGCGGATTACGCCCGACGATCATCGAGACCGCCTTGCGGCCGTCCTCGATCCCGCCCTCGCGCAGGCCTTTCGCTACGGCCGCCACATGCTCATGGAGGCTGCGTTGGGCCAGAAGGCTGCTGGCGAGGAGAGCGAGTATCGCGAAGCCGGTGAGGCCGAGCGGCAGGAGAACTGCCTGCAACGCCCAGGCTGCCGTTCCCGTGATGGCCAGGAGCAGCAGAAGAGCGAGAACTCCGGCGGCGCGACGTCGGCCAAATGACCACTCATCCCGGTTCAGGGCCCGGTCGAGTCCTTTGATCAGCGTGCCGATCCAGGTGACGGGATGCCCGATCCACGTGTAAAGGCGGTCGGGATAGCCGAACACCGCCTCGGCCGCGAGGGCGAGGCTTAAGATGAGCAGGCTATCGGAGAGGACCATGGGTGAATCGGATGAGTGAGGCGCGGATCTGGCATGGGGGCGATCTGGACGAGGCCCGGCGGCTCTTTCCGGATGCGCCGGAGCCGTGGATCGACCTGTCGACGGGGATCAATCCCATAGCCTATCCCATGCCGTCCTTGCCAGCCTCCCTGTTCGAGCGGCTGCCGTCGCCTGCCGACCACAAGGATCTAGAGGCGGCTGCCGCCGAGGCCTACGACGCATCGGATCCCGCGACAGTGGCCGCCGCACCGGGAACGCAGATTCTCATCAGCCTGCTGCCAGCCCTGTGGCCCCGCTCGCGCATCGCCATCCTTGGGCCGACTTATGCGGAACATGCCCATGCCTGGCGCGGGGCAGGACATGAGGTTGCGGAAATCGGCTCGATCGATGGGGGAGGCGATGCGGATATCGTCGTCGTGGTAAATCCCAACAATCCCGACGGTTGCACGCTCCGACGGGAAACTTTGCTCGATCTGGCAGAGCGTCTTCGGCGGCACGGCGGCTGGCTCGTGGTCGATGAGGCTTTCGCCGATTTAGATGGAGACGAGTCGCTCGTTCCCGTTTTGCCAGGGAACGCCATCGTTCTGCGCTCCTTCGGCAAGACATACGGGCTCGCGGGCGTGCGGCTCGGCTTTGCGATCGCAGTCCATGGCATTGTGGAGAGGTTGAGAAGAGCGCTCGGTCCCTGGTCCGTCTCGGGTCCCGCCATAGAGGTCGGGCGCCGGGCGCTGCGTGATCGCGTATGGAGAGAGGCGGCGCAGGAGGCGCGCTCCCAGGATGCTCGCCGCCTCGATGCGCTGCTCGCGCCTCACTCGGATCAGGCGCTCGGCGGCACGACCCTCTATCGTCTTATGGGCAGCAGCCGCTCTTCGGACCTGTTCTCTCATCTGGGGCGTCACGGCATCTGGGTCCGCCGCTTCCAATTCGATCCCCGCCTTCTGCGCTTCGGATTGCCAGATTCGGAAGAGGCTTGGCAGCGTCTTGAAAGAACATTGGCCGGCTTTTACTGAGGATCTCGGTCGAAGCCGAGCAAAAGAAAAAGCCGCGTCCGATCTTTCAACCAGAACCGCGGCTTACATCCGTGCTGTGCCCCCTCCAGCACGGAAGTTTTAAATTATATCTTTGGTGACTGTTGTTTTGAATCGCTCCGCATCAATAGGTCCAATCTATAACCTACCTCGCCCGGTAAGGGATATAGTGGGAAATACGTATTGCGAATGGTCAAGCTTGGATCCGAACTGCTTCATCGAAAGAGTTGAGGCGTGAAATGCGTTGCGATTTCGTTATCGGGCAAGCGATTTTTCAAGAGAAACGGTCAAGCTTGGGCTGAGTTGCTTTGAGCTGAAGTAATTTTGACGCACCTGTGTTTCCGCTTCTAGCGCTTCAGGCGCTTCACATTGGCCCGAACCTTCTTGCGGTATCCCTTCACGACCTTATGCGCCGATCCGCCCGTTGCGAGCGTCGCCGCCGCTTCGGCAAAGGCGGTGACCTTCTCCGTCACCATCAGCAGGTTTTCCGCCGCGGAACCCTGGCCCATGGCGGCTTGGGACAGGCGGGTCCAGATCACCATCTGAGCCTCGAAAGCCAGCATCGTGGTGTCCGTCGCAAGTTTCATCCAGGGCAAAAGCATCGGAACTCCTGAAGGGGGTGATGGATTCGCAGCTTCGGCTTCGTCATCCGATCTGCCGAACGCGTGGAAAAGGAAACCTATACGATCAAAGTGATGCCATCGGGTTGCATGAAAAGATCAGAGCTGTCCGGAATAGTGGGCGGGGATTCAGAGGGAATTTCAAGATCAGTCATTGTAAATTAACATAGGTGAATACCATGATGGGGCAGTCCCATCCAATTCAGAGTTGCCGAGGGGATGCGTCGTGCCCCGCTATTACATTGATGTCAGGAGCCATTTCGGCATTGATGAAGATCCGAGCGGAATAGAATTGCCCGACATAGCGGCCGCCAGGACAGAGGCCTTGAAGGTGGCGGAGAAGCTCTTGAAAAGCTGGGCCGGCATGCTGCCAAATTACAGCAGTGAGATCATGATCGAAATCGTCGGTGAGGATCTCCGCCCCGTCCTGATCATCCCGTGCGCGGATCTCGGGCTAACGCCGCGCGAGTAGGTTCTGAAGCATTGGATCCAAAGTGAGCCACTTTGGACTCGAACTCCGGAAAGAATCGGAGCGCATGGATCGGTGCCGTACCTCGGAATTCGATCCTGGACGGAAAACGTGAGTCGGCTGTCCCTTCGATCTTATGGGCTGCTGGCCCAGCTCACCAGAGAACTCTCCGGATTCTTGTCCGCCGGAGTCGCCATGTTCACTGGAGCGGGAGGATTGGCTCTGGTCATGCAGACCTGCATATGAGCCTTGCGGGCATCTTTGATCTCGTCCCTGTAATCCTGAAGCGACAGGTTGCGGGTTCGATAGATCAACCGCGTTTCCTTGTAGCAGGCATTCCAGCGGGCTTTTCCTTCCGGCGTGGAAGCCCAGCCGCGCTCCTGAGCAGAGACGCTACCGGAGGTCAGCGCAGCGAAAGCCAGTATACTAAGAGTTAAATGACGCATTGGCAGTGCTCACGTTGTGAGTATTGGCTCACTCGGAGAGTATAACCGCTCAGGATCAGTTCTGTCCCAGAAAGGGGGGCAGAGCAAAAGTGGATCCACTTTTGCTCCATCGCTTCACGAATGGGTGTGGGATCGATTCCAGATGCGACTAAAGTCGGTGAAATCTTCCTGGGCTCATGGAATCTTTATCGACCCTGCGATTTCAACCTGTCATGTTCGCGGCATCGTCAATGCTTGCTCAGAGTCCGTCCCGTAATCATGAGTGTCGTCCCAAGCGGCGGACAAGGAGCATGACGGAAGCGGCGTAAAGGAACGCGCGGGCTGACGTGAGTGTCGCCTCCGGATCCTTCCAGAGCCGTCGGTTTCGACTGATCCACGCGAAGAACCGTTCTACGACCCATCTGCGTGGATGCACCGCGAACCCCACCTGATCGGGTGGCTTTCTGACAATCTCGATTGTGATCGAGGTCGCCTGGATGGGAGCCTCTCCGGCATAGCCGCTGTCGGCGAACGCTTTGACGATGAACGGGAAGGAGCGCCGCGACAGGCGCAGGACCACAGGAGCGCCATCCCGGTCCTGAACGTCCGCCGGCTGGGGCTCCAGGACCAGACCGCGCCCATCGGTATCAACCATCACCTGGCGCTTGCGCCCTTTGACCTTTTTGCCGGCATCATAGCCTCGCGAGCCACCACTCTCGGTGGTCTTCACGCTTTGGCTGTCGAGCACGGCGGCGGTGGGCGAGGCCTCCCGTCGCATCCGCTCCCGGTCGGCCATGACCAGCCGATGGTTGAGGGTCTCGAACAGGCCGGTGTCCCGCCACAGGCTGAACCAGCGGAAGATCGTGCTCTTGGGCGGCAGATCGGAGGGCAACAGCCGCCAGGCAATCCCGCCGCGCAGCACATAGAAGATGCCGTTGAGGATCTCGCGCCAGGACCAGTGCCGGGGGCGTCCGCGGGCGTGGGGCTCGGGCAGAAGCGGCTCGATCAAAGCCCATTCGGCATCGGTCAAATCGGTTTCGTATCGCAAGCCGTCGCGGCTATACTGCCGCCGGGTGGTCGGGGTCCACATTGCGGTTCCAGGTCAGGCTTCAGCACCCTCTTGGAATCATAGCGGCCTCGGCCACTCAACCCCTTTTCGGGACGGGCTCTCAGCGTCGATGAATTCGTTCGATCCGCCAATGGACTTCAACGGCGCTACGGGAGCTGACAGCATAAGAGAAAGGCTGTCAGGGCTGCTGTCACGGCGGTCGCGATCAACCCCTTGTCGATGACATGGTCCGGCAGGGTAATGCGATTGGGCGTTCGCTTGATCACGTCACGGCTCGCGGGCAGGGGCGGTGCAGGCTGTCTAACCTGTGGCGGACGAGCGGCAAGTCAACGGTTTCATCCGATGGTTTCTATTCCATCGAGTTGGGCAGGAGCTGCGCAAATTTCCGACGGATGACTTCGTAGCATTCGCAAGACGTCTCTTCGAGCCCGCGGCGATCGATGATGGTGATGACGCCTCTGCTCTGGTTAATGAGACCGGCTTCATGAAGGGTGCGTGTGATGGCGCTGACGGTCGAGCGTTGGACGCCCAGCATCTCCGAGAGAAACTCATGGGTCAGCGGCAATTCGTCCGAGCCCCAGCGGTCGCGCGTGCTGAGAATCCAGCGGCAGCAGCGCGCCTCGACGCTGTGGGTGGCATTGCAGGCGACACTTTGAAGCGTCTGCGCTAGCAGAGCCTCCGTGAAGCGTAAGACGAGTTGCTGGATCGTGGGGCGTGTCCTGAACGCGTCATGCATCCGGTCGAGCTCGATGCGGGATGCCGTACCGGATATTTGTACGATATAGCGACCGAACGAATTGCGGGAGACGAAGGCGCTGACGAGACCGAAGAGGGATTCACACCCGAATGTCGCCATCTCGGCCGATTTTCCGTCCAGCATGACGGTGACGAGAGAAATCACCGCATTATGAGGAAAGTAGGTATACCGGATCGTCTCGTCGGCCTCATAGATGATCTGACCTCTTTGGAGTTCGACGAAATTCAGATGCGGCTCAAGACAAGCGAAATCTTCGTCGTCCAGGGCGGCCAAAAGCCGATTGGAGCGATGAGGGCTGTTCATCTGAACCTGTGCCATGGTGGAAGGTCCTGTTCTGAACAGGGGGCATTCTATCACAACGGGCGGATCAATAATGCCAAATACGGTTCCGGCCGGTATGTGAGGGCACCACGCTGACGGTAGCATGGCCGTGCGCTTGGGAAGGTCGTCTGAGAATGGATCCGCTTGCGCGTTGCGGGGACCTTCAGATTGCGGCGAAGGATGACATGATGTGCGTTCTGGCCGGACCTCGTGGCGGTGGCCGAGCAGATTTATGAGGCCAAAGTGAGCGGCAGAGTTCCTAGCGCCCGCAGCTTGACAAGCGCGAGAGTTGATCTTTGTGCGGGGGCCTCGAACAAGAGGTCGCTACCCTCGTTAATTCGATCAAGGAGCCTTCTCGCATTAAGTTGAGGAGCCGCAATTGAGCATCAATCGGAACGCAATCTTGGCGCGCTTGGAAATCGTTGCCGACTGTCTCGACCTCTCAGAACAAGATTTGAGAGCCATTGCCGAGGATGATGAGCGTCTGATCGAGTTCGCCATCGAACACGGCCAAAGCCTCGATTGGTTGGTTATGGGCGATATCCGAAACTACATTCGAATGGCTGCCCTGAAGCACTGAGAACGCGGGCGGAAACATTGCCGGTACGCGCCAGCCGATGATACCGGGCCGGGACCAGCTCGCATGGCTGCCCGGTCTACTTCATGTTTCAACAGGTTCAGCCGGAATAAATCTAAGGGGTAGAAGCCCTCCGCTGAAGGCACGAGCCTCAGACCTCGCAGCAAGTCAGTGAACACAGTGTCTATTCAACCTTAGTCTTATGCAAAGAATTGCGTGACTTTAGTCACAGAAGAAGTCTCCCGACTGAGCAATGGTCCGCCCGACCTGCCGTCGTGTGCACAGCAGGCCTTGGGAGTGAAGCATGACCCAGCCGAAGCAGAGCGCCGTTGAGCCCGATCAGCAGACCGTCAAGGAACATGTGAAGGCGTTGTTGAGGAAGATTCCTCTGAAATCTCAGGGGAATGGACAAGCTCACCAATATCAAGCCTCGGCCGAACACCAGCTAGGGGTTAAAGCGTAGCGATTTGATAGGAGGGGTCGTGAGCTTCGATCAACGTACGTCTCACGGCCAATAGCCGATCGTAGGTTCTAGGCTTGTGTTGCAGGGCTGTTGCACGCAACCAGCGGACGGGAACCTCGGATAACGGCCGCAAGGTGTTTTTAGGACTCTCCCGGGCATGAAAAAACCCGCTAAGCCATTGACCTAGCAGGCTAATCAAAGTGGCTGGGGGACCTGGATTCGAACCAAGACTAACGGAGTCAGAGACCCTAAAACATTGAGCAAATTCAAGCGCTTAATATGTAAAACAGCGTCATCCCGACCCCTTATGTGGCAATAGGTTGCCACTTCGCTGTAAAACTCTGTCCGCATGAAAAAGGGGCCAGCGGCCCCAATGTTCATAGGTGACGCATATCACGCTGCATTCGCCCAGTACCGTTCTAACTTGACCATCGCTTGATCAGCCAATTCCACTTTCCCACCCAGATAGTGGGCTGCAAGAATCTCTTCGACATGCCTCATGGAGTGGCCAGTCACCGCTGCAATTTGCGGAACTGTGGCTCCTGCGAGGGCCAGCCGTGTGACCGCAGTACCACGCAGATCGTGGAATGTAAGCTCACCAAGCCCGGCAGCCTTCTTCTTTTTCGAGAACAGCGATCCAAATCCGGACTTCCACTTCGTCCCCTTGGTGGTCGTAAGTATGTAGGGACCGACAGCTTCGACCTCAGCCTTCCTGAGGGCCACTTTCAGTGGCCCAACGACCTTCACTCGAACGTATGCTTGCCCCTTGGACTGCCTCAGGTGCATGTACGTCCCATCGAAATAGGGCTCGTCTGAAGTGCCTTTTGTCCAACGCATCTTCAGCAGGTCGCCCTGTCGCTGCCCGGTCCAGATAGCGAGGAGGACAGCCAAAGAAATATGAGATGGGGCACTCTCGTAGAACTTTTGCTCGTCGTCCGGAGTCCAGATCAGGTCTTGACGACTTGATCTGTATTTCCTGCCGCCCTTCGCGCACGGGTTCTCATCAATGAGCCCCCGGTCCATCCCTACCGAACAGACGCGGGCCAGGACCGTCCAGGCATAATCACCTTGGCGAAGCGAATGCTGGTGAAGTCCGTCCCGCCATTTCTTGAACACGCCACGGGTCTTCTTGACATTGGTTGCTTTGAAGGCCGAGAGAGGCAAGCTTCCGAATGTCTTTTCGATGACCTTGATGTGCTTGAGGTAATCCGCCTTCGTCCGGTCCTTGAGATTTCTGAATTCGGTGGAGCCCTTGTACGTCGCGATCACCGAATGAAAAACTCCCTTTGGTATCTTTGCTGCGGTACGCTCTGCGACGGCTGCTTCGAACTCTTGAATGAAAGCGAGAGTGCCATACTTCGACTCAAGTCGTGGACCACCGCGCCATGCGTAGTAGTAAGGTCCGAAGACCTTGCCCTTACGCGTCACATGGGTTTTATGAAGACCAACGAGCTTAATCTTCATACCCGTTCTCCTTCATCCATCGGTCGAGTTCATTAGCTTCAATGTCCATACTGGACAGCCCCGAAACGTGGTCGAGATGAGCGTCCAGGGACTTTTTATCCCATCGGCGCGTTCCAGGGATAGGTGGTGGAACCAGCCCCATTTTTCGCCACCGGTCGAACGTCCGAGTGCTCGTAGCCCTACAATAAGCGGCTGCCTCTGCTTTAGTTAAGAGCCGCGATTTAAAAGTGTCCATTCTATTGGAGAGTAGGAGCGTACCGGGGCAACGCTCCATGGATGGAATATACCCGGTGGCGATCTTGGTGCGCGGCCTCGCAAGCCTTTCGTGCGCACCAGTGTGAAATGATCAGATGAGTGTTCCAGCCCCAGTCAAATCGTTTGGATTCGGTCAGGAGCACTCAGTCGCTCACCAGGAGCGGCTGGGTACAAGGGCGATAGGAGCCCCTTAGCCGAATCTCATGACGCCTTCGAATGGGATCTGGTTTCCGAGTACCCAGAGTTCCATACCAGTTACACCCGGCGTGACGGCCCAGTGGCCACCGAAGAGCCTATTCAAGTCGGCGATCTCTTCGGTGCTCCCGTCGAGCCTCTCCTTCAGATCCTCGAAAACCGTGACTGTCTTCAGTCCACAGTCAATGAAGGCAGATCCATAAGCTGTCCTGCGTCTGCGGCCCTTTACTCGACGCGCATTACTGGTGCGCAGGTATTTGCTGACATGCCAGTTAATCCCACCAGCACTCCGGTCGAGGAGATGCAATGGGCGTCGGTGTCCCTCGATATCACACTCAACGATGTCACAGTACCGATCTCTTGCGCGGTTAATGCTGGCATGATCGGGAAAGGCATCATCAAGCAGTTCGATATCCCTTGTGCCATTTTCATAGAGTACGATCCACTCGCGCATCGGCTTGTCTTGGTAAGGCATAATAAATCCAGATATAAATGTAGTTGTAAATCAATAATGTGGCTGGGATTTCAGGTTTAATCCCTGGAATTAGAGATAGCCAGTTCGAGTTCCTTCAGTCAAGGGCCGCCAAATATTCAAACAATTTGAAAATCTGTTCTATGTAATTTAATGGAGCTAAACTCGCTCTGACGTGGGTGTACTGTCGTAAAATCGTTTGGAAGTGTTCACGTGAATTCGCAGGGAGCGCGAGGCTAAGCCTGATACGAATTTGAAGAAGCTTTTCGGCGTGCGTAGTTCGCCGCTTGGCTCAAAGAGAGGTTTCAAATCGTTTGAAACTTTGGGGGGGCGATTGACCGCACCAAAAACGTCCAGTACCACTCCAACCCGTTGAGAGGGACAACTTAATAACAATTGCATGGAGGTCGCCTATGGCGTCTACCAATCCTTCTCATTTGGGCAATGCCCACAATCCTAATTCGGCTGATGAACCTGCTCTCGAAGCTATCGCAAGCAGCATTCGTGAGCGGCTTTCAAATGCGCTGAAATCCTCAGAGAGGAGCCTCGATGAGCATCGGGCCATCGGTGAGGCCCTCCTCAAGGCAAAGCCGCTGGTTCGCAGAGGTTACCTTCATTGGGCGAAAGAGAAGTTCGGCTTCTCGAAGCAGTGGTGTGCCCGGCTCACGAAACTAGCCGAGTCGTGGGACGACTGCCACAAGGCGAGGTCCTGGGCAGAAGAGCAGGGGCAACTCATCGGCAACGAATATTCCGTCGATGGCGCACTTGCTCTCACCCGCAGGTGGAAGGCGGAAACGTCGGAGCCTCGTAGTGTTGCTGATAAGCCCAAACGGCAAACTCCGTCCGAACTCAGGGCAGAGTTGGAAGCGACGCGTGCTGAACTCGCGGAGGCTCGTGCAGAGATTGACCGTTTGCAGGCTCAAGGGGCTGATCTTGGCGCGGCGGGTTCCCAACCTAAGGGCCAATCCAACTCAGGAGTGGCTGCGCCGAAGGATCAGGCGTGCATGTCCAAACCATTTGGCATGGCTGAGATCCACGGCATGTTCGTGGACATGAAGCCAGAGGGTGGCACGGCGCAAAAACTGGACCCCGCTTCGGAGACTCCCCAGAGCGTCTACTCTGACGATCTCATGGACGAGCGATTTTCCGAACTGGGGCGGGAGCAACTTGGCCTGACGCTTGATACAGTTTTGCGGCAACTGGCGCACGAAACCACGTGGGTCAATCTGGCTCTGCGAAAGAACGTATGGAAGGAGGAGAGCCTTCAGTTCACGATCTACGCCCACGACGCGGAGAATGACGAGGCTGGTTGGGCAGTAATCCATGGACAGCCGCTGAAGCCAAACCACGTGCGTGATCTCTTCATCCAGGAAGAGGAACCAGTCATTCTGGTGCCAGAACTGGAAAACGCTGATTCATTAGGGGCCTAAGGCCCCGTATATCCAACTCTCCTGGCGCTGAGCTTGAGGAGGATCTGGATCATGCTGGATCGGTTGTACAGGCCCCCAAAGGTCCAGTGAGTGGACCAGAGGTCCGGGATATCCCGTAGAAGCAAATGGATGAGGGCTGCTGAAGCCATTCGGCAGCCTTGCCAAGCCCGAAACCGTTTGAAGACACTCGCGACGAACTCTCGGCGCGAGAGGGCAGGGCAGATCTGAAATCGTCCGAGTAGTTCTATACAAGCTTGATCTACAGGAGCGGCAGGTGCTCCATGGGACTACTTGCCCGTGGGAGTGCGCCGTTGTCTCTGCTGCTCCATCATTTCGATAAAGCCGGTAGTGCAGTGCTGTGGGACACCTTGTTGCTCATCGACTGGGCTTGGGTCCACTTTTGCCAGCTTCAATGTGCCGGGAAACGTCCGACTTGATCCCATTTGCGTCACAATCAAGAATCCATCGTCATCCGTGTGCATACTGAACGTGCCGAGCGTGACGTTCTCCCCCATGATCGTCACGGTGGCCGCACCTGTTGTCTGCCACCACGTATTTACCCCCTTAAAACGGGTGTAGTTCCATGGCTGGAATGCGCATAGTCGGGGAGTGTGAATGGTTCCTTCGATTTTCCCGTTCCGTACTTCGATACTCAGCCAAGCGATGTCATCTGGGGTCTTTGCGGCCCACTCTGCCGTATCTACTGAGCCCTCACCGTCGTTTGACCATGTACCGGTAAGGGCGGCGTCATCTCGCCACCAATCCTGAGCTTTGCCAATTTCCTCGCTGTGCAGGATGGCGAATCCAATCGCTGCCCCAATGGCGGCTATCGCACCCCCTATCATGCCGAGGATAGTGAGGGTCTCGCCCAGCGTTAAAGTCCTGAGTCTCTTTGCCATCGCCTGAGTTTGCTCTGCCCCAAAATTCTCGTCGTCGTATTATCGGTTAAGTCACGATCCGCGAAACGCGGCCAATCATTGTACACGCACGGATACCGCACGAGGTCTCAACTCGGCACCTTCTTTCCTCTCTTACACGACGTTTGGGCTCTACCTCTTCGACGACGAGAACGACTTTCATTTCAAAGGCCGACCGAAGGGAGGACCGCGAGAGTGAAGGAGTAATGCGATAGGGGCAGCGGCACGACCAACGGGAGTGTCGCGTGCCGTCGCCTCTTCGTAGTAAGAACGAGGCGAGGCCGAGTACTTGTTGGCTCATCGACCGCAGGTCGCGCAGTAACCGGCGCGAGCCAGTCAGTAACGAGCGAAGCGATGTCCGAAGGACGAAACACATAGTAACTTAGTAAGTAATCTTCGATTACAGAGTTACTATGTGTTTTTGGTCGTAATTTCGCTTGCCTTTCGTGTCTATTACTTGTCCTTGGATCTGCGGTGCTCGTTATAGCCGCACTTATCAATGAATCCCTTGTGAGTGATTTTGCCGGAGTAAACCGAGCGGAAGTTGTCAATGCAGATCAGGTCATTATGTGCGAACAGGTCCACAATCGGGTTGCTGTCCACATCAAACCGGACACGCACGAACTGGAACTCGTGGTAGTTCCAACCGTGGTTTCGGTCAAAAATCACGCCGAACAGATCTGTCTCACGGTTTGTGGTCTCGTTGTAGACGACATCACCAAGGAACTTGCCGTATTCCTGACTGATCTTGCCTGTTCTGCGGTTCTTGTCCACGACCTTGATGATGAACGCATGAGCATCGCGAAGCTGCACGAACCGTTTGAACTGCATTCCGTGCGGGGTTTTCTGGATCTGATCGACTGGGACATTCCACGCTTCGATACAGATCTTGAAGCGTGGTGCGCCGCTCTTGTTACCCTTGGGTCCAAATTTCGGCTCTGGGCCATTATCCCAGAAAGACGATTGGATATAGGTGATCGTGTCGAGGGGCATGATGGGGCCGATTTCGCAGTCTGGAAGGACAAAATCGTTCACCAGTGTCGTATCGGCGGTAGTGGTGTCGTTAGAGGTATTCTGGTTATCAAAAGACATAATGTGTTTTCAAAGCCGTAAAAAATTGACCCTCCTCGGTAGTGGAAGATACCGGGGAGGGTCACTAAAGACCGGCTGCGTAATGACGCGCCGGTAAAGCTTAAGGTGCGATGCTTCCACACATCGTTCTCACGTAAGAGTATTTATATCAAAGAGCCATCATTCACTGCAATATTAAAGCAATTCTATGCAGCGTACATTGGCGACTGGTTGAGCCACCGCCAATGAGTTCAAAACTGTTTGCAAACCGATGTCGGCTTGGTCGTAGGCAGTCGTGTAAGCCCTGAATGAGATGGTGGGATCATCTCGGCTGGCTTAACTTGAACCTGGATCTGATGCGGCTACGGGTTGATAATCCCCATGACGAAGTTCA
>KI911996.1:228863-230865 GCA_000517005.1 Microvirga lupini
TACGGCCAGTGCGAAGGCGCAGGCTATTTCACGGGCTCTCAAAATCAGCCCGCTCAATCCGGAATGGTCCTTGCCGAGCCTGATAGAGAGAAACCCACTGGTTTGGATGGCCGAGGTTAATGGGTTGCTCGTGGACCTGCGTGAGATGCCGCGCGAGGTCCAGGAGATTGCCTTCGCGAAGGGCATGATCCCGTATATCCCCGCCGACCGGGACTGAAGTCTGTTTGTGTTGGGGCTGATCACTCGCTGGTGTACTGGCTCATAGATTCGCAGACAGCACAAGGCACTCATCGGATCAGAGGGGGGCAGAGCCAAGACGCTCAATGAACTGTGGGAAGAAGAGCGATTTGGAGAGGAAAGTCTCCGAAGGAGTTAACGCGATCCAGCCGACAAAGAGATCTTAGCGGACGGAGCTATGCCACGTTATGTGCTCTTGCCCTTCGCTGGCCGTCTTGAAGCACATGACCGGCATAGCTACTCTCAGCGCTTTCCTGAGTGGTTTGTTCTCAGCAGGCTATCAGATCAGCCCCACCAACACTTGAACTTCGCTGCGGCCATCTCATCGGTGAAGCCAAAAATCGGACAGGCGAATTCAAGAGCCGCCATTTCGTCAAAAAAGGCAGGGTGGAGGTCATTCTGATCCAGCCAGTCCCACACTTCTGGTTTCAGGATCTGTTCGTCTTTGTCGTATGCGGCTTCGCAGTCAGAAACGAAGACGCGATAAGGG
The DNA here is from genome assembly GCA_000517005.1 of Microvirga lupini. GTDB lineage: Bacteria > Pseudomonadota > Alphaproteobacteria > Rhizobiales > Beijerinckiaceae > Microvirga > Microvirga lupini. The sequence continues at coordinate 229,591 of KI911996.1, forward strand.
TAGCTGGCGACGAAGGCATCGAGGTTCGTCCGGATATCGTCGATCCATTGGCCATATGAATCCAACTTATGAATGACCGAATGAGTAAGTTCCTGTTTCAGAAAAGCGTAAGCATCATGAAGAATGTGGTCGTTCGTCGTATGTGTCATCAATGATGTGATGTATGTGAGTAGAATTATTGAATTGGCTCATGGAAAAAGCCGTATAATCTACTATACTTTGCTTCGAGAGCGGTGGCTATATTGGCGTACAGATTGAGAGATCGACGGCGAGTGTGATGGGTTTAGCGTAGAGAAAACTTATCGTACCGATGAAGGCCGGAGCATCATCCTAAAATCAGCCGTGTGATCGGTTCACTCGATGCAACGATCTGCCGCCGTATCCAAAGGTCCGGACCGGCCATAAGTCTCAGCAAGCAGCCGTTCAAATCGTTAGAAACCCACCTTGATGACCGACTTCCACCAGCAGATCGCTGACCTCGAAGCTGAGATCGACGCCTTGACCGACGCTGCCGAGAAGTGTCGGAAGAGCATAGTCGTCGCGAAGGCCGCAATTGGGGTAGGTGTCTTGCTGTTCCTGGCATCTCTCCTGGGTCTAATCCGATCCGATGCAATCGTTCTCGTCGTCGGGATCGCTGCCACACTGGCCGGGATAGGCTTTTACGGATCGACTCGAAGCTCACTGGAAGAACTCATTGCGAAGATCCGAGCATGCGAGACGCGTCGAGCCGAGATGATCGACGGAATGGATCTCCGGACGGTGCAGGATCAGTCATAGCGGTTTGATGGTGTCTGGACTGATCGTGCTCACGGAGCGCCGGAGCAGGCACCGTAAGCGCATTGTTGCTCAATGGCTCTGGAACGGGCGGCGCTGCAAATCCCGAAACCGTTCCGGAACTGTTGAAGGGATGGTAACCCTACGATCACCATGGTCTATGCCATCGTGAAGAATGCCATGGTGTTCGCAATGGCACTCGCCTGACGATTATAATGGCTTGGAGAGGGAGCTTCAGGGTATCTCTCGGGCTGCAATCGCTGCAAGAGGGTTCGAGGTGGTCTACAGGACGAGGAAACTGTTCGAAGGATCTCAAGCGCAATCGTCCCGCGAACTTTGGATACTCAGATAGCGGGCGTGGATCGGTTTGGAGTTACAGTCGGGCTACCCGTGTAGGTAACCAGAGTGCTACCACGAAATTATCCAGTATAGCCCTGAGTGAACATATTGGGGCTCAAACCCTCCAACGAGGATAGAAACCAGCATTCACTGGCTTATCAG
>KI911996.1:230965-234824 GCA_000517005.1 Microvirga lupini
ACTGTTGTTCTATTTCGCCAGCGGGCCGGGCGGATGGAGCCGGACCAGCCTTCGATAAATTCGAGCCCTCTCAAACAGTTTTGCTGACGGTCGGTCAGCGTTCGTGCACAGGTCTCTCTGAAGGCGAGGCGATGATCCTTGATCTGAGCCATTTACCATGGCGGCGGACGCCATTGGGGTAAACGGCTTGCAAACGATTTGAGATGCCAAATAGGGCATGCGCTATACGACCAGCGAAGCCGGGATCAATTTCATCAAAGCATTTGAGGGGCTCAGGCTTCGAGCCTACCCTGATCCAAGCAGCGGGCGGGCTCCCTGGACCATCGGCTATGGCACCACCAAGGGTATCCGGCCCGGCATGGTCATCACCAAGGCGCGGGCTGAGGAAATGCTTCGCCGTGATCTTCGGGAGATCGAACAGGTCGTGAATGACCTCATAAAGGTTGAGATCACTCAGACTATGTTCGATGCTTTGGTGAGCTTCGCCTACAATGTTGGTGTCGGCAATTTGAGGCGCAGTACCCTGCTCAAGAACCTGAATCAGGGCGACAACCAAGGAGCAGCAGACCAGCTATTGAGATGGAACAGGGCACGAGGCCGCTTACTGCCTGGACTGACGCGACGAAGAGTTGCCGAGCGAGACCTTTTTCTGAGCGAGGCTTGATTGCTGACGCAGGCTTACCTCAAGCCGCCTTGTTGTCGTCGTCGTACTGCTCATCAGATGGTCTACCGAGGCCAAGATCGTTCAAATCGTTTTCCAGGGTTTCTCGTAGCCGGATCAGGACATCCTGATGCCGCACGTCGATCTCCGGCGACCGAATCCTCTCATCGATGAGCTTCAGCATCGACCGCATGTCAGCCTCAGGCATAATCCAACCACGCGATCTCTGGCGCATGAATGTTCCTCCGGGAGCAAACGGCAGCCACGTGGTGATTGAAACTTGGCGGTTCAAGGTGCCACCAGCCACTCCCGCAGCTTGGTTATGTAGCCCGCAAGGTACCCATCTCTAAAGATGGTCAGGAGCGCCGGGTGGACTATGTTCGAGCGAAAATCACCTGAAACCGGGACGGGTGTGCCAAGAACGATGACGGGCGAGCCTCGTATCAGGGGCGCGGTGGCCAAGGAGATCGGAATGACCGAAGCTGGCACCCATATCGTCCGGGTCACCCTCCAAGGCGAGCCGACCATCTACCGGGAGATCGAGGTCGAAAGCCGTAAAACGCTGAGTGATCTGGCCGAGGCTATCGTGCATGCCTTCGGCTTTGAGTTCGATCACGCCTTCGGATTTTACTCGAAGCTTACGGGCCAAGACGTTATGCGCTCCCAGCCCAAGTACGAGTTGTTTGCCGATATGGGAGAGGCGACCGAAGCCAATAGCGTGGAGAAGTCCCGCATTGCCGATGCCTTCCCAGACGTGGGCCACACCATGCTGTTTCTCTTCGACTATGGCGACGACTGGCGCTTCGTCGTCGAGGTTATCCGCCGGGGCCACAAGGCGGCGAAGACCCGTTACCCGAAGGTGCTCAAGAAGGTTGGCAAGGCTCCCGAGCAGTACGGTAATTGGGATGACGACGATGAGGACGAACTCTAAGGCGTCTGGGGTTGGCGACGATCTCAAGGCGCTCTCACCAACTCTCATGTACGTACCGGCCCAGGCGGCGTTCAGCACGAAATAGGCTAAAGGCGACAAAGCACGAGCCCGCGCTAAAGGCACTGGCGATCCAGGCCAATCGCATCCATGTCGTGGATACTCCTACCTTCGCCATAACATCCGGCGTGGTTTACCTGGATGTAGAGGGCGTTCCAGACCGGGAGTTCTACTATCTGATCGGAATGCGGTACCGGCGTGGTGATGAGGATCTTCATCTCTCGTTTTGGGCTGACGATCCATCCGGCGAGTGCGACATGTGGAGATCCTTTGTGCGTGCCCTTTCGCCGATCTCTGATGTTCGCCTCATCCACTACGGGAGCTATGAAACGCAGTTCCTAAAACGGATGAAGGAACGCTATTGTAAGGACTCCGACGACATCGAATTGGTAGATCGGCTCGTCGCGACATCGTTAAACCTGCTGGGTCTGACCTACGCCCACATCTACTTTCCGACGTACTCAAATGGTTTGAAAGAGATCGCTGGCTATCTCGGATTCCACTGGTCGGAAAAGAACTCCTCTGGTCGGCAGGCCCTGATGTGGCACTCCGGGTGGGAGGCTTCCGGCGAGTCATGTCTCAAACAGAAATTGATTACCTACAATGATGAGGATTGCGCAGCGGTTGAAAGATTAGCTCAGGCTATCGCTGATATCTGCATCCCCCGTGCGACGGCTGCTAAGTCAAGTCTCGACCCCGTTGACGTTCATCTTCTCGTAGACAGACACAAGAGAATGTTTCGCCCCCTCGACTGTGCTGTTCCAGAGTTTAAGCAGATCAATGACGCAGCATACTGGGACTATCAAAGAGCAAAGGTCTACGTGCGTTCCCGTGGACATATACGAAAAGTGGCTGAGAAAGGCCAGCGACAGAAGTCAAAAGGCAGATCTCGCGTTAACAAAGTTATTGACTATGATGATTTACGCCCGTCACATTGCCCGCGATGTGGATCGACCGCCGTACACAAACATGTGCGCTACACAGCAGTGACGGCCGATATAGTGCTTTCAGCTTCTGGTGCAAAAAGAAGTGTCATTCAGTCGGTGTTCTATAGGTATCGATGTTGGGCATGTCATAAGTATCTCATGCCGTACCAGCGCCATGAAAAATACGGCGATAGTCTCCGCGCATACATAATATACATGATAATCCAAATGGGGATATCCCAGCATAGACTATGCGAACATTTGCAGGATGTATTTGATCTTCATGTAGATCGTCGCGCTATAAACAGGATCAAGATTGGATCTGCCAACCGATATGAGCAAACTTACGAGCGATTACGCCATAGGATCGCCAGTGGAGAGTTGGTTCACGCGGACGAGACACGAGTGCCGATTTCAGGTGAGAGCCATTATATATGGGTTTTTACGAATTTAGAGGAAGTGATATTCGTCTACAGTGCATCTCGGGATGCAAGCACAGCCCAAGAGACTCTGCGCGGATTTATGGGTGTCCTCGTGTCTGACTTCTACGCCGGGTACGAATCATTTGAGTGTGTACAGCAGAAATGTTTGATTCATCTGATGAGAGACATCAATGATGATGTCTTGAAGCACCCATTTAATACGGAGATGGAAGAACTGGCTCACGCTTTCGCGGTTTTGCTCAAGCCCATGGTCGAAACAATCGATAGGTTCGGTTTGAAGGCATATCATCTCCGCAAACACCAGAAGGGTGTCGCTCACTTCTACACCACTCTCGCAGAGCGCGATTACCAGACGGAAGTCGCGGTTGGGTACAAGAAACGCTTCGAGCGATACCGGGACAAGCTATTTACGTTCCTTGATTATGACGACGTGCCCTGGAACAACAACAATGCTGAGCATGCGGTAAAGGCGTTCGTGCGACTACGCAATGTTATTGGTGGAGGGAGCACACCAAAGGGTATTCGAGACTATCTTGTTCTCCTGAGCATCTCCGAGACGTGCAAGTACAAAGGGTTGAGTTTCCTCGACTTCTTGCGGTCAGGCGAAGCCGATGTCGATACCTTTGCTGCCCGTACTGACAGAGCGAGATATATAACCAGGACACTCAACACTAAAGGCAGAGGCAGCGGCGATCAGAAGGCAGCGCACATTGTTAGCCCACCCTATTCATGAGACATGTTGATATCTGTCGTTCTGGACTGCGATCGCGGGCGCTCGTTGCGTCTGTTTCATCGCGATGAGGTCTGGACCATGGGGAACGCGGTGGCTGGAGTTGGATGG
>KI911996.1:234924-236447 GCA_000517005.1 Microvirga lupini
ATCGGCGGATTGCTGTTCTACTTTGCCAGCGGTCCAGGAGGGTGGAGCCGAACCAGTCTTCGATGAGCATGAACGAAGGGCAACAGTTCCGCAATTTGCCTCACGGATCATGCAGTCTGAAAGGGGCAGAGGATGGCTGTTGGATTAAGCCAGTTTAATGGGCCGTATCGCCGACTTGGCTCATCATACATCAAACTTTCAAAAGCGGGTTGGCTCACCGGAACTGCCACCGCGGTGCTGATCGCCTTACTCCTCGCCGGATCTCTTGCTGATGCAGACGAATTCGATCCGCTCGCCGTCTATAGCGAAGCGCGACCTCTGAATGATCGATGGCAGGCATGTGCGGCTTCGTTTGTAAGGCGTCGGCTCCACTCCCAGCAGACCTCCGAGGCTCTTGCAGAGGACGCTTTAGACAGTTGTCGGGGCGAGCAAAACAGGCTGCGTCGCTTCCTTGTTGAGAAAATCGGGAGGAGGTCGGCAGAGAACGTGGTCACTCTGCTGCGCGAGAAATACCAGTCGGACCTGACTGCTGCCATCAATGAGCTTCGGACCCATGATTAGCTTTCGCTCGGGCATTAGCGGATGAATTTGACCATCAGCCCCCTGCAAGCCACTCCCGCAGCTTGCTCCATCGGCGCTTCGTGTTCCTGCTCCGGACAGCCATGGCCACAGCCTTCTTCTGGCCGACCAGCACGACAAGTCGTTTGCCTCGGGTGACGCCGGTATACAGGAGGTTGCGAGCGAGCATCGTGTAATGCTGGGTTACGACAGGAATGATGACGGCGGGGTACTCCGACCCCTGTGACTTGTGAATGGTCGTGGCGTAGGCGGGCACCAAGGTGTCGAGTTCACCGAACGGGTAGGAGACCTCCCGTCCATCGAACGAGGCGATCAAGGCTCCTTCCTCGTCATCGATCCGCACCACCGAGCCGAGATCGCCGTTGAAGACCTCTCGATCATAGTCGTTCTGAGTTTCCATAATCCGGTCGCCCGGCGAGAACTTCCATCCAAATCGTTCGACAGTGGCCGGAGGATTGGGGTTTAGAACTCGTTGAAGTTCGATGTTGAGGTTGCGGGCTCCGAGAACTCCCCGGTTCATGGGACACAGCACCTGGATGTCCTTGAGCGGATCGAGCCCAAATCGTTTGGGCATCCGCTCCTTGACCATCTCGATGATCTTGCCGACGCCCTGTTCTGGCTCCGTGATGCTGATGAAGTAAAAATCGGTTTCTTCTCCGGCTTTGGATGGATCAGGCATCTGACCGTGGTTGATCCGGTGGGCGTTCACGACGATCCGGCTTTCCGCTGCCTGACGAAAGACCTCTGTCAGTCGGGCCACGGGAATGCGCTGTGACCCGATGATGTCAGCCAGAACCTGACCCGGCCCGACCGAGGGCAACTGATCTACGTCTCCGACCAGCAGTAGTCCCGCATGGGATGGGATAGCCTTGGTGAGGGCATTCATCAGCGGCACATCCACCATGGAGGTCTCGTCTACTACGAGTAGGTCGCAATCAAGCGGG
>KI911996.1:236547-239075 GCA_000517005.1 Microvirga lupini
ACTTGAGGCACCTGCCGGGGCTGTGACCTCGTGTGCTACCTTCGCGGGTTGCAAGTAGGTATTGAGCGGCAGCTAAAGGCGCAGTCCAGGAATTGCAAGTATAATACCCGATCCAGATCACTGTCGTGAAACAATTTGGAGCCCAGGCCGGATTAGCTGTGCGGGTAGTCCACCAGCCGCGACTTGGGTGAGCCGCGCCTAACTTACGCGCTCAGCGACTGTGCGGATCATGTCCACAACGGCATCGGGGTGATAGGGCTTAGCAATGAAACAGCCGTGGTCAGGCATCTCATCGGGACTGGGCCTCTCCCGGCCAGAGGTAAGCACCAACTGGATATGAGGCCACCGCTCGTGAACGCGGCCCGCAAGTTCAAGCCCATTCAATCCAGGCATGTTGATGTCGGTGAAGAGCACCAGAATGTCATCTCGGGTTTCCAACACCAGCAGGGCCTCTTCTGCATTCCCTGTCTCAATGACAACAAAGCCCTCCTCTTCGAGCACATCGGCACAGAAAAGACGAACCAGAGGCTCGTCCTCGACGAGAAGTATTATCGGCAGAACCAGTGATGGTCCGTGAGACCGCACGAAAGCCATGGCGCTTCTCCCGGCATGACGTGGCAGAGGCTCGCATCATGACCATAAATTAACTTAGGTTAAAATCGGGAGGGTGCAGGGTGGTTCGCATTAAGCTGCTGATTATTAAGGAGTAAGGGCTGGCCTTCATGATGCGTTGCAAGACGGTCCGCTTCTCCTAACGTCACGCTTGGTGTAAAATGATCCAAACGATAAATATAAGGGAGGCTTGCGATGTTACGCGTCCCAACAGCCGAACCCGAGGCTCTGGTTCAGAGCGATCTGAGCGGCCTGAGCCCCGACATACAAATTGCTCTTGCAGCCCTTTCCGACATCGAAGCTCGCTATGCAAGCGACCGTGAGTCCCTTGATAGCTGGTGCGGCCCAGAGGCTGCCAGAAAGCGGCTTCTCGACCTCCTTGATGCGCGACATAGGCGGGAGCGAGAGCCTCTCGTGCAAAGGTTGGCAGAGCTTCACCAGCACATGACCTTCGCCTGGATGTTCCGGAACCTCAGCCTATGTTCTGACCGAAAGGTTCAGCTTATGTAGCCCTCTGGGCGCTCGGTGTGTGGGGTGATCCCCCTGGATCGATAGGGGGACTGCGCGGATCTCTCAGACCAATCGCCAAGCCATTTGAGGAGGGCCGGAGCCAGGACGCTCGACGAACAGCCGGAAAACGGTTTGAAGGGGACGGTCGCCCGGACGGCTCTCGGACGCTGAGGCTGTGACTTATGACATCACGTCATCGCTGCGCAATGATCTCAGATCCACGGCTGTTCATGGCCCTTGCAAGGTTCTCAAGGCCAACCCTGAGTTTCTCCATATGGTCTTCCGGCGTCGGAATGGTTTTGGCAAGCCGTAGAAGGCCAAGTCTGAGCTTCTCCATCTGCTGATCTCGCGTTGGAGCCTGTAGCTCAGGAGGCGGGAAGATCATGATGGGAGGGATCGGAGGGACGGGCAAATCCAAAGTTGGAGAGGAAGAAGGAGAGGAGACCTGGGCCACCACAATGGGCTTTGGTGGTGTAACCGGTCGCTTCGTGATTGCTTTTCGGGGTGCACCCTTGCGCACGCTGAGCTTAGGCTTCTTTGCTGTCTTGGAGACGTGGGATTTGACCTTCGCCTCCGCGGAGATGCCAAAGCTCGGCTGCTGCCTGTAATCCGGCGCGGACCACCCGAGCACGAGCGCGATAGCGAAAACCGGCACGTACTTTGTTCGCATGCCAACCTCACTACAGACGGTGGCCACACCCGATATCATAAAAAGAAAGGTGATACCTTTTCTTTTGCCGCAGCCCGAAGAGCACCGAGGGTATTCGGTCATTCTATGTATAGATAGACAAGAAATTCCTGGGGCGTATACGCAGTCTTTTTGCGTAACACCTTTGAGGTAGCTCCCGCCTGGGTGGGGAAGCATGTGCCATATGCTTCCCACCCAGGACGGTTGTCACCAGTGCCGCGATGCTTGGCCTAGAATTCTGTGCTCGTCCTGAGTTCCGAGATGGTCAGTCGATCCGCGTTGCTGAGGCGGTTAGGGCAAATGGGATGCAGTCGCTCGCACTGTACCCGATTGATAACAGCCCTGCCCATGTAACCCGTTCTTAACACCGCTCATATTCCATTCGGTCCAGTCGCACGGGACTGATCATCACCAGAACCGTTGCGAGCCCAGGTCAGATCAGGAGGAACTTCATGCTGAGCCGGAGCGAGGATGCGGCGCTCTTTCTGGGTCGCGCGTTTGTCGCGGCTCTTTTCTTACCCTCTGGCTTTAACAAGCTGATGACCTTTTCCGCTTTTGCGGCCTCGCTTGCAACCAAGGGCGTCCCCTATCCAACGGCTTTTGCTGGCGTCCTGGTAGCAGCCGAATTTCTCGGCCCCTTGGCTCTGATCATCGGGGCTCTGATCATCGGCTTATGGCCGCGCTGGACTGCTCTGGTTCTGATTGGCTTTACCGCTGG
>KI911996.1:239175-239655 GCA_000517005.1 Microvirga lupini
GCGAAAAATGGTGGACTTGAATCCCGCTGAAGCATTTATTGCGTTGAAGTACGAAGCAATCTCTGACGAAGAGCACCCGGCCAGACCGCTCATGTTGTTGATGGCGTAGTGGACGTACGAGTACACGTCATTTTTCCGCACGTCCTTCGAAAACGCCCCTAACCGGATCGAGAACGCCTTTTCGAAAGCATCCAGGAATGTGACTTCATGGATTCGGCCCAGGTGGATGACGCCCAGGAAGACGGCGCTCCAATTGCCGTTCTCATAGACCGGCGAAAACGACCCGTAACATCGTACGGTTTCCCACCTGTCATTCATCAAGCGCTGATGACGGTCAAAGACCCCGCGCAGGCGTCGGCGCGTATCTTGGATGCCGGTGAGGAGTGAGAGTGGATCAGGATATGAAGGCATCTCGATCCGAATCTTATGCAGCCGGTTACTCGATTGCTCCACGGCCCAATCCGATACGGCGTCGGCCAG
>KI911996.1:239755-240774 GCA_000517005.1 Microvirga lupini
ACCAAGCCTGATCTTCCGCCTCTGAGGTCACCGATTATGAGCATTCACCCAAACTTGCCGCCAAGACGGGCTTCAGGCCGGAATAAGGAAGAAGCTACGCGCAAAGCGTCCTATCAAGCCCGTCGCGAGGAGGTTCTTCGGGAAAGACAGCACCGAGAGCGGCATCAACGCGAAGAAGAGGCTCGGGCGAGGCAACAGCGTCGCAATAACTCGGACGAGAGAGATAGGGAAGGCGAGAATCTGTTTGAGGAAGGTGACAGGGCCATCAATGAATGGACCGAGAAGGCTGATCATTCGAGCTATGAAGACTTCCTCATCCAAAACCATCACACGGCTGACGATGTGGTTCAGATTCTCTTCGCTGCTCTCAACCAGATGAGGGACGAGCGCGATGCGGTGATCTCAACCATCGAGACCCTGGTGAAAGAACGGACCCGCATACGAGCCCATATGACTACCAAGAGCCGTTCGCCCGAAAAGCCGAACTCACTGTACCGAAATGTCGGACTTGATGAGAATTGTCCGGACTTCCTCCTGAAGGCTGCCCGCATGGCCTACCGCAAACAGTTCCATCCCGATGTCCACCCGGAGCGAGACCGGGCAGAGGCAGAAAATCGTTTCAAGGAAGTGGAGGCGGTGTTCGCGGAGATTATGCTTCTACGAGACGGCTGATGTCGGTCGCACCGGCTGTCGCTCTCTTCCGCTTTTTGAGCGATGCGGGATTGAGGCGTTGGCGCATCTCCTTGCCCGTCTTGAACACAGGAACAACTTTCTCCGACACTGCAACGAGATCCCCTGTCTTAGGGTTGCGACCCGTCCGAGCATCGCGCTTCTTGACCGTGAACGTGCCGAAGCCACGAAGCTCAACACGGTTCCCTTGCGCAAGAGCATCACCAATGGTGCCGAGGATCGCGTTCACAATCTTCTCGACATCCCGCTGATACAGGTGCGGATTTTGCTCGGCGAGCTTCTGGACCAGTTCGGATTTAATCATGCCTGCCGTAAGTCCTTGATTTAGC
>KI911996.1:240874-241507 GCA_000517005.1 Microvirga lupini
ACTTTTGCGAAGTTGCCAGAGGGCTTGGAAGCCGTCAAGGGATAGGGATAAGGGCGGCTGTGAGACCGCCCTGCCGCATGGAGACTACGCCGCTTCGGTGCGCTTGGTGATATGTGCCCGATATGCTGCTGCCGACTTCACGGTGATGGTCCCTGCTTCCGTCAGCTTCACGATCTCGGTCTTCGCACGCTGTGCGGCTCGCGCCGTATAGGAAGACTTCAACACAACCCGAGTGTGGTTAGCGATGTGCCTGCGATGAGCACCTGCCTGTCGCGGGCTCATGGTCTTCTCGCAACAAGCCGGTCCAGGTGATCATAGGCACGCTTCGCTTCCGTAGGAGTGTAGTGTCATTCTTCTCGAACAAAGGATATCCTTTCGGTGGTAAACCGACCCATATGGGAGCAAGGGACAGGATATTCCAGAATAGCTCCTGCTTTAGGTAAAGTTTCTGCTACCAATCCTCAAATGAAACTACGGGCTGCGCGAGAGGCTGCATCGGAGCTTGCCGATTCAGATCGTCGAGGAGATCCAGAGACGTTCGAGATACAGGCAGACGGCAGAAATTGACTGTGGAAATAGTAGCAGTTCAGATCTGTACGCTCCCATCGGGCATCGCCGATCACGTCGCTTGGC
>KI911997.1:0-1042 GCA_000517005.1 Microvirga lupini
GACTAAACTTCTGACTGTGCTGGTGGGCAGGACCGGACGATGCGATCCTTGGAGCGCGTCCACATCTTCGGCGCGGCAGGCTGCGGCTCATCTACGCTCGGGCGGGCGCTTGCCCAACGGCTGGGGTGTCAGCACCTGGATGCAGACGATGTGTATTGGCTGGCGACTGTTCCGCCTTACCAAACCAGGCGAGCCGCACCCGAGCGAGTACGGATGCTGGAGGATGTAACCCGTTGGGCTGGAAACTGGGTGCTTTCTGGTTCGATCATCGGTTGGGGCGACGCCTTGATCCGGAGGTTCGATCTCGTGGTTTTTTTGTACGTCCCTGCTGAGATCAGACTGGCTCGTCTTCGTACCCGTGAACGAGAGCGCTTTGGACGCGAGATTGAGCTTGGCGGCTCAAGGTATGAGCGGCACCAGGCCTTTCTTCGATCGGTGGCTGGCTATGACACGGGCACAAGTGGGCGAACACTCGAGACGGATGCCAGTTGGCTGGCACAGCTCAATTGCCGTGTTATGCCCATGAACGGCGAATGCCCAATCTATGATCAGGTAACCACATCTTGTCATTATAATGCTACTCTAAGATCAGCAGAGGCACGGTCCTGATGCACGAGAGACTGGTTACATCCGCTCAGTTGCGGGCCGGACGGGCGCTTCTCGGACTCTCCCAAGCCGAGCTTGCAGGATGCACGTGCCTGTCCATCCCGACCATTGAACGAGCAGAAGCGGGTGGTGATCTTGGCGCGTCCGAAGCTGCTATGGCGGCCATCCGGGTTGCTCTGGAGGACCAAGGTGTGATCTTCCTTGATGCTGACGGTGGGCAAGGTCCTGGCGTGCGGCTGAGGTATTCTGGTCCTCCCGACGAGGGCCTGCGGCCAGATCAGCTGACGAGCGACAACGACATCTGACGCAGCGGCCAACCGCATCAGCCCCTGTCAGAAGACCGGCCGGCATGCCATGTTAGGCCTCGTGATGCTGGAACGCTCCCCATGGCCTACTGTGTCCGGTGGCAACTGGTCGGACGATCCGGGCAGCCGCT
>KI911997.1:1142-3609 GCA_000517005.1 Microvirga lupini
CGGCCTAACCTGTGAGCCGTCATCGACATCACTGGTCGTCAGCTCTGAGGCGAGGATCTGCCCAGTCTCAGCGTCGATGCCGATGTGCGGTATCGTCAACTTAAGCACATTCGAGGTGTTTGCGGGCGTCGCGTCTGTCCCTAAGCCATTGAAATTACCTGCCCACCTCAGGCCAAAAACCTGCGCAGAGCGAGCAAAACCTGTTAAGTTGACGATGCCTCGCTAGCTTGTATGAGCTCTGTCTTGAATATTTCCCTCGGCATTTCAGGGCAAAGGAAGCCATTTTGGTGGTCCTCCACCTTCCTAAGTCAGTTTCATGCCATTCCTGCGACAAAACTCGGTTCAGCAAGGTGACGAATGCCTTTCCGGGCCTGAATTATCCTGACAGCAACGCCTCACTCTGCTGTCATATCCTTCCAATGACGGGGCAAAAACATGGGGAAGCCAGACCTGCTCACAGCCGTAGACGCGATCTACGCTTCTGCTCTCAACCCTGAGTGCTGGCCGGAAGCCCTCAGCCACATGACGCATGTTGCAGGTGGGATCGGAGCAGTGATCGTGCCAGTCACGGTGGCGGACGAGATGATGACCATCGCCTCCGCCAGCTTGGAGGAGAGCAATCGAGACTACACCCAGGAGTGGTGGCATCATGACATCCGCAAGGAGAAAGTGTCAGCACGCGGGCCTACGGATGGATTGATCACGGACGCCGACCTGCTGGATGACGAAACCTTGCGGACACACCCGTTCTGTCAGGAGTTCAACAAGCGTCATGGCCTCGGCGCGTACATGGGCTATGTCACCGTGCTGCCGTCACGGCAGATCATCACAGGGGGGGTGCATCGAGAGTTACGCCACGGCCCCTTTGAGACAGCGGACCGGGACAACTTCGCCCGGCTCGCACCCCACGCGGCTCGGGCCATCGCCGCGGCGGCTGAAATCGCTGAAGGCAGACGGGCCTCCCGCCTCCTTGGGAACACCCTTGACCGCCTCACACGCGGGGGCATCCTGTTAGATGCCCAAGGCGGTGTGGTGGCCGTGAGTGAAACTGCCCGGTCGATGCTCGGAACAGGGTTCACCGTCTCGCGTGGACGGCTCAAGGCGGCGACGGCGCGGGATCAGAAAGCTCTGGATGCGTTGGTGATGTCGGCTCTTCCCGGACGGACGACGTTGGTGCGGCCGCCGCTGGTGCTGGCCCGCCATGCTGGTGGCGAGCAGAAGGTTCTTGTCCAGGCGATCCCGGTTGCCGGGGGCGAGCAAACCAGCTTTGAGCACCTCGCTCTGAGACCTGGGGTTCTCGTGCTTGTTCACGATCTTTCCGCCCCGGCTTTGGAAGTGGTCCAAGAACGCCTCGTTCGGCTTGACCTCACAAAAGGCCAAGCTCGCATCGCGGCGGCGGTTGGAAGTGGGCTGTCTTCGAAAGAGGCGGCAGCGCAGTTAAGGCTTACAGACGGGACGATCCGCACCGTCCTCAGGGTCGTCTATCAGCGCCTCGATATCTCGCGGCAGAGCCAACTTGTGGCGCTCGTCACGAAGCTCGGATCGCTGCCCGAACTCCGCTGAAGCAGGAACGAGCCAGTGCTCTGACCCATCGAGTGACGGCTCCATCCTATCTTCCTCCCCGAAGGGCGTATCACAAATGTGGAATGCGCCGCTGCGCCGAACCAGCCACATTGGAAGGCGACTTGTGGAGGAACAATGGTCGAACGCAGCCACTACGCGAGTTCCTCGGGTTGCGGGGCTTCATCGCCTCAAGGGTTTCCTGCCGCTTCCGGTCCGTGGCCCCATGCGCTGCACAGCGGTCTCGTTGAGTTGGACATCGGGTACGAGCGGGAACGTGAGAGGCTCCTCCAGGACAAGCACCTGAAGCTCCGCAGGCAGAGGCTCCAGACGCTCGAGGAACAACCCCGCCAGCGAAGAGCACCTTACATGAAGCAATTGGCGATGCTGCATGAGAGTGTTCGACGCATTCCTGACGACGGCCGACATTATGACTGAAGAGGAAGTTGAAGTCGTTGCGGAAGAACCTGCCACGGTCCGAGCCATATCCTGGTATCCGGAGCGCGAACCGGGCACGATCATAAGAGTGGTGATGGATCGCCATCGAGATCGGGCTCGGACCGCCATCAATGTTCTTGATCGGTTTCGGGCAAGCCGCGAAATGAGCCCGCCCCCGGACGATGGAAGGCATCCACAACTGGTAGAGCGACAAGCTACCCATGGCCCAAGCATGAACGCGCTACCGGATGTAGCCGTGATCTTCCGTCCTCCTGGAGACCGAAGGGCGTACCCGTGCCGGGTGGCAGAAATCCAGGGCGACCGAGCGTATTTGCCTCCGATCCTGAGGCCCTGCATCGGGTGGGTTTCCATTGAGCATTTCCAGACACCCATCTCCGAAAATCTCTCGGAAAAGTAACGACCAACAGGGGATCACAATTCTCTCAAAGCCTTGCCATGACCAGCGGTC
>KI911998.1:0-677 GCA_000517005.1 Microvirga lupini
GGGTGTTCACGAACCCGGAGCTGCTCCACGAGACCTTCGCGTCCGATGGCGAGAACTTGGTGCGGGGCATGCAGCTCCTCGCCGAAGACATCGAGCGCGGGAGCGGTCGCCTCAAAATTCGGCACACCGATGCGACGAAGTTCGAGCTCGGCCAGAACCTGGCGATCACCCCGGGCAAGGTGATCTACCAGAACGCTGTGATGCAGCTGATCCAGTACGAGGCCACAACAGAGCAGGTCCTGAAGCGCCCGCTCCTGATTGTGCCGCCCTGGATCAACAAGTACTACATCCTCGATCTCAGCCCCGAGAAGTCGTTTGTCAAATGGGCGGTGGACCACGGCCAGACGGTCTTCATGATCTCCTGGGTGAACCCCACCAGGGAACTCGCCAACAAGTCCTTTGAGGACTACATGCGCGAGGGCATCCTGGAGGCGCTGGGCGCGGTCCAGCAAGCCACCGGCGAGCGGGCGATCCATGCCCTCGGCTATTGCGTCGGCGGAACGCTGCTTGCCGCCACGCTGGCCTATTTGGCCGCGACCCGGGACAATCCCGTTAAAAGTGCCTCCTTCCTCACCACCCAGGTGGACTTCAGCCATGCCGGTGATTTGAGAGTTTTTACGGACGAAGAACAGGTGGCCGCCATCGAGAGGGACATGGCCCGGCACGGCTATTTCGAC
>KI911998.1:777-984 GCA_000517005.1 Microvirga lupini
CAATGATCTCTCGCAGGGGCGGATGAAGATCGACCGCGTCACCCTCGACCTCTCGAAGGTGAAGATCCCGATCTATCACTTGGCGGCGCGCGAAGATCATATCGCCCCAGCGCGATCAGTGTTCTTAGGGGCACAGTTCCTTGGTGGTTCCGTCCGGTTTGTTGTTGCCGGCTCGGGCCATATCGCCGGGGTTGTAAACCCGCCGGC
>KI911998.1:1084-4185 GCA_000517005.1 Microvirga lupini
AGTTTTCGGTGCGGCTGCCGTCATTGCAACTGCGGCATGATCCGCCCAGCTTGTTCCTGGCCGAGTTGCACCCGAACCCGCTGCGCTGACTTGAGCTGAGGGTGGCTCTCTGGCGGAAGCGCATCAGCAACCAGGCTAAACAAGCCGACTAACACGACGGCTGCTACAGCCAACACTGCGAGCGCATTGTCGAAGCGTTCGAGCATGGACAGATGTCCTAACGCGCCGTTGATGCTTACTTTTCAAGACTACGCCGCAGTTGCGAACCTCTCAATTGTACATGAGTTCGGCTTGGGACGTACCACGGTGCGACGGCCCTCCGCCCTAGGGACCAAGTTACTTATACCTTGATGTTACTGCTGTCTCGCATCTAGGTCTTTCGACTAGAGTTGTTCGACCTGAGCCCTGAAAGGTTTTGCCGATTTACGGCCCGATTGGCAAACACAAGCACTCGTCATAGACAAGGACCTAGAGCGGCTAACTCCTGATCCTCAAGTCCGTACATGAGCTACTGTCACAGGAACGGCTGATGGACTGGGCTGGTGCCCGGTAGGATAGAGGCATGCAACGTGTCTCCTATTCTCGTCATCAGTTCCCGCTTGAGGTCAATCGGCACGCCGTCTGGCTCTACCTGGAGAGCATGAGGAACTGTGGATCAGTTTGGTAATGGGTTGGCTGCACATGGCTTTGAGCGGAGCAAGGCTGCCGGACACCCTCATTTGCCAAAGCGCGCCCAAACTGAACCAGAGATGCCCGATCCTTCCACGGCCCCAGAGATCCTGCAGTTCAAGGTCTGGCTGCTGGGGATCGGCCCCATGATCTGGCGGCGGATTCAGGTCCCGGCCAGTTTGACCCTGCGGGAATTGCATGGTGTCTTTCAGGTGGCGATAGGCTAGGAGGGCATCCACCTGTTGCACTTCACGCTCCGGGCAAGCCGGTTCGGCTCACTGAAACTGGCGGCTCGGTCTCCGGATTTCCCGCTCTCCGAGCTGAAGCAGTTGCGGCGCGAGAACGAGGTCCGGCGCTAGGAGCGGGAGATCCAGAAACGGGCCACGGCTTTTCGCCTAGGAGGGAAGTAGATGAAGTTCCGGTTCATCGATGCGGCGAAAGAGAGCTTCCCCGTCAGAAGCTTGTGCCAGGTTCTTGCTGTCAGCCCAAGTGGCAACTTTGCCTGGCGATCCCATCCGGCCAGTCCACGCCAGCGCGAGGATCTGGTGCTGCTGGCCCACATCCACTCGGTCTTTGCCCACTCAAACGGGTTCTGTTGCACGCCGCGAGGTAGGGCACTCGGAGGCCGTACGAGGGCTCAAGTCAGGCAGCAGTGCTGGATAGAGCCGCAACCAAGTCAATTTGGGCCCTCATGTCGTTCGCTGATGCGCTCGCCACTTGACCCTTGCGGATCATCGCCATCGCCTCATAGCCGGCAATCGTCTGCAAGGTGGACGTGAAGCTCTTGAACCCCAGTCCGGGCCGGATCAACTGCTTGATGCGCCGATGATTCAGAAGTTTCATCTATTGGAGTTTAGCAAAGCGCCCGAGGTCTCCATCCCGGTTCATAGCTCTGATCGCAATCGGGTAGGCAGCATTCTTGTCGACTGTGGTGGTGCGCGGATTGACCGTATGTGGCTGCCCCAAAGCCTTACGAAAGAACCGTCGGGCGGCAGCCGCATCCCGCTTGACTGAGAGCTGGAAGTCAATTGTCTGCCCCGTCGCATCGACAGCGCGTAGAGATACACCCATTCACCCTTCACCCGAATGTAAGTCTCGTCCACCCGCCAGGAGCCATTGCTCATGCGCAGCTGCGGACGAATGCGCTTGTCGACCTCGGGAGTATAGGCCTGGATCAACCGAAACAGGGTTGTGTGATCGACTTGGACCCGCGATCAGCCAACATGCACTCGAGATCACGATAGCTGATCGGGAACTGCAGGTACCAGCGGACCGCCCATAGGATGATCTCCGCTATAAATTGCCGACGCTTGAACGGGTTCTTGTTATTTGGTTTCACGGCCAGCCCCTTTTAATACCCTCCGGTCGTAGGTCAAGCAGAGCAAGCTTCAAAGCTGCAGCAGAACCTCCCCGTCCTTGCTTTCGCCTTTGGCACCCAGACGGCGCACGCTCGGGGACAAGCGGTTAGAGAACTGGCTCCTAGTGCCGCGGCCGGAAACGCCTTAGTGCGGAGGAGAGTGCCGCTATGATTGACGCTATACGAAAGAAGACTGAGGCCCTGGAGCGCACTCGGGATGAGAAGCTAAGAAGGGCGACGAAAGCATCTGCGTCGGCTGCGGATCGAGTCCGCTCCCGTCCAGTACGTTGAGGAGTATCTGATCGAGCGGCTGGGGCTGATAAGATAACTCCCGCGCATCCTGGTCGACCCCCGTTGAGGAGATCATGGAAGCTCACTTAGTGTGACAACTATCCATGCCAGAGCTCCAACGGAAGTGGTGATCAGTGCCGCGCGATACACCAATTCAAAGATCTTGTCCCGTTTCCGATTCACGCCGACCCGCCCAAAAGGGAACCATAACTAACATTGGTTCGAGTACTTCAAATTCGAATGAAAGGGCTTTCATCATTGGCCCAAAAAGAAAACAAGTGCAGGCAGCTAGAGCGGCCCCTACAGCGATCTAACTGCCTGCTTTGCCTAGAAGAGGGAAGGTCTTCTGGCGATCGCCCGGTGAATCGTCATTCGCGTCCAGAAGCGATTCTTCCCGAACCGGCGCGGATAGAAGCAGGATGCTGGGGTGCTTGTCGATCAGACGAGACGGTTATCGATTTAAACCAAGGTGTTATAGGGTCGAACTAGTCGGCATCGTCAGGTTACACTCTGACGGGTTTTGTCATGTCTGGATGGCGCCCGTTTGGCAATATGATTGTTGATGACGTTTAAGCCCAACGGGGCGGGTGCGGCCATGTCTCCAGCCTTCGAACGCGGCACTTCATGACCGCAGGCCCTGATGTTTTACACTGGAAGCTGGTCCCTCTCACGTTTTTCGCGCTTGACTGACGCAAGACAACACCACGGGTTTGCCAGTTCCGGCGGTCCATGTCCGCTCTGGCTTCACATCATCTCAAAGTCACCTTGCCAACTGGAATGCCCC
>KI911998.1:4285-10175 GCA_000517005.1 Microvirga lupini
CGTGGCGAATAGTTTGAGTTGATCGGCTATGCCGCCGATGCGGCAACTCCCTTGCTTCCAGGCTCGTATGTCCGGCTCTTTACCATGACTGCCCCGGCATACGCTCACATGGCGCGCCAAAGGACTGGCCGCGATCGGAACTGTCCGCAAGGCTCCCTCGGCTCAGATCATGGGCCCGAGCGGGTGAGCTGTTGAGAAAAGGCTTGCAAGTTGCCAGCGATTAGACGACCTCATCAGATCTTGCGCGGCCCGAAGATCAAAGCAGGAGATTCGCTGCCTCGATCCTCGAGGTGAAGAATCGGCCCGTTCATGTCCTCGCTCTTGGTCAATCGAGCCGTGATGCCCCCCTAGCGTTCTGGTAGGGTGACAGAGTGGCGGACGCCCACTGAGCTTGGAACATTTGTGGTATGCCACCAATGGCTATTCCCTGGATGGATCCAGTGTTTGGCTAGGACTGTCGTTAATGATCATCTCGTTTATGGCAAGGGCTTTGGCTTGCGCGGAGTAAGGCCGAGGACGGACCCGTCACCTAGCGACAGGGCCCGTTCACCGGAGTCAAACGAGTTTACCCCCTCTCCCGATCATTGCGTCTCAATCATACAGGACGGCTGCGATCTTTGGATCGCTCATGTTCGACTTGTCATAGTAGAAGAAGCCGGTGTCGACGATCTTCTCGAGCTTCTCACCCTTGAGCGCTTTGACGGCAGCTTCGACCGTCTTGTAGCCGATGCCGACCGGGTTCTGGGTGATGGCACCCGCCATCAGACCCTCCTGGATCGCTTGCTTCTGCTGCTTGCCGGAATCGTAGCCAATGATGACGATTTTGCGGTTCATTTCCCTGGTCCCGTTGACCACGCCGATCGCCGAGCCCTCGTTGGCACCGAAGATACCCTTGAGTTTTGGATTAGCCTGGAGGATCGACTTGGTGATTTCCGTCGATTTCAAGTGATCGCCTGAACCGTACTGGATACTCACGATATTGATCTTCGGATACTTTTCCTTGATCCGGTTCACGAATCCATCGCGCCGATCAATACCCGTACGGCTGGTCTGGTCATGCACCACGAGAGCGATGTCGCCCTCGCCGCCGATAAGCTCCGCCATCTTGTCAGCAGCCAGCGCTGCAGCCGCCAGGTTGTTGGTGGCTGCCGTGGTCAGCGGAATGTCGCTGTCGACACCGGAGTCAAATGCGATGACCGGGATCTTGGCGCTCTGAGCCTTGCGTAGCAGAGGGATGGCCGCCTGACTGTCGAGGGCTGCAAAGCCAATGGCCTTCGGATTCTTGGCAAGCGCCGCCGAGAGCATGTCGATCTGCTTGTCGACCATGGTCTCGCTGTCCGGACCTTCGAACGTGATGCGCACATTATAGTCCTTGGCTGCCTGTTCTGCCCCGGTTTTGACGGCCTGCCAGAACTGGTGCTGAAAACCTTTCGAAATGAGCGGGATATAGGTCTCCTGGGCCGCTGCGGGGCCTGCAAAACCAATCAGTGCGCCAATGCTGATGGCGCCAATTAAGTTACGTCTATTCCACATCGTTTCCTCCTGGTCGTTGTATGCTTTGGCATATTGTTGGACAGGGCGCCGTGTTACTGGGTCGTGTCATGTACTCCTTTGTGCTCGTGAGATGTAAGCGGAGATCCTCAGCCCTTGCGGCGCAGAATGTCGGCATAAACGGCGAGAATGATGATCACGCCGGTCACGACCGTCTGCCATTCCTGAGCCACCGAGAGAATGCGCAGGCCGTTGGTGAGCACGCTGATGATCAGCGCTCCGATAATCGTCCCGAGAATGGTGCCGCGTCCGCCGCTCAAGGAAGTGCCGCCAATGACGACGGCCGCGATGGCGTCGAGCTCGTAGCCCTGGCCGAGCGCAGGCTGGGCTGAGTTGAGCCGCGAGGCGATGATGAGGCCGGCAATGCCGCAGATCCCGCCGGAAACCATGTAGACCATGATCTTCCAGAAGTCAGTATTCACACCGGAGAGGCGGACCGCCTCTTCGTTGGAGCCAAGGGCAAAGGTGTATCGGCCGAAAGCAGTGCGCGTAAGAACGAGGCTGGAGGCAACCGCAACGATGAAGAGGATTAGGACGCCATTAGGGATCGGCAGGAACGGCAGGATCGCCCCGATCAGCGACTCCTGCGAGATCATCGGAAAGTTTGGTGTATCGTTGAAGTAAATCGGACGGGTTCCCGAGATCACAAGAGCAAGACCCTTCAGCAGCATCATCATGCCAAGCGTTGCGATGAATGGCGGGATCTTCATCTTGGCAATGAGGGTGCCGGAGACCGAGCCGCAGAGAGCGCCTGCGACAATGGCCGCCACGATGCCGACGGGCATGGGCAAGCCCCAGTAGGTCAGGAATACGCCGGCAATGACTGCGCAGAACGTCATCAACGTTCCGACCGACAGATCGATGCCGCCAGTAATGATGACGAATGTCGCGGCCACGGCGAGAACTCCGTTCACGGCCGTCGCCTGCAAAATGCCGATAAGATTGTCGGGTTGTAGGAAATTCTCGGATGCAACGCTGAAGACGGTCATCAGGGCGACCAGACTGGCGAAGGCCAGGATCTTCTGCCATGCCCCCTGACTGAACACGGCAGACTTGATGACGGTCTGGGTTTCCTTTTCTACGATGGTCGTCACGTGGTTAATCCCCCGGTCTCCGCGTTCAAGATATTGGCTGTGAGGCTATGCCGCTGCGTTGCGAGGCGCATGATATCCTCCTGTGTGGCGCGTTCAGCAGGTAGCTCACCGGTCAGCCGGCCCTCGCACATTACGGCGATCCGGTGGCTCATGCGCAGAATCTCAGGTAGCTCGGATGAAATCATCACGATAGCTCTGCCTTGGGCGGCAAGTGTGTTGAGGAGCTTGTAGATCTCGTTCTTCGCCCCGACATCGATGCCGCGGGTCGGCTCATCGAAGAACAGGATCTCGCAGTCCCGGGCGAGCCATTTCGCGATCACGATCTTCTGCTGGTTGCCGCCTGACAAAAATCGCACCTCCTGAGCATCCGAGGGCGTCTTGATCCGTAATTGCCGGATATAGGAGCGCGCCATCTCCCGGATAGCACGCGTGTTGAGGAACATGCTCATGGCAAGGAAGCGTCTGAGACACGGCATGGCGATATTGGCCGCCACGTCCATGCCTGTCGCCAGACCGAAGCGCTTTCGGTCTTCGGACAGGTAGCCGATGCCGAGCCGCACGGCATCCTGAGGCGAGCGGATCGTCACGGGCTTGCCCCTGACGATAATCTCGCCGCTATCAAGGGGATCCGCGCCGAAGACGGCTCGTGCAACCTCCGTCCGCCCAGCCCCCATCAAACCGGCAAACCCGAGGATCTCGCCTTTCCGCAGTTTGAAGCTTACATCCTTAATGACATTGCTGCGTCGGAGATTGCGGACCTCAAGCACGACGTCATGACTTAACAGGTCCGGGACTTCCGTCTTCATCTCGGTAAGACTTCGGCCGACCATCATCGAGATGATCGTGTCAATGCTTGTGGTCGCGGTGGGAAGAGTGCCGACATACTCGCCATCGCGCATGACGGTGACGCGGTCGGATATTTCCTTCAGCTCATCCATCTTGTGCGAGATATAGACGATACCGACACCCTGGGCCTTGAACTTCCGGATGATGCTGAACAATTCTCCGATTTCGGCATTGTTCAGGGCTGCCGTGGGCTCGTCCATAATCAAGACCTTGGATCTGAAGGACAGGGCTTTGGCGATCTCGACCATCTGCTGTTTGGCCACAGTGAGCTGGCCGACCTCGTCCCGTGGATCGAGCTTGAGGTGCATGCGGTCGAAAATTTCGGCAGCGGCCCGGTTCTGGGCTTCTTCATCGAGCAGAAGTCCCATGGCTCGCTTAGGCTCTCGGCCGATGAAGATGTTCTGCGCAGCGGTCAGGTCGTTCATCAGGTTCAGTTCCTGATGGATAATACTGATTCCCAGATCCTGCGCGGCTCGCGGAGACGGAATGTCGACAGGTACGCCCTCGATGCAGATCTCGCCGGCATCCTTCCGATAGATACCCGCAAGAACCTTCATCAAAGTGGACTTGCCGGCACCGTTCTCTCCCATCAGAGCATGAACCTCTCCTGGGAGAAGTTCGAAACAGGCTTTCTTCAGAGCCTTCACGCCCGGAAACGACTTGTCGAGATCTTTGATCGTAACAAGCGGTGTCATGAGCGGCATCCCGCTTGGTTAGGTCCCGCGATATGCACGGGGCCGCCCCAACGCGAGGGGCACTCAAGGATGAGGTTGCGGGACGCTGGGCTTGCAACAGTGACGGTACCTGCCACATGCTCCGCGCCTAAGTTATTGTTGTGCAGACGCGGGAACTTGCTCGGACACTCTAGGTCCCAAGCCACTGCGGTCGTTAGCAGGACGTAATCCTGTACCCGCATCGATTCCTCCCGGCCGCCGCTCTGCGACGATCCCGTGCCCTTGGCGGTGTTCCAGTCCAACCCCTTTCGAAGTCAGGCCGGAGTAAGGCACAAAAGATTATGTTATTTCGAGAATGATATTCATGAAGCCAAAGGGCAGGCAACTGGAAATATGGCTCTGATTGGGTAGCAGAAAGGAATGTTGTAACAAGATCCGTAGTGGCACGTGGACCGACCATGTAAGGCCGCTTTCCGGGATAGGTGCGAGCAAAATTGGGTGGTCTTTATCGCTCGAACCTGCCAATTGCATTTACTCGCTTAGTTACCATCCAGCGGGAGCGGCCAAGGTGTTCGGATCAGGCTTGGAACTCGTTCCTCTTGGTTTGCGCCAAGAGCTTCAGATGGTGGGCGGTGCAGGAGGTCGATAGCACCTACGGTATCTACCCAGTTAAAACGCGGGCGCAGCGAAAGATGCGACGGAAGGTCTGGAAACGGGATTGAGATCGGGCTTGCAGCAGCGACCTGCTCTTGTGACGGCGGATGCAGAGACGGTTCAGCCGGTTCTGGCGGCGGAGGCATCAATGTGGCCACTGGGAAACTTGGCTCGGCGGGATTGGGCGGCGGTGGCATTGCGGCCTCCGGCGGAGCCTCTGGCGGGACAGATGTGGAAGGCCTAGGCGGCGATGGTAATTCGGCGGTTGGCAGTATTGTGGGAAGGGTCGGTTCAGCGGGTTCCGGAGGCGGTGGCATCAGCGCTGCGACCGGAAAGTTGGGTTCGGCAGGTTCTGGGGGTGGAGGAAGTGTTGCACCCGTAGGCGGTTCGCGCCTGATTGGAAACTCGTTTAGCGGTTCCGATCCATGTGGCAGAGCAGTTCGACGCTCGAGGGACGGCTCCGGCTTCACACTTGCGCTTGGAGTGACCTGACCGAAGTGAAGAGCCAGACGCCTTCTGGCACTCTCTGCTAATGGCTCAGCCCGCCTCCTCGCCTCCACGTTGGTAGATCGTGGCTTGGGTGCGGCTTTCGGCGAAGCTAGCCGGGGTATTACAACCGGATTCACCACTCTTTCAGCACAAGATGCGGTGACCCAACTCAAAGTAAGGGCCGTAAATACCCCGAACTTATGCATGCCGTCGCGACCTCTCCTGATCTGGTCATCAGGTTAGTGAAGAAAAACGATGCAGAGGAGGTCCCGCGTCAATTCGCGCTTGGAACGAACAAGATTATCTGGGGAACGCGCAAGGTTGGTGCAATAAACCTCGGCGGCATCATCAACCAAACGCAGCTCCTTTCGAGAGAAGGTCGATCCCGCCGGCTTTCGTGCGCCGCATCTCGCGTCCAATCGCGAAGCGGAACACGGCTGGAAGGGGATGTCACATTACCTGAGTAAAGCCGCGGAGCTGCTCAACGAGGTCTGCTTTTGCACAGACCAGGTCGTTGATTTCCCCTCGGCGCGCGATTTTTCCTTGACGAGTAGAGGGCAGTATTCTCCATTAATGTGATGG
>KI911998.1:10275-10698 GCA_000517005.1 Microvirga lupini
GCTTTCACGCGACTTGCGCGGGATCAATCAAAAGTCTGCGCCTGCCCTTCAACGCTTGGCTTGCGCTGAATAGGGTGGGGATCACAACGTCGATCAGCTCAGGGCACGGGCGGACCAGATTGAGCGGGTCGGTGGGATCGGACCGAAGACAGCCCACGCGATCAGACAGGAACTCGCCCGGGTCGGGCCAGCTGCTATTAATCGCTCTACAGATGGGTGCTGACGTCGACCAAGAGAGCAAGCACCATAAGCCCCAAGCCGAATGCCAGATCAGACCACGGCGGACTGTCCTATCGTGCTGCTTCAGATGGGTTTCGCTGCTTTCCAGTATCCGGAGCTTGTCCTGTACTGCACGGTCCAGGGGAGGCTCGCCGATCCTGAGCCGCGTGCGCTTCCAAGCCAGCCTGCCCCAATGCGTTCCGA
>KI911998.1:10798-11698 GCA_000517005.1 Microvirga lupini
GTGTGAACGTGCGCCGCCCGGGCGCAAGTTTCACAGATGCACGACGGCGCCATCTCATCGGTTTGGTGCGATGGCCCGGGTTATGTCGGGTGATCTGCGACAGGCGAAGCAGGCGACACGAGGCTTTGGTCCGGAAATCAGATGTGGGCCGGGTTCTCCCCCTGACGACGGAGCTCTGGCGATATGCTGGGACACGGGCATGCCAAGTCGCGTCATGACGTTGAGGATCTTGCAGCCCGCAGCCGCTTTAGCCTTTTGCGTAGCCAGAGGCCGGGCGCAATGTTGACGGCCGATCACGGTCCTGTAGCGCATCATCGCGACCTCGCCCAATGATCGTCAGCCGTAGTTGATCGCCTTCTGCCAGCCGAGCCGACCGCGCTCTTGGATCATCTGGAGGTGTCGGTCCAGCTGCGTGGGTGCCGTCTCGGCTGTGTCACTCAGCACCGCCGTTGATCATGGTGGGATGATCATGGTAGTGGCAACGTTCCGCTGGCCAATGATACGGTATAGACGGGCTTGCCACCGGCAGTGACGAAGCGATCGGGCTTGAGATCTGATCCAGCAAAGGGCCGACCAGGGAGGCGTCGCCGTCTTCGGTGGTGGTCAGCTCTGACGCAAGGATCTCACCGATATTCGGGTCAGCAACAAGGTGTAACTTGCGCCAGGTCTGGTGCCTTTAACCTCAATGCTTCTCGCGCTGCCATTCGCCGGCCCCAAACACCTTCCAGTCGGTGGAGTCGATTACCACGTTCACCGGCCCGCTTGCTGTGCCGAACGCGTTGGCGATGGTCAGGTCGACACTGCGGCGGGAGAAAGTCGTGTGATTGAGCCCCGGGAGATCCAAATTGAGCAGACGCATGATCGAAGCCGCATTCCTTCAGTCTGGCGCCAGGGATGGGC
>KI911998.1:11798-11981 GCA_000517005.1 Microvirga lupini
CGTCGTCTAATCGCGAACCATTTTGCAAGCCTTTTCTCAACAGCTCACTGCTCGGGCTCAGGATTTGAGCCGAGGGAGCCTTGCAGACAGTCCCGATCGCGGCCGGTCTCTTGTGACGGGCTGTTTCGACGTATGCCGGGGGCAGGGTCGTCTTCGCGGTCGACAGCTGTCGCCGCAGGATGG
>KI911998.1:12081-15000 GCA_000517005.1 Microvirga lupini
AAAAGCCAGCCGCAGCATCAAGCCGGTCTCCTTGGCGAATGCAGAGTATTGCTGTGGTCGACCACGCCGGCCTGTATATGCTGGCGTCCACGCCTCGATCGCTTTAGCCGTCACTCAGACGGTCAAGTCGCCTCGGCGGCACGGCGCGGCATCGTGACCCGACCAGTTTTTCACGCGGTGGCGTGCCTTTGGGTTCGGTGGCAACGCTTTTCATTTTCCTTGTAGGCATACGACACTCGGCATCAGAGGACCGTCTATACCCGCCGGGTCATATTACCGTCGGCCGCCACGCTGACTTTTGCACCAATGTCTCCTTAACGAGCTGAAACGGCGCGATGGCGTGCCGCAGGAGATCCTCGTGGCGATCTGGGGCCGGGAGAAGGAGTTTGGTCGTGTCAGGCCAAAGCACGAGGCCTTTCGGGTTCTGGCCACGCAAGCCTACATTGGTTGGCGGCGCTCCCCCTACTGTCAGGAACTCCCGGCAGCGCTTCTGATCCTGGAACAGGATTACCTGCCAAGGGAGAACTTGCTGTCCTCATGGGCTGGCGCGATGGGACAGCCGTAACCCCTGCCGTCAAAGTTCCTGCGCTATGCCGTTGACGTGGATAGGGACGGACGGCGCGACGTCTGGCGCTCGGTGCCCGACAGCCTCGCGTCTATCGCGAACTATCTGCGCCGGCATGGCTGGCGCCTAAGCCAGGGGCAGGGTATGGAGGTGAACGTTTCAGCGAGCATCTCATGCTCGCTGGAAGGGCTGCGGCAGGGCAACCCGCTGCGGGAAGAGGCACAGCTTAGCCTCACCCGCATGGGTAACACGTCGCTGCCAAGCGAGAACGATGGGGCAACCACCTTTTTTGCTAAGGCCGTCCGGCCGCCTGGGACGTACCTTTCCTGTTGTCAAAGAACGTCTATGTGCTCAAGCAGTATAATGAGTCCGACTTCTATTCACTGTTCATCGGCCACCTCGCTGATCGGCTGTGCGGTGGTTCCGGCGTTCAGACGGTATGGGGGCGAACAGATCCTACGAGGCGAGGTGATATCTGGACCATGCAGGAGCGCCTTCAGGCCCAAGGCCATGATGTCGGCAAGGTCGATGGTCTGATCGGCTTTGCAACGCGCACAACCATTGGCCAGAGGCAAGCGCGCAACCGGCGCGTCAAGACCAGCTTCCCAGACGGTGGCTTGATCCAAATGCCGCTTTCCAAATTATGATGCCATCCGTGTTCGCATGACCGAGCCGTTTGTCCCTCACGTGGAGAGTGAGCCTGATCTTACACCCAACGAAAGAGCAGGTCTTGCCACACTCGAACCGCGTCTTGGTTATTCATACATCGTGCAACGCCTCAGGCGAGAAGCCGAGTATGAGGCTCTGGCGCTGCGCGAGCGCACTCAGCTGTTGAATCGTGAGCATTGGCTCTCGAACCCTGTCCTGATCCGAGGTGGTCTCCGATTGCTCGGCCTGCATGAGAGAGCGCGGCGTAACGCTCTTGCCATCGAGGTCCACCGCCATGAGGTGCACGTCCCTCATCTACCAGGCTCCTTCGACGGATTCGTACTCCTGCACCTCGCGGATCTGCACTTCGGCATGAATGAACAGTTCCTGGACGCACTCATCCGGCGCATCGAGCCGCTGCGCTATGATCTGTGCGTGATGACAGGCGATTACCGCGCTCTCACTTATGGACCCTACCGGACAGCGCTGGACGGATTGGAGCGTGTGCGGGCAGCGATCAAGGGCCCTGCTTATGCAGTCCTGGGCAACCACGACACGATCCGGATGGTACCCGCCATGGAGGGCATGGGGTACCGGCTCCTGCTGAACGAAGCGACGAGCGTTTCACGGGATGAACAGACCATCTATCTAGCCGGTGTCGATGATGCAAACTTCTACCGCATGCACGATATCGATCACGCCACGCGTGACATCCCAGCGGAAGCCGTGTCGATCCTGCTCTCGCATACCCCTGAGACATACTATCAAGCGGCCCAAGCTGGGTTCGATTTGATGCTGTGTGGACATACGCACGGCGGCCAGCTGTGCCTGCCGGGGGGCGTTCCGATCCGCACCGAGGCCGCTAGCCCCCGCCGCTTTGTCAGGGGATCTTGGCGGTACGGCAGGATGGTCGGCTATACCTCGGCTGGTGCCGGCACCTGTATCGTCGATGTGCGCCTGAACTGCCCGCCCGAAGTGACCCTGCACCGGCTTCGGCACGTGCTGGCCCCGCTCTGACATGGCATCGTCAGTAGGGTCGGTCGCGGATCTTCAGCCGAAACAGGATTCGCGACAGGACAAGTTCCAACACGACGAACGCAATGACCAGAGCAGCAATGTCAATGCTCGTCAGCTCGAACTTCTCCTTGACCGCCAGGAGAGGCAGCAGAGCCTCAGGGATCTGATCAAGTCCAAAAGCTTGGGCATGCGGCGGAAGGTGGAGGCGGCGCTTCACAAAGCTTGAGAAAAGATCTCCCAACATGGACATGCCAGCCATGGTAGCCCCGATGCTCCAGTGCAGGTTCAGCAGGACTGCCGCTCCGGTCGTGCAGACAAATGACAGAATGACACCACGGACGGTTTTGGCAGTCCCGAAGAGAGGTTCGCAATCGGGCAGGGTAAGCCCGCCATCAAGAGGCGTGCTGAAGCGATCCCGGAGCATCTTCTGTGCAACGATCGGCGTACCATTGGCGACCCCGAGGAGCACTAAAAGGTGCAAGCTCACCATCCAGTCAGCCATGCCGTTCATCACGTCGAAGCCTGTCTCAATTGCATGGGATGCTGTAAGATTGATTCAGCAAAACAAGTGGGCCGATCATGGGTCTTCTCCAGCCTAACCATAGCTGGTGTCTCACTCACAAAGATCCTCTGCTCCCACACAGCCAACGCTGATTATGCTGCAAGTGGGTCGGTGAAACCCGCCCCCT
>KI911998.1:15100-15614 GCA_000517005.1 Microvirga lupini
TGTCCTGTGGACCTATTTCGGCGTCATGTGCCCGAACAGCAGATTGTCCGGCCGGTCGCTGGTGTAGGACGTCTCCAGAATGATGGCCTTCAACTTCTGCTGCCTCACCTTGTCGGCAACGGCCTTCCAGATGTCCTGCATGTTGGAAGCCTTCTGGACCTCGTCAGGTCCGGTATCCCCAAAACATAGGATAGCATCGTCCCCGCTTTCGATGAGGAAGGCGGTGGATTCGGCTCCTCCATGATTGAGCGGGTAGGGCGTCATGGTCATCGCAGTTCCAGTAAGGTCCTTGGCCTCTCCAGGCTTTAGATCCGTCAGGTGATACTTCTTCAGATGCGGCGGCTGGCCACGATCCAGCATGTTAGGCCAAGCCTTCCAGTTGAAGTAGGTCTGCTCGATCTCCGCATTCACCGACGGCAGACCATAGATGGTCTTGTTGCTGTCATCGGGCGAAGCAACCACCAGCCCCTGCACGTGGTCGAGATGTGCGTGGCTGATCAGGTAGCCTTTGATC
>KI911999.1:0-661 GCA_000517005.1 Microvirga lupini
TTGACGATAGCCTGTTGTACGCTGTTGCCGAACATACCACCAGCACCATTCCATAAAGCGTCTGCCCAAATTCGCCGCTACCGCACAAAACGCTAACCCTCGGGTCCGAAGAGGCGCATACTGGCTGACCTCGAGAGGAGGCTGTGATGTGTGCAGCCCTGCTCTGCCTTCCGGTCCTCCTGATGCTGACAAGCGTCTGTCTGGCTCGTCCGCTCCGCTATCCAGTCGCTCACAACCATGCCGTTCAGGACGGCTGCCCATGCCGGACCTGAGCGCGCTTTTCCTGCGCAGCAACCCTCGCGTGTTCGCGACCGGCCGCCTGATCAAGGGTCTCTACTATTCCGAGCGTCCGAACGGGCTTCACGCCATGGCGGCGTTCTACATGGCCTGTGACCAGCTTCTCGAACGGAAGCCGTTCCTGATGATGGACTTCCGCTCCAGCGCGTTCTTCCTTGACGGTGATCGGGATGGCTGCGCCGATGCGACCGGCGCATTGGCGTTGCCGGAGATCGATCCGGCCGATTTCGCCCCCGCGGTCGAAGGAGCAGAACAGCTCTGTACCGAGGATCTCATCGGCCACCGCCAGCGCAACGGCTTGGCCGCTGCCCCATACTGAGGATTATGCGAAATCCGCTGCCAGCTTTGTCACGCATGCGCGGGT
>KI911999.1:761-1982 GCA_000517005.1 Microvirga lupini
GACCGCACCCACTTGACCGCACCGTCGTTCGGACCGGACCCATGATGCGATCGATCAGGTCGTCGTGGCGGCCGGGATGAGGCGCATGATTGGCGGCGTCGGCTCCGACCGGCGCGCGTCAGACCCGGTTAGTTTCCGCTCCGCTGCTGACGCCGGAGTTCCCCGGCCAGGCAGTCAGCCCGTGCTTCCGCCTGGGCCGGCTGAACCAGGGACCAGACCTGCGGCCCTTCGGCGATCTCACGGACGACCTTTGTCCGGATGGCTTCGGCAAACTGGGCCTTTTCCCGCACCGGAATCATGAAAGCTCCAGGTCCGCCGATGACGCAGTCGCGGAAGTACAGGTCGAGGTTCTCGATGTCCCACAAGCCGTCGGGCCGCTTCAGCATGAGCGGCAAACCGTTGATAGTGATCCCCTGGGCCAGCGCCTCATCCCGGGCTTCGGTCACGATGCGGCCCTGGTTGTTGGCCCCGTCGCCCGAGATGTCGATGACCTGCCTGGCGGGCGCGACGCCGCTGTCGCGCAATTGCCTGAGGCTGAAGTCGATGGCGCCCGAGATGGATGTGTAGCCATGGCGCTGGAGGGGCCTCTGGGCCAGGCGGGCCGCGAAGGACTGGCCATCGGCCGGCTGCTCGATCACGGTCCACGGCACGACCACCTCCTGGTACCCAGCCCCGGCCCACTCCACGTATGTCACCGCGATGCGGCCCAGCATGCCCTTGCGGATGGCGTCGTGGATCTCGGGCGACTGGAAGGCCTCGACGAAGCCGTGTCGCTGGAGCTCCTGCTCGTCCGGCTCCATCGACAGGGAGATGTCGACGGCCAGCACCAGCGCCAGATCGACCTCGGTCTCGGCCTCGGCGCTCCCTGATCCTGCAAGCACCATCCCCGCTGCCAGCAGGAGGGCGGTGCTGCAACGCCTTGGACCGAGCATCCTAAGCTCCCGTTCAGGGACCACTTGTTACCGATGAAGCTAGGGCGGAACGCGGACGGGACGATCCCGGGCCACGCTACAGCGAGGAGGCGGACATGATAACACGACGGCTTCGCCTGGCGCTGTGGCAGCAACGCCGCTCCCTGAAACGGCGGGCTGCGGCGCAGGAGAGCACGGCCGGGCATCTGATTGACTTGGCGGAGATCCTCACCGCCGTGGGCCGTCCCGAGCCTGCACGGCGCCTGGCGGGGATTGCGCTCCGCTTCAGGGTGAAGGCGATCTGCCTAGC
>KI911999.1:2082-10716 GCA_000517005.1 Microvirga lupini
CCTCAGACGGGATGAACAACCTCCTCAGAACTCACACCTAGGTTGGTGTCGGCCAGCAGGCCAACCCTGAGCCCGCAGGAGAATGCATCCCGGACGGAGGCCTCACGGCAGACGTTGCCAATCTCGCCTGCGACCGGTATCGTGCCGCCCCCTCGCAGCCGGCATCAGCAGTTCCTGCCGATGCCTTCAGAACGAAGTCCTGTCGGCACTTCGCTCGTCCTGCGCGGCACTCATGCGGTAGATGTCGCCTTGCCGTGCCAGGGCACGCCAGGGACGGGCCTTCGTCAGTGCGATCTCGTAGCGCGGATCCGTCCCGTCGAGGACCGTACTGACAATGGCAGGCTCGCCTATCACCGATGCCCGGGCAATAATGTGCCCATCGGGGCCGATCATGGTGCTGGGCAGGCCCGTGCTGCACTGGGCAGGCGTGGCCAGACCAATCCAGTAGCAGTTCGTTGCCGCGTGGGCCTGCGCCTGGATCCCGTACATCGGGTCCTTGCTGTACGCGGAGAACAGAAGGCAGTCGACACCGAGGCGCTCGTACTCGGCGAGGAGCTCAGGGAACTGAACTTCGATGCAGAGCAGCATGCCGAACCTGAACCCGTCAACATCGAACACGAACGGAGACAACCCGGGCGTGTACCAATCCGTCACCTCGCTGTGCGAGCAGAACCGCTTGTCATAGCGGCCAACGAGCCGGCCCTCGTCCGAGATGACGTAGATGCTGTTGTGTGGTCGGTTGGGCAAGGTGAGGGAATGGTTGCAGCCGAGCGCAACCCAGACACTAAGCCGCCCAGCATGAGCGGCCGTCTCCTCGAGTTCGTGGCGCAGCGCGTACCAGTCGACAGCATCCCAATTGCGGACTTGCGCCTTGCTGTAGCCGGACAGGGCGCCTTCAGTGAACTGCACCAGGCGTGCCCCATCGGCGGCTGCCCGGGACATGAGATCCCTGATGTGGCTGCCGTTGGCGCGGACGTCCGGGGTGATCAGGCTCTGGGCCACGGCGATCTTGATCGAATCTGTGCTCATGGCAGGATGCTCGCCCGGCCGTCCGCGGCTTCACATCCTGAATGGCGCCTTATCCACCACAAGGATGTGCCACCGGCCAGAGCGCGTGGGGTTCCTGGCAGCAGGCCCGACACGGATCACCGACATGGCGATGATCGTGCCGCTCGAACAGTCCATCATCGATCAATGGCATGGGACATGGCCGCGGGAGAGCCTGTTCTCGGTTTCCGCCATCAACCACTTGGCGTCACGAAGAACTTCATGCAGGAAGCGAGCCAATTCCACTAGAACTGTTCGGGTGGGATCCCGGCACCGGTCTACCGAGTCTCATCGCTGGACATGAGATGATCGGACGTCTTCTGGAGGAGTGTGGCAGGGACCAGCGCCAGTAGCTCGCCCGTCTAGTCCTCCGCCACGGGTTGCCGGTGTGCCGTGATGTTCCCGTATCCGTCCGCGGCGGGGCTGCATCTGGGGCACTACTACAACTACGCCATTATCGATTCCTACTGCCGCTGGCTGAGGCACCGCGGCATGACCGTCTTCCAGCCCTTCGGCTACGATGCCTTCGGACTGCCGGCTGAGAATTACGCCCGCAAGGTCGGTCGCGACCCGGTCGATGTGACCTACGAGAACATCGAGCAGTTCAGGCAGCAGATGGTCCGCATGAACACCTGCTATGATGAGCGCCTGGTCACCTGCGAGCCCTCATACGTGAAGTGGACGCAGTGGATGTTCACGCGCCTCCATGAGCGTGGGCTAGCCTACAAGGCCTGGAGCGAGGTGAATTGGTGCCCATCCTGCGAGACGGTGCTGGCCAACGAGCAGGTCATCCACGACCATTGCGAGCGGTGCGGGAGCGCGGTCGAACTTCGGAACCTAAACCAGTGGTACTTCCGGATCACGGACTACCGGGACCGCCTGATCGCGGGACTGGACAGGATCGACATGCCGGAATCCACTAAGCGGATGCAGCGGGCGTGGCTGGCCGATCTGAAGGATTGGTGCGTCTCAAGACAGCGGCAATGGGGCTGCCCGATCCCCATCGAGGGCGAGACGGATACCCTGGACACATTCGTCGACTCCTCGTTCTACTACCTGCGCTACCTGACCGACAGCGACACCGAGTTCCTGCCGGAGGGGTGCTACCAGCCCGTCGACCTGTACGTCGGCGGGGCCGAGCACGCCTGCATGCACCTGATCTATGCCCGGTTCATTCACATGGTGCTGTTCGACATGGGCATCGTGCCGCAGGAGGAGCCGTTCAGGAAGGTGATTCACCAGGGTGTCATCAAGAAGGACGGCGCGAA
This sequence comes from Microvirga lupini, assembly GCA_000517005.1. GTDB lineage: Bacteria > Pseudomonadota > Alphaproteobacteria > Rhizobiales > Beijerinckiaceae > Microvirga > Microvirga lupini. The sequence goes on from KI911999.1 coordinate 4,398, forward strand.
GATGTCGAAGTCGAAGGGAAATGCCGTCAGTCCCGACGACTACGATCCGGACGAGTTGCGGCTGTACCTGATGTTCATCGGACCATACTCGGAAGGGGGTGAGTGGTCGGATCAGCACATCGTCGGGCAGCGCCGGTTCCTGTCGCGGATGCAGCGCTGGCTGGGAGAACGGGGCTCCGACCCGATCGATCTGTCGCCCTTCGAGACTCAGGTCGATCGTGACGTGCGGGCCTTCAAGTTCAACAAGGTCGTCAGCGGCTTCATGGAGTTCTACAACCGGCACAAGCACCTGAGGCCTGATGAGAAAATGGCGCGACAGGTCGAAGAAATGCTGCGTGTCTTCGCACCGGGGTTTCGGGCTGGACACTCAGGCGGAGAGGAAGGGGGGAAGCTCCTCACAGGTCAAACAGCAGTCGCCTGATCCTTTCACCATACGGACGAGGTGGCTCGTAGCCTCAGAGGAGGTATGTGCGCAATGAGCGATGGTAAAGGGAGAGGGCCGGGAAAGTCGAGATCTCTACCCGTGACCTCATCGTGAGCTTTGCTCCGGCAAAGCCCTTGAAGAGCAGACGGGACACCGTAGTCCCTGAAAGTCATTTCGTGACACAGGTTAGACGTTGTGCCTGAGACGCTTGCAAGCACGAAGCAGAGGTTCATGATGTGCAGGGAGCTGCGGACACCTGCAATCGATTCAAACCATGCCGAGGACAAATTTTCCATGACCCGCGAAGCGACCATCAGCAAGGCAGAAGCCTACTTTGATTCCGGGGCCTTCAAAGCGGATCTCGCGCACCTTGTCGCCATTCCAACGGAAAGCCAGAGCCCAGACCGTGCCGAGACTCTTCTGACTTATATCGAGACAGAGATGCGGCCGCTCCTGGAGAGTCTTGGCTTCACGTGCAGGGCGTTGAACCATCCGAAAGCAAAGGCGCCGTTTCTGTTTGCGGAGCGCATCGAGGATCGGTCGATGCCGACGATTTTCGGCTATGGCCATGGTGATGTCGTACGAGGTCTCGACAAGAACTGGAGCGAAGGACTGTCTCCCTGGATCCTGACCGAACGCGATAAGCGATGGTACGGGCGCGGCGTCGTCGACAACAAGGGCCAGCACCTCATCAATATCGCTGGCTTGCGCGCGGTGCTGGAGACGCGTGGAAAGCTTGGTTTCAACGCCAAGTATCTTATCGAGATGGGCGAGGAAGTGGGCTCGCCTGGTCTGCGCGAACTATGCCACGAGCAGAGGGATCTTCTGGCGGCGGACGTCCTCATTGCCTCAGATGGGCCGCGCCTCAATGCCGAACGACCGACCATCTTTCTCGGCTCCCGCGGTGTCATCACCTTCGACATGACCATCACCGCCCGCCAAGGCGGCCACCATTCCGGAAACTGGGGCGGGCTTCTGTCAGATCCGGCGATTCAGCTTGCGCATGCCCTTGCGTCCATCACATCCCCCACGGGCCAGATCCGGATCCATGAGTGGGTGCCCAAGGAGCTGCCGGCGGCCGTCCGCCGAGTGCTCACCGATTGCGAGGTCGACGGGGGCCCGGATGGGCCGAGCATCGATCTCGAATGGGGCGAACCAGGATTGACGCCCGCCGAGCAGGTGTTCGGCTGGTGCTCCTTCGATGTGCTTGCCATGAAGGCGGGCGTTTCTGAAACGCCCGTCAATGCGGTTCCGCCAAGCGCATGGGCGCGCTGCCAGTTGCGATTCGTTGTCGGTGTCGATCCAGGCGAGGTCCTGCCGGCGCTGCGCCGGCATCTCGACCGGCACGGGTTTTCGATGGTTCAGATCTCTGAGGGCGGGGATGAACTCTTCAACGCCACGCGCCTCGATCCGGAGGATGCCTGGGTGACGTGGGTGGCGGCCTCGCTCGCCAAGACGACAGGCAAGCAGCCTGCCATCCTGCCGAACATCGGGGGATCGTTACCGAACGACATCTTCTCGGAACTCCTCAACCTGCGCACGATCTGGGTGCCTCATTCCTATCCGGGCTGTTCGCAACATGCTCCGAACGAGCATCTGCCGGTTGCGATTGCCCGCGAAGGTCTCGCCATGATGGCCGGACTGTATTGGGATCTCGGCACGGGCCATACGCCGCCGCTCGACCGTGGAAGCTAAGGGCAAGTCGGCAAAGGCTGGGCTCACTTGCATCCGCTAACAGCAACATGCGCAATGGAGCTCTATGCAGATTCTTCACCGAAGACCGCCGCTGCTGCACTCGGCTAGGGGTGAAGCCTACCATTCCTACCGCCACATGCCCCGCATCTTCGCGCCGATATCGACCCGCACATCTCTCGTCGCGGTGGTCGCGGTCGGCTCGGCCGCAGCCACAGGCCACGACACCCGCTCGAACAGCTTCAGGAGCGCGCTGGGGATGAACCGCGTGCGGGCGGCATAGACATGGCGATCGCCCGTGGCGGATTGCTGGTGCGTGAAGAACCGCTGCGGAACGATGAGATGCAGATGGTCCTTGGCTCGGGTCATCGCCACGTAAAGTAGCCGACGCTCCTCCTCAACCTCCGCCGTGGTGCCTGTGCCCAGATCCGAGGGGATGCAGCCGTCCACAACATTGAGAATGTAGACCGACTTCCACTCCTGTCCTTTGGCGGAATGGATGGTGGACAGGATCAGGTAATCCTCGTCGCGCAGAGGCACGCCAGCCTGATCGCTTGTGGCGTCCGGCGGATCAAGCGTGAGTTCGGTGAGGAAACGCTCGCGGGACGGATAGCTAGCCGCGATCTGCTCCAACTGGATCAGATCGGCCTTACGGGTCGCAGCATCCTCATGGATGCGCTCGAGGTGCGGCTCGTACCAGGTCCGAGTCCGCTCAATCTCGGCTGGCCATCCTGCTGAGCCCGCCCGAAGCTGCGCGATCGTGTCAATGAAGGAGAGCCACTCGTCTCCGGCGCGCGGCGGGGCAGGCGCTTCCATCAGAGCACCGATCGGATCGGCGGCATCATGCATGCGATCAAGCACCCGCTGGGCCGAGGTCGGGCCGACGCCAGGCAGAAGCTGCATCAGCCGGAAGCCGGCGACCCGATCGCGCGGGTTCTGCACGAACCGCAGCAGTGCAAGCAGATCCTTGACGTGAGCGGCATCGAGGAATTTGAGGCCGCCGAACTTCACGAAGGGGATGTTGCGGCGGGTCAACTCGATCTCCAGCGGTCCGCTATGATGCGAGGTGCGAAACAGCACGGCCTGCTGTTTGAGGCTCATGCCGGTCTCGCGGTTCGCCAGTACTTGCTCGACCACGTAGCGGGCCTGATCGGTCTCGTCGCGCACGGCCACCAGTTGCGGACGCTCAGCGGAGGTCCGGTCGGTCCAGAGGTTCTTGGTGAAGCGCTCGGAGGCCAGCTCGATGACCGCGTTGGCGGCGGCCAGGATCGGCTGGCTTGAGCGGTAGTTGCGGTCGAGGGTGACGATCTCGGCCGGCGGGCTGAACTGGCCGGGAAAGTCCAGGATATTGCGGACGGTGGCGGCGCGGAAGGAATAGACCGACTGCGCATCGTCCCCTCCCACCGTCAGGCCCTGGCCGCTTGGTTTGAGGGCGAGCAGGATCGACGACTGGAGCCGGTTCGTGTCCTGGTACTCGTCGACAAGCACATGGTCGAAGCGCCCACCGAGTTCAGCCGCAAGCGAGGGCTCCGCTGCCATCTGGGCCCAGTAGAGCAGGAGGTCGTCGTAATCGAGAACGTTCTGGCGCTGCTTGGCCTCTACATAGGCGGCGAACAACTGGCGCAACTCGGCCGCCCATCCGGCGCACCACGGATAGGAGACCCGTAGTACCTCGTCGATAGCCATCTCGGCATTCACGCAGCGGGAATAGATCGCCAGGCAGGTGCCTTTCGCCGGAAAGCGGTTCTTCGTGGTGGAGAAGCCGAGTTCGTGCCGGACGAGGTTCATCAGGTCGGCCGAATCCTCGCGGTCATGGATCGAGAAAGTGGGATCCAGCCCGATCACGGGTGCGTAGTCGCGCAGGAGCCTGGCGCCGATTCCATGGAACGTCCCGGCCCAAGTCAGGGCCTCGGCCATTACGCCCGTGCTCTGTCCCATGACCTGTCCGGCAATCCGCTCAACGCGGCGCGCCATCTCGGCCGCCGCTCGGCGAGAGAACGTCAGCAGCAGAATACGGCGTGGATCAGCTCCGTTGACGATCAGATGAGCGACGCGGTGGGCGAGGGTGTTGGTCTTGCCTGAGCCTGCACCGGCGATGACCAGCAACGGCGCAGGAGACGTTGCCGCACCGGCGATAACGCCATGCTCCACTGCCTGACGCTGCCGGGGATTGAGTTGATCAAGGTAAGCAGCGTTCACAAGCACGGTCGAATCATCCCCTTTGGTCCACTATAGATCCTGTTTCCCGTTTTGTTCGCAACGGCCCAGCTCGTCGTGGCGAAAAGTCGACCGTAATCATCGGGTCGCATTTGGCGGACTTTCAGCATCGTCTGTGACATCGCCAGCGATGTTGGCGGAGCGGATCAGTAGGTTTGCTCCGCTCCTTGTATTGGCTGGGCGTGTCCGGATGATCACCGATCCAATAACTCTCTCTTTACCCCCATGAGAGACAGTCCCCGACGGCAGCAGTCCCCTGTGTCTGCCTCAACGGATTTGCAAGCACTCATGCGTAACTCATTCAAGCCTAATGATTTTCTTCCGGCCGCGATTCAGCATGAAGGTCGGGATTCGGCAAAGATATCGGAGCTTCGAAAGACGGAGAGCACACAAGTCGGGACCAGCATGCAGTTTGCTTGGCAAGCGCCATGGTCGTCGGTGGGAGAGGCCGAGCCCGGTTGGTGGCAGGCCTTCGCACTGTCTAAGGATGTAAGGGCAACACGGACACCTGACCGCTTCATCAAGAAGCAATCCGAAACGAACGTCGTGGCTCTGATTGCCGATGAGGGGCTGGAGGTCGCTCGCGCTGCCCGTGAGGAAATTCAGACCGCGCAGGAGACGATCCAGGACCGTCTGGAGAGGCTTCGCGCCGCCATGGAGGCAAGATCGACTGACGCCCGAGCTCTCGGAACGGAATTGGACCCGGATCCTGCGAAGCCGCGGCCGTCAGAGGAGCGGTTTGTGGAAAAGGCGGTTCATGCTCCGGTCGTCGTTGAAGACGAGGCCGAAGTGACGGTCGATGACAGCCCTATCGTGGATGAATCGCCCTCGGAGGTAAGCCCGGAACCGGACGGCGGTCCAGTCGCCGATGAGGCCGCCGAACAGTTGATTGATGAGGCAGGTCCCGCCATTGCCACGGAGCTGCTCCTGCCGGTTCCCATGCCGCCAGCGACACTGGCCTTCTCAGGTTTCGCCTTCCAATCGAGCCTCTATCAGGTCGTTGTCGGACCTGGATCTCTCCTGATCGATAACTCACCGACGGAGATGGTGGACTTGAATCTGGGGATTGCTGTCGAGGAGGAGCCGTACGAGGCGAATGAGATCAACCAACCCACGGAGCCTGAGGAGGAAGTTGCTTGCCCCACATCAGAATCTGAGGAGGCGGCTGCGTCGGATGTCGTAGAATCCGATCTGGGCGAGGCAGTGGCCCACGATGCGACTGAGGATGTCGATATGGGATACTTGGCCCTGTTCGGTGGCGAGTTCGTAACCGCACAAACGGTGCGAGAGGCGACCGCCGTTGCTCAGAGTCAGGTAACGCCCGCTGAACCGCCTGCCACCATTCTGGAAGACATTATTCCGGCAGCATCCGGCCAGGTGGCGCAGGTGATTGCGTTCCCGCTTCACGAGCGGACACTTCAGACGCGCGATAAGAGCGCTGGATATGAGCTCCCGTCCATCGAGTTGCTCGCTCAGCCGCCGCAGCGGGAGGGTGAGGTTCTTACCGAGGATATCCTCGAGGAGAGGGCCGGACGGGTGGAAAAGGTCATCCGTGACTTCGGGGTGAAGGGCGAGGTCATCCACGTTCATCCCGGGCCGGTGGTCACGCTGTATGAGTTGGAGCCTGCGCCGGGTGTCAAATCCTCGCGCGTCATTGCCCTCTCGGAGGATATCGCCCGGTCGATGAGCGCGGTCTCGGCGCGCGTGGCGGTGATACCCGGGCGCAACGCCATCGGCATCGAGCTCCCGAATGCGACCCGTGAGACGGTGTACCTGCGCGAGATGCTGGAGGCGGCGGACTTCCAGGCATCGGTCCAGAAGCTTCCGATCTGCCTCGGCAAGACCATCGGCGGCGAACCGGTGATCGCCGATCTCGCCCGCATGCCGCACTTGCTCGTCGCCGGCACCACCGGCTCGGGCAAGTCGGTGGCGATCAACACCATGATTCTTTCATTGCTGTATCGGTTTACGCCCGAGCAATGCCGT
>KI911999.1:10816-11994 GCA_000517005.1 Microvirga lupini
TGCTCTCGGCCAAGGCCGGGCGCCGGCATGAGTTCGGACGGGACAGGGGCAATGCGCCAGCGCGTGACGGCGGCGGTCGGCAGATGAACCAGGTCCTTCTCGGCGACCGTCCACCAGCGCCGGATCACCAGGGCGGTGACGCCTGTGGCTTCAGCCGCCAGTTGCAGGCGGCGCGAGGCGGTGAGGCCCAAGCGCGAGACCTCGCCGACCACGGCGGCCAATCCCTTCTGGCGCAGACCTTCCTCGATCAGTGGCAGGATCTCCCGCTCGCGCGCGGCTTCGGCATAGACCACGCGGTCCGGATGAAGACCCGCGCGCAGGAGACCTGGCGCGAACAGGTCCCGCCGGGTCAGGCACCAGAGCACGGGTCCCTTGAGGCGGGCGGCAATCCCTGCGGTGAACAGCGTCGCGCAGCCGGCGAACTCGGCAGCGAGACCTGCCTCGATCATTTCGTGCAGGACGCCCCGGGCGAGACCACCTCCCGGCAGATAGGCGTCGATGGGGCGAAGGCCGAACGGCAGAGGCTTGAGCTTGTGCGACCCACCTTCCAGCCGGGCAATCCGGTGCCGCAGATCGGCAAGCCTGTCCTGTTGCCCGGCGCCCATGAACCCGTGCCATTGCCAAATATCTTGTTGACGATGTTCCTATTATGTTCTCATCCGAAGTTGAGTCAAATACACGTACCAGTAGCTGTGAATTCCGTGGAGAAGGGTGTTGCACTGATGGTCGAGGAGGGCTTGGTCAAGGTGCCCAAAGGCTCTCAAACCTGCATGATATCCTCCGGCTTCGGCATGCCCGCTCCATCGAGACTGAAGGCAAGCCCCCCTTCAGCTTGATGTTTCCACTGTCGGTATAAACCAGCAGGCGCTGCCCGTCCGTACGGGTCTTCACGATACCGAACGCCGTGTGGCTGAAGGCGAAGAACGGCTCTCACTCTTCGGCCTTTCTTTTGGCCGTCAGGGTGGCCTGTCCTTCCACGTTGAAGAAAGCCACGAGCTCAGTGACGAAAACGAGAGGTTCGGCGACCTGGGACCACCTTCCGAGTGCGCTCATCAAGGTTGCGCGCGGGTGGATGTTTTCCTTGCGCGCGCTTTCGTCCCCGCTCGACACGATGCTGACCACCGGCGCCACCGCCTGGATGAAAGCTCCCGAGAAGTCGGCGAGAGCATAAGGAAGCG
>KI911999.1:12094-15119 GCA_000517005.1 Microvirga lupini
CGACCTTCATGAACCTCAGAATGTCAATGTCGTTCTTGTCCCACTCGATGACCTGACGGTTCTCCATCGCAGCCGGCTCGATCGGCACGAGATCGTCGAGACGATCCTGGGTCAGCACGAAGCCGCCCGGGTGCTGCGAGAGATGGCGCGGTGCGCCGATGAGTTCGCTGGCCAGTTCCAACGTCATGCGCAGGCGCGGATCGTCGAGGTTGAGGTTGAGCTCCTTCGCCTCCTTGTCCGACACACCGTCATTGCCCCAGCCCCAGACGAGGCTGGATAGGCCAGCCGTCACATCCTCGGGCACACCGAGCGCCTTGCCGACCTCGCGCACGGCGCCGCGGGCGCGGTAGCAGGAGACGACCGCCGTCAGGGCCGCCCGATGCCGGCCGTAGGTGTCGTAGATCCACTGGATCACCTCCTCGCGCCGCTCGTGCTCGAAATCGACATCGATGTCCGGCGGCTCGCGCCGCTCCTGCGAGACGAAGCGCTCGAACAACAGGTCGTGCTCGGTCGGATTGATCGAGGTGATGCCGAGCACGAAGCACACGGCGGAATTGGCCGCTGAGCCACGCCCCTGGCACAGGATGCCGCGTGACCTGGCGAACGAGACGATGGCATGCACGGTGAGGAAGTACGGCGCGTAGCCGAGTTCGTCGATCAGATGCAGCTCACGCCGACAGGTCGTCGCGACCACATCCGGGATGCCCTCGGGGTAACGATGACGAGCCCCTTCCCAGGTCAGCCGCTCCAGCTTCTCCTGCGCGGTTTCGCCGGCTTGCGTCTCGCTCGGGTACTGGTAGCGCAGCTCGTCGAGCGAGAAGGTGCAGCGGTCGAGGATTTCCTGCACACGGCGGAAGGCTTCCGGATGGTGCTCGAACAGGCGCTCCATCTCGATTGGATCCTTGAGGTAGCGGTCGGCGTGACGCTCGAGCCGATAGCCGGCCTCGTCGATGGTGCAGCCCTCCCGGATGCAGGAGACAATGTCCTGCAAGCGGCGGCGGTCGGGATCGTGGTAGAGCACGTCGCCCATGGCGACGGTCGGCACTCTGGCGGCCTGTGCGGCCTGCTCGACATGATAGAGCCGCAGATGCTCGTTGGGTGCAAAGCGGCGGATCAGCGCCATGTAGGCGCGGTTGCCGAAGGTTGCTTTAAGACGTGCGAGGTTTCGAACGAGTTCCTCATTCGCCTCATCGCCGAGCAGGATCGCGATGAGGCCCTCATTCCACGTAACGACATCGTCCCAGACAAGATGGCACTTGCCTTTGCCGCCGCGGCTCTTGCCGAGGCTCAGCAGCCGGCACAGGAGGGAATAGGCGGCGCGATCGGTCGGATAGACGAGGAGCGACGTGCCGTCGGTGAGATCGAGCCGGCAGCCGACGATGAGGCGAACGCCAGTCTCCCGTGACGCCTCATAGGCGCGCACGATCCCCGCGAGCGAGTTGCGGTCGGCGATGCCGAGTGCCGCGACGCCGAGGAACTTGGCTTGCTCGAACAGTTCCTGCGGACTGGAAGCACCGCGCAGGAACGAGAAGTTGGTCGTGACCTGGAGTTCAGCATACATTTGAGGAATGACCTTCTGTCAGGAGAAGAAACCGTGCATCCACCAGCGTCCGCCTTCGGCCGCGGGGGCATCACGGAAGATCCAGAAGCGGCCGCCTTGCTCGGTCTCGACGCGGTAGTAGTCCCGGGCGAACGAACTCTTGTCGCCGCTCCACCATTCCGGCGTGATGCGTTCCGGCCCATCGGCCTTGGCGACCCTGTGCCGGACCTTGCGCCAGACGAAGAACGCCGGTGGATGATCGGGGAGCAGGGCGGTTGCCACCACGGGTTCGGGTGGATCGAGCAGGCGTGTGGGCCGTGGCAGATTCTCCGGCCAGACCGATCCCGTCGGCGGTGCCAGCGCCGGGATCCGGCGCGCCATCCGTTCAGGGACGAGGCTCGGCACCGGTGCGAGACGATAGACTCGTCTCATACCGATGTGGGCGCCGAGACGGTCGACGAGCCGGCCGATGTCTGCCTCACCGGCGTCCTCCTCACCAAGACCTCGCGCCTGGACCTGCGTTTCCATCAAGGCCTCGACCTTGCTCGCGATAAGGACGATCTCCTCGATGCCGAACCCGGGGTCGATGGTTTGCAGGCGCTCGTCGAAGAGTTTGGCGAGGTGGGCCGCATCCCGGTTGGCCTTGGCGGTGCCCACGCGCAGGCAGGCACTCTTCTGGTCGACGCGTTGAACCAGGAGATCAAGCCGCCGCACGCCTTCCCCGCGGCGTTCCAGGTGCCGGCACAAATCTTTGGCAAGCCGCAGCACGACGATCTTGAGATCTTCAAGCCGGCCGATGGGCTCCGCAAAGGCGCGCGACGCCGTCGGCGCTTCCTTCGGGATCAAAGGCGTGATCGGCTCGAAGGCATGGCCGAGCGCCTGATCGAGCCGCAGCGCCACGTCGCGGCCGAAGCGCCGGACCAAGGGCGCGCGCGGCATGGCGGCCAACTGACCGACACGTTCGATCCCGAGTCGGTGCAGGGCGGTGAGCTTGTCTGCAGCAATCCGCAACGCTCGGATCGGCAAGGTCGCGACAGCATCCACGCTGCGCCCCGTCGGAACGACGCCGCCTGGTCCATAATGGGCGACCGCCCATGCCGCCCCCGGAACATCGGCCACGGCCGCCTTGGCGCCAATGCCCTGCCGTGTCAGGCGACCGGCTAGATCCGCGAGCAACTCTTCCTCACTGCCAAAGAGATGCGCCACCCCGGCGATATCGATCCAAAGACCGTCCGGCGGATCGATCGCCACGACGGGTGAGTAGCCGATGGCCCAGCGGGCCAGGTCCCGCAAGGATGCCTCGTCTTCATCTGGTGTCGCTTCGACCACGTGCAGGTTCGGCACCAGAGCTTGCGCCTGCGCGAGCGTCATGCCGGTGTGCAGACCAAGCTCCTGCGCCGCCGCACAGGCCGCGCGCACGACGCGGCGAGATCCGACCGTATGCACGGTCACGAGCGGCTCATGACGCGGCGGCTCGCCGGTCCG
>KI911999.1:15369-18318 GCA_000517005.1 Microvirga lupini
TTCACGCCGAGCAGTTTCTCTGAGTCGGGTGGCCAAGTTGTGAGCAGTGATCATCTGATTCGAGGATGACATGGCTATAGATGACCTCGTCGGGGTTTTGCGGTCTGTGATCGGCATACCGGGCTTACCGCGGAACTCATGACTACCACCACCGGGAATGCGGTAGACTCCACTTTGACAGTGTCACTGGCCGCCAATCGGCCGTAGGATTGATAGACGCCGTCCCGGTCGGACATCATGAGCCTGATCAGGAGGGCTAAGCCGAAGTCCTGCAGGGAGGATGTCTGTGGATGCTCTCTCTTTAAAGATGACACCTCAAGACTGGATCGTGCTTGGGCTAATTGCCTTGATGCCAGTGCTGATGCTCGTCGCGATTTACTTGATCCGACGCGAAATCAAGCAGGTGGCCCGCGGTGCTCCCGTCGAGCCTCCGAGATCCAATGCGCCGCCACTTCAGTTGAAGACAACGGAGGCGCAGCGGGCGCAATGGCGAATGGGGAAGCGGCGACACCCGCGTGCCATCTTGGATCTGACGGATGATATCGAGACGCTCCTAAAGCGCGTAAAGGCCGATGGCTAGGTTGCGACCAGATTCCCTTGCGACAAGCATCGCCGGCAGAAAATGCCAGTGAAGCGTCTTAGCCAGATCACTTCCTACGCTTCATCGGTCCGCTTCAGAAGGAGCGCGCGCTTGTCTGCGGGCCTGCAGGTATGAAACACAGGCTGGAGCCAAGTCAGCCGGTTCTCGAAAACCTGGACAGTTTTGGAGGAGGCATACAAATGAGCAACACGACAGTGTGCTTCGGGCAACCTGGGGCGGGAGACCTTGACGCCTTCCTGGCTCAGCATGCTGTCAGCTCTCTGTGTTCCTGCGCTCGTTTCTGATCCGCGGCGGCCTTGTCGATGAGGGCAAGCTGCTTCAGGGCACCTATGTGATTGCTGTGACGAATGGGCAGGTTGTTGGCGTTACCATGCACACCTGGAACGGAATCATTTATCCGCAAGCACCAGAGAATGCGGTCGCTTTGGTGAGGCTGGCAGTCGAGACAACAGGACGGCCACAGGTTGGTCTTGGTGGCCCTTGGTGCAAGGTGGAAGCTGCGCATGTTGGACTGGGCGCTCCTCCCGTACAAGGATGATTGCTTGAGGAGTTGGAGTTCCTGAGGCGGGACGAACAAATGTCGAACTCGGGCGAGACCGCGGAGACCGGATGGAGATCGCTGCTGCCAGCGATGTTCCATTATGCTTGTTCGATAAAACTCTGATCTTCTTTGTCCCCATAAAGGCAACGCCAGCGCGATTGGGGGTGGAGAACCTCCCGATCGGCCGGCGTCAATGCCTTGCGATCAGGGCGGTCCACCAGACAAAGCCATGAAAGGCCCTGATTTGAGGTGAGCCGCTCCAGCCATGTCAGCGAAGGTCTCCTTTGGCTTATGCCTGCTCCCCAAATCTCTGCCACAGAACGGACGGGATCGAAGGCGGCAAGCCTCTAACCTGAGGATGAGGGTATTATTTAACGCAGAACTGTCATGTATCCGACAGACGATGTCGTCTTAACTGTCTACATTGAGCAGACCGGCCTTATAACTTTGCCCCTACGGGTCGGACCTGAGAGCGCCCCTGTGAGACGGAGGGCGCTTCTTTTTTGCCGAGGACGCATTGGCGGCAGCATCGCTTGCTCTGCTCAACCACAGCCTGATTGGACGTCCCATCTTGTGCGAGAACGGCTCCAACTATCGCCGTTTTCCGGTCGACTTCGCCATCAGCTGCTGCATTGTGGCTTCAGCTTGCGCTCTGGCCGCGGCATCATGAGAGAAATTGCGTATCTCTGAGGATGCCTTGGGCTGATGCAGGCCACTCCTGCGGGCCCACCACTCCCGCACCTGAGCGGCGGTGGCAGTCGCATTGGCCAGCCTCTCCAATCGGCCCAATTGGAGCGTGCTGACCTGACTCTCTTTCCTGGCTCGTCCTTACGCCCTAGCTTGATGGGAGCTGGACCGACCAGCCCCATCCTTTGTGGAAGGCGGATTTCCGATGAGCACCACCCGTGTCTTTCTGCTCGCCCCCGCTCTGGCTCGGTTGATCGAAAAGGAGTGGAGAGCTCACCTCGTCCAGCAGGGCTTCTTCCCTGAAGGGGCAGGCCGCAGCACTCACGTGCAGGTGGCAGGCGAGACCGGTCATCTCATCTTGATCTCCCAGCCATCAGTCGATCCACAGGAGGAAGCTGCTGAGATCTCCCGCCTGCAGGCTGAAGTTCTGCTCGAGCTGACCGCTGGACGGACCGAGTATCTGAGCATCGGCCTGACCATCGCCTCTCACACTGCCACGGTCCAGCGCTTCATCATCCCGGCGCAGCTTGATCTGATCAGCCTTGCGTTCAAGCACGCCAAGTCAGGGCGCAAGTTCCAGCCTCCGGCTTGGTTTGGTCCCGAGGTCACCAGTGACCTCACCTATCAGCCCCGCTCGATAGCCCTAGCCGGTCTGCCGTCCGCTCCGGAGGTGGAGGTCACGGATGCGGCTCTGCACAGCCTGCTCGATATGTTGGACACCTGTGCCGGTGAGCCCCAGCCACAATTGATCCGGATGGCTTCTGCCCTCGAATCGGCCTTTGACCCTGAGGCTGAACAGGAACTCGACAGGCTCAACATTGAGGACAGCGTGATCCGGGAGCTCGCCCGTTCGTTGCAGCCACAGGGGCGCTGATCCTATCCTCAAGCCGATTAAGTTCGCATCGGAGCGATCGCCCACATCAACGATGTGAGCCCCCAACGAGTAGACTTAAAATGCGTTTCGGGGATGTGACTAAAGGCTTCTTACCAGTGAACTTCCGCGACCTCAGACCCTGATCTGAGAGTAGCCATCATGGCCCCTGACGAGCATAAGCCTCTTCAGAGGCTCCTTGATGCGTTCAGCGGTAGGAAGGACACTTATCAAGTTTCGAGAGTGGGG
>KI911999.1:18418-18644 GCA_000517005.1 Microvirga lupini
TCGACAGGGCAGGAGACAACAAAATGGTCGCTCCAACAGGAGCGGCCATTCGTATCCGCGGGGAGCCCGCACAACATGTTGAAGCGTCCTAAACCTTCAGGTCGACTGCCGACTCCTTGCCGGTTCTGCGGTCGGACTGGACCTCGTAGGAGACCTTCTGCCCTTCGTTCAACCCTCTGAGGCCAGCGCGCTCAACCGCACTAATATGCACGAAAACATCTTTGCC
>KI911999.1:18744-26915 GCA_000517005.1 Microvirga lupini
ACCGGTGTCCGGCTGAATGAAGCCATAACCCTTGGTCTCGTTGAACCACTTCACAGTACCCGTCGCCATTGTCGTCTGTATTCCCTCTCCGTCGGCCCGAATGGTGTCTTGATGCCATTCGGCCTCTGCCGCCATGCCCCCAGCAGAGTAAGGCTAGTTGCGGGACCAAGGGTTGGCAAGCACCAATGGAATGTCCCTCCTTGAGTTGCTCCATCGAGAAATCTCGCTATTTCAGATCACATGAGACCGGACCTGACCAGGAGGACGATGATGTCGAGATCACCAAGCGGGCGCCGTCCGAACGATCCACTGAAGGCTGCGGAGGCGGCCTTCAAAAAGGCGACAACGAAGCCAACCGAAGGGCCTCCGAAGGCTCCCGCTATTCCAGGAGTGAAGGAGACGGTCACTCTCCGCATCGACCAGGATGTACTGGAGTACTTTCAAGAGCACGGCCCAGGCTGGCAGGACCGGATCAATGCAGCCCTGAGGAAGGCTGCTGGCAAGTGAGTGGCGGTCTCCTGAAGCAAGCCAATTGGGTTCCCTGGCACGCGACGCTGGTTCTGCTCCTGTTGGGATTAGCAGGCTGCGCCTCGTCCTCGTTGCCCGGCCGTCCGAGCACAGGGGTGTGCGAGGCAGGGGATCAGTCGATGGTCCGTGACACGCTCTACTTTGGCCGGAACCGTCCCAACGGAGGAACAGTGCGCGAGGTCGAGTGGCGGCGATTCCTGAATGAGATCATCACGCCTCGTTTTCCTGATGGTCTGACGATAGCGAAAGCGACCGGGCAATGGCGGAATGCCAGCGGCCACATCGAACGAGAGGCCTCCGAAGTTGTGACAGTGCTTCACTCCGGTGATCCCACGGCACGAGGTAAGATCTCAGAGATCATCGCCGAGTACAGGCAGCGCTTTGACCAGGAGGCCGTTCTGCGCGAGCGTGCCGCGACCTGCGCGCGGTTCTAACAAGGAGTGGCTCACGATAGCCCTATGGGGGCAGCGCAAGATGTGTTTCCAATTGCACGCCAGCACTATTCACCAAGCACAGCTTTTCCTTGGGAACTAAAGCCTCACGACGACAACCCGGCTGCAGGACCGGTCTAGGCGCAAGATGAAAGCGATCCGGATCCGCCAGAGCCGCTATGCGAATAACCGGATTGAGCAGGATCATCGGGCTATCAAGCGGTGGACCCGGCCGATGCTCGGCTTCAAGTCCGCCGGGAGCGCTCGTATCATTCTGGTCGGGATTGAGATGGTTCACATGATGCGCAAAGGACAGGCGAAGTACGCCCGGAATCCGCAGCCCTCTCTCGCTCAGCAGTTTGAGCTGTTCGCAGCTTGGTCCCGCGGCAAAGCATCGACTGTTTTCCCACCTTCGCTCCGAATTTGCGACGGAGCTGTTGCGACAGAACCGCCAGAGCAGGGGGATTTTACGGTCTCTGCTCTAGCTCACATCCCCAGTGTCCCAGTTCTGTCCGAGCCTGTGCTACAGAGGGCCTCAAGACGGTTCCGCGTTCCAGGTCGTTCACCGTCGCTTCAGACAATTTGGACCCATGACTCATTCCAGCGCCGCAGCGCCCCAGCCGGCCGCCAAGCCCTCCTTCATCGCCTTGCTCATCGCCGCCTCGGCGGTGAGCCCGCTCGGCATCAACATGTACCTGCCCTCCATGCCGGGCATGGCACGGGCCTTCGGGGTCGATTTTGCCACCATCCAGCTGACCCTCTCGCTTTACCTCGCTGCCATGGCCTGCGGGCAGTTGATCATCGGCTCACTCTCCGACCGCTTCGGTCGACGGCCCATGCTCCTGATCGGCCTTCTCGTCTTCGTGCTCGGCTCGTTCGTGTGCCTGACAGCGCAGAATGTCGGGCTCCTGATCTTCGGTCGCGTCGTGCAGGCGATCGGCGGCTGTGCCGGGATTACCTTGAGCCGTGCCATCGTCCGGGACCTTTATGGGCGCAACCAGGTGGCCAGCATGATCGGCTATGTCACCATGGGCATGGCGGTTGCCCCCATGATTGCACCGACCATCGGCGGCGTACTCGAGACACTTTATGGGTGGCGGGCTTCCTTCGTGTTCCTGATGCTGTTTGGTGGCTTGGTCCTGCTCGTCGCCTACTGGCAACTTCACGAGACCAACTACAATCGCGATGCGGCAGGCTCTATCCGGCACCTCGTGCACAGCTACTTGAGCCTTGTCGGCTCGCGCCTGTTCTGGGGCTACACGCTAACCGCCAGCTTCGTCTCGGCTGTTTTCTTCGCCTTTGTGGCAGGCGCGCCCTACGTGATGATCGAATTGATGGGACGCAGCCCGGCAGAGTACGGCTTTTACTTCGCCATCGTGCCAAGCGGTTACATTCTGGGCAACTTCGCCTCGGGCCGGTTCGCCGGCAGAATTGGGCCGAACCGGATGATCATGGCCGGCACGTGCGTGACCCTGGCCAGTGTCGCCGGCATGGCAATAACATTCGCCATGGGCTTGCTGCACCCAGTGGCTCTGTTCACGCCAATGTTCTTCATTGGTCTGGGGAATGGCCTGGTTTTGCCAAGCGGCATTGCCGGTGCGGTCAGCGTGAAGCCGGAGGTTGCGGGCGCGGCGGCTGGCCTGTCGGGCAGCTTCCAGATCGGGTTCGGCGCGCTTATCGCTCCGGTTGTGGGTGCTACCCTCGGTGCCACTGTCTGGCCGCTGATCACGATCATGGCGATCTGTGCGCTGCTTGCACCTGCCTCATTCGGACTGGTTGCCGATCCGCGCAGATCAAGCTCGACCACCACCAGGCTGTGAGGGGTTTGGCAGAATAGCCGAGGGCCGACGCGGTAATTGGAAGCGACAGATCGGGAGAACTTTCGATGCAGCAGTCAAAGCCCATCAGCCGCCGCAGTTTCCTCGGTGCCTTGTCGGCAACCAGCGCCGCCGCGATGATGAGGCCTCTGACCGGGGTCGCACAGCCGGGCCCGGTTCTCACCAGACTAGTCCCCCCGACCGGAGAGGCGCTGCCCCTGGTTGGGCTCGGCACCTGGATCACGTTCAATGTCGGGCGCGACACCGAAGCACGAGACAGCTGTGCTGAGGTCATGCAGGCGTTTTTTGAAGCCGGTGGGCGCCTGATCGACTCCTCACCCATGTACGGCTCATCGCAGGAGGTGGTCGGCTATGGCCTGCAAAAGCTCGGTCACCCATCCCGCCTGTTCTCGGCCGACAAGGTCTGGACCTCATCTGGTTCAGCCGGCCCAAGCCAGATCGAGGCATCGCGTCGCCACTGGAGGGTTCCTCGCTTCGACCTGCTGCAGGTCCACAATCTTCTGGCCTGGGAGGCCCACCTCAGGACCCTGCTTGCCATGAAGGCGGCCGGCGAGGTGCGTTATGTCGGGATCACAACCTCGGAAGGACGCCGGCACCGGGAGTTCGAGCGCGTGATGCGGCAGCATCCGCTCGACTTCATCCAGGTCACCTACAACATCCTCGATCGTGAGGTCGAAGACCGCATTCTGCCCTTGGCTGCAGAGCGCGGCACTGGGGTGATCGTCAACCGCCCGTTCCAGCAGGGTGCCCTGCTTGAACGCTTGGAACGCTACCCGCTTCCGGCTTGGGCGGCTGAGATCGATGCGAGAAGCTGGGCGCAGTTTATCCTGAAGTTCATCGTGTCTCACCCGGCTGTGACCTGCGCCATTCCGGCAACC
Source organism: Microvirga lupini (assembly GCA_000517005.1). GTDB lineage: Bacteria > Pseudomonadota > Alphaproteobacteria > Rhizobiales > Beijerinckiaceae > Microvirga > Microvirga lupini. The sequence goes on from KI911999.1 coordinate 22,420, forward strand.
ACCCGGGTCGATCACGTGCGCGAGAACATGGCGGCGACCGGACGGTTGCCGGATGCTGGGATGCGGGCTCGCATGACTGCTTATGTCGAGGGCCTCTGATGGGGGACTGGCTGTCCTACACGCCATCGGATTTCCTACTGTTTTCGACACGCACCTATTACCGAATGTTTGAACTCTATCACCGCGCGATCTGGCCGGCACAGATCTTGGCGCTGCTGCTCGGCCTCGTCATCCTGTGGCGGCTGCATCGCGGCGGACCCCGGCAGGGTTCTGTGGTGACGATGATCCTCGCAGCCGCCTGGCTTTGGACGGCTTGGGCTTACCTTCTAGAACAGTACGACACGATCAACTGGGCGGCGCGCTACTTCGCTATCAGCTTTGTCATTGAGGCGCTGCTGCTGATCTGGACAGGCGTCGTCCGCAACCGGCTCTCGTTTCAACCGTATAGGGATTGGACCAGCCAGACCGGAATGGGGCTGGTTCTATTCGCACTGGTGGTGCAGCCATTGATTGGTCCGCTTGTTGGTCGCGAGTGGAAGCAGGCCGAGATCTTTGGTGTCACGCCTGATCCCACTGTGCTTGCCACACTCGGCATCCTCCTGACCGTGGACAAGCGGCCCCCGTGGGGGCTCATGATCATTCCGCTGATCTGGTGCGCACTCAGCGGAGCGACCCTTTGGACCATGGGCTCGCCGGATGCCTGGGTCATGCCTGTGGCAGCCCTTGGTGCTCTTGGCTTGGCAATCCATCGGGTGTCGTCCGCACGAGGGCAGGATCAGGGAACCTGAAGCGAGGTGAAATAACTTCCTTCGCCTTGCGCCGTACTGCGGCCGAGGCGCTCATCCACGGTCTGGGTGATCGCGCAAGGCTGCGGATCCGGAGGCATTCGGAACCCGTAGCGAACGACGCCGCAGGGCACGCGCTCATGAGCGATGCACCGTCTGTCGCCGCAACTCCACAGGAGGACGGGAGACCTCAGTGCTCGGACTTCGAAGCAATCCATGCTATCTTTGCATTGATGAAGAGATCGTGCCAGGGAGGACTGCAATGGCACGTCGGCGGAGGCCCCGTTCAATCATTGCTGCAATCGGCACGCTCGGGTGTGTGGTAGCCGTTCCGACCCAGTTGAGTGCCCAAAACGCAGTCGCGATCGATGCCGATGACATCGGCGGCATGGTCACTGGGCCAAGCGGACCAGAGGCCGGGGTCTGGGTGATTGCCGAGACCACCGAACTGCCAACCCGATTTGCCAAGATGGTCGTCACCGATGATCAGGGCCGCTATGTCGTACCCGATCTACCCAAGGCCACCTACAGTGTCTGGGTGCGAGGCTATGGTCTCGTCGACTCGGATCGGATGACTAGCTACCCCGGCACACAGCTCAATCTCCAGGCGGTGCCGGCACCCAGTGACTGGGAGGCGGCGCAATACTACCCAGCCATTTACTGGTATTCCATGCTCAAGATCCCGGACGCGAGCCAGTTCGGGGGCACGAGCGACATCCCCAACCCCATTACGCAAGTCGACTGGCTCAAGCAGATCAAGAACGTCGGCTGCATCGGCTGCCACCAGCTCGGCCAGCTCTCCACCCGCACGATCCCAAAGCAATTGGGTGAGTTCAGCTCGTCGGAGGAAGCATGGACCCGCCGGGTGTCCTCGGGGCAGTCAGGCGAGACGATGGTCAACCAACTTGCCGGGCGCTTCAGCGGCGTACCGTTCCGCTACTATGCCGACTGGACGGACCGCATCGCCAAGGGAGAGCTACCGCACACCAAGCCTAAGCGCCCGGATGGTGTTGAGCGCAACATCGTGGTGACCACATGGGAGTGGCTCAACGAGAAGAAGTACCTGCACGACCTGATCTCCTCCGACCGACGCAACCCGACCGTCAATGCCTATGGCCCGCTATTCGGCTCGGCGGAATACTCGACCGACGTGATCCCGATCCTCGATCCGAAGACGCACACCGTCACCGAATTCGCGGCGCCGGTGCGCGATCCCGAAACGCCGGAGGCGCTCGGGCCAGGACATGCCGCGAGTGACAAAGTGCTGGCGCCATCGCCCTATTGGGGCGAGGAAAAGATCTGGGACACAAAGGCCAACAACCACAACGGCATGTTCGACCGCCAGGGACGGGTGTGGTTTGCAGCAGCCGTGCGCGGGCCCAACAACCCGGACTTCTGCAAGAAGGGTTCTGATCACCCCTCGGCTAAGTTGTTCCCGCTGGAGCGGACGAACCGTTCTATCACGAGGCTCGATCCCAAGACGATGCAGTACACCTTCGTGGATACCTGCTTCGGGACCCACCACCTGCAATTCGGCTATGACGCGAACGACACCCTGTGGACCAGCGGTGGCGGCCCGGTGGTCGGCTGGATCAACACTAGGTTGTTCGATGCGACCGGCGACGCCGCCAAGGCGCAGGGCTGGACGGCGCTGATCCTGGACACGAATGGCAATGGCCAACGGGACGAGTACGTCGAGCCGGATCAGCCGCTCGATCCGGCCAAGGACAAGCGCCTTGCCGGGGGCTTCTATGCGGTGAGCCCAAGCCCGGTGGATGGCTCCATCTGGGGCTCAGTGGGGGTGTTCAGCGGGACACCGGCAGTGGTACGCCTCGATCCCGGGCCCAATCCGCCCCAGTCTGCCCTGGCGGAAATCTATCACGTGCCGCTGCCCGGCTTCGGCATCCGCGGCGCCGACATCGACCGGCAAGGAGTCGTGTGGGCGTCGCTCTCGAGCGGCCACCTGGCCAGCTTCGACCGGCGCAAGTGCAAGGGACCGCTCAATGGACCGCAGGCCACCGGCGATCATTGCCCGGAGGGCTGGTCCTTCCATCAGTACCCCGGTCCAGGCTTCGAGAGCATCGGGGAGAACAGCGCCGAGTCGAGCTATTATACCTGGGTAGATCACCACAGCACGTTTGGGCTCGGTGAGGATGTGCCGATGTCGACCGCCAACCTGATGGATGGCCTGGTTGCGCTCAAGGACGGCCGGATGATTTCGCTGCGGGTGCCTTATCCACTCGGTTTCTATGCAAAGGGATTTGACGGGCGCATTGATGATCCAAATGCAGGCTGGAAGGGTCGCGGCCTGTGGACCACCAGCGGCGACAGGACGCCCTGGCTGCGGGAGGGCGGCAAGGGCAGCAGGCCGATCGCGGTGCACTTTCAGCTCCGTCCGGATACCCTGGCCAAGTAAGCGCCATGCGCCGCCTCCTTTGAGACGCTGGGCACCGGACTCGGCGCAGGTTGACCTATGGGAGCGTGCGATGGACCGACGCAACTTTCTGGCATTGGCGGTTCTGATCACCATTCCTATCCCAGCGAGGGCACAAGAGCGCATCGTCCAGACTTCCTCTGGTCAGGTCAGGGTCGAGACCATAGCGCGTGGTCTGGTTCATCCCTGGGGTCTGGCCTTTCTGCCCGATGGGCGGATGCTGGTGACCGAGCGTCCGGGACGGCTGCGGTTGGTATCTCGAGATGGGGATGTCTCCGCACCGCTGGCCGGTGTCCCGCGTGTGTTCGCGCGAGGGCAGGGCGGGCTGCTCGATGTGGCGCTTGCCCCGGACTTCGCCTCCAGCCGCTGGGTCTATCTCTCCTATGCCGAGCCCGGCCCAGGTGGTGCCGGCACCGCCGTGGTGCGGGGACGCCTTGGGCCAGCTGGCCTGCAGGATCTGCAGGTGATTTTCCGGCAAGCTCCAAAGGTGGACGGCGCCAATCATTTCGGCTCGCGGCTGGTGTTCTCCCGGGACGGTCGGCTTTTCGTGACGCTGGGGGACCGCTTCAAGTTCAATCCAGCGCAGGATTTGACCTCGCATCTCGGCAAGATCGTCCGCATCAATCCAGACGGGACGGCTCCAGCCGACAACCCCTTTGCTCGTGGTCAGGGAGCCCGACCCGAGATCTGGTCCTATGGGCATCGCAATGTGCAGGGCGCGGCGCTGCATCCCTCCACGGGCGTCCTGTGGGTGCACGAGATGGGGCCGCGGGGCGGAGACGAGCTCAATGTTCCGCAGGCTGGGCGCAATTACGGTTGGCCTCTCGTGAGTTGGGGCCGGCACTATGACGGGCGGGCGATCCCGAGCCCAGCGAGCCGTCCGGATTTAGCTGGATCGCTGCGGCAATGGACACCAGTGATCGCTCCCTCCGGAATGACGTTCTACACAGGCAGCCTGTTTCCAGCTTGGCGCGGCAGCCTGCTCATCGGCGGCCTTGTAGCCCGCGGTGTGGTCCGGCTGACAGTGCAGGGGCAGCAGGCCACAGGCGAGGAACGCATACCTCTGGGACAGCGGGTCCGCGATGTACGGCAAGGTCCGGATGGTGCGGTGTACGTGCTGACGGACGAAGCCAATGGCGAGATTCTGCGTCTTACCCCGGCTGGTTGAGATGGGCAGCAAAGAGGCTGTTAGAGCTGACACAATGTCACCCGATGGTGCTCAAGCGCAGCGGGCTCTGCTCGTCCGTCCCGGCAGGCATGGAAGCATCACGGTGCGA
>KI911999.1:27015-27445 GCA_000517005.1 Microvirga lupini
TTGGGCGTGCAGCGCTCCACCGTCAGCAGCATCGCACGAGCGCTGCAGGAGGCGGGGCTGATCCGGCAGGGCCGGGGCGTGATCACCGTGATGGATCGGGCCGGCCTGGAGCAGACCTCCTGCGAGTGCTACGGCACGGTGCGCCGCAGCTTCGAGCGGCTGTTGCCTCACACCTATAGGAGCAACCCGGCGACTGATCTGCGCCAGCCGCGTCGTTGTTCCTGATCGTCGTGCCATTCCGCCTGGTCAGAGCTGGCAGGCCTCGCAGGCGACGTTGTCTGCGCTACCTGGGATCTGGGAGAGGAGAGGGGAGCGTGTGATGTCCGATCACGTCTACAAGGTTGTTGAACTGGTGGGCTCATCGCCCGACAGCATCGAGGATGCGATCCAAACGGCGATCAAGCGGGCCGACCAGACCTTGCGCAACCTG
>KI911999.1:27545-27886 GCA_000517005.1 Microvirga lupini
GTGTGGGATGGCTTGGTGGCGCTGTCGTCGTCTGTGCGATTGAACCCGATTGGAAGAAGAGCTAGCGCTTGGATGGAGCATGTGGGGCTGGGGTGATGAGCAAGCGGTCATCGTGCTGACGGCTATTGTGCAGCGGGAAGAGATGAGATGAACCAAGCAGAATGGCTACGACCCATCACAGTCGCGCATCAGTCGACCTATGAAAGATTCCTGCTTTGCGCACGATCAAACGGAAATCGACCATCCGCATTAAGCCACATCATCAAGTGTCGCTGGTTTATGCACGATGGACCGGCACCGCGGCAGGTGTTCTGGTCGGCTTGCTGAGTGAAACGAACGTT
>KI911999.1:27986-29094 GCA_000517005.1 Microvirga lupini
AAAAGCGGCACCGCGTTCGGGTCGGCACGAGCCGGATGATCTGCATCACGCTGCCATCCGCGGAGCCCCACGGCGCCTGCTGGACTGGTTCTGCTTCGCCCCTAGTCGTGGGAGCGTCCCGACCAGAAGGACAAGGTTCTGCGCAGCCTCCTCGCACGCAGGCCGCAGCTTGGGATCAGCCATCACCGAGTGGAGCCGCATTCGATAGATATGCTCGAGAAGGGAGCAGGCACTAACCAAGTCATCCGCCATCTCGTAACAGGGCGAGTTCTCGATCAGGAATGTCCGGCATCTCTGCACGCTGCGCTGAAGATCATGATGCGCAGCATCCAGGTCCTCAGTGCGCAAACCACGTCCACTCAGCGCATCTGACACACTAATGTTGAATCCATCTGACAACATTCGCGCGACATGAATGAGAGCATCGCCACAGGCCCGAGCCTTTCCTTTGCCCTGCTTATCCAGCCGAACTCGAATAGAGATCAATGCAGATTTGGCTCGTGCCAAATCGTCCTCGACAACGTTGCACACGCGACGATCCGACCACCATTTGCACATGCGATTTTCCGGGAATCAATCTGGAGGCTGATGATCCAGAAATCGGATTGTTTGCCATCGGATGCAAGCAGGAACCACTGTGAAACCGACCTCTGCGACATCATGATCAAGCTCGCTTGAATGTGACCCAAGCAGCTGCTTTGTGTCTCTAATGACCTGTTCGGCAATGAAGCCTTCAATCAAGTTGACGGTGTATTCGATTGTGTCTCGATTAATGTGACGAAGCCCCTGTAAAAGGACCCTGCCATGTCGCCGGCTACGAACTTCTTAAAAAAATATATTCAGCCGCTTCGCTGGTTTTGTCGCGGATCCGGATCAAGGATGACAAAGCAATAGATCTGTTGTGTCACTCTCATGCAGTGAGAAGGCAAACTGGTCAACCAATGAGGCACGCCGATTGCAGGCATAGGTCGCCTGTCACTTGTGCATCATGCGAGTCATCTTGATGTCGCCCGCGATTGCGCGGGTGACCCAACGGATTGGGAGCCAAGTATCGGCCGAAGATGCTCAGGCGGATTGAGCGTGTTTGCCCGTCATAGCCTCAATCGCC
>KI911999.1:29194-29961 GCA_000517005.1 Microvirga lupini
TTATGTTGTGATTACGATGCCGTAACTTTGTTGTGCCGCCATCTGAACAAACGAGGCGTATGTGCTCGCCCCGCTTGCTGCCGTGGAAGGGCCTGCTCGTTGTCCCAGATCGATCAGGCAATGCAAATTGGCGCGCATATGGTTAACGGAGTGTTGATCCCGGTTATGGATCAATACTCTCAAATATACCTGCGGTTACCCAGCATTTTGCCTGCACGCGGCAGTCACGTAGCCTGCCAGTAGATCAGCCGCGACACGGACATAGGCCCGTCAGTGGCAATCTAGAATCTAGTTTGAATATCGGGAAGTGTCAGTGATTCCGTTAACAGTTCTTAATGACATCGAACTGACGGTTCTCGAATCATAAAGCCGGATCGCGAATCGAGCAATCAGCCGAATACTAGGCAATCTCGAATCAAGTGCGTAACTTCGAATCGCCCGGAACTTGGCTTTTACATGCGAATTGACTCGGCCTTTTCAGCTAAATGACTCTGCGAAAAGAAGTTTCCCACCGCTGAATCGATCTATTGTGAATGGATTCTTGACGCACGACTCCACAGCCAACTCAGAATCGGTCATTCCTCGTTACGTCACGAGTGACATAGGTGGTTGTCATGCCTGATCAGAAAGGTATCCAGCGCGTTCAGCGCTTTCGCCAATCCCGCCGCGAGCGCGGGGATCGGGAGACGAATGTCTGGATACCGAAGCTCATCAGCGATGAGATCGACGACTTGGTCGAGCGCGGACGCTTCAAAACTCGCCAGGAA
>KI911999.1:30061-31064 GCA_000517005.1 Microvirga lupini
GGCCGGTGAATCCGTTCCGCTCTGGGGTGCGATGCTGTTAACCTAAGGCTCTTATGTCCATTCTCGTTGCAGAGGCAAGTCGGCTGCGAGCGTCTGCTGCAGGATCCTGTCGCGGATCATCCGCTTCATGTCCCCGACCCTGCGGGCCATGGCATAGACCCGATCCTGCAGGGCCGTCACATCCGCTATGACCTGAAACGGCGGTTCCGGCGGGAGCGGCAGCGCGAGGCTGTTCTCCAGTTCTTGCAGCAGTGCTGCAATCGCCGTGTTGTCATCGCGCAGCTGCTGCAGCTCTGTCTCGAGCATGTCTGATGTCTCCTGCGCCTGTCCGGGGCTACCAACTTCTGGATTCTAGGTGCGCGGCTCTACTGGGGCATGACTACGGTCAGGTAAGGGGCTGAGGGCTTCTCGGTTGCCCCGACTGGACCGGGCACCTGGTTCCTGACCGGCTTCAGGCTCTTGAGAAAGCTGGCCAGAGCCCGGGCATCCTCATCGGTGAGCTTGCCGTAGGAGTGATATGGCATGATCGGCACGAGCTGGCGACCGTCCGGTCTGACGCCGGTTCGCACCGCCTTGATGATGTCGGCCTCACTCCACTTGCCCAGTCCTGTCTCAGGATCAGGGGTCAGGTTGGGCGGATAGAAGATGCCGAGCCCGGGGATCTGGAAGCCGACCTCCGATCCTCCCAAGTAGCGCTGCATGTCGGGTTTGCCGAGGAAGGTGCCGGGCGTATGGCAGCCAGTACAATCCATGATGGTCACCAGGTACTCGCCGCGTTGAGCTTGCGTCTGTGCGAAGGCTGATGGGCCTGACAGGAGGCCAAAGGCTGCCAAAGTGGCCCAGATGATTGGTCTCATGGCGCTTCCCTGACCGAAGTTGAACCCAGCCAAAGTGCCAGATGCCAAGTGGGAGTGAAGTGCGCAGAAGGAGTAGACGAAACCGCCTGTGGCTGAAGCTTGCCACGCACAACCGGCTCCAAAGCTCAGAGCCTGGACTTGGATTG
>KI911999.1:31164-34910 GCA_000517005.1 Microvirga lupini
CGACCTCAACGCCTGGATGGTCGAGCAGGGTCACGCGCTCGCTTATCGCCAGTACAGTACGCTTCTCCATCAGGTGTTCGGCCCTGAGTAACGGCTCAAACATCAAGATCTGAGCTGTATTCAGCCATTGCGGGGGCTCCCGGTTCGGTTACGGACCCACGTTCTTGCTACGTACTACGTTAGCGTGTGTTTGGGAGCAGATCTTGTTCCGGCCCCTTGATGATGGCGTAGCGGACCACTTCAACCGGGAAGCGGTGGCGGGCATAGCCAGGATGGCGCGACGGTTTCATCCCTCACGTATGCCTCGCTCCGGTCCCTTCCGGTTAACTTGACGATGCCGCTACAACTACTCCTGGTTGGGGTACTGCTTATCGAGTTGCTGCATAGCGAAGTGGTTGGCCTGAGTAACTTCAGGATCGCAACGCGGCTACTCGACCTCAATAAGCGCCTGTTGAAGTGCCTCGCGAACCGTGAACTTTGGGTTTCTGAGTACAAACCTTAACAACCGCCTGATTGATCTTCGCGACCTCTGCGTCTGCCTCCTCGCTGCCCGTGGAAATTCCTGCGAAGGCCCCACCCGACGAGCTTTTTGCGGTCTTTACGAAGTCAGCGCAGCGCATGTTACCAGGGTCGGCAGGTGTGACTTGCGCTAAGGATGGTGAAGCAAGCGCCAAGGTAAGGGCAAGGATGATCTTTGTTTTCACAGGGTGTCCTGATGGCTCTGACATGTCGTTCGGCAATAGTATGCCGGATGCTGTAACGTCAATGCTACGTTCTCATTACTGGCGATTGCTCCGTGCCTCCTGAAGGCGCTCGATGATGGCGTGGCGGCTTCGGGCCTGCTTCGCTCCGCTCCGGGCGCTACTGCCGTTTGACGCGCTTGAACAGCTTTCGCGGGAGGACGAGCCTCCCCGTTCACAAAGCCGCCGTCGCTCAAGGCACCGGCGACATTCACATCTAACACATCTAAGTAGGGTAGGGCCGCCGTATCAGTTTCGGATAAGGCCGTTTACGGACCTCGTTCCTTATTGATCCTCTGTCTAGTTGCAACCATCATGCTGTGATGTCCATGATCCGATCCGCCACACCCGCCGACCTCCGAGAGGTAGAGGTCGTCGTGCATGCAGCCTACAGCAGCTATGTCGCCCGCATCGGCAAAGAGCCAGGCCCCATGCAGTATGACTATGCGTCCCTCATCGACCAAGGGCGTGTCTATGTGATCGACGATGGCGGAGTGGTCGGTGTCCTTGTCCTCATCCCCGAGCCCGACGCAATGCTTCTCGACAATGTCGCCGTGAGACCAGAGGCTCAAGGGAAGGGTTATGGACGGCGGCTCCTGGCATTCGCCGAAGACAAAGCTCGCCGGCATGGATTTAGCCGGATACGGTTGTACACGAACGTGCTGATGGTCGAGAACCTCAGCCTTTATTCTAGCCTCGGCTATATCAAGACCCATCGAGGCGAGCAGAACGGGTACTCACGTGTCTTCATGGAGAAGTCACTTCCCTGACGGCATTTTGCTACCGCCGATCCATCCAATTTCCGATAAGCAGACGTCATGGAACGGCGGCTTTATCGATCAGCATCCAGCATGTACGCCTCTGCTTCCTTGGCGGACATGGCATCTTTGGCGTATGTGAACGTTCCTTTCTCAAGAACTTCTCTTGCTGCTCTCGCTAAACCACCAAGGGCGGCACGCGCGAATGATCCGCCAACACTTATCCGCTTTACGCCTGCATCCTGGAGTTCCGCCACTGTGAAGGGTTGGCCCGTCAATCCTGCAACGACATTCACAGGTCGACTAACCGACGAACAAACTGCGCGAACTGCGTTGAGATCTGGCAAGCCGGGAGCATACAAAACATCAGCCCCCGCCTTTTCAAAAGCTTGCAGCCGCCGGATTGTGTCGTCTAGATCGGGGTTGCCCCATAAGAAATTTTCGGCGCGAGCTGTCAGGACGAAGGGATAGCGTCGTGACGTTTCGGCGGCCGCAGCCACCCTCTCAACGGCAAGGTTGAAACCATAGATGGGGCTGGACGAGTTGCCTGTGGCGTCTTCGATAGACCCTCCAACGAGGCCAACTTCCGACGCTAGAGAGATCGTCAAAGCGCAATCATCGGGATTTGGCCCAAAGCCGTCTTCCAGATCGGCGGTAACAGGTAGATCTGTCGCCTCCACGATGCTGCGAGCATTATCCAAAATGGCTTCGCGAGACAGCGATGCGGTCGAATCCTTCCGACCAATGGCAAAGGCAAATCCCGCACTGGTGGTGGCTAGAGCTTCGAAGCCCAATGCAGTCAAAATGCGAGCGGAGCCAGCGTCCCAGGGGTTTGGAATGACGAAAGCGCCTGCCCGCTCATGCAGTTCGCGAAACACTTTATGCTTGCTCTCTATGCTGTTCATCTATCCCTCCTGTCTGAACAGCGTACTCAGGAAGAAACAAAAAGGGAACGAAATTTCCGATGACAATCATGAAATATGTGCCACTCGTCCAACACGTGAATTTCCGAGAAGCGACGTTATGAAACGTGAAGAGCAGAGGAAGCCCTCGCGCGAGGCACCCGCGCTTCACACCGCCACCTCGCTCAGACCGCACGGAAGGGAACCACTTCGATCACCCTGTGGCTCTGGTCGGAAACCACAACGGCGAACTGCATCGGGTCGATGTTCTGGCGCAGCATGGCAGCTCGGTAGGCTCGGGCAGCCTTCACTGCTTCATTGTGGGCGGCCTGGTTGGGCAGATCGACCTGCCCGAGATCCTCAGTGATTGAGGGGCCCTGGATGGCAAAGTAGAAGCGAGGCATCTCAACCTCCTTCTGAGAACTTGCACCCCTGGTCCAAGCTCTAGAATTAAGCTCCCGCCGACGCCGATCCAGGACCATGCAGACCCTCTCAGAATTTCGCAGAAGGGAAGCTACGGAACGCAAGAGGGTGAACAGGTCTATCTCCAATGGTGGCCCGGAATCGCCTCCCGAATGAGAACCAGCTTGTCGAGGTCGAGCGGCCTCATGGCGAGGCGATCCGCCCACTCCGCCAGCGCTGCGGTGTAGAGCCGGGCTTGATAGCGCGTCGGATCGTCCCCTGCGGGTTTCAGCCTGACCAATTCATCCAGGGCTTGCTTCAGCAGCTCACGATCCGCGATCATGGACGCACCTTTCGGGCTTTGGCCTGAACTTGCCTCGCGCAGCTGGGGCCGCCAAGGGGCGCAAAAGGCTAATATTCACCTCTAGAACCCTCATAATCCTGTCAAAATCCTGATGGAAAGCAGTCTCGCCGCAACCGTGGGGGGAGGACAGCGTGACGGTGATCGATTCGCCGAGACTCGCAACGGCAGAGATCCAGACTTGCACCTATAATCTGTTCCGCAACCGGCAGCGGCCCCAGCTTGTCTGTGCCGTGCCCGAGGATCGGCCGGTGCCGGGCTTTGTACTGGCCGAGCGCTGACCGTTTGACCGTGCGCTGCACCCTTACGACGCACCGCCACGCGGCCTTCATGCCCGCGCGGCCTCCATGGGGGTGCGATTGAGCGGCTGCTATTTGTTTCACATCCTCGCTTAAGCGCAGCTTGGGTTGCGGCGAGCCGCACGGCAGGGCGGCGACCCTGTTCCCAGTTCCTAAACATTCCCACCGACTAAAGCTGCCCACAGACCCTCAGCGCACTTCCGGCGCTCTTGAAGGCGCCGTGGCTTCGGGCCTGCTCCGCTCCGCTGTGGGCGCGGCTTCCACTTGCGCGCCTGGACAGCTTT
>KI911999.1:35010-35282 GCA_000517005.1 Microvirga lupini
TGCTCATGGAGCAGAAGCAGCTGCGGGAGGTGCAGAAGCGGGCCTTTGACGAGGTCACCATCTGCCGGCGGGCTGCGGAAGAAGCTCTGGCGGCCCTAGCAGAGCATTTCCCCGAGATCGACCGCACGGAGTTCGAAGGTGAGCTGAAGAGCTTGCAGGCCCGCACGCCAGCCCGGTCCAAGGTCACGCTGCCGGGCGACCTGATGGAGGCTTGGCAGCTGTTGAGAACCCAGGTTGAGGAAGCCTTCTACAAAGCGGGCAATGCCGGACTC
>KI911999.1:35382-41616 GCA_000517005.1 Microvirga lupini
TGCTCTGGCTCCTCGCAGCGCCTACAGAGGGCGGCGTCGGCGGCATGAAAGCGCCGTGCGCTCAACGTGGAATGGACCTTATCGTCCGCGCTCATGCGCCGATGCCGATCTGGATCTCGACGCGGTTGGCAGCAGACTCCGGCCCATGCCAGGCGTGATAGATCTCTCGGCTTTCGCCGGTGGGCCGCAGTCCCGCCTCGGCGATCGCCTGCAGCAGCGGTTGATAGCCGCGGGTGAACAGGTCGGCGAGCGTGCCTTCGTACAGGAGGCTGGCGCAGCGCAGACGTGGGAGGTGGTGCACCTCAGTGGCCGCGACCGGCAGGCAGAAATCAATGTCGAAGGCAGTGCGCGCGTTCTGCGGCATCGCATGCGCCACGAAGATCGGCGGCCCGTTGGCCGCTAGGCCTCGCGCGTGGGCTTCGGCGTGCAATTCGGCGTAGGCCTGCGCCGCTTCGTTGCCGATCTGCGCCACGGTGACGTGGCGGCGTCTGTCCAGCACTGGGGTGGCTTCGATCGTCTGAATGTCCATTACGTCCTCCTTTGGCGGTGCATGTGAAAGGTCTTGTCTACCCCCGGTTCAGCCGAGCAGGGCGCGCAGTGACAGCAGCCCCAAGTGGGTAGCCGCATGGGCAGCCATGGCGGCCTCCAGGTGATAGCGCCAGAACAGCCAGCCATAGACCACCCCCGCCATGCCATTGAGCAGCAACGTGCGGGCCACGATGGCGGCATCGAGTTCGATCTGCACGGCCAGCACCGGCAGGTGCGCCGCGCCGAAAGCCAGCGCCGACAGGCCGATGGCCCAGCCTGCCGCCCACGCACGGCTGTGCACGCCGGGCAGGCTGGCAAAGAGCCACAGCAGCAGGCTCATCAAACCCCAGCGAGCGATGATTTCTTCGCTGATGCCGCCATAGAGCATCCCGATCACCAGATTGTGCCATGGGGTGGTCTCGTGCCGTTGCACGAGGTCGCGCCAAGCATCTCCGAGCCAGGACGTGAAGGCAGCGTCGGCCGCGAGCACGGCAGCACCAAGAGCCAAGCCCACCAAAGCACTGAACCCAAACGCCCGGCGCATGCCGTGCACCGAGGCAGTGCCCGCCAGCATACTGCTCAACCCCGCCCTATGCGCGACGCCTGCACCCACAAGGCAGCTCACCACCATCAGGATGACCGGATTGACAGCCATGACCGCGCGCCGCCCCAGCTCCGGCCACCGGGCCAAATGCGGCGCTGCATCGAGCAGTGCGGGCGGGGCTGGTTGCAGCAGCAAGGCCACGATGCCCAGCAGCCCCACGGCCAGCAGGGGGAGTGCGCGGCGGGCGAAACCCGATACCACGCAGGCGGGGGTGTTCATGACGGTTTCTCCATGGCGACGCCTGATTAGCACAAGCTCCTGACCCAGCTTCGATCAGAAATGGAATGCAGGAGGGGTGATCCACAGGTAGGAAAGGAGTCCGTCATGAGCCTTGGTCTAACGCTATACGTCGAGCACGGCCGCGAACAGGAAGCGGCCGATTTCTACGCGGCTGCCTTCGGCGGTCGTGTGCAGGCGTCCCAGAACCATCTGGGCCAGATGATCGCCGTCGATCTGGTCATTGGCGGCACACCGGGTTCCGTCGCCGGTGCCAAGCCATTTTAACCGAGTGGATGATATCCCCCAGATTAGCCAGCCGAGCACTGCCCCAACGGTAAAGGCCGCCAGCCAAGTAAGAAAGAAAAGCACCTGAGCCCCCGCAAAGATTGGTCTATAACAATCTCTGACGAGTTCTGTACGAGGGGATTTTTCCTTCGTTTTTAATCCGCTTCGGGTGTGGCTACTGCTTGCGCGCGCCTGGACAGCTTTCGCAGGAGGGCAAGCCTCCTCTTTCACAAAGCCGCCGCCGTAAGAGGCGCCGGCGATATGCACTCGTCAGTCGGGCAGGGCCGCCGTATCAATTTCGGGTAAGGCCGTTTATGGAACACAGAGGCTTTGCGGCCCAGCACAGTGAAGGTACCCGCGGTACGATCTTGTCCGATCTCGCGTTGTTTGCTCAGGGGCAGCTATGAAAATCGCAGTCATCTCGGATATTCACGGGAACCACGCGGCTTTGGAAGCCGTGCTGTCGCATATCGCGCGCCACGGCCCTGACCTGATCGTCAATCTTGGAGACGCCGTCTCCGGGCCATTGCAGCCCTTCGCGACGGCCGAACGGCTCATGGGCCTCGGATTGCCTACCGTCCGCGGCAATCATGAGCGCCAGCTCCTCACTCTATCGCCGGATCAGATGGGAGCCTCGGACCTTTTTGCCGCCGAACGCATGAGTTCAGAGCAGCGCGCCTGGATGGCCACCCTGCCGGAGACCCTTCTGATCGGTGACGATGTGCTCCTGGTCCATGGCACCCCGAACAGTGATCTCACCTGCTTCCTCGAGACTTTGAAGGATGGGATCTGCCGTCCGGCAACACGCGACGAGGCCACCACGCGGGCGGGCCAGGCCAGCGCCTCCCTGATCCTGTGCGGTCACACTCATATTCCGCGGGTGATGCACCTGGATGACGGTCGGCTCATCGTGAATCCGGGCAGCGTGGGGCTTCAAGCCTTTAACGATGATACTCCCTTCCCGCATACAATGGCGGCGGGGTCGCCGCATGCCCGCTACGCCTTGGTCGAACGCACTAAAGGCGGATGGCACGTCGAGATGATGGCCGTCGAGTACGATTGGGATGCGGCTGCAATTTTGGCGGAGCAGCAGGGGCGGTCAGACTGGGCCCAGGCGCTCAGGACAGGAAGGGTATGGCTCAGGCCCTCCCATCCTAATGGAAAGCGATCAAGCAATTTACGCCTCATGAAGGCGGATTTCCGATAATTGCCTTTATGGATCAGTGAGCCGAACGACATGGCGGGGGCAATGCCGATCGGAACGCCAACGAAAATAGAGTTTGTGATCCAGGGACTGCTTGGAGCTTTCCTATTGGTGATGCTGGTGGATTTCTTCCAGGCACTCGACGCCACCGCATGCACTGCTCTCGACCCTGGCCCGAACTGTTATCCATGGGGGATGACCGAGGGACCCATGGAAGGAAAGCTGGGGCTACAGCAGCAAGGCCAACTACCTGATCACACAGGAGGCAGGGATGCTTGTTCTTGCCGTAGCAGCCTTGGCCCCGTTCTTTGCCAGAGACCGCCGGAGCGGTTTGATCGCACTAGCAGGCATTCTGGTCTTGGGGCGCCTAGGCTTCTGGTTGGCGGCTGCGTAATTTCCGAGAAGGCCCTTTATAGAATGCGAGTGGCTGCGGTAGAAAAGCCCTACAATGTTGACTGTCATCCACCTCAACGGCCCGATCAACAGCGGCAAATCCTCGGTCGGTCGGGCCTTGGCTGATCTTCTGCCCAGTGCCGTCTTCATTGATGGCGATGATCACGACGCTCCGGATGATGCCCCTCTCGGCACGAGGATCCAGGTCGCCTTGCGGCGCATCGAAGCCCAGATCGCGGAGGCCACAGGCGACTATCTGATTGTGGCCTATCCTCTGGATCAGGCGCACTACAACCAGCTTCAAGCTGCCTCAGAACAACGGGGAGCTCGCTTCGTGGTTCTCACGCTCGCACCTCCCTTGGAGGTGGCGCTCAGTGATCGGGGAGCCCGAAGGCTCACACCTGGCGAGCGAGAGCGCATCATCGAAATGTATGAGGAAGGCTACCAGGCGCGCGCCTTCAGCGATGCCGTGCTTGATACGGCTGGGCGGACCCCTGAACAGAGCGCCGAGCGGGCTGCTGAAGTGGTTCTTGCGATCAGATAATTTCGCAGAAGGCCCTTTACGGAACCGAATAGGCTGCAATCTAGAACTGTTTCCACTTGCGTGGAATCATCTCTGTTCTTTGTTGTGCCGCATTTTTTAACGGCGAACCGGATCCACTTCGCCGAAAAGTGCTCTAGCGTATATTGATCCCAGACCACCTCATGGGGACAGGCGATGAAAACCGCGATGCTGACTGCTGCTATGGTACTGGCCATGCCGGCTCTCGCCTTGGCCGCGGACAAGTGCGCCGATGCCACGGATCAGGCCACCATGAACGCGTGCGCCGATGCGGCTTTCAAACAATCCGACAAGACGCTGAACGCGCTTTACCGGCAAATTGAGGCCCGCCTGAAGGACGATGCCAATACCAAAAAGCTTCTCGTTCAAGCCCAGCAGGCCTGGGTCAAGTTTCGCGACGCCGAGTGCAGTTTTCGGACTTCTGCGTCCGCCGGAGGAACCGTCGCCCCAATGCTCATCTCGATATGCCTGGACGGCCTGACCCAATCCCGCGTCCAAGACTTCGAGAGTTACCTGAAGTGCCAGGAAGGCGATTTGAGCTGCCCTGTTCCGGCCGCGAACTGATCCATCCCAGATGACTGCGATGTCCGAGAAGACGCTTTACGGAACCTGAGTAGGAGCTGCTGGGCTAGGGGCCCAACCGCCTGCGTCCTCATGGGGTGCATGCCTCGGCGATTGACAGGCTGTTCTCGTAGAGGTGGTGCCGGGTGATCCGGCCGTTCTCGACGGTGAGGTGCAGCGCGAACGGACCCTCGAAGGACTTTCCTGTCGCGCGTACGGTCCCTGACACGTGCCCCATTAAGACAGCGTCGGTGCCGTCGACGAGGAAGGTGTCGACAGAGGCACGCGCATCCTCGGGCACGGTGTGCTCCATCAATTCCGTGAACTGGGCCGCGCATTCGGCGGCGGTGGATCGCGGCCGGATCCACGGGGCGGCGGGGTTCTCGGCGAGCAGCCAGTCGACCTCGTCGGCGAAGAGCGCGACGAGCCGCTCGGTGTCCCCGGCCAGCCGGGCGGCGAGGAACGCCTGCACGACGGCCCGGGTGGTCTCGGAGTTGGAACTCGCGGCGCTGGCAGACTTGACGGTCATGGTGCTCTCCTCACTGCTGCTGCCGGACCCCGGCAGGGGCTCGTCGATGGACTTAGTTCTGCCAGGAAAGAGGAGAGCGATCGATTACCTCGGGGGTAATGAGCGGCAAATCTGACCGTAGGCTACCGGAAGGATTTTGCTTGGCTCCCAGCCAGCCGGAGAGTCATGCCAAGAGTCGCAATTCTGATACGAGTTTCCAATAAGCACTTCTATAGAACGGTGCTTTGCCAGCCGCGTGATCAATTCCTCACAGCAATCGTTGCGGCTGCACCACCCATGCACACAGCAGCTCCACGGTTTAACATGCGCATTGCTCGTGGTGACTGTAAGGCCCGACGGGTTTTAGCTCCAGCAATGGCGAAAGGAAATTGGACGATTGTTAAGATAATGGCAGTGATCGCCAGTAGAATGAACGTATCTGACTGTGAAAGGGTATTGATATCGATGACCGTTGGCAGGATGGAAATATAGAACAAGACAGACTTTGGATTCCCGAGCGTCACGAGAACGCCGGAAATCAACGCATTCTTCCCGCTCATAGGCGAGGTTGCCTCAGCGGCCTTGAAGGTTTCACTGGACTTCCAGAATTGCACAGCCAGCCAGCACAGATAGACCACACCCGCCCACTTGATAACAATCAACAAATAACTGAAGGTTTCAGCAATGAATGCAAGACCAGCGAGAACTACAGCAAGATAAAGCACGTCGCCTAAGACCATGCCGGCCGTCATCCAACCGGCTTGCCGGTATCCGCTTCTCAACGCCTGTGCAATAATTGCAACAATCTGAGGGCCGGGTGTGATCGCAGCTATTGCCAGAGCACTTGAATAAGCCACAAAACCCGACAACGTCATTTTAGCTTTCCTATTACCTTTGTGTGAGCGCCTCAGTTTTGATCAGCGAACACGCATAGCGCCGTCAGGCGATCAATCGAACCTGGGCTTTGGGGCATCCTAACAGCCTCGCGCGCGCGTGGGAAGATTGTCCGGAAAGTTCCGATAAAGTGATTTATGGAATCGGATAGGGTTGCATTCGAGCGTATTCGGAAGAATTATCGCTCTGCGGCCCGCAAGCGCCTGTAGAAGATCAGTCTAACCGGCCTTTCCAGCCTGCCCAGGATCGACGCGAATACTAGTGAATACCAAACAGGTATTCACAGTGGGTGGAGCCTTAAATCGGCTGCTTCAAAGAGGTGCGCTTCGGCTCCATTGGCTCTAGAACAGCCAAACTGATGGTTATCGCAGGGGGCTCAGGAAGGTGACGGTTACCACCGAAACATTCATCCAAACGGTGATGGAGAACCCCATCAATGCTGCGATCCTTGAGAGGCTGCCACAACTCAGACTAGC
>KI911999.1:41716-49720 GCA_000517005.1 Microvirga lupini
GGTTTCACAAAGTAGGAGGGTAGGAGAGGGCGCTACGGCCTTCGGCCTATCTGGCTCTACTCGCTTCGCTCGCCGAGCCGCCTACGGCGTCGCGGCCATCCGGTAACGATCCAGGCGCGGACCTTCGCTATAACAGCAACGGGCAATGGGGGAGCATCTCGCATTTTTTGGCGCACAACAAGGCTAGAGATTTTGATGCAGCTTGAGACTTCGGCCGGGCTGCGAAAATGTATTGCCTCCATGCTGTTCGTCTTAGGCTATTTAGCCTAGTTGGAGGGCGTAATGTCCTAAGCTAGCTTACCTGGGCAGTTATCGTAGAGAGTTCCCAAGAAGCCGCTCAGAAAACCGCAACAGGGTATTTCACCATTTCCTGCGTCAGGATGGAAATTAGATCCGTTCTAATAGACGTTTCCTGATCTAACACTGACCAGATACGGAGGAGTACCTACGTAAGCCGTCCTATAAGTTTAGCTTCGCGTTTAGTCGCCCAGCATCTTTAGCGCTTCGCACTCATGTATTGGGCAGCCCAGAAAACCAGGGCACCTCAAATCCGAAAGATGGCATATCAGTGAAATTACGTATAATACTGTGTGCAAATTTCTCAACTCGCAACCATGATTGTACATATCGCGGTTCTACTAGATTGGATATAGCTATGGTGGCGCTGACAAACTTCCTTCGGGATTGGGCAACAGCCTTTGTGCTGTTACCTGCAAGTCTTACTTTCCAAGATCCTTTTGCAACTGGTGGACTTCTGTGTCTGGCGCTCATAGCAGATCTTTTCGCTCGTCAATCAATTGGTCAGATATGCAATGGTGCTCCCTTATATAGCGGTTTCTCCAACTATTTGTTCTGGGCCGCCATTCTAATCTTGTTATGTTCCTGGCTTTTGCTGACACATCAGGTCATAATCCGAGTTGAGCCTACCGATATCGCCCGGAGTCTTGTATTCTGGATCGAGTATACGACCGTCCCATTTGTTGTCGCATTTTTGGCGCGGAGGCTGGCTTACTGGAAGGAACCAGCGAAACAGCAGGGAGCAGAAGTCGATCCGTTCGTCCTAAATGAATACACTTGGCCCTCATACTTGCTCGGGTTACTGAGCAAACAGTTGCGACGGTCGGGCATAATACTTCAGTTTCTCTTCGCTAGCCTGGCAATGGCCGGATTACATGCAGGTGCACTGCATACGTTTCTTTATAATCCCGCATTATCGATAATATCTGGTGTGGGGTTTTACTTCGCCGGGATTATACTTCTTCTAATCGCTGCGGCTGCCGTTGTAAAACTTCCTACAATCCTGGGTAACCGAAATGCCTAAGCTCCGTTGAGCTCTAATCGCCAGCGCCGAATGAGCAAAAATATCCAATAGATATGGAAAAGGGGGGACTATGTCATCTGAAGTTGGAACTCACGTCACAATTGCTACTAGAGCATACATCAATTCAATTTACACTGGAGCTATGAAGGGCATTGGAGCTTCTCTGCCCTGGTACGCTAAGGGCGCGGCACTTACAACGTCGGTATTTGCTGGGCTTCCTCTTGGTCAGGCGGGTGCAGGGGCGCAAGCTAGTCCAGCATCAGCTGCGTTCACTGGTGCCATCCAGACTGGTGCAAGTTTCATTACTGCTATGGCGCTCCCGTCAGCTTTCATAGCTGCAAGCCCAATTGCTGGCCCGGTACTCGCTGTAGGTGCAGTATCTTTACTTGCCGGGGAGTTCGCCAACTACTTGTACAACAACAATTCAACTGTCCGCAACTATGTGGACGGCGCGTATGACGCAGGCTCGGAAGCTGCACGAGCAGCTGCGGAATATACCTCTGGCAAGTTGCAAGCAGCCGGGGAGGCGATTGGCAAAGGCATTGCAGACTTTAGCCAAGCGATCCAAAACGGCGCCGAGAGTGTCGGCGACTTCTTCAATAAGCTCGGTCAAGCAATGTCTGATGCGTTCAGCGGAATGGCCGATGCGCTGGGAGACGCCGCTGGTGCAATAGGCGATGCCATCGGCAATCTGTTCGGCCCTGACGGACCGCTAAGCGACCCTTTCGGGCCGAGCGGGCCGTTTGGGCCGAACGGGCCATTCGGTGGTCTTTTTGGTCCCGGAGGGCTGTTCGGGCCCGGGCAAGGTGATCCAGGCACAGCAGATGGCCCAGCAGGCCCAGGTCAAGCTGGCTCAGGACTGTGGAATAACCCTCCTGTCTGCCCGTTAGTGATCGATCTGAATGGTGATGGGGCTCAATTCACATCCTTAGAGGGGTCTCACGCCTATTTTGACCTGAATGCTGATGGCTTCGCTGAAAAAACTGGATGGGTGTCGAACGCGGATGGAACACTCGCCATTGACCTAAATGGGAATGGCCGAATTGATGATATTCGTGAGGTATTTGGAAGCGAGGCAACGGATGGATTCAGCATACTAACGGCATACGATAGCAACGCTGACGGAGCTATCGATGCGGCAGATGAACGGTATGCCGATCTCAAAGTCTGGATTGACGCCGACCAAGACGGATACACTGACAATGGCGAGTTACATTCCTTATCATCCCTCGGCATCCAATCTATCAGTCCTTGCATCAACGCAGGTTAGCGAGACACGAGCCGGCAACCCCGTCGCGCACGTCAGTACTGTATCCTTTGAAGATGGTCGGACATCCGAAGTTGTAGACGTGAGGTATGTGAATGATCGGACCTTCTCGAAGTATCTCGTCCCAGATGGATTTGAATACGACCAAGAGGCGCTGAAACTGCCATTCCTTCATGGCTACGGTACTGTGCCGCACTTATCGGTGGCAATGACTCAGGATCCAGATCTTCTTTCGCAAGTTAAAAGCCTTGTTGAACTTAGCGGCTCTCTCTCTGCTGAGGCGCTCAGGAGCGCGATAGAAGACTTAGTTGTTAGCTGGACTGGTGCTGGTACGCCGGCAGAGGGTTCCCGAGGCCCCTACATTGATGCGCAACATCTCTCAGTCCTTGAAAAATTCTTCGGCAGTACGTTCGTTCAGACGACAGTCGTGGATGGGGGAGACATCAATAATCCTGGAGTCAACGCCGGAGCGGAACTCGAGAAGCTCTACCAAGACCTTATCGACACTCTCCTCCTTCGGTTCGTCATCCAAGTTCCAGCGAGCTTAATGTTGCTGGCGGAGAGTGTCACTGCTGCGTACGATAGTCCATACCTCGCACTCACCGCACTGCGCTATAACAGCCAATCAGATACTGTTGATGGAACGCTCAGCGATGTCTTTGCTGCCGCTAAACTATATGCACCGGTATCATTGGTGGATTCCCTTCAATATTATGGAGATATTGCGCAGGCGCTAAAGGGTGGGCATATTGATCTATTCGGTGGTGATAGGACCCAGTTTCTGTCCGCCCTGACATCGTCGATTTCAGGGTTGTCTCCTGAAGTTCAGACCCTTGTCGTTGTAGCGGCGACCAAGGGATTTCTCGGGAAATCCGACCTTTCACAAACAGTATCTGGGACGTCAGGAGCAGATGTCTTCACCTCTGCTGGAGGAGATGATATTTTGTATGGCAATAATGGGAGTGATCTCTACCTCTACACAGAAGGTGATGGGAGTGACACCATCATAGAGAGTTCCTCAGCCTCGGGTGAGACAGATACGCTCGTCCTTACTGATGTAACGCGAGATGGCGTAACTTTGGCGCGAAGCGGCTTCAATCTGTTGATTACGATAATTTCAACAGGTGCCGTAATCAATGTCGTCGACCATTTTCGTAGTGAGAAAACGGGGCTTGAGAAGATCGTTTTCGCTGATGGAAGCGCTTTGATGAACCGTGATCAGATCCTGTCACTGTTCCCCCAGCAAGGCACAAGTGGTGCAGACACGCTCACCGGTGGCATTGGCGAAGACTTACTCCAGGGTGGAGCCGGGAACGACCTGCTGAGGGGAGGGCAGGGCAGTGATCGCTATCTGTTCAGCCTCGGTGACGGTCAGGATGTGGTCGAGGAGATCGGCACCGCAGGAGAGACCGACGTGCTGGTGCTGGGACCCGGGATCAATGCCGCTGACGTGACGGTCAGCCAAGCCAACAGCGGCTATGATCTCGTCCTCGCGGTCAACGGCACGACGGATAAAGTCTCTCTGCGGTATCAGCTCTACGGAACCGCATATGGAGTCGAACGGGTCGAGTTCGGCGACGGCACTGTCTGGGATTATGCCACCCTCTTCGACCGCTCAGCACTCGCCACGGCAGGCAACGACACCCTCTACGGCGACTATCGCGCCAACACCCTCACAGGCGGTGGTGGCAATGACACACTGAATGGTGCAGGAGGCGCGGATAAACTCGTGGGTGACGAAGGTAATGATTGGCTGACTGGCGGCGGCGCGAGTGACACGTTCCAGTTCGCCGTCGGCTTCGGAAAAGATATCGTGGTTGATTTTAGATCAGGAGCTGCCAGCGATGACGTCATAGCCCTCGACAAGAATGCCTTCTCAGATCTCTCAGCCGTTCTCGCAAACGCGACACAGGTCGGCTCCGACACAATCATAACTCGTGATACCGAGACATCGATCACCCTGAAGAACGTCGCACTATCAACCTTGCACAAGGATGACTTCCTCTTCTTCTGATATCCTCGTGCGGATAACCAGGGCCAATTACCGTAACGGGTTCTGGACGACCATAACTTTGGTTCCCGTTGGGGCGTGTATTCGACCAATTCGAGCACGCCCCAAGAGGGGAACTCTGTACTATTGCGGGTGGGAATCCACTAGAGTGCTTTTCCCTCGCGGCGATCCCATGGCTAGCCAGTCGAGGTTTCACAGCTTGTTACTCTGGGTCCCCGGTTGATTATCTTTGCCGCACCAATTGAGTTGGGATCTTCTGATCAATTGGACAGTAAACCTAAATCATTGATTAAGCATGTTGGACTCCTCCCAGGAGCAGCGTATAAGGGTTTTGCTTCGCTTGCTGACCCGGTACACGCCTTTCGATCCTATCGGTCGAACTTCATTCAATGAACATGGCTGGAGAGTTGCAGAATGCCCCGGACAGAACGGCATTCTTTGACCTTAGCTGTGTCTTCAAACGACCGTTTGCACATAGCAAGCCAAAGTGTACAGCGAGGTTCTAAGCGTGTGAAAATTCCTATGCGCCTGTCCTTTGCCGGTCGCCCTCGCCTGCTGCGCATCCGCAGCGGCGGCCAGGAGGGTCGTCAGATCGGGTCGAAACTCAATCAGCGAAGCCGTTCATAGGAACGAGCAAATTCAACCACAAAGGGAGGCTCGGCTAAGGTCAGGTAAGGCCTGGAAGCCTCGGCGGCTCCCCGGCCTTTTCCATGGGGGTCTCGTCGACAGCAAGAACGGAGGCCGAGCCTGTGGCAGCCCTTGGCACGATGCCTGCCCGTGCGTAAGATATTTCTTCCCATCCTCAGCTCCGAATGGGTATGCATTCGCAACTCGCCCTGATGCCCCACCCTTGCCGTGCGGCCTGCCTCGCCGGCTAGGCCGCCTCTCCTGGAGAACCCCTTATGGCCATTACCGCCTCCGTGACCGACGGCGTGCTCCTTCTGACGGGAACAGCATCGGGGAACGTTGTCGCGACCTACAATGCGGCAAGGCTTGTCACCGTGACTGAGGGCGGAACGCCGGTGCCCGTCACCGGGGGGAACCAACCGGTTCTCTCCATCAATTCGGTCAGTCTCACAGCAAATCTGACCGTCCAAGGCTCGGCTGCGGATGACCAGCTGCAGATGGCTCTGAAAAGTGGCTCGACTACTATCCTAGGCGGAGCCGGTCGCGACACGCTCGTGGTCCTCGATGACGGGATCAGCGGTCTTAACGACTACACCATCAGCGGCATTGAGGTGCTGACCGGCAG
This sequence comes from Microvirga lupini, assembly GCA_000517005.1. Taxonomy (GTDB): domain Bacteria; phylum Pseudomonadota; class Alphaproteobacteria; order Rhizobiales; family Beijerinckiaceae; genus Microvirga; species Microvirga lupini. The sequence continues at coordinate 47,568 of KI911999.1, forward strand.
CACCGGCGACGATCTCACCAGGCTGGGGGATGCCGGAAACACCGTCAGGATGAGCGGGGTCGAATCGGTGATCGGTGGAAGCGGCATCGATCATATCACGCTCAGTGACGGGAACGACACCTTCACCACCGTCGCGATCGAGACACTCGATGCAGGTGCTGGCAATGACTTGATCATCCTCGGCAACCGAGGCGGCACCTACACGCTTCTCAACGTCGAAACGCTATTCGGCGGGAGCGGCGTCGATCACATCACGCTCAGTGATGGCAATGACACCATTCTCACCACCATCGCGATCGAGACACTCGATGCGGGTGCCGGCAATGACAGGATCTCACTCGGCAACGCTGGCGGCACCTACACGTTTCTCAACGCCGAGACCGTGATCGGTGGAACCGGTATCGACAGCATCACGGTTGTGGCCAGCGCCACAAACGTCGCGACAGGCGGCGGCGATGACACGATTGTCGGCTCCGCTCTGAACGACACCATCAATGGTGGAGCCGGGGTCGATCGGCTCACCGGCGGCGGCGGCACGGACTTCTTTCGAGGCACGGCCAGCGAGCTGAGCGGCGACTCCATCACCGACCTGGGCAGCGGCGACAGCATCACCGTGACGGATGCCGTCGCCGGGGCCATGACGGCGGCGCTGATAGGGGACCGCCTGGTCATCGATCCGGATGGCGCCACCGGGACAGCCGCCGTCAGGGAGATGACGATAGGCAATGCTCCTGTCGGCCGGCTCAGCCTCAAGGGGCAGACGATCTCATTCTTCACGGACGCAGTCGCGCCGACCGTTTCCATCGCGCCCTCGGCCCCGCTGACCGTCGGAGTGCCGGGCACGGTGAGGTTCACGTTCAGCGAAGCCGTCGAGGGTTTCTCGTTGTCGGACGTGTTGACCGTCAACGGCACTCTGGCAAATCTGGTGAGGCTGGATGCCGTGAGCTTTACGGCAACTTTCATCCCAGCGACGGCAGGCGCGGCGGCCTTCGTGATTGGCGCTGGCACCTACGAGGATGGGGCCGGCAACGCGGGCTTGAGTGCCTCGCTGGTCGTGTCTGTGGATGCACCGCCTTCTCCGCCTACACCGCTTACTCCTTTGAACCAGGCTGGTACGCTGGGATCGGATAACATCTCCGGTACTGCCTTGGCCGACACTTTTGCCGGTCTTGCTGGCAATGACACAATCAGCGCCGGAGACGGCCAAGACATGGTCCTAGGAGGTTCGGGCAGTGACATCGTAAGCGGCGATGCAGGGAACGACACGCTTTGGGGTGAGGTCGGGAATGATGTTCTCGAAGGCGCCGCGGGCGACGATCAACTTTGGGGCGGCACCGAACATGATACGCTCTCTGGCGGGCTCGACAATGACCTGCTGAAGGGCGAGAGCGGCAATGATGTCCTGACGGGTGATGATGGCAACGACACGCTGTGGGGCGGCGTCGGCAATGACGGTCTGACCGGAGGTGGTGGCGAGGATATTTTCGTGTTCGACAGCAAGGCGAACACGCGGACGAATAAGGACAAGATCGCTGACTTCAGCACCTCTGCCGATACGATCTGGCTGGACAACAAGGTGTTTACGAAGCTCGGCAAGGGCTCCGAGGCCAAGCCCGGCAAGCTCACCAAGGCGTTCTTCACCGTCGGCGACAAGGCGAAGGATGCCAACGACTACCTGATCTACAACAAGAAAACCGGCGTCCTCTTCTATGATGCCGACGGCGCGGGGAAGGGCAAGGCGATCGAGATCGCCCTTCTCTCGAAGAACCTCAAGCTGGCCTACTCGGACTTCTTCATCATCTGATGCAGATGCGACGAAGCTGGGCTCGGGCTCGCGATTAATCTCGGGACCGCGAAGGCGCTCGCCATTCTGGTCAACACCGCAATGCCCTGGCCCTGTGAAACTCCCTATGCGCCTCTCGTTTGTTTTGCCGATCGCACTCGCCGGCTGTGTGTCCGCAGCAGCGGCCGACACGATCAGAGGCCGCGCCTCAGTGATCGACGGCGACACCCTGGAGATTGCGGGAAAACGTATCAGGCTTCACGGCGCGGATGCCCCGGAGAGCTCGCAGACCTGCCAGGACCGGCAGGGGATCGCGTACAGGTGTGGCCAGCGCGCCGCCCTCGCCCTTGCCGATCAAATTGGTTCCGCT
>KI911999.1:49820-50600 GCA_000517005.1 Microvirga lupini
CGCCGCGAAACGTGGGATCTGATCAGGATCGTTCACGCCGCCATCCGAGTACCGAAGGGGAGGGGACAAGGCATCAGAAGCGAGCTCCGATTATTGGTCCATGGGTCGCATCCTGCGGATTGTCGAAGGCGTCATGGACCTTTGGAAAAGGCTTTGATTCCGAGCCTTGGAGCGCCGGTGACAAGGGAGACAGATACTTATAAAAGGTATTGGACGGTAAGCAGGTTCACAAAATAGAGTAGACAAAGTAGATGCCGCTCACCTTCCAGGCGAGTAGCTAGGAGGTGTGGGGTAGGGCGTAAGAGGGCTCAATTTGGACTGGATCAAGGAAGGGGAGAAGTTCGCCCTCATCGGACTTGCGATCTCTGTCGATCCAGGCGCTTTTCATCTCGACCTCCCCGCAGGATTGTCCGTACTTTCAAAAGCCGCCTTTAGCTTGCCCGACGATTGGCGCGAATGGATCGGCACAATTCGCGTTCAAGAGGTTAAGGCTGCTAGCCTTTATCTGGTGGCCCGTATGCCCACGAAGCAGCCAACGATCCTCGATGAGGAAAACAAGATTCTCCAACAGCGGATTAATTGCTGGTTCACGGGACTGACGCTTACAGCCAAGTTCACAGCCTTCGAGAAACCTTTCATTGTTCAGGGCTCGCGGGTGAAAGGCGAACTTGATCTTCGGAGCTTCGGCTCGCTGGACCGCCCTCACGGCGGGATTGTGTCAGATCTTCTGCCTATCGGAGCAGATCACTTAAAGGAAGCGGCACAACTCGGCGCAAGGCT
>KI911999.1:50700-54296 GCA_000517005.1 Microvirga lupini
GAAGCACTCAAAGCGGATTCCCAAAATAGCGATCATTGGCGTCTTAACCGCTGCTTGAGCATCTATCTTGATGCTCGCGCCGATACGGACATCCCCAACCGCATCCACCAGTTTACCCGCTGCATTGAGGGGCTGATCGTCCCGGATCCAGGCAAGACGCGAAAGCAGTTCGTGAGTAGGACGGAGCTTTTCATAGGTCCGCGCTACCATAGGCTGATGGGGGACATTTACGACGCTCGGAGCCATTTCGAGCATCTGCATGAAGATCGCTATCTTAAGCAGTTCGACAGGCAAACCCGCATTCGGCTTGCCGAGCTAGAAGCCGTGAGCGAGTGGATCGCCCGAACCTGCCTCACCCGCATTCTCCTAAAACCCGTCCTCAGAGGCTATTTTAGCAATGTGGATGGCCTAAATCAGTTCTGGACGAAGCCCGAGGAGGAGCGGCGAGCGATATGGGGCGAGCCAGTTGATCCCCGCGCCATGCTTGACGGCTTCGACCTCGAACGCATCAGAGACGAAGAACTCGGGGCACGTGCCTAGTTCAATGCTCCCGCGCTTGTTAACCATTCCCAGTGGAAAATGGTTAACGAACTCTTAGCAGTGCTAAACCCGCCTCCATAATTGGCCCGAATGGAGCGAGGGGCACAGTGCAGGTTTCGACCCAAGTTGCGGATCAGGAATTTACGTTCTCGAGCGCAGGACGCCGCCGACCGTTGGCAGCACTTGAGCGACGAGGAGCTAAAGCGCGAGGCCGCGCGGCTCCGGCGCGAGGGCCGCGCGGAGGCCTCGACTAAAGAGCCCCGCAACGTGCAGCTAGGTCTCTTGTGAGACTTACGGCAGCGCCCTTCATCCTGGATTCCATTCAGTACCGGCCGACATGCGCCTCTTCGCCGGTGATGGACCGGAAGAGGGGAACCATCTGCCAAAGGGCCGACAGACCGACGAGAACGTAGACGATGCGCGAAAGCGTGGCGTCCTGGCCTCCGAACAGGGCCGCGACGAGATCGAATTGGGCAAGGCCGATCAGCCCCCAATTGATGCCGCCGATGATCACCAGCAAGAGCGTAATAATGTTGACGGCCCGCATGATCCGGCTCCAAGGTTGCTTGCCTGAACTCCAAACCCTGCGGTCGGTCTAATGTTCCTGCCCGGGGCAGTAGGTCCGATCGTGCATCTTTCACAAAGACCGGGTAAGACCCCGCCAGCGCCATTCCAATTCGCGGCTTGTTCAAGACAGCCGAGCCGCGCGAGCCAGTGTCGGGAGGCGTTCTCTCCCGCCTCCCGACCTGTGCCGCCCAAGGCGAGGGCAAGTTAGCTAACTGCTGCCGAAGAAGCCGGCCAATAGGCAACCGCATTTTTGAACTCAGCAATCCGATCCAGGATCAGCCTGCGGTAGGTTCCCGCTGAAATTCCTCGATCATTAACGCGAGTGAGACCCCGCGAAACCGGAACAAGAAGATCGCCCTGCCGCGTCCCGCGAAGGGCATGTATGCTTCGCGCATCCCCCCCTTGTGCCCCGAGACCCGGAGCCAGAATGATGGAACGCGGCAGAAGCGTCCGCAGCCTTCTTCCTTCCTGTGGAACCGTCGCTCCGATCACAGCGCCAATCGGGTTCAATTTTTCGCCGTCGCCGTCGCCGCTGGCGAACCCTCCGATGAGATCAGCGACACGATCGGAGATCAGCCGGTTGCCAGCCATCCTGTCCTGTAGCCAGCCCGCGCCGGGATTGGATGTGCGGCAGAGAACAAAAAGGCCCTTGCCGTAGCGCGTCGCCGTTTCAGCGAACGGTTCGAGCGTATCTGGCCCCATGAGCGGATTAACGGTCAGGCAATCAGCTTCAAAGTCACCGCTTCCGCCTTCCGAAGCCGGAGTCAGATAGGCACGAGCATATGCGGAAGCAGTCGCCCCGATGTCACCCCTCTTCGCGTCCAAGATCACGCCGATGCCGGCGGCCCTGGCGCGCTTCATGCTCGAAGAAAGCGCGGTGAGACCAGCTAGACCGCACGCCTCGTAATAGGCGCTCTGAAACTTCACGAAACCGACCTGCCCTTCGATGGTGTCCAGCACGAAATCGACGAAGTGGCCAATCCACGGAGTGCTGTCATTCTGCTCAAAGAACGAGGGAATGTCTGAGAGCGAAGGATCAATGCCAGCAACGAGTTCACCGTACTTGATAGTATTCCGCTCAACGATTTCTATCCACGAAATTGATGACATTGTCTGATCCCCCTATTGCAAAAGCCCCAACCTAGTGACGGTTTCGCGCCTAACTAGGGCGAGGGCAAGCCCTCAGAGTTCACAAAGCCGCCGCCGCAATCGGCGGCGATTGTCTTTTGGGCTGATCGCAGATCGCCGGGGGAGAAAGGCGCGCGGCTCCTCTCTTCCCTCGCAACCCGTCGCGCCGGTCTCCCTATCCTTCGGTTTGTCAGGCCGCAGGCCTGCCATCATTATCTGACAGTTTAAACCTATGGAGATCCTCTGAGCGCCCGATCAAAGGCTGAGATCGCCCTATCTACCAGTTGCGTGTGTATTTGGCTCCGCGAACGGCCATCACCGTCCGAGCAGATGGGGTCGCCAACCTCTTCCTTTTCCGCCAATTCAGCGGCGCCGGGTTTGCATTCGCCGAACATGCTGTAATGACTTGCGTCCTCGATTACCGTGTAATGCGCCTTGGGAATGGCCTTAGCTACCTCACCGGCATTTGCCGTTACCGGTATCTGATCCGTCTTTCCGAGATTGACGATCTCGACTGGTATCTCGATCCCGGAAAAGCTTCTGGGCTCCAAAACGTCTACGGGAGCTGGATCGATAGCCATGGCGAAGCGCACGCGGGGCTCTCGGTTGTCACGTCCCGCCGATTTCATATCGAGCTTGTGAAGGTCAACGCCGGTTTGTCTTACCCAGCCGCACAGCGAAGGGTTCAATGCGTCTGTATCGCAATAACCCGCTAGTCGAGTTGGGCTCAGGCGAGCACCCGATGTGGCCAAAGCAGTGTTGCCGCCCATCGAGAGCCCAAGCACGCCCACTTTCCCATCCTCAAGGTGATCCCGGAACACCGCAGACCCAACCATGGTATTCAAAGTCTCGGTCAAGTCGGCCGGACGAAGCCACAGTTTCATCGTTTCAGCCGCAGAGCGCTTAGGTCCGGTATTGCCTGGATGCGTAGGAGCGGCCACGACAAATCCGTGTTTCGCTAGGGGCGTCGCTATCCAACTTAGAGCCTGCGCGCTTCCGGCCAGACCTGCGCCATGGGAAAGCAGGATCAGCGGGTACTTGCCCGCCGCAACCGGGGCATCGCGCATGGAAGGCGTCCCCACAAAAAACGGGGTTTCGCCCAGAACCACCTGCTCGCCACCGCTCTGAGCAGGATACCAAACTGTGACGTCTAGATCCGAACCTCGCTCCATTGAGTGGGCTACCACCTGGCGAACGCCGACGGCATCTTGAGCGACTGCGGAATGGGGCGTCAGGCTCACCGAAATTGAGACAGCCCAGAATGCTGTCCGGAGTTTAGCTGTTAAGTGCATAAATACGACCCCCTCATTACATCAGGCAGATGTGCGGCTCGATATCACTATATCACTCTTGCCCATCGT
>KI911999.1:54396-56774 GCA_000517005.1 Microvirga lupini
GGAGTTCGAGATAGACGCTGAAATCTCCGTCCGGAGCTTCGTTTTCATAGGCGCGAGCGAACCGTGCAGCCTCGGAGGAGCCGGTTGCTTTGTCTGACTTTTTGAGCTGCAGGAAGGTTTCAGCCGCTTCAAAGGGTGTCATCACTTTTGACGCTTTTCCTATTATTCTTCTTGTCAGTATATCCTGTTTGTGGTATACGTATATACCAAATAAGGATATACCGCAGGCGGGCGAGACAATGACCTACTTGATCAAGGATGAAACCGTGGTCCAGCAGCTTAAGGTTCTGGCCCAACGCAAGAACAAGACCGTGGCCGACGTGTTGCGGCAGGTGGTTGTGCAGGAGATCGAGCGCGAGGATTCCCGCACCAGCACCCTAGAGAAAATCGGTCCGGTCCTGGCGAAGGCCCGCGCCATCGGAAAGCCCATCGGGCGCATTGATTGGGACGCCGAGAAGACCGCATCCGACGAGCTTTGGGGGGAGTAATGTATATTGAGACGTCCGCCATCATCGCCATGCTTGCCGGCGAGGAAGAGGCCGCAGAGATGGCGCGCAAGATTGACGCGGCGAAAACCAACCTCATTACCTCGCCGGTTTCCGTGACCGAGGCCGTGATCACGTTCGCCACCAAGAAGGAAATTGAGATCCCCGAGTCTCAAGAGATTGTGAGCGAGCTTTTGAGCGCCTTGAAGGTGCAGACCATCAGCATCACGCCGGAAATCGGCAACAAGGCGGTTCGCGCTTATGCGCAGTATGGCAAGGGCACCGGCCACGGCGCGAAGCTGAATTTGGGCGACGTGTTCTCGTATGCTTGCGCGAAAGCCTATCGCGTCCCGTTGCTCTACAAGGGCAACGACTTCGCAAAAACCGATCTGGCCTAACGAGCGCATCATGAGCTTGATCCGGCCTCCTGATAGCCACGCCGGATCTTGCCGCGCCGTACAACGGCGCAGGCTTTGTCGGCGGCTTCCGCTGTCGCGTAAGACCGCCGCAAAGCGCGGCTTGCGCCGCCGATCCGATGGGATGGACACCTCCCTCCTCCAGCGCCTTCCTATTACAGTGAAGCGTCTGGCATTATCGGAGATACACTCATGGAAGTCGCCACTGTCGGTCTTGATCTTGCAAAGCACGTCTTTCAGGTGCACTGCGCGGATGCGCAAGGACGGCCCGTGATCCGAAAGAGACTTCGGCGCACTCAGGTCCAGGCCTTCTTTGAGGCACTTCCACCCTGCCGTGTCGGTATGGAGGCGTGTGCGAGTGCGCATCATTGGGCGCGGGAGCTCAGCAAGCTCGGACACAGAGTCCGGCTGGTTCCCCCACAGTATGTCCGCCCTTTTGTCAAAACTAACAAGAATGACGCCGCCGACGCGGAGGCCATCTGCGAAGCGATCCAGCGCCCAACCATGCGCTTCGTTCCAGCCAAAAGTGTTGATCAACAAGCCGTTCTGACCCTGCACCGGTCGCGCGATCTTCTGGTTCGTCAACGAACGATGCTGGTCAATGCTTTGCGTGGTCACTGTGCCGAATTCGGGCTGATCGGTTCTCAAGGCCGCCAGGGCGTGCAAACCCTGATTGAACTGGTCCGGACCGGTTCCACGCAACTGCCGGAACTGGCCCAGGCTGCCCTTGGCTTCGTGGTCAGCGAGATCGCGAGCATCAGCGACCAGATCAAGCAGATCGAGATCAAGCTGCGGGCCTGGCACCGGCAGAACCCTGATAGCCAGCGATTGGCGACGATTCCCGGGGTCGGGTTGATTGTGGCCACGGCTCTGAGCGCTACCATCGGATCGGCAACTCAGTTCAGGTCTGGACGGCCGTTGGCGGCCTGGATTGGCTTGGTGCCCCGTCAGTTCTCGACTGGCGGCAAGCCAAAGCTGGGAGGGATCTCGAAGCGCGGAGATGGCTACCTGCGGCGTCTTCTGATCCACGGCGCCCGATCGGTTCTCCTGCGTCACTATACGGGTGAGGCGAGATCGACGTGGGTGGCGGGTTTGACCTCGCGGCGATCGACCAACATTGCGACGGTCGCGATTGCCAATAAGAACGCGCGCATTGCGTGGGCCGTGCTGACGCGTTCGGTCACTTACGAGCCGGCCAAGACGTCCTTGGCAGGTTGAGAGTTCGGGAGCGGGCAACTGGCTGCCGAAGGGTGCGAGGGTAGAATGAGGTGATGGCGAGAAGGGCACAGCCGGGTTCGGCTCAACCCGAGAATGGGGCTGAGCGATATAGCTCTCCGATCCGATAGGGCGCCGAACCGCGGATCCCATCAGGGCCAGCGGCATGCCAGCCGCATGAACAGGCCGGATACACGACCGCACGTCCAATTCTCGTTCAAAGCCACAAGAAAATCCTTGCAAACCGGGAGGCGTCCATGCA
>KI911999.1:56874-57117 GCA_000517005.1 Microvirga lupini
GTGCCTCGCCCTCAAACCGGAGGCTAAAGCATGTGGTTACCCATTAGCTTTGCCCTAGACGCAAAAAAGACCCGGACGTACTGGCAAGTTCGAATCCGGGTCTCTTTCTGGATGTTCTAGGAAACTGGGGGGCGGCGAAAGTCGCCCCTCAACTCCGGACCTCAATATAGCGCAAGCCGCGCCCTGATCCAAGTCTTGTCAGGCCGTTCCGGTTTCACAAGCCACCGCGCCCCACGCTTCCAG
>KI911999.1:57217-57624 GCA_000517005.1 Microvirga lupini
CGCGAGCACATGAAGAAGCTGAATGCCCGTTGGATCGACCTTCCGGCCAGTTCCTTCGCCTCAGTCGGAACCAACGTGAACACGATCATTCTGCGGGTCTGGAAGAGTGGCCGCCGCTGGTAGCGGCCACCCATCCCCGCGAGCAGGGCGAGGGCAAGCCCTCAGAGTTCACAAAGCCGCCGTCGCTTGAGGCGCCGGCGACATTCACCGGCTCTTGCAAGGTGAGTGGGAGGGCAGGGGAGCTCTGCCCCCCTCTCCCTGCAACCCGCTCCGGCCGGTCTCCCCATCATTCGGTCTGTCAGGCCGAAAGCCTGCCATCCCTGCAGGACCGCTCTGCGGCGGCGCTCCAGGCGCGAGCGCCTTGCGCGTGGGTGATCCCCCACCGGTCCTCGGGGTTGCTCCCTCCA
>KI911999.1:57724-71964 GCA_000517005.1 Microvirga lupini
CGCTCAGGATCGCGTCGGGTGAGGAAAATCTCATTCACAGATCGCCGCCCTATCGCTTGGACTGATCCCGCAGGTAAGCGCTCTACGAGGACGACGCCGCCAGGAACGGCGGGGAGAGCCGGATCAAGAACCCGGGCGGCTACTTCCGCGCCCTCACGCGCATGGTGAAATCCGGCAAGATCGACCTCGCCGTTGAACTCCTGGCCATGAGGAGGCGACGAATGTTATAGGAGGAGGAACCGTGCGCGTCGAGATGATGATTGGCCAGCGTGCCTGAGTTCAGAGAGCGGCAGTAGCAGGGTGCATCACTGATGTGAATCGTTCATGCTCAAAGGATTCAGGACTTTGATTGGACCTCGTCCAGGGGCCCGCGCGAGATTGGCGCATGGCTCAAGACACGATCTCCTATCTGGTCCTTCACAGGTGTGATCCAAGCTGCAACATGGCTCGCTACTATGTCCTGTCGATCGAACCCAGCTTGTTCGGTGATGTGACACTGATCCGCGAGTGGGGCCGCATCGGTCAGCCGGGGCGGAGGAGGATCGAGCTCTACGAAAGCCAATCACGTGCTGTGGAAGCCCTCGAAACCTGGCTCCGGCGTAAGCGGCGACGCGGCTATCTGTTAAGAGGTGGGTAGGGACAATGGTACTGGGAAACTCGGATTATTCTTAGCGCAGGATCTTGAGCAACTCTTCAACAGCTTCGTCTTCTTTGAGACTGCCTCGTTCGTACTGGCGCAGCACGTCCCTGATCTGAGCTCGCTTTGAACGTGAGCCGGGGGCTTCCTCATCATGGGCAGTTGCTTGCCGCTGGATGACCGGTGGCAACGTGGGCTTGCGGAAGTAGGTCTGAGCCTTTTGCAGTAGTCTCATGTTCAGCATTCGTGGCAGACAACTCTGAATGGTCGATTTGTGAGCTCTTGAGGCAGGTTCATCGCCTCCTATCCTTAGCAACAGATAGGATTGAGAAAGACAGACTTTGGTAGAAGGTTCAGGAGCGAGAAAGCCGGCTCCTATCGTTGGTACGACATGAGCAGAGCTTCAACAGTGCTGTAGGCTGATCGTGTCGAGCGGGCACTGAGAGGATGACGGCGAGTGGACGAGAGTTTCTCTCCGACCATTTTCTTTTATGGCATGCACCCTCGTACTTGCAGTGGGAGATATCCTCGCCGGTGAACCCTCCCGAAATCAATGCCGGCGCTCATTGGCCATAACTTTACGCCTATAGGTACGCACGCATTCGCGACTTGAACCATTCCACTCAAGATAACTAACCGACGACAGCTTCAGCCTCGATCTCAACCGCGTAGTCTCCTACCAAACGTGAGATCTCAAGCAGCGTATTCGCAGGTCGCACTGCTCCAAAGTAGCGGCCATGCACCCGCGACACGGGCTCCCAGTCGTCTGCATTGCTCAGATAGATACGTGTGCGGATGGTGTCTGCGAGCGTTCCTCCCAAGGAGGCAATGCTCGCTGCGATCTTATCTAGGATGTAGACCGCCTGCCCTTGGGCATCGCCTGGGCATATGATCTCGCCTGAGCCGTGGGTTGCCGTGGTTCCACTGACAAGGATGCGATTGCCGATCCGCACTGCACGGCTGTAGCCACAGATGGGCTCCCAGACGCTGCCAGAGTCAATGCGTAGGCGGTCGGGGCGCCCATCGATTGGGAATGCGTCGAACACCGGTGGAATGCTCTCAAGGTGATGGCTGAGATCGCCCGACGCCGTGAGAAAAGGTGGGCGACGGTACTCGTCACCGCAATCCCCTGGAATAGGCCGGGTGGAAGTCAGCACCTCGTCGATGCGTTGCTTGTCATCTTCGTCCAATGAGAACGAAAACAGGGCCGCATTGTCCGCCCGGTGCTCGCGCTCTCCGAGCCGAGCCCCAACAATGACAGATGCAACGGCTGGCTGCTCAAGCACCCAGCGCGTGGCCACATTGGCAACAGACACGCCGTGCTTGCGAGCAATCTCCTGCAATGCCGCCAGAATCGTCTGGAGAACCGGCCACCCTCCGATCACGTCGATGAAGCGCTTGTATTTCGACTTGCTCCAGTCCTCAATGGAGGTTGGCTCCGGCGCACCCACCCACCGGTCCGTCAAGAAGCCGCCTCCGAGTGTACCATAGGCCAGCAGGCGCACGCCCGTGGCGAGACAAAACCTGCTCATGTCCTCTCCGGCGCGGCGGTCGAGCAGGGAGAAGGAGACCTGGTTCGATACAATCGGAAAGCCGTGCTTCACTAAGAGGCGCAGGTGGTCGGTATCGAAGTTCGTCACGCCGAGATGAAGAATCCGTCCTTCCTGCTGCAGCGCGACGAGCTCCTTCATGGCGTCGATATAGCCGGGGTGCTCGAACATCCACCAGTGGAACTGCAACAGGTCAATGGTTTCGACACCAAGGCGCTCCAGACGCTCGGCGATACCAGATCGGACGACGTCTGCGGACATCGGTCCCGGCGAGGGACACCACTTCGTGAAGGCAGTCGGACGCTGCCCCTCGGCTCCAGCCTGCATGTCCAGAAAACGACCCGTGATCAGCTCTGCACTGCCGTAGTGGTCCGCCATATCGAAGCTGTCAAAGCCCGCGCGGGCGTAGTCGGCCATCGCGGATGCTGCAGCGTCGCGATCCAAGAGGCGACCATCCCGCTCCATGTCGGCCACCTGCCACAGGCCTGTGACCATCCGGCTGATCTCGAGCCCAGGTGCGAGCAGTGTCCGGTCGGGCCGAATGGACATGGCAATCTCCGACAAAAGGCGAAGGCTCCGCGCCGACGCGGAGCCTGAGTCAATGACCAGCAGGTTCTAGCGTGGTGGGATCTTAGCCTTGATAGCATTGACCTCATCGACACCCATCTGGCCGACGGTCGTGACCTCGCCGTTCTGTATCCGCCACAGCCGGAAGGGTCCGGTGATATCGCCATACTGGTCGAAGCTCACGGGCCCAATGACGCCCTCGTAGCGCACCGGCTTGCCTTCTCTGATGAGTTGGAGTGCCTTCTTGAAGCCCTCAGGACCGGCATGAATCACTTCGCCGTCGCTCCGGGTGACCTTGCGAATGGCGTCTCGGATGACTGCCGCCTCGAACTTGCCGGCCTGAGCCACAGCAAGGCCGAGGATTGCCGCTGCGTCATAAGCTCGGTCGGCGGCGGGGGCATTGGCATCAAAGCCGCCAGACATCGCCGGGTAGGCCTTCGCGAAGTGCTCAGTCGAGGGGGTCTTGGTCGTACCCGAGGATGTTCCAAAGGCGTCATTTAGATAGCGAGGCCCAACATCGCGGATGAAGTCAGCACTGTTCATGCCGTCATTCAGGAGAAACTTTGCGGCACCACCCTGTGAGATCCAGGTGCGTACGATCGATGTGCCGTCACCTGGATAGGAGACAAGGTAAAGGGCGGGCGGATCTCCGTCGAGCGCGCGGGTGACCTCCGGCGCATAGGAGGCTTGGCCCTGGTTGTAGGGCGTTGAGGATGTGATCTGGCCACCGAGGGCCTCGTAGGCACGCTTGAACTCCGCCACCATGTTCACGCCGAAGTCATTGTTGACGTGAATGATCGCAATCTTCTTCAGGCCCTGATCCACTGCATACTTCGCGGTCGCTGTACCCTGGAGCGCGTCTGAGGTGATGGTTCGGAAGAAGATGCCGTTGGTCTTCCCCTCCTGAGCAATCCGGGTGAGTGTTGGTGACGAGGAGGCAGGCGAGATCTGAACTACGTTCGCCGGCGCCGTTACCGAGGTCAGAACAGGGAGCGACACCGAGGAGATGATACCGCCGATGATCGCCGGTACGCGTTTGAGGTCGACGAGTTGCCGGGCCTGGTCGACCGCGACGGAGCCTTGGCTCTGTGAGTCCCGAAGGTCCGTAGCAAGCTGGCATCCAGCCGCGCCGCCTGCTTCGTTGATCTCTTTAAAGGCAAGCTCAATCGATTTGGCTGCAGCTTGGCCGAAGCGCCCAGCCGGACCGGTCAGCTCTACGACAACGCCGACCGTATGGGTACAGGGCTGCTGCGCGGATGCCGGCAGTGGTGCGAGAGCCATCGCCAGGGTGGCGGCTGAAACAATGGATGCAAAGCGCACGGTAAACACTCTCCCTGATTTGGTCCGCCGAAGGTAAGCTCTGGTGTCTCTTGCCCTCCCGGCCGGCAGGCAGTGTTCCGCCTTGGCGGCCGTTTGGCAAGCAGGAGGGGCCGGAATAGTCCTCAAGGGTCCGGGCTGATCCAGGTCTCATGTAGAGCAAGCCATCGCATACCCTCATCTGCCAAGGCCTCGAATACGGCGGTCGATCGGCGGCGGGTGACGATACTGCCTGCCGCTTGCTCCTCGACATAGCGGAGAATGATGAGCGGCGGCCGTAGGAGCAGGAGCTCGGGCTCGAAAACGGTGATGCGGAATGGATCTAGATTTTCCTTGGTGCCGTGCGCTCCTCGTATCCACCCAATCACGTCTGGCCGCTGGAGCCTCGCTCCACTCGGAGGCACCATGGTGAACTCCTCACCCAGAGCGTTTTCCAGACGAGAGAATACAACATCCGTATTCTCGACCGTTCCGCTGAGCCAAGTCTCGAAGAAAGCATGGAGGTCGACAACCTCCTGCAGCGCGGCCCGGCCGAGTGGATGGTCGACCCCCATGAGGATCAGGCCTCGTTGAGGTTATAATGCATGATGCGACCGTGCCGGCCCTCCCGGTCACGCTCGAGCGTGTAGGTGTCTCCCTCAGGACCGGTCTTGTGTGCGAGAACTCCATTGATGGCAGCCTGGTCCTCCTCATCGAGGGTAAGCCGGAATACATCGAGATTATCTTGCAGGTGCTCGGCGTAGCGGGCGCCGATGATAGCGCCGGCCACCACAGGTCGGTCCAAGACCCACCGGGTGGCCACTGCCGTTATGCTGACACCATGTTTGCGCCCGACCTCCTGCAGGGTGGCGAGCAGATCCTGGAACAAGTACCAGCCCCCGAAATCGTCTATGATGAGCTTGTATTTAACAAGCGAACGATTGGCGAAGGGCTCCTGCGGCTCCGGGACGTTGAGCCACCGCTCCGACAAAAAACCACCCGCGACCGTGCCATAGCACAGCAGCTTCATGCCGCGCTCCTGACAAAGCGCAACAAGACTGTTCTCGGGCCTCTGGTCGAGAAGCGAGTATTGGACCTGCATCGAAACGAGGGGGACCCCTGCATCCAGCAGGGCTCGTGTATGGGGCGTATCAAAGTTGGTGCCGCCGATCTGGTGGATCTTTCCCTCGTCTTGAAGTTCCTTGAGGATGAGCGCGGCCTCGACCGCGCCCGGAACGGCGTAGTTCCACCAGTGGAACTGCACCAGATCGAGACGCTCCATCCTAAGCCGTCGGAGCGAGCGGTCGATGATCTCGCGCACATAGGGACGGTCGACGCGGGAGAGGGCATCCCAGTCCGGCACGAACTTCGTGTGTACCTTGAAATTCTTCAGTGCTTCGGGGCCGCGCTCGGCGAGCACCCGATCGCGAAAACGCCCGATCATCTCTTCGACACCGGTGTAGATGTCCGCACAGTCGAAGGTCGTAATGCCCTCATCGACAAAGGCAGACATGTCGGCGATCGCCCGCTCGGCCTCGATGGCGCCATGCCCGCCGGCAAGTTGCCAGCCCCCGCGCAGCATGCGAGAGATTCGGTAGCCTGGAGCGAGCTCAATCGTTTCAACGGTCATGTTGGGCCTTTGCATCGGGCAAGGGTACGGCCGTGACCTCCGAGTGGCGGAACACGCGCTTCGCCATCCGGCTGATCCGGAGCCGACTCGGACAATTGGGGTCAGGGCAGGCGACTTCGGCGTCAGTGGACATCCAGTCGTTCGGATGTGTGACGCGTTGCTTTGCAGGAAGGAGCGGCAGCAGCGCAGCTAGCGAGTAGATCGAGAAGCCCTGGCCAGGCGGTAGGTGGAGCATCTCCCCCTTGAGCTCGAAATAGTCGCCGGGCTTGGCGCCACAGTACAATGTGGCACCCTCCGGAGCGACGACCTCGACCCGAAGGTCGTAGAGTTCGAAGAAATCATCCGACACGGGACAACGTCCATTGCCTGTTGCACGTGCGCATTGTCATGACGCAAAATCGCTGCCCTCGCAACACGACCCGGCCGGAGACTTCATTCCTCTTATGCTGACAGCCCAATCGATCATCAAGACCTTCGGCGGCAACCGCGCCGTCGACGCGGTGTCCTTCACGATCGAGAAGGGGACAATCACGGGTCTCATCGGGCCGAACGGGGCCGGCAAGACGACCCTCTTCAACTGCTTGGCAGGGCTGTTTCCACCGACTTCCGGGTCACTCAGCCTCGATGGGGAGCGCATCGACGGGCTTTCGCCGGACCGGATCTTCGCCAAGGGCCTCGCCCGGACGTTCCAGATACCAAGACCATTTCCTGAGATGACCGTGCTGGAGAACGTTATGGTGGCCCCACTACACCAACGCGGCGAGCGGTTCTGGGCTAACTGGCTCACACCGGGCTACGTGGCCGCCGAGGAACGGTCGTTGGCGGCCGCAGCCCGGCACTGGATCGACTTCGTCGGCCTGTCGCATTTGGCTCAGCAGCCGGCGCGCGTCCTGTCCGGCGGACAGCGCAAGCTCCTGGAACTCGCCCGGGTTCTCGTGGCCAAGCCGCGCCTGATCCTGCTCGATGAGCCTGGAGCCGGGGTCAATCCGGTGCTTTTGGATGCGATCGTCGACCGGATCGTGGCCCTCAATCGGCAGGGCATCACATTCCTGATCATCGAGCACAACATGGATCTGGTGATGAGCTTGTGCAGTCCCATCATGGTGATGGCGCAGGGGCGCCTTCTAATGTCCGGGACGGCGCAGGAGGTGCGTGATGATCCGAGGGTAATCGAAGCGTATCTCGGCGGAGCCCCGGCGTGACGGCTCTTCGAGTTGAAGCCTTGGAGGCCGGCTATGAGCCGGGGCTCCCGATCGTGCGCGGCGCGTCACTCTCGGTCCAGCCCAACGAGATCGTTGCCGTCCTCGGACCGAACGGCGCTGGCAAGTCGACCCTGATCAAGGCCATCGCCGGGCTGGTGCCGATCTCCGACGGAAGGGTCTTCCTGCACGATCGCGAGATCACGGGACGCGCAGCTCATCGTCTGGCTCACGAAGGTCTCGGATTCGTACCACAGACCGAGAATGTGTTCGTGAACCTCTCGATCGAGGACAATCTCGATCTCGCTGCCTCGATCCTGAAGGTGCCTAAGAAGCAGCGGCTCCGCGAGCTCTACGCCTTGTTTCCGGACCTTGCACGCCAGCGGCGACATTTGGCGGGTCGTCTCTCAGGCGGCCAGCGCCAGATGCTCGCGGTCGCCCGGGCGCTGGTCGGCGAGCCGAAGGTCTTAATGCTGGACGAGCCCTCGGCGGGGCTTTCGCCGAAGCTTGTGGGTATCGTCTTCGAGAAGCTCAGGGAAGTTCGCGGCACCGGCGTTACGATCGTGCTGGTGGAGCAGAACGTGAAGGCGGCGCTCGCTATCGCTGATCGCGCCGTAGTCCTAGTTGAGGGAAACACCCGGATCGTCGGCGCCGCGCGCGACCTCTCTGACGATCCGCAGATCGCCGCGCTCTATCTCGGACAGCATCGAGGAGGCATCTAGTGTTGCAGCTCATGGCCGACGGCTTCGTCATCGGCTCGGTCATTGCACTTGGAGCGATCGGCGTAACGCTGGTCTATTCCATCCTGCGCTTTGCGAACTTCGCCCATGGCGAGCTTCTGACCTGGGGCGCCTATTTCGCCTGGACGTCGCTCCTCGGCATGGCGGCTGTCTGGGGGCCCATGGAGCCCCTCGGCCCGTTCTCGTTCGGGTGGGCGCTTCTGGCCTCGCTGGTCGTCGCCGCGATTGCCACTGCGGCGCTGGCGCTTTTGGTTGATCGGCTCCTGTTCCGTCAACTGCGGCGGCACGGGAACGCGATTACGCTGATCATGGCGAGCTTCGGGGCCGCTCTCGTGCTGCGCAACCTGCTCCAGTTCATGTATGGGGCTGTTCCGGAATACTACAGCCGTGAGATCCAGGTCGCGATCCGGTTGGTTCCGAGGGACGTCTTGGGCGGATTGCGGATCACCCCGGATCAGCTCTTTGTCCTTGGTCTGACGGCTGTTTCGGTCATTGGGCTCCATCTCTTTCTCACCCGCACGACCCTCGGCAAAGCGATGCGGGCAACCTCCATCAACCCACAACTCGCCCGGGTAACGGGCATCGACGTCGATCGCGTGATCCGCGCCACCTGGATCATCGGTGCCGTTCTCGCGGCCGTTGCCGGGGTGTTCTCGGGCCTCACCGTTCAGCTGCGGCCGCAACTTGGGCTCGACCTTCTGCTTCCTCTCTTCGCCGCGGCGATCCTCGGAGGCATCGGCAGCGCCTACGGGGCGGTCGCGGGCGGCCTCATCGTCGGCCTCGCGGAAAGCCTGTCGGTGCCGCTCGTCGGGGCTGAATACCGGGCGGCCACTGCCTTCGTAGTGCTCATCGCCATCCTGCTCATCCGCCCCACCGGTCTCTTCGGCGAGAGGACGTGATGCACGATCTGCTCGGTCTGCTCTCGTACGGCACCTTCTTTCTCGTCTTTGCCACGATTTTCGGGCTGGTGGTGCTCGGCCTCAATCTGCAGTGGGGCTTCACGGGCCTGTTCAATGTCGGCGTCGCGGGCTTCGTCGCGATCGGGGCCTACACGTCGGCGCTCCTTACAGCGCCGGACTACCCCAATCAGTTTGGGGGCTTGGGTTTGCCTATCTCCCTCGGGTGGCTCGGCGCGATGGTAACGTCCGGGCTTGCAGCCTTCGTCGTTGGGGTGGCGGCGCTGCGGCTGCGGCACGACTACCTGGCCATCACCACGTTCGGTATTGCTGTCACCTTGCAACTGGTTGCATTGAATGCTCAGCCTTTAACGGGTGGCCCATTTGGACTGCAGTTTATCCCGAAGCCGTTCGCCGACGTCATTGTGGACAACCTCGCCTGGAATCTCGCTTATCTGGCGGTGACCGCAACGCTGCTTGGTCTCAGCTATGTTGCATTAGAGCGTCTCGTGCGTAGCCCCTGGGGCCGCGTTTTGCGGGCGATCCGCGAGGACGAGACGGCGGCCGAGTCCCTTGGGAAGCGGGCGTTTCGGTTTCGCCTGCAAGCCTTTGTGATCGGTTGCATGTTCATGGGACTTGGCGGGGCGCTCTACGCGCACTTTGTCGGCTACATTGCTCCGGAGGATTTTCTGCCGATCCTCACGTTCCAGATGTGGACGATGCTGATTGTGGGGGGCTCGGGCAACAATCTTGGAGCTATCCTTGGAGCCTTCGTGGTATGGGCCTTATGGACCCTGTCCGGGAATGTGCTACGTGAGTTAGTTCCGGACGAGTATCAGGCCAGGGCAGCAACCCTCCAGGTCGTCCTGATTGGGTTGCTTCTGGTACTTATCCTTTTGGTACGGCCGCGCGGACTTCTTGGCGAAGAGACCGTGGTTTCACGGCACATGAAGGACTCAGCTGACGAAGTGCAGGAGGAATAGGGCTGTGTGAGCAAGAAACGGGGGCATTGGAGCCGCATCGTTCCGAGGTTGTCCCATTTAGCATGGTTTATGGCACGAACCTTGTGCTCCCCTCTAGTGGTTTTCTGCCTGTTCTCCAGAGTGGGACTCGGCACGCAGGCGGGCTTCAGCATAGGTGCGTCACATTCTTTGAAGCACTATGTAGGTGAGAGGGATTTGTCGTAGGTGTCGAGCAGCGCTGCGACCTCGCGCAGTATAGCAGTCAACGGCTTTGTCGACCTGATATCAAACATCATGCCCGGACGCTCGAAGAGTGCGAAGCAAATCTCGTTCGAGTCGTGCCGGGACTGATACGCGATCCCGTCTGGACGATCTGGATGATCCCAAAGAGCGTCCGACCACAAGCCACAGGGCTCGTAGGGGCCAGTGGAGATGGCGTTGTCGGTGCCGACCGTCTGCAGGCCGGGGCCATAGAGCTTCACGACGCGGAGCTCTCTAGGGCATGCCAGCTCCGTTGCGGCGCGGTCTGCGATCTCCGGGGTGAGATCATCAAGCGCTGTGGGTTGCGCAGCAGCGTTTCGGCCGCCGCGCTGGCCCGGCTCAAGCCGACATATAATACGCCGAACCGGCCGCTTGCGCTGTCGAAGCGATAGGTCGGTGCGATGCCAGGTCCGGGACCAAAGAACACCGGACCGAGCGAGATTCGGTGGATCCGGTGCAGCACGGTGCCGAGTGGTAAGACGTCGACCGGCAAGCTCTTGCTGGCAAGCCAAGCGGGCGGTGGCGGCGCGGCCCCAGCCGGTCCGCGGCTTCCAGGAGGTGGCAAGGGACTCACGCGAAGCCGTCACCCTGAATTCCACGGACCAAGCGCAGCACCTGGTCATGGTCGCCGGCTTTCAACGCCTCAAGCGGCGTCCGGCCTGCCAAGACCGTGTCTGGGGCGAGGAGGAAGTCAAGCACCACCCAGGCGTTTGCCGGATCGAAGCGGCGCATGACGTCGGGAAGGCCGGCCACCACCTCGCCGTCCTCAAATTGACAGGCCGGGTAGCGCCAGTCGCTCCCCTCCCGGACGGCCAGCAGGGTGCCGGCACGCCGGCGCTTGTCGACGGCCTGTCGTGTGATCCCGAGGATCTGGCCGGCCTCCTCCGCTGACATTGCGCTGCCGGCCAAGTTCAGGAGCGTCCGGCGGTGCTCGACGCCCCGAGCCAGAGCTGGCGCGAGCGGGTCGAGTTCGGTGACGGCCGATCCAACCACCTCAGAACGGCTCAGGAGCTGGGCGAGCGAGCCGACGTCGGTTGGGGCCGCGAGTGCCTCGGTTAGTGTCTTCGCCGGAACGTTGCTGGCAATTCGCTCAAGGGCGGACAGGGCTCGGCGCAGAAACGCGGCCTGCACCGAGTCGGGCTCAGCGTGGACGTTCAGCATGAAGCTGGACGACACAGATCGGCGGGCCATAACAGCCTCCTTGGTTGTCATGGTTAAAATATATGGCATAAAAATACTAAGTCAACCTATCCCCTAGCGCAATGGCCAAGCTGTTCAGTGGTTCGCATAGCGGACGATATACCAGCCGCCATGGCGGAAGACGATCTCTTCTGTCACTTCGAGCGGGTTGCGCCGAGTAGTGGGGCTGGATCCGTTCGCGGGGAGCAGGACATTATTGATAGCGAGTTGTCATGCCAGAACCCGATTTGATCGTTCAGTCCGCCACTCTTCAGCCGAGAGCTGGCCCGCCGATGGCTTCGACGATCCTGGTTCTGACACAAAGCTATCGCCCGAAGCGCAGGTGCGGAGAGGACTTTCTGGGAGAAGTGACTGCTGCTTGTAGCAACTGAAAAATCCCCAAGGAATGACAATGGATATCCATCAACGTCTCGAGGCGCATGCGATCATCGACCGCTTGGTCATGGATGGTCCGACGTTCGCCGCAGACGACGCCCGCCGCCTGATCGACCTAGTCCCGGTCGCTCCGAGCAGCCGCATCTCGTTCAAGGGCAGCTTCAGGGGCCGCGGACCTGGCTTCAAGGGGCATGCGGCCGGTGTCGGTGATGTGGAGATGAAGGGAGAAGCAAAGGAAAAGACGCTCACCTTGAACGTGCCAACCTCCCACAGGATCGGCGGGTATGTTGTGACCCACACGCCCGGGGCCGTGGACATCGAGCTGATGTGGGGCGAAACCCGAGCGGATCAGTCCGGGCAGAGCTGCTCTCTTATCTATGATGTCAGCACCGGAGAGCCGCAGGAGATGCGGCTGGCGGCACAGAAGTCGCTGACCCTTCTGTTTATCACCTTCAACTACGTCTCGTTCATTCCCTGGAAGAAGCCTGAGACCGCCTGAACCCAAGGGCGGATGCCATGCACCGCCTACAACGGCCCTTGTCCTTCAAGTGGGCTCCTGACGCAGAAAATCCCCTGAAGAAGTGGGCTCCCGCCGCAGCTGACACTGCCGGAGCCGGGACGCCCCTGATCCCAACAACCAACGAAGTAAGGAAAGCCATGCATGATGATACAAGATGGCGAGCGGCTGCCTTCGATAGATGCCGAGGAGCCGGAGGGCGAGACCGGCCCTGTCCCGAGACTGAGCCTGCGGGAGTTCACCTCAGAGGCCGGCAAGGCCATTCGGATGAACCTGCCGAAAGAGATTTGGGTCGAGGCTACCCTGCTCGACGTGAGGGCAGTCCGCTCAGGCTACATTCTCGATCTGATCGAGCCGCACGCCGGCAATCCCTCCACCAGTGCGTCGCTACGATGTTTCATGCCCTCGGAGGTCTTTGAACGCGTTCGCGAGGCGACCGGCGGCACTGTCGAGATCAAAGCTCTGAAGGGCAGCTGTGCCCAGCTGAAGATCGCACCCACCTTTCACCCGAGCCGGCACCTGCAAGGGAAAGTCCTGGCCCTGGAGCCGACCTTCGCTCCAGGGCTTCTGGAGCAGATGCTGGAAGAGGCTCGCTTCCAGCTGATGCGCGACGGGATCCTCCACCGCCAGCGCCAGCTCCCCGAGCCGGTGGACATCCTGCGCATCGGCGTCATTCATCCAGAGCGGTCCGCGGGCTATGCCGACGTCCTGCCGGAACTGGAGAGGCTGGAATGCTCCGGGATCTCAACATCGGTCTCTTTTCCGGCGACCTTCGAAGGGGCGGGTGCCCGGCAGTCCCTCTGTAGCGCCCTGAAGCAGGCCGAGGAGGTCGCACGAGGGGAAGGGCTCGACGTCCTGCTGCTGGTGCGCGGGGGCGGGCCTTCGGCCGGGATGGCTTCGCTGATGTTCGAGGACGTGGCCCGGCTGATCTGCATGTTCACGGCGCCGGTGATCACAGGATTGGGCCATGCCACGGACCGCACGCTCCTCGACGAAGTCGCCTGGCGGTCAGCTGACACTCCGAGCAAAGCCATCGGGCTGGTGCTGGCGCTCCTCCGCGATCGGGCCGACCGAGTGATGATCGACTACCGCATGATCCGGAAGGATATCGACCGGATCCTCCACCGGCAGGCGCAGGATCTGCTTGCTATGCGAGACCAGATCCTACGTAACGTGGAGGCTCACATCCGGCACCAGGATTATGAGATCGAAAGCGCCCAACAGTCCATCGCCACCGGTCAGGCCTTCCTCCAGACCCGATTGGCCGAAACCCGGCAGGGTCTCAATCAGCTCTTGAGTGAGCTGACAGGAGGGCAAGGGGCCAACGCCCCGTCTCGCGCGCCACTGTCGATCCCGCCTACCTGCTCGACGGGCTTGTTCCAAGCAGCCTTGGACCGGGAGGGCAGGGAGCTTGCACAACTCCATCGGGACATATCGCAATCCCTTGAGCGGTTTCTGGAGCATGCCTCCCTCACCCTAGATGCTGTTCATCGCGAGGTGCGGGCTCTGAGCCTTGAGGGCACCCTCGCGCGCGGCTTTGCGCTTGTCCTCGATCGCGATCGCTGCCCGGTTCGGCATGTCGCCCAGGTCGGTGCGGGCCCTCTCATCTTAACCCTCGCAGACGGCGCCGTGACGGTCCGCAGCGATGAACTCACTTCCACTACCAGTTGATAAATGAATTGGAACTATGATGCATAACCTTGAGAACTCTTCGTCCGCAGCAGCCGGTCTGTATGCCAAGCACTACGGCATTCTCCGCTCGATTTCCGAGCGGCTCAGAGTCGGTGGGACAGCGGACGTCGACACGCTGCTGGAGGACTCCCGCAGGGCGATGGAAGCTTACGAGATCTGCCGCGACCGGCTCGATGCTATCCGAGCGGAACTGAACACACAGATCGCGCGAAGTCACCCAAGCAACAGCGGTGTCACCAGCTAGAGGGCGCCTCCGTCACTGAAACGCGGGATGTTGTCGCTAGTCTGCCGATGAGCTCCGAACATCAAGTAATATTGGCACGAGAAGCAATCTCGCGCCTTGTGAAACCAACCAAAAGAAATGGACTAACGTGAAAGTAGATATCGATGAGCTGATTGCAGCTGTGGATCGTCAGGGGCCTGCCCTGCGTCATGATGCGTTCGAGTTCGCCGAGAAGGAACGGAAGATAATCGTCATCGGCCTGCGGGTCCTTAAACAGGCTATAGGCCAAGGGCCCTTTATCTGCGGTACAGCTGGCGAGAAGGATGAGGTTGGTCTGCACGACGGCTACCTGATTTGCCCTGCTCTCGGTCTTGAAGGTTTTGCTTTATACAAGAAGGAGAGGGGATACACCGCGCCGGAGTGGTAGCATCAAGCTGTTGCCTGCGAACCGTTCATTCCAGATCAGAAGATCTGGACGGCCGCAGTCAAACGTTA
>KI911999.1:72064-82428 GCA_000517005.1 Microvirga lupini
GCATCATGGATGCCCGGCACGAGCTATCCAATGTGGCAGTCCGCATAGGACGGACATAGAAGCTTTTATCAAGGCTCGCGTCAGCCCGCCTTAGGGTTGAGGCGGGCTTTTCGCAATGGCCACTGTCACTTTGCTCGTAGATGAACGGGAAATTCCGACGCCAGACCGCCATGGATTTCAACCACAAAGGCACATCACCCCTTCGTGTCAGCCTGCATTTTTGTATTCATCGGGGCAGCCTCAGTCACAGCATCAAACAACGATTGGACGCCATACGATGCTGCTGCAACACGATAGACGTCAGCGGCAAGACTCGGTGTCAGCGCCCATGTCAATAGCGCTGCTGCCTCAGCAACGGCATCTTGAACATCGTAGGTCCGCTGATGGCCAGCCATGGTGACAGGCTCTCCGGCTCGGCTGACGTAAATCTCGGACGCGACTGCTGCGGTCAGGTGCAGGAGTTCGCGTGGAGTAACAGCTTCTGACAAAGGTCGTGATGCAGTCCGCGCTCGCTCAGCGTCTTGTCTCATTTGGTCTGTCCTCATCCTATCAAGAGCCCGACGAGTAAGCCGATGACCAACGTGCATATTATCGTCAACACGGGCCTGGTAGTCGCAAGCCTGGCACGATACTCTGCCTCATGGGCAGCCTTCTCCCAGTGGCGCAGCTCTGCAAATTTTCTCTGGTACTCGCCCTTTAGCATCTCCATGTCCTCTGTATGTTGGACGAGGAGAACCTTTCGTAATTTTCCGAAAGAGGCGCAGAGCTCCTTCTGGTACGCGGCCAGATTGTTCATGTGGCTTTCATAGACACGGTTCGCAGGTGCATGAATCTTCTCAATCGCGTTCTGCTCGGCGATTCTGACTCTCCTAGGAAAGTCCATCACATGAGCAGTGAGCGCTGAAAGCAGATCCTCGTTCTTTCTAGTGCTTTCCTCGCATCGGGATGCTACATCTGCCGTCGCTTTGTGTATATTCGTCATTGCGACGCCGAACAGCGCGAATTCTGCTAGCACCCCAATGATGGGGTGGTCACGATCAATGTCGGCTCTCAATCCGTGACGCAGCGATGCTTGTGATAAATACTTATCGAACTGTGCTCGCTCGGAGGGATGCAGCCCCTCCATAATCCGCGTGACATAATCGATCGGCGCTACAGGCGTATGCAGCTTGTCCATCTTGCTCATGCCTTTGCTCCCGCCAAAACTTCATAGCGATCTAGCTGTTCATAGATCCTGCTCGCCCAACTCGTCAGTTTGGCGCGAAGGGTAAAGCCGCGATCCAGGGTGAGAAAGTCTCCGAGCAACTGACCAGACCGGGTCCATTCGTTCAGGATGGCCTCATCCCGAATTCTCTCGATGTCGATCTCATAGGCGCCGATCCCACGAAGATGGGGCCGCACCTTTGTGCTGCCGTCATAGACATCCAGCGGTCCTTTCCATGCGTTGCGTACGATCAGCCAATGTGCGCTGGCAATACTGTCCAGAATGGTAAGGTTATTGGCGAGGGTCGACAGCGACTGGACCGACGCCACAATCGTATAGGCAAGGACAAGTGTTATTCCACCGCCAATCTGATCCTGTAGCCCCGTGTCCTCCAAGGCACCGAGAACCAGATCGAGCTGGCCACCCCCGAGGTCGAGGATGAGCGCATCGACCGACTTAGCTTCCATCAAGCCCCCGATGTAATCACCGAAGCGGGTGACCTCTGGGGCAATCAGCTCCCCACGCTCCTGAAGTGTGAATCCCTTAACTCTCTCCTCTCCAAGGGTCGCAAACTGCTTATTGCTGTTATCCAGGTCAATACCCTTCCAGCTCCATTTACGAGCTTCAAAGTAGGACGCGAGAGTGCCAGCAACGACACTCTTGCCGGCTCCTCCCTTTTCCCCGGTGTTAATAACGAGAAGCATCAGAAGTCTCCATAAATCTTGCCGGTCTGTGAAACGGGCTGACGAGGCATGGCTATAGATTCGGCAGCATTTCCGCCCGTCGTTTCATCATTCGCTGACGGAGATCCTTCACGCTTTCTCCTTGACGAGACGCTGGCAGATTCCTTGGCTTTAGCTCGCTTCCTGCCGGTACTGCCTGCTGCAGAACCAGAGGGCTGTCGCTCCTCATTGGCCTTCCGGGCCTCCCGCAGGTACTGACGAAGGGTTGATGGAGCTATTTCGATCTTATGGCGGGAAAAAATCTTCGAGACATCATCGACAGTATTGCCGCGCTCTAATGCTGCCTCGATTGAGGCAAGGGCCGCGTCGAACGCAGCTCGCTTTGCGCTCTGACGAGACGGCAGCGCATCGATCTCATGGCACAGCTGCAGAAAGGTATCATTCTCGGTCATCTGACATTATCACCTTGACATAACGGTTTAGAGGTGCCGCCACAAAGATCAGATTGTGGAATCTCCACTGTGGAATCTGCTTACTAAGTCTTGGCGTAAAAAGTTTCCGTTTCCGGTGCAGCAGTGTCAACGAGATACTTTTCAAAGATCGGGATTGTCTTATACGGCGTCCCATAGTGTACTACTTGCATTCGCCACTGACGCTCGATTGCGTATCGTTCATGTGCGGGTGACGACGGAAATCTAACTTGGGCCAGCGGTGAGTTGTGACTACAAAACGTGAGACTGCCTTAGGGATCCATCATGGTGACAGACGTAGCAAGGAAGAGGAGACAGAGCGGACTAACTATGGCGTCGCGGTGATGGCGAGATGGAATCTGGACATTCCAGTCCGACAGTGCACAAACGCCAAATCTTGATCGGTATGGGAACCAGAGATGACTCGGCCGAGAAAAGCGGAAATCGACCGCCGCAGCGAAATCATTCGGGTGCGGCTTACAATGGAGGAATCTGCCCGTCTTAACCAACAGGCGGATGCAGCGGGAGTGAATCTCTCCGACTTTGTTCGATCCAAGGTCTTGAATGATGAAGGCATCTCAGGGAGCCGGGTAGGGCGGTTGCGCCGTCTCCCAGACGAGGTTGCTCACGCGGTTCGCACTCTGTCCGGTATTGGTGTGAATCTCGAGGCCCTGCGGCAGCAAGCTGATCTGAACGGACATGTGGTGGACTCATTGGAAGTGAGAAACGCGGCGGCGGCAGTCGTCGGTGCTTTGAAGAGGCTAGGTCGCTAAGATGCCAGTTTGCCGCGACATTCCACCCCCCTTGGGTCCAGATGGGCGGATCGGTTCATTCGCCAGCTGTCAGACCTATGTTGAGGGTCTGGAGCGAGATCGCCCGAGCCATGAGTTCTTTCGCGGTGTCGTATCGCTGGAGACGGCAGCGCTGGAAATGGATGCTCAGGCAGACCTGAGTCGATGCCGCGATCCTGTGTGTCATTGGGTTATTTCCTACAAGGATGACGAGCCAGCCACAAACGTTGTGATCGAAACTGATGTCGTGCGGTTACTCAGGGCGATAGGACTTGACAAGCATCAGTTCATCGCTGCGGTTCATGATGATACCGATAATCGGCATGTCCATGTGGTAGCGAACCGAGTAGGCCCTGATGGGCGTGCAGCGCAGCTATCATGGTCGAAGATACGGTCCGAGCGATGCATGGCCGACATCGCCCGTGAGCGTGGCGTGCCGATCGTACCCGGTCGGCATAACCGGGACCTGGTACTCAAGCAACAGATGGCACAGGGAGCGGAACGTATGTCCGGCGGCGACATGGCGCATGCCTCGCGAGTGCGCCTGAACGAGCGTGATCGCGCGCGGCTCGAGCGAAATGGGGGACTGCCATGGTACGAGCTCGTGCGTCCGGTCATAGCCGATGCCGCTCAACATGCGATGGGCTGGCAGCAATTCAGCAGCATATTGGCTGGCAAGGGAATCGTCCTCAAGCATTCGGTCAGAATTGCGAGAGGGAGCGGGCGGTCTCTCCATGGTTTGGCCTTTGCAGAAGGTCACGACGCCGATGCGCCGGGCTGCAAGGCGTCTGATATCGGCGATGATTTTCGGTATAGTGTCCTTGCGGCACGATGGGGAGAATATCCTGACCAAGCGGAGGGTAGGGCAAGGGCAGCTCTGGAGGCGGAAGTTGGAATACCGTCCCGCGGGAAGGCGGTGCGCACCCCGGCGGAGGGCCGGGAGGCCGCCCACCAGCGCCGTGTTAAGATACTGGGTTCTACCGTTGCTCTTGATGTGAAGATGTCGTCGCGCCGACGGCAAGCCGCGGAAGGTGATCGTCGGCACCGGCCAGCAGGCGGGATCGATCGGGAACGGGTGCAGTTTGGATCATCGGGGACTGGGTCACCCACTATCGTACCAGTGGCGATCTCCCTCGGATCGGATGTCCTTCTCCCATCTATGTGGCAGGTGGCGGAGCAAATCTTGGCAGGAGTGCGTGCCAGAGCTGCCAAATCCAGGCGGCTCAAGCGTAAGGCCAGAGTCCAAAGCTGGGTATGTCAGCAGTCAACCCCGGGCGAGCCGGGGCTTCCCCTGGACAAGATGATACATCAGAGGATTGGAGCCGTTCGTACGCAGTGGGAGACTAATGCAGCTTGGGGCATGTCTCCGGATCCAAATATCAATGATCATGTTTCGCTGAGGGCGGAATATGCGGCCTATCGGGCCCAGCGGCGCAAGGCCATAAAGGCGGAGGGGCAAGACGGGTGGAAACTCGCTTGGGCGCGGGAGCGGGGGACGCGACAGGACGAGCAAGCCAGACTCCGCCGAAGCTTGGATGTGAAGCGATCGTTGCTGATCCGGAGATTGCGACGCGGCCGTCTTAGACGGGTATGGCTTGAGGGTCTGAACCTTCGACACCGACATAAACTCGCGCAGCTGAAAGCTCGACAAGTGGAGCGTTGGGCGGGAACTCGATTGGAGTTGAGGACAGAGCAAGAGCACGAAAGGCAACTCAGCTACAAGGTGTGGCTGCTCACGCGCGCACCGGTTGATGCCGCCGCGGCACGCCAGTATGCATGGATCGACACTATGGAAGCGCGGAGATCTAGCAGAGGAGCCGCCCCGCTGAACGCAGTCGAGACTAGCCTTGCCGGTCCTTGCCGGGACGGCTTGCCCGGATTTGGTCAGCAGCTGGACGGTGAAGATGGGCAAACGCACGTATGTGAGCAGTCCGGGCAATTACCTTTTGATACCAAGAAAATTGGCAGCGATGCCCCGAGCCGAGTTAGCCGCCGTAAAGGCGTGAGGCGGAATGGTGGAGATCGCGAGCGATGAATATCGAGTATCGTTGGTAGTGTAAGCTTCGCGTCGATGACCACCTGCTTTCAACAATGCTACGTCACATCACCAAATTGATGTGGTCCCACAGTAGGGGCTGAGATCCTTAATGGAAACTGTGGGTTCGGGCTTCAATCTACCGTCCAGCAGGCGAGGCTTAGATTTGTAAACAGGCAGCTCGGAAGATATCAAAGAGATTGATTGGCAAATGTGCAACTACCGCAGATTGTCGTAAAAATGATAGCCTTGCCTCAATTTCGGCTAGACGCCCTATGGCGAGGAGAGTGGAAATTGATGGTGCGGCGTCACAGAAGGAATACGCATACAACGAAGCAGCGCGGCCGCGTCGATGAGCCGGGATCGTGAGGCATGTTCTCTTGCAACCCCGAACGGTAGGAGAGTGCCGTTCGAGGCGAGAAGATGTCAGCTCCACAGAACAGCTAAGGTTACAACATATAGAACAACAAACATTTGGAAACAAGTTGAGGGACGGGCCCAAGGAAATATGGCACGTAAAGCAAGCCTAACCCATGAGGCTCTCGTTGCACTCGGACCCGAGAAGCTGGCGAAAATGGTTCTCGATGAGGCTGGCCGAAATGGCGCCTTCAAGCGGCTCGTGACAGCTGCACTCGCGGGAGCGCAAGGGCCTGCCGCCATCGCGGCCATCGTTGATCGGCGCTTGCTGGCGCTTGAGCGGGCCCGCGGGTTTATCGACTGGGACAAGCGCAAAGCGGTCGTGACGGATCTGACGGCCTTGGTCGCAGTCATGATCGATGAACTTGGTGCTGCCGATCCGGCCGCTGCGGTCGCACGCCTCCTGCGCTTTCTGGCGGGGGCGGAACGCGTGTTCGAGCGCGTCGACGATTCCAGTGGCACGGTCCAGCAGGTCTACCATGCTGCCGCCGAGGCCTTGCCCGGCGTTGCCTTGAGACTTGCCGACGATGAGAAAGGCCAACTGCCCAACCGGCTGATGCCGCTTCTGCTGACCGATGGTTATGGTCTGATCGAGCGTGTGATCGCGTTGCTCATCCCGCTGCTGCCCCTGTCCGCCCTCGATCACTTCGATGCGGCGCTGGCGGCTGCCTTTCAGGAGATCGATCTTTCGCGCAGCGGGCATCGTGATTGGGAACGGCAGTTTCGCCGTGACCGCCTGATCCAGGCGCGCCAAGCGATTGCCGATCAGCGCGGCGATGTTGATGCGTTCGTGGCTCTCGAGCACCAGCGTGGGACTCAGCGGCAGGACACGCTGGCAGTGGCTCAGCGCTTTCTTGTGGCGGGACGTGCCGCGGAGGCCCTCGACTGGGTTCGGCAATCTCCCCGACCGGGATTGCGGGTCATGAGCTGGGAGGATCTCGGCGATGACAGGCCAGGCCATGATCTCGCCGAACTCACGCGCGCCCGTCTGGAGGTCGAGATCCTGGAAGCTATCGGTGACCCTGCGGCGGCTCAGGCGCTGCGCTGGCAGACGTTCGCCGACACATTGGACGCGGCAGCCTTGCGCGACTACCTCGCGCACCTGCCAGACTTTGCCGAGTTCGACGCGCTTGATCGGGCGTTCGCCCATGCAGCGGCCTATCCCCACCGCTATACCGCGCTGGCCTTCTTCCTGGCCACGGCTGGATCTGGCCGCAAAACTCGTCCTCGATCAGCGTGAGACATGGGAGGGGCGGCACTATGGGGCGCTCGTGCCGGCTGCCGAAGCGCTGGAGGAGGCCCATCCCGAGGCGGCCACTGTGCTCTATCGTGCGCTGATCGACGATATCCTGTCACGTGCCCGCTCACCAGCCTATGGTCACGCGGCACGGTATTTGACCAGGCTCGATAGCATGGCTGAACAGATCAAGCCTTCCTCCGGTCTGAGCGACCATGCTCATTACAGGGCGGCGCTGAGCAAAGTGCATGGGCGCAAGGCCGCATTCTGGAGCCTCATGAAAGGGCCATCCTGACCTCGATGCACTGCACGCGGGACGAGCAGGGGCATTGTAGGCCGCGCTGGACCTGTGTGGCAGTCAGAGTTCTGGCGAAATCCATTTGTCTCGTCAGCCTGCGGCCCGGAATCTCTCAAAGGCCGTGATCTTCTGCGTTAAAGGCTCGATCGCGCGGCGATACACGTCCCGCTGCAGGAAGGTCAACTCGGCCTCGTAGGCCTGTTCCTCAACCTCGATCCACCAGGACTTCGGCTGTCCGTCGGTGCCGTCGTTCCAGCGATAGCCTCGTTTCTTGAGCGCATCCTTCAAATCGAAGGGGCTGCCCTCTGCCCAGATGCGCAGGAGGGGCTTTTTGGCGGCGGCCAGCAGATGACCGAGTGGGAGCCCGGCGTGGTCAGGCAAGGGGGCGGCCAGCACTTCGAGCAGAGCATGACAATCATCAACGGCACGATGCCCCTGATGAAACCAGCCACACTGCCCGACAAGATACCCGAGCTTGCTGCCTTCGAACCCGAAATGGGCCCAGGGGATCTCCGAGACCGAGCAGGTCCAGGCCTTAACGCCAAACTCCCGGGTCAGACGCTCGCAGAAAGGACGGTCAAAGCAGGCGTTGTGGGCGATGATCAGGTGGGCTGGTGCAATGAAGCGCTCAACCGCGGCGAGATCGAGTGACTGACCGGCGACCATCTCGGTTGTGATCCCGGTCAGGCGGGTGATTTCGGGGCTGATGGGGACCGACGGCTCGCGCAAGGCACTGAAGACACCGATCACGTCGCTAATCAGACCACTCTCATGATAGGTAAACGCCACCATGCCGAGCTCAATCACCTCATCCCGGGTGTGATCAAGGCCCGTGGCTCCGTATCGACAATGACTGCGATCCGCTCACCGTCAACGGGAGCGCGCGGCATACAGACGGGACGTGGCTCAAGCCGGCGCAGCACGCGGTAATTGCCGGAGGCTTCAAGGATCTGGGCTGCACTCTCGTAATCCGCCGGATCGAGCGTCCAGCTGCGGCGCTTGGTCTCTGGTGCAGTGCGGATCTGACCGGAAGGCTTTATCTCGATGGGAGCCGCAGGCCCATCCAGCCCTGAGAATAGATCTGCCTGACCCCGCATGCCGCACTCCTCAGCCTGCAGACGTCAGAGAGTGACACTGCAATAGGCTTCGGAGAGATTTGCCAGACACAGGTCGCTAGACAGTTAATCCGGCTCGATCGATGCCGACCGTGCACCTGTCGTGCCTGCGCCGGTCATGTTTCAAGAGCACATGACTATTGCCTGACCCAACTGGCTCCTGGACGTATGACTTCATCCATGGTCTGAGATCTGGCTCCACGGGATAGTGATAGGTCCGCTGGCAGCAACCAGATCGTGCGATCCGTTCTGCCTTCCCGTGCTGGATTAGCTCCCTGCTCAAGCATTGCTATCGCGGTGAGCGGTCGTTTTCATGGAGGCGTCAAGCGCATTAAGCCGTCACCAGAGGTGATCCTCGCCGGATCGAAGTTGAGATCGCCCAAGCGCCAGGACTGAAGCACCACAATGGCATCGCCGACTGTTTTGGGCTTCACGCCGCCATCCGAGACCCGACTGATGAACAGGGCTTTCTTCTTCCAGTCGATCTGGATGCGATCCTCAGGGCCAAAGCCTGATCTGTCCCACAACTCCCGTGGCAGCCGAACCGTGGTGTAGAACCGGTTGGGCCGCTTGGCATCCACAAGGGACTTCACCACTGCATGGTCAGCAGCCGATTGGCGACCTGGGCTCCCATTCGTCCTGGGACGACGGGTTTGCTTGGCCTGCACGATTGGTTGCGACGCCCATTCAGACCTAGGTTCAGAGCTGACTTCCTGAACCTGCTCCGTGGGAGGCTCGACTGCTGGCGAAGGCTGTTGTGGAAGACCGACTCCTGATGGCCCGGAGTTTGCTCTGGTGGCGCTTTTGAGATCCTTGAACTCACCGGAAATCCTGTCAGTCGATTGGATCATCAGAGGGGCCAGCCGTGCGATGGTCTCAATCTGCTGGCTTCCAAGAGCCACGAGCTTGCTCATCTGCTCGGCCATCAACTCCATAGTGGACCGGAGACCTTTGAGATCTGCAGCCATCCCGGTCAGGGCCTGCTCCACCTCGGGTGAGAGGGCAGGGGCCGATACTGACGGCTGTGTCACATCTGAAGCCGTGGGGCGCGGGGCCTGTGGCGCTCTGGGCCGGAAGACCTCTGACGCTAAAGTCTCAGGCTTGCCCAGGTGCCGGGCCAGGATATCAGCCGTGTCCTTGTGGCGTGCATTCACCGAAGCAGCCTCACGGTCCGGTTGCCGTGCCGTCCCTGCAAAACCGCGGCGGGGCGTCTCCGTGCCGCGGTGACGATCGGTATCCCGCTGTCCTGCCAGACATGCAAGGCATACGTCATAGGAGCGATCCCGTCCCAGGAGCCAACCCCGCTCCTTGAAGTAGCCCTTAATCACATCATCGCTGACAGACTGATTGGCCTCGTAGCTGTCGGTCTTGAGGCACTCAGAGCAACGGGCGGTGAATCGGTACTTTGAGGGCGCTCCACCACTACGGGTGATCTGCGGCTCGAACTGACGCACGGGACGCGGCATCTCGCTTGTCCTAACAATGATTGTGGGTAGCTTTCTCAGGCAGTGTGTTCCGGGAGGCCCCGAACCTGCGCGTGCGTGGGAAAGCTGAAGAATGAACTGCAGGACCTCTAATCGAACTTGCCACAAGTTCCAAGCCTGCATTGTACTGATTGCTCGGACAGATTGACACGAATCCGGCTCTGAACATCTCGAGATGCATCCCTCCGACCGCGTCGGAGACCAGCAAAACCTAATTGATGCACGCACTCCCAATAACCGTTGCTTATCAGAAGCGAGTGCAGGGCTTGGAGCCTCCCTTCAGTACGCGAGGTCTGGCGCGAGCCCCCTACCTGTAGTGAGCGGCGTTAAAAACTCACAGAGTGAGCTATTGAGTCACCGAGGCAGTGTGGGTTCTCAAAGCCTGAAGGGTCGCTGTTCCAAGCTTGCCCGTGACAGGAAGACCCTTGGCTCGTTCAAAAGCCTCGATGGCTTTGCGGGTTGATGGGCCTAATGACCCGTCAGCTCTTAGGTTTCCATATCCGAAGTCGACAAGCGCTTCTTGCGCCGTGCGGATCTCCTGCTTGGAAAGACGAACCGCTGACGTCGTGCTGACCGTGGGGCTTTCCGCCATAGTTGCAGGCTGATCCGACGGCCCGGTGAGCTGAAGGC
>KI911999.1:82528-83101 GCA_000517005.1 Microvirga lupini
CGCGGCCTGCACAAGTTCCTGATCGCTGAGGAGCTCGGCTCCCGTGATCCCACCTCCCATCTCTCGGCCATGAAGCGGGCCCGCAAGCTGCCCTTCGTGCTCTCGATTGCCGAGACGGAGGCGCTCCTGGAGACGGCCCACCGGCTGGCGGCTGATCCCTCGGTCGGGCTCTACCGGCAGGCCGGCTCTGCCCGACGGGCTGCCCTGTTTGAGACCCTCTATGCCTCGGGCATGCGCATCAGCGAGGCGCTGTCGCTGCCCTCCGGATGCCGCGCCTCCCGGCACCCGCATGCTGCTGGTGCGTGGCAAAGGCGACAAACAGCGGCTCGTGCCGCTGCATGAGCGGGCGATCGAAGCCATCGCCCTCTGGCAGCGGCTGGCCCGCGCCTATTCCGGCGGAGCCCCCTCCCCCTGGCTGTTCCATGCGGTGCGCAATGGCGCCAAGGCCCTGACCCGCCAGGCGGCTCTGCTCGAGATCAAGGAGGCTGCCGTAGCCGCAGGACTGGCCCGCCCGGAGCGGGTGTCGCCGCACGTGCTGCGGCATGCCTTTGCCACCCACATGCATTCCGGCGG
>KI911999.1:83201-85955 GCA_000517005.1 Microvirga lupini
TGACTATTGGTAGACTGCTTGTGGGAGGATGCGCGGACGCGGCTTGTATCGCGGTATGCCGTTCTATGAGACCGATGATCGGACGCGTGATCTTAGTTCTGTTCGCGATGTCCTGAGGGGCAGTTGGATAGACCTATATGACGTCATCGTCTGGATGCGAGAGGCAATCCACACAAGGGAACGCCCCAGCCCAGGAGGGGACCTTCCTCGGCTGGGGCGCTTTGGTGCCTGAGCGCACCACCTCGGGCTGATACGTAACACGCCCGGTGGGTGTGATTAGAAACTGCCAAGGTTAATCTTCGGTTCCTGGGGCTGGCCGTAAGCGGCCTGTCGAGGTCCAGCCTAGGGCCGCCCTCTTTCACTCGACGTATGGAACATCCTCTGGTGGCGGCTCGACCGGGCTAGGATAGCCACTGCGGCGAGGCGCTTGGCGCTCCCATGTTTCTGCGGATTCTATCTCACCTGCAGGTACGCAAACGCGATCACGCCGGACAACCTCTTCTCCAAAGCTGTTGATCCGTCGCCTGACAACAGTTCGGCACCTCTCGCTCTCGAGGCCACGGGACGGATCTGCGTAGAGGTTACGCTCATAGGTCTGCTCAGTGCCGCCATAGCGATCGTACTGATACTCGCTGTAGGAAACCTCGGTGCCGGTCACGCAGCCGCCGAGCAATGTGGCAACGACGGTCAAGGTGGCCGTAAGACTGACTCGTTTGGACCAGCTCAACATGAGAGCCTCCCTGTGTTCACTGGCGACGCGGACAGGCATCGTCCAGCACTAACAGGGAGGGTCAGGCGGCACCCTTGAACCGTATCTGAACGACCCAGCTATCAACGCGGGATAGGTTATTGAGCCTGTTGATGAAGATCATCACCTCAGGAGCTTTTACTAGGCTATAGCCGCTTCAGCGCTCCTCTCATCGGTTCCACCTCCTGCGGCGGCCCTCACGGCTTCCCAGTTGGCCAGACGATCCACGTGCTCGTTCTCGGGGTGGCCGGCATGGCCCTTCACCCACCTCCAAGTGATCTTCCGGCCAACCATAAGGACATCCATCTGCATCCAGAGGTCCTGGTTCATGACAGGCTTCCCATCAGCCTTGCGCCACCCCTTGGCCTTCCATCCCCGGAGCCACTCGGTTGCGCCCTTGATCACATACTGGCTATCGCTGTGGATGATGATCGGAAGGTTCTCAGGCACAGCCTCAAGAGCCTTGATAGCTGCCGTCATCTCCATCTTGTTGTTGGTCGTGGAACGATCTCGGCCAACGATAATCTGCTCTTCACCCGAGATGGTGATGACAGCTGCGTATCCGCCTGGGCCAGGGTTCCCGAGGCAAGCTCCGTCCGTAAAGATAATGGCTTGGTTGGTCATATGGATTTCTCGATCGGTTCGTTAGGAAATGGATTGCCTAGGTAAGCGAACTGGAAGTGGGGCATAGAGCAGGGGAGGGTTTAAGATCCTCTGACCAGCTTCCAGCAATCCACAGTGGGCCCTGTCCAAATGACAAAGCCAGCCGAGGGGAGACCTTAAAGGGTTTCTGTAGGCGGGTGTAGGGTGTCTGTTTTCAGTGAGATTTATCAATGACACGCTGGCTATCGGGCTACTTGAGTTGCTTGATCCGAGTACTCGTCATCGGCAGCTCGAACATGGCGCCGCCGCCAACCCTTTCGGCGAGGATCTCCATGTCAGGCGAGAGCTGCGAAAGGCATTGTACTCGGACTTGTTTCGCGTGATGCGGCGGTCCGCCGAGATTACGACCCATCGACCTTCGCGGCTCAATGTCGTGATCCACTCGACATCCTTGACGCCAGGGCCGAAGCGCTTGCGGAGATGGATGATCTCATGTTGTGGAGCAAAAAGCGCATCGAGGGCTCGCGCCAGCGCGGGGGGCAGATTTTCGTCGATGAGAACTTTCACGCGGCAAGCAGGTATTCTTCAAACTTCACCGCGTCGCGGACCACCGCCACGGGCACTTCGAAGAGGTGAGCCACGCGATCGATCGACCCTTCAGCCTTCACTGCATCCGACAGGACAACAGTAGGAACGCCGTACTCGCTTGCGATCGGCTGCCCAAAGGCGCGCTGAGGATCTATGACAACCGTTCCTTTGCCGTGAAACGGCCGCCAGCGGGCGACAACTCGAGGAGCTCGGACTCTCCTGTGGAGAGCAAGCTGTCGAGGAAGATCGTGCGACCGTCAGTCTTGAAGCGGCGGGTCGAGAAGGGCCGCTCGTCCTTGACGCAGTCCTGGGCATAATCAAGGCAGTGCCGGATCGTCTTGAGCCCAAGACCAGCCTCGAGGAAGGCGTTCACAAAACGAAGCTCGATCAGGTCGCGGAACCCAATCTCGAGGTGGTCCTCGAAGGCGGGAAGCTCCGGAGTCCAGAGCGGGGGCATCCTGCCGCCTTTGTAGGTGTAGCCTCCCAGCCAGCGGTTAATATTGCGAGGAGCAATTTTGAGCAGCCGTGCGGCCTCCGGGACAGTGTAATAACCGACCCCGAGCGGGACGCTCTGAACGGAGTTGCTCGCGCGCTTTAGCATGACTGTCTAGGAAGTAGCGCAGAGCTGTGCGAAGCGCCAGAGGGACCTTGGCGCATAATCAGTTCGGGTGATTTTGGTGGAGGGAGGTAGGGTGCGCTAAGCTGATCGGAGCGGCGGCCTTGGCCTTCTCCTCATCGCAGTTCAACCCAGCACACATCTATACGAGATAACATTT
This sequence comes from Microvirga lupini, assembly GCA_000517005.1. GTDB lineage: Bacteria > Pseudomonadota > Alphaproteobacteria > Rhizobiales > Beijerinckiaceae > Microvirga > Microvirga lupini. The sequence goes on from KI911999.1 coordinate 85,917, forward strand.
CGCATAATAAACGTTTTGACAAGAAGTCGGTAACCGGAT
>KI911999.1:86055-87458 GCA_000517005.1 Microvirga lupini
CCTCGAGCTTGCCGCCCGCGCCGGTGAAGTTCCACGGCGCATAGGCGCCCTCCGTGGCGATCTTTAACGTCTTCTCCTGTGCCGCCGCACCGCTCACGGCCACTAGAATGCTGAGGGTTACAGCCCCCAAGACTCCCAAGGTGTTCATCTTCTCTGTTCCTCATCTGGCTTTGAGACCATCCGCCGGCGGGCCTGTTTGAGCCGGTCTCTGGTACTCCAACGGACACAATGATAGGGGCCTTTGCATAACGTCAAATCAGATTTACTCATCTCAGTATGTTTTGATGTTATGCTGGGCCGCTGCCGATGGATATCAGTGCTCGTCAAATCGAAGCCTTTCGTATGGTGATGCTCACGGGCAGCATCACCAGTGCGTCCGAGGCTTTGTTCGTGACCCAGCCAGCGATCACCCGACTCATCCAGAGCCTCGAGAGCGCAACGGGTCTCACGCTGTTCGAGAGGCGTGGGAACCATGTCGTCCCCACGACTGAAGCGACGGCCCTCCTTGTGGAAGTCGAGCGGTCGTTTGTCGGGCTCTCGCGTATAGGAGCCTTCGCTCAGGCGCTCCGTGACCAGACGGCCGGTTCGCTGCGGATTGCAGCGATGCCAGCCCTTGCTGGTAGTATCCTGACCCGGTTTGTGGCCCAGTTTTCCACTCGCAGGCCGGGCGTCCATATCTCGATCAGCGGGGTACCTTCTCACCTCGTCATCGACGCGGTGGCAAGTGGTCAGGCTGATTTCGGATATGCGGATGGTCCGCTTGACCGGATTGGGATGGAGATCGAGGCTATACCAGTGGCAGCGGTCGCGATTATGCCAAAGGATCACCGTCTGGCATGGCATGACTGCATAACACCGGCCGACCTTGAGGGGGAGCGCTTCGTAGGGATCGGTCGAGGTACCCTCTTCCGATCCAGGATCGACACGGCACTTGCAGGAATCCCACGAACAATCTCGCTTGAAACGCCTCTATCCCACATTGCCTGTCTTCTTGTGGCCGAGGGTGGCGGCATCAGCCTCGTGGACCCTTATTCAGCAGCGGAGTTTTCCGACAAGGGCATTGTCGCGAAGCCATTCACCCCTTTTATTGACGCTGGGTTCGTTGCCTTGCGTTCTCCCCAGCATTCAGCTTCGGCATTGGCTACGACGTTCATGCGCGGATTCCGAAAGCACGTTAGCAGTTGGATACCGTCATGATGCTGCTGCACAAGTCTCAGGCTTGAAGTGTTCGACATCGGATGATTGCAAGGCCGAAGCACAGATTGTGCTGGGTTAAGAGTGTAACGAAGGGTGGAGTCAGTAAAAGTCTGCTCAAGCGGCCGATGTGGAAGTTCGACTTTGCGGCTACAGAGAATGTAGCCGCGAAGTTAGATTGAAACCCTAGGATAGCTCCGTAGCGCCTT
>KI911999.1:87558-88346 GCA_000517005.1 Microvirga lupini
GAGCAATATTGAAGGTGGCCTCAATCCTTACAGATGCGTCCGTGATCGCCTTTTCCGGATCGCCACGTGCGGTGTCCGCGTGGATACGTGTGCCGGGGCGCGTGGCGGCCTCTGGGATGATCGCCTTCGCGTTTGGATCGGAGGGGGTGACCACTGGCTGAGCAGCCGCATAGGTGATGCGGAGTGCATTGGCGGCTCGTTCCGCGTGGTCGATCGTGTCGGCCACGACGACCGCAACTGGCTGGCCGTAGAACCGGACCTGATCGTCCTGGAGGACATGGAGCCGCTCCCCAACGGCCGGATCAATCGAAGCCTTGTGGGGCTGATAGGCCAAGCGCGGAGCGTTGAGGTGGCTGATGACCTCGACGACTCCGGGCATTCGCAGAACTGCGTCCCGGTCGATCCCCGTAACTCGGCCGAGACCAGCGGTCGCACTGACGATCACCGCATAGAGCTGAGCGTGCTGGTTGAAGTCGGCCGCATATCGGGCAGCGCCTGTGACTTTCGCTTGCCCGTCCACACGGGTCAAAGGTCTTCCGATCACGTTCGTGGTCATGCGACTTCCCCTGCCATTTCGAGAGCCCGGACAATGGTCCGCGGCAGCAGCTCGACCTTGTAGTGATTGTGCGACAACGGCCGGGTTCCCTCGAGGGAAAGTTGGGCCGCCGCTTCGAAGGCAAGGCGGTCTGGGGCCTTGCCTATCAGCGCCTCCTCCACCGCGCGCATGCGCCAGGGGCGCGTGCCGACGCCGCCGACTGCGACGCGAGCCTGGCGGATGGCCCCGCCTT
>KI912000.1:0-1064 GCA_000517005.1 Microvirga lupini
GGACTTCCTCGGCTTCAGCGACGGCTTCCGGCCGGGGCGTGGCCAGCATGATGCGCTGGACGCGCTCCATGTCGGGAGCGAGCAGCGGACAGTGAGCTTCATCCTGGACGCCGACATCGCGGGATTTTTCGACACGGTGGACCGAGCATGGCTCCTCCGCTTCGTGGAGCACCGCATCGGCGATCCGCGCATCATCCGCCTGATCCGCCAATGGCGCACGGCGGGTGTTCTGGAAGACGGGATCGTTCAGGTCAGTGACAGGGGCACAGGTCAGGGCTCGGTGATCTCACCGCTCCTGGCCAACATCTACCTGCACTATGTGGTCGATCTCTGGGCCGAACGCTGGCGACGGCGTGAGGCCACTGGCGCCATGATCATCGTGCGCGATGCCGACGAGATCGTGGTGGGCTTTCACCATGAGGCCGACGGCCAGCGCTTCCTGAGCCTGCTGCGAGACCGGCTGCAGGAGTTTGCGTTGCAGCTCCCCCCGGACAAGACCCGACTGATCGAGTTTGGTCGCTAGGCGGCTCAAACTCGACAGAGGAAGGGACTTGGCAAACCGGAAACGTTCAACGTCCTTGGCTTCACCCACATCTGCGGGAAGACCCGGCCAGGCCGGTTCCAAATCCTCCGGACGAGCCGGAGGGACCGCAGGATGGCGAAGCTGAAGGCGATCAAGAACGAGCTGCGACGGCGCATGCATTGGCCGATCCCCGAGCAGGGACGATGGCTGAAGCAAGTGCTCACTGGTGACTCAGCCGATCACGCCGTGCCGACCAACGATCGGTCGCGCGGTGCCTTTCGCGACCATATCATCCGGCTCTGGGCCCAGACGCTTCGGCGGCGAAGCCAGCGCCATCGCTTGGTGTGGGAACGCATGATCCGGCTGGCCAATGACTGGCTCCCGCGACCGCGCATCCTTCATCCCCGGCCGCGCATCCGCTTTGCCGTCAAACCCCCGAGGTAGGAGCCGGATGCGGGAATTCCGCTCGTCCGGATCTGTGCGGGGGGTGCCCAGCAATCGGCATCCCTACCGCGATAGCTGTTCCTGATTATACGCCGGC
>KI912000.1:1164-2295 GCA_000517005.1 Microvirga lupini
ACTAAGTACAACGCCATAAATTCTGCGGTATAATGGCCAAGGGGGGCGAGTTGGGAGGCTGCTATGCGCCCCATTCGTCTGGATGGCTTGACCCAGGAGCAATTGCAGGAACTGGACGAGGCCTATCACACAACCCACGATGCGCGCCTGCGCACCCGCGTGCAGATGGTGCTGCTGTGTGCTGAACAGGGCCTTGTTGCTGCCGAGATCGCCGTCCTTGTGCGCCAGGACGAAGACACCGTCCGCCGCTGGCTGCGGCGCTATCAAGCAGAAGGCCTGCGCGGCCTGTCCGATGCGCCCCGTCCCGGCGCCCCGCCCAAGATCACGCCCGCCTACCGCGAACAGCTGTTAAGGGTTGTGCGTCAACGCCCGCGCAGCCTTGAGCGGCCCTTCTCCCTCTGGACTGCCGCACGATTGGCCGATTACCTGGCCGAAGCCACCGGGCTTCGTCTGAGCCGGGGCAGCGTCTATCGCATCCTGCTCGCCGGCAACATGGCGCTCAGTCGGCCGCAGCACACGATCACCAGTCCCGATCCCGACTATGCGCTCAAAAAAAGGCGGTTGAAGACGCCCGCGATCACCTGAAGCCCGGCGAGGTCTTCTACTCCGCTGATGAATTCACCATCAGCTGGCATCCAACCCTGCGCGCGATGTGGGGACCGGTCGGGCAGCAGGTGATGATTCCGACCCCAACCCAGCCGACGCGCCGTTACGGACTAGGAGCCGTCAACTGGTCCACGGGCGAGACCGTTGTCATCACCCGCCGGCACAAGCGCCGGCGCGAGGTCGCCGATTTGCTGGAAGAGTTGCTCCGCAAGCACCGGCACGAGACCGTTTAGGTAGCGTGGGACAACGCTAACACTCATGAGGATGAGGAGATCGAGACGGTGCTGCGGGGCGCAGCTGGCCGTCTGGTTCTGCTGTATCTGCCCACCTACAGTCCTTGGCTCAACCCGATCGAGATGCTCTGGCGGCAGTTCCGGCGCGAGGTCACCCACTGCGAGCTTTTCGCCACCATTGAGGCGCTGATCGAGGCCACCAAAGCCTTCTTCGACGGCTACAACAAAAGACCTGACGGGGTACGCTCCATCATCGGGGCGCACCCCGTATGACTTGTGGCGTTGTACTTAG
>KI912000.1:2395-3461 GCA_000517005.1 Microvirga lupini
ATCCTCGACCCAGAGGTTTTGACCGGTTGGGATGGGCGTAGCACGGGCAGGTGTTCTGGGGGCACCAGCACGGCGATACTGCGCGCCACTCCGGGCTGGCGTTGGATCAGCCCAGCGCGTTCTAGGGTCAGGATCATCTGGTGCACGGACGGCGGACTCACCCTGAAGTGGCGCTGCATGTCGGTCTCAGCGGGGGGGCGGCCGTTGACGCGCGTGTAGGCATCGATGAAAGCCAGGTACTGACCCTGCGTGGGGGTGAAGTGAGGGCCGGCCAACGACATCCGTGCGCCCTTCGATTCATCTGGGCCTCTGACGACAAAGAGGCTTCCGATGAACATACGCTATCGGGTCGAACTGAGCGAGACCGAACGCACTGAGCTCCTGGCCATGTTGAGCGCTGGCACGCATGCCGCCCGCAAGCTCAAGCGGGCCCAGATCCTGCTGGCGGCTGAGGCCGGGGTACCGGACGAGGTTATCGCGACCACCGTCGCGACGGGCGGCTCGACAGTCTATCGCACCAAGCGTCGCTTCGTGGAAGGCAACCTCGAGAAGGCGCTTAACGAGGAGCCCCGGCCCGGCGCAATGCGCAAGCTCTCCGGCCCAGAAGAGGCTCTGCTGGTCGCCACCGCCTGCTCCAGCCCGCCCGTGGGGCGTGCCCGCTGGACCCTCGAGCTCCTGGCCGGGGAGATGGTGCAGCTCACCAAGCACGAGAGCCTCGCGCGCGAGACGGTGCGCCGGCGTCTGGCCGAGAATGCGCTCAAGCCGTGGCAGCAGAAGATGTGGTGCATCCCGAAGATCGACGGCGAGTACGTGGCGCGCATGGAGGATGTGCTTGATCTCTATGCCGAAGAGCCTGATCCGCAGCACCCGGTGGTGTGCTTTGACGAGAGCCCGGACCAGCTCATCGGCGAGACGCGCACCCCGATCCCGGCCGCACCGGGGCAGGTCGCACGGGTCGATTATGAGTATCGCCGCTGCGGCACGCTGAACCTGTTCGTGATGGTGGATGCGCACCGTCCTTGGCGTCACGTGACGGTCAGCGAGCAGCGCACGAGCCTCGACTTCG
>KI912000.1:3561-6677 GCA_000517005.1 Microvirga lupini
TCGAATTCTCGGGTCACCAGCGTTGCGCCTCAAATCGGCGTTTCACGTCCCCGCATCTGCGTGGCATCGGGAGCTCGCAAGCTGATACCTCTGCAAGCAGCGTTGCGCGGACGCATCATCAATGGCGTAATCACCGACGAGGAGATGGCAAGAAGGTTGCTAAGTAATGAGCACCGATAATGGTGCACACTCCGGTCGGGCGGCATCGTCAGGTCAGCGATTTGAGGTTGGAACGGCAGCTCTTCATCCGTGGGTCGGAGGATCCCATACGCGGGTCATCTCATTCCAAGTCATAAAGGTTGCGCCCCGAGTGCGCGACAGCCGGCAGGGCATCGTCAACTTGACTGAAGAGTGACCTGGATTGAGCTATCTGTGCGGCATGGAACCGATCCGTGCCCCTCGTTACGCCCGCCACCGCTTTCCGGCCGAAGTGATCAGCTACGCAATCTGGCTGTACTTCCGCGTTCCCTTGAGCCTGCGCATGGTCGAGGAACTGCTGGCGGCCGAAGGCATCCTGGTGAGCTATGAGACCGTGCGGCAGTGGGCGCTCAAGTTTGGCCAAGGCTTTGCCAACCAGATCCGCCGCAGTCTTCCAGAGCCCAAGGATCAATGGCACCTGGATGAGGTCGTCATAACCATTGCCGGCGAAAAGCATTGGCTCTGGCGCGCTGTCGATCAGCATGGGGCCGTGCTCGACATCCTGGACCAGAGCCGGCGCAATGCCAAGGCCGCCAAGCGGCTGTTGCGCAAGCTGCTGAAGAAGCAAGGCATCGCGCCTCGCGTGATGATCACGGACAAACTGCCCAGCTATGCCGCGGCCAAGAAAGCCGTGATGCCCAATGTGGAACACCGGCAGCATCGGGGTTTGAACAACCGAGCGGAAAACAGCCATCAGCCGACCCGACGACGCGAGCGCATCATGAAACGCTTCAAGTCAGCTGGTCAGGCCCAACGCTTTCTCTCGGTTCATGATCAAGTCGCGAACCTCTTCCGCCGTCCTGCTAACACCAACGCCGCCGCTCATCGTCAGTCCCGGACCCAAGCCATTAAGATCTGGGCCGAAGTGACTGGCCTCGCGGCCGGCTTCTGATGCGTCCATGTCGTGCGGGAAGTTGCGACCTTAGCTCGTTAATTTGACGATGCCCTCAGAGCTGAGCGCATCCAGGCGAATGGGGCGCATAGCCGCCTCCCAGTTGCCCCCGCGTATCAGCATACCACAGAACTTCCGACGCTGTACTTAGTACGGCTTGGGCCGCGTGCCATCAAAAAAACGGCTGTAGCGGAACGTCGTCGGGTCGACGATCGGCGGCGCGCCGGTGACGAGGTCGGCCATCAGGCGTCCGGCGCCCGGGCCGAAACCGAAGCCGTGCCCGGACAGGCCGGAGAGGATGAAGAAACCGGGCACTGCGTCGACCGCGGAGATCACCGGGACGGCGTCTGGGGTGACGTCGATGAGGCCAGCCCAGCGCTCGGCCTCAACCATGTTGCTGAAGAAGGGGAAGGCACGCGACAAGTTCCTGCGCGCCTCTTCGAGCAGGGACCCGGCGGGTTCGGGATCAAGGACGCGCACCTTTTCGAAGGGCGAGGGCTCGTCGAGCGGCCATTTGCGAGGCACTTGCCATTCGGTGAGGAAGCGGCGGCCCACACGCAGGCGTAGCTCCTTCCATTGCACGCGCAACGCCGGCACGAAGTCGAAGAATAAGCGAAAGCTGTCTGGGACGATATCGGCCTCAGTCGCACCGCGCCGGGCGATCGTGTACCCGCCGTCGAGGCGTTTGCGGAAGCCGAAGTCGGACGCGCCCACCGCGCATTCGGGCCCGCCTTCGAGCGGCTGTGTGCGCATGACGGAGCCCAGAACCTTGAGGGCTGGAAATTTCACCCCGAGATTGCCGCAAAACAGACGCGACCAGGCGCCTCCGGCGAGCACGACCGCGCTGCAGGCGATGCGGCCCTTCTCGGTAACCGCAGCCGAGACACGCCCGGCCTGGGTCTCCAACCCACGAACGGCACAGCCCGTTAGGATTGTGGCGCCGAAGCGTCGAGCGCCCTCTGCGATGGCAGGTGCCGCCTTGGCGGGTTCAGCGCGCCCGTCGCTCGGTGTATAGAGCGCTCCCGCCCAGGGCCGCGCACTGCTGGGCAGGAGTCGGTCGACCTCCTCGGGTCCGAGAAGCTGAGCGTCGACCTGGTAAGGGCGGGCATGCTCCAGCCAAGCCTTGTGCTTCTCGATGTCCCGGTGCGTGTCGCACAGATACACGATGCCGGCCTCGCGGTAGCCGGTCTCGGCCCCCACAATCGCATTCATGTTGCGCCACAGTCGGAGACTCTCAATGCTGAGCGGGATCTCGCGCGGGTCCCGCCCCATGGTGCGGACCCAGCCCCAGTTCCGGCTCGACTGCTCGCCGCCGATCCGGCCCTTTTCGCAGAGCGTCACCGAAATGCCGCGCTGCGCCAAGAAGAGAGCGGTGCTGACGCCGGCAATGCCACCGCCCACCACAATCACGTCGGAACGGGCGGGAACTTCTACGTCGGACTGGACGGGATCGACGCTTGGCCTCATGGGATTACCTCAATACTCATTGCCTCAACATTTAATGGGAGTTTGAAGATCACAGGTAGTCTGGCGAGGTTGAAGCCAAGCGCTGGGCATTGGCATGCCTGCCTCGGCGCCTTCTAGGACAGCGCGCTTCGCGGCCTCTACGGACACTATTAATCCACTGCCGCTGCCCACAATCACTGCACAACTGCGATCGTAACTCACGGGCCGAGCTTGACACCGTCGGCCGATGGCACGTCTTGGGAAACTGCCGCTCTTCGCGAAAGATTATAGCGAGGTTTGGCGCAAGCTGGTACTCGGGCGAGGTCGTCTCATGAGATGCCGGACTTCGCATATGCCGGCCAGCGTTGATAGCGTGGAAATCATCCAAGATCTCGGGAAAGCCTTCGCGGCATTCCGGAAGATCAAGGCGCCCGGACCCCGTTTGGACCTGAAAATCGATCTTCTTTCAGGGCTCGCACAGCAGACACCCGACCGAGCCCTCCTCGCTCAGCGCGGCCAGATTAGGCTTTTCCACTCGTCGTCCAGCCGCAAGGCCGTTCTTTTCACGCGGCGCCTGGGC
>KI912000.1:6777-16396 GCA_000517005.1 Microvirga lupini
GCTGTTGCAGAACTTGTGGCGACCTACTTAGATAGAGTTCTTGACTTTCCTCCGGCGCAGGTCCGGACCCGTTGCTTATCATCATGGGAGGTCTTCGGATGGTCTGGCGTGTGGGTGTCGATTCAGGGGGGACCTTCACGGACATCTGCCTGTTCGAGGAGACGACGGGCCGTCTCGAAGTGTGGAAAGTCTCCTCCACGCCGGACGATCCGTCTCGTGGCATTGCCCAGGGCGTCAAGGAAGGGATCGGGCGGGTCGAGGCCGAGCCACAAGACGTCGGCTACTTCGGACACGGCACGACCGTAGCCACCAACGCCCTCATCCAGCACCGCGGCGTACCGACCGGACTGATCACCACGGCGGGTTTTCGCGACCTCCTCGAGATCGGGCGGCAGAAGCGTCCCGATCTCTACGATCTACAGGCCGACAAGCCGCCGGTCCTGGTCTCGCGCGACCTGCGCCTCGAGGTCCCCGAGCGGGTGCGCCACGACGGTACGGTGGAAACCAAACTCGACGAAGAGGCGCTACGGCAGGCGGCACGCCGCCTGCGCGAAGCCGGTGTCAAGGCCGTGGCGGTCTGCTTCCTTTATGGCTTCGTCCGCACCGAGCACGAGGAGACGGCCCGCCGCATCCTCGCAGAGGAATTCCCTGAAGCCTATGTCTGCGCCGGCCACGAAGTGGCGCCCGAATTCCGCGAATATGAGCGCATGTCCACGACCGTGGTGAACGCTTACCTCGGACCGGTCATGCAGGGCTATATTCGACGGCTGGCGAAACGCCTGTCCGGGCTCGGCCTGTCCGCGACGCCGCACCTGACACAGTCGAACGGCGGCGTGATCGGGTTTGAGGCGGCGGCGCGGCTGCCGGTCCGCACCGTGCTCTCAGGCCCGAGCACGGGTGTGGTCGCCGCGCAGGAAGTCGGCCGCATGGCCGACTTCTGCGACCTGATCACCTTCGATATGGGCGGGACCAGCAGCGATGTCGCGCTGCTGCAGGGAGGGCAGAGCCGGCTCGCCAGCGAGGCGGTAGTCCATGGTTATCCCATTAAGGCGCCCATGCTCGACATCCACACCGTGGGGGCGGGCGGCGGCTCGATCGCCTATGTGGACAGCGGCGGCCTCCTCAAGGTGGGGCCGCGCAGCGCCGGAGCCGATCCAGGTCCGGTCTGCTACGGCCGGGGCAACACCGAGCCCACTGTCACCGACGCCAATGTCGTGCTGCAGACACTGAACCCGACCTATCTGCTGGGCGGACGTATGCCGGTCCGCCAGGACCTCGCCAGAGCGGCGATCGCGCGACTCGCCGCTGACCTCGGAATGGACGTGATGGCGACCGCCCAGGGCATCCTCTCGGTGGTGACCGCCAACATGGCGAGGGCGATCCGGGTGATCAGTGTGCAGCGCGGGCACGACCCACGCGACTACACCCTCGTTGCCTTCGGCGGCGCAGGACCGCTGCATGCGGCCCGCCTTGCCCGCGAGCTCGACATCAGCCGCATCCTCGTGCCGCGCACGCCGGGGATCCTCTGTGCGATGGGGCTTTTGCTCACGGACCTGCGGGCCGACTTCGCCACCACCCGGTTGCATATCCTGACCACGGCGGCCCTCCCTGAGATCACCACCGCCTTCAATCACCTGCACGAGCAGGCGGAGCACTGGTTCAGGGAGGAGGGCATTGCTCCCGAATCCCGGCGGCTCGCGCGCACGGTGGACATGCGCTATGCCGGTCAGAACTACGAGCTCGCGATCCCGGTGCCCGAGGGACCAATCACCTCGGCGACGCTCGACGCACTAGCGGACGGTTTCGCGCGGGCGCATCGGCGCATGTACGGCTTCGTCTCTGAGAGCGAGGCCGTTCAGCTCGTAACCTTCCGGGTCGAGGCAGCAGGGCTGGTGCGCAAGGCGACGTTCGAGCCGCGCAACGATGCCGGCCCGGATGCGTCGCATGCGATTGTCGGCCAGCGCGAGGTCTGGCTGCCAGAAGCCGGCGGCTTCGTCTCCTGCCCGATCTACGATCGCGATCGACTCGATGCAGGCAACCGCATCGCCGGGCCCGCGATCGTCGAGCAGATGGACACGACGACCATCATCCTGCCGGACATGACGGCGCGGGTTGAACCCTATCTCAACATGGTTCTGGAGGCCTCATGAGCGAAATTCATTCCGTTTCGCACATAGTCCAGGTCGATCCGATCACCGTCGAGGTGATCGGCAGTGCCCTCTCCTCCATCGTCGAAGAGATGGGCGAAGCCCTCGTGCGGGCGAGCTACTCCACCAACATCAAGGAGCGGCGCGACTGCTCAACCGCGCTCTTCGACGTGAACGGCCAAACGCTCTGCCAGGCCGAGCACATCCCGATGCATCTCGGCAGCTTCATCGGCACCCTGCCGCATATCCTCGGACGCCACCCTGTCGAGACGCTGCGCCCGGGGGATGTCTTCATCGGCAACGACGCTTATGAGGGCGGCGGCACGCATCTGCCGGACATCGTGCTCGCCGAGCCGATCTTCTACGAGGGCGATCTCGTCGCCTGGGCTGTCAATACGGCGCACCATGCCGATTTCGCCGACCGCGGCCACGCCCACATCTATCAGGAGGGATTGCGCATCCCACCAATCCGTCTCTACCGGGAAGGTGTGCTGCAGGAGGACGTGCAAGCGCTGATCCTGCTGAACTGCCAAGTGCCGCGCGAGCGGCTCTCAGACTTGCGCGCGCAGATGGCCGCCAACCGGCTGGGCGTCATGCGCATGACCGCGCTGTGCAAGAAATACGGGCGCGACGTGGTGCTAGCGGCCGGCGAGGAGCTCCTGAACTATGCCGAGCGCAAGATGCGCGCCGGGATCGCCGCCATCCCCGACGGCACCTACCGCTTCACCGACCGGTTCGACAATCCGACGCTCGACCGCGACTTGCCCTTCTCGGTCGAGATCAGGGTCAGCGGCGAGGAGATCAACCTACATTTCGAGAGCCCGCCGCAGGCTCGCGCGGGTTTTAACATGGTCTACACGGCGCTGCTCGCCACCGTCTACTACGCCGTCAAGACCATCGTCGACCCAACCGTCCTGCCGAACGCCGGGCTGGCGCGGCCTATTACGGTGACGGCGCCGAAAGGCACGATCCTCAATTGCGAGCATCCCGCGGCGGTCGATCTGCGGATCGGTCCCTGCCAGCGCGTCGTCGACCTGGTGCACGGCGCCTTGGCGCAGGCCGTCCCCGAGCGGGTGATCGCAGCCTGCAACGGCGCTGTGAACTCCGCGAGCTTCATCGGACGGAGGCCGAGCGACGGCAGCACCTGGGTTTATCTCGAGACGATCGGCGGCGGATCGGGCGCACGCGCCACGAAGGATGGGCTCGACGGCGTGCAGGTGCACATGACCAACACGTCGAACCTGCCGGTCGAGGCGCTGGAGCTCGAATATCCGCTGACCCTGCTGCGCTACGAGCTGGTGGACGGCTCCGGCGGACCGGGCACTTATCGCGGTGGCATGGGGCTGCGGCGCGTGTATCGCGCGGACGCGGAATGCCGCGTGGCCCTCGACGGCTCGCGCCTGCACTCGCCCCCCTGGGGCCTCGCCGGAGGCCTGCCGGGCGGCAAGGGGGAATTCCGCTTCAGCGAGGGGACGGAACCGTTCCGCGACGGGGCAGTGCTGTTGCGCCCAGGCGACGTGATTGAAATCATCACGCCCGGCGCCGGCGGCTACGGTCCGCCGCCGGAACGCGCGCGCGAACTCGTCGAGCGCGACGTGCGGGAGGGGCGTATCGATCCGGAGTTGGCAGACAAGATCTACGGCCGCGCCCCGTAACCAAGACGCGCAAGGAGGTGTCCTATGCTATCTCGTCGCTCTTTCCTGCTCGCGAGTGCCTCCATCCCGTTGCTCAGGATGGAGGCGTTCGCAGCCGCATCGGGCTCGCTGGTCTTTGGGCTCTCGAGCCATCCGCCGAACCTCGATCCCTGGAGACACACGGGGACTGCGGCGGGGGCTGTGAAGCAACTGATCTTCCGCGGCCTGACCTCGTTTGGACCCGACGGACAATTACGCGGTGAACTCGCCGAAGCGTGGGAGCGCAGCGGCGACACCGGATGGGTGTTCCATCTGCGCGACGCCGTATTCCATAACGGCGCGCCGGTCACCGCCGAGGATGTAAAGTGGACGCTCGAGCAGATCGCGGCCGAGAAGTCGACCGCCTATCTGAAGGCCGAGATCCAGAGCGTGCAGGAAATTAAGACTCCTGACCGGCGGACTGTGCATCTCGTGATGAAGGAGCCGACCGTCACGGTGCCGATGTGGTTCGCCAACTTCAACATGCCGATCATTGCCCGCGGCACCACGGAGGGCGGCAGCACGCCGGTCGGCGCCGGTCCCTTCGTCCTCAAGGGCCAAGAGCGCGGCGTCGCGATTGATCTCGAGGCGTTCGACCGCTTCTTCAAGCCCGGTCTGCCCAAGGTCAAGTCGATCCGCTTCGTGGCTTACGCGGACGAGAACCTGCGCGTCGCGGCGCTGCAGGCGGGCGACGTCGACATCATCGACTACGTCCCGTGGCAGGCGATGGACGCGATCGAGAGGGACCCGAAGCTGAAGCTTCTCACCACCAACGGGCCGTTCATGGGGCTCATCTTCAACGGCCGAACCGGGCCCTTCACGGACGCGCGGGTCCGGCAGGCCGTCGGCTTCGCGATCCGGCGCGACGAGATCGTCAAGGCTGCCTTCTTCGGACGCGGAGCGCCCCTCGAGGGAATCCCGCTCACGCCGGGCACTCCCTTCTTCGACGAGGCGCGAAGCCGCCATTGGCGCTATGATCCAGATCGGGCAAAGAAGCTTCTCGCTGAGGCCGGCGTGTCCAACGGATTCCAGTGCACGCTGTTGTCTACCGCCCAGTACGGTATGCATAAGCAGACCGCCGAGATCGTACAACAGCATCTCGCAGAGATCGGCATCCAGGCGAAGCTCAATCTACCGGACTGGGCCACCCGCCTGACGCTCGGCGGACGCGGACAATACGACTTCGCCATCGTGGGCGACGCGGCACTGAGCCCAGATCCGGACGGGATCGCCTTCCTCCTCGACGCCGAGCTCCCGGAATCGATCTCGCGCAGCTACGGCATGTCGACGCCGAGGCTGCACGAGCTCTTCGGGCAGGGGCGGTCGACCTTTGACCCCGACAAGCGCCGCGAGATCTATGCGCAAATGGAGCAAGAGGCGCTCGAGCAGGCGCCCTTCGTGGGCCTCGCCTGGCGCTCGCAGGGTTATGCCTTGAAGAAATCCGTGGAAGGATTCCACAACCTTCCCGGCTCGCTGACCTTCGCCTCGGGGATCACGCTCGAGGAGACATCGATCGCCTGAGGGAAGGAGCAGCGCTATGATCTGGATCGCGAAACGGATCGCAGTCGCCCTCGTCCTCGTCTGGATCGTTGCGACGATCGTGTTCCTGGCGATCCAGATGGTGCCGGGCGATCCCGCTGAGATGCTTCTCTCTCAGGGCGGGGTCGCGCCCGATCCCGCCATCGTGGAGGAGCTGCGAACTCAGCTCGGCCTGGATCGGCCAGTTCTCGAGCAGTATCGGGAGAGCATGTGGGGTCTGCTGCGCGGCGATCTCGGGGTGTCGCTGATCGACGGCAACCCGGTCGGCGCGCTCATTGCGCAGCGCCTGCCGCGCACCCTCGAGCTGATCGGTGCTGCGGCGCTCCTGGCGCTCCTCATCGGACTGCCGACGGGGCTGATCGCGGCGATGCGGCGCGGCGGGATCTTCGATCGGATCGCGAGCTTCGTGGCCGCCATGGCGCTGTCAATTCCTGTCTTCGTGGTGGGCACGCTGCTGGTGCTCGTCTTCGCGCAGATCCTGCACCTCGTCCCTGCCGGCGGCTTCGTTCCATTCGCGCAATCGCCCGGACAGCACCTGCTGCTCCTCTCGATGCCCGCCATGACCATCGCGCTCGGGCTCGGGGCGATGGTGTTCCGGATGACCCGCACCTCCGTGCTCGACGTGTCCATGCGCGACTACGTTCGAACGGCTCGGGCGAAGGGCCTGGCGCCGGCCAGGATCCTCCTGCACCACGTCCTGCGCAACGCCCTCATGCCGGTAGTGACGGTCGTGGCGCTCCAGCTCGGCACGCTGCTCGGCGGCACGGTCCTCGTGGAATACGTCTTCAACTATCCGGGCTTGTCGGGCCTCTTGGTCGATGCCGTGAACTCGCGCGACTACACCATCGTGCAGGGCGTCGTTCTGGTGATCTCGATCCTGTTTGTTGGCCTCAATCTTCTCGTCGACCTCCTTTACGCCGTCATCGATCCACGGGTCCGACACGCATGAGACGGATGAACTGGGTTCCGGCTGTCGCTGTGGCCATCATAATCCTGGTGGCCTTGGTGGTGCCGTTCCTCGGACTGCCGGATCCGGTGCAGATCAACGTCTCGCAGCGACTCGCTCCTCCCAGTCTCTCGCATCCGCTGGGCCAGGACGAATATGGCAGGGATGTTCTATCGCGCCTTCTCTGGGGGGCGCGGGTTTCACTGGCGGTCGCCTTCGCGGCTGCGGCCCTGGCCTGTCTCATCGGGACCGCGCTCGGCCTTGCAGGCGGCTTCTTGCGTGGCTTGGCGGAGGTCCTGGCGATCCGCTCGATGGACGTGGTGCTGTGCTTTCCGCCGCTCCTTCTGGCGCTGCTCGTCGTAACCTTGCTTGGACCGGGCGCGGCCACCCTCATCCCGGTGCTGGCGCTGGTCTACCTGCCGGGCTTCGTGCGCGTGGTCTATGCCGGCGTGCTGTCCGTGCGGGCCCAGGATTATGTCGAGGCGCAGCGCGCCCTCGGCGCCGGTCCGCTGCGCATCATGCTGCGCACTATTTTGCCGAATGTCGGCGGCCCGATCCTGGTCCAGTTCAGTCTCGCGGTCGCCTCGGCAGTGGTGCTGGAATCCGGCCTCTCCTTCCTCGGGCTTGGTGTCGTGCCGCCTGCACCATCCTGGGGCCTGATGATCGGCGCGGCGCGCGCCACAATGGGGCAAGCCCCCTTGTTGCTGCTCTGGCCCTGCCTGGCGCTCAGTCTAACGATTCTCGCCATGAACGCGCTCTGCGACGCGCTGCGCGACGCGGTCGATCCGCAACGCAGGCCCCGCGGCACCGTTCGTCGGCTACTAGAGGCGCTCGCGCCGGGAGTGGCGCCTGAATCAGGCCGAGTGCTGGATCTGCATGGTCTCACGATCGAGATCGAGATGCCATCGGGGGCCGCCCGCCCAGTTCGCGACGTCTCGCTGAACGTCGAAGGTGGCGAAACGCTGGCCATCGTGGGCGAGAGCGGGTCAGGCAAGTCGCTGACCGGCTTGGCGATCATGGGGCTTTTGCCGCCGGTCGCGCGCATCGTTGCTGGGGCCGCTTGGCTCGATGGGCAGGAGGTGCTGCGGCTCGATGAAGCCAGATTGCGCCGGCTGCGCGGGAGCGCCATGGCGATGATCTTCCAGGACCCGCTCAGCAGCCTCAATCCGGTGCACCGCGTCGGCTCGCAGATCGCAGAAGCCGTGCAGGCGCATCGAACGACCTCTGCCGCGGCCGCACGAAAGCAGGCGGTGGCGCTTCTAAAGCGGGTTGGGATTCCCGATCCGTCGAGGCGCGCACGCGCCTTCCCGCACGAGATGTCGGGCGGCATGCGCCAGCGCGCCATGATCGCCATGGCGATCGCCAACAACCCTCGCCTCCTGATCGCCGACGAGCCGACGACAGCGCTCGACGTGACGATCCAGGCACAGGTGCTCGAGCTCCTGGCCGACCTCAAGCGCGAGCGCGGCATGGCCCTGATCTTCATCACGCACAGCCTGCCCGTCGTGGCGGAGATCGCGGACAGGGTCGTGGTGATGTATGCCGGTGAAGTGGTGGAGCAGGGCCGCGCCGACGAAGTTTTTTCACGCCCGCTTCATCCCTATACCGCGGCCCTGTTGCAAAGTGCGCCGAGGGAGGACGGCACACTACCGGTGGGGATCCCTGGCATTGTCCCGCCGCCGGGCGCGTTGCCGCCGGGCTGTGTCTTTGCCCCGCGCTGTCCACATCGCCGCCCGGTCTGTGAGGCCGCGCCGCCGCCGCTCGAAAAGGCAGGACACGGGCGGCTCACCCGCTGCATCCGCTGGAGAGAGGTGGCATGATGGCACTGGTCCGAGCTGAGGGCTTGAGCAAATGGTTTCCATCGCGCGGTCTGGTCAGGCGTGGTCGCGCCGTGCAGGCTGTCACAGACGTCAACCTGTCGATCGGCCAGCACGAGGCCGTCGGCCTCGTGGGAGAGAGCGGATCCGGCAAGAGCACGATCGGCCGTCTGCTGCTCGGCCTCGTCCCGCCCAGTGCCGGCCACATCGTCCTCGATGGCGTCGATCTCGTCGAGGCAAACGCGGCGACGCTGCGCCGGCTGCGGCGTCGCATGCAGATCGTCTTCCAGGACCCCTATTCTAGCCTCGATCCGCGCCGGAAGGTCGGTCCTCAGATCGCGGACGGCCTCGCGATCCACCGCCTGATGCCGGCGCGGCAGCGTCGCGAGCGGGTTGACGAGTTGCTCGCGCAAGTCGGACTGCAGCCGGAGCATGCCGATCGCTATCCGCACGAGTTCAGCGGTGGCCAGCGGCAGCGCATCGGCATCGCCAGGGCGCTCGCCACGGGACCCGACTTCGTGGTCGCGGACGAACCCGTCTCGGCACTGGACGTCTCAGTCCAGGCCCAGGTCCTGGCGGTGCTGGCCGATCTGCGCACGCGATTGGGCCTCGCGCTGCTGTTCATCAGCCACGACCTGCCGGTCGTGCGCAGTCTCTGCGACAGGGTGGTGGTGCTCTATCTCGGCCGGGTCATGGAAGAAGGGCCGACGGCAAGGGTGCTCGAGCGGCCAAGCCATCCCTATACACGGGCGCTGCTCTCGGCGACGCCGAGCCTCGATCCGGTGCGGCGGCGCACGCGCATCCTCCTGGCCGGCGATCCGCCGAGTCCGTCCAATCCACCCTCGGGCTGCGTCTTCCGCACGCGCTGCCCGTACGTCATTCCGGCGTGCGCGGAAGGCGTACCGCCCCTCGACGAGATCGAACCGGGGCACCGGGCCGCCTGCATCCGCAAGCATGAGCTGCCCCCGGTGCCACATTAGACCGGGCAGCCGCCAGCGTGACCAAGGAGCCCGCCTTCGAGGGCTTGGGGCCAGCGCAAGATCTGTTCCTGATTATACGCCGGCATTACAAACCAAAGACAGCTTTTCCGTGGGAGCTATGGCTTTGCGCGAGGTTCTGACCTCGTGGTCGGCGGTAGCGCGCATCACTACCATGTCGGACATGGCTAAGATGTTCCAAGATAAGGATCATTGCTGGCATCTGCTTACGGCGATGGTCTGGCGTAAGGCGGATTTACCTCACCTTCGGCTATTGCCGCTCCATCGCACCGCCGGTGCTTCTGTTGAGGCGATTGGGCACGAAATGCGTCGGACCGAGATCCGAGAAATCGATCCCATCTCCAGGATTGCTGTGTTTGATGGGACTCCCCACCTTTTCGCAAGCCGGTTCTGAGTGACTGCGTCGGTCTAGAATTATACGGGAGAAGGACGCTTCCGGGCGGCCTCAGGGTTGAAGAGAGTCCCGTCTCTCAGCATAGCGCAGGCCACGTTCAGGAGG
>KI912000.1:16496-18403 GCA_000517005.1 Microvirga lupini
CGTGTGTTTGGGAGCAGATCTTGTTCCGGCCCCAGCCTGGTGCGGGTGGCGGGAGATAAGGCGCAGGTGGCGGAGCGCAGCTCGGCCGGGGAGGACTTCTCCTACTTCGCCCAGAAAGCCCCAGGAATGTTCTTTTTCGTCGGCATTGCCTCGCCCAGGGTTGAGAATGCGGCCCCAAACCACTTACCCAGGTTCCACGTCGACGAGACTGGAATGGTCACCGGCCTTAGGGCCATGCTTCACCTTGTTGCCGATTACACGGGCAGCGGCATACCTACCTAGCGGCTGATCCGAAGCCTGAGCCCTTTTCCAGTCCGGGAGCAGGGCTCAGGCAAGGAATCAACCACTCCCGCGTTCTGCTCCGGATTTCTGGCTGTTCACTGGGGCAAAGACTGTTAAGGCTCTGGGGCGGACAGTAAATCGAGCGGGCGTTCGCGCTAGTATCTTTCCATCTGCCTCAATTGACTGCGGTCGACGGGTTCGTATGTCAAAGCTCCGACCGCGCAGCGTCCGAACCTGTGGCCACTCGCCCTGCCGGCCGAGGCGAAAGGCCCAGTATAGCAGAGCCAGACGTATCAGACTGTCCGTCTCGAGGCTGTAGAGATCGAGACAGTGATCGTCGACTTGTGCAGCTTCAGCAACAACCGCACCGCCGCCATAAAGCCGCCCGTTGCCGACGGCGATCTGAATGGTACGCACCCTAAGGGTTTGGCTAGCACCGATGATTTCGGCCTCAAAGGGCCGCAGCCTCGGGAGGGCTTTCAGCCCTGCCAGGAGATAGGCCAGTCGTCCCCACCGCCGCTTCGCACGGGAGCTCAGGTTGCGAGTAAGTGCAACGCTCAGGCCGAGACTTGCAACATTGAAGAAGGGACAGCCATTGACGTCTCCGACATCGATCCGACGGGTCCGGCCAGCCATGATGATCTTTGCTGCCGCTTCGAGATCGGCGGGAATACCAAGTGTGGCGGCTAAGTCATTGGCTGTGCCAAGCGGTAGGATGCCGACGGGCAGGCCGGCATTTAGCAAAGCTGGCGCGGCGGCATTTGCGGTTCCATCGCCGCCCGCGAGCACGACCGTGTCAGACGCGCTGGCAAAGCGTTCGATGATCGGCCCAATGTCCGACGATCGCCGACCTCTCTCGACCTGGACAGAGCACCCGGCGCTCTCAAATACAGCGATCGCCGGATCAAGCGGGTCGCGGCCTCCTCGGCTATGAGCATTCACGGCGATCAGTACGCGCATCGAATCCTATCGTGCCCTTCTTTCCAAAAGCAACTGCCTATTGCCGGTTCCGATCGGGTGGACGCCCCCAATGCGCCGTTGCCCCATTGTTGCAGGAGCTGAGCCATGGTTGCGAGGGATCTGTTGCAAACTTCGAGTATAGTCATGTCAGATGCCGTTTTGCCGTTGTGGCATGCCCCGTAAGTGTTTGATTTCTCAGCCGCGAGTCTTCGCAACCTAGTTACGATACACAAGTAAAAAGCAAGTGTGCAACAGATCCTAAGTTGACGAGGCCTCCAGGGGCATCTGTTGGAACAAACCAACGCCCGTCTCGGTTGCGCGTATGGCCAGTCCCTCAGGTTCGGAGACGTAACCATGGACCTTAGCGGTTGGGGCTGCGCTGGCCTGGGGCGGCTATCAAAGTCTCGAACACCGGCAACGGCGACACAAGCCCATTGATGCCCGTGCGGCAACGCCGGAAGAGGCTGCGATGAACCGTGCGCTGGAACAAGGGGAAGAGAAGAGTTCCAGCAACTACCTGCTCCGGCTCGGCCTTCCTCTGCTCGCGGCTGTTCTGCTAGTCGCCTACCTGTTTGCACGGTACATGCCGGGGCTCTGATAGGCACGGTCCCGGCAAAGGCAAAATCCCGGCTCTGCCAGGTTCAACAACGCAGGCTCGGCCTTAG
>KI912000.1:18503-19145 GCA_000517005.1 Microvirga lupini
CCACTCACCAGATCCGCACAGCCGCAGGCCCGTGCTGTCGACCAACAGGTGAATGGGCCTGGGGCATGACTGCGGCCGTGGCACCTCCAAGGTTGCAGCGCGGCGGCTCAGGGTTGAATGATCCGGCACCGCCAGATCCAGACCGAGGAGTTGAAGGACCGAGCCAATCAGGCCTTCCGTCTGACGCAGCGCCAGCCGAAACACCGCCCGCAGGGTCAATGCCGTTCTGATGGCCAGGGCCGAATAACGCGGCTGGCCGCCCGGTGTCGTGCGGGGCTCGGCCCGCCAGGCCGCAATCGCCTCCTCTGTGAACCAGGCTGTGAGGCTTCCCCGCTGGCGCAGGGCGGCATCATACTCCGCCCAATTCGTGATCCGGTATCGCTGCTTCGGAATGCGGTGACGGCGGTCGGCATTGGCTTTGAAGGGCACGGTAGCAATCGTTGGTCAGGGGCCGAATAGGTCTCTACGCTTACCCAGCCGCGGTTACCAACTCGCTCATCCATGCAACAAAGCGCCTGAAACACCGATTTGGCGAGGTCCAGGCCAACTGTTGTGATCTCTCCCATGATCTCCGCTCCCTCTCGTCCACCTTAAACGGGCTCATCTTGGCACCGTCGGGAGCGGGAGCCATCCACCCCATCG
>KI912001.1:0-411 GCA_000517005.1 Microvirga lupini
TTGGTATTGGGGAATGCTTTCGTGAGGGCGCCGATGGTTGCGGCGTTCCTCACTCCTGGCATCTGAAGATCGAAGAGAGCAAGTTGCACCCCAGAGACCGCTTCAAGTTGCTCCACAGCCTCGTCGAATGAGCAAACTGTGATGGCACTGGTGAACCCGAGGCGGTTCGTTAGGATCGCCGCGAGAGCTTCGCACATGACCAGGTGGTCATCGGCCACTAGTGCAATTTTGGTTTTCTTCGATGGCATGTAACATACTTGCTTCCGGCATATGGGAGATGATTATGAGCCGGGTAAGCTCGCCCCTGGTTTGATCTAGCCCAATTTCCCTAACGGTATGCAAGTGCCAAGGTCCATTCCGCAAAATCGCCCTACCTATTCGGAGGTAGGGCTGAGGCGCGAGGGCCCTTAT
>KI912001.1:511-10421 GCA_000517005.1 Microvirga lupini
CTCTAGGGCTTCCCGAAGGGCATCATCGGATTCGAAAGCGCGAGCGCGGTAGAACGAGGTAAGGTCCGTATTCGGGCCGACGTCGATAATCACTGGGCGACCAGTCTGAGTTGTCAGCCCTGCGAGGGCTCCGAAGATATCCTTGAGAGTCGCTGCGGCCTCCTGGCTGAAGAAGCGGGTCTGCGTTTTGAGGGCATGCTCAAACTGGCGCCACTTCGCATACCACTCCGCATCATCATGTTTTTTGGGAGCATAGTGAGCGTCACGCTCAAACTCATACTCCACTTCAACCGGGGCGCCAGGATCGCGCTCGGCGTAGCGGTCGGCAAGCACCTCTTGGATGTCAGTGGCCGGCAACTCATCAATCTGGGCCATATCCCCGATCGTGAATATGGTATCTTCGCCGTGTCGGCTCCAGTCCTTGATGCCTTCCGCTGCAAGGCCCATTCATAGCCATCAGCTTGGGTCTCGGTGCGTTCATAGTGCTGCTGGAATGCGACCTCGACCCGGTTCGCCATGTCCTCGATGGTGAAGGTCGGCCCGGTTCGGAGGCAATAATCGCATTCAGCCTCAGCGCCGAACTCCTCGATCTGGCTTTGGAGGTAGGGCTCACAAACACATTCAGAGCAGATCCGCTTTTCCTTCAGCTGATTGATGTAGTCGCGCATTTGAAGCTCCGGAGCCGCTCTTGTTCACTGGGCACAATGGCGATCAATGTGGCCATCGGGCTTCCAACTTTCCAGAATGGTGCAGACAGAGACGGTATATTGCCCTCTGTGGCACCCACCATCCGCTTGTCGCGTACTTAATGAAAATCGCCCAGCGGCAGAGCGGACGGATGGTAGGGGGTCCGTTACCGGAAATCCCGTACTGCGATCCGCAACTCCGGTTCTGGCCGGCGCTCCTCTAGAGGCGTAGCAGGAGGATCTTGGGCTTCCCTTGCTCCATCGCGAAGAACTGAGCGGGAGCCGATCTTGGCCTCATCGCCTCGACCATGCCTGAGGTGGAGGTCCTGATCGCGGTCGCCGACGGACCGGAGAAGCTCGGAGAGATCCATCAGATGCTCTGCGATGAGATGGATTATCTCGCCTTCGCGCTGCAGGCGTCCGCGGCACGCGATCATTCCAGTGGACAGGATAAGGCGACGCTGTTTCTCGAAGAGCGATGACCAGACGACGAGGTTGGCGACATCGGTCTCGTCTTCAACAGTCATGAACATGACGCCTTTGGCTGAGCTCGGCTTTTGTCGCACGAGGACTAAGCCGGCCACTGTTACCCGCTGTCCGTCGCGAACGCGCCTGAGATCGGCGCAGGTGATCATCCGGCGGTCACGCAACTCTTGGCGCAGGAAGGCCAAGGGATGCTGGCGGAGGGTCAATCCTTTGGATCGGTAGTCTTCAACGACCTCGCGTCCTTCGGTCATGGGGGTGAGCGTGACACTGGGCTCAACGGTCTCCGGCCGGATGAGATCCTCGCGCTGGTCGGCCGCAGCAAAAAGTGGGAGTACCTCGTTACCCAAGCCACGTATCGTCCAGAGCGCATCACGACGGTTGACCCGTAACGAGCCAAAGGCATCGGCATCTGCCAGTCGCTCCAGGGCTGATACAGGAATGCCAGCACGGCGCCAGAGATCCTCGATGGAGGTGAAGGGCCTCTCGTCACGAGCGAGCGGGATCATCGCCGCATCGGAATTGTGGAGGCCTCGTACCAGCCGAAGGCCGAGCCGAACGGCGAAGCGGTACCGGTTCTTGGTGGGCTCGAGCGTGCAATCCCAACGAGAATGATTGATGTCTATGGGACGGATCTCGACGCCGTGGTTCTTGGCATCCCGCACCAACTGCGCCGGCGCATAGAAGCCCATCGGTTGTGAGTTCAGGATCACGCAGCAGAAGACATCCGGGTGATGACATTTCATCCAGGATGAGGCGTAGGCGATCTTTGCAAAGCTCGCCGCATGGCTCTCGGGAAAGCCATACGAGCCAAAGCCCTCAAGTTGCTTGAACGTGCGCTCTGCGAATTCCCGGTCGTACCCGCGATTGATCATTCCTTGTACGAGCTTGTCACGGAACTTCGTGACACCGGCTGTCAGCTTGAAGGTTGCCATGGCCCGCCTGAGTTGATCGGCTTCAGACGGCGTGAAGCCGGCGCATTCGATTGCGACACGCATCGCCTGCTCCTGGAAGAGCGGCACGCCCAGGGTTTTCTCCAGAACACGCTGCAGCTCTGGCCGAGGATACTCTGGCTTCTCGCGCCCCTCTCGACGGCGGAGATAGGGATGGACCATATCTCCCTGAATCGGGCCGGGCCGCACGATGGCTACCTGAATGACGATATCATAGAAGTTTTTCGGGCTGATCCTCGGCAGCATCGCCATCTGCGCCCTACTTTCGATCTGAAAGACGCCGACGGTATCGGCGCGTTGGATCATTCGGTAAGTCGGCTCGTCGTCCATTGGGACTGTGGCGAGGCCGCGTACCTCTCCCTTATGTTCCCGAAGGAGTTCAAAGGCGCGTCGCATGCAACCGAGCATGCCGAGACCCAGGATGTCGACCTTCATGAACTTCAAAGTATCGATGTCGTTTTTATCCCATTCGATCACCTGGCGATTTTCCATCGCTGCGGGCTCGATCGGAACAAGATCGTCGAGCCGGTCCTGTGTCAGAACAAAGCCGCCGGGATGCTGAGACAGATGGCGCGGAGCACCTATCAGCTCGGATGCGAGCTCCAGGGTCAACCGCAAACGCGGGTCATTGAGGTTGAGATTTAGATCTGCGGCATCCTTCTCCGAGATGCCGTTAACTCCCCAGCCCCAAACGAGCCCGGCCAGATTCGCCGTAACGTCCTCCGGTACGCCGAGAACCTTGCCAACTTCGCGCACGGCGCCCCGCGCCCGGTAGCACGTCACCACGGCGGTCAGAGCGGCCCGATAACGCCCATAGGTGTCATAGATCCACTGGATCACCTCTTCCCGGCGCTCGTGCTCGAAGTCGACGTCGATATCAGGCGGCTCCTTCCGCTCCTGACTGACAAAGCGCTCAAAGAGCAGGTCGTGCTCTGTAGGATTGATGGAGGTAATCCCGAGCACAAAGCAGACGGCTGAGTTGGCGGCAGATCCTCGGCCCTGGCACAGAATCCCGCGCCCTCTGGCAAACGTGACGATTGAATGGACCGTCAGAAAGTAAGGGGCGTATCCGAGTTCCTCGATGAGATTGAGCTCGTGCCGGCACGTTGCAGCAACTACGTCGGGAACCCCATCAGGATAGCGCCGGCGGGCTCCTTCCCAGGTTAGGCGCTCAAGCTTCTCCTGCGCGGTCTCGCCGTCTCCGGTTTCGGACGGATACTGATATCGCAGTTCGTCGAGCGAGAAGGTGCACCGTGCTAGGATATCCTGAATTCGGGAGACGGCCTCCGGGTGCCGCTCGAAGAGCCGCGCCATCTCGCCGGGATCTTTCAGGTAGCGATCGGCGTGGCGCTCAAGCCGGTAGCCGGCCGCATCGATCGTGCAGCCTTGCCGGATGCAGGAGACAACATCCTGCAAGCGTCTCCGCTCTGGGTTGTGATAGAGGACATCGCCCATAGCGATCGTCGGGACTCTCGCCGCTTGGGCCGCCTGTTCGACATAGTAGAGGCGCAGGTGCTCGTTCGGCGCAAATCGCCTGATCAGGGACATGTAGGCGCGATCACCGAACACAGACCGCAGTCGCGAGAGATTACCGCGAAGTTCGTCGTTGGCTTCGTCGCCAAGAAGAATTGCGATGAGCCCTTCATTCCAGACGACGACGTCATCCCATGTGAGGAAGCACTTTCCTTTACCGCCTCGGCTTTTGCCCAGGCTGAGGAGCCGACATAATCGCGAATATGCAGCTCTGTCGGTCGGGTAGACAAGAAGTGAGGTGCCATCCGTAAGATCAAGGCGACATCCGACGATCAGACGAACTCCGGTCTCCTTGGACGCTTCGTACGCCCTGACGATCCCGGCCAATGAGTTGCGATCGACGATCCCTAGAGCCGAGATGCCAAGGAGCTTTGCCTGCTCGAATAGCTCGGCCGGACTCGATGCGCCGCGCAGAAAGCTGAAATGGGTGGTGACCTGGAGTTCTGCATAGGTCATGCAAACAGCCCATGCAGCCACCAATGGCCTCCGTCTACGGCCGGGGCATCGCGGAAGATCCAGAAGCGAGCGCCTTTATCGGTTTCCACCCGATAATAATCGCGCGTCATCTTGGGCTGATCGCCCAACCACCATTCGGATGTGATCCGTTCAGGTCCATCAGCCATGGCCACTTTGTGGCGGACGTGACGCCAGATAAAGAAGGCGGGCGGATGGTCCGGGAGGAGGGCGGTCACAGTGACAGGCTCTGGTGGATCAACGAGGCGCGATGGCCGCAGCAAGCTCTTAGGCCAGACAACACCTGTAGCAGGTGCCAGGGGAGGGACTTTCGTAGTCATGCGCTCCGGCACGAGAGTCTGTACCGGTGCGAGCCGATAGACGCGGCCTGATCCCACCCGTGCGGTCAGGCGGTCTACAAGCTGACTCATGTCTGGCTCAATGGGCTCCTCATCGATGCCACGGGCCTCAATTTGGCGTTCAAAGAGGGGCTCGGTTCGGCTCGCGATTAGCACAATCTCTTCAATGCCGAACCCTGGATCGATCGTTTCCAGGCGTTCATCGAACAGTTTTGCGAGGTGAACGTGATGGCGGGATGCTTTTGCAGTGCTGACACGAAGAGAGGCACCCTTGGAGTCGACGCGGCGAAAGATCAGATCAAGGCGGCGTACTCCTTCGCCGCGCTTCGTGAGATCGGCACAAAGACGTTCCGTTAGATGGCGGACAACTTGTTTGAGGTCCTCGAGACGTCCAATCGGATCAGCGAAAGCCGCAGAAGAGATTGCCGTCTCCTCCGGGATCAGCGGATTGATAGGCTCAAACGCATGGCCCATCGCTTGGTCAAGCCGCAATGCCACGTCCTTGCCGAAGCGGCGTACCATTGGAGCTCGAGGCATAGCGGCAAGTTGACCGATGCGATCGATGCCAAGCCGATGCATTGCGCCAAGGGTGTTCGCGGAAAGCCTCAATGCCTCGACTGCGAGCGTTGCGACCGCATCGACGGTGCGTCCTGGGGGAATGATGCCCCCTTCCCATACCGGGCAACAGCCCAAGCTGCGCCAGGAGCATCGGCGACGGCTGCTTGCGCCGCGATGCCGTTCTTTTTCAAGCGGCCAGTCAGATCAGCGAGCAGCCCTTCTTCGCCGCCGAAGAGGTGCGCAGCGCCGGCGATGTCGATCCAGATACCGTCAGGTGCATCGGGCGAAACGACCGGGGAATAACGAATAGCCCATCGCGCCAGCTCGCGTAACGCAGCCTCGTCTTCATCGGGCGATGCCTTTGCCACGTGGAGACCGGGAATGAGTGCCTGGGCTTGAGCCAATGGCATACCCACGTACAGTCCGGCGTCCTGGGCGGCCTTGCAGGCTGCCATAACAATCCGGCGTGCTCCGGTCATGCCGGCGGTAACGAGAGGCTTATCCCGTGGCGGATCGCCAGACCGTCGCCTGATCCGATCGGTCGGGTAGGTCGGCAGGTAGAGAGAGACGACCCTTCTCATCGCAGGCCTCAACAATCCAGCTGCGGGGTTCCGCTCCACGGCAGCGCACAAGGTCAACCTGCCATCGCTCTCGTCCGAGACCAGGGGCAGGCATGATTTCAGAGGATGCGGGCGCGATGCGCCAACGCGTGGTGGAAGCGGTTGGAAGGCTCGTTAGATCTTTCTCGGCGACCGTCCACCAGCGCCGAAGAACAAGGGCCGGAACTCCGGATCCCTCTGCGGCGAGTTGGAGCCGTCGGGAGGCCATAAGGCCGAGGCGAGTAACTTCCCCGACCACGGCGCCCAAACCCTTCTCTCGAAGGCCCTCCTTGACAAGTGGGAGAATGTCGCGGTCGTGAGATGTTTCGGCATAGATGACACGATCAGGATGGAGCCCGGCTTGGAGCAGCCCAGGCGCAAAGAGGTCGCGACGGGTAAGGCACCAGAGAATGGGACCTTTGAGCCGTGCTGCGATCCCGGCGACGAAAAGAGTGGCGGTTCCGGCAAACTCACTAGCCGGCCCTGCCTCGATCACCTCGTGGAGCGCGCCTAAGGCGAGCCCGCGGCCGGGAAGGTGATTGTCGAGCTCTGGCACCTCGAACGGGAGGGGCTTTCGTCGGCGTGATCCACCCTCGAGGCGCTCGATCTGGCGCCGCAGGTCGTTGATCGCGCTCTGGGATCGGGGTTGCATTGAGGTTACTCAAAGCGTCGATCCGCCAAGGCGGTGACAAGGCAAAAAGGATGGTCTCATGCTCAATGTCATGCTTGGTACTCTCTGCGACAAAATAGAACAAATAGAGAACATACGCCTAGGTTCCGAGTCAATCGATCGGAGGAAGCGGGCCCTGTGGATAATGGGGACGAGGCTCTTCGCAGGCGTTTCGAGTAACGGTGCGGCGCGCCGCGGAATGACGGTGTGAGAGCTGTCTGGCGGTCACCGTGCCTGAGGAGGACACCACATAAAGAATTCCAGGCGAGGTCTCAAGTGCCAGCGCGATTTCGCGTGCCGTACTGTCTTCGTTCGTTGACAGGCTTGAGGGCGAGTGGCTCTGCTTGTGTTGAAGAGGGCTCTTCACAAGTGATTACGTTAAAAAGGATAGATTCGTGTCCGATGCCAACCATGAACAGACGCTGGTGACATTAACCGCCAACGTAGCGGCGGCGTTTTTGAGCAATAATACGGTGAGCTTGGATGAACTGCCGAAGGTCGTCGACATGACCCACAAGGCGCTGAAGAAGCTCTCAAGCCCCGAGGAGAACGAGACACCAGCCCTGGCCCCTGCAGTGTCTGTCAAGAAGTCGATCCATGAGGACTATTTGGTCTGCCTAGAGGACGGTCGGAAGTTCAAATCGCTGAAGCGCCACTTGAAGACGAAATACAGCATGACGCCCGAACAGTATCGCCGGAAGTGGAATCTGCCCGCGGACTATCCAATGGTGGCGCCGGGCTATGCCAAGAGGCGATCGGAGCTGGCACGGGGAATGGGATTAGGCCAGATTCGTCAACGCTCGACTGTTGGCTAAGGTTAAGGTCAGAACATATAAAAAGAGGGCCGGTCCATGCCGGCCCTTTTTTGTTGCGGGAACGCCAGCGGAATGGATTGGGGGGAAGTTCAATGCTGATGCTGATCGAAGATAATTCGGAGAAGTTGCGGATTCAGAAGACGCTTGAGGGCATCCTTCTTGATGCTCTGCCGGATAAGGGAAGGTACACTCTGGGATACAAGGGAGAAAACTACGAGAGAATACTCCGATCCCACCCCGACAGCCCATTGTATTATGTACCAGGCCGGCACGACGAAGCCCATGTGCCACGGTACGCAAACACGCTGGGTATCCTTGATCGCGCCAAGGCGACGCAGGACATCGTTGTCGAGATCAACATCCCTATAAAGTCGAACGGCCAGCAGGCAGCAGGGTTCTTTGCGAAGGAAAGCCGGTCCGGCCGGATCTACCTTATGCATACCGGCAGAGTGGGAGGAGGTCGAGCGGGCATCGGCAAGCTGGCTTACCTGGCTTGGAGTGATCGGAAGCCTGTCCCTGTGATCGACAATGACGGCGGAGAGCGTTTTGGAATTGTCGTTGCCGAAATCGACGAGAAGCGGCTCGTCGCCGACATCACGAAATTTGTCGAGGACGTCAAAAAGTTCAAGCGACATGCGACGGGCACCAAAGAAGAGATCGAAGCGCTGAAGAAGAAGATAGGGCGCTTCCAAGCTCTCCATGGCGATGAGTTCTCAGGGACGAAGCGCGGGCGTACCCAGGGAGTTTTCGAGTACGACACCTATCATGGCGACATCGTTAAGGCGCTTCGCCAGATGTTGGAGGCAGACCTTCGTTCAGATGAAGAGGTCTTTAGGACCGGGCTAATCGACCTACTCGTGGAGCGCAAAGGGAAGCGGAGCCAGGTGTACGAGGTCAAAACCGGAATGACGCGGCAGCATCTCTACACGGCCATTGGCCAGCTGATTGTCCATTCGGGGGATAATAAGAATTGTCGGAAGTTCCTTGTCATTCCAAGCGGGGAAGATCTGCCTGACGACGTGAACGGCGCTGTGGGGCGAGCCGGAATTGAGATCATGCGGTTTCGCAAAATCCGAAAGGACTGGAGAATAGAGCCCGCGTGAAGCACCTTTTCCCTCGATCAGCATCGGTCAGGTATAATGCGGGTAGATCCATGAGCCTGGAAGATTCCTTCCCAGGTGGAACGAGGAGCTGACTGATGCAAGTAGGGGCAGGCCGTGACGTAATGCAGGCCTATCTTGAGGCCTGTGGTGGCGACCCGCAGCGCGCCATGGAGGCCATGTCCGATCGTCTGGTTTGGTTTGCCAACCTTTCGAACGGTGGGTTCTTGAAGCGGAACGTCAATCTGTACTTCACAGATGACGTGGAGAAGCTGGCCCGTGAGACGGATGCTCTCACGGCGCCGCTCCCGCCAATTGACGAAAGCATGGCGAGATAAGTTGACCCCTTCTAGATGAGGGGGAGCTCGTTAATGATCTAACGTCCCGGGGCGTGTGGATCAGAGACAAGAGCTAAGCTAGGTGTCGGCGCCGCCTGATCTTGTACTGTGGCGCCGAAGAATGTTGTATAAATGGTATAGATCCGTTCTCTCCAGCCTCGTGAAAGAGACAAATGGAGTTGGTGCATGTTAGTGAGCGCCAAGTGGAATGAAGATGCGATAGCGAGAGCGCTACAGGTGCTTCGCGAAGGCGATATTACCGAGTTTATGGCTCGTGACCCTGCTTGGAACACCTTCTATTGGGGCATCTCAAGAGACGAGGGCGATCGGGTCAAGTTGCAGGCCCGGACACAGGGTGGGACTAGACGGACAAAGATTGAGCCGCTTGACAAAATAGAAGACTACATTCGCAACGATCTTTGGCGTCCTTGGACAAAACGGGACTATGAACTGCACAGCTCGAAGTCTGTCGAGATCAATGATGAGACCACGGCAATACTGGCACTGACTATTGCCAGCCTTTGTTTCAGAAACACCTCTCTCGAGGAGTATCATGTCGGGGAGGTTCCCCAGGCGGCGAACGAGGACTGCTCTGCGGTTTGGATTGTTCATCCTAAGGGAAAAATCCGATGGCCCAA
Organism: Microvirga lupini; assembly: GCA_000517005.1. Lineage (GTDB taxonomy): Bacteria > Pseudomonadota > Alphaproteobacteria > Rhizobiales > Beijerinckiaceae > Microvirga > Microvirga lupini. Next base: position 9,697 of record KI912001.1, read on the forward strand.
ATTGCGCAGGTTGAGTTCCCACGAAGAGCAAGCTCTTCGGGAAGAGGTAACTAATGGCGTATACACAGTCTTGCGGCACATTCACCATCCGGAGTATCGGACCCTTGTGTGCTCCAGCGGGGCTGATCTTACGAGGCGTTGGAATCGTCCGACTTCGGTCGCATCCATTGAGAATGCTCTTCGTGGTAGTAACAGCGGACAGGGAGAGGCGTTTATCGATGATGATAGGGCAGCGCGCCTTGCACTTGTGATTGCCGATACAGGCCTTGGATGTCCGCAGTTTCAGGACTTGCTCACGGGTGAATGGCCCTATAGCGAAATAGGCGACTATTCGGACGTGAGAGTTGTCGGTCCTAACGGTGAGATTGGTTGGAACGACCTGTCGCGGATCAGCGATCGTGAAATGGCCGAGTTGAATAAATGCTGGGCAAACCGGGTTTATACAATCCTTCGGCACCTAGACAAGCCGTCGGCCTATGAACTGCTTCTGAGGCAAGGTGAGGAGCTGATCCTGACATGGGGAAGACCAACTCCGATACGGGGATTAGGTGCCATAGAATAGCCGTGCGCTGCTGGAAGCCATGACCAACAGTCGAGTTAAGGCCCGACGGTAGGTCATGAGGACAAGCGAAGCGAGGCCGCAACTTTATGATCTTTACCCCGTTCAAGTTTCCGATCGGGTTATGCCTGTCCCGCTCTCGAAGGGTGGCCCATGATCGGCTTAT
>KI912001.1:10521-19375 GCA_000517005.1 Microvirga lupini
GGCGGCGGGAAGGACTTTACCCTTTCTTTGCTGGACCTGTACTAGGTTTTGCGTGGAACCGCAGAAGCGACTGAGATCCGTTTTCAAACGCTTCCTAAGATTTCCCTGGTGGACTGGCTTTGAAATCGCCGAGGCGATGATGACTGTGGAGAATACTTTCGAATGACGACTGCCAAGAAGACCGCCCAGGCCAGCTTTACCGCCGGTGAAAAGGTCGTTTATCCGGCGCACGGGGTAGGACAGATCACCGCGATTGAAGATCAGGAAGTTGCTGGTTTCAAGCTTCAGGTGTTTGTCGTGTACTTCGATCAGGGCAAGCTCACGTTGCGGGTTCCGCTGGCGAAGGCCGCGTCCGCAGGTATGAGGAAGCTGTCGGACTCTGCGACTGTCCAACAGGCGTTTGAGACACTCGGCGGCCGTCCCCTGCCCAAGCGCGGCATTTGGAACCGCAGGGCTACAGAGTACCAGGAAAAGATCTCGTCAGGACGTTTGGCGGCTGTAGCGGAGGTTGTGCGAGATCTCTACCGCAGTCCCGACCAAGAAGAGGCCTCCTACAGCGAACGTCAGATTTATGAGAGTGCGATCGAGTTCCTGGTCAAGGAGGTGGCTGCAGTGAAGGGCATGACCGAAACTGAAACCTTGAAGGCAATCGAGCAGGAACTTGCGAAGGTGCCCCGCGTCGTGAGCGCGATCAAGTCGGCCAAGACTGCGGATGAGAGCAAGCCGGACGCGGCTTAATTTGTCCGAGGGCGTGACCCAGGAATGAGAAAAGGGCCGGCGGGTACTCCGTTCGGCCCTTTCTTCTGGGTGAATTCCAACCGGGGAGTTGTGCCTAGGCTGCAAAAGCCCGGGCCGAGAACCAAGGAGCAGACTTTTTGGCAGCTTGCCGCTTCGGCTTCGTTAGTGGCTCGTAGTTCATGCGGTGATGATGAACGCAGAACGAGGAACCATCCTTCTTGTGCTGCCCACAGAATACAGCAAGGCCGCCATCTGATCCCATGATCTCCCGGCAATGGCGTTCCTTGAGGTCCATGAAGGAGATGTTCAGGGAACCGGGATAGGGCAGGAGCTGCACCTCTTCAGCGACTGCCTTCGACGGCGCTTTCGGAGCCGGAACTGCTTTGGGAGCAGCCTTTTCCGCAGACTTCGTCCGAGCGCGAACTGCAGGCTTGGACGTGACAGGGGCCTGCGGTGTGATCTGATTCGCCGTGCAAATTTCGAGGACCGTATCCGGCGTAGCTCCCAATACGAACGCAGTGTCCTCGGCCGACATGCCGTGAGCCTCGACGAGCTCACGAACGCTGGTGGGCTCAAGCTCCGCCGAGCTGTAGGCGAGTTTGACCCAAGAGAGGTCGATTTCAGCACTGGCAACGGGAGCGCGCGAGATACGGGCAGCCGTCGGACGGAACGTGAGCAACTCGGTTGGAATTTTAGACCGGGGCGCACGCGGCGTAGAGGCACGGCGCTCACGCGGTTCTCCGGCATCCTGGATCCGCTGCTGAAGACGCGCTGTGCGCTCAGCGACTTCCTCCTCACTCAGCGGCTTGCCATTCTTCATCCGCTTGGCGATGCCCTTCAAGTTGTCCATGTAGGGCTTCTTGTGCTTGAGCTCGATCCCGAGCCGATTGCACTTGCAGATAACCGAGTTCTTAGTGGTCCCCATGATCTCGGCGATCTCTCTTGCCTTCTTGCCTTCCGCAGCAAGAGCCTTCAATCGCTCAATTCGACCTTCGGTGGCCCAGGAGAAGCCTTCCTCCCGAGCGGCAGTAACGCCGGCAGGGACGACAGCAGGCTGAGGCGCATTATCCTGACGGGTGAGAAGCACCGGGAGCTGAGTGACATTGCCTTCACGTGCAACAACGGGGGCGATTAGCGGACCCGTGTCTTCCGCAGCTTGCAGGATCCGGTTGAACGGCGCCGGCGAAATTGGAGCGGAGAAGAGATCGTTGATGGAGTGTGCTGCGATTGCCATGTTGCCCGCCTCTCGATTGTTTCGCACTCGCGTGCGGTTTTCTGCTTTCCTGTTTGGCAGGCGGGGATCCGCCTGCCGCTGATGGCGTACCGGGTGGACCCGGTTTTTGATTAGTGTGTCGGGAGAAACCCGAACTGGCTCACCTTCTCGCCCCGGTCCGCGCGCTCTTGCTTGAGCCAGGTCAGGAGCTTCACGGGATCTTTGGTTTTGAAGAGGTTCGCCTTCTTTGCGACATTCGCGAAGTCAGCGACGGTGAGTGCTTCGAGGTCCCGGTCATGCGGAAGCGAGGTCTCGCTGAGCCCGAGGACTGAGGACCAAGCGAGCCTGGCGCGTTCGGCGTCCAGAGGCTTCAACTCGTAGCGCAGCGTGAAGCGGCGGACGGCCGCTCCGTCGAGCTGGTCCAGGAAGTTCGTGGTGGCGGCGAAGGGAAGCGGATGAGAATTCATCCACGTCAGCATCTCGTTTACTTGGGTCTTTTCCCAAAGATTGCGGGCGCCCTCGCGCTGGGAGAGAAGCGAGTCGACCTCGTCGAAAAGGAGGAAGGCGTTCTGAGCCTGGGCTTCTTGGAAAGCGGCTGCGATCGCCTTCTCCGTGTCGCCGACATAACGACCAAGAATATCGGATCCGCGCTTCAGAAGGAGCGGCATACCCATTGTGTCGGCCAGGTGCTGGGCAAGCGTCGTCTTGCTCGTGCCTGGGGCGCCGTGGAGGAGGATCGAGATCGGCTCATCCTTGTTCGCCACAACGGTTGAGACAATCTCCTCAAGGGGCTCCACTGTGTTCACGAGGCGAATGTCGAAGGCATCCGGGCTGCGCGGAGGCAGGGACCGGTGGATCTTCGACCCAGTGATGATCGACCGAACGGCGGCTTCGAGCCCCTCGAGATTGTTCGTGGCGCCGCTGCGCGAATGGCACCGGAGATTTCTTGGGGATTGGAAACGAACGAAGCGAGGCGACGCGCCACCGAATGGGGCATTTCGAGCCCAAAGGAGCCGGCGAGGCGAAGAATGGCACTGGCGCGTTCGGCGGCATCGTCCTGGGGCATCGTATGGATGCCGGAAAGGACTGAGAGGAGTTTAGCGGTGACGGGCTTGTCCTCCGGGAGAAGCCAGATCGAAGGTGTGACCGTGTTGTTCAGGAGATGTCCGAGGAGCAACTTCTGCGGGGTCATGCAGGCCACATCGTACTTGGCCGGGCCCTGTTCACTGTGGGGCGCCAAGGGAGCGAGGTCGTCGATCTCCTCTTCAATCGCGGTCATGAGATCAGCGTCGTCGGTGATGACTAGAACCGGCTCGACGTCAGAGGAGCGGAATGCCTTAAGCTGGGACGCGACAAGCGAGACGAGGATTTCGTTCGAGTTCGAATCCTCGTCGATGACGACGGGCAGGAACCGCTTGGACGCGAGAGCTTCTACGATCTTACCCGCAGCTGTCGGGATCGCCTTCGAGCGGATGGCGACGTTGATGCCGGTTACATCGTTGGCGACGGCCCGCTCGATCAGCTGGAGAGCGGGTTGAATATAGCGGTCGGCAGAACCGGAGGCTGCCGGTGCCTCAGAGGAGTTGGAGTAAACCTGGCCAGTCTTGAGGGACGACAGGATCCGGTCATGGACACGGACTGCGTTTGCTGGGGTGCCGAGCGGGGTGTCCTCATCGACAACTTCATGCTCGGACAGGATCCGGGTCTTCCTCTGAGCGTGCTTTGAGCAATGGAGGTGAGCCGGATAGAGGAGCCCAGAGGACAGGAGAGTGGCAAAGCCGTCGCGGGGAGTGCGGGCCCGGGCGACAGCAAACGTGACATCCTCAAGCTGCATCATCGCAATTCCGGTCATCGGGAGAGCGGCGGTGCTTGAGTGGGGAAGAACTCCGTGGCCGGCGAGCGTGCTGACAGCGAAGAGGTGGGTATCGCAGGATGCCAGCAGGGTCGAAAGCAGGATCTCTTGATCCTCGGCACGATCAGCCAGGAGGCAAGCGGCGAGTTTAGCGGTGTCGTAGAGCTCGCACTCGAAATCCGCAGCGCGGCTTCCGGCGGCGATTACTCCCTTGATGTAGGGGCCGACAACGGCTTGCTTCTTGAACTGGATCAGCTGGCGTCGGTCATCGGCGCTTGGTTCGGAGAGGCCAAAGTGGGCGAACTGGTCGGCCATGTAGTCGAGCAGCTCGTACGCGTTGTCGTAGGTCCCAGCTGCGATGAGACGCTCGACGGCTTTGGCTGCGTAACGGAGTTTGGTGTGCGTGGTGAGCATGGTGTGGATGCTTTGTTGGTCTTGGCAGGCCTGGAATTGGGTTAATCGCAGCGTCCAGGGCGGGTGTGTGAAAGGTTACGAGTTGAGAAATCGGCGGGCGATGGCGTCTTCGGCTTGCTTGAGGGCAAGCACGAGTTCGTCGCCAATTCGGTCCTGAGCGACATCTCGGCCACGGAGAACGTCGAATGCTTGAGCGGCCTGCCGGATTGTCGTCCGGTCCTGCGGGTTCTTGGCGCCTAAGGCGACCTGGCAGAGCAGCTCACCAAGAATGAGGTCGGCCGGGTGCTTGGGGTGCTCCGGGTCGAATTCTGTAGCGAGATGGAAGGAAGACCCGTCAATGAAGGTCGAGGTGACGTCGATGGTCAGTGATTCCTGACCCTTGAGCGCCTTAGAGTAGACCAGAACCTGATCACGGGCGGCTTGCCAGGAGGGAACAGACGATTGTCGAAGGACCCGGCTGTCGCGGTTGAGGATCCTGAGGTCGATACTCTCGACCGGCAGCCGGAGACCGGTGGGAGAACCCGCGCTCAGTGAGATCGAGCCGGTTTCGCCAGGGAGGCTCACGGTGAGGTTGCTGATGAGAGATCCGCAGCGGAGCAGACGCAGGGCTTCACGCTGATCGGCGAATGACAGGGTCGACGGAATGTCTACAAGGACGTCCAGGTTAAGGCGCATCCTGCGATGAAATGGGCTTGAGGTCTCGTTAGAGTGGGCCATTGGTGAAATCTTCTTGCGTGAGAGTGACCACTCGAAGGGCAGGGTGATGGACGATGTGATCGCCAGCATCGTCGGTCAGAGCGACCGGGCGGTTCAGGTGGCCGGTACGGAAGGGACGGAGGAACTTTGTGGTGGCCTTCAGGTGATCAATCCAACCCGAAGCCCCGAGGTCGGCGCCATCGATTGAGCCGAGATCGCCGTTGGCCTCTAGGCAGGCGACCACCGCAGTGCCACGAAGGACGCCGGCGGAATTCGACGTCTTGGGATCGAGAAGTTCGATGAAGCGCTGTCCCGGAGCGAACCAGGAGTGCTCCCCGACGAGCGCTACGACGTTGCCGCTTACAGTAACGTGATCGAAATCAGGGTCCGCCAAAATGGCAGCAACCTCATCCGCAGAACCAATTTTCTGGCAATCGATCTGCCGAGTATTGGCATCAATCACGATCACCCGCACCGGAAACCCCCTCAGAACGTTCGTTAAACGTTAATGGGGTTTTATGGGAATCTAGGAAAGGTGTCAAACTTTTGATTCGGTTTTTGTTCGGTATTCGTGCGGTGCTTAAAATAGGGTTAAATCTAACGAAGTCAGACTCGCAGCAGTCAAGAAAAGGCATGAGTGACAGCGACTTATGGGCTAAAACAGGGTCCAAGAGTGGTTGTCAAAAACGCCATTAAACAGGGTGGCGTGGTTCGCTGCGAGACCGAACGAAGATTCCTTGCCTGGGGAAAACTCGATTAAACCGCGCGAAGGCGCAGGCGTTCGGAGGCGGGAACGCCCGCGTGCCAGTCATTTATGGGGATTGGGTCACACCCCCCATTTAACTATCGATCAAGGAAGGACCATTGATCGCTGAAATACGATAGCCGGCAGGATCAGCCTTCTTGGTTTTCATTGGCCGGATCTTGGGAGGCCTGGTCGGCCATCGGGAGGCCTAAGGAGTTCTCGATCCTCTGAAGAAAGCGCTCTTCGTCGAGAATGATAATGATCGAAGGATCCTCGACTACCTCCTCCATGCCGGGACTTGCAGCCACACGCTCAGCCATCCGGATGAGCATCTGGAGATTTCGAGCCGTTTCCTTTGGAAATTGGTCGATCTCCGGGACGCCGTGAGGGAATAGGGCGTCAAGGATATGCTCCGCGCTATGGACAGGTGCTAGGGTGCGGGTGCCGTAAACGAAGGCCGGTGGGAGGGTATTGGTGACGGCATAGGTCTCTTTGAGCGCGGTCACCGAGGGGAAGATGGTTTCCCGGTCGACGACGGGCCTCCCCCAGTCCTCAGGGGTTAACAGATGGGACGTAATGAGGCGGAAAGCCTCGTGGGCCGGCGAACTGGCCATGTGCCGTTCCTCCTTCTTTTATCTCGATGATCCCGAACGGGCGGCAGCAGGAAGATTCTGCTTCTTGCTAGGATCTCACCGGATCCGAATAACGCAGAACCGCATCAGTATGGCTAGCCGGTCTGCTCATAAACCCACCAGATACGTAGAAAACGCATTCAAGGTAAGCGCGTGGTGGTTTCAGCACCGTAAAAAGGGATTAAAATGCATCTGCGCCCTAATGGGCATCGGCTTTATGGTAAAGTCGACGTGATTAGGGCGATTCTCGGAGGTCCAAAATGTTGAATCTCGCTTTCGAAAACGATGGAGAGGAGCGTCAGGGGTTTATGAAGATGTTCTCGTCCCTGGCGGATGAAGGGCTCAGGAACGCGACCAAGGGGTTCTCCGAGTTTGTTAGCGGCCAGGAGATTGGCTCTCCGGCGGCTCCTGAGAGCAAACGAGGCCAGCAGTCGGAGCAGTTCTATGCTTCGGCCCTCGCGGCAGCCGATAAGGGAATGGACGAACTCGTCGGCAAAGGGTTCGAGCAATCCTGTCATAGGGCTGCGGCCGAGTTGTTCCATTCTCAAGAGACGAAGCCAGCCAAATCACGGTCCTCTGAGGGCCGGGACTTCGAGTAGGGGGCGCCGTGTGAACGGTATGCGCGCGGCTTTGCCTATCGAGGCTCTCCCATTTTGGGAGAGCCATCGTCGAGTCTACATCTCTATGTCGGCCGGGGGGGCCGCATTCATCGCTGTCTTCCTAGGGTCCGGGTCCTTGTTCATTGCGCTGTTGGCGTCGGGATTGGCAGCCAGGATAGCGGTTGTCGGAAGACCCCTGGGACTGTGGGGAGCAGTCGTTGTCCTGAGCTGGCTCGCGGTGACCTGGATCTGTTCAGGTGTAAACCTGCTCTATCCTCCAGATTTGCTCGGGATCATAGGCAATTGGTTGGCCGACGAACCCATTAGCGGATGGGTGCCTGGGCTTTCCTTTCTCGCCCTGCTCATTTGGCTGGGCCCCGCGAAGTGGGGATGCGACAAGACAAAAGCATGGCTCAATCACCATTCGAGGCAGAACGTTGCACTGCTGGTGATCGGTCTCGTGGCGTCGCTGATGTTGGGCCGCTTGTTTCTTTCTGAGTTTGGTTTCTTTGCGCGGCTTGGCGCCGTGATGGGGGTATTTGTCATGGCTTGGAAGTGGCTCGACAGGCTTCAGACCACGATGAAGCGGGATCTGAAGCAAATGGTCGTCGAAACTTCGGTCGAGCAATCTCGGTCAAACGTCGCAGACGCGAGGATTGCGTCGTTGACCCGTTCGCAAGCAGCCCCTGCAGTGAGCCGGGGGAGTGGAGCTTCTGCGGGTGGACCAATGGTAGCTCCGGCGGTTCCACAGTTTGTATCTGTCTTCGACCCCTTGGCCAGCGGCGGTGGCGAAGACTTTACGACTTCCCTCACCACGGAAGAGGTCTCTGCCGTCAACGACAATGGGGAGGAGGATGCGGATGGAGAGATTCCGCTTGGTCGGTTCCATGACACTATCGAGATCGATCTGATCGAAAACGTCCTGGCAGGGTCGGAAGACGATGACGAGAGTTTCGTTCTTCTTCGCGAGGCGCGATCACGCTGGTGGGAGAACAAGCAGAAGGAAGAGGCCACTCCGGTTTCGAGCGAAGCTGCAGCTGGCGGTCAAGAGGATCCAGATCTTGTTCATGAGCCGGATATCGTTCCGACCATTCCGTCAGATCCTGTGCAGCCCATCAAAGTCGAAGCATCTCAGAGCAAGGCAGTCGAACCCGTGCAACCTGCTGTATCCGTGGCATCCATTGTTACCGCCCCAGCCATTCCGGTTCTTCCGCAGGATCAGGAGCGCCGGTTGCGCCTTAGAAGTGAGGCCGTCCGCTTGATCGAGCTGTACAAGGGAATGGTGACCAGCGGTTCCGTCAAAGAACGGTTTATGTCCGATATCCTGCCACTCCTTACACCCGAGCACGAGAATATTCTCGAAAGCTTGGAAGGTGGGCAGGACCTGGCGGGCGCCATTCGTCATTTCCGAGATGGAGAGACTAACGGCGAACCTGCGCCAGTCGCCGATGTCTTGGCAGAGGAAAAGGCCGGGGACACTCAAGAGGACCAGGCGTACAATGCTGCCCTCGCGGCTCCAATCATGCCGAGACATGAAGTCGAGCGTCGCCTAGGGGAGCGCGGGCGAGAGTTGCCCGAGGACGACGAGATTAAGCAGCTGCTAAAGCGTCTGATCAAGTACAACGGGACCGACGAATTCTACAGCTACCTTGATCTGCACATCCGCGGGCTTATCAATTCTACAGCTACCTTGATCTGCACATCCGCGGGCTTATCGCGCGTGACGCGTCAGTCGAGTTCGATCGGGTAGACTTGGGGCTCTGCAAGGGGTTGCTAGGTCTTGCCAGTGAAGAGCTCCTCATGGAGAGGGGCTTTGGATCGGTGGAAGCTGCAGCCGGCCGATTGACGTTCTTCCTGGCTCACAAGCTGACTGCCGCTCGGTTTACGAAGGTCCGGAAGCTTGCTGAGACCGGATTCGAAAGTAAGGCGGACCTAAGTAGGTCGCCAAAAGTTCTGCAACAGCTT
>KI912001.1:19475-19636 GCA_000517005.1 Microvirga lupini
GCAAGGCCCGTGATCGTGGCGGAGAAGGCAGCCGACGGCAGAGTAGGTCGCAAGACCGAAGGCCCGAACGTCAGAGAGGGCAAGTAGAGCAGGTGTCTCGCCGGACCAAGCGGCAGCAACCCCAACGCGAGTTGGCCTTCGGCGGTGTGGCAGAGGGTGAA
>KI912001.1:19736-20881 GCA_000517005.1 Microvirga lupini
GTGCCGAGAACTGGCCGCCCACTATAAGAACCCTCATGAATTCCCTATGACTGCCACCTCTCTTGTTCGGGGCCGCGAGCCGACGGTCGCCCGCTCCATCGGTATCGTCAATCCGATGAACCTAGAGGGCAAAATCTCCGACCCGCTGCTGGTCCTGTCGCAGATCAGCCAGTGCTCGCCTCTGGGGCCGGTGTCGCCGCTCGACAGCATTGTAGAGCAGAACCTCAAGAACGGCGCGCGGCGGGGGCTTAATCGTCGCCGGACGGCGGAGATTCATGCCCGGATGCGGGAAGAGGGACATACTCAGATCGCGATGTCCGGCCGAGGGTTCGAGGGCGGTGGCTCGGCCGGCGGACCGGGCTAGGAGATGCACATGAGCTATCCAGTATGCCGGCGCGACCTCGATCTCGTTGCCCGTCCGAATGGCCGGCCGATGCTCCTGATGAAGGGACCTCGAGTCCCAGAAGAAGATTATCTCGGCGCCCGCCTGTTCGTGGACTTCGATCGGAACACGATCAAAGGCTACTTCAAACACTATGAGAGCGAAGACAAAGAGGAGCGGATCATCGCGATCCTAGAAGTCGACGCTGTAGAATGGTCGCTCTCAATGCCTCTCACAGAAGGCATTTACGTAGATCTCTTGATCCTGAACGATGCCAAGGATCCTGCAGAGTACGGGACTGAGGATATTCAGAACTTTATGGCTTGCGTCCGTAGGGTTGGACAGTAGCCTTTCTACGTTGCAATTACTTGCCGTGAATCTCCGGCAGATTCCTAAGGATATAAAACGATGCAGCCCGCAATTCTCGTCGGCAACCGTACTGGGGGCCAGGGCAAGACCTTAGTGTCCCACTTGCTTCATTTCTCGTATGGCCTTTCCGGGATCGAGATGACTCCCGTTTCGGCAGATACATCTGAGGACGGCGATCAGCAGTCCAAGCTCGGTCGGATCATCTCGGGTGTGAACGAACTCGGGATTGGTGCTCGCCTTGCCGAGATTCGCGCCAATCCGCAGCGTGCGATCCAGTATTGGGATCGTATCGGCGGCTTTCTTCGCCGCGGACAAAGCATTGTCGACCTAGGAGCCAACATTCTGCCTCACATCTTTGAGTGGGCAGAGGCTCGGAATGCAGGTCGGCTTCTAA
>KI912001.1:20981-22980 GCA_000517005.1 Microvirga lupini
AGTGGGCTCAGGGCTCCAGGGCTTATCTAAACGCCTTCTTCGAGGCCTTCCCCGAGCATCAGGATATAGGGAACGGCTTTACGTCCATTTTGGCGGAAGCCGAGTTTCGGTACGACTTCGCTGGTCCAAAAGACTGGGTGCAGGAGGGGTTAGCGAGCCGGGCTGGTCTTGATGGCCGGGCAATTGCCATAGGCCGCAGTCGAGTGATGGGAAGTAGTCTGCCGCAGGCTACCCAACAGGCCATGGCGCAGTTCATCAGCCTTCAGAAGCCCATCGACATCATTGAATTTGCGATGCGGCAAGAGAGCATGATCACCAAGAAGGATGAGACCGAGCATCCTCTGTATCCAGCATACATGGCACTCTATTCCAGGGCACATCAGATCGTTTGTCAGATGAAGGCCGGCCTTCAGGGACGTCCGATGCTGCTGGATCAGCTTCCAGAGATCCTGAGATCGCGCGATGAAAAGTTGCTGGGGCTGTTCCATAAAATGGAACGCGATGGCGAGATGTACGAGGCTTGGGTCCTCGAACAGAAGGGCAAGATCGACCAGATCGCGGATTTGGAAAGTCAGATTGCTCGGCTGAGCCAGGATCTATCGAGCCGTGATCAAGAGATGCAGAGCCTCAAAGAGGCCAAATCGGGACTGAGCGTTGACCCGCTCGAGGGATTAGCTCGACGCATCGCTGATAAAAAGCCTGTCTTCAAGATCGTTAAGGATCAGGGCCCAATCAGGCTGCAGGCAAACTCCAGCGGGCATGTGATTATCTTCATTTATGGGATGGGCCTGAACTGGAAGGTGGAGAATGGCGCTCGATCCTTAGTTTCGGAAAACGGCCATTTCCGGGTCGATCTGACGGCGATGAAGGAAAGCCTGAGAGGCAAAAGCGGCCTGGATGAAGCAACGACGGTCCGGCTTCGAGTCGTGGTCGTGACTGGCAACATTATTGGAGCTCGGCCGCAGAACTTCGCGTTCAAAGACGTCGAGGTCCTTCAGAACCTGGATATTCTGTTGAACCAAAGTGAGGTGGATCAGGGGTCAAGCACGAGGAATTAAGCATAAAGGGGATTAGGAAGTCTTAGGCCCGGCATGCGTTATTTACAGGTGCCCCGGGCTTCCTATTTACCCTTTGAAGCGCTTATTAACCGGCATCAGCAACGATCGAAATCCCATTAGAATGGCCTAGGTCATTTTCGATGGTTTACTGTTCAGGTTTGCGGGTGCTATGATTCAGATGTTGCGGCGGTACAAGCGCTGCCCCGATTCCCGGCACTGGGCCGGCGGGATGTCCGATAGGACGATGGAGAGTGAGAATGGCTACGGCGGCACAGAGCGCTGAAAACACCACTCAGAAGGCTTCGAAGACTTCTGCGATCGAGGAGGCCCTGGCCACCATCGACCGCCTGACGAACCGGAAGGGACACATCCCAATGGTTCTTCCGCGGCAGGTTCCGAGGCAGAACCCGGAGACGAAGCAGTTTTTCTTTACCGGGCGCTTCATAGCGATCGACGGGAAGTACCTCGACCAGGCTGCAAAGGCCCATGAGAAGGCGACCGGCGAGAAGGTGAACGAGATCAAAATCGGCACCAAGTCGCTGACGCGCGATGAGAAGGGCCACTTCCCGGCAACCAAGGTCAATTGGTTCGTGGGTAAGGAAAACCCGATCGTCGCGGACGCGGCTTACAAGAAGGTTATGGGGAACCATCGTATGCAGTTCCTCATGATGAACCATGACCTCATCCGCAACGACAAGACCGGGAAGACTGGTCTTGAGGCGATTGATAAGTCGGGCTTCGCCTTCATTGAGGCCAAGGGTCTGCGGGAGCGGGTCAATCCGGTGAACGCGAAGGCGATCAAGGACGCGGTCACGCAAGGCAACGAGATCTACAGGGATAAGGTTGCCGAGATGCGTGCGTCCAAAGACCAGGGGCAGGCCCGCTAAATAATCGGTGACTAGTCAGCAAGAGAAACAAGGGGAGGTTTTCGGGCCTCCCTT
>KI912001.1:23080-23735 GCA_000517005.1 Microvirga lupini
GGGGTCCGCTCTCGCCGCTGTTGTCAAACCTGATGCTCGATGTGCTCGACAAGGAACTGGAACGGCGCGGCCACCGGTTCGCAAGATACGCCGATGATTGCAACATTTATGTGCGCAGTCATCGTGCAGGCGAACGGGTCATGGCCAGCGTCACCCGGTTCCTCGAACGACGCCTCAAGCTGAAGGTGAACACGGCAAAGAGCGCTGTCGCTTCTCCGACCGAGCGGAAGTTCCTCGGCTTTAGCTTCCTGGACCGTGGCCGATTCCGGCTGTGCATTGCACCGCCGGCGCTCGCTAGGTTCAAGAAACGGGTCAGAGAACTCACGTCAAGGACAAGAGGGCGGAGCCTCTCGCAGGTCATCCCGGAGCTATCCCGCTACCTGACTGGGTGGCGCGGGTACTTCGGCTTCTGCGAGACACCAGGGATCTTGCGTGGGCTGGACAAAGGGGTCAGGCGACGGCTCCGTGCCATCGTCTGGAAGCAATGGAAGTCCGGGACGAACCGCTTTGCGGAACTGCGCCGTCGCGGTGTCGGGAAAGATCTGGCGGCACAAACTGCCGGTAGTCCTCACGGCCCATGGCGGCTCAGTAACAGCCCGGCACTTTCCTTCGCGTTCCCAAATGTCTTCTTCAAAGGCCTCGGTCTTGCCTCTAT
>KI912001.1:23835-24218 GCA_000517005.1 Microvirga lupini
CGCCGGAGGAGCCGAAGTCCTGCCGGCGGCACCCGCCCCCGAAAGCCCGGCGGCCCCGGTTGGGCCGATGATGGAGAGGATTGTCGCCCGCGACAATCTGAAGAAGGCACTGGCCCAGGTCAGACGCAACAAAGGCGCGCCCGGCGTCGACGGCATGACCGTCGACGATCTGGCCGCCCACCTGAAAGACCACTGGCCCGAGATCAGGGCTCAACTCCTCCACGGCACCTACCAGCCGCAGCCGGTGCGGCGCGTTGACATCCCGAAGGCATCGGGAGGCACTAGAGGCCTCGGCATTCCGTCGGTGCTCGACCGCTTCCTCCAGCAGGCGGTGATGCAGGTGCTGCAAGAGGATTGGGACCCGACCTTCTCGCCATCGAGCC
>KI912001.1:24318-30474 GCA_000517005.1 Microvirga lupini
TAAGGAGCTCAGATATCTATCTCGTCATTCCGGTGACAGCGCAAGCGCAGTCCGCTGCTGACGCAGTCGAGATCCTTAAACTCTGCATGAAGAACGCCGAGTCGCTTCCGATCAAGAAGCGGTTCATTATTCTGAATGAATACCATGGAAAGTTCACATCCCTTGAGCAAGAGTTGGAATTTACCGAGCTGCTCGACCTGGCACAGTCGGAGAATGTGACAGTCATTGGACTGGAGCGCTGTCAGACCGAGGTTTGGGATCAGATCGAGGGCAAATTCATGAAGTTCCGCGACCTGGCGAAGCTCGGCTATACCGGTTTCATGGACAGGTTCAATCTCGATGAGTTTGCAGCCTCTGGAGCTCAGCACGACTTGGTGCAGTGGCTGAATAAGCATGACACGTCGTTCAGGGCCGCTGGATTAGTGCTAGGTGAGCACGTGGATCACGACGCGCTGCAATTCGCGTGATTGAAACTGTTGAGGATCTCCGGCGGGCTGCTGAAGAGGCAAAGCGGCGCCATGCGGCTATGCGGCGCGCTCGCCTGTTGGAGATCAGCGCAACAATTGAAGCCGCAATTCAGCAAGGGAGAGGCAAGGTCGGACACGTCCTAGAGACGCTTAGTGAGCGTGAGCGGTCCGACTTGATAAATCACTTCCCTGAGATCCTCGACCGCCTGGCTGGAGCTCGATCACTCGGTGAAATGGGCCAGGTCCTCCAAGGCGCAAAAGCCCTGCTAAGTCAAAGTAGGGAACGACGTTTATCTGAGGGTGATCTGGGCCTCGCATTGAGGGCCTTTGTTGCTGCTCGTGTACCGGAGAGCAAGCAGAGAGAGACATGGGAGAAGTTGCGGGAGATCGAACATGCTTCTCGTGAAGGGGTACTTAAGCTGACATGGCTGTGGGCTCGATACCGTCTTCTAGGAAAGCGGTGAATCGACGCGCTGCGCACAAGAAAGGCCCGGAGGATACTCCGGGCCTTGATGTTTGGAGACGATCTAGACTCGGTGGTGCGGTAGGGATCAGCTCCAGTCTTCGTCGTCTGCCGGCACCCCAGGCACTCCGGTATCAGAGGGCGTCGCATCGTCACCTTCATTGCTGGTGCCAAGGAGAGATGCAATGAGGGGATCAGGCTCTTGGGAATCGTGAGCGGTGGTAACCAGGTGCACGTTAGACGGGCCGTTGAACGGATCTGCCGTGATTCCAGTTAGACTGTCATTTTGCGCTCCGATCGCATCGAAGCCGCCGTCGTCGTCGAGCCGGGCGGAATCCGCAGCCAGGAAACCCTCGTGGCTGTGCTGGTTACCATCTGAGGCTGAGAGATCAAGGTTGCCACTCTCGCTCGGGTCGTTAGGCTGATGAGCGATTGGCGCGCCGCCCGGCGCGCTCATGTCGCCGCTGCATGCCTCCCCCAGCGAGTCGTCGAGAGTCTCACTGCGGCCTCTCCGCTTCGTTCCCCTTGCCGGGCCGGGCCGGCGCTGCGGACGGATATCTTCGATTGGAACGTCGATTCTGGCCAGTCCAGCTCCAATCAGGGTGTCGGCCCTTTGCGCGATCAGTGACCGGACTGCATCTTCTCCGAGGTCTCGTTCGTGCAGAATGTCGTGGAGGGATTTCTCGTATGCTTCGTTGGCAACGGAAATGATTGCATTGATATCGGCCACGAGGGACTCGTGGTTCCGTTGTATCTCTACCATGTGCTGTTCATGTTCCAGAACGCTACGCGCCAACGCGTTCTGGGCGGCGCGAAGCTTCAGTAGGGCTTCCTCAGCGCGAGCAAACTCGATCGGATTGAACATTTTCTTCTCTCTAGGAGTTTATCAGGATGCAAACATCTCCCTCGCTAAGACCGTCGCTTTGTGTGTTCGGAAAACTAAATGTCTGACTCAAAATCAGGCTATTTCCCTGTGGCCGTGCCCTCAAAAGTCTGACTCTTGTTTCAAGAAAGACTGACTCTTCGGGATCCGTTTTACAGAAAAGCTCGACTCAAAGGGTGTGGTACCTGCCTTGAGAGCGAACGTCTGATTCCTCGAGGTAAGCGGACCTTCCGATAGATCGGCTCTTGGGCTCGTTCTGACCCATTGCAGACTCTAGGAAGTCGGACATTGGGGGCTCAGGTCAGAGGCATTCGTGCTATGATGCGCTCGGCTGCGGGGGTGATCTCGAACGGGAGGCTCTCATGTATGCCGTGATCCGCAAGTTCAACAAAATGCGCTCGGTCGAGGAGGTCGCCCGGCGGGCCGAGGCCGGCCTCGCGCCGATCCTGCGGCAGTCGCCCGGGTTCCGGGGCTACTATGTCATCAACGGCGGCAACGATGTCGGCGTGTCGATCACCCTGTTCGACACGCAGGATGCGGTGCGGGAGGCGCATCAGCGCGCCATGTCCTGGATCAGGGACAACCTCAGCGACTCTTATGAAGGTGAGCCGGAAGTGACCATGGGCGAGGTCGTCGTGAGCGTTCCGGGCCAAGGAGCAATGGCCGCCTGACACCTTACATCAGGCCTTCCTCAACCAGCGGGCCGGTCGTCCGGCTCGCTTTCCCGCAGGAGACCCCGCCAGGAGCGCCAGTGGCCAGCAACAGTTGCAAGACCGTCGTCATCGGGGGCGGCCAGGCCGGGCTCGCCGTGAGCTATCACCTGGGCCAACACGGTTGCGAGCACATCATACTTGAACGACACCAGGTCGCGGAACGATGGCGGAGCCAACGGTGGGACACCTTGGCCTTCCAGTTCCCGAACTGGACCCTGCAACTGCCAGGCTATGTCTACCAAGGACCGGACCCAGACGGGTTTGCGCCCCGCGATGAGGTTGTTCGCTTCATCGAGGACTATGCCGCCTTTATCCGGGCGCCCTTGCGCTGCGGGACCTCAGTGACTGCCCTCGGACAGCGACCGGGATCGGCTCGTTTCCTGGTCGAGACAGAGGATGGAACCATCGAGGCCGCCAACGTGGTGGTCGCGACCGGCCCCTATCAGTGTCCCGCCATCCCAAAGGCGCTTGCAGGCGCCATGGGGAGCGTCTTCCAGCTCCACTCCAGCCACTACCGCAATCCAGCCGACCTGCCGCCGGGAGCAGTCCTCATTGTTGGCTCCGGGGCATCAGGATGCCATATCGCCGAAGATCTCCTGCCGAGTGGCCGCCGGGTCTACCTCGCCGCTGGCGCTCATCGCCCGGTGCCACGCCGCTACCGTGGTCGCGACTTTGCGTTCTGGGAATTCGCGCTTGGGGAGTTCGATCGCACCGTCGAGCATCGCCCGCCTGAGCGGGTCTCACCGCTCCTGACTGGGGTTAATGGAGGCCATGACCTGAACCTGCGCCGCCTGGCCCAAGCTGGGGTAGTTCTCCTCGGCCGTTTGATCAACGGCGAGTACGACAAACTGTGCTTGGCCTCGGATCTTGGTGCGACCGTGCTGCGGGGTGACGAGTGGTACACCCAGTTTACGAATGCCGTGGACGAGCATGTCCGGCAGAGCGGGCTTGATGCGCCCGAGGACGAGGACACGCAGGTGAGGCTGCCGGATCCACGGGAGGTCTCCACTCCGATCCTGGAACTGGACCTGAGGGCTGCCGGGATCACATCGGTGATCTGGGCCAGCGGCTTCCGGTATGATTTCGGTTGGGTTCAGGTGCCGGTCTTTTCGGCCGTGGGCGCCGGCCAGACCTCGGCACCCATCCACCAGCGAGGGATCACACAGGCCCCGGGGCTGTACTTCGTTGGTCTGCCATGGCTTTCAAAACGCAAGTCGTCTCTGCTGGCCGGGGTCGGCGAGGACGCAGCATTCATTGCAAATCATATCAAGCTTCGAACATAGCCCTTTGGCGGAGCAGAAATCTCTGATCCAGACGCCTCCGGTGTCCGCAGCAGGAACGGCTGGTGTTGGCACCAGGCGGAGGGGCGCCGAGTACCCGCTTGTCTGCGGTGAGCGGGCAGCTATAGAGCCACGCTTAAGGGCAGCCCATGGCCCACGGCAAACCATCCGGTGGTTCGCCAGGTGCGAGGATGACGCCGAATCTCGCTGGGCGTGCGTTCCGTTGTGCCCGGTCCTACGAAAATGGAGGCTTTGTTTTCCGCATCCGTGATCGCTGCTCGCGTGATATGCTCTGCTTAGGAGCTGCCAAATGCGCTTCGGAACAATTGCAGCGAATGTCACGGCCCTGTTGTTTTGCTTGGCCGTGTGCGCTTTTTTGGCGGTGCTGGCGGCCGCTATCGGTTTCCTTGCGGTTCTCGTAACTGGTCTGGTAGTCTTGGCAATCGCCTATACCGTCGAGATGGAGGACGGCTCGGCGATTGGGCATCCCCGGACGCCTGAGCTCTTTGCGATGCAGCAGCAGCGACAGGAGCAGCCCAGGAGCCCAGAAGAATGGGCTGCTCGTCGAGCCGAACGCGGTGAGAGACTGAGAATACTTAAAGTCACCAAGTGGATCGGTGCCACACTTGTCACCATCGGCGCACTCGGCTTTTTCTTCGTCCAATTGTGACCACACCGGCTCACTCACTGGCGATGGGACTTCGTCAATGGGTTTCTACAAGCAACGGACGCGAACTTGGCTTGTCACGTCCACTGCTCAAGACGGGGGACTTGGTGATCCGCCCCCAAATCCCATGATCGGCAAGAGCTGATCACCCTTGAATCGATTTGCGCGCTCGCGTTCCTTCGCCTCGATCTGTTCGGCCGTCGGTTCGCAGACGCCTTCGCATTCCTTGAACGTGACCGCCAGTTTGTCCAGCGCCACCTTGTCCGGAGCCTCTGGCGGGTCAAGCGCCGGCTGGCGACCCAGGAACAAACTTAAGAACGGCGAATGGGAGATGCGGTGCCAGAGCCTCTGAATCGGTGCGCCCATGGCAGCCTCCTCTCATCCAAGAGCGTGCTCTTAGTTACATGATAGCACGATATTACTGAATTCCATAAACGGGCTCCAACACAATTCGTGGATGATCGGCTCACGCGCCCGAAACCTGCGGCGGCTGCATTTGCTCGACTCCTAGCGAAACCTTGACGGTCAGCATCCACTAAGCTGCACTCTTGCTGTGGGCCCTTGAGTTCGTTTGCGGAGCTCGCCCCATCCTGCTGGAGATCTCGCATGATTACGTTCTACTACAACCTGGCCCCGAACCCGATGAAGGTTGCCCTGTGCCTGGAGGAGATGGGCTTACCGTACGAGCTGAAGCCGGTGGACACCCGTAAGGGCGAGCAACATCACCCAGACTACCTGACGATCAACCCTAACGCGAAGGTGCCTGCCATCGTTGACCAAGACACTGGTGCAACCGTCTTCGACTCGAATGCCATTCTGCTCTACCTTGCTGAGAAGACCGGACGGTTCCTGCCTCCCGAGGATCCGGTTGAGCGTGGTGAACTCCTGTCATGGCTCATGTTCGTGGCAACGGGCGTTGGCCCTTTCTCAGGGCAGGCTGTTCACTTCAAGCGAGATGCACCAGATCCGAAAGAGTATGCTGTCAATCGGTATCTGTTCGAGGCACGACGCCATTACAGCATTCTCGATGCCCGTCTTGCAGGGCGCCCCTACATGCTCGGCGGGATCTACACGATTGTCGATATGGCTGTCTGGGGATGGGCGCGGATGGTGCCATTCATCCTGGGTGAGGATGCTTGGACGACGTTCCCGAACCTGAAGCGGCTCCTTGACGAAATCAGCGCCCGCCCGGCGGCTCAGGCCGCAATTGCGCTCAAGGATCAGCATGCTTTCAAGACTGAAATGGATGAGGAAGCTCGCAGGCACCTGTTCCGGCATGTCACTCCCCAGTGGAACTGACATCTCGTCCGGGGTAAGCAAGGGCTATTCACTTCTGTCGTCCACCTCAATAGCGGGCTCGGCCATCCAAACGCGGGCTCTCCTGTGGCATGGGCAGATGCTGGATTGAAAGCGCTTGAGCTGCTGGGCAATGGCCCAACCTGAGTTCATCCCCCTCTTAGGCGACCCAACCGCCGACCATATCTGCGCGGTCTGACCGCCATCCTTACCTGCCGCATGAAGGGCTGTGTTCGTCCCCGCCCGAGCACGATCTGCAATGGCGCTGCTCCAGCGCGGTCGATGCGTTCCTGCCCGTTCCTGGTCGTTGACGGGGGCGCCTGCGACAAGCTTCTGCCTTGTGTCTCTCCGGCAGGAAGGACAGCTCATGGCACTTCGCGGAAGAAA
>KI912001.1:30574-30785 GCA_000517005.1 Microvirga lupini
CCTCATATGCACGGAACGTCTGAAAATGGCACCAAGCTGAAGTACAGCGAACGTCCGTGATGCAGCGATGACCGGACTTTGGGGAAACTGCCGATTACCTGATCCGCCAACTTCGTTCGGCATGTATCTGTGTCATCTCACGGCTGTCCGCCGCCACGTCCGCTGTCGGGCGCCAGTACCGAATAGACCTTCTGATGGTAGTGGATCACAT
>KI912001.1:30885-33101 GCA_000517005.1 Microvirga lupini
GACCCGTTACTGACGTTCGCTGGGGATGTTGCAAGATCTCCAACCCGGAAGCTGACGCCCGTTCCTGCGGTATAGACAAACATATCTGCCTCTAAGCGATGGCTGGTCATGCGAGGTGGAAGACGGCGAAGCTCCGCCCCTGCAAGCAGGATCAAGCGAACTACCAAATCTCGAGGCAAGAAGGGGCGAACAGGCAGTTGAACCCTCGGAGGCTGACATGAACGCCACTGTCCTTCCTGTGCGTCCCGAGCATGATGTGAGTGTGTACCAGCGCGTGCTTGACACTTATGCAGACCACTCGCCCTTCAGCACGCCCGGGCGCCATGCGGCACTTTTTGATGCACTCCCGTCTGATCCGGCTGGTATCGCCCGCACGGTACAAGGTTTGTTGATCTATGAACACGTCGCAGAACCCTTCTACGACTATGCGCTGCCCGAGGTGCGCCGCGCCGAGAGCCATATTCGGCCCATGGAGAAGATCCTCGATGTGTTGCTGGCGCTCGACGACCGCCCGCTCCATGTCAGCCGACCACCCGAAAAGCGCCTCGTCGGCATCTGTCGCCATTTCATGCTGCTGTCCCTCGCGATCTTTCGCCATCACGGGGTGCCCGCCAGGGGCAGGGGCGGCTTTGGCGCTTACTTCAATCCGGGGAAGTTCGAGGATCATTGGGTCTGCGAATACTGGAGGGCGGGGGACGGTCGCTGGGCGTTGCTGGATAGCCAGTTCGATGATGTCTTCATCCGCAATCTCGCCATCGGCCACGATATCCATGACGTGCCGCGAGACCAGTTCCTGACGGCGTCGGACGCTTGGCGCAGATGCCGCAGCGGTGAATTGGATCCAGACCTGTTCGGCATCGAGTTCTCTCAATTGCGCGGCCTCTGGTTCATCGCTGGCTGCCTGATCCGTGATCTCGCCACCCTCAACGGCTGCGAAACCCTGCCCTGGGATGTGTGGGGCGCACAGCCAGCACCCGAAGCCACCCTGTCGGATGCAGAACTCGAATTCTTCGATGAGGTCGCCTTGCTGACGGCCGATCCGGATGCAAATTTCGATGCGTTGAGACGACGCTTTGCGGAGGATCCGCGGCTGCGCGTGCCTGAGACCGTCTTCAATGCATTGCGCCGCCGCGAGGAGAAATTGTTCGAGGGGTGAGGTGGCCGCGGCTCATGGCGGGCATGCAAACGCCGGTCGAGAAAGCAATCTGGTTCATCGAGAGCCACTTTTCGCACGCCATCACGCTCGACGATCTGGCGTGGGTCTGCGGCCTCTCGCGCTTTCAGGTGTCGCGCCTTTTTTCCTACGCCACGGGCACACCGGTGACGGCCTATGTGCGCGGGCGACGCCTGACGGAGGCAGCCCGCGCCCTGGCCGATGGCGCTCCCGACATCTTGGCCGTCGCACTCCAGGCCGGCTACGGCTCGCACGAAGCCTTTTCGCGCGCCTTCCGGGACCAGTTCGGCCTCAGTCCGGCCGAGCTCCGGGCGCGAGGCCATCTGGAGGGCCTTGCGCTGGTGGAGCCGCTGCGGGAGGATCCGGTGGTTCCCGTGCATCTACCGGCGCCGCGTCTTGTCTCGCTGGGACCATTGCTCATCGCCGGTATCGGGCGCCGCTTCGCTGACGACGATTTTGCCGGCATCCCCGCCCTCTGGCAGGCATTCCACCCCTATCTTGGTGCAATCCCGGGTCAAAAAGGCCAAACCGCCTACGGTCTGGTCGCCGGTACGGCGGCGGCCGGCGGCACCTACTTCTATCTTGCGGGCGTCGAGGTCTCGGACCTTGCCGATCTCGACAGCAGCTTCACCGGGATGCGGCTTCCAGCTCAGCGCTGGGCTGTGTTTCCGCACGAGGGCCACGTCACCACCATTGCCAGCACGATCCATGCCGTGTTCGCACAGGCGCTGCCCGCTGCCGGGCTGACGGCCGGAGACATGCCTGACCTGCTCGAAAGGTATGACGGGAGGTTCAATCCATGGACCGGCGCAGGCGGCTTGGAGATTTGGGTGCCCGTGGAGTAAGGCTTCATTTGCCCCGCCCATATGGCAGATTAGGCGAACCACTTCCAAAGAACGGCAATGCGGTCGTTCGGTTGAGCTGAGTTGGGTTGTTCGGCGCACACACTCCTAATGACCCCTATTGGCACGAGGCCGACCTAAGCTGAATTTCCGCATTCGCACGGTGAGCAGACCCTTATAAGGCTGCACTTAAGGCCGTC
>KI912001.1:33201-34029 GCA_000517005.1 Microvirga lupini
AGGACAGACAGCTTACGCGGCAACCAACGGCTTCGTCGGGTTCGCCGGGGCGGACTATTCTTACACTTCGACCCAAAAGTTGGCTGGAGGCGGCGACCGCCCGGGCGGGTCGTGGTCTGTGGAACGGTCGCAGACGGACTTTGTCGCCCTGAACGTCGTGGGCTGGGACGTCCAGCTCGGGTCCATCGACTGCTACGGCGAAGAGAGCTCGGGCGTAGGACAGCAGATCCCGGCCGTCAATGGCAACGTGGCGAGTTACCACATCGACGCAAAGGCCTATGGCGACGATTCCTTCGTGCACGCCGATACCATGTCCTTGGCGCTCGATGGTTTCTCGTCCAGCACGAACTCCGCCACGATAGGGGTCGGCAGCGACCATGCCGGAGCGAAGCCCATCCTTTGTGGATCCGCCAACGACATCATTCTTACCTCCGACGTCGACACATTCGTCAACGCCGGGATGGGGAATGACCTCGTCAGGGCCGGCACGGGAGACGATTGGATCATCTCGGGGGCGGGCAACGACCTGATCTTCACGGGAGGCGGGAACAACACGGTTATCGCCGGGGCCGGCAACGATGCGGTCACTGCCGGGAACGGCGATGATTGGGTCTTCGGCGGAGACGGCAAGGACATGATCGCCGTCGGGTCCGGCAACAACATCGTCAATGGCGGGGACGGGAACGACACGATCGTTGCGGGCGGCGGGGACGACGTGGTTATCGGCGGCATGGGCAGGGACACGATCTCCGCCGGGGACGGCCGGAACTTCATCCGGATGGGCCTTGGTGGCTCGGAAAGCGACGGGGACGACGCGATCACGGCGGG
>KI912001.1:34129-35024 GCA_000517005.1 Microvirga lupini
ACGCCCGTTGAGAGCCGCGTCTCAACGGCGCGTTCGCACTCCTGGTTGCTGTGACTGCTGAAACAGGCCTGTGCGGCCGTTGCCGCAGAATAATACCAAATCCCATTGATCAAAACTGGTGTGTCCAAGCGCGCAGGCCGAGGGACAAGATGTGTCCGTTGACATTTTGGTGTGAGACGCCGTTGTGAGCTTACTCAGGCACTTAGCTGTGAGCAGCTAATCTGAGAATGTGCATGTGAATTGAGAATTTCCAGTGCGTTGGACAATTCTTTTGAGACAATCGCCTTTCAACGTTGACCCAGAATTCAGAGCCGAAGGCCGTGATCACCGAGAGCGCATGACTTTAGATTTCACGTTTGAAGTGAGACAATGGACCGCCTGTTTGTCTCATTATTGATGTCCAAGTTCGTCGGAAGTTCGTTTTCTCAGTGCAAGATGTCAGCTGACAGTATATTCCTGCCCTGAGCGCGTGTTGCTGAAGCCGGTCTCATTGATGCCGTCTTCGGTGCTTGGACGTTAGGACGCCAGACACAGTCTTGGCCGAGAACTCGATGGCGGAGATGTCAATGATCCAGCAAGGGGCGGAGCCCTCCTTTGACGCGGCGACACAGGCCTATCTCGCCTGGATGCCCCGCTTCTGCGCCCTCGACGAGCAAGGCCTCAAGCACAAACAGGCGAAGATGCGCGAGAGCCCCTTCGCCTTTCTGCGGGGAACATTCTATCGCTGGTCCCATCACTTTGCGGCCGTGTCTGACAAGGTCCGCTCAGCCCCATCCTTCCTGATCGTCGGAGACATCCATCTGGAAAACTTCGGCACCTGGCGGGACCGTGAGGGGCGGTTGGCGTGGGGCATCAACGACTTCGACGAGGCGGCCGAACTTCCGGTCACCAGCGA
>KI912001.1:35124-36308 GCA_000517005.1 Microvirga lupini
AGGACCTGCGAGTGCCCTATGTCATCCTTTCGGACCTGAACGAACCGGAGGAGATGATCGGAGCCTTCGGGGCTGGCGCGAGCGGGTTCATCCCGACGAGCGCGAGTCCCGAGCTTGCGTTCCACGCCCTCACATTCGTTGCACACGGCGGTACGTTCTTTCCGGCCTCGGCTCTCCTGTCCTTCAAACGCGGCACGGGAAGAGACTCATGGGACGAGCTCGCCCCCTCGTCACGTCGGTCCTCTACGCTTGCGTGAGAACATGATCCCTTATTGTCCAGGCCGAGGCGCCAAGGAGCTCCAGGGCAGGAAATAAAAGGGGGTCGAATGGATCGGCCCTTTGTGGGGAAGTACTTCCATCCGGGTTTACTTCGGAAGATATCCTAGAAAGACAATCCTGGCGTCAGAGCGTTGCATGTAATGAAAGTTATGGCGGCGTTGGCAACAGTCGAAGGAAGTGGTGATCGTTCGGGAATGTAGTAACTACAGAGGAACATACCCCCAAAGGAAGCTTGTGACTGGGAATGATGCGGGATAGAACGCCATCAACCTTTCGATGCATCTCATAACACGCAAGATTGACCACGGCATCCTAGCCGAAAACTCAACTCCATTTCGGTCGATGCGAGAACAGGTCAATCAATGGGGGAGGGAATGCCGAATCAGATTCTTAGCTTTGCGGAACGAGGGGATCGCGACGTTGCCCTGATCGACGACATGGAGATGCGCCGAGCCGGCCTGGTCTGCCTCCTAAGAGATTGGACGAAGTCCAACTCCATCACGCTGTCGGCCTTCGCCTCCCCCGCTGCATTCGCCGAGGCTGAAGCCATCGCTCGCTGTCGGATGGTGATCTTGAGCATCGGCGGAACCCTGCTCGATGATGTGAACCTGCTCGCCGGGATCGAGCAGGTTCGGTCATCCGCGCCGCAGGCCAGCCTTGTCATTCTCTCTGACCACAAGGATCCCGGTCAGGTCGTGGCGGCGTTCCACTTGGGGGCTCAGGGATACATATCCATGGGGATCGAACCAGGTGTCGCGCTCCGGGCGCTGGGCTTCATCCTGTGCGGGGGCACATTCTTTCCGCCTCAAGCGCTGGCCGACCTGTCGCAGGTTTCCGCAACGTCCAACGGGGCAGACCAAAAAACGACCTCACGTTCAGGCGGTCCGATCATGTTGCCGGGAGTG
>KI912002.1:0-565 GCA_000517005.1 Microvirga lupini
GCCCAGCGCTGCCGGTCGAGTGCAGATGGGCCAATCGTGGCGCAGTGGATCCGCGACCTTCGGGTGTGATTAACCCTACCACCATTGATCTTTGGCCTGAGGCAGGCGGCACAGAGTTTGCGCCGGCCGGCAAAGTAAGTTGCTTACCCGGACGCTATGGTATGTTGATACAATCGTTGCTGGGGGCAACCACCATGACCGACAATCTGATTTGCCTCTGTGGCAAGCGCAGGGCCAGACCCGATGCAAAGCTCAACGCAGGTGCATGCTTCCCGGTCCTCTCTCCACAAGAGGCTCATGTCCTCTCTCTTATTGCGACGGGCGGAGAGAGCCGCGACATCGCACGCGAGCTGTCCGTGAGCGAAGACGCCATCAAGCAGCACATCAAATCTCTCGTCTACAAAGCGCGCGCCAGGAGTAAGCCGCATCTCACAATGGCGTCCCACGAACAAGGAGGTTTCCTGGTTGCACGTGCAGAGCCTGCAGGATCGTGCAACCAAAGCTTGTGATGAGCCCTCGGTCTCCGAGGATGGGCATCCTTTGAATGCTACTCAAGGCCGACAAG
>KI912002.1:665-2221 GCA_000517005.1 Microvirga lupini
AGCACCTGGCCGGAGCAGTGCGGCCCGGCTCCAATCCCAATGGTCGGGATCCTGAGCGTTTGGGTGACCCGCGCCGCCAGCTCGGTCGGGATTCCCTCGAGGACGAGCGCAAAGCAGCCCGCCTCCTGAAGCCGGTGCGCGTCTTCGAGGATCCGGATGGCGTCCTGAGCTCCCCTACCCTGCACCTTGAAGCCGCCTATGGCGTGCACACTCTGCGGCGTCAGGCCGAGATGGCCCATCACCGGGATCTCGCAATCCACCAGGGCACGAACGACGTCTGCGCGCTTGGCACCGCCCTCCAGCTTCACGGCAGTTGCTCCGCGCTGGAGAAAGCCACCCGCATTGCGCAGGGTTTCCTCAATACTGAGGTGATAGCTCAGATAGGGCATGTCGGCGACGAGCAGGGCTCTCGGCCGAGTTCGGTCCACCGCTTCGAGATGATGGTTCATCATCGCCATGCTGACCGGCAGCGTGTTGTCGAAGCCAAGACAGACATTGCCGACACTGTCGCCGACCAGGATCATGTCTATGACAGGATCAGCCAGCCGTGCCGTGACAGCATCATAGGCCGTCGTCATGACGAGCCGCCGGCCGTCACGAGCCCACTGCTGGAGCATTGGAATTGTGACCGCAGGTGCATCAGATGGGGAGAGATGGCTCATCGAGTTGCCCTTCGCTTGAGCGTTTCAATCAGTGAGGAGTCACTCCCCTGGGGCATCACAATAGGGCAGTGCGCATTCTATGAGTGCAAACACGACTAAGAAGCCAATGCACTCACATCGCCCTGAGGATCTAATGGTTGAGCACGTATAGTTGCGTGGCTTCCTACCGTACTAGATGCGCGAGCTTCAAGAGATGCATCTTCTATAGATTTCGTCTGGCTTAGAGCTGTCTTCTCCCTTCGGCCGCAACGAATAGTGTATCTCAATCTGAGCCGGCGCCGTGGAACTAACTCAGATGAGGTGACTTTGAGATGCAACTGTGCCTGTGACGCTCGTCAACGCTAGCAATGACTGCTCGGGCCTCCTCACGAAACCTTTCCGTGAGCCGCTTGGGTTCTCAGTCCCAGCCTCGTGCTTCCACTTGGATCTCGTAGAGGTCTCGCGTTACGGCTTCTATTTCCAAAAGATTCATTACTCCGAGTCTCCTTCGCTGCGGCCGATGGAGATCGGCCTGATTTCGCTGTAGGTGTTGGAGCAGTCATGCATTGTTCTACTAATCAGGTTTGGCTCGCGGCCTTGTTGCAGAGCGCCGCCTGCGCGTCACAATGCTTGCGATCGGCACGCGGTATTGTGAGCAGGATACGTAATCGAGCCCGATCGACTGGCAGAAGTGGATTGAGACGGAACCACCACCATGCTCGCCGCAGATCAGGACGATAGTGCCTTCTTTGACGGGCTGGTCCATGGACTTTCCGTCGATGGTGAGTGTGACACTCATCCTTCACGTTCCTTAATGCGGGATCGAAGCAACACCCTCACATATTCACGTAGTTCGGTCCGCCACCGCCCTCGGGCGTGACCCAGTTGATGTTCTGGTTCGGGTCCTTGATGTCA
>KI912002.1:2321-2682 GCA_000517005.1 Microvirga lupini
CCAGCGCAAGATCCGTTCCTGATTGAGCGCTAAGTCAGAACGGATCGACAACCTTTCGAGCGAGGCCTGAAGCCTAACCCTATGCGTGCGGCACCATCACCTCGACGTGCCGCGCGCAACCCATTGTTGTTTTTCTCTAATCTTGCCCACGAATCTCACCAAGCAGAGTCACTCGCTGTAGCGCATCTGCCGGGCCGCCACATCCTTTCTATTTGCGTGTCCGCGGCGCTGTACGGCGCCTCAGATACCTGAACCAAGGCGTTTTTGGCCGCCGGGTAGCTCGATACTCCTGCGTGGGAGTGCATGTTCCTGCTACGTACTACGTTAGCGCTCAATCAGGAGCAGAGCTTGCGCTGACCCC
>KI912002.1:2782-3152 GCA_000517005.1 Microvirga lupini
CGGGTCTTGGCTGTTACCCGGTTCATCAGCTCACGGGCGAGAATGAGCCGGTCGAGATCCTTGTTGGCGATGGCGAGTGCTTCCTCGAGCACCCGGCAGAAGCCCTCCAGCGTCTCGGCCGCCCCTTCCCGGCCCCGTGGCCGGAACTTGGATTGCTTGAACCCCGCCGCCAAGGGCAAGAGATGGCTCGTCAGGCCGCGCGCCCGCAGGATGGCGGCCGCCATGGTCAACCCGAGCCAGGGCTGACGGGTGTAAAGGTTGAGATCGAGCCACGCCTGCCACGCCACCGAAGCGGCCGCGACCGCCGGCCAATGGCTGGTGCGCTGGACCAGATCCAGCCACAGATCTTCGCTTTCGGCTTCATCCTGAT
>KI912002.1:3252-3583 GCA_000517005.1 Microvirga lupini
TTGAACATGGTGCGGGACCGACACGCGCTCGGCTACCGATGTCCGTCTGCGCTGCTGCTCGATCCGGCGCCGAGCTTGGATGGCGATCGCCCGCACCTGGCGTTCCGAAATTCCGTCGCGAGCCATCAACTGCCGCACGATCGGCTCGCTGAGCAACTCTGCCAGACTTGGTTCGGTGAGACGTTCCACGGCTTCCTCCACCGCAGGCTGACGCGGGATCAGGTACGCCACTCCGATGACAGGAATACAACAACTATACCCTGGCATATGTCCAACCGCTTGTCCAAAGCGGGGCTGGCACACCAGAGATGCCATCCGCGATGCAACCTAG
>KI912002.1:3683-7992 GCA_000517005.1 Microvirga lupini
GCCATTGATCCGGCCCACGGCATGCCCGATGACGTGATCAAGGACCTGTGGGACCGCAAGATCCTCAAGGTCAGAGGGCCCCACGCTCCCAAGACCGTGTCCCGGCGCCTGTCCAACTGGTCGACCCTGCACCAATGGAAAGGCGTTGAGCCGCCGTTCGACCATCCAGGCATCAGGAAGGCTCTCCGGCTGGCGATGAAGGCATCCGGACGCGAACCCCAGCGCAAGAGCCGCAGACCCGTGACCCGCGATGTCCTCGAACGGCTCCTTGCGTCCTGCGGCGGATTGAGGGCGATCGACATCCGCGATCGGGCAATCCTCCTGATTGCGTTCGCCGCCGGCGGAAGACGGCGCAGCGAGGTGGCAACCCTAAGGCACTCCCAGATCACCATGGCCGACCCGATTAAGCTGCGGCCGGCAGATCCCGCATCCCCTACGGTGCCGTGTGTTCGCATTGCACTCGGCCGCACGAAGACCACCACGGCAGGGCAGGGGGCCTTTGTCTTCGCGGCGGGGCGGGCGGCCGTGGCCCTGCACGAATGGATGCAGGTAGCCAAGATCGCGTCGGGGCCGATCTTCCGCGAGGTCCGAAAGGACGGCTCTATTGGGGAGAATCCGCTCACCCCACAATCGGTCAACCTCATCCTGAAGAAGCGCTGCCGGATGGCGGAGCTTGATCCCGCAGACTTCAGCGCCCACGGCTTACGATCCGGCTTTATGACCCAGGCCGGGCGCGATGGGATCCCGCTTGTGGACGCGATGCGCCAATCTGCCCATAAGTCCGTCCAGCAGGCCGCGGGCTACTATGATGAGCAGGAGCATGGTCAGAGCATGTCTGTCAGAATAGATCTTTAGCCGTCGGATAGCTGGTTCCAAGCAAAAGGGAGCCAAGTTTGTAGCTGCAAACCAGCCGTCGGAGCGAGGGCATATTGGGCTTTGCTTTCAACGCGCCCTAAGCTTCAGATGAGTTTGAATGACTTACCTCCCGTAGCATCCACGAGCTTTGTGAGCGCAAACTGGAACGCGGACTACACATAGGTCTTGAGGTTGTTCACCATGAGTCTTCGGATGGAGCCACAGGAAAGGGCTGCGGCAGCACACCTCGGGAGTTTGTAGCTGCAAACCAAGTGGCGATTGCTGCACTCTCACCTCCCCAACAGTCAAGCAACAAAGTTGCGGCAGACATTGCGCTGATCACCAACCGGCCCACCAAAGACACTTCATCTGTTGGCCACTTGGGGAATGTCTAAACCTGAACCTCGCTCGACCAGTTGGAAATCGAGTTTGCAGCTACAAACCGCCGGTTGGATCACGACACACGCGTGAATTGGCGGATCAACAAAAAATCCTCGGTCAGACCGATAATGTTAACAAACTGGAAAGGGTTTCAGGGCCAACTACGGAAACAGCCAATTTTTTGGCCCGTTTCCGTATCCATGAGGAATGCCATGGCTCTGGCACAACAGAAAACTGAGGTACCCGTCGACGAGTCCCAGTGGGTGGATGAACTGATTGGCGTTCATGCGAGGGATCTCTCAAAACAGCTTCAATCCCAACGCCTTGTTCTCTATCCGCCACTCGCTCGTAAAACACTTCGCAAGTTCACGTCTGGTGAAGCTGCCAAGATCCTTGGGGTTGCCGATGCCTACCTGCGTCAGCTCTCGCTGGAAGGGAGGGGGCCCCAGGCCGAGATGCTGCCGAATGGAAGGAGGCAGTATAGCTTGGAAGACCTCCACGCTCTCCGGCAGTACCTTGATGAGACGGGCAAGTCCGATCGCCGCTATATGAAGCACCGAACGGGCAGCGAACATTTGCAGGTCATTTCCTGCGTAAATTTCAAGGGTGGAAGCGGAAAGACCACCACGTCAGCTCATCTTGCCCAATATCTTGCCCTGCACGGTTACCGGGTTCTGGCTGTCGATCTCGATCCTCAGGCAAGTCTCTCGGCACTCCATGGCATTCAGCCAGAATTCGACGTGGACCCGAACCAGACCCTTTACGGATCGATACGATACGATGGGGAACAACGCCATCCGGAGGAGATCATCCGGAAAACGTACTTCCCTGGCCTTGATATCATCCCCGCCAATCTTGAACTCATGGAGTTCGAGCACGAGACTCCGAAGGCGCTAATGGACCGGCAGAATCCGTCGACGCCCTTCTTTAAGCGCATCGGCATGAGCCTCAAGGCCGTGGAGGAGAGCTACGATGTCGTCGTAATCGATTGCCCGCCGCAACTCGGGTTCCTTACACTTGCGGCGCTCAGCGCCTCCACCTCGATGGTCGTCACTGTCCATCCCCAGATGCTTGACGTCATGTCGATGTGCCAATTCCTTACGATGGCCTCTGAAATGCTTCGCGTCGTCCGGGAAAATGGCGGCAGCATGAAGTACGATTTTACCCGCTATCTGATCACTCGATTCGAGCCAGGCGACGGGCCTCAGAGCCAGATGGTCGACTTCATGCGTACCATGTTCGGGCAGCATGTGCTGACGAACGCCATGCTAAAGAGCACCGCAATTTCGGATGCTGGTCTGACGAAGCAGACCATCTATGAGGTGTCACGGGAGCAGTTCACGAAATCCACGTTCGACCGTGCGATTGATGCGATGAACAATGTGAACGGCGAGATTGAAGCCCTTATCAAGCAGGCCTGGGGGAGAGTCTAATGGCACGTGATTTGCAGGCGATTTTGAAAGCCAGCCTGGAACAAACCGACGAAGCAGCAAGCCCAAAGACGGTTGTCCAGATGCCAAAGCAATCGCAGCCGAACGTTGAAGAGAAGCGTTCAAGGTTCGCTGCTATGATGACTGAAGGCCGTGCTCCTGTGGGCGCGATGGGGGCCGCCCTTGAGAACATGAAAGGGCAATCGGAGGCTGAGATTGCGGCTCTCAAAGCGCAGATTGAGGCTGGCCACACCGTTGTTGAGATCGAAACCGATAAAATCGATAGATCCTTCGTATCTGATCGGATGGACGGATCGGAAGAGGCCTTGGCTAGTCTGAAGGAGCAGATTAAGAGCCAGGGTCAGATTGTTCCCATCCTTGTGCGCCCTCACCCCGAAACCGAAGGGCGGTATCAGGTTGCATTCGGTCATCGCCGCGTTGCCGCCGCGGCGGCCTTGGGCATCAAGGTCAAAGCCGTCATCAAAGATCTGAGCGATGAAGATCTGGTGATTGCTCAAGGGCAGGAGAACAACGAGCGTCTAGATCTGTCCTACATCGAGCGGGCACGGTTTGCTGCGACACTCGAAGAGCGTAAATTCACGCGCGCAACGATTATGGCAGCTCTTTCCGTCAGAAAGGGAGATCTATCCTCACTCATCTCCATCGCAACCAAAATTCCCGCGGACATCATTGATGCGATCGGGCGTGCACCAGGCATTGGAAGGCCGAGGTGGTTGGACTTTCTTGCACTTATTCTTGAGGCTAATGGCGTCGATCGAGCCCGTGAAATCATCAAGAAATCGGACTTTGTGAAACTCGAATCCGATGAGAGATTCCTGACACTCTTTGCGAAGCTGTCAAAGAAGGAGCGTGTGGCTCCGCAGTCGCTGGCTACGGATTCCAGTTTCTGGAAAGACCCAGACGGGCGTCGTCTCGCAAAAATTATGGATACAGAGACGAAGTATACGCTGCAGATTGATAAAAGCATCGATCCGGAGTTTGGTTCATTCGTCTTCTCAAAGCTGGACGAACTCTACGCAACTTACAAAGCTAACAAGCAATGATGTGGAGAGCGGAACCTAGGTTCCGCCCCTTCTGCGTTGCGCCCGTCTTCAAACGCCAGTCTGTCATTGCGAGATCCGTTGATTTATCAGATCTCTGTGATTCAGCGAAGATCCTAAGCATTTTATCAGCGAGAGATCACTGAATTTTCAGGACATCTTCAATTGTGGAACTGATCCGAGTACCAGTTGGTGATCACCAACCTAACTAGGGGCGTGAGAGGGGAGGCGCAGTGAGGTCAATCATGGCTGGTGGGCTGTACAATGTTTATGGATAGCCGCAACTGACCGTTTGAAGACGTCTTTCAGGCCATTTTGTTAACCAGCGGACAAGGGGAGGGCTTCCCCACAGCGGGCAAAAATGCTTTGAAAACAAGGGCTTTAGCGGTTCGGCTGATGACGAGAGGCTCATAGAGGCATCCGTGATCAGATCCTTAGCGAAGCAGCTCACGATGCCGTCCGGCAAAACAGCGCGTTTCCTGATATCAGAACGTATCTATTTCCCGTTTAGCTTCAGATACGACACTGATCCTCAATTCTCTCAATAGCTTAACATATTCCTGGAAGCGTAGCATTTGGAGT
>KI912002.1:8092-10147 GCA_000517005.1 Microvirga lupini
CCACGAGGTTGCACGGGAGAAGGGGACTAGTCAAAGGGGAGACTCATGACGTCTGTGAGCTATTGGAAGGGCAGATGTTCCGCCACTATTTGCACCAATGTCCGATAAGTAGGGATTTCCGGACATTGCAGAACGCTCGCGATCTTCTCAGCTTGACCCCTCTTGGAACTTCGGAAGGTTCGTTTCCGGGCAGGTCATTCCGGCTCGGAGGTAAAGCCTCCCGGAAGGGGGGCGTCAAAATTCGATGCGAGTTCCACTCTCGGGGCTTAGTAGCGGACATTGCGGACTTTTGGGGCGCGTGGGAAGCTTCGGCTCGGTGGGCGCGCCTGCGGCTACAACTCGGACTGGATGGCTTTGAGTAGCCGGAAGCGCATCGCGCCGTCGTTGCTTGTGAGCGCGATCACGAAGCGCACACGCCCGTGCTTCGAAGTGTCAGCATAGCCCGCCAAGGTGCTGACGCCGGAAAAGGTGCCAGTCTTGAAGTAGGCGCCGTCGCCGCTGCGGAGCAGGGTGGCATGGGGCTCGAAGAGGTGCAGCAACTGGACAAGGCCGCGGGCCGTGACGCGGTTGCCGCGGCTGATGCCCGAGCCTTCCTTGAGTTGGATGGAATCGGCGAGGCCATGCCTGACGAGCATCTCTTCCGCAACCTGCAGCGACTTTTGAGGCTGACAGGCCCGCCCAGGCGATGCGCGCCGATCTCCAGGAAGACCTGGTTAGCGATGTAGTTGTTCGAGCCGAGGAGCAATCCGGCAAGGATCTCCGAAAGGGGGCGTGATTGGCGGTGAACGTAGATCGGCTCTAGGCCCTCAGGCACGGCTCCAGTCGAGATCTTGCCCTTGACGCTGCCGCCGGCCCGCTCGATGAATGCAGCAATCAGCTCGCCGGCATATTGCAGGCCCACCGCGGGGTTCTGGGTCAGGCTGATGCGACTGCGGCCCTGGGCGCCCCGTGCCAGGAACTGGCTGACAGCGAGCGGCGTGATCGGGGTCTGCTCCTCGGCGGAGTGGACCGTCTTGCCCTTGCGCACGGCGTGGATCGTGTTGAAGTTCACCGCGAGCGCGGAGTTCAGCGCGTCGTAGGCCTCGTCGGTGTCCTCGATGCCTGGGATCCGGATGTCGGAGGGGTAGTAGCTCGCGTCCAGCACGATGCCGTTTAGCGGCTGCTTGCCGATTGCAGCGACCAGCGCCGACGCGAGCGGAGCCAGCTCTTCGGAGATAAGGAAGGGATCGCCGCCACCGCGAATGTAGAGCACCCGGTCGCCGCCCAGGTAGAAGCGGGTCTTGAAGCGGTAGTCGGCGCCCAGGACTTCCATCGCCAGCCAAGCGGTCACGATCTTAGCGACAGAGGCAGGCACGAACGGCTTGTCAGCGTTCTGAGCTACCAGTTCGTTGCTCTTTTCGTCTATTACGAGCACCAGCCCCGACGGAGCGAGCGCTGCGAGCGTCTCCCTGGCACCGGCCAGGGCTTGGGCAGGCAGCAGGAGCAGGGCGCAGGCGAGTAGGTGAGGCCACATGAGGACGCCAGCCCGTGCCCTCCGATTCGTTGTTTTCGGTAATTGGCTCATCATAGCGCTATGGCCTCATTGGCTCACAAGAGAGGTCTGGGATTGTCCGCTTTCGCGCCACTGCTGGGTGCGTAGCGAACGTGCATTGCGAGGGTGGTTGGCTGAGGATGAAGCTGACGTTTGTCTCCTCGGTAGGCAAGTCCTCGGGAAAACACAGATGTGGTTGAGGCTCGCTTTGTCGATCTAGCGCCTCAAAAGCACACTGGCCTATCCATCCAGTTCCTCTCCGAAGATCCTCAGTTTGCTAGAACCATGACGAGAATGTGGTGGCTGGAGCCGACGTCCAACGGCACGCTCGTGGCAGTTATCGCCGAATGATGTGCCTTCTGACGCTCTTTGTGGATCACCCGCTTAGAGGGTCGTTGGTGCTCCGGACAGGACTTCTCACCATCGTGGCTAAGGATTGATTTCACCTGCCGCGTTGATCCGCCAGCAAACTGTTGTGCCCTGGTCTGATGCCTCGGTGTTCATAGCTAGCTAAGGACCGCTTA
>KI912002.1:10247-12647 GCA_000517005.1 Microvirga lupini
AGACTTCCTCGGCTTCAGCTACGGCTTCCGGCTCTGTTGCATTAACTTCCCGAGACACAATCCGTAGCAGCTTCACTCTGATCAACAGCTACTACATCCTGCGGCTTGACAGGTTAATGCAACAGAGCCACGCGCCTAGAATCTCACGCCAAAATGCCCACGACTTCTCAGAAATCTGGAATCTCACGCCAAAGTGGCTAGCGACACCGAGGCTGTGGTGTCCTGGGATCGGATCTGCATCAAGGCAATTAAGCGCATCAGGCCGGGTGATGAGATCACCTATAACTATGCCAAGAACTACTTCGATACAGGCATTAAGCCGATTGGCCGCAAGTGCCTCGCCTGCACGTCAGGGCGGTCAAGGCCTGTAAGGGCTGCAGGCTTTTGAGGATGAGCGTTCTCTGACCTGATTCACTGCTGCCATTCTGGCTTTGCACCTACCACGAAATTCGCGGAATTGCCTTTATGGAATGGGCGCCGCGTAAGTCTACCGGGATGGTTATGGCAGCGTGGTGTCCAAGGGGACGGACAGGACGACATTGCCCGACGAATCCTCGACATCGATCCGCCAGCCCTGCCAGTTCGTGGTGATCTGGTCAGCCTCGTGTTGAACCTTGTGGATCAACCGGCGCACCGTGGATTGCACTGTTGCAGGATGGCTGATCACAACCCCCGAAGTGTCGAGAATGATCTGCTGGCTACTCGCTAAATGAAAGTAGTAGCGCATTGGTTGATCGACCTTCCAAGGCAGCATGCTGCTTAGCCCGGCGCGTGACGTCCCAAGTCTCGTGACGCAATCTATCATAGGACTGATACGCCGTGCGAACTGCTTGCCCGCGCGTGAAAACCTCGCCGGCCGTCAGAGCGCCTCTTTCTTCACCAGGTGCAGGTAGGTCGGATCGAACTCGCCCGCTGCCTGCAACGCCTCCCAATCCAGCACCTTCAGGGTGTTCCCACTCCAGCTGATCAGGTTCTCGCCCCGGAGTTCCTGCAGCACCCGGTTGACATGCACATTGGAAATCCCCAGCGCATCGGCCAACTCTGCTTGGGTCACCGGCAGGGTAAAGGCATGGTCCTCCACCAGCTCGACGGCCCGCAACCGCACCAGCAATTCGCACAAGAGGTGCGCGATCCGGCCATGGGCCTCGCGCCGCCCGAGCCCCACGATCCATTGCCGAAAGATTGCCGCATCGATCAGGGTATCGCGCCAGAACAGGTCGCCGAGGCGGGGATGGCTGCGCATCAGGCTGCGCAGGTCGTCATGCTGGATGAAGGCGAGCCTGGACGGCACCAGCGTGCCGAGGTTGTGATCCATGACCGTCAGGTACAGGCTTTGTAGGTCGGGGATGTCGCCGCTGATGTGGAACGACAGGATCTGCCGCTTGCCCTCGGCGGTCATGTTGTAGCGGCAGGCGAAACCCTCCACGATGAGACAGCATTCGGAGGGGGTGTCGCCTTCACCAACGATGTCCTGATCGGCCGCGACTGCTTTCAGCCGCAGCGGCAGGCGCAGCAGGGCAGCCTTCTCCTCTGGGGTGAGCCGGGCGATGCTCTCCAGCTTGCGGATCAGCGCGGCGGTATGGGGGTGGATCGCTTCCAAGACGGCCTCCCAGGGTGAGCAGGCAGGAGCGCAGGTCTCTCAGCCGCCTGCGCCTAAGGATCGGATGCAGACGATGCCCTGACTATCCCAGGTGAATGTATTTCAGACAAGGCCTGGGAACATAAGGAAACTCCTCTGGTTGAGAGGCATGTCCCGCTACTTCTTCGATACGCGTGAGGGCCACAAGTTCACGCCCGATGACGTGGGCTTGGAGTTCGACAGCTTGGATGCGGCCGAGCACGCGGCCGCCTGTGCGGCGGCGGAAATGGGCCGGGACCAGCTGCCGAAGGGCGATAGCCGCGAGGTTACGGTCGAGGTGAAGAACGAGCATCGCCAGCGGGTGCTGACCGTCACGGTTTCGATGGAGATTCATCGGGTGGACCCGGAGCCGCTGCCCCCACGTGCGTGAGACAATCGTCCGCGAGTTCCGATAGCCTATTTAGGAAACAGGGGTTGCGGTGTCGGTGTTAGCACCCGGGGAAGACGGTGGGCTCGTAAACTGGACGATAAATTCGGCTGTCGAGTGGCAGAGGAGGGAGGGATGCATGCCTGACTTCAAGCAATTGGCCGAGGGCCAAAAGCCCGCCGATGCGGAGAGGTGCATCCTCATCGAGGTCATTCACGAACCGGCCATCGGGAAGCAAGACACTGTGACCGGAAAAGGCATTGAGCCGAACGATCAGATGCGCACTCATACAAGATATCGAACTCTGGAGGAGGCACGTGAACGAGCTCTGGAATGGGCCCAGGTCGTGGACGTGCCAATCATCTACCTGACAAGCGATATTGTGCTCATGGAG
>KI912002.1:12747-13174 GCA_000517005.1 Microvirga lupini
GAGGCTCCTCAGCCTGGATTTGGCGGTCCCGGATCACACGACCCTGAGCCGCCGCGCCGAGACCTTGGAGATCCCAAAGCCATGTTCGAGCTCAAGAGAACCCGTTCACCTGCTGGTCGACAGCACAGGCCTGCGGCTGAGCGGACCCGGGAGTGGCTCATCGAGAAACACGGCACCAAAAGACGGCGAGCTTGGCGAAAATTGCACATCGGTGTCGATGCCCGCACTGGGCAGATCCTCGCATCAGAGCTGACCAGCAGCGATGTTGATGATGGCTCGCAAGTTGGGTCCTTGCTCGATCAGATCGCAGGTCCAC
This sequence comes from Microvirga lupini, assembly GCA_000517005.1. Taxonomy (GTDB): domain Bacteria; phylum Pseudomonadota; class Alphaproteobacteria; order Rhizobiales; family Beijerinckiaceae; genus Microvirga; species Microvirga lupini. The sequence goes on from KI912002.1 coordinate 13,064, forward strand.
TCGCCTCCTTAACCGGTGATGGAGCCTACGATCAAGCGGGCAGCTACAGCACCGTCGGCACGCGCCATCCGGGTGCTGACGTAATCGTTCCACCACGATCAAGGAGCAGGC
>KI912002.1:13274-15191 GCA_000517005.1 Microvirga lupini
ATCACCCGAGCCGTTGTAGCGCGGGTAGAGAGGCCAACGGCACATCGGCCGGGCAGCCGTGACGGCGTATGGGGGCTTCGCCTCATGCGCCGTGAGCCTCAGCACGTCGGCAGGTGCGCGTCCTTGCTCGACCCACGCGTCAAGCTCCTCCAGCAGGCTTACGTGGCTCGGCAGAGGCGCCTGGTCGATCCCGCTGAACACACGCCCAGTGTGGTTGGCCCCGGGAGCGAGATAGAGACGCACGAGGCGATCCGCCGTCTCCTGTCCCATGCGTGCGACGACCGAGCGATAATACTCAATCCCCGCATATGGGCTCTGGGCGTAATCGGCCATGTTCTCCTTCAGGATCAGCTTGCCACCCCGGCCTAGGAAAGCCGAAAGATCCGGGTTGGTCGCATCCATCAGGTCCGACACCGTGCGCATGCGCTCCATGTAACGAGTAGGATGGAAGCTGCGCGGGTCGAGCTTTGGGTCACGAGCGATGAAGTAGCGCATGGCTCCGCCGCCATAGTACCAGATCCGCCCCTGCCGATTGGGAGCAGGAAGGGGCATCTGCGGCGCCTCCGGCCCGGTGCTCCAGTCCAGCATACCGCCCGGCTGATCCTCGCCGCCATAGCCGAAGGCCGGGTAGGTAGTCAGACCGTTGGCCAATTCAAAGGGCAGTTGGTAGGGGGTGCGCATCGCCTGCATGGTTGCGACCTGCCGGTCCGACAGGCAGGAATCGCCGCTGTCAGCACCGTCTGGACAACGCAGGGTTTTGACGTCGAAGGCCTTGGCGCAGGCATCCGGATGGCTGATCAGCCCGTCGGCAAGCCCATCCAGTCCGTCGCAGGCACTGAGCACGCCTTTGCGCACCAGTGCGATCTTGGCCGCGTTGAGCCAGCCTCCCTCCTGCTGCATGGTGCCGCCGCGGTAGGTGCCCGAGGCTTGCAATGCGACCCAGTTGATCACCGGGACGGCACTGACGATGCCGTCGTAGTCGGCCGGATAGCGCTGCGCGACGACTAACCCCTCGCGACCGCCCTCGGAACCGCCGAAGTAGTAGGTGCGGCCCGGCAGCCGGCCATAGAAGTCGCGGATCAGCGCCACCGCGACATCACGGGTCTTCTTGTAGGAAGCATGGGCGAAGTTGGTGAGAGCCTCCTCGTTGAGAGCGAACGCCTGGATCTCGGGGAGGCTCTCTTCCTGATGGCCGGAGTCGGTTCCAAAAGTGGCATAGCCCTGAAAGAGCGGGGTTTCCGCGCCGGGTGGGGTGTCGCGCAGCGCCGCGAGGCCGGTGATCAGGATGCCGTTGAAGCCACCTCCGCCGTACTGCACCACCTTTCCATTCCAGTTGGACGGCAGATTGAGCTGGAAGCGGATGGCAGGCGCGTTCGGATCGACAGGAGCGATGCTGCCGATGACCTGGCAGTACTCCGGCTGTGCCGGTGTGAACCCGCCTCTTGCGTCCTGTCCGGCGGGGGTGGCGGCGGTGAGTTTGGCTGAGGCGATTGTCGCGCCCTTTGTGGGCAGACCAATTGCATCAGCGGCAACTGTTCGGCCCGTCAAGGCGGCGCAGGATGCAGCCTTCTGATCCTGCACCTGCGCGGAAGCGCTCCCGAACATGAGCAAGGAAAGGGCGCTGGCGGTCAGCAGGTCACGTCTTGCGGAGCGAAAAGGTTTGAATGTGCCAGCATCGGAGCGTGTCATGGGTGTTCTCCGAGGTTTTATGTCGACGGTTGTTCTTGCTGCTCAGGGCCGGGTTCGTGGGCAGGGCCGGACCGAGATGGACAAACTGAACATGCACGCGGGACTTAGCCAGCAAGGGACATGAAGGTCGACGGAGTCGGATGCACAAAGGCCATCATGTGCGTTCCTCTTGCTTTGGGCCGGTCGTTCACTGAACCTTGGTCTTCTGAGCTGGCATGAGGTTAGCGG
>KI912002.1:15291-17463 GCA_000517005.1 Microvirga lupini
CGCAGCACCCTCCCGCGCGAGCGGGTTCGTTCTATGGCACTTCTCGGAAGTAGGCTGAATGTCCGCTCAGGCTAGGGACACCTGACGTTCCTAAAGAAGCAGGGGATTTCCTGGTTTGACCCCAAGCTGACGTTGGCCGATCTGAATTATGGCTTGCCTACAGCACACTCCTAGAAGTGGGTATCATGCGGAGCGTCCAAGGACGGTATCAGGCAACCTCAGGCCGCCACGCGATGACACCTTGCGTCCGTGCGCGTACCTCAGGCGAGGCAAGGCAGGTCGCGACAGCTTCGTAGCCATGCGCGCCGGGATAGGGAATGACACGAATCGGCGGGCTGTGATTGGCAGGGCAGAAGAGGATAGCCTCGTCCGAGCCCACTGCCGCCAGATCCAGGATTGCGCAAGACCGGGTGAGCAGGAAGAGCGGTCGGTTGCTGAGCCTGCGCCTGCGCAGATGGGCGATCAGGGCCTCCTGAGTGGTCTGATCCAGCCCTTGCTCCACCATATCGACAACGAAGGCGGACGGACCATCAGCTTCCAACTCAACCAGGAGGGAGATCAAGGCATCCGAGATCGTGGCTTCGTCTTCGGCGAGCCAACCGAGTGTTCGATCCACCCTGGCCCTGAGGTTTAGGTCGGTATCGAGCCGCGCCCGGGCTGGAGCGCCGTTCTCCAATCGCTCCAGCCCGAGAAAGACGGCACCAGGAAGCGTCTCGGCAATCCGCTGGGCAAGCCGAGTCTTGCCACTGCCCAAGGGCCCGGTGAGATAGGTCAGGGGCTGGATGTCGCGCAGCTCGAACCGTTCGCCACCCCAGGGCCAGGGCAGGTCGAATGCGATGCTGACACCAGTGGAGATCCTCAGGCCCGCAAGCTCTTCGGCCGTCGGCAGGTGGCCCTGAGCAAGGTCGGCTCGAAGGCTGCGGACCTTCGCGATGACACCGGTAGTCTGACGAACCTGCTCCTCAAGCCTTGTCTGGTGTGCGGCCAGCGCAGGCTCCAGATCCTGAGGGTTGCCGCCCAGCACGCGCGCTACCTGGGCGAGGCTGAGGCCGAGCGCACGCAGGGCTGCGATCTCGGCGGCGCGGGCCATCTCGCCGGGACCATAGGTTCGCCATCCGGCTGCCGTGCGGCTCGGGATAATCAAACCGCGCTGCTCATAGAGCCGGAGAGCCTTGGCGGAGACGCCGAGCCGCTTGGCAGCTTCGGATGGACTGAAAAATTGGGCGCAAGAGCTCACGACGCACCTCTGTTTCGCTGACCGCTCCTCTTATCGAGGCGACCCCAAGGGCCAGGTCAATAGGGTGCGCGCACTTATTCAGTCCTCTCGCGCTAGCTGCGAGAGGAAGCGACTTGGCCTCATGGCCGAGCTTTAGCCTCAACACGAAGCCAGGGAGGTCTCATTATGTTAAGGCTTGTTGATGTGACCTCTATGATCGTTCCAGACGCCGACAGAGCCAGCGTATCCTACCGCGGCAGCGGTTTAGTCCTTTGACCCGTTCCGGACTTTCCCTGATAAGCTCACCGTTAGGCCCGGCATTCCATAAGGCCCGTTCCGCGAAATTAGGTTGCTGATCGATTTCTGATGGTCTCAGGTTTCAGGGCTTTCAAAAGTTCGCTCAGACTCTCGTCAACCGTCTTGAATGAAGTATCGATTACATGGGGCGATCGGTCCCACGCCTCATATTCACGCGTAACAACATCATCCCATGTTGGCGGGATCAGCCCTTCGATGTCGCTGGTGCGGGTCGTGACGATACGCTGATGGTCGTCGCGGTCTGACCGAACAATCTCAACCTCCACAACGACAGAGGAGGTGCGCTCGGCAACCGAGCGCCATGCATCCCGAGTCACCTTCAAAGGGTTGACTGAGTCAGCGACAACCATTTTTCCGCCACGCAGGTTGTCCTCTGCCACAGCATAGGCAACCATGTAGCCTGCGGGGCCAACGCCTGCCTTCAGCATCCCAGAGGCCCTGATCGCTTGTTCGATCGTATCAACGCGGATATGGGTCGCATGGAGGTGCTGACTAAGGGCGCGAGCAAGGGTCGTTTTACCCACTCCCGGCAACCCACTAAGGATAATCAGCATGCGCTCCCTCCATCTCTCCGCTCATTCTGTTCCATAAATGCCTTCAGCGAAATTGCGGGTGAAATCCCGGAAGGTCGCCTCATG
>KI912002.1:17563-23301 GCA_000517005.1 Microvirga lupini
CTATGGCACGGAGCTGACCTTAGCCGTACTTCCGCAATGGGATTGCGAAGCGACCTTCACGCGATCTCGTTTGAGCGCTCAGGTTGACCCTAAGCCGACTTTGGCGCCGAAGCACCGTACGTCATGATCGCCTCCACAATGGCCTTCCGCCGGACCGTCGCCTCCAGAGTGCCCCGGTGGTATCATGATCGGGCTGTGTGGCGACGGTCGCTTGGTCAAGGACCGAGCGGTCCCCTGACACCGACTTTTGCCGGCAGATCTCCTGAAGGAGAAGCAGCCATGGCGACAGCATGGGTTGAGCGACGGCTGGCAGCGATCCTGGCAGCGGACGTCGTCGGGTACTCTCGTCTCGTAGAACAAGACGAGGCCGGCACTCTGGCGGCCCTGAAGACGCTCCGCCGCGAGGTCATCGATCCGCTCCTGGCCGAGCATCATGGCCGCATCGTCAAGCTGATCGGTGACGGGGCGCTCGCAGAGTTCGGCTCGGTCGTCGACGCTGTGGCCTGTGCGGTCGCCGTGCAGAAGGGTGTGGCGGATCAGCAAGACAGCGTCCCGGCCGAGCGCCGCATCGTCTTCCGCATCGGGGTCAACCTCGGTGACGTGGTGGTCGAGGGGGATGATCTGCTGGGCGACGGCGTCAACATCGCGGCCCGCCTGGAGCAGATCTGCGAACCCGGCGGGGTGCTGATCTCTGGCACGGCCTATGACCATCTTCAGGGCAAGCTCGGCCTGCCCCTGGAATTCACAGGTGAGCAGCACGTCAAGAACATTGGCCGGCCGATCCGAACCTACCGTGTGCGGCTCGACGGGGCACCGGCGTTGTTGGCGCGAAAGTAGTCGGCGAGGTTCAGCTCGGTCGTGGTGCCCTGGTCGGTGCAGACTGACTTGCCGTTCAGCTCCTTGGCCGAGGTGAGCCCGAGCGTCTTGCGGACCATGAAGCCCTGGCCATCGAAGTAGTTGATCGCCGGGAACTCGAGACCGAGTTGGGCATCGCGCGACATGGTCGCGGTCGAGTTGCGGGCCAGGACATCAACCTGTCCCGACTGAAGCGCCGTGAAGCGGTCCTGGGCCGAGAGCGGAACGAACTGCACCTTGGTTGGATCGTCGAAGATCGCGGCCGCGATGGCGCGGCACAGGTCGACGTCGAGTCCGGTCCAATTGCCTTGGGCATCCGGCGCGCCGAAGCCAGGGGCACCCCGGTTTGAGCCGCAGGTCAGAATGCCCTTCTGCTTTACGCTGGTCAGTGTCGCTTGGGCCGAGGCGGCCGTCGCAAGCAGGCCGGCCGTCAGGCCGACGGCGATCGATGCGAGAGCGTAGATCATGACGCTGTCTCCCAATGTCGGTTTCATCCTGTCACCACGGAAACGGTTCACCGGCGCGCCGTGCTAGGCAGCCTTGGTCTTCTCTCCGGCGACCCGCAGGGTTCCGCTGCCGACGGCCACCGCTGCCGTGTCCGAGAACTGCGTGAACGCGGCAATCTTGCCGCCGTCGACCCGGAAGGCATGCAGGAAGCGGATGTCGATGGTCTGTCCTGTCCCGGTCGCGGTCGCCCGTTCGTGGCCGAAGCAGAACACATGGTCGCCCGCGTCATGGAAGCTCTCCGGCGCGAACTCCTCGAACGTGTAGCCGCGGTCGAGTTCCTCGAAGAAGCGCTGCACGGCATCCTTGCCGGTGCGGGTCCCGGCCAAGGGTACCCAGTCGGGATTGCCGACGGAGTCCCAGGCGATTGTGTCCGAGCAGTGCTCCAGGATGGTGTCGATCCGGCCTTCGCGGAAGGCCTCATAAAGCATCCGGATCAGTTCGACGTTGGTCCGCATGGCATCCTCCTGCGCCGTGCGACCCGACGACCCGATGGGATCCCGGGTCAGAGCTCGATTATACACCTGGATCAGCAATCAGCAGACGGATTTCCATGCCGGCAGGAGGGTTTGATCCTCTTGGGTGCGGTTTCGCACGATCCGTCGCCGAAATCCCTATTCGAGGCCGGCCATGGCCAGACCGCGCTCGTAGTGCTCCAGGTCGGTCACCTGCTGGAACCGGGCGGGCAAGCGTAGCCACGCGATGGGACCACCGACGGCCCGCAGTTCCTCCTCGCCCAGACGGTGTTGCAGCGTGGTGCGCATCCGCCGGGCGTGCATGGCCGCTTCGTCCATGCGCCCGGCATAGGCCGCCGCTGCGGCCAGCCAGCCGCGGTTGGTGGTGATCCGGTCCGGCGTCTGCCTCAGCCAGAACAGCGCCTCTTCGTACCGATGGCCGATGAAGCAGGCCTTGCCGATCTGCTCGGCCGACACCGGCGGAAAGTACGGATTGAGTCGGATTGCTTGCTCCGCCTGCCCGATGCCCCGCTCGGGCTCACCCGCGTAGGCGTATTCCAAGCCCGTATAGCCGAGCGTCTCGACATCACCAGGGCTGAGCGTCATGGCGCGATCCAGGTGAAAGCGGGCGCCGGAGAAGTCGCGCCGCATCTGAAGCAGCATGCCGAGCAGCCAGTGGCCTTGTGGGTCCAGGGGATCGAGGGCAATCGCCTGCTGGGCATGGCTGATCGCCCGCTCCCGCCGGCGGTCCTCTTCTTCCGGCGTGATCCCGCCGGTCGAGACGTAGCACACGGCGAGCCCGCAATGGGCTGCCGCCGAGGCAGGATCCTGCTCGAGAGCACGGCTGAAGTGTTCGAGGGCCTTGGCGTGTGACGCATGGGCGATCGAGCGCTGGTGCTCGCGGCCGCGCAGGCAATGCTCGTAGGCGCTCAGCGACTGGATCTCCCGGTGGCGGATCCGCTCCAGCTCAGCCTGCTCGACCTGCACCGGGATGGTGGCCACGATGGCCATGGCCGCCTCTTCCTGGAACGACGGCAGCTCCTCCCAGTCTCCCTGGTAGTGCTCGCCCCAGACCTGACGCTGCGATGCATTGTCGACGAGGCGGACGGTCACGCTCAAGCGATTGCCGGTGCGCCGGACACTGCCCTCGACTGTATAGCGGGCGCCGAGCTGGTGCAGTCGGGTTTCGCGGTCGGGATCGCGACCGAGTGCGAAGGACGTGTGCCGAGCCAGGACACCGAGCCGGCGGAAGCGCGCCAGGTCGGCGATGACGTCCTCGGTCAGGGCCGCTGGCAGGCTGACCAGCGTCTGGTCCTCGGAGAGGTCCCGGAAGGGCAACACGGCCACGAGGGGCTTGCCCTCCGAGGACACATCGCTGCGGCCCAGAACCCAGGCGGCATTGAACGGCTCCGGAGCAGAGCGCCCACTGGTCTGACTCACGGCCCGGGCAAGTTGCTCGACCTCGGCGCCCGGCTGGATCTGGAGATCCCGTGCCAGGCGGGCGCGGAACTCGCCATAGCGCCTAGCCGCGAGCGCACGTTCGCCTTGCGTCAGATGCAGCCGCATGAGAGCTGCATGCATGCGCTCGCAGTAGGGATCGATCGCGAGATAGCGCTGGGCACAGGCCTTAGCCTCCGTCACCTCGCCACGCCACAGCCTGAGCGAGAACAGGTTCCAGAAGGCGGACTGGGCCAGGTCGCGCAGGTGTTCCCGCTCGGGCAGCAGCCAGTCCTCGTACTCGGGGCTGAGATCGCCCACATCCGACAGGAGGTCGCCATGGTACAGATCGCAGGCTGCGATGAGCGCCTCAAGTGTGCCTTCAGCCGCAAGAGTCTCGAAGCGCACGACATCAACGGCCACGCGATCCGGGGCGAGCCAGATTGATCGGCTGTCGCTGCGAAGCGGCCCCTCACTTCCGCCAAGGAGCTTTCTGAGATGGTGTAGGACGAACCGCAGGTTGCCCTGGGCGTGCGGTGGGTCGGAGTCCGGCCACAGCAACGCCTGGAGGGTGTCACGCCGGTGCTTCGTGCCGGGAGGGCAGGCCAGACGTGTCAGGAGCTGGGGCCCCTTCTCGCCCGCGATCTCAATGGATCCGCGGTCGGGATGCCGCAGGCGAAGCCCGCCGAGCAGTGCGATCTCGAGTTCCGTCATGGAGGCTTCGGACGCTGTCACAGCAGAACCAGTCTAGCACCGCGTCAGGATACGCGAAACGCCGGGAGCACGAACCTCACGCCCGCCTAACGCTTCGGGCGCCAACCTCCACAAGCACCGCACGCGGGAGGATTGATCCATGAGGCACGCTCGCTCGCTCCAATGCCAGGTCGACCCTTTCGACCGGGCCCATGCTCCATCGAACACATTCCGTCCGGCCCATGTGACCACCTTGGTCGCCTGTGTCCTCGCGTTGCCGTTGGCCGCTATTGGTTCTGCGCAGGTCCGCGCGGTAGGCTCCGGCGGATGCCTTGAGGGCGACTGGATCGCTGAGGCAAGAGCCTTCGTCGCGGAGGAGACGGGCATCCCGACCCCAGAGGCTTGCGTGCGCTTGGCCAGGAAGGAGCACCTGGAGGGGCTCGTGTTCCCGATCGCCATCGGCGGGTCTCACGGCGAGGCCGTGGCCGCCGTCTATGTCCCGGCCACGCGAGAGATCCTCGTAGCTGACGATCTCGATCTTGGCACTCCGCTCGCGCGCAGCTATCTCGTTCATGAGCTGGTACATGCGCAGCAGTTCACGAGCCGCGCGCATGAACATGTCCGATGCCCGGGAGTGCTGGAGGCCGATGCCTACGGCACCCAAGCCCGTTATCTCAGCACCTGGAGCCTACGGGAGCAGGCCTTCCTTCTTCAGATCCTAGGAATGTTCCAGAGTGCTTGCGGCTACTCGTACTGACCAATCACCTTACGCTTGAGCCACGATGCCGAAGGTCAGGAAGTGGCAGATAGTGTTGATAAAGTCGGCAAGCGCCGTTTCTTGCCTGCATGACATACTGGATGCTGGGCCTGATCCGCTGGGGTGACGCTAGTAATTGATCGCCTCAGCCACATTTCGGACTTTATCAACACTATCGGCACTCCTGAGATCTCAGCTTGAAGGTAGCAAGCCTCATCGAACTGGACATTCCGAACGCGCAAGGTGTCTCGGCTCCTAACCCGTTTCGGACTTCCCCGATCGCCAATTGACCATCGTTGGGACCAATTCACTCTGGCATTCCCAGTTTACGCCATGCCGCATAGATCCGCGGCCGCTGGGCCACATAGGCTGGATGGGCGGATTGCTCCAGAGCCTGGTAACGTGCCAGCGTCATCCAAGGCACCGCCCGCAACCACTTCTCCATCGGCTCACGAGCCTCGGCCTCGCGTCCGGTGAACAGGTAGGCTGCCGCCAGCCAGCCATAGGAACTCGGGAAACCCGGATCTGCGTCGATCGCTCTCTGGAACGTCTCCAGGGCTGCCGCGTCTTGCCCTTGGTGCAACTGCGCCACGCCAATGTACAGCAGCCAGTACACCAGGAAGGGATCGCGCGGACTGAGGCGGATACCCTGCTGCACATAGCCTTCCGTCTTCTCCGGCTGGCCGAGGAGAGCCCAGTTCCAGCCGATCTCGGTGTAGGCTGCGGCAAGATTCCGATTGAGGGTCGCTGCCCGTTCGGCTGCCGCGATGGCCTCCTGGCTGCGTCTCTGTGCCCGCCGCAGCAGCGCCTTGTACTGATGAGCCTGGGCGTTATCGGGCGTCATTGCAATGGCACGCCCTATCAGCTCATCGGCCCTTTGCAGGTGATCTCCGTACGCATCGGTCCAGCGGTTGATCACGTCCCGGATGTGGGTGAAACCCAGGCCTGTGAGAGCGCTCACCACTTGCGGATCCACCCTGAGCGCCTCCTCGAACAGACGCCGCGCCGCCGCATTGTTGTCCTTGGTCTGGCTTGCA
>KI912002.1:23401-27857 GCA_000517005.1 Microvirga lupini
CATTTCATTTGCTGTTCGTTACTCTTTGACCCAGAGCGGACATTGGCGAGATGGCGGTTGTGACCGTACAGCCCCTCAAGCTGTCAATTCTGGGCTGCAGGAACCCGGCAGCTCAAGTACTTGCAGGCGAGCTTTCTTTCGCCCGAATTACGCGATTGACTGTTTTTCTATGTCAGAATGGAATTGGCGCAGGTTGTCTTCAGTTAGGCTTATCAGTCACGCTGGACCTATGGAGAGCGTCATGCGAGCTATATGGAAGCAAACCTGGAAAGCTACTGTCGTTCCTGCGGTGTTCCTAAGCTCTGCAGCCCTCGGGCAGACGAGGGGAGCGTGGGTTGACCCGCCTGCCGATCTGTCTGCGCTCTTAGCGCAACACACTGAGCTGAGCCCTTCAGTGGAGCTTCCCTCCCAAGCAACGACCTCATCGGCGCCAGCAACTGTGGGGCCCGCATCAGAGACAAGGCCAAGATTTTCTCGCAGTGTTGGTCATCCGAAGTCCAAGGCCCAAACGGAGAGTTCCTCATTCGAACATTCCGGGCAACAGGGGCAATCTGCGTCGGCCCCCACAGGTGCGCCAACGAACACTTCTGACATGGCAACTCGGCCGAACCTCGTTCAAGGGCGATCAAGCTCTCGGGAGCAAGCTGCGCAGAGCCTAGCAATCCATTATCTTAACCTCTGGTCCACCTCAAACCATCAGGCACTCCAGACAACGCCAGAGTTCTACGGCTCAAGAGTACTCTTCCATGGAAAGAGAATGAGCTTTGGAGAGCTACTTGCCGAGAAGCGGCGCTTCGCTCAACGGTGGCCTGACCGAGACTATCGTTACCGGCCTGACACGTTGAACGTGCGATGCAGTCCTGGCACGAACACATGCACTGTGCGTTCAGCTTTTGACTTTGAGGCTGTCAACCTTAAGCAGAACGAACGCTCGCGCGGGGTTGGAACGCATGAGTTGGTTGTGAGCTTCGCAGGAGAGCGGCCTGTGATCATCTTCGAAACCAGCCGTGTGCTGAGGAGGAAAAAACGTCTGTGATCGCGAGTTGGCACAGAAGCTTGCGAGAAGGTCTTAGCGACTGCAATCATTATGAATTCATATTTAGCCACAGCTATCGCGAATATAGACCTAGTATAAGGGCGATATTCTTGTCGATCGCTACTAAATGTGACTATCCAAATGTGGACATATTGACGACCAAGGCAGCTAAGATACGGTTGAGTTGTCTGCTTATAAACGGATTGTTGCAAGGCGTGCATTGCTCAATTGATTTCGGGTTTTGCGTTGTGAGCCGTGTGAAAACGGGCACTGCTGTGGCCAGTCAAGGAGATTTGTGATGGCTATCCAACAGCGCCCCAAGTGCTCGCACTAGCTTACGAGCCGATAGAAGCGCTCCTGATGGAGGTTCGATTGTGCGGACGAAAGTTTACAGAACTCACAAGTCGCTCTGCGAGACAGCATATCGTGCCATTCGGCCGATCGCTCCGGAAAGCTCGTAGCAATCTCGCAAAGACATCTGCAGCAGTTCTGTTAGGGACGCTGCTGAGTGGCCCTGTGATGGCTGAGAGCCAAACTCTGACAGGGAAGAGCGATCTTGGCCTGCGCAGCCGTTCTAACATCCAAGATTATCAGACAACCGAATCGGCCTCTGAAGCGTTAGGCCAGACAGAGTCGAGCGGTTTCGGTAACGCCGCTGATATCCTGCCATTGATGGTTGACTCACCGGAGCGGCGGCAACTCGCAAAGGATATCGAGCGCCTCCTTCGCGAGGGCAAAGTAGAAGAAGCTAAAAGTCGCCTCAGTAAGGCAACAAACGTTGGCACCCTTGCTATTCTACTCATGGATCAGCTTCGAAGGCCAAGCTTCTTAGGCGAGTTACAAGCACTTGGCCTCCCAGACGACGATCAGTCCACCACGCTTCCAGCTGCCGCAGGGGAGCTCGTGTCAGTGCCAATAGATGGTTCTGTCGCAACTCTCACTGCGGCAACATCTGATGCGCTTGCAGAATTGAAAGCTGCGAAAGACCGAGAGCAGCAGCGGGCCGATGCACTTTCCCGTGACCTTGCCGCCGTTACGGAGGAACTGGTCGCGCTTCAAGATTTGCGGGCACGAGAGGCCGCTTCTGCGGCAGTAAACGCGCAACAATGGGCAGAGCTCAAGGCGTCCTTCCAAAAGGAGCGCGAGCGGGCAGACGCTGTTACGCGTGAGCTTGCCGTCATTGCGGAGGAACGTCACGCCCTTCAGCAACTGCGGGGGCAGCATGCGGTCCTTGCTGCATACAACCGCAGAGAACTACAGGAGTTGAAAGAGGAGCTTGGGCGAGGGCTACAAAGGAATCAGGTCGCGTCTGCCGTGCGTCAAAAGGCGGACCAATCTCAGAGCAGCAAGAGCAGTGAGCCGATAGGCATGGCAAGCCTTGCACGGTCGTCTGGGGCCAGTTCAGGGAAGCCATTACCGGCCCGGGCGGCAGCTGTTCTGGCAACCACAGATATACTTCGTGGCGTTCCGAACGTTGTTAATGCAGCCACACTCTCACTGCAGGGCCGCACCATTCACTTGATTGGAGTTCAGACGGATGGTGATGTAGGCAGCGCCAATGAATTGACCAAATATCTGGGTGGCCGCGAAGTGGATTGTGAACCTGCAGGTCCAACAGATGTTTACCGATGCCAAGTCGACGGGATGGACCTATCCATGGTCGTGTTGTTCAATGGTGGCGGACGGGTTGCGCCGGATGCAAGCCCGGGGCTTACGCTTGCGGCGGACCGGGCGCGGTCAGCTCGCGTAGGGATCTGGAGCAATTAGCTTATTCGCTCAAGTTGGCGCAAGCACGTTGAGGCCAAGGAGGAACGTCGCCTTCTGGCACTCCTGAGACGCTGGCCCAAGGGCAGCAATCCTCACATATCCGGACGTTCCAACGGAGTCACGAATTTCAGTGGATGACCCGAAGGCGACCTTAGAACACGGACATCCTCGCCCAGTTGACAGAGGAATCCTAGGGACATCTACTGAGGCCATGGGGATCGCGATCTCCCCACGAGGCGGCATGCCGAAGCATCGCGTCCTGTTTTCGAAGGGGACGCCGCATGCCATCCACTAACAGCATCGTTGAAGCCGAACCCCGATCTGATGCGGGCGTCCGGATCCGATCGAGCAAAACTCTGCCGCCGGACATCCGGCGTGTTCTCTGGGCGCGGTCCCTGCGGGCGTTCGGCGACGGCTACGTGGCGATCCTGCTGCCACTTCATCTCTCGCGTCTCGGATACGATGCCTTTGGTGTCGGACTCATCTCGACCGCATCCTTGCTGGGATCCGCCCTGTTGACGCTCGCGCTCGGGCTGGTCGCCTACCGGATCCCGCGGCGCCGAGCCCTGCTGGCCGCAGCCCTTATCATGGTTGCAACGGGCTTGGGATTCGCCGGGATGAACGGCTTTTGGCCACTGCTTGTGATCGCCTTCGTGGGGACGCTCAATCCGTCCGGTGGCGACGTCAGCGTGTTCCTGCCACTCGAGCACACCGTCCTGGCCCATGTCGTCGCCGATGAGGACCGGACGCTGGCGTTCGCCCGCTACAGCTTCGTCGGAGCCTTCTTCGGCGCGCTGGGGGCGCTCTCGGTCGGCGTGGTCGATTGGCTCGCCACGGTCATCGCGCCATCGACGACGATCGCGGCGCTCTTCGCGCTCTACGGTGCCCTCGGGCTGCTCACGTTCCTGCTCTACCGTCACCTGTCGCCCCGGGTCGAAGCCGGCACGGATGCCCCGCCGGCCCCGCTCGGACCGTCGCGCTGGATCGTCTATCGCCTGGCGGCCTTGTTCTCGGTCGACGCCTTTGGCGGCGGGCTCGTCATCAACGCGTTGCTCACGATCTGGCTCAGCGAGCGGTTCGGCATCAGTGTCGCCACCATCGGGGCGATCTTCTTCGTGACCAGCCTGTGCTCCGCAGTGTCGTATTTCGCGGCGGTGCCGCTGGCCCGTCGGTTCGGGCTGATCAACACGATGGTGTTCACGCACCTGCCGTCGAACCTCTTCCTGATCCTGACGGCCTTTGCCCCGAACATCTGGATCGCGTTCGGGCTCCTGATCCTCCGGAGCCTGCTGTCTCAGATGGACGTGCCGACCCGGTCCTCCTACGTGATGGCGGTGGTCCGGCCAGAAGAGAGGCCCGCCGCCGCGAGCGTCACCGCCGTGCCCCGCAGCCTCGCCTCGGCTCTCGCGCCGCTCCTGTCCGGGTGGCTGCTGACTGTGTCGTCGTTCGGCTGGCCGCTGGTGCTCGCGGGCACGCTCAAGGCAGTCTACGACCTGACGCTGCTGCGGCAGTTCGCGACGATCAAGCCTCCAGAAGAGCTCTGATGCGGGGCAAGATTGGCGGCTCCAACACCTGTCGCTTGGCAAGCCATAGACTTCGCCCCCTGTGCAGTGATCTCACATTCGATGGCAATTAACCGGAATGCCCGCTTCT
>KI912002.1:27957-28275 GCA_000517005.1 Microvirga lupini
TCGGGATTGCCGGGGCGCTCGCGCTGGCCGCGGCGGCTCTCGATGTCGATGAGCTTGACCCGGAGCGTGGAGGCAATTCCCGCCGTGATCTCGCTCTGCATCTCGATCAGGTCGGCGCGCGTGCGGTCGAACCGCTCCGCCCACAGATGGGCTCCGGTCTCGGCATCAATGAGCTGGGCGTTGACCCGCACCAGGTCGCCGCTGCGCCGGACGCTGCCCTCGAGCACATAGCGCACGCCGAGGTCGCGGCCGATCTGCCGGATGTCTACGGGCTTGTTCTTGTAAGTGAAGGCGGTGTTGCGCGCGATGACGAAGCTG
>KI912002.1:28375-33972 GCA_000517005.1 Microvirga lupini
GGTAGTTTAATTTTCGGAGAAGCCCTTTTATGGACCACGGCCGAGAAACGGCGAACTGTGCTTCCAGTGGGCTCGAAGCTGGGAAACGGCGATGAAGAGGCCAGCGGCTAGCGCACCGCCTGAGGCTCCATACTTCAAGTACAGGTGCGGAGCTGTCTTAAGGCTATGGAGGAGTACGGCTCCGAGGGTTGCTGAGTTATCTTCAGCTATAATGACGAGAAATGACATCGCGGACACGACGACGAAACACGCAAGAGCGCCCGTGGCAGCACCTAGAACGATGGCTTGAGGTATGCCATCCTGGCGGATCCGCTTCAGCCCCCGCGCCAGCGGCACCCCGACAAGAGGTAGTCCTATCATGGCAATTGGCAGGACTATCTTAAGCCAATGGACGAGTCTCTCGATGAACTCGCGAGTGCCATGGATGAGCAGCACAGCAACGGCACAGTAGATCAGCGAACCAATGATCGCTGCCAGGATTGCTTCGCTGAATGTGTAGCGGAGTGCTGTTTGCTTCATGGAACTGTCTTCAACTCACGGATCGTGTGCGCCTGCGCTATAGGCATTCACCGAAGCGCAAACACCCGAACGTATACAGGACTGCGATGTTTCCGACGGCCACAAGCGGTGTGTAGACCATCATGATTCCTGCCCGTGCCCACGGATTGATGGGGAGCAAAAGGCAGGAGATCGCCCCAAGCGCGACCGGTGCCCAAGCAAGATAAGGCAGCACTTCGCTGTGACGCCATGAAACGAGCCCGAGTGCCGCCAATGCCATTACAGTCGCTACTCCAATCAGTGGTACAATGAACATTCCGACAAGTGCGACTGACCAGCGCGGTTTCACCACTGTCCTTCTTTCTACCTGGAAACACGGTGCTCCACACAGGATCTGGTTCGAGGCTTGGAATGTCACTTAGACTATGTGGCCTATATCCGATAAGCGCCTTACTGTAGAGGGTGGCAAAGGATGCCTCACAGGTCGTCCTAACCTGTTGCCAGAGCTGAGGTTCGTGTTCGGGTTTGCCTCACGTGCAGCGGCCGGCCCGCATCGCTCCGCCTCAGATGACGAAGAAGTCCTTGTGGCTCAGGGCGAGCTTCTTGGCGAGCGTGGCGATCTGCACCGGCTTGGCGGCGCCGGTGCCGTCGGCATCGTAGAACAGCGCGCCGGTCTTTTTGTTGTAGATGAGGCGGTCGCTGCTGTCGTGCGCGGCTGTGCCGGCGTAGAAGAAGCTGCTCTTGAGCAGGGCCGGCTTCGTAACCGAGCCGGCCTTGCCGAGCGCCTTGAAGATGGCGTTGTCGAGCCAGAGCGCATCATCACGAGGGCTGAAGTCGGTGATCCGGTCGAGGTTGGTCCTGGTGTTCGGCTTAGTGTCGAAGACGAACACATCCTGGCCGCCGCCGCCGCTCAGGGTGTCCTTGCCCAAGCCGCCATTAAGACGGTCCTGGCCGGCACCGCCGGTGAGGACGTTGCTGCCGGACGTGCCGGTGAGCGTCTCCACCGACACATCGCCGATCGTGATCGTGAAGGCCTGGTCGCGGGTGAGCCCGCCCCGGTCCGTCACCCGCACCGTGATCTGGTGCGCGGGCGCCTGCTCGAAATCGAGCTTGACCCCGTTCGCAACCAGCACCCTGGCGAGGCCGGTCTCCGGGTCGGTGACGAGCGTGAAGCGCCCATCGGCATTGTCGAGCAGCGCGTAGGTGAGGCCGTCGCCGGCATCGGGGTCGCCGGCACCGAGCACGCCCACCAGGGTGGCGCTGGCGGCCAGCTCCTGCACGAAGCCGCCCGTCAAGGTAAGGGCAGCGGGCGCTTCGTTGGCATCGGTGATCGCGATGGTGAAGGTCTTGTCGACGCTGATCCCGCCGGCATCGGTGACCCGCACCACGATCTGATGCGCCGAGGCCCGCTCGAAGTCGAGCGTTGCGCCCGCCGCCACCACCAGCTTGCCGTTCTGCAGCGCAAAGCGGCCGCCGGCGCTGTCGATCAGGTCGAAGCGCAGGCCGTCGCCGGGATTGGGATCGCTGGCCGCGAGCGTGCCGATCACGGTTCCGGCCGCAGCATTTTCCTGCACGGCCGCCTGGCTCAGGGTGGTCGCGGCGGGCTGGAGGACATGAGTGCCAGCCGCATCGGTCACGGTGCGGATGCCCTGGTGGTAGAGCTGGGTGCGCTCGGCCAGGGTGAAGCTGTCATCGACCAGGATCAGCGTGCCATCGGCGGTCTGGCTGTGGGTCAACAGAGCCGTCGCCTTGTCGTTGAACGTCGCCCAGCTGGCTCCTTCAAGGACGATGGACTCGAAGCCGGACAGCACCTTGTCGGTGAAATCGTAAGTGCCGGCTTTCAGGCGCAGCGCGTCGAAACCGGCACCACCTTTGAGGCCGATGATGCCTGCGAGGCGCGCGACATTCATCACGATGGCATCGTTGCCAGCGGAGCCCTGGACGATCTCGATGCCGGTCAGAACACTCGGCGCGGTGAGGTCGAGGGTTCCGGTCTCGCTCATCCTGAGGATGTCGATGCCGCCGCCGGCCTCCAGGCTGTCGCCAGCGCTGAGGCCGCCGTTCCTGACTTCGAAGAGATCGTTGTCGGCCGATCCGGATCCGATCTCCTTGCCCTCGCCGAAGGCGGCGACAAGCCTGTAGCGCTGCTGATAGACGCCGTAGCCAGAGCCGTCCTGGCCAGTGGAGTTCCAGGTCACCACCCAGCCGCCGTCGGCGAGGGCCGTGACGCTCGGTTCCAATTGGCCGTTGGTCGTATAGGTGTTGACCTTCTGCTCGCTGCCTCTGAGGCTGCCGTCAGCGTTGTAGCGCTGCTGGTAGATGCCGCGGCCGGAGCCATCCTGGCCAGAGGACGTCCAGGTGACGAGCCAACCGCCATCCGCCAGTGCCGTGATGCTTGGATCCTCTTGGTCGGATGAGATGTAGGTATTGACTCGCTGCTCTGTGCCTCTGAGGCTGCCGTTGGCGTTGTAGCGCTGCTGGTAGATGCCCCAGCCAGAGCCGTCCTGGCCATTGGAGCTCCAGGTGACGAGCCAGCCGCCATCGGCCAGCGCCGTGACGCTTGGAGCCTGTTGGTTGGAGGAGATGTAGGTGTTGACCTTTTGCTCGCCCTCGAGCCGAACGATCGATGCCACCATATCCCCTGCCCCCTGTGCCGATTACTGACCATTCGCGCCGCGGCTCCGGATCCCTTCTTCGCTCGTTCGTTTAGGGCGCTGTCACGATCCGGCTGATGCTGCGGCAGGACTGTCGAAAACTCCTAGCCGCGGCGCAATCGGCCAGGCTCGGGCGGCCGGGCGGAGACCGGCATTGCCTCGGGGTGCATTCAGCAGGGGGCGGGCTCAGATTCGGGTGAGGCGGGCTGATGCGAGCTTTGAGGAAGCACTGTGCCGAATTAGGGCTATCCTATGCGAGCGTCCACATCTGCTGTAGAGGATACCAAAGGATGGCTCAGGTCCTCGGCTACGAGATTGATTTATTACGGCTGTATTTTCGAGTTTGCCTCAGCCATGCGCAGAAAAGCGCCATCAGGCTGCCTCATCCTGAAGGTGATGGGTGTGTGAGTCCGCGAGGACCGTTTCTGGAATGGCCGAACAACACAGAGCAGTGTTTTCACATTGTGAGGTGAGATAGTCTTTGACCGTAGGATCAAATCACGAATGGCCGTACCACACCGTCATACCCACGCGTGGTACAAAGAGCTAAAAGGTATTTCACGACCGTCTTGCCATATTATCGTCACGGCTAACGTTCGGGATCATGCATCGAATGGCTCTGTGGGAGTGAGTCAATCATGCCGATGTCAGACAGATACTTCTTCCATCTTGTCTCCCCGCATGCGGTGATCCCGGATGAGGAGGGGGTGGATATGTCGACCAGCGAGGAGGCCCTGTCCCAGATCCTGCAGGCGGCGAATGAGTTCATCAACGAGGCGCTGTCATTTGATGAGTGGCAGGGTTGGTCGCTTGAGATTACCGACGGCATCGGCAGCATGGTCCTGAGCATTTCCCTTACTGATTTTGATCAGAGGCGAAGCCCTCTGCATTGAGGCCGCGCAATTCCGAGAAGCGCCTTTTTGACAAGCGGTTCCGCTCGGTTGCCGTTGACGCCGGTCGGCACCAGGCGCAGAATCAAAGCCTGTGATGGTTGAGCGCGGCGATCGGAATCCCGGTGGCGGCCCGCCGCTCCCCCACAAGCAAGGCCTCGGATTGCCCCCCGAGGCCTTCGCCGTATCCAGGTGCGAATTTCCGGGAAGCGTCAGTATGGAACAGGGGGCAGCGGTGTTGGTGTTAGCACACGGGAAAAGGCGGTGGGCTCGTAAACTTGCCGATAAATTTAGCTGTCGAGTTGCAGAGGAAGGAGGGATGCATGCCTGAATTCAAGCAATTGGCCGGAGGACAAAAGCCTGCAGATGCGGAGAGATGCATTCTCATCGAGGTCATTCACGAACCGGCCATCGGGAAGCAATACACTGTGACCGGGAAAGGCATTGAGCCGAACGACCAGATGAAAAGAAATCAAACATATCGCACGCTGGAGGAGGCGCGTGAACGGGCTCTGGAATGGGCCCAGGCCGTGGAGGTGCCAATCATCTACTTGAGCAGCGACATTGCGCGCACGGAGCCGTAATTTCCGAGAACCGCCTTTATGGAGCGCCTGTATGCAATGACTCCAAAAGGCCTGTCGACGGTTAGTCCCTGCCCAGCAAATGCTGGGCCAGCAGGGCGAGAACCACAGCGTTCAGGAGAACCATCAGGAGCAGGACGCGCCGGGCCATCCTCTTATGCCGAGCCAGTTCGCCGTTGATGGCTTCCAGTTTCTGAAGCTTGTGTTGCTGGTCGCGGTCGTAGTCGTTCATGACACCCCCGTGTAATCGGTTACACGGAGAGAAGACTGTCAAACGAGTTTCCGAGAAGGCCGTTTATGGAACGCTCCTCACGCCCTCACACGGTCTAGATTTGACGATACGAGGCGGGTTGCCCGGAGGGTGGCCCCATGTTGAAGCCCTTCACGACTGAGCGCTTGGCAATCCGTCAACTGGAGATGCAGGATGCTCCGGAGCTGGCCAGGATCAGCGACACCCCGGCCATAAGCCAGTGGATGTCATTCATGGACGGTGGCTTCCCGCTGGAGAAGGCGGAGGCCCTCATTGCCAGCCAGAACGACACCAAGAAATACGTCTTTGCGGTGCGGCTCCCTGATGGGACACTGATCGGGGCCATGGGGATGCTCGATTACCCGGATGGGACGATCGAGATTGGGTACTGGTTGGGTGTCGAGTACCACGGCCAAGGCTACGCGTCGGAGGCACTGCGGGCGATGTTGGATCAGATCGCGGCCCATCCTGATCTGGCCCACCGTTCAATCTTCGCTCAATGCCGATCTGATAATGCGGCCTCGATCAAGGTTTTGACAAAGACCGGCTTTTACGCGACAGGGCGTCCCGGCCCTGGACCTAACCGGATCGAATTTGCCCTCCGGTAGGACCGTTTGCGCAACAATGATGGATAAACTTTTTCGCGAAACGGGACGTTATGGAACAGGCCGATCAAGTGAGTGGCTGGATGGGCGAATAGCGGCATCTGATCCCGCATAAAAAA
>KI912002.1:34072-39742 GCA_000517005.1 Microvirga lupini
CACGACCGCATCAAGAGTATCGGTACCGGAGGTCATCAGCGTGTTGTCCCGTCACAGTCGCTGGCGTCCCACGCAGAGGATGTGGTGACTGCCTATTCCGTGGCTCCAACCCGGCGCAGCAGGTCTGCCGCTTCCAATTCCTTCTTGTCCAACGCCATTGCCAGAGGAGTTATGCCGATTGCATTCCGGGCTTTGACATCCGCTCCGTGCTCGACAAGGAGCTGAATGACATCCAGCATTCCGGACGCTGCGGCCCAATGCAGCGGCGTGTCTCCGTAGCGACCATGCCGAGCCGGATCGGCGCCGCGCTCGATGAGCTGGACAGCCAGATCGCGCTGCCTGTTGTTCAGGGCGAGATGCAGAGACGTGGCGTGGCGCATGTTGGCCGCGTTAACATCGGCACCCAGGTCCAGGAGCGCCTTGACGACGTTGACATGGCGGCCCTGTGTGGCTTTGACGAGAGGGCTCGACCCGCCGTCGTCCCTGGCATCGATCCTGGCTCCTTTGGCGATGAGGAGTTTGACGACCTCGAGATTGCCATTGCTCGCTGCCTCATGGAGCGGCCGAGTGCTGGACGCTCCCTTTGGGGCTTCGATATCCGCACCTTTCGCAATCAGGATTTCCGCGATAGCCAGATCGCCCCTTAAGGCAGCAACATGAAGGGGGGTTCCGAGTTCTCCCTGCTCGGACACGCTGGCACCGCTCGCGATCAAGGATCGAACGGCCTCGATATCGCCCGCCAGTGCGGCATCGTACAGTTCGCTGCTCACAGCAGCCCCTGGGGACATGAGGGTGAGAACGACGCCAGTGAGAAAAGCCGAAAGCCACGCCATAGCGACCCTCCCGTAGGGTTTCCCCGGCTCTCGCAGTCAGCCTATCACGCAAAGGGATAACGCAGAACCAGTCTGAGAGGGCCGCCATTCGCTTCAATGGCAACTTCTTTGAACGGCAGCTATTGGCACGCCTGAGACCTAAGCGCTTGGTCCGCTTCGGCAGCTATGAGCCGACGTTCGTTGGGCGGCCGGAAGGTGAGAGGTTGACCCTGAGCCGACTTCCTGGACGGAGATATCCTTCGTCAGACCTCTGCTGTGGACCTGGCAAGCGGCAACCCCACAGGCTTGGGATTATTGGCTCTGGACCCGTCAGGATGGTCTGCTGGTGCGTGCTCGGGTGTCGCCGGGTGTCTCACTCCAGCGCTGCTTGTAGCACCGATAGAACCAGAGAGATCGTTGAACCCATTGCCGAATGCAATATCGGCGATGGTGCGCCTGCTCTGCCGAGGATCAGTCAGGGCGCGGTAGCACGCATCCAATCGCGCTGAAACGAGCGTCTCGCTAAATGTGCTTCCGGTGCCTTCGAATAGCTTCTGCACGTAGCGCTGCGAGACCTTCAGATGTACCGCGACCTTGCCGATGTGTAGCTCCGGATCGGCGAGATTGTTCGTGATGAACTGTCGGGCGGCGGCAAGCCGTGCCTGTCGAATTCCACTCTGATCCGGATCGAATGATGCAACTGGTTGGAATACCGCCACAGCCAAATCACACAAGATCGAATTAGCCTTGCTCAACGCCTCTGGTGGCAAGGTGGAAGCCGTCTCTGACAGCAGGGCCATATAGCCTGTGAGCAGAGCTCCCACGCCATCACGGCCATGCACGCGAACCTGGGACCGGTTCAGGGAAGGGAGTTGCCCATCAATGAGATGGCGAGGAACATGAAGGATGGTTGTCCTCACAGGTTGTGCAATCACAAAGCTGTCGCACTGTTCTGCCGTGTCGAACAGCAAGAGATCCCCAGGTCCAGCTTCGTACTCCACCCCTTGATACACCCCATGCACAGCCCCTTCGTGCAGGTGATGCAGGCAATACGCCGTTTGTGAAAGGCGGGTGATCTCAGGCGCGCTGCGGCCCATGCGATGCTCAGGCAGATGGGCCCTGGCCATTTGCACGTCACCGATCCCGTGTAACTCGAGCGTTGCATGGAACGGGCCCGGGTCAGTTCGCTCTGCCCACAACCCGAACCAAGTCTCACAAACAACCTCACGCCAGTACGCGAACTGATCTGCTGGAGTGGCGAGATCGCTCGTCTCAATTCGGGTTTGCATGAACCTTCCCGTAGGTTCGAGATGCTGACGGGTACAGTCGGTAGCCCGCCCACCAATTAGTGTTCTTAAGTTACAGAATGCAGAGATCGTTCAGAGCATCTGCACATCCGAGTAAGGCGCTACAGTTCGCTGACGTCCACATCTCAGTTCGTCTCACCCCAAGACACCCTGCACTCGACAGGCAATGCTTAAGGTTGAATGAGCGACATCATAACGTCAAGGCAAGCAGATCTTCGGCCAGCTCTCATTGCGGCAGATCGGCACAGGAGGCGAGCGACAGGTTCGCACGGGTACGGGCGATGCTGATCCAGGACCAGATTTGATGTTACTTTGATGCGCGAGCGACCACATCAATGTGCCAACCGGCTCCTGTTCGCTCTGGAGCCGGATGATCTCGCCTACCTTCAGCCTTATCTTGAGATGGTCAGCCTGCGACGAGGGCAGATCATCTGCGAGGCAGGCGCAGCGCTGCACCATGCCTACTTTCCTCATGATGCGGTCATCTCCCTTGTTACCGTGATGGAGAATGGCAGCACGGCCGAGATGACCGCCTGCGGCCGGGAAGGTGTGGTGGGTCTTATTCCGGCATCGGTTACGCGGCAAACCTTTGGAAACTACGTTGTCCAGATGACAGGAACCGCCTCCCGAATTTCCTTGGATCAGCTACAAGCGGCAATCCAAGCACGTCCCCTGATCGCACGGCTGATGAACCACTTCGCAGAAGCCATGCAGGCACGCATTCTCCAATCAGTTGCGTGCAATGCGGTTCACAGTGTTGAACAGCGCCTGTGCCGCTGGATCCTGAGCACCCGTCACAGAACTGATAAAGTCGTCCTGCCGCTCACCCATGAGCTTCTGGCGGAACGTTTTGGTGTGCAACGCTCCACGGTCACCACCATCATGGGAAGACTTCAGGCCGCCGGAGTGATCCAACAGGTAAGGGGCGGCATCACCATAGCCGACGGTGTTAAACTCGAACAAAGCGCCTGCGAGTGCTACCGCAGACTGCGGACGACCTTTGAGCGCCTGCTGCCACGGACATTCAAAGCGGAATGAGGCTGACCAAGAATAACTTACTGCCGCTCATGCGGCGGCTCAGGCTTCAGCCCTATGGCCAGCGTGCAGACCTATAAGGCCCAGAGGGTTGCGCATCACCGCTGTCCGTCAGGTTGGGGCGTTTTCTGGCTGGTTGAAGCACCTCCTGCTGAGTGCAACCGTGCAGTTCGCGATCCAGCAGTTCGGAACACGCGGATGCATACGCTCTACAAGTGATCGCTCATCCATCAGGCCTATAGGGCGGCTGTTGGCACTCCTGAGACGTAAGCGTTTGGTCCGCTTCGACACTCATGTGCAGACGTTCGTTGGGAAGGCCGGAACCCGAAAGATTGACCCAGAGCTCACTATAGCTGGTCCAACATGGCTTGTGTCCGTCACTGTTCCGTGGGTCCCGTTCTGCGAAATTCTGCGCTCCTATCAGATCCAATCCTCGGGCTCAGGAAGGGGCTGTGCCAAGCCGCCCGTAGCACCAATGCCGGTGTGAGGTGGACTGATCCTGATCCCGGAGGGCAGCACCGGAACTAGGGCGTCAGCAGGTATGTCGTCCCGGTCTGGCGGCAGCACCGTCCGTACGGTGGCAACCAGATCGGCCGGTCTGTAAGGCTTGGGAATGAACAGCGCGCCTGAGGGGAGCTCCCCCGGCCCCTGTGCCATTCTGCCTGAAGTCACCACAATCCCGATCTGAGGTCATGCTTGCTTCACCACCCGGGCCAAGGTGAAGCCATCCAGGGAACCGGGCATTTCCACATCGGTCACAAGGGTCGAATGTCGGCAGTTGCCTCAAGGGCGGTCAGGATTTCATCCGCATTGACCACCTCAATGACTTTGAGGCCGCCGTCTTCCCTGAGCACATCCGCAGCCATTCTCGGCTAGGGCACTGGTCGTGAACGCGAGCGCAGGGTGGCTGGCCATGCCGGCAGGCAGGGGGATCGGGAAGTCTCCAATAGTATGAGTTTGAAACGCGAGGGTTGTGGAAGAGGGTGTCAGCCCGGCAGCCACGCCGCAATCTGCTGTGGCGTCAGGTTGGCGCCGCACAGGACAGTGGCGACGCGGGTGCCCGCGTAGTCCCGCCGCTTCTGGATCAGTCCGGCGAAGCCTGCGGCGCCTGCCGGCTCGACCACTTGGCCGAGATGCCGCCGGACGAGCCGCATGGCCTCGAGGATCAACTCGTCGCTGACCAGCACCACCTCGTCGACCGTGTCCCTCATGGACGAGACGGCAAAGGGCACCGGCACCCGGACGGCAATGCCGTCGGCGATCGTGTCAGCGGAGGGTGTCTCCAGCGGCTGGCCCGCCTCGAAGGAATGCGCCATGCACGGCGCTCCCGCGGCTGCGACCGCGACGATCCGGGTTTGTGGTGAGCGGTGCCTGAGCCACGATCCCATGCCTGTCGTGAGAGCGCCGTTGCCGAGAGGGACGAACACGGCGTCGAGGGAAGGCAGCGCGTCCGTGATCTCCAGCGCAATGGTGCCGGCTCCTTCGGCGATGGCCGGTTCCGCCCCGTCTTCGACAAAGCGAAAGCCCTTATCGGCCGCGAAAGCCCATGCCTCGGCCTTCGCGGCATCGAGATCGGACCCGTGGAGAACAACCTCGGCTCCGAGCCGGCGCATGGCCTCGATCTTGAGTGGGCTTGCCGTCTCGGCGGCAAAGACGATGACCCGATGTCCGGCCCGGATGGCCGCATAGGCGAGCCCCTGGCCGAAGTTGCCGGCCGAGGCCGCAACCAGCGTGCTGCCTTCGCTGAGTTCCCGGGCGACGAACAGGCTCGTGCCGCGGCCCTTGAAGGAGCGGATCGGGTTGTCGGTCTCGTCCTTCAGCCACAGGGACAAGCCCAATTGCCGGTCGAGCTCCGGCGATGTGCGCAGGGCGGAACCGACGAAGACAGGCGGGATCAGGTGGTGTGCCTCGACAATCCGGGCAGGGGACAGGGAAATTATGTTCATGATATGAAGCTTAGCAGGGTCTCGCGATGATTGTTCGCGATGTTTGTGGTAGATGCGCCGCGGACCCGCGTGAGTAGCCGACCTTTTGCAGGATCCTTGCATGCCCGATCTCGATGAGCTTGATCTTCGAATTCTTGACCTCGTCCAAGACGATGCCGATCAGTCGGGTGAAGCGATTGCCGATACGGTGGGGCTCTCGGCCTCCGCCGTGCAGCGGCGGGTGGCGCGCCTGAAGCGGGACGGCGTCATCGAGAAGATTGTCGCCCTGGTGGAGCCCCGATCCGTGGGGCACATGGTGACGGTGCTGGTTGAGGTGGAGATCGACAACGAGCGCCGCAGCGCCCTGGAAGGCTTCCAGCGCTGGGTCACCGAGGCGCCCGAGGTGCAGTCGTGCTGGTACGTCACGGGCGACGCGGACTACGCGCTTCTGGTCTGCACCCGCGACCTCGACGGCTACAATGCCTTCATCGAGCGGCTGATGGCCGAGCAGCCGGTGGTGCGCAAGTACAAGAGCCTGATCGCGCTCAAGACCATCAAGCGTGGGTTGAAGGTCTCTGTGGGGTGCTCGGA
>KI912002.1:39842-47382 GCA_000517005.1 Microvirga lupini
GTCGATAACTACGATGTCCCGGTGGTTATCGCAAACGCGAGTCCGATTATTCTGGCCGTGGGGCCCGCAGCAGCTGAGCGCAAGAGACTCCTCTACAACTTCGCGGCCGTGTCTCCGAAGATTAAAACGTTGGGACCTTGGGTTGTTACCGGCACGCCGCTGTCGGACAACGACTCTGTCCAGCTCGCTAATCTGATGTACAACGTCAAAGGCGTGAAATCAGTCGGCCTTATTAACGTCAACGACCAGAACGGCATTACTTTCGCCGCAGCATTCATCAAAGCTTACGAGGCGCTCGGCGGTAAGATCCTCGCCCACGAGACGAACGAGTCTAGCGCGGTGGACATGCGCACGCAGCTTCTCAAGATCAACGCCACCAAGCCCGAAGCGCTCGTTGTGTTTTCCAATATTCCGGAGAACGCCTATACCGTGGCGCAGGCTCGCGAGATGGGCATGACGCGCCCGATCTTCTCGAACACTTTCATCATCGATCCTGAAACCTTCAAGGTCGCCGGATCAGCGCTCAATGGCGTGATGGGCGTCACAATGCGGTTTGATCCTAATCGTTCGCCGGCCGCAAAGTCTTTCAGCGAAAAGTTTAAGGCAAGGTCCGGCCGCGATCCGTCGATTTCGGAGGCGCTTGCCTATGACGGGGTCAAGCTTGTGGCCGAGGCTATGTCGAAAGTCGGCAATGATCCGAAGGCAATCCGCGATTACATTGTATCCGTCAAGGATTGGCCGGGTGTCAGCACGACTTTTAACTTCGACGAGAACGGGATTCTTAAGGTGAATCTCACCCCCTTCGAGATCGCCGACGGCAAAGTCACGTTTCCGGCAAAATAACCACCGGTCCGGTCTCCCGAAAGGCTAATGCCTATACGAGCCTTGGTGCACGACTCTGGTCATGCGCCAAGGTGGACCAGCCCAACATAAGGCTGTTTGCAATGCAACTCCTAATTGAGCTCGCCGTCAGTGGGACGCTGGCCGGCATCAAAATTGGCATTGCCGCCCTTGGCTTTGCCCTTATATTCTATGCGACTAAAGAAATGCACTTCGCCTTTGGCGTGATCTCCGTGGCCGCCGCGTATGTGTGTTACTGGACGGTATCGGGCTTGGGCGGAGGCGCAGCTAGCATCGCCCTCGGCATTGTCACCGCCTTCGCCTTTGCGATGCTGCTAAGCATAGGCATTCACAAGTTTGTCTATCTTAGACTCCGCTCGGTCATGCCCGTTGTGATGTCCAGTCTGGGCATCAGCCTCTTGGTCGAGAACATCGTTCAGATGATTGGCTCGCCGGATACGCAGATACTCATTTACGATGACCTGATCCGCGTCGTAGATATCGGCCCCGTTCATTTGCGGATGCTCGAGATCTGGCTCGTAATCTTCTTCATTCTCATCACAGTTGGCATCGACATCTTCATGAACTTGACGAGGATCGGGCAGGGCTTTGCCGCCACGATCGAAGATGCCGAAATGGCCGAGCTAGTCGGCATCCGCACCGCACGGATGCGTGTGGGCGCTTATTGCGCGGGAGCGGCACTGGGCGCGTTCTCGGGTTTGGCGATGCTCGTAGACACCGGCCTAAGGCCGGCTCAGGGTTTCATTCTGCTGCTCTATGCACTCATCATCACCATCATGGGGCGGGGCAATCTGCGCGCAGTAGCAATCTGGGCTGTCCTATTCGGCGTGCTCCGCAGCTTGTGGTCATGGAAGTTGCCCACCGAGTTTCAGGAACTTGCCATGTTCGCATTGATGATGAGCTACCTGATCGGACGCGATGCTTGGGACCGCTATCAACGCAACCGCCTGCTTCCGCTGCCGACTACGCCGGATCTACGCCGCGACGCAGTCGTAGGAGCCTGACCATGCGCTTCATGCTCACAACAATCATGCTGATTGAAGTCTACACCATTGTGGCCATGGCTTTGAATCTGCTGCTCGGGGTAGCTGGGCGCTACTCCGCTTACGAGGCCGCGATGATGGGGGTCGGTGCCTATACTGCCTCTCTGCTCGCGCTGAATGCGGGATTCGACCTCTACATTGCCTGTTTTATTGGCGCGCTGGTCGTGGCCACGCTGGCCGCGATCTTCCAGGTGCTGGCGCGGCATATGGATTTCTTCACTTTCAACATCTCGTCCTTCGCGCTGCAGATGGTCTTGTATGAGACTCTCTTGCAATGGCGCGACCTGACCGAGGGTTCTGTTGGTCTGTTTAATGTTCCGCGCCCCGAGATCTTCGGCGTTTCTTTTGCCTCGCTGAACAACTACATGATTCTGACCACGGTCAGCGCGGCCATTATCATCGGGCTCCTGCTTTATCTGGAGCGGTCGCAGTATGCCCTCGCACTACGCGGCATGCGCGATGGCGAAAAAGCCCTTGAGTCCCTCGGCAAGAATACCTTCATACTGAAAGTCTCGGTCTTCGCCATCGCCGGCGCGGCGACGGGATTTGCTGGCGGACTGCTAGCGGGTCTGACCCGGACAGTGCATCCCTCGATGTTCTATGTCTATCTCTCAGTCATCTTCACGATCTTCGTGGTAGCCGGCGGCCGCGGCAACCTGCTGGGCACGGTCGTGGCCGTGGTTCTTCTTGTCATTGGTGAGCAGGCGATCACTCTGATTCCCGGTCTGCCTGTTTCGCAGATCGGCGCTCTGCAGCGCATAATCTACGGCATCGTCCTGCTAGGCGTTGTTCTGTATCGCCCCGCCGGCCTGTTACCGGAAAAGCCCCTCTTCAAGCGGACGAAATACAAGAATGTTCATCCAGTTGAGCCCGGCCTTGCGTTCCTCGGCCAACCCAAGGAGTGAGGCGCTAGAATGAGCCGAACACCTATCCTCCAAGTGCGAAACATCAGCCGCAACTTCGGCGGCCTAATTGCGCTCTCCGACGTCAGCTTCGATGTGCCGAGAGGCGTCGTGACGGGCTTGATCGGCCCTAACGGTGCAGGCAAATCCACGCTGCTGAGCATCATGTCGGGCTTCGAGCGGCCGGTCAGCGGGCAGATTCTGCTGGAAGGCAAGGACATTACTGCGGTGCCGGGCTATGCCCGGGTCAGGCTGGGGATCACGCGCTCGTTCCAGGATGTGGAGATCTTTCCTACTCTGACAGTCCTCGAGAACGTTCTGCTCGGTTTCCAGAACCAATATGGCGAACGGCTCTGGCGGCTTATCTTCACGCCAGGCGCTGTCATTCGGCAGCGGCGCGAGTTCGTAGCGCGAGCCCTGGGCATTCTGAAATCCGTGGGCATTATCGATGAGCGCCCAGACGAGCTTGCCGGCAATCTGTCATACGGCCAGCAGAAGCTTCTGGCCCTGGCACGGATGCTGCCCACCAATGCGAAGATCTTCATGCTGGACGAGCCCGGCTCTGGCCTCCCGCGCCCGATGGTGGCGCATATGGGCGAACTGCTGGAGCGGATCGCTCACGATTATGACAAGAGCGTGATCCTGTGCGATCACAACATGGATTTGGTCCTGCGCTATTCAAAGCATGTTTTAGTGCTGCACCACGGTAAGTTCCTAGCCCAGGGAACCCCCGACGAAATCCGGCGCCACCCTGACGTGCTGCAGGTCTATCTGGCCAAGACTGAACCCAAGGCCGCCGATACCGAAGTCGCTGTTCCCGTGACAACGAAGGGAGTCGCCAATGCTTGAGGTCAAGGGGCTGCGCGCCGGATACGGTCGACGCGAAATCGTCCACGGGATCGATATATCCATCCCGCGCGGCGGGATTGCGACGCTGCTCGGCCATAATGGTGCCGGTAAGTCCACGGTCTTAGGTGCCCTCATGGGCAAGGTCACGAAGATGGGCGGCTCGGTCCACTTCGAAAACGAGGACATCACCCGGATCACGGTTGCCGAAGCAATTGGCAAGGGCATCGTTCTCGTGCCCGAAAAGGGTCGTCTCTTCCGCAACTTTACGGTAGAAAAGAACTTGCGCCTCGGCGCCTACTCGCTGGCGGACCAAGCAGAGGTGCAACGCCGCATCGAGGAGGCGACTGAGGTCTTCCCGCGGATCGGAGAGCGACTCCACCAACGTGCCGGAAACCTCAGTGGAGGCGAGCGACAGATGGTGGCGATCGCTCGGGCGATGATGCTGCGACCGAAGCTCGTCCTCCTCGAGGAACCATTCCTCGGACTAGCTCCGCAGGTCATGGACGATGTAATGAACGCTATCAGCGTGCTGAATAAGCGCTATGGCACCGCGTTCCTAATCATCGAGCACAACGTCTGCATTCTGAACATCTCGACCCAAGCCTATGTCATCCGTCTCGGCGAGTTCGTGATCACGGAGAGTAACCCAATTTCTCTTCTTTCGGATGATCGCCTCGAGAAGGCCTATGTTGGTTGACTCAGCGGCGTCATCCGAAGGCATTGAAGGGAAACGAAAATGTCGGCCGCGAAGTAATCTTATGTGCCTCAATCGGGTTTTATAAAGATAAACTCATCCCAGGTGCCAGCACGTGGAGGGATACACGGTTGCCTGTCAAGCAAGGAGACAGCATGAAAAGAGAACAGGAGCAGGCGTATTCGACTACGTTATCGTAGGCACGGGAAGCGTTGGTTGCGTGCTCGCGCAGCGTCTTTTCGAAAGTAGCAATTACACCGTTTGTCTGCTCGAATCCGGTCCGCCCGACCGTCGCCCGATATGAGGCCTTAGCCACAGTTGTGTTTCAGGTGTGTTTAAGGAGCGGTCCGTTTTCCGGAGGCTGGCTGGTCTGCGGGTGCGGGTTACGCCCTAGGAGGAAGAATGAGTTCGCTTATCCATCAGCTAGTCGATTTCGGTCACAGCGTACAGTACGAGCAGATCCCTGCAGCCGCCACGGCAGAGACCAAGCGCATTCTGCTCGACTCGGCAGGCTGCGCCCTGGCGTCCTTGGGCGTGGATAAGGGCCGAATGGCCGTGAAGGCTGGCCGCGAACTCGGCACTGGCGCAGAGGCGCGCATCATCGGCGGAGGAGGAGAGGCTCTCTCGGTCTTCGGTGCGACCTTCGTGAACGGCGAATTGATCAACGGGTTGGACATGGATGTTCTGACCATCCCGCCTGGGCACGTGACGCCGTACATCCTGCCTGCGATCCTCGCAACCGCGGAAAAGATGGGGTCTTCCGGCAAGGAGCTGCTCATTGCTCTAGCCGTCGCCCATGAAGTGTCGCACCGCTTCGGGCGGGCGATGGGCTATTACCGCGACGTTCAACCGGGGCAGAAACTCAATCTTCCAAGCATCAGTGGCTTCAGCAGCACCGTGTTCGGGGGTACCCTCGGTACGGCACTCGTTGAGGGACTGGATCCTTCCAGGACAGCCAGTGCGATGGGACTGGTCGGGCATATGGCGCCGACGCAATCCATGTCGAAATGGGGCCACACCGTTCCTGGAAGCGACAACAAGTATCTGATGTCGGGATGGATCGGCCAGGCGCTGCTTCTGAGTGTGATGCTCGCCGGCGTTGGCTATCGCGGCGACGTCGAGGTGCTCGAGGGAGACTTCGGCTTCTGGCGCTATATGGGCGCCGGAAAGTGGAACAGTCAGGCGCTGACCGACCAATTGGGCGACGTCTGGCAGTTCCCTGATGCCACAATCTACAAGGTCTACCCGCATTGCCGGAACACGCACACCATCCTCGATTGCCTTTACTCACAGATCCGGCAACACGATCTGAAGCCAGAGGAAATCGAGAAGGTCACAACGTATTCGGACTCACATACGGCCACCTTGCCGCTTTACTCGACAAAGACGATCCGCACGCCGAGCGATGCGCAGATGAGCACCGCCTGGGCCGTCGCCATGGCTGTCCACGGGGTTCCGATCGGACGTGACTGGCACACGAACGAAACCCTGGCCAACCAGAAGTTCCATGCATTCCTAGAGAAAGTCGAGGGTCATCCACATCCGGATTTCGAGGCCTCGCTGCTGAACGATCCGCAGAGCCGCATCGGCAGGATCGAGATAAAGGCGCGGGGCAGGACCTTCACCGAGGAACGCCGCTTCCGCAAGGGGTCCCCCGCAACGCCTGAGACCTACATGACCGATGAAGACATCATCGCGAAGTTCCGGCGCAACGCTAAGGATGTCCTGACCGATGAAACGGCGGAACGGGTGACGCAGATGGTCTTCGGCCTGGAGGACCTCGGCGATATCAACCAGCTGACAGGGCTTTGGTAGGTAGTCTTGGAAGGTAAGACCGCGAGGCGGTTGTACAAATGGAAGGGAGATGCTGGTGTGGCCAGAAAAGTTGTAATTACCTGCGCGTTGAACGGGGGGCACGATCCAAAGGTCAACCCAGCAATCCCAATCACTCCGGAGCAGATCGCGCAGGCCTCCGTGGACGCGTGGAAGGCCGGCGCGGCGGTCATTCACCTGCATGTTCGTGACCTCAAGACTGGGCTCGGCTCGATGGATATCGGCCTCTACCGGGAGACGATGAAACGCATTCGCGACAAGAATTGCGACGCCATCATAAATCTGACAACGGGAACCGGCGCGCTCTTCTATCCTGACGACGAGGATCCGCGGATCGCGACAGCAGCCTCGACCTTGCGGTCAGACGACGAGCGGCTCCGCCACATTGAGGAGCTGCGGCCCGAAATGGGTAGTCTTCCGATGGGCAGCATGAACCGGGGCGGGCCGATCTACTTCAACTCCGACAAGTACATCGTCGAGGGCCTCAAGCGGTTCCGCCAATCGGGCGTCAAGCCCGAGCTCGACGTCGCCGATGCTGGCCAGATCATCCTCGCGCGCGAACTGATCGGCAAAGGCCTTGTCGATCTTCCGCCGGTGTTCCAGTTCTGTCTCGGCTGGCCGTCTTCGGCGCCGGCGACACCGGAAAGCATTGTCTACATGAAAAGCCTGCTGCCCGAGGGAGCCGCATGGCAGGCCTTTGGCCGGGGGGCCACCTCCTTCCCGGTCGCGGCCCTATCGATCCTTAACGGTGGAAACGTGCGCGTCGGACTTGAAGACTCGCCATGGATCTCGGAAGGTAAGCTGGCGCCCAGCAACACCGCGCTGATCGAGAGGGTCGTGTCCCTGATGGATATATTGGATGCCGAGCCGGCCACGGTATCTGAGGCGCGGAAAATACTTTCGCTGCGGGATTAAGTTTTTTCTCTGAACGCAAACGGCGTGGAACGCCGCCGTGAGTGGCGTCTCACGTTTGGTACTTGGTACTTCAGGCCATCTGCGCCACACCGGATGAAGAACTGCAGCAAAATGCGTAAGACACCTTAGAGCGTGCGGCAGTTGCGTGGAATCGGGAGAGTTGATTCCATGAGGCTGTGTGTGACCACGCGTCCATACACTGCAGATTCTTGCGCTCGTCGGGACCGATCAGCCCGGCCACATAGGAGCGGGGCACATGCGCCGGCGTGCGGGATGACGGAGAGGTTTGAGGAATGGCTCAAGCCACGATTGAAGTTCGTGTTCCCACGCGACAGAGGTGCTCATGGCCTCCTCCAGCGGAAATCCCTCAGTGAGAGAAGTCAGCAGGGCTCGTCCTGTTCCTCAAACCTGCCAAGTAGAGCTAGGAGGAGCCAAAAGCCTAA
>KI912002.1:47482-58044 GCA_000517005.1 Microvirga lupini
CGGGTTCTGTTACTTGGGGTTTGGTGATCGTCGGCCCACAGCATTCCGGAAACGTGATTTGCTTAGGTGGGAACAGCAATGTTCAGCGCGTTGGCGACCGGCGCTTGCCTCGGCGCAGTGATGTTTACCTCTTTGGGCTTGAACGTTATTGCCGTGGCTATGATTGGCCTTCCAGTCGTGACATCCCTGATTGTCGCGCCGCTAACGAAGAAAGAACATCTGATGCCGGAGGGATATGCATTCAGCGAGGATCAAGGAAAGCCGAGCTTGTTGAGTAGCATGCCAGCGTCAACCGCCCGTACGTCGGCATACCGCAACGTTGACGTCCCAAGGAGCACGAGCAGTCTTTGCTTCCAATTTTGCCACACGCCTGTTACTGCCCGAGTTTCGGTGCCTCTCGCGTTGACTGCGCGCCTTTTCGCACTTCGTCTTCCATGTTTACGCCATTCAGTTTTCCCACTAGATCGCTGAGCATCGGCACGTAGTCTTCCCCGTGTCCAATTGCCTCAGCATGAGCGTAATAATGCCTGGCCGCGGAAGCCATTATGTTCATCATCTGGACGTCGGCTGCCATATTGTTGAGGTAGCGCAGGTCCTTCGCGGCGTTCGCGATTGCAAATTTGTGGGCGTTCTGATCGCGATCCACCACGTACCGCATGAACGTCTCGAAAAAGCCGTTCCCCATGCGGCTAGGGCCGATCACCTCGCGGATCATCTGCGGTGAGATGCCTATCTTTGCACCAAGCACCACAGCTTCTGAAAACAACGCACCATAACTCATGCCAATGAAGTTCATGAGGAGCTTCATTTTGTGTCCGCTTCCCACCGGCCCGGTCCGCGTAATCCTCCCGGCCCAGCATTCAATGACCGGCTTGACACGTTCAAAGATGGCGTCGTCGCAGCCGACCATCGCGTCGAGCGTCCCTTCCTCCGCTTCCTTCGGCGTCCTTCCTAGTGGTGCGTCAACCATGTGAGCGCCCTTGGCTGACAACTCGCGGGACAGCTTCAGCGTCGAGCCAGGATCGGAAGTGGAGGTATCTACAACGATCAGTCCGGGCTTGGCGCCGGCGAGGATGCCCTCATCGCCATGCAGGACACTTTCCACCTGCGCAGAATTCGAAAGGCAGAGATGGATAATGTCGCACTTTGCCGCCATCTCCCTTGGGCTCGCAGCCTCTTTGGCGCCAATCGACAGTAAGCTCTCCACTGGTTTCCGGTTGCTACGCCCACGCACCCATAGCTCATAGCCACCGTTGCGAATATTCTTCGCCATGCCGTGGCCCATGAGGCCCAAGCCGATAAACCCAACAATCGGTTTGTCACCCATGTCTCTTCCCTTCCTTGGTTCCTACTTTCTGCCCACGGTCATGATCACCACCTTGAACGATATCGGGTCAGCCATGATATGTCGGGGGCAGCAGCGGTTTCCGGAATATATTCCGCTCCGATGGGACGTCTCCATCCCAGCGCCTCGATTCGCTCGAGCACGTAGGAGTAATCGAGCTCGCCATGATCAGGTTTTCCCCGGTCGGGAACCGATGCAACCTGGACATGGCCGATTAACGGGAGAAGGGATTCGAACCTTCGCGTGACATCGCCTTCCATGATTTGGATATGGTAGAAGTCGAACATCATTCGCAGGTTGGACTTGCCTACCTCCCGGATAATATCCGCAGCCTGCGACGTACTGTTCAGGAAGTAGCCAGGCGCATTGTAGTGGTTAAGTGGCTCGATCAGGATGGTGACTGCATCGCCCGCAGCCTCGCAGGCATATGCGAGATTGTCCCGAAAAGCCTGCCGGGCTCGCAGTCCGCTCGAATTGCCGGCCATAACATGGATGGCGGTTGCCGAAACGACCTTGGCATAGGCAATTGCTTCGTCGATCGCGGACCGCGCGTCGGCCTCGCGGCCCGGCAGCGCGGCGAGGCCGTTCTCGCCGATCGCAACATTGCCTCGACGCGTGTTCAGGCCGAGCATTGGAAGGCCCGTCTCTTCCAGCGCTGCCTTTGTCTCGACCGCCGGAACGTCGTAAGGCCAATGGCATTCAACGGCATCAAACCCGGCGGCCTTCGCTGCGCGGATAGCCTCGGGAAGTGGGCGGTCGGCCCACAGAAAACCGAGATTGGCAGAAAACTTCACGCTTCCCACTCCACGTTGAAGGTCGTCACGATGTCTTGGATCTGCGCCCCCTTGAGCAGATGCGGTCGGCAGCCACATGTCAGCATCGCAAGCCGTGCGGTGGCTTCCAGTTCTTCGATGGCGTTGCACGCTGCTTCCACGTCCTTTCCGGCGACCACCGGGCCGTGGTTGGCCAGCATCACCGCGGAGCGCTTTCCGGCCAGACCCCGCACGGCATCACCCATGGCGGGATCTCCTGGGCGGAAGAACGGGAGGAGCTTTACGCGGCCGAGCTGCATGATGGCGTATGGGGTGAGCGGCGGGAGGAAATCGTCTTCATCAACGTCGGGCATCATCGACCATGCCACCGCGTGACAGGAATGAAGATGGACGACTGCACCTGCCTGGCTTCGAGTGTCATAGAAGGCGCTGTGTAACGGCATCTCCTTGGTTGGCTTGCCACCACTGACGTGCCGCCCTTCGGCGTCGAACCGGCTTAATCGACTAGGATCAAGGCGACCGAAACTGGTGCCAGTCGGCGAGACGAGCAGTCCACCGTCTGACGTGCGCGCCGAGATGTTGCCGGTCGAGCCATGTGTGAGGCCACGGTCGAACAAAGATTTGGCAAGGGTGCAAATGAGTTCGCGCAGGCGGGCTTCTTCGGTCACGCGTCCAGTACCTCTAACGCCTTGGTGAAAAAGTCTTCCGTGCCAAAATTGCCTGACTTCAGAGTGATCGCGATATGGTGCTCTCCCGTCCGAGCAAAGCACCAAGGAACACCTGGCGCGATTTCCTTCCCGATATTGAGCTGCCTGATATCCAGAGCTTTGGTCACTGCGCCCGAGGTTTCGCCACCCGCGACGACAAAACGCCGAAAGCCAAGATCGCGCGCTTTGATGGCGCAGGCGGCGAGCGTGGCCTCGACAACCGCCCCGGCCCGTTCAGTTCCGAGCTTGTCCTGGGCCGCACGGACTTCATTTGGGGCTGCGGTGGCGTAAATAATGGGTGCCCTATCGGGGGCTTGGGCCGATAGCCACTCGAAAACCTCTTCGACACCATTCTCAGCGAGATCGAGGGGATTCAGTCGAAAACTCGGCTGTCCTCCTAACACATAAGCCGAAACCTGGCGGTTCGTCATGGCTGAACAGCTGCCGGAAAGGATTATGGCGGGCCCATCTTCGGCATGATGGCTCAGATCGGGGCCGGACCGGTCAACGAGGCCTTGCCTTAACCAGATGTCCGGCAGCGGCATCGCGATTGCGCTTCCGCCCGTCAGCAATGTCATGTCCTGGCAGGCTTCGGCAATGATGCAAAGGTCATCATTCGTCACTGCATCGGTGATAACATGAGCAACCCCATCCTGACGCAGCTGTGCAAGGCGCTCACGCAGCGCCTGCGGACCGTTAGCCACAGTATGCCGATTGGCGAGCCTCACAGGCATTTTCACCTGTGGCTCAAGGAGCCGTAGGAGGTTCGAATCCGTCATTGGCGTCAGCGGATGATCTTTCATTGGGCTTTCAGCGAGTGGCTGCTCGCCAACAAACAGGTTGCCCATGAAGACGGAGCGCCCGTTTTCCGGAAAGGCCGGACAATAGATCGTCTGGTCCGCTTCAAGTGCTTCCATCAACGCTTCCGCGACTGGCCCGATGTTGCCGCGCGGTGTCGAATCAAATGTCGAGCAGTATTTCCAGAAAAACTTCTTGGCACCGGCTCGACGAAGCCAGTCGAGGGCAGCCCGCGCTTCGTCGACCGCCTGCCTCACCGGAGCGGTCCGGCACTTCAAGGCGATGATCTCCAGCGGTGCAGTCTTGACCGGCGGGGTCTTCGGCACGCCCACGCGGAGCGACACCGGTACATTGGACCGCGCAAGCAGACCCGCGAGGTCTGTCGCGCCGGTAAAATCATCTGCGATAGCGCCAAAATACGTTGTCATAACCAGCACCCTCAATCAGCCGGTTGCCATCAGGTATGGGATCAATTGCCCGCTCCGGGAAGCTGCAAACCTGCATTTCTGGCGTAGACCTTGGCCACAGCGGCATCATCCTCGCGGCCGAGACCCATGCCGGACGCTGCGAGGAATTGCTGAAGTGCTGCCGCGGTGACAGGTGTTGCGAACTTCGAGGCGCGTGCCGCATCCAGTACAATTCCGAGATCCTTTAGCCAGATGTCCACTGCGGAATGTGCCGTATAGTCGCCTGAAACAACATGTGGCCCGCGGTTTTCGAGCATCCAGCTGGTGCCGGCGCAGCGGGGAATGACCTTCATGAAGGTGGCCGGGTCGATCCCCTGCGTCATGCCGAAAGTGATCGCCTCGGCCATGGCCGCGATATGCGTGCCTGCGAGCATCTGATTGACCGCTTTCATAGCGGAGCCCGTTCCCACACTGTCACCGAGCTCAAAGACCGTTTCGGCGATGGCGTCGAGGGCGGGCTGGGCCTTCCTAAATGCTTCAGGAGCGCCCGAGGCCTTCACCGACAGCTTGCCCTGTGCAGCCTTGACAGAACCGCCCGATATTGGAGCGTCGAGAAAGTCTATCCCCCGCATGGCGCAACGCTCCGCGGCGCTGCGCGCGTACTCCGGTGAAACGGTGACACACAGGATGACCACGCTACCGAGGGAGAGCTTGTCAACCAAACCCTGATTGCCGAACAGGACATCTTCGGCTTGGGCAGCGTTCAACACGACAATGACAAGTGCGTTGAGATCGACCGCTGTGGAGGCGATGTCTTCTTGCAAGCCCCCTTCCGCTCGAAAACGCGAGACGGCGTCCGGATTAACGTCCGCCCCAACCACTTGATGACCTGAACGAAGGAGAGAGTTGGCAATCCCATAGCCCATGGAGCCAAGTCCAACGACGCCGATTTTCATCTAAGAGTGCTCCTTCTTGCATTTCAACCGATCAGTCATTGGAGCTGCGAATTGCTTCGATAACCGCATCGGTGACTATTCGTGTCGTCGCGTTCCCGCCGACATCCGGCGTCACAATGCCTGCAGCGCAGACGAGCTCGATTGCTTTCATCAAACGCATTGCGGCGTCATGCTCTCCCAGATGTTCGAGCATCTGGCATGCAGTCCAGAACGTGGCGACCGGGTTGGCGATACCTTTTCCTGCTATGTCAAATGCCGAACCATGTATGGGTTCGAACATTGAGGGGAAGCGGCGTTCGGGATCAATGTTCGCCGTGGGCGCGACGCCCAAGCTACCAGCGAGCGCGCCGGCGAGATCTGAAAGGATATCCGCGTGAAGGTTTGTCGCGACGATGGTG
The DNA here is from genome assembly GCA_000517005.1 of Microvirga lupini. GTDB lineage: Bacteria > Pseudomonadota > Alphaproteobacteria > Rhizobiales > Beijerinckiaceae > Microvirga > Microvirga lupini. The sequence goes on from KI912002.1 coordinate 52,867, forward strand.
TCCAGGCTCTCGGGGTGGAGCGTCATGCGAACTGTCATGGCATCAACGAGAACCTTGTCCCAAGTGACATCGGAAAATTCGGGCGCAACTTCCTCGGCAATCTCGTCCCACATCACCATGCCGTGGCGCTGTGCATTTGATTTCGTAACGACCGTCAGCAGCTTGCGAGGCCGCGCCTGCGCAAGCTGAAACGCGTAGCGCATAATCCGCGTCACTCCAACACGTGTGAAGATCGCAACCTCAGTTGCCACCTCTTCGGGCAAACCACGGTGAGCCCGCCCTCCGTGACCGGAATACTCCCCTTCGGAGTTCTCGCGAACGATCACCCAGTCGAGGTCACCGACCCCCTTGCAGCGCAAGGGGGTCGGTATCCCTGGGAGGATCCGCGTTGGGCGGACATTGGCATATTGGTCGAATCCTTGGCAGATTGGCAGTCGCAGGCCCCATAAGGTGATATGGTCCGGAATATCCGGCGCACCCACAGCACCGAAGTAGATCGCATCGTAATTTCGAAGTTGCTCCAGCCCATCGGAGGGCATCATGCGGCCATACTTTTTGTAGTAGGTAGATCCCCAGTCGTAGCGGGTGACTTCAAAGGATAGGTCATTGCAGCGCCACTGCAGCGCCTCGAGTACTTCAAGACCTGCCTCAATGACCTCCGGTCCGATCCCGTCAGCAGGGATCGCCGCTATCTTGTGCCTTCGCGCGTTGGTCGGGGTTAACATGCGAACTCTGGGAGGCGGCGTGCCTCCTCCTCAAATCCATAGACTGATTTGATCTCGAGATATTCTTCGAGTCCGACCTTTCCCATCGAGCGCCCGATTCCAGACTGCTTGTAACCGCCCATCGGTGTTACCGAATTGGTTGCCGCACCGTTGAAGCAGATACGCCCGGCGCGAAGGCCACAAGCGAAATCGTAAGCCATCTTGCGGTCTTTCCCAAACACGTATCCGCCAAGGCCATAGGGGCTATCATTGGCGATGTGAAGCGCTTCGGCCTCGGTAGAGTAGGGGATAACTGCTAGGACAGGCCCGAAAATTTCTTCTCGGGCGATCGTCATGTCCGGCGCGACGTCAACAAATACCGTCGGTTTGACGAAATATCCCTGGTTCCGGCCGTCAGGCCTGCCGGTACCGCCGCAAACAAGGCGCGCACCTTCGTCGATGCCAATCTGGATGTGACGCTGAATGCTGTCATATTGCGCGCGATTAACGACCGGGCCCATGGTGGTAGCCGGGTCGCGCGGATCGCCGAGCCTATAGTTGGAGGCTTCGCCAACCAAATAAGGAATGATTTCCTCCACCTGGCTTTCGTGGACCAACATGCGGCTTGGTGCATGGCACGATTGTCCGGCGTTGAAGAAACAGCGCTGGACGTTCCAGCGTGCGGCCCTCTCTAAATCGGCGTCCATCATGACGATGTTTGCGGATTTGCCACCCAGTTCAAGCGATACCCGTTTGATCGTGCGTGCCGCCGCTTCGCCAACCCGGGCGCCAGCTGCCGTCGATCCCGTAAAGGAGATCATGTCCACGCCGGCATGACTGGACAGGGCCGCCCCAACCTCGCTTCCCTTACCAATTACAAGATTGAATACACCCTGTGGCACGTCGGCCTTTTCTAATATCTCGGCGAGTATGATGCCGCTGATCGGAGATGCATCGGACGGCTTGAGCACCACGGTGCATGCGGCCGCGAGGCCGTAGATTGCCTTGATGACCGGCGTCTGGATGGGCCAGTTCCACGGCGAGATGAGAGCGCAGACGCCAATAGGTTCACGCCGAATAATCGTATCGGCGAGTTGCGTCTCGAAGGGATAGGTCTTCAGGAGATCGCGCGCGACTTTCATATGACCGATTGGACCGGTCGCCTGTGCCCGGGCGCTGACTGGGATTCCAACCTCTCGGGCCATGAGTTCTGCAATCTCGTCGACCCGCTCCTCATAGGCCGCAATGATGCGATCGATCAGGGCAATCCTCTCGCCAAGGGAGGTTTTTGAGAAAGTCTCAAACGCACTGCGCGCGGCTGCAACGGCTTGGTCGACATCCGCAGCGCTGCCGCCAGTTACGACAGTTGCAAAGGGTGTCTCAGTAAAAGGATCGATAAGTGCCCTGTGTCCGGCGTTCGCTGGCTGTTGCCAACGACCGGCGATATAGTGATTTCCGTAATGTCTCATCACGATTCCTCTGGCCGATAACTGTTAAAAGCTGTGGGTGTAACCGCCGTCACAAGCAATCGTTTGACCCGTGATGAATGATGCAGCGGGCGTGGCCAGGAACATCGCCAGACCGACAAGATCGGAGGGTACGATCGTCCGCGGTATGCACTGTAGATCGATGTTTCGCTGACGGATCTCGGGAGTGAGGCTCGCGACGCGCTCCGCAACTTCCGTCGCGACGGTGCCCGGGCGAATGCAGTTGACGGTGATTCCGTGCGGGCCGACCTCGCGAGCCAGTGAATTCGTCATGCCAATCATGGCCGACTTGGAGGTGACATAGTGAAGGTAGTTTTTTGTTCCGCGGTGGACCGAGGCCGACGAGATATTCATGATACGGCCGAAGTGCCGATCGCGCATCGACTTTGCGACTGCAGATGCACAGAAGAAAGCACCGTTGACGTTCACATCCATGACCCTCTGCCACTCGTCAGGCGGAATTTCATCGAACGGACGTTTCTTGAGATTAGAAAATATCGCGGCATTGTTGATCAGCACGTCAATGCGGCCGAACTCTGCCAGCACGGCCGCCACCATCGAGTCGACCGACTCCTTCTTTGAGACGTCGACCTCCAAAGGCAGCGCTCTGCCTCCGACTGCTCTGATCTCGGTCGCAACGGGTCCTGCGTTCGCGGCGCTCAAATCAGCAACTATCGCAACCGATCCTGCCGCCGCAAACTGCTGAACGAGCTCGCGTCCGATACCTTGTCCTGAGCCAGTGACGAGAACAATGCGGTCCTTGACGCTAAAGTCTCGAGCCTCTGCCGGTACGTTCGAGGCGAGGGGGGGGTGCAAGACGGTTCCAATGCTCAAGATAATTCCTCAGTGAACGTGCCGGACGGATGCCTATGCTCAGACCGACCAAATTGATTTCCTCTGCCCAGCGATTCCATGATCGGCCCGAGGTCTAGCGCTGCAGTCAACGGAATGACTGGGCCGTTGCAGTTGCCGCGCTCGTTAGAAACCCTGTGTCACTCCCGGCAGAGACATACCGAGCTCCCATGCGGATTAGCTCTTTGGCGATGTCTGGGCGTGAGTTCAGGCCGCCTACTCCGAGGTGCTTGCCCTTGGCGCGGCAGGCAGCGGCTACATGGTCGTAGGACTCGCGAACCCGAGGATGATCCAGGGCCCCTGGTGCCCCGAGGGAGTTGCAAAGATCGTTGGTTCCGACCAACAGCATGTCAACGCCATCGACTGATGCGATCTCTTCAGCATTTTCGACCGCGCGAACCGACTCAATCATGACGACGACGAGCGTTGTTTCATTCATCTTCTGCATGATTTCCGCCGCAGGGCCTCCTCGGAACAATGTGTGTGGATTGGCACCGAGTAGCGATCGATTGCCTTTTGGCGGAAATTTCGCTGCGTCCACCACATCCTCCGCTTGCCGGCGGGTCTCAAGATGCGGTACGATGATGCCTTGCGCTCCCGCTTCGAGGGTCCGGCTGATGTCTGCCTTATCGAGACCGGCAACGCGCACAAGAGGCGTCACCCCCATAGCAGTTGCCGTCAGACTGATTTGACTGACAGTTTCAAGCGAGAAGCTGCAATGCTCGAGGTCAATGTAGAGGCTGTCGAACCCTGCACTCTTAGCAACTGCTGCGATCTCCACGCCGCGCATAAGACGCACGATCATCCCGACGGCCAATCCGCCTGAATCCATCTTTGTCTTCATCAAATTTCTTGTAGGAATTTCTAGGCTTTCCATGGGGAGTCCAAAGCTCGCGAGCGCTCGCGTGTACATTTCGTTTCGAGGCCTATCGGGCCGGTCCCTAAGGTTGTGCCGTCAATACCACCGCATAGCAAGTATGCAGCCGACCTGTGCGGCGAGCGGAATAACATGGTGTTATAGCTGCCTAAATTGGAGGATTTCGGACCGCCGCGGTTTCGCATTAACTGAGGGCATCAGATCGATTTGACCCTGACAGAACCAAAGGAGCGAAAATGCGTATCTCAGAAGCATCGACTGCAGAGGGCGGCCAGGTTGGCTCAATGCGAGAAGGGAAACTCGACCAGAAGTTTTTTCTGCAGGGTGACGACGATTCGCCGAACAACTACCTGCTCAACGTCGGGCTCACCGGCGCTGGCGGGTGGGGAACGCCCAGGCATCGCCATAACTTCGATCAGATTCGTTACGTTCTAAAGGGCAAGTATCCCGCATCGCCGCATAAAACCATGGGGGAGGGCTCGGTGGCCTATTTCCCTGAAAGTGTTCACTACGGCCCGCAGGATCGCCCTGAAGGACTGGAGATGATGGTGATTCAATTCGGGGGTGCTAGCGGCTCCGGATTCTTGAGCACGCCACGTCGCGAAGCCGCGAACGAAGCTCTGAAAGCTAAGGGCGAGTTCAAGAACGGCATTTTCACCTGGTATGATGAAAAAGGCCAGAAGCACAATATGGACGGATCGGCGGCCTGCTTCGAGGAAGCGACGGGCAAGAAGCTGGAATTTGCGCCGCCGCGGTATGACGATGTCGTGATGATGGATCCAGACGCCTATGCGTGGGTACCCTCCGAGACACCCGGCGTGTCCACCAAGCATCTCGGTACTTTCACGGAACGCAACACTAAGATCGGCTTTATCAAGATCGATGCAGGCGCTACCTATAATACAGGCACCCGCTCACAGATCGAAGTGCTCTTCATGGGCAAGGGCAACATTACGGTCGATGGCAAGACCTATGGGGACAAGACAGCCATCGAGCTACTTCCCACCGATGCTCCCGTTGATATCAAAGCTAACAAAGAGTCTCTACTCTTCACGGTTACGCTTCCCAAATTCTAACTGAACTTGCCGGCGCGATTATCGCGCCGGCACTTCTTCTCGCATTTCGCTCGACTGACGTGAAGGTGCAATGTGCTCTAACCTGCTGAAACACAAGTGCCGCAGGTTAGGGGCGCGACATCCTCAACTGATCCGCTAGCTCTGAGGCAGTGTCTCAGCAGCTTTTGAAACAGTGCCTAAGC
>KI912002.1:58144-61556 GCA_000517005.1 Microvirga lupini
GCCGCGACAGAGCTCCAAGCCGACTTCGGTCACGCAAGCCACCAAATCCCGCCGGGGCTGATCCATCACATAGCCCTCCCGGAAGAAGACGGCGATGTCCCGATTGAGTAAGGGATCTTGGAACGGCAGAGGATAAAGCCGCTGCTCGGCCACTTCCTCGCGAACCGCATGTGCGGGCAGAAGGGCTAGGTGATCAGTTTCGGACACAAGTGACTTCAACAGCGAGACGGATCCGCACACCGTGATTTGTGGTAGGGGGGCGTCCAAGGTTTGCATGATCTGCTCAAGCACCGTGTGGGTTCGACGCGATGTTGGGCTGATCCAAGGGTATTTGACGAGGTCTGCCCAAGTCAGAGTCGCACAGTTTCTCAAAGGGTGTTTCGGACTTGCGATGACACAAAGCGTATCGCGAAACAGTACCCGCTGGCGCAATCCGTTCAGCATGTCAAACACCTTGGTGAAGCCAATGACAAAGTCGAAGTCGCGCCGCAACAGTCCCGTTAGGAGGTCAAACTGGGCGTTCTCGACGACCTCGAGATGTCCCCCTGGATGTGTTTCACGCCACTTGCTGATCGCCAAGGGCACAATTTTACTCGCAAGACTCGGCAGGCTTCCGATCCGTATCAATTCACTACGGCTATCCGTTGCGTCGAGGAGGTCGCGCTCTGCTAACTGAATTTCTTCCCTTATTAATCTCGCGTGGCAATAAAGGATATCGCCGGGCTTCGTCGCCATAATTCCTTTCGGACCACGCTCGAGGAGCTGCATTCCAACTTCAGCTTCCAACCGGTCCATCGATGTAGAAAGGGCAGGCTGGGATACGCGCAGCAGCTTTGCCGCGCGATTCAGACTGCCGGTCTCAATGACAGCTGCAAAGTAAATCAGTTTCTTCGGATCAATTTCCAACGTCATTGACAGCATTTGCCTCCGCTTCGCAAAGAGAGGAGGTCTTTCATCCAAGCGTACAGACTAAACCCGCGCACGCCGTTCAGCAATTGTTTCGCAGTCGTGTAACTACGATACATTTTGGGGCCTCCGCGGCCGATGCCGCTTTCTCGAACGCCGCCGAAAGGCGCATCGGCGCCGGGGCTCGTGAAGACGTTAACAGCGACCGAACCGACCTGGAGCTCGCGCGATAGATAGTCCGCGCGCTCGATCGAGTTCGTTAGGACGAACGCCGCAAGGCCGACGTTGAGGCTGTTACCGACTGTAACGGCTTCATACATTGTATCGATGGGCGCGCATGGGGCGATCGGACCGAATGGCTCCTCCGTTGTGACCCGAGCGTCGAGGCGACGACAATTTGCAAGCGGCCCCATCTGCACGCCGTCAGAGACCCCGTCTCGAACCTTGAGTCTGCCGGTCTTGCTGGCGAGGCTTGGCATAAACTCTTTATACAGGGAGCGATGAACCAGAAAACGGGACGGAGCGGAACAGAATTGGTTAGGCATTCTGAATTTCCGGTTTGTTGCAAGCTGGGCGGCCTCGTCGGGATCGATGTTTCGTCGATCAACACCGGAGCCTGACCGCCCAGTTCCATCAGCACCTGAATTGACGGATCAGTTGGAACAATACGATCATGGCGTCGGCGCAGCTCTTCCGTATCCCAGTAAAAAATTGTCGCGGAATGCTCGATCTCTGACAGGGATTTGCTCTGCGTCTTACCCAGCTCCATCGTAATGATTGCAGCAATATCTGCGGCTCGTTCTCGGACAGCGCTGCAGCGCGGCCCGTTCCGTGGGCGGCGTCTCTTGCAAGATCTCAAAACCACATGCCGAAATAGCCGAGGCGTTCTGAAGGTCCTACCGGGTCACCTTTGGAACTTGTCCGAGGATGATCGTAAATCCATTCGCCGTTGATCAAGGAGTCGATTCGCGGATGCGAATATCGTTGCTTGCCGTTCATGCTCGTCTGTCCCATTCTCAAGCCGAGATGCGGCTCATAATCGACATTAGAAAATTGGGAGGCCAGTGTTTCGTCGACAAAGGCTGACCTGAAGGCTACCCGCGGGTGCCATCCAGAAAAGTCAGAACTTCGTCCTCTGCGATTTTGGCGCCCCGGGCCCGCTGACCCCACGTTTGGCCACCGATGTGAGGCGTCAGGATCACGTTGGGCAACGCCGCAAGCCGGGCGGGGACAAGAGGCTCGGTGTCAAGGACATCGAGCGCAGCGCCAGCAATCGTCCGGCTTTCGAGAGCTTCGATCAAAGCGGTTGTGTCTACCAGGGTGCCGCGGCCGACGTTCACCAGTCGACCTTTTGGTCCGAGGGCGGCAAGTTCGTCCGCGCCAATGATGTGTTTGAGGTCAGGCGTTCCGGGAACCGCTAGAACCAAAACGTCGCTGGCCTCGGCAAGCGCGACCCAACTATCGTAAAGGGATGCACCAAGTTTCGTGTTCGACGGCCTGTTGAGCCCGGCAATTTTCATTTTCGAAGCCGCCGCACGCGCCGCAATCGCCTGACCAATACGGCCACTGAGCCCAGCGATTCCGATCGTCATGCCTACCACGCTGTCTCCGACATCAAAGCGGCCTTGCTGCCACTCGCCGCTGCGCGCAAACGCATCCGCGCGTACAAGTCCGCGACAAAGCATGAGGGTCAGAGCCATCGCCAGATCCGCCACATCGTCGGTCAACGCTTCACCGACGCAGCGGACCTTTACGCCCCGCGCATTCAGCGCAGGTATGTCGATACGATCGCTTCCGGCGCCCTGTGATATTACGAAGCCCAGGTTGGGAAGGGCATCAGCCGTCTGCGCACTGCATCCGCGTGTGGCGCTCGTCATCAAAACTCGAACGGCTGCGCGATCGGCTTCCGGCAGGGAAGGGATTTCCTCCGGACCTGACACAGTCCGCACCAGCGACCGGTCGTCCAATTTCGGGTAGGTCATGCCTGCAAGTGCAGGGAAAGCTATTACCGGGTACATCGTGTCTTCGCTAGATCTTCTTGAGAACGGCTGAAATGCAAGGCTACCGGCGAAGCATAACCCCGGCAACGACCATCGGAGGCAAATACCACCAGCTTATAATAAAATGTTATATGTGGCTAGCGAGGTCAACCTCCGCCGTTGCGGCGCGCGGCGGCAGGAACGTCGACGTGGGTGGTGTAAAACAGTGCTGTTGCGTTTGCCCAGCGCTAAGTCCTCGTTGGTTCCGACAAGGCGGTCATAAAGAGCGCGCAGCCGTGAGGGCACCAGGATGCATGAGATGCCGGAGCCATCGAACTGAACGCGAAGGGGGCTCTGCCCTCCGTCGAGGACGTACAGACTCGCCTGTGTTGCAAATTTCAGCCCAGGACCCCGGCCTTGCGCCGGCGCAAGTCCCGACCAGGAGAGCATGAGGTTTTGTGGGGCAATTAAGCGGCGGCCTGTCTGCGACCCCTGTCATTGTCGTTCATCATGCCCGGATACCAGTT
>KI912002.1:61656-67201 GCA_000517005.1 Microvirga lupini
GTGTTCCCATGGAGCAGAGAGGTCGTACTCGTAGCGGAAGCGCGTCCCTGAGCGAAGGCGAAGCTCTGAAAGCGGAATATCCGGAGACCGGGCCGCTAATTCCCGAGAGCCGAACCGTCTGGCCCGGAGCGTGAACTGGAACAGGTGGATGCCCTCCCAGCCCATCACGACCTGGATGACACCGTGAAACTCCCGCAGGGTCATGCTGGCGGACACCAGAACCCGCCGCCAGATCATGGGGCTGAGCCCCAGCAGCCAGACCTTGAACTGCAGGATCTCCGGAGCTTGGGGAGGTTCAGGAGTCTTGGGTTCGGATGGGGTACTCTTTGGCAAGTGAGGGTGTCTCGCAGCCTGGTTTCGTCTGGCCGGAGACCTTGTACAACCTACCCGTTATCAAACTGCCCCACACTTCCTCATGCTCTCCATCGCCAGCAGGCGAAATATGCCTGCAGTCGACCGTCATCACTCGCGGAGCAGTTCGACCTACTCGCCGCGTGAACAATCATAGGCAACCCTGTCTTGTTTCGACGCTTGGCCGAATGTGCGACAGATCCTGGCCAATCGGCGAGTCCAAGATCTTTCGGTGGCTTGAGGTTGGAAACGGACTTGTTGCAGAATGCGCCAGAGATGTCAGATGCGGACAATCTCTGGCGCGGTGTTCTAAAAATCTCTGGGCGCGGGCAGGAGGAAGGACCCCATCGCCTGGGAAGGCCGGAGGATGGGCTTTTCCGGTCCTTTGACCATGAATCGAGTGGCCGCTGGATCGAAGTCGAGTTCTAGGTCCATCGCGGCCTTGAGAGCTTCAGCGTTGGCTGGTCCATAGAGTCGGTCAAGAGACGCCGCATCGTCAGCGGAAACGAGGATTGAAAGGTCGGTCTTCTTGGCGGCTGCGGTCAGCGCTCCCACTCCCGAGATCGGCTCGGCCTGATCGGTGTTTGTGAAGATGAACACGGCAGGCCGCTGAGGCTTGTCGGCCGCCTGTTCGCTACGGCCGTGAAGTGCGTCATCAATGATCTGCTGCCACAGGAGGCGTGTCAGGAGATTGTAGGCCGCGGCATGCTGGCCGTGTCGGGTCGGGCAGCACACATAAACGGTTGCCGGGCCGCTGATCTCGACCCCCTCAGAGGTACTGATGTGCCGATGGGCCGCCCACTGGCCGCGCGGATCGCCGGAGGCCCAGGATGTCTCGGGGGTATGAAAGGGCACCAGCCGTTGCACGATCGCGTCGTGGATCACCCGACGGCGCTCATCGGAAAGAGCCGCGTAGGCGCGCAATTCGAACAGTGCCCTCGGGCTCCCGGAGTTGTCGGCGGCGGCAACATAATCAGCAGCTTTATCGTCAAGACGGTGCTCGATGAGGACCGTGCACAGCCCCGTCAAGGTCGGCTCGACCAAGCGCACTCCGCCGGCGTTCGCGACCTGAGCGGTGGCGAACTCCAGAAGACCCCAGAGAGCGGAGATCGCTTCCTGCTCGATGGTGTCGTTGCCATCGTTCGTTTTGATCTCTGGGATCCTGTCGTATCCTTCTGTCCATTGGGTGATGAACGTTTCCGCGACGTTGCGCAGCCGCCGGGAGCGGGTTTCCGGATCGGTGCCCAGATTGATGTCAGCGAGCGGATTATAGGAGCTCCCGGTTTGCCACCGAACGCGGGAGACGGGTCCCAGTTTGGCCCGGGTCGCAGCGGTGAGGTCGTAAACCTCCCCAGTCGGGTCGTCGACGATGTAGCTGGCCGATGTGCCCCGCAGAAGGGTCGGGACGATCACCCTTTCCACCCGCTGGCGCGAGCTGGCTCCGAGAAGGAGGGTATTGGCGTTCCGAGTCGTGCCGTGAGGAACGCCCCGGCGGTCTTCACCGAGCGTGAGGATCGCACCGTGGGGAGCGATGATGGCGTCTTTCGAGAGCCCAAGTCCAAAGAGTTTTTTGAGAAGGTCTTTCACGTGGTCTGATCCGTTCGGGTGGACAGGAAGGGGGAGGTGACTGGGAACGCTAGTAGTTCTGTTACACAGCAGAGGAACGCACAGGTCCACGTTTGCAGAACTTTGCGGCAGGTTTTCGCAGCCAAGCGAGAACAACGACAGGCTCGGCGTCAATCGTCGAGGGACTCCATCTGACCGGAGACTTAGAGTTGTGTCTCTCGGATCGGGAGCGAACAGAACGCCGAAGCTGCCCGCCGGACCGGTGTGATTGCTCCAATTAGATATCAGTGGCTGTGACGATTACCGGAAGCGCGTCCAAGTGCAGATCGAGGACGTTCTCTCCATCGCCTCCTTCAGCTTCGTTCAGGAGGCGCAGATCAGTGTTACCGGACTGGTTCCCATTGAAGGAGCACCCGGACCCCAGCATTTTGATGTCGAGCACCGCCGATTCACCCATGGCGTGCTTGTTGCCGAGAACCGCATAGAGGTCGTTCTCAAACGCCTTGCTTGTGATGAGCGAGCGCCCGGCGGGGTTGAGATCCCATTCGTCGTAGTCTGAGGGAAGGGCAGTTGCCGGGTGCAGGGCACAGGAGCATCAAACGGAAAGCGTGGAATGCCCAGTCTGCGATGCTCGCAGTCGCTTAACCAGTCCGCAATCCAAGTGGGTCAACCTTCCAACAGATGAGACCTCCGATTCGAAGTCTGGAGATGATACCCATGACGGAAGCGACATTTGAGCATGCAGTCGACGAGATGCTCGGCAGGCTTAACCCGATCGTGCTGGTGATCCAGCAGGGAGGCGGAGAAGCGGCTTTGTGCAGCCTGCAACAGCAGCTGATAGAGCTGATGGGTCTGATTGAACGGAATCCCGGCATTGAGGCCGCAACCGGGGATCTCTACGCTGCGGCGGAGGCGCTGGTTGTCGATCGGACCGCAAGTTTGCAGCCAATGGCTCGAAAGCTGCGGTTGCTGGTTGATGCCCATCGGCGTTTCCGTGACCAACTGGCCGCTGCCCAGCCGCTCAAACCAGGTCACAAGGGCATCTGGTTACATGGAAATCTCCGGTTCGCCGCATGATGTCATGCGATGAACTCCCGCGATCATGCAGTATTGCGGCTATCCAGCCGCCCTGGCGTGGTCGGCTTCGTTCATCATTCCAAGACGCATGGAGGTCACAGGCCTGTCGTGGCACCATGAATGCCCCAAACTCGATCTTGTCTAGTTCGACAGAGGTCTGCCGCGTGGGTCTGTCCCGGCATGCCGCCCAAGCGTCAGTTCACGGACAGTAGTGGAACCGGTCATTTCATCCGGTGAGATCTTGGGTGAATGAACGGCGCCTGTCGCCTTGCTTGCAGAGCCAACAGAACGGGGCACCGGATCAAGTGTCGACAGAATGCTCGGGTCGAATAGCTCCTCATGGATCGATCCATCCACTCGGATGACCGTTTTGATGCCGGTCTCGGCGTCAAGGGAGATCGACCTGACTGCGGCTCTGGAGAGGCCTTCAGGTCTGGCAGGGTCACGGAGGTCCGGCGCAATTGGATGGGCTGCTGCCGGTTGTGTGGCCGCGATGGCCACTGCCACCGCCGGCTCGCGCTCATTGACGCTGGTTTCTCCAGCCTGCCCGCTGGCGGGTTTTGCGGCACTCTCGCCTTTGGTGGCCTGTAGGGCCCGTTGGCGCTTGCCAGCCGCCGCCTCCTCTTCCGCAATGATCTGCTGTAAGTGCGCCTGAGCCGTTTCAGCCTCCCGTTGTGTCTGCGACCCGAAGATCGCGACCAAGGGATTGCTCGCACGCTCCGTCGCTGCCTGCGCCGTGGCAGCCTCAGCGGTCTTCGCCGCTTCGATCCGCTTGCGGGCAGCCGCCGTCTGCTGACGGTTGTTGGTATCATACGAATACCGCTGGCCGTTGATCTCGTAGAAGACGGTTTTGGCCTCCACACCACCGAGGAGGGCTCCGAGAGCAACAACTGAAGCCCCAAGCGTCATGAGTACTTTGGTCATTTCTTATCCCTTTTCCAGCAACGGTAAGATTCGGTTAGGGATTGCGGCAACTCTATGGCGCACTGCTTTCGTGTCTCCGCTGCCTGCTGAGAGAAACTCCGGACGGGCGCGAGTGTGACACTTCGTTAGGACTGTGCCCCTCTTCGATCTGCCCGCGGCATGAACGGGTGGCAAAGTCCCGGCTATATTCCTGCCGCACACAAAATCTGCGACACAGCCCTTGATGACGGCTGTCGCGAGCACGCCACGGCCGATCCCGGGCCGCCTGACACGAAAAGGCTTTCCTGACGCTCTGGTTCTGGTTTTCGTAGGACCGAAAACGCTCCAACGTGTTGGAACGCACGGTGGGATTTCCAAACGTCCTGCGACTTTTCATGGTCGAATGACCGGTCACGGACATTCTCCACCGGATGACATTGCGCGGATCGGCCTGAAATCGACACATTTTTGCTCGACCTCGGCAGTTCAGTCTCGTTAACCATAAGGCCGTGTCAGACTGCCGATGCTCAGATCTCTTGTTGCCCTCGCCCTCGTGCTCGCGACCACAGCTTTCGCTCAGAGCTATGATCGAGTCGATCTCATCCGGGGTCTCTGCCGACCTGACGGTTGCGATGAGTTCGCCATCCTTGCGGCGTCCCCGCTCGTTCAAGGAGAGACGGGCACGCTCATGCAGACCCGGGTGAAGACCTTCCATGCCAGTGCGAACGGACGCAGAGAGCTCAGCGAGGAGGCCGGGAATGTTTACTGCTCGCGAATCAAGCCAGCGATCGTGGCCCAGAAGGGTGAGCGCACCATGGCCTTCTATCTCGCTCCCTTCGCGACCAAGGAGAACCGTGAGACGATCCGCCAGAACGCCAACTTTCATGCCCTGTACTTCAGCATCTGCCATGGCATGGAGGCGGGCCGGGCCGCTGTGCGGAACCTGTCGAGTGTGGCCCAGGAGCTCGGCTGCCGTGTCGCACTGCCTCAGTCACAGTACGTGGCCCTGAGCCGGGTCGAGGACATTCTAGGGCCTGAGAACCGGCGCTCTGCTGAGGCGAGGAATGACGTGCGCCCGATACCACCGACGAACATGCCGCCTGCCGCTTCACAGCGGGGTTGGGCTTTCGACGAGCAGGTCGCCGACTTCGGCGAACATCGTGAGGCCATGCCACCCCGCCCCCAGCCCTATGTTGTGGAGCGGGAAGAGGGGCTGCTCGCCGGTCCTCGCCGCCTGACCAATCGGGCCTTTGATGCCTTGGACGAGGTGGGAGACTGGGTGCTCGGACGGCGATACTGATCTGCCTCTATCAGTTCACGCTGCAAGAGGACGTTGCACAGCCGCTCAGGAAGCGACTTATCAGCCATCGCGTGCAACTTGACGCCGTAGCAATCTCGGCGAGCCGTCGCTGTCGATTGAGGACGTCCTTGATGGGACGACAAAGGCGGAGAGTAGCCGAACGAGGGTTCCGGCTTCTACCGTCTCATGATGCGGATCTTGTCGAGTTCCTCACCAGCGAACTCTCGTGGCCTCGATCTCAGAGGAACCATCATGGCCCATGACGAGCGCAAACCCTCTTCAGGCGCTCTTTGACGAAGCGCTCATCGGTCAAAAAGACCATCAGCGTGTCTCTACCGTTGGGATTTG
>KI912002.1:67301-67765 GCA_000517005.1 Microvirga lupini
CTGGAGCCGCACCTGCACGGGGTCAGCCTGCAACAGGGTCAGGTGTTGTACGAGGCCGGCGATCCCCTGCGCCATGCCTTCTTTCCCCATGACATGGTGGTGTCGCTGGTGGCCGTGTTGAAGGATGGCCGCTCGGCCGAGATGGCGGTCTACGGCCGGGAGGGGGCGCTGGGCCTCGTCAGCGCGATGATGGCTCGCCAGTCCTTCGGGCGCTACATCGTGCAAGCCTCCGGCACAGCTTCCCAGATCGAGCTGGAGCGCCTGCACGAGGTCATCAGCACCGCCCAAAGGTGCGTCCATCTGGTGCTGCACTTCACGGAAGCGATGATGGCCCGGTGCTGCAGAACGTGGCCTGCAATGCAGTCCACCGTGTCGAGGCCCGCTGCTGCCGCTGGATCCTCAGCATGCATGACCGGCGGGATCGGGACACCGTGCCGCTCACCCATGAGTTCCTGGCCGACATG
>KI912002.1:67865-68236 GCA_000517005.1 Microvirga lupini
CGCTGGTTTGAGGTGGTGCAAACCCGCGGGCACGTGGAGAACGGCGAGGTTCAGCATTATCAGGTGGTGCTCAAGGCGAGCTCCACGCTCGAGGGCGAGCTCCCGTGATCGGCGCGGCCAGGACTAAACTTCGGGTGTTGTCACGTTAACCCAAGGATGGTGAGAGGCCTTGTAGACGGGGTGGCATGATCAAGCCTGTCAGCTACAAACGTCACCGCTTCCCACCCGAGATCATCGCTCATGCGGTGTGGCTCTATTTCAGGTTCCCGCTGAGCCTGCGACTGGTCGAGGAGATGCTGCTCGAGCGCGGCATCCTGGTCTCCTACGAGACTGTCCGTCGGTGGGCCTTGAAGTTTGGTCCGGCTTACGCG
>KI912002.1:68336-70774 GCA_000517005.1 Microvirga lupini
TGCAGCACAAACATCCGAAGCTTGGAATTGCGCGGCTCAAGCGTTACATGCGGCCCAGACTCCTTTTATCACTTTCGCGAGGCTCCTGGGGAGAATCCTGCATGGGGCTTGACCTGCGGGAACGCTACTCGCGCATACATAGGAATGGTTGAATGCCTAGCATCGCACGTCAGTTCGAGCCACAGATCACCCGTAGCGGTGGAGCACCCTCGAAGTACCGGTTCTCAGTTCGGTGCTCCGCGTGTCACAAGACAGATACCTACGAGGCCAGCAAGGCCGCCGGCGATGATGTCGTCAAAGGCTACTTCAAGGAGCGCGGCTGGCTGCTGGGGCGAGATCGCTCCTATGACCTATGTTCAACCTGCTTAGCCAAGCCGCGCCGCGCTGATCCGGGAGCGGCCGGAGGACAGCCGGATCGTCTGGAGCCAACAGACAAGCGCCGCCAGGAGACAGCCGACATTCTGGCGCGGCACCTGGGCAAGCCCGAGGTGTTGGCTGCGGAGGTCTTCCGACCCAAAGAGGTGCAGTCCACTCGCCCATCAGTCCCTGACGCACCGCGGCAGCCTGTGCCGGTGCCTGTCCTGCCTCCAGCGATGGAACTGACTCTCACTGGGATGGCTGCAGATCTGAAAGGTCTCCGATCCGCCATGGAGCTTATGGCCGAGCAGGTTGGCAAACTGGTCGCTCTTGGCAGTCAGCAGATCGAAGCCATCGCACGCCTGGCGCCCCTGGTCGCCCAATCGGCTGAAGGAATAACCAGCAGCGTGCGGGACGTTGTCAGCGCTGTCAGATCCATCCCAAGTTCATCCGGGCATCCGGCAGAACCCGTCATGGCTGTACAGCAACCCGCGCTACAACCTGAGCCGATCCAAGAGGACGCTCAGACAATCGGCTCAGAACCAGCGATTGACGTTGAAATCGAGGCAATCGAGCCATTGAAGCGGCGTCGGCGCTCCAAGAAGAACGAGGAGAAAGCCCAAAAGATGGTCTCCGCACCTGTTGTGGTGAAGTCTATTCCAGACGCCAAGCGCTCAGACCGATTCTACACCTCTATCCGCCTGCCGCGAGAGTTATGGGACAGCGCCGGATTCGGACCAGAAGACCGCCTGCTGCTCGACTGGAGCGGCAAGACCCTGAGGATTGATCGTGCAACCGAGGGCGGCGTAAAGCCAAAATCGATTGGAGAGGCTGCTGTCATCCTCCAGTCTTGGAAGCTGGGAAATCTGAACTTCGACCAACCGAAGGTGACCAATGGCGAGGCGTCTCTCCGCCTGACGGCAAGGCCATCGGGCGCTTAGTAGACACAAGGTTTGGAACCGCTCGGGCTGCGCCTTTATCGGTTCAATCTCTGTCGTCAACGCCACCTGCAGAAATGCCCGGCATCTGGTAGCAAACGCCACCAGATCTCGATGGCCTGATTGCGGGGCGTGAGATGGAAGGTGCCGTTGATGCGACGTTCATCAGCAATAGCCGCCAGACTTGATCAAGTGCGTCTGGTGGCCTCCGGTTTTTCGGC
The DNA here is from genome assembly GCA_000517005.1 of Microvirga lupini. Taxonomy (GTDB): domain Bacteria; phylum Pseudomonadota; class Alphaproteobacteria; order Rhizobiales; family Beijerinckiaceae; genus Microvirga; species Microvirga lupini. The sequence continues at coordinate 69,853 of KI912002.1, forward strand.
GCTTTCGCCACCTACTGAGTGTGATGCGAAGGAAAGCCGTGCCCCGCGTGCCCGATCATTGCTGCCAACCGCAAGGCCAGGGACGTCATGGACAAGGAAACAAGGGCGAAGCTCATCCGGGCCTGGAATGCCTACGGTTGATCCGCTTAGTCCCCGGCAGAACCAAGCGACTGCCGCGGCGTTAGCCGGACACGCTCCTCGGAAGATCGTCCATGAAGGAGATCGTCCATGAAAACAAAGTTGCTTGCCATCGGCCTGCTCTCCTCCACTCTGCTGGCCTCCATAGCCCTTGCTCAGGGGCAGCCTCCACCCGCAGGCAATGCGCAGCCCCCCACCGGTTCAACGGATGCTCGACCCGCGGACAGTCGGTTCATCACTCAGGAAGGGAGCCAGGGCGTTCTGCGCCTCACTGATGTCATTGGCCAGAATGCCGTTGGAACCGACGACAAGACCATCGGTGAGATCGAGGACGTTGTGCTGGACCATGACGGCAAGGTTGTCGCCTATATCGTCAAGGTGAGCGGCACTCCAGGCATCGGCAGCCGGGCAGTTGCGGTTCCAGTCCACGCGGTTGAGATCGATCCTGTCGGAATGACGGCATCGACCGGAACAATCCAAAGCGAAGGATTGCCTGCGAGCACGGCCGAAGGACAGAAGGCGCGAAGCGAGATGCAGATCAGCCGCGTTCTCACGCCCGGCAAGATCACTGTGGTGATCCCCGCGGATCAGCTCAAGTCAGCTCCGGCCTTCGACAGAAATAGACCCTGACAGGGTCGATCAAGTCCGGTGGCTTTTGCTCCCGGATGCCGCTCCGGTTCGCCGTCAAAAATGCGGCCCAGCAAAGACAAAAGCTGATTCCATGCCAGTGGAAACAGCTCGGGGCATGAGGACGAAAGCAAAAGTGTGGCGTCCCGGGACGCCA
>KI912002.1:70874-77077 GCA_000517005.1 Microvirga lupini
CCCCAGCATCCCGGCGACGATCCCGGCGCACTGCTCCGGCTCGTGGCCGCTCCACCCGCCCCAAACGATCATTGCTTCCCGCATGTCCGATATCTCCATCAAGGTACGACAGCTCCCGTGGGGCGCCGATGCCCTTCCGGGCTGTCGGCGCCGCCAAGGGAAGCACTGGGTCAGGCGCGGGCTACCACACGCTCGCGCATGTCGGCTGCGGGCGAACCGCCTTGGATCAGCGACATCATCTCGCGGAAGAGCACGAGGTCCTCGCGGGCATCAGCGAGGGAGGTCTTCGGCCGGCGGCCCTGCGTGACGTTCTCGTGGAAGGCCAGCCACTCGATCTCGAAGGCGTCCTTCCACGTGGAGCTGACCTGCCGTTGGGCCATCCCGTCGGGCCCCGGCTCCAGGACGGTCAGGCGGCCCGGCAGGTTCCGGACGTAGGGGGTGTCGTAGTCGACCCGGACAATCCTGGACGGGCTGTAGACCTCGATGTGGGCGTCGAAGCGCGGAACGGTGTCGACGCTCGTCTCGAACTGGCAGACGAAGCCGCCATAGTCGAACGCCGCCGAGACCGTACGGCCCTCCGGGCCGCGGCTTGCGGCGTACAGGATTCCCTTGGGCAATCCGAGCAGCTCGCGCATGGCCGAGATGTCGTGGCTGGCGAGCCCCAGCAGGAGCAGGTACGTCTTGTCGAGAGGTTCCTGCACCGGTCCGAGCGCCGCGGTCACCATCTCCTTCTGCTTGGCCAGCAGTTCCTCCTTGGCACCCTTCGGCAGATCCGTCGGCCGGATCACGTTGTTGATTTGGGTGATGATGAGCGGATTCCGCCCGATGACGTCGTGCACGCGGGCGAGCCGGATGTCAGGAAGCTCCTGCACCAGCCGCTTCGCCTCGGTGAAGGCCTGCGCGTAGCGGCGCATGAACCCGACCTGCGCGACGACCCCGGCTTGCTTCTCCTGGGCGATCAGCGCATCCGCTTCCGCGATGGACATGCACATGGGCTTCTCGACCAGCACGTGCTTGCCGGCCTTGATCGCGGCCATGGCGACCTCAGCATGGAAGACGTGCGGGTTGGCGACCAAGACCGCATCGACCTCGGCGGAGCTGACCAGTTCCCGGTAGTCGCGGAAGCGATGCGTCACCCCGAACTGCTCCCCGACCCCATCGAGCACCTTGGTGCTGACATCGCAGATCGCCGTGACGCGGAGCTTGTCCCGCAGGTTCTGCAAGGTGGGCAGGTGAATGATCTGGGCGACCTCGCCGCAACCGACGATGCCGACACGTAGAATATCAGACATGGTGTTTCCTTATGTAGCCGGATTCATCCCTTCACGCCCCCAGCAAGGCCGCCGTGGACCATGTACTTCTGGGCGAACATGAAGAAGAAGAAGGTAGGAACCATCGTCAGGGTGGCGGCCGCCATCAGGCTGCCCCAGTCCGTGGCGTACTGTTGCATGAACATCTGGACGCCGACCGGAATCGGCATCTGCGCCTCGGTTCTCAGGAAGATGCTCGCGACGAAGAACTCGTTATACGAGAACAGGGTCGAGAAGATCGCAACGGCCGCGATCCCTGGACCGGACAGGGGCAGGACGATTCGGAAGAATGCCTCGAAGCGGGAGCAGCCGTCGACGAGCGCGGCCTCCTCAAGCTCGCGCGGGATCGTGTCGAAGAACGCCTTGAACATCCACGTCGCGAAGGGCAGGTGGACAGTCGCATAGATGATGATGACCGAGAGCGGGTTGTCGATGAGCCCCAACTTCCTGAAGAGCACGAACAGGGGAATGATCGCCATGATGATCGGGAACATCTGCACCATGAGCAGGATTCGCGAGTACAGGGTGATCGGCTTCGTGCGATAGCGGGACAGTGCGTATCCGGCGAAGGCAGCGGCCACGATGGTCAGGATCGTACTGACGGCCGCGATCAGGACACTGTTCGAGAAGAAGCGCAGATACGATGTCCGCGCGATAAGAAACTCGTAGTTCGCAACCGTGTATTCGGATGGCAGCACCGACTTTGTCATCAGCATCTGCTCGGTCGTCTGGAAGGAGTTGAGGACCATCAGGATGATGGGCGTGTTGATGGCGACCGCGATGGCCGTGACGGCGAGCAGGAGACCTGCCCGCTTCCGTGTCGGAAGAAGCCCTCTCATGCGTCCCTCCCTTGCTGGCGCAGGAGGACAACCGCGAGCGCCATGAGGATCAGGAAGGTCACGAACGAGACGGCGGACCCGAGTCCAACCTGATTCCGGGCGAAGGTCAGGCGATGGGCCAGCAGGATCAGGTTCTCGGTCGCGTTCGAAGGACCGCCCTGCGTGATCAGCCACGGCGTCTCGAAGTCGTTGATGGTCCAGATCGTCATCAGGATGCACAGGACGATGGAGATGCCCTTGAGCTGGGGCAGCGTGACGTGGATGAAGGTCTGCCACCGCGTCGCCCCGTCGATGGCGGCCGCCTCGTAGAGCGAGCGGTCGATGCCTTGGAGGGCGGCGAGGAGGGACACCATCATGAAGGGAAAGCTGCGCCAGATCTTGACCGCGAAGACGACGACCTGCGCCCACGTGTCCGAGCTGAGGAAGTAGATCGGGTCGGTCCCGACGAGGGCGAGCAGTTGGTTCACCGGCGCATTCTGGTCCGCGACCAGCCAGCGCCAACTGACGACCGACACGATCGAGGGAATGATCCAGGGGAGCAGGAACGCCACCCGGAAGAACGCGCGGAAGGGGACGTCCATGTCCATCAGGAGCGCAATGCCGAGACCCAGCAGGTAGCAGCACACGACGTTCACGACCGCGAACAGGATGCTGAAACGGAGGGCGTGCCAGAACTCGCCGAGGTCGGCGAGCGCGACGTAGTTGTCGAGTCCCACGAAGGCGCCGGGACGGAGCAGGGTGCCCTTGTGGAGGCTGTACTCCATCCCGGTCAGCAGGGGCCAGGCGATCACGCACCCGATGAGAAGCACGGAAGGAAGCAGCAGCAGCGCAGGCAGCACGTCGACGCTCCGGTGCCTGCGCACGGCCGCCTCCCGGCCGAGTTTCAGGGTGGTCGTGATCGCCATCCCTCCTTACTCCTGCATGATGCTCTTGAGCTTGCCCTCGGCGCGGGTCATCGCCTGAGCGAGATCCTTGCCCTGGAGGATCTCCTGCGTCAGGGACATCATGACCCCGTCGCCCTCGACCGCGTTCAGCTTGGCGAAGATCGTCTCGGACTTGGTTCCCGTGGTCTTGGCGATCGGAACGTATTCCGCGATGGCCTTCTGGCGCGCGGGATCCTGGGTGAAGAACGGATCCTTCGCGAACGACGCCCTGGCGGGGAGGGAGCGGACCTTGCCCTGCGTCCAGAGCGGCAACTGGTTCCGCGACCACCACTCGAGGAAGGTCTTCACCTCCTCCGGGTTCTTCGTCTGCTCGTACATCATGATGTTGTTGACCCAGAAGATCGTGCCCTTGTCTCCGTGGGGACCCGTCATCGGCGAGATCGCCGCGAACTTCTGCCGCTGGTCGGCCGGAATGGCATCCAGGAGGCCGGGGCCGTCGAGGATCATCGCCGCCTCGCCCTGGAAGAAGGCACGCCGGCGCTGGTCGCTGTCGTAGCCGGCGCTCGCCGGATGCACGGAGCCGTCCTTCACGAGATCGGATAGGAACTGCAACGCCTCCTTGTTGCGGTCCGTATTGAAGGTGAGTTCCTTCTTCTCGTTGAAGAGGCCGCCCCCGTTGTTCAAGATCAGGCTGTAGACGTAGTGGGAGCCGCCCGTGTCGCCTGACGAAACGAGCCCATACTTGCCGTTTTTCGTCAGCGCCTTGGCGGCGGCCCGGAACTCGCTCCAGTTCGTCGGCGGCTTGATGCCTGCGGCATCGAACATGTCCTTGTTGTAGAACCAGATCCGGACGTCGATATTCCACGGCAGGGCGAAGTACTCGTCCCCCGCCTTCAGCTTCTCGACCGAACCCGGCACGAAATCGTTGAGGTCGCCGGACGCCTTAAAATCGGCGATCACATCGTTCATGGGCCTGATTGCGCCCATGTCGTGAAACTGGATCGACTGGTAGCCGGCGCCCGTGCTGACGTCGGGAGCCGTCCCGGCGGAGATCGCCGTCGCGTATGTCTGGTACCAGTTCGCCCATGGCACGGATCGGTACTGGACCTGGATTTTCGGGTTTTCCTTGTTGAACCTGTCGACGAGCGCCTTGGCGGAGTCGATGTACTCCGCGGGACCCCAGATCTGGTCCCAAAAGTTGATCGTGACCTGGGCGTGCGCCCCGCTCGTGATCGCCATAAGCGAGGTGGCGAGCAATCCCGCCCGCAACAGGCGGAACCTGCCCATCAAGTGTTTCTCCGTTCGTTTCATGATTTCCTCCCTTGTCTGGTCGTGGTGCCAGCTACCATCGCCGCCGCGCCGACATGCCGTAATCCCAAGGCTTCAGGCTTGACATGGGGACGTGACGCGAACCTCCGTGCTTAGGTCGCCTGCCCTCAGGCGATGCGCATTCCGCTTTCCGCGTCGAACAGGTGGATGGGGTTGCCCGCAGGCTGAATCCAGATGGTTCTGCCGGGTCGTGCCAGGATGCCAGGCAGGTGAACGGGCATCCGGGAGCGGTCAGTCCGACGATGGTGACGGTCGGTGGGCAGACGCATGATGCGACTCCTCCTGTTCCTGATGCCTCCAGCCAATTCCGGCTAGGGCGCACGCCCCCGTTGCGCCTCTCGGCGCCGGGCAAGCTCAGATTTGTCAAAGGAACAGGGTCCTTCGGCGTTTCCTCGTTGAAGCCGTAGTTGCATTCCTTGCGAATGCCCCGACTTTATTATGTATGTCATCGATGACATATTCTGCTTTAGGTGGCAAGTAGCCGTATTGGCTAATTGTCGTGGTGGAACAACTGCCGTTTTGGGTTTCGGGACCGTGGATTTCCGCCCCGGCGCGAACCCAGGCGATCGCGCATCGGGGCCGTGATCTCGGTATGCATCCTGGAGGGTAGGGGTATCGAAACAATGTCCAAGTCCGCGACGCTGATGGGAGTGGCCGAGCACGCCGGGGTTTCGACCGCGACGGTCGCGCGAGTTCTCAAGAAGAACGGCTACGTGAAGGAGGAGACCCGACAGAGGGTCGAGGAGGCAATCAGGCAGACCGGATATCGGCCCAACGGGGTCGCCCGCGGCCTCCGGACGAACCGAAGCATGACCATCGGCAATTTCCTGCGATCGACGACCCACAATCCCTTCTTCGCCGAGATTGCACGGGGGACCGAGGATGAAGCCCTTCGCAACGACTACACCGTCATCCTCCTCAACATGGAGGCGAGCCGTGAGCGCGAGCGCTTGGGCGTCGAGCGGCTGATCGAGCGCCGGGTGGACGCGATGGTCTTCACGTATGCCATTGACGTCGAGAGCCTCGACATCGCGGCGGCGGCAGGAATTCCCGCAGTGCAGGTCGAGCGCGTGCTCGATCGGCCGACCTCCGCGGTCGTCGTCGACAATCCCGCCGGTTCGGTCCAGGCGATCGAGCACCTGGTGCGCCTGGGGCACCGGAGGATCGGATTCATCGGAGCGGACCCTGTCCTGTACCGCACTCCCATGATGCCGGTCTCCGTCGAGGAGGAGCGTCTCGCAGGCTATCGGCAGGGGCTCCAGGCCGCCGGGATCGGCTACGCAGACGACATCATTTTCCTGGGCCGATACTTCGCCGCTGACGAGGATCCGATCACCGCGTGGGGACAGATGGGCATGCGGCACCTGCTGCAAGCCAGGGAGCGGCCGACCGCGGTTCTCATCACGTCCGACGTTCTTGCGGCTGGCGCCCTCCAAGTAGTCTACGAGGCAGGCCTGCGCGTGCCGGACGACATCTCCATCGTGGGGTTCGATGCCAACATCGGACGGTTTCTTAGCCCCGCCCTTACGACGGTTTCCCATCCGCTGCGGGAAATGGGAAAGGTTGCCTGCGAGCTGGCGCTCGCCGCCATCGCTGGCGACACGACTCCCCGCGTCGTTCGGCTCCGGACGAAGCTGGAAGTCCGCGGTTCAACCGGGGCACCCCCATCGCGTCGAAAGTCCCGGCGGCCCGCTGAACCCTGAGAAGAGACTTGCAGCCTCAACGTTCGATGCCATCGAGATCGCTCGGCCGTAAGGTCACGTAGTCGATGGCGCTCACTGTCTCTCGATCTGGGAACGGATCGGAACTCATCACGGTCGAGCGTGCCCGATAACGCCCGT
>KI912002.1:77177-78701 GCA_000517005.1 Microvirga lupini
CGTGGTCTTCGATCTGATCAACGTCATCAAAGGCGAGGCCAACCTCTCACAGGCGCTCATCCGCGACAAGCGCCTCGACACGCTGGCTCTCCTGCCGGCGTCGCAAAGCCGGGACAAGGACAGCCTGACCGAGGAAGGAGTGGCGCGTGTCATCGCCGAGTTGCGGCAGCAGTTCGACTGGGTGATCTGCGACAGCCCGGCCGGGATCGAGAAGGGTGCGATCCTCGCAATGCGGCATGCCGATGTGGCGGTCGTTGTCGTCAATCCGGAGGTGTCCTCGATCCGCGATGCCGATCGGATCATCGGCATGCTCGATGCGAAAACGGCCAAAGCCGAAATCGGGAAGCGTGTCGACAAGCATCTTCTCCTCACCCGCTATGATCCCGTTCGTGCCCGGCGCGGTGAAATCATGAAGGTGGAGGACGTGCGCGAGATCCTCTCCATTCCGCTGCTGGGGATAATTCCAGAAAGTGGAGAGGTGCTGCTCAGCTCAAATGTCGGAGCCCCAGTGACCCTGGGCAACCCTGGCAGCGCACCTGCGCACGCCTACCTTGACGCCGCGCAACGGCTGAAGGGGGAGGGAACCGGGATCGTTCTCTCAAGCGAGAAGCCTCGTCTGTTGCATCGCCTGTTCACCAGGCGAGCCGCATAGACCTGTTCGACTGTCTGACAAGAGTGAGATCAGAAGCAATGCTGCAGAATATATTCTGTACTGAACTCACGAAGAGTTCTGATGAACAATACTATGGTCGTTGATCTTGACCCTACATAAGCAAGCTCCTAGGTCATCATCTTTCATATTCATAATCAGCATATACGATGAAGCGTAACCAGAAGCCTTTCTCGGTTGAGATCAAGAAGTCCCGCGTTCAAGGTCAGCGTCATCACCTCCCGCCACGGCGTCTGTTTGAGCTGACACCAGCTAAGGCCACACCGATCCCTCAGGAGGAAGAGCCTCAAACCGTGGCTAAGCCATTCGCTGCCCCACGCATCCTGCCGAGCATCCTCGAGCCGGTGTGGAGCAACTCTGAGGCCGTTGAGCCTGTCCGTCGCAAGAGTTCTCCGAAATCAAAGCCCGATCAGGGCCAAATGAATCTTGATCTGAGGGCGACCGCCGCTGAAGGCACGATTGATGCACCCACGAAAACTCCCGTGAGGCTAGAAGCCGTGTCGCAGGTAGAAGCTTCTCCCGTCAAAGAAGCCGTAGCACCTGCGGTTGAGGTTCATGCTCAAGAGACTAAGAGCGCAAAGGCGAGGCCGCGAAAGCCACGGAAGAAGGCTTCGAAGATAGTCGAGCTGGTGATGGCGCCCGAGCCTATATCTGAGCCGGAGACGCCATCGAAGGCACAAGTGATTGAACCTCCACCCGTGAACAGATCGCGACACGCGGATCATCGCAGGCTTAACAGACAGCAGGCCGCTGCGGCTCAACTCCCGCGCCATGAGCGCTGGAAGCGGCGCCTTCACTCGGCGGCGTGGTAGGAGATCTCTCCAGGCGCTCTCGGCCCTCTGCCCACAGATCCA
>KI912002.1:78801-82072 GCA_000517005.1 Microvirga lupini
GACGCTGATGAGATCGCTGCGATGGGCGGGAGATGTCACATTAACTGAGTATAGCCGCTGGGCTGCCCGATGAGGCCAGCTTTTTGCACAGCCCAAGTTCTTGATTTCCCTCGCCGCGAGATTTTTCCTTGACGAGCAAAGGGCAGTATTCGCGGTTAATGTGACATCCCCCGCATTATGCCTTGCAGTTCGTCGTACGAACCGACCGGAGGGTGACCCGGAGATCGCGAAGTTCATCGCGATCGATCGCTCGCCCGAGGTAAAGACTACTTCACCAAGAAATGGAAAGTTCTTTGTGACCGTCTGGTGACGGATGGAGCATGAGAGCGGCGCCGAGACTCGGGCGCCACTCGAGCCATATGGTGAGGGAGCCATACGACAGGTCACGGCTTAACGAAGTGCAGAAGTGCAAAGAGCCTCAAGCTACAAATCTGAAGCCAAATCTTGATCGTAAGTCACTGCATCTCTTGCTACGGAAAAGGCCGCGCCGATCCGTATGACAGATCAAGACGCGGCCCTTGGCCCGTAGTTGCCCCCACGGGAAACTGGCAGTGAGATACTCGCCTTGGTGGTAACGCGGCTCAGCGCCGGTCATTCTTGAGCTGGTCTTTGAACCGGCTGAGCGCAGAGGTTTATCAACCGCAAACGCCCGCTAGAGAGGTGGGCGAGGGCGGTTGCTGCAATGCAGCCGATGTTAGGCAGCAGCGCTCCGACGAGCAATGCTGTCGATCTGGAAACGCGCGATGCCGAGATCAGTGAGCTCGCGATCCGAGAGCAGCGACAACTCACGCACGGTCTCACGGTAGCGGAAGTAGGCTTGCACCTTAGAGAGAACGTAGGAAACGAACATGGGGAGCTCCTGAATTAACCGGCCTGTCAGTCATTGCCCGCGGACCTGCCTTGCGATGCAGCAGATATGCCTGTGCGCTGCACAAAAGAAGAGTAGATCCTGTAGAGGAGGAATGCGATAAACGCATGCCAAGACGGACATCTCTTAATTGATTTGCTGTCGAAGCATATCAACACTCGCGGTTATTGGCGGTCCAACAGCACCGCCTGTTCCACCTGGGTCCAGAAGAGAGGTCCTGCAGAAAGTTTCAATCGAAGCAAAGACAGCCGTCTTGGCCATATTATTCGTAGCGCCTGAGGATGGGCCACCAATCCCAACCGTGGCTACCCAAAGGCTTCGTAAGCCTCTCCTTCGCGACGACACCGGGTCCGATGTTCACCCGGTCAACGCCTGGGCCGAGAGAAGTCTTTGCCCCGCATGCTTGAGGACCACTCCAGACTGCTTGGGCGTGGAGCAAGGCTTCTATTTCCTGCCGCTCCGTATGCATGACAGGGAGATGGTTCCTTGTACCTGAGCCCGTTACTGCGCTGCTCCAGCGATTGCCCGGAAAATCGGCATCAGCCATGCAAGAGGAAGCGCAACAAACCATCGGAAAATGTTCAAATCGGTCCCCAGTGACCTGCCGAGCATCGGCAAAAGAAAGATGACCCCGAGCAGAACCAGGAAGCCAAACCGCTCCAGCTTTGCAAATGGCCTTGCCAGAGCGTTGGGCAGGATGCTCAAGATGACGCGCCCCCCGTCCAGAGGCGGCAGGGGAAACAGGTTGAAGATCGCCAGGACCAGGTTCAGCAGGATCGACTGATAGAGGGTCTGAACCATCCAGGGTACAATCGCCTCCGGCAGCGCCCAGATAATCCGCAGGAGTCCTGCCGACGCAAAGGCGAGCAGAACATTCGCCAGTGGCCCGGCGATGGCAACAATCGCCATGTCACGGCGCGGGTGGCCTAGACGCCCGAACGCCACGGGAACAGGTTTCGCCCATCCAAACAGAAAAGGAGCCTTGGTCAGAAAGAGCAGGGCCGGAAGCAGGATCGTTCCAAAGAGATCCACATGCCTCAGTGGATTGAAGGTGACACGGCCCAGACGGAACGCAGTGTCGTCGCCCAATTTCCAGGCGGCATAGGCATGTGCCGCCTCATGAAAGGTAATTGCGATGAGAATTGGGACGACCCAAGTCGATGCGGTATAGATGGTGCCAGGAACGTCCAAACAGTAATCCTCATCACTGCGCCAGTGCCAATGAAAGGTGAGGCTCGGCCTTCGAGGAAAACCTGTCAAGACGCGCGAGGGAGGGAGAGGCTCTAGCGGTTTTGCAGGGATGCATCCGAACCGAACGCAATGGGGTTCAGCGGCTCCAGCGCACCATCACGCGGCTCGTGCCTGTATGCGCTGCTGTAAGTGTTCAAGTTGTGCAACGCAGGGCATGCGCCGCTCCCGATGGTGCTCTTGCAGCTTTCTGATCGTCATCTGCTTGAACAACTCATCCACTGAGCTCTTCCTGACGGTCTCCATGTCACTCTCGTACTCGAAGTCAATGTCGGCGAGGGTTGCCCGGAGCGATTGCAGGAAAGATTGAAGCTCCGATGGATGCATATGGGTAACGCCATTTCCTATGTGCGCAGGATGATTGGCCATGTTGGCAGGCATGTGCTTCCTCCAGATCCTCTGGGTCATCGGCGGCGCCCTTTTGTTGGCGCAGGTAGGAACACCTAAACTCGGCGGAACATCCGCCAGGGGAGCAGTCTCAGCCTCTGCCTCATCCGCCGGTTGATCGGAAGAGGCCCATTATTCCAGCGCTCGTCTCAGCCTTGGGACATGGCTCTCTCCGAACGGCAGCGGTCATGATTGATCCTCGCTGACGCCTTCCGCTGGGCCCGCGGACAGGCCGGATCCGTGGGGTCCGAAGAAGTGGGTACGATCGGAATGGATCTCGTGGCACTGATCCAAGCGGCGTGTCAGCTCTTCGAGAAACCACCGCTTGATCCGTCGTTGGGAAGACCGTTTCATCCCTACCTCCGCGTTATCCGGAACATTGAACGGTATGGTTTGGTCCAGGTGTCGATCTCGACTGATTGTTGACGTTCGGAGCGCGAATGCTCGCGGTGATCATCTTGCCTGAGCAGCCTCGGTTGCTGCGCGGGTGCTGGTACATCCTCAAAGCAGAACGAGGCGGTCCATCCGCGCCCCGTCTGCTTTGGAGGAGCGTGCTGATCCCTGAGCCGGATCTGCATGAGCATGCTCGCCGCAAAATGGTTAACAGATCGCTAACAGGCTTCGCTCGGGTGCCATGAGCGCTCCCCTCGGTTCGTTAACCTCCTGGTAACCACTTCGAGCGCCGAATAGACCGGCTTACCAGGGGCATGGCCGTCGCCGCTTTCGTTCGATCCGGCCACCTTTCGTTTGTTGCCCCTCGATCTCGCA
>KI912003.1:0-1073 GCA_000517005.1 Microvirga lupini
ATGGGCGGCGCACGCCGCGCTTTGCGGCGGCCTTTCGCGACGGCGGAAGCTGCCGACAAAGCCTGCGCCGTTCTCCGGCGCGGCAAGATCCGGCGTGGCTATCAGGAGGCCGGATCTGGCTCATGACGGGTGCACTAACCCAAATCGGTGTGCGGAAAATCCTTCCCCTTGTACAGCAAGGGGATGTTGTAGTTCTTCGCGCAGGCATAGGCGAACGTGTCGCCCATGTTCAATTGAGCCGGATGGGGCTTGCCATACTGAACACGCGCCCGGATCGCGCGCTTTCCGATCTCCGGCGTGATGCTGACGTTGCGAACCTTCAAGGCGGACATGAAGTCCGTCACAAGCTCCTCGGCCTCGTCAATGGTAATCTTCTTTGCTTTGCTGACAGCAAGAACGCTCTCCATCATGGCAACCGGCGATGTGGTGAGCGGGGTCGTTGCGGCATCCAGCTTGGCGAGCAGCATATCCTTGTCGTCTTCGTTCGCCAGAATGCCGCACACGGCGGACGCATCCAAAAACATTACTCTTCCCCCCATTCCTCGTCCGAGGCGCGCTTGTGGTCTTCCCACGTCATAGTGCTGCTGGTGCCGAGCCGCGCTGCCTTTTCGAGGACAGGGGCAAGCAACTCCCGAACGCTCTTCTTGCTGTTTTCCTTTTCCATAGCCCGGTTGAGGGCCTCCCGGATCACGTCCATTTTTTTGACCCGGCGCACCCGCGCCAAGTGTTCGATCTGGCTGAGCAATTCGGGGTCTTTGATGTTTAGCGCCATTTTGGTACCCTTTCAAGGGTATGTTGGTACCACCTTTAAGGTACCATTTCAACACAAAGGTGACGGTTCCAGTTCCGGCAAACGGCGGCTTGGCGGCGGTCTCGCTCACGCGCCGCGATCTGGATCTGGAATGGTTGGAAGCTGGGCGGGCGGCGGCTTGTGAAACCGGAACGGCCTGACACGACTTGGATCAGGGCGCGGCTTGAGCTATATTGAGCCTCGGAGTGACGGAAGGGCTTTCGCCCTCCCGTCGTTTCCTAGACGAACCAGAAAGAGACCCGGATCGAAACTCGCCAGCTTC
>KI912003.1:1173-3593 GCA_000517005.1 Microvirga lupini
TTCTTTGATCGTCGGCGCCGGCGACGGCGACGGCTTTGTGAAATGGGAGGCTCGCCCTCCCGCGAAAGCTGTCCAGGCGCGCAAGCGGTAGCCGCGCCCGAAGTGGAGCGAAGCAGGCCCGAAGCCGCCGCGCCATCACAGAGCGCCGGAGGTGCGCTGAGGGCCTTGCGGGCAGGTTTGCAGTGTGGAGCCATGTAGCGGGAGGGTCACAATTACGCGCTTTTGTTTGCGGTAAGTCGAGGATATAGAGCTTAAAGAAAAAGGGCTTCTCCTCGCCATGGACGTTGATCAAGCAGAACTGCACCTGCGTGAAATATTCACGCCTTACGCTGCACGTAAGTACAACGAAATGCGTGCGAGATCAGGGCGCTTTGTTCATTATACTAGCGCCGAAGTTGCAGTCAGTATAATCAAAAATAAAGAAGTCTGGATGCGGAAATCCAGCACCATGAATGACTTCATGGAAATCCAACATGGATTGAAGTGCCTAAGCACTGCCTACACTGCGGATATTGGTTCGAGATTCAAGGACCTTCTTGAGCGACTCCACCCTGGCTTCTGCAAGGATTTGGAGAAGCAATTTGATGCATGGATACCAAGCTTCCAGCATCATACCTTCTTGACATGTGTCTCCGAGCATCTCGATGGCGAAGATCGGATTGGCCGACTTTCGATGTGGCGCGCCTATGGAGGAACAACTGGCGTTGCAATCGTGATGAACAATGGACCGTTTCTGCGCGATTCCGACGCTTTGAGTGCTTACACGAGCCCTGTTGGCTATTTCAGTGTTGATCAATTCAAACGAGAATTTGACCACACCGTTGATGGTATGCACGCCAACGAGGAACTTCTCAGATCTTTGGACCGCGATGAGCTTATGGACCGAGTGTTCCACATGTTCCAGTATGCAGTCCTCTCAACCAAGCACCCAGGTTTTCATGAGGAGAGGGAATGGAGGATTATCCATTCTCCAATGATAGATCCCTCACGCAACCTAGTCCGCGATATAGCCGTCGTCAGAGGTTCGCCGCAGCCTATCTTCAAAATACCCCTTCAGAATTTTCCCGGCGAGGGGTTCACTGGGGCTACTGTTCCTGAGTTGCTCGACCGAATAATTATTGGCCCAACGGTGCACCCGCTTCCGACCTATGAAGCCTTTGTTACGCTTCTGGAACAAGCTGGCGTTCCTGATGCTGCCGAGAAAGTGTTCATATCGGACATTCCGCTGCGACAATGACGGTTAGCCCGACGTATACTGATCTTCCGAATACGCTCAAAAGACACAGGATCCGGTTCCATAAACGGCCTTACGCGCAATTCGCATCACAGATGATCTTCTCATTCCTGCGAAGCTCTCACTCGATCACGTCATCGGCACGAGCCAGCAGTGCGGCTGGAATGTCTATTTTAGCTTCGCGCGCTGCTGCGAGGTTGAGCGTCAACTCAAAGGCAGTTGGCTGCTCCACAGGGAGTTCAGCAGGATTTGCTCCGGCAAGAATGCGGTCCAGGGACAGGGCCGCACGGCGATAGAGGTCGGGCAGGCTGGGTGCATATGCCATAAGCCCGCCAGCAGCCACATAGCTACGCCAGGGGTAGATAGCTGGAAGCTTCGCCCGAGCCACAAGAGCCAAGGTGGCTCCAATATGCGTTTCCAGCACAGCTGGGTCGGGCAAGACCACCAGCGCATCTGCCTGAGCCTGCTGAAGGGACGTAGCGAGTAGCGGGAAATCCTCAGGGCGGCGGATCTCGTGCATCGTCAGTTCAATGCCAAAAGCCGGGGCCGCCGCCCGGAGCAGATCGAGTTGAGCTTCCGTGCCGCGCAAGGTCGGGTTCCAGATCACAGCCACCCGCTTGGCCTGTGGGAGAATCTCCCTAATAAGTTCCAGCCGCTTGGCATTGAGCTCCGGGCTCAAAATAATAGAGCCTGTGACGTTGCCGCCGGGGCGAGCCAAGCTTTGGATCAGCCCCGCCTCAATCGGATCGCCTCCCGCCGCCACCATCACGATGGGGATCGTTTTGGTAGCGAGTTGAGCAGCGCGGGCCGAAGCTGCTCCCCCGGCGGCGAGGATGGCATCGGGGCTTGTGCTTACCAGAGCAGCCGCAAGATCAGGTAGACGCTCGGCCTGCCCGGAGGCGAGACGAAGATCAAGCACGAGATTGCGCCCCTCAACCCAGCCACGTGAGTGTAACTCCTCCCGAAAAGCCTTGAGGTAACCCTCCCGCTCTGGGGTGAGACCCCCGGGCATGAGGACACCGATACGCGCCGTGCGGTCGGGTGTTTGTGCGCTGGCACCGAACGCTATGCAAAGTGCCGCAAGAAAGCTCACTAGGAGAAGCCGCTGCATGGGACGACCTCGGCTTGGGTCTGCTAAGCACCTTTGTACCCCGGTCTCGATAGCTGTGGCGAGACCAGTTCCTTA
>KI912003.1:3693-4479 GCA_000517005.1 Microvirga lupini
TGGCCTTACACGCAATTCGCCGGGTTTATTCCTCACGTGCTGAGGAGCTGCGACGCCGGATCGATCCGGTGAACCTCCATCAGCACCATCACGGTCCCCACCAGCGCGCGGCGTTCGTCCCGCACCTCGACTGTCACCTTATGGGTGTCGCTCCTGGGCAGCCGCTCCCGCCCGATCGCCGTCGCTGTCTCAGCCGCCGCGCGTTCGGCGGCGTCGAGGCTGTCGAACTCAAGGCCCTCGTCATCCGGCGTGAAACGGCCGCCGTCCCGCACGTCGAAGTAGAAGCGTGGCATCACGACCTCCCTGGAAAGGATGCCTACCAACTCAGGGCAAGACGGTTTGTTCGGGGCCGAAGCCCTGCCTCATTTTGACTTTGTCGGCTTCTGCGCTTTGTCCCTCGCCCCGTCTACGGAACCGCCCAGCCGCAGCCAGTCCTCTGCCATTCTTAACCAGGCTGCCTTATCGGTCTCATACCGACTTTTCGCTGCCTCCTGCCGACATTCCTCGGCCTTGCGGCGATACTCATCCGCTCGAGCCTCGGCCACAGTCCAAATCCCTCCTATTTCCGCTCATCGCCTAAGTATCCCACTTCTGGGTGGTGTCGACGTCGGATGGACGAGCACTCGGCCCTGCGGAACGGTTCTAGCCTGTTCCACACAGGCCTTACCCGAAATCCGGACCGGTGCCCCGTAGGTTTGACGTGCGTTGGTGCGGCAACATAGGCCATCTGGCCGATGTTTATTCTCCTACATACGGCTGGTATGGCTGGGTTCACCTGAGGGAAAA
>KI912003.1:4579-4786 GCA_000517005.1 Microvirga lupini
ATATTCGTTCCCCTGCCGGTCCTTGCAGGCCTGCGAGCTCTCCGGGGCATCCGCGCCATGAAGCCTGATACGCTTTCCCGCAATCTCTAGGGTGTCGCCGTCGATCACTGAGGCGCGGCCTCGGATCGTCTCGGCCGCTGCTGCGGAGACGCAGCAGGCCAGTGCGATCGGCAAAACAAATGAGAGGCGCATAGGAATTTTCACAGG
>KI912003.1:4886-13304 GCA_000517005.1 Microvirga lupini
AGAGCTTTGCTGTACACTTTCACTAGCTATGTGCAAACGTTCGTTGGAAGACGCTTCCGAGTGCAGGAAATGCCTTTGTGAAAATGGCTTTTTCGGATCTCCCGAGCCACTTCGATAGAGTGTTGCTCGGTCCAGAAAAGGAAAGGCGCTCTGGCGCGCGCAAGAGCGAAGCAAACGATATGGTTAATCAATCATTTATATCTGTTGCCTTAGACGATGATAACACCGGATATGTCTCAGCCGAGAACTCCCGTGCGTAATGTCTCATCAGGACTGTAAGCCGATCAATAACAGTTCTGATATCTGCTCGATGGCGATCTTCGTTGTTCATGACTAGCCACTGCCGATGGCGCAACTCTTCCAGCGTATCGTCAATCCTCTCCAGTTGAGGGTCCTGGTCTCCAACAAAACAGGGTAGAATGCCTCTGCCCGCGCCAGAACGAATGAGGTCGCGCAGCGATCTCGGACGGTTCACCAGCGCGGCAATCCTATCGGGCACATTCATGTACGGCCATCGCAGGTAGGCCGAGATAGCATTCTCCTTGCTCACCGCGACCCAGCGGTCCTGCTCCGAGGCAGGAAGGTGTTTTGCCTGGTAAGCGGCGTATGCGACCTCGCCCACTCTCACGGCAGCAAGGTTACTTTCGACAGGCTCAAACGCGCGCACTCCAATATCACTTTCGCGGTGCGCCAAGGTCGCTCTCTGCTCCGAGATGAGAAGCTCGACCCGGAACGGATCGTCGGTAGAGCGGATGGCAGGCAGGTTCTTGCTGATCAACCAAGCCACCCATGTCCCCGCCGAGATCCGGACGGTCGGAATACCGTTGGCCTCTTCTCGCCAGGCCTCAACATTGCGCGCCGCAAGGTCCATCTGCAGAAGCCGCTCGAACAGTTGCTGTCCGGCTTCGGTGAGGGAGTAGCCGGATTGGCTTCGGTTGAACAAAGACACCCCGATCTCCCGCTCAAACTCAAGCATATGCCGGCCGACAGTGGCGCTGCTCAGCCCAAGCACGGTACTTGCCGCGCTGAGACCACCCTGCTGCGCCACAGCCAGGAAGACTTGGTATCCATCCCACGCGATGTTTTTCATTTCCGAAACATACCTTGCATTCCTGGACGAGGCAGAGCGGGGCGTGAGCGGCATGGGCATGTGCGTGTCTCGCTTTTCATTCCTGAAATAGCCTTTTCATTCCTGAGGGCTCCCCCGTGACGAAGAGGCTGCATACTCTCTCAACTGCAACTACAGGCAAAAGACTGTTTTGAGGAGAGCTGCTTTGAACGAGATCAGATTGTTCGACGGAAGATCCATTCGACGGCTCGGAATGGGCTGTTGGGCCATTGGTGGCCATTGGACAGGTGGAGGCCTCGCACGTGGCTATGGGCACACGGACGATGCCGAATCGATCACCGCGATACGGCATGCCCTGTCGCTTGGCGTTCGCTTCTTCGATACCGCCGATGTCTATGGTGCTGGCCATTCGGAAGAACTTCTGGGGGAGGTGGTCGGGGAGCGCGACGATGTGGTGATCGCTACCAAAATCGGGAACAACTTCGATCCTGAGGCGCGAGAGGCGACTGGCGCCCTGCAGCCGGGGCCGTCCCTCATTGGTGACGTCCGGCGCGCGATCGAGGCGAGCCGCCGCCGTCTGCGGCGCGACCGGATCGATCTCATCCAGCTCCACCTGAATTCCTTTCCAGTCGGGAGTGCCCAAGTCGTATTTGATATACTCGAGGAATTACGGATGGAGGGAAAGATCGGGGCCTACGGCTGGAGCACGGACTTTCCTGACCGCGTCGAGGCTTTCGCCAGTCGACCTCACTTCGTCTCGGTCCAGCACACCATGAACGTCTTCTTCGATGCTCCCACAATGATGAGCGTTGCTGGGAGATACGATCTGATCTCGATTAATCGGATGCCCTTGGCCATGGGATTGCTGACCGGAAAATATCGCGCGGCCCGACCTCTCCCTAAGGGGGATGTAAGGCACAACAGCTTCACCTGGATGGATTATTTCAAGGACGGCAGCGTCGCTCCTGAATTTGAGTGGCGCGTCGGAGCAGTCCGCGAGTTGCTGACCATCGGCGGGCGAACCATGGCTCAGGGCGCCCTCGCATGGCTCTGGTCAAAATCGAACCGCACCTTGCCCATTCCGGGTTTCAAGTCGGCCGCGCAAGTGGAAGAGAATGTCGGCGCCCTTGAGAAGGGCCCGTTGCCGGCCAATGTCATGGCGGAGATCGAGAACGTCATCGAACGTGCGCCGGAGGGAGAGTTTCGAGAGCGCTAAGTATAGTCCGGCCACAGCCTCGCGCATGGGGTTAAGAGGGGCTGACCCGATATAGGCAGCTACTTCAGTACTCTCTTGGAATCACGGCCATCCCGGCCACTCAACCCTTTTCGGGACGAGCTCTTAGCTCGACTATGGCCAATCAGGCGGCGTGGCAGAGCGCATGAACCAAGCATAGTCCCGCCGCTCGATTTCCTTGAAGCGCTCGGGCTGCGAGACCTCGACGCCCTGCGCTTCTTCCACCACCACGAGAGCATCGGGCACCAACCAGTCGCCCTCCGCACACCCACGAAAAGGCCTCCCGCGGGAGGCCTGTCGCTGGCTCTGCTGTTCTGATTGCGCTCAGATGACGAGGAAGTCGGTGTAGGCCAGCTTGGCCTTGTTGTCGAACTTCATGATCTCGACCGCCTTGCCCTTGCCCGAGCCGTCGGCATCGTAGGAGAGAATGCCCTTGCTCTTGTTGTAGACGAGGTAGTCGTTCTTGTCCTTGGCCTTGGTGCCGCTGGCGAAGTAGTCCTTCTTCAGCTTGCCGGCCTTGCCGAGCTTCTTGAAGATGGCATTGTCGAGATGGATCTTGTCCTCTTTGACCTTGAAGTCCTGGATCCGGTCGAGGTTCAGGAACTTGTTCGTCCGGTAGGTGCCGATCGCGCTGTCGAAGACGAAGGTATCCTTGCCAGCCCCGCCAAACAGGAGGTCGTTGCCCTTGCCGCCGTTGAGGCGGTTGGCGCCGGCATTGCCGGTGAGGGTGTTGGCCTGATCGTTGCCGCTGAGGCCGATGGCGTTCGACCCGATCGCGACCACCTGGCCAACGAACTGCCCGCTCGCGTAGGTGATGGTGGTGTAGATCGTGTTGGTGCCCACGCCATCAATGACCACGTCGCCAATGTTGTCCACGTAGTACACGTCATCGCCTGCCCCGCCCATCAGCGGGTCCGCGCCGACACCACCATCAATGATGTTATTGGCTTCGTTGCCGGTGATCGAGTTGTTGAGGGCATTGCCGTTCAGGGAAATGGCGTTGGTGGCGCCGCTCAGGGCCGTGAGGTTCTCCACATGAGCGGTCAGGCTATAGCTGATCTTGGTATGGACGAGATCGGTGCCCTCGCCGGCGTTCTCGCTGACGACGTCGCCAGCGCTATCCACGTGGTAGATGTCGTTCCCTGCAGCCCCTTCCAGAGTGTCGGCGCCAGTCCAGCCATCGATTACATTGTCGCCGCTATTGCCGATAATGCGATTGGCAGAAGCACTGCCGGTGAGATCGATGGCAGTGTGTCCTCCGGCGGCTGCTAGAACTTCAACCTCACCGTTTCCTTGAGCATAGAGGTTGAAGCTAACACTGGCGATAACTGTGTCAGAGCCCTCGCCACCGCGCTCACGCACATAATCGAGGCCATTGTCCACATAATAGAGATCATCGTCGGCAAGGCCCTGCATGTCGTCGGCGCCCAGGCCACCAACCAAGGTATCGTTGCCGCCCTTGCCGACCAAAATATCGTGGCCGCCCCCGCCGTCGATCCTATTGGCCGCCGAATTACCGTTCAGGCTATCGGCATGACCCGATCCCGTCAGATTCTCAAAGCCATTAATGTTATCGCCGGCCTGATCTCCAGCGCCGACGCCGAAGCCAGTGACCGTGCCATCCGCGCTGTTAAGCGTAACATTCACGCCGGCAGTAGCCGTGGCGTAGGAGAGCGTATCAATGCCGTCGCTACCACGAAGTGTATCCCCTCCCGCACCGCCGATTATTGTATCGTCGCCATTGCCGCCATCAATGGTCGAATTGGCTGTGCCGTCGCCAGTCAGAAGGTTGTTGAGATCGTTGCCGAGAATGCCGCTGCCTGCCGGCGTCGGGGCGCTTTCCCACGTCTCCGGGATCGCGAAATTCAGATCATCAACACCGAGAGTGAAGATCTTGTTCGTGGAATTATAGGTTACAGTCATAGGTTACCCCTTTGTGCAATCTCATTTGAATGAGTAGGTTTGGATAAGGATTGGAGTGAGACTATGCCGCCGCGAATCGATCTGTCGGCATCGAGGATCTGGGCGCGGATGTCCTGCCTGTCGTCATCCCTAAGTCCAGTTACGAGAATCTCTGTGCCCCAACGCTGAGGTGTGGTCATTGTGTTGCGATGCCGATCATCTTCGCTCGACAGCCCTTGTCGGCATAGCGCCTTGTTGCTGCGAACGCCGAGGCGGATGGTTACCGCAATCAGCCCGTGCAGGCCCCACTCGTTTGTGTGGGGTGAGTGGCCATATTTCCAATTGGTTGGCTGCCCTGAGTTGCTCCGTCTCTGGGTGCTGCGCCTGTAAGCGTTACACAAATCTTGGCTGGCAATGTGCTCTGGCTGCGTCAGTTTCGGTGCGGCGCTTGTCCACCCGGCAACGACCGTGCCCCGACCTTTTAGGGGCCGATCGGGGACCTCAGCTCACCTGTCGTGGCGCGCGTCTAAGCGATTGGTGAGGTAGTCTGCCGCATCAGGAGCAGTGGCTTACACAATAAGCGCGGGTCTGATGCTGAAAACGGTGCCGACGGCTCTTTTGACAGCGAATCAGGCCCAATCGATTCGGCCCTGCGGCGAGCCCTTGCCTGGGAGAACCGATGGACCACTGGCCCGGCCCCTCTGGCTCGCTCACGACAATGAGCGGCCCCGGGGGAGATGGTTAGCGATCCCGACGCAGGTCGGCAAGTTGCCTCCGCCCAGTGAGATGTTTGACCTGACCTCATCTCGTCCGTATAGGGAGAGGTCGAGTCCAGTCCTCCCGCGGGTTGCTAGGAGTTCGGGCACCGCCTGGGCCGGACCAGTAAGCCCATCGGGGGCTTAAGAACCCACCCCATTATGGCTGTGAGGCATACGTTCTCCTTGAGGGGTTATGATAATGGCGCGGACAAAGTTGCGTAACTCTTTAATAGCGTCAATCGTTCTTGCGCTCGCTGCTCTGCCGAGCTTGGCGGGGGTCTTACCACAACCACAGGATGATCCGGTTCTCACCGTCTCTGGTGCGATCGGGGTCAAGAGCGGCAAAGGTGGAGCCATATTTGACCGTGCGCTTCTCGAAAGCATTGGCTTGCGCACACTCAGG
This sequence comes from Microvirga lupini, assembly GCA_000517005.1. Taxonomy (GTDB): domain Bacteria; phylum Pseudomonadota; class Alphaproteobacteria; order Rhizobiales; family Beijerinckiaceae; genus Microvirga; species Microvirga lupini. The sequence goes on from KI912003.1 coordinate 10,253, forward strand.
ACCTCAACGGCGTGGACAACAGGGGTGAGGACGTTTGAGGGGGTCCTCGTGCGTGATCTTCTGAACCGTGTTGAAGCTAAGGGAACACACGTGACGGCGACCGCCCTCAACGACTACTCGATTGAAATCCCGCTCTCGGACTTCCAGGAGTTCGACGTCTTGCTGGCGCTCCGCATGGATGGCCGCGACCTAATGCCCCGTGACAAAGGACCAATCTGGATTGTATATCCCCGCGACCAGAACGCTGAGTTGCAGGATGCACGCTACGACTCCCGTTGGGTATGGCAGCTGAATAGCCTTACTATTCATTGATGCCGAACCCCTTTCTCTCGCGCGCCTCGGCCCTGTCCTCGATTGCCATCGTGGCCTCGTTTGTATGCCTCGTGCTGGCAAGTGCTCGCCTTGTCGAGGTTGGGCAGAACCTCAAGAGCGATATTGGCGAGAACATCGTCTGGCTGGCCAGCCAAGCCCAGTATGAAGGCATCCGGCTGTCCGATACGATTTCTCGCTACACTGGAGGAGACCTTGATGTTGGTAAGAATGAGATCGAGCTCCGCCTCGATGTGTTCCTGAGCCGCCTGGAGGCAGTGCGCGATGGCCAACCTCGCGCATATCTGGCCGACCTTGGCTACACATCCAAGCTTGATGCACAGGCGGAGGCCTTAGCTGCCCTTGAGGCTCATATTCGCGCCCTTGGTCGCTATGACAAGAACACCGATGCCGCCGTGCGTTCCATCATCCAGCCTCTCGTGAGTGTTCTGAGAGATGCTGCCAACAAAAGTATGCTGATCGAGCGGGACCGCACAATGCAGCTGCGGGATGCCCATTTGAACGCCCTTCTCCAGGTCTTTGCCTATATCGCAGGGGTGATCCTCAGCTGCGGGATACTTACCCTATTTCTCCTTCGTGGGCAGCGAAAGATCGCGCTCGCAACAGTCTCATTGCAAAAGGAGCGAGAACTCAGTCAGCTTTATCGTGAGTTCGTCTCGATGGTCTCGCATCAGTTCCGAACGCCTCTGACGGTAATCGATATGACCGCCCAGCGCATAATGAGACGCGGGGCCCGGATGACTCAAGAGGAGATAGGTGAGAGGACGGCGACAATCAGAGATGCAGCTGCGCAGCTGACCAGGCTGATGGAAAGCACCTTGAATGCCGCTCGATTCGATCAGGGCGAAATCGCATTCCAGCCCGTTGCCTGCAATCTGGCAGAACTCGTCACTGACGTGTCCACGCGCTACACCAGCCTTGAACCTGGTCGGGCGATCGACGTTAGCTGCGAGGCATTACCTTCCGCTGCCCAATGCGATCCGATCCTGATGGAACAGGTGATTAGCAATCTCCTCTCAAATGCACTGAAATATTCCGGCCGCGATACACCGGTCCAGGTCCGAGGATGGATGCAAGAGGACTGGATCTTCATTGCCGTCCAGGATTACGGGATTGGCGTGCCGGAGGAGGACATGCCTCGACTGTTTGATCGCTATTTCCGAGCGCGGACAGCCAGGGGAACGATTGGAACGGGTGTTGGTCTTGCTTTTGCCCGTGAGATCGTCCACATGCACCGTGGGACCATCGAGGTCGCGAGCCGTGAAGGCTCGGGAACAACGTTTACAATTCGCCTGCCGCGCAGTTGCACAAGGGAATGTTCTCAAGAGGCCCATACAGTGAGCGTCATCGCTGTTGGCTAAGGTAATGCCCCTGTTGCGGTGCGTGCGCTGAACGATAGAGGGCTTCCAAGGAAGAGACTGATCAGATCCGTCTGGCGATCCGTTTGCGTCTTTCGAAACAGGTTACGCAAGGTGTAGGTCACCGTGTTCCGGGTTATCCCGAAAGCCGCGGCAATCTCATCCAATCGCAGCCCTTCGGCTAGAGCAAGAGCAAGTCGTGCTTCTGCTGGCGTCAGGTCGTACAGCCGCGCCACGAGGTCTGCTGGCAGGCGCGGGCGACGCTCAGGGTCTGAGAGGAATACACACGCCATCGCCCTGTCACCTCCTGTCACTGTCGACCGAAGCGGAGTTATCAGTAAGGCCAGGGAGCGGCGTCCGGAGGTTCGGGGCACTGCAAGGGCTCCCTCTCCTGCTCTCTCCCGACCATCGGAGGTTTGGCGTGTTTCCCCCAGAGCTCGGTCCACCAGTTCACGTATTGCCTGTGTTTGCTGAGGTGTGGAGCCGCGCAGGGAACCATCCGTCGAGATCATGAGGCCATCGGCCTGTTTGACAATTTCTCTGCCCGTTTGGTTGACGAAGACGACTTTCCGATCAGCTCCAATCAGCATGATGCCCAGTGCAATCTGATTGAGCACCTCGGCTGCCCCCAACAAAGCTCCCTGCGTGCCTTCACGATGCAGCTGTGAGAAGGCGACCTCTATCTCGGCAAGCTTACTCTCGACCTTATCGCGCATACGCGCGACTTGGCGGAGGCGCGCCTCGAGGGTGGCCAGCAAAACATCGAGATCGATGGGCTTGGTCAGATAATCATCGGCGCCGGCTTGTTTACCGGAGATCACATCCGCGCGGTCTGCAAGGGCAGACAGGAAAACGAACGGAACGTCACTCAAATCGGGAAAGCGGCTGCGGAATTCCTGAAGAACATCAAGGCCGCTGAGACCGGGCATATCAACATCACAGAGAATGAGGTCTGGGGTGTGACTGGCAAGAATCCTGAGGGCATCGGCCCCGTTACTGGCTGGGAGAACATCATAACCTGCCTCCTGCAGTTCCTCTGCGATTATGGCGCGTATGTGGGGCTCATCCTCGACGCACAGAATCAGTGGTGGCATTGCTTGCTCTCGAAGGGCTTGGGTTGCTGGCGGCAGTTGCCGGTACCGCGGGGTCACTGTCCTATAGGGGAGCGCGCAAGGTTTGTGCAATAAACCTCGGCGGTATTATCAACCATGTGTAGACGCCCCTGGTGACGCAAGAGAAATCTTCGGTTTGATCCAGCGCGTGGTCAGGGCTGCCATGTGTGCGGCCTGCGGCTCACAGGCCGCGGGCTCGGATGGGAGTCTGCGGATCAGGTCCCAATCAAACACACGTGCTCGCGGCACCGG
>KI912003.1:13404-17960 GCA_000517005.1 Microvirga lupini
ATGCACCTCCGGAGCTGACCGGAGGCGTAGACCGAACTGAGTTACCGAAGAGTTTGCGACAATTCCACCGCAATGTCGTCGAGCGGCTCTGGGCCCGGCTCAAAGAGTGGCGGGCTGTTGCAACCCGCTACGAGAAGACCGCCCGATCCTTCATGGGCGTGCTCTGTCTTGCCGCCACTCTCGACTGGATCAAGCGCTAACAGGCCGTAGTAGTATGAAACATCTTTCTCAGCGGAAAGTGCTGAATACTCGGTTGCTCTGGCATTCTTATGAATTTTTTCGTCTCAAGGTCATAAGCAACAGAAAAGCCACCTTCGTTCTCCCCAGCACCTAGGCAGGAATAAATAACGGTTAGCCTTTGCTGCCCATCCAGTATGTAATCAGTCGGGTCATGATCATCTGTCAGCGGTAGATTAAATTCGCCAATATTTCTTTCAGCCTTTAATTTAGTTTTTGTCTTCCATACCAGCAGACTTCCAGAGGGATAATTTTTAGCTATACTGTCTAGTAGATCTATAGCCTGATTTTCTTTCCAAACAAATTGCCGTTGAAACTTCGGAACCTTGATCTCACCATTGGAAATTCCAGCAATCAACGTGCTGATTAGGTTTGTGTCTGTATTAATTCTGCTTTTTGACTTCTGCATATATGACACTCTGTGAGTAAGATTGTGTGAATTTGTTACTGTTTTACACTGTCCGCTTTATCGTCGCCCGCAACGTCTTCACGTCCACGCCGTAGGCACGAGCAACAAGACGGGCCGGTTCGTCGGCGTTAAGGCGGGCGCGGGCTTCTGCGATCTGCTGGCCGTTCATCTTGTGCGGCCGTCCAAGGTGCCGTCCTGCGGCTTTGGCAGCGGCAATGCCCTGCTCTTGGCGGCGGCGTGTCCGGCGGCGCTCATGGGCTGCGAAGGATGCCATGATATCAGCAATCAGGCGGCCGTCATCGCTGCGAATATCGAGCGATGGCATAGCCAAGACGCGCAACACAACGCCGCGCCGGGTAAGTTCGTCCATCATCAGGATTACGTCGCCAGTCGAGCGGCCGAGGCGATCGATTTCCGTCACGATTAGCTCGTCACCAGCCTCCAATCGGCCTAGCAGGACGTCCAGGCGGCGGCAGGCCTTTACCCCACTTTCCGTCTCTTCGATCACTTGGCCGCAATTCTCGCGGGCCAGGGCCACGCGCTGGCGGTCTAGGTTCTGGTCGTCACTTGAGATCCTAGCGTAACCATACCGCATTTTTCCCAGCACCTTTCGCCCTCCATAAGGCACTGGCAATGCTAGCGTTGGCAAGCAGGGACAAAAGGTAGACCTTTCTTCTCCACAGGACGCCGTAGGTGGGTTCCGTAAATGGGCTTCTGCGAAATCTTTGGACTATTTTCCGCATCTCTACGGCCCCCAATTGGTTACACCCGAGTCGAGTATTGCACCACATCGGTCTGTGGTAACGAACGCGTTATATGCGTAATTATCGGGAGATTTATAGTAAAAGCTAATATGCCATCCGCGTTTTAGAACGCCAATATGGCCATAGCTAGCTGAAATGCATGTTGGGCATTCAATTATTTGGTCGAGCTCTTCCTGCGTCTTTATATGGCCGTCAGCATAATACCGCGACACAAGCGCGTAAATCTTCCATTTTACACTCTCTATGACTGTTGCACTGTCAGTGATCGGTGGGTTCACCTTGCAGGTGTTTTGAACCACAGCGTAGTACGAGGCGTACGCGATGACTGCCCCGACGATCACGGCCATTACTCGCATGCTGCTCGTTCCATATCGGGGCTTGGATGAAATCACGTATCTATCACCTAAGCGCCGTAAGGTGTTCCCTGAGGAGGCCAATAGGGCATGACATCTACCCTCGTGCGATTGGCCGGACATGTCGTTCTCGGCCTTCTTATAGCCCTCGCATCAGGCGCGAAAGCTCAGGTTTCTATGGAGCTTCAATCGCGCTTCATGAAGCTGTCGGAAGCCGCAGATCGGGGAGAGCCAGAGGCCTACTTTCCGCTGGCGCAGATGTATGCCGACGGACAGGGAACCCCACGTGACTTGATCGAGGCCTACGCCTTAGCCGAGATCGCCTGGATCGTCCTCAATCTGCCTGAGGACTCAGACCAGGAGCGAGCCCTTGCTCTGAAGCAACACCTCGCGACCCAAATGACCCCTCAGCAGATCGAGCAGGCGCATCGCCGTGCCCACGAGAGGCGGCCGGATCTTGAGCACATCCAGCGCCGACCGGTGACTGATCTAAAGGTTCTTTTGGCTCTCCTGGGAGGTGCTGTTCTGCTAGGGATCGCCCTAAGGCTCCTCATACAACGCGCCGTCTTCCGTCACTAAGTTGCTCATTCCATAAACGGCCTATCCGAAATTAGCAGACTATCTTCTCATGCGCCTGCGAGGCTGATAGTTGCTCATTCCATAAACGGCCTATCCGAAATTAGCAGACTATCTTCTCATGCGCCTGCGAGGCTGATAAGGGAAAGTTCAGGTGTAATCGATTACACGGTGAACTGTGCCGCATCACCGTCCCAACTTGGACCAGCAGAGACAGAAGGCGGGAGAAGCCCACACCCGCCTCGTCCGGCACGAGCGGCTCACCCGGATCGCCCTCGCCCTGATCCTCATTCTCACCATTGTGCTTCTCGCGCTCGTCGTGAGCCTTCTTTGGGACCATCCGTGGACGCAAGAAAGCCTCCGAGGCGTCATTTCATGAAAGCCTTACCGCAATTTGAAGGCAACTCCCCTCTTCCCTTTCCTAAAGCATGGACCTGTGAATGTCGGCGCTGGCGACAGCGGCGGCTTTGTGGACGGGGAGCCTCGGCCTCCCGCAACAGCTGTCCAGGCGCGTCAAACGGCAGTAGCGCCCGGAGCGGAGCAGGCCCGAAGCCGCCGCGCCATCACAGAGCGCCGTAGGTGCGCTGAGGGCCTTGTGGACAGGTTTTCAGAATGAGACGGCGTGCGTCACTTCCGCTGGTTCCGTGCTTCCTGCAACCGCTCCATGACCGCGCGGATCTCCTCGGCTGCCTTCAGGCCTCGGATGCCGATGAGGCCCCGATCAATCTGCTTGCCGTTTTCATCCTTGCGGCCATTGAAGAAGACATCTCGCTCGTCCTTGGACATGGAAGGATGGCGCGGGCTTCAGTCTCGATCCGCCATTCCTCAGACCAGGTGCTGATGGGCTGATCGGTGATCTCGGAGATGGCGGTGGTGTCGCGGGAGTAGGTCATGGGGAGCTTATAAGGTGGAGGAGTGAAGCTTCATCCTTGAGACCGCTGCCGAAATCGCTTCTCTCGTAATGTTCGGATCCGCCGTGGCAATCTGGGCTCTGGTCCTTTCTCCCATCGCTTGATACCGGGATCCACAACAACCCACTGGCATTCACAGGAATATAGTCCTTGTGGATCAGGGTTAGGCTTCCTTAGAAAAGAATCGTGCCACTATGCGTGCGTTCGATTTCGTTTGGATATTGTCCGCTGAATCGGACCAGCCGGAGGAGCGTGAAGTTTGGTCGCTCGTAGCTCCCCCGGCTGCCTCGAAACCCTAACCATAGGAGAACCCATGATCGCGAGTCCCTTTGACGATAGCACGTCCCGCCGAGGCGGGGCAGAGTTAAACCGACTCTTCTCAACAGAACGTTGCGCCTGGGTGCCGGGAGGCCGCGAATGAGCGCGGAAACCGTGAGTGCTATGGCGATCTTGATCCCTCCGCTTGCCGGAGCGCTCGTCGTGATTTCACGAGAGTTGCGCCGATGGGTCGCAATGTATCGTGGGTCTGTGAAACGCGGGAAGCCCGCTTCAATCGCTGCAAGCGCTTGAGATTAGCCGGAAAACTGACGATGGCCGCGGGAATGCTCCGCGGCCGTCGTTGGTCAGTTTCCGAGCCATCTGTGCGGACAGGCTGAAACCTTAAAAGGCTCCGTAGCCGCCGCGAGGCTTATAGGGCTGCGTCTGCGCTGCCCTGTGGCTCTGAGCTGGTGCAAGAGCCGGTGCGCTCCAAGCCTTGTTGCTGTCCAAAACCCATGTTGCGCCGTAGCTGTCGTAAGGCTCGGGGCTGTTGGCGATCCGCTCGGCGGTCGCCATCTGGTCCAAGATCTCATCCGTGGCTTCGATCAGCAGATTATCCGTCGTCTCGGCCTGCCACTGTGCCAGTTCGTTGAACGCCCACAGGAGAACCGTCACCACACCACCAATCATGATCCACGTCAGGAGGGGATAGGTGACGCCAGCACAGAACAGGCAGGCGGCGGCAAAGACGGTCAGGAGGAACGCGGTTCCGGGGAAGGAATAGCGCTCGATGTCCTTCATGATGTCCACGAACAGGGATGGCTTCAACCGGATCGGCACATAGCCCTGCGGCATAGAGCAATGTCTGTCGGTGGTGTGGTCGAGCATTCCGACAAGCACGCCATTCTTGAGGCCGGATCGTCGCGCGTACACAAGCGACACGTCATGGTCCGGCGCAATGCGGATGGTCGGCTGCACTGTGATGCTGCGCCGTGTTCCGTCGATCGCTTGAATCAGGATCTCGCGCGTGCGGTTCATCCGTCCAAAA
>KI912003.1:18060-18657 GCA_000517005.1 Microvirga lupini
TTAATGGTCGCTCCGGCAAACGAAGAGAGCCTGGTGGAGTGTGCGATGAAGTATCCAGGCCCTCTTCTGGCCGACGATCTTGGGAACCCTCTGGCCAGGATCGAGGATGCCCTTGCCTGGTGGGGCTGTCGATCCGCTACGAGGGATTAGACCGCAAGTGGTCATCTCCGGCCTCGCTGAAACCAATGATCCCTCTGTGAATTAGCTCTGACGGATCGACAAGGGAGATGCAGGGCGAATGGAGCCTTGCCATGCTGGCAGACGATGAACCATTGCGGGAGCTGCGGCTCTCCAACACCCTTGCCGCCTCCGATTGCTACACCGCCCTTGTCGTCGGACATCTGTTGCGGCGGCTGTACGTTGACATCCTTCAGGAAGAGCAGCCGGAGCGCTTCAAGACTTTGATCGACAAGCTTGACCGTAGAACAGCAATGGCAGAGCCGAGATCGTCAGAAGTAGGCCAGTAACCGTTCAATGATGCGATGGACACGGCCGACAGTCCAAAAATCGGGGTTCGCTTCTGAGGCTTTGTCCCCTCCCCTTCTGTACTCGGATGGCGGCGTGAACGATCCCGACCAGATACCGCGTTTCGCGGCT
>KI912003.1:18757-19169 GCA_000517005.1 Microvirga lupini
TTCGACGGCGAGGTCGATCTTGCCGGATTTCACCATGCGGGTGAGCGCGCGGAAGTAGCCGCCCGGGTTCTTGATCCGGCTCTCCCCGCCGTTCCTGGCGGCGTCGTCCTCGTAGAGCTGCAGGACGTAGATCACGGCTATGGCCGCCCTGACGGTGCCGATGTCCTCCACCGCCTCGGCCCAGGCGCTTTCATGCGCCCCGAGCGAGGCTCGCAGGTAGCGGCCGGCGGAGACGATGTCGGCCAGGTCCCGCACCGGCTGACCGTAGTCGCTGAGGGTGGGGCAGGCCTCAAGGATCAATTCCGGTGATAGATGCTCCGAGGGTTGTTCGGTTGAACGAACCGCCTCAGCTTTCTTCGGAAAGCCTTTGTTACAAGACTCACTAGGAGATCCGTTGTTGTTATTAGTGTGG
>KI912003.1:19269-19426 GCA_000517005.1 Microvirga lupini
CCCGTCAGCTTTTAGCTTTCCATATCCGAAGTCAACGAGCGCTTCCTGCGCCGCGCGTATCTCCTGCTTCGAAAGACGAACAGCCGACGTCGTGCTGACCGTAGGGCTTTCCGTCATCGCTATCGGCTGACCTGTCGGTCCGGTTAACTGTAGGTGT
>KI912003.1:19526-26605 GCA_000517005.1 Microvirga lupini
AGTTGATCGCGCTCTGCGGTGACAGTCTCAATCTGCTGCCGAAGTTGCGAAATCTCACTCTGGAGCGTGTGCTCCTCAGATCCCGTAGACAGGACGGAGTACGTGGGCAAACCCCACCCGACGACTGTCGCAGCCGAGAGGCCTATGCCTCTTACGCCAAACTGCCCCTCTGCGCGGCTTCTTCCATAGCTCATGAGCTTACTCGCAGATCGTTAGCTGAAATTCTAAGAGCGTCGTGTGCTCACATCAGCGTCGCATTGGGTCGAGCTTGTGACGCATTTGAGCCCGTGCGAGGCCTTTGGCTTCACACGGTTAAGCAATCGTAACCTCGAGCAGTTCGCGGCCGTTGGCAGACTGCCGACTTCAGATCAGAAACATGGCTGGCTTGGAATCGGAATGCATGGCCGACATCGCGTCGGAACAACTGGCCGACTTCGTCGGAATCCGCACCAAAATGCGCGCCCGTGCTCCAGTCACGCCAAACGCCCTTAATGATTAAGTCACTAGGACAACCTTATCCTCAGCGCCTCTGATGCCAGTGTGGTGAGCACATCGGCCCATCCGTTCTGAGCAAAGAAGGCTATTGCCCTCTGCCATCGTGGTTTCGTTGTTGCAGGAGTTTCAATGATCCAGATCTTTACACCGTTGCTCGCCAACTGGCAGCGGGCTGTGACCGTCATTCTGGGTTTAGGTGCCGCTGCGGGATGGGGCATGCTTGCGGTCTCGAGCCAATCCGCCGCTGAAACCGAACGTCAGCTGCGGGAGCGGATCGCTACGCTTCAAGACAGTCAAAAGCAGCTGTTGCTGGAGCGAGATCAATCCCAAGGTGCAACCGCGGAACTTGCTCGGCTGCGCAACCAACTCAGTTCAGCCCGGGATGAGATCGCTCGTCTTGCCCAGAGCCGAACTCAGGCTCAGTTGAAGGGACCTGCGGACCGGCTGCCGCTTAATGCGAACTCAACCCCTGCACGTCTGGCGCAGAACGATGTTCCCCAGACAGGCTCGATCCGGAGTTTGCCGTCAACTCCGCCACAGGCGCCACCACGCCCGGCGCAAGCAGCGCCTACGAAACCGCAAAGTGGTGTCACGGTCGTTCACGCTGGCGACAGAAAGCGGCAGGGACCGGAGCAGGCTCTGGTCCTGAAGCCTCGAGGATAGGCATTCGAGGCAGACTCCTTCTTCCGCAAGGGTGGGTCGTTGCCGCATCTCAATTTCGGTCAATGAAGGCTGTGGGTCGAGGGAACCCGCTGGGCGATCGTGGTTTCTCAGAAAAGCGTTGAGGATGCTTCCATGTCTGACATTCCCTACCCTGACACGCCGCAGCCGGACATTCCCGGCATTCGGCAGCAAACGCCACCAATCACCAGACAAGTATACGTGGCCGCGACCCAGGCAATCATGGCCATGCCGATAGGCTCTGATGCAGAGCATCCGTGATCCTCCCTGCGATCTCTCGGTGTATCTCCTCGCGGGGGCGAGTGCCGCCGTCCCGGCAGATCGCATCGTCGTCTCCCTCCTCCCGTAGCAGGGCAGGCCCATCCGGCGTACATGGATTGAACGCGCTGAAGCTCGTTGCGTCAGGGATGGCACCGTAGCGGGAGTCAGGGATATGTACCTTGAGCCCGGATACCTCGAGGGCAGGGGCTATCGTGCCTGGAGACCCGAGGTTGATGATGTCGACTGGAATCCCGATCCCCGCCAGGCTCTCGGGAGAAAAGCTCGTGCTCAATTCCGGATCGACCGCGATGACGGCCTTGATCCGCTCATCCCGGTGGGACCGACCGAGATCGGCGGCACCAATCCTCTTCAAGTCGACACCACCCCTGACGAACCAGGCGCAGTCCAGCCCTGCCTCATGCCGATCGCATGAGCGGCCATAACTGTTCGGGTCGAGGCGAGCCCCGGCGAGAGCCAAGGCAGACGTACCACCGAGGAAGAAGCCCACGGCAGCAGCCTTTCCCGGCATGATCCGCGGGGAGATGACTGGGTCGCTCTCTAGGGCCGTGAGGGCCGCCGAGAGGTCAGCGGGGCGGAGCCAGAGTTCCTGGACGGCACTCTTGGCGTCCTTTGGGCCGAGGGCTGGCGGCCGCGTCACGCCGACGATGTAGCCGCGAGCCGCCAGGGAGGATGCAATCCAGCCCTCGTGGTGCGGAGCGGCCCGGAAGCCGCCATGAGCCAGCACGATGACGGGGTATTGACCCTTGAATACCGGCGCATTTCGCAGCGCTGGTGTTCCCTTGAAGACCTTGCTCCCCCCGACTATCTCGGCAGGACCCTTCGCGTCCGTCGGATACCAGACGGTCAACTCGATAGGTTCGCCCCGAACAGGTGCAGATGCCGTCATACTGCGGACTCCGACCCCATGCTCAGGTGCAGCAGCAGCCGCACCGACGACCACGTGGAACAGGAACGCAAAGGTCCAGATTCGGCCTTGGGACACCGTCCTCTCCCTTCTTCGGATAGTGTGGGAGCCGCAGGATAGTGTGAAGCTTATAGAATGTCCTAGGATTTTGTTCGCGCGGGGTAACAGGATGGGTTCAGTTGTGTCTGGTGGTTTTTGCTACCGAATGCCGGACATTCCCGTGCCTCCGCAACCTGACTTTCCGACACCCGTGCCTGAGACAGAGCCGGAGCCAGACGAGGAACCTGATTTGCTTCCGCCTGAGCCTTCTGAGCTACCAAGAGATGAGGTCCCCAAGGTGGGTTAGTGAAGCCTCGTGAGACCTAAGCAGGAAGTTATGCGTGATGTCAGATCCGCAACAGCCAGACGTTCCCTCTCCACCGCCGCCTGACATGCCAGCACCGGGCCCAGAGCTTGTTCTGCCACCGGCTGGACCTCCTGGCTTGTCGGGGCATGAAGAGCCTGGCGGCGTCCCGCCAACCACACCCACTGAAGTCCCGAACCCGGGAGAGCCGATGGGCGTGCCGCCGACAACGCCTCAGGAGGTGCCAACCAGGACGCCATCATTTCCGCAGCACCGGGTCTGAGCGAAGCCGCACCCCGCGCACATCAATCGGCAAGATGAGAACTACTGCGCTTTGAGATCAGACAGTTGAGCAGTTGCTAGCCTGACGGCGTGCTTCGATTTCAGCGTCAACCATGGCAATTGCGGCGCGGGCATCTTGGCGAAAGGCTTCTTTCAATCGTTCAGGCTCTCTGTCCCACCCACGTGCTTCGTCTTGGAGCGCGTAGAAAGCCTTGGCGATACATTCGATTTCATTGTCCATGAGAACCTCCCAAGGGCCTCATCTGGCAGCACGCTGGGATGATCGATCCGGCATGGTTAAAGTCTTCTTAATCACCGGCATCCGTGAGCGTGGTACCCTCCTGGAGCCGATCCGCCCAAGGTCAAACGATGTCGTCGGTCGCGCCCCTTTCGAGAGTTAATCCCCGTGCGCTGCCAGGATCATACCCTTGATTTCCACTTCATTCAGGGAAGCGGTCTAAAATCAGGCTCGGCTATCTCTTTGACTGGACGGGGATCATGTCACACGAGCGGAAAACCCAGTGGACGCATCGGCTCGAGCACCTGCATGCCCTGCGGGAGCGCTTTCTGGCAGCCCGTCGGTACGGCCGGGCCTACGAGACCTACCTTACTATCCAGCACGCCTATGACCTCTGGGCGGATGAGATGTTCCATTCGCGTGGGTAGCTCTTTTGGCAGAACTTGCCTCCACGTCCATCGATTGTGGCTTGATGGAATTCCAGTGATCGCTGCCTAACGACACAGCATCTCGTCGAGCCGGTCGTGGAGCGCGATGAGCGCATTTCAAATCTCGTTGCGCCCGGCTTCTGGATGACGGTCCGCTCAATCATCGGACTTGCTGGCCGTCTTCCGAAGAGCCGCATCGATGCGGGCCGAACCACTGCGCGCAATGGTCGAATCGACCATCTCCACCAAGTGAGCAGACTCGCTCAGCGCCGCAAGGCCTCGGAGAACACCGCAAACACACCCTCCCGGCTCAAGCGCCGGAACGGCTTCCTGGACTTGAGGGCTGCGCTTCCGTCTTTGCTCCCAGGAGAGGGATTGCAAACCCAGACCACGCGTCATATTCTATATTTAGTAGGCGCTATGATTCCGAGGCCCGATATGTTGCGGCATGTCACGGATGAAGAGATTGAGCAGCGTGTGAAAGTTCTCCGAAGGGAACTCGGTCTTCAGAACCAGAGCCGCCTCGACATGATGACCGTGATGCAGAGGCTTACAACCAGCTTTCGGCACTTTAACTATCAGCGGGTACCCGACGCCGAAATGCCTGATTCAGAAGCGCAATGGGACGCCCGAAAGGGCCTCCTGCGGATGCGTGAGAGTGTCGTTGGTGCCATCCAGAGGGGTGAGCCAAGAGCCCGAATGGCCATCGCCAATGAGATTGGGCACTTCGCAATGCGGCACTCGGGTGTTCGCAGCAGGAGCACGACCCAAACGACAGCTGGAAGATCTTTGTTAGAAGCCAAGAAAGAGGAAAGTGAGGCGAGACGTTTTGCTGCGATGTTCTTGGCTCCCAACTATCTCCTCAGTTCGAATGATACGGTTGAGGATATTGTGGACCGTTTTGGACTGAGTTTTGAGGCGGCTATGATCCGCAAGGGCGAGTTTGATGCGTTCCAGCGACGGGCCTCCGGGCACCGGCGCGAGTTACCATCTGTCGTGGTCGATTACCTAAAGGAAGCTCAGAGACGGGGCGCGAAGCTGCGGACAGAGTTGAATTAGGGACCTCTGACGTTGGCAAATAAACTGGTGGCTCCCCTCCCCTCTCAACGATTTGAGGAACTGGTCGGATTGGACCAGGTTCACCTCTTAGAAGTATGCATGGATCGGCTGAAGCAATGGTGGAGGCCTGGGCTTCTGTGCATTGGCGACGCTGCACACGCGATGTCCCCCATCGGCGGTGTCGGTGTTAACCTCGCCATTCAGGATGCCGTCGCTGCTGCCAACATCCTGGCCGGGCCTCTCTGTGAAGGGCATTTGACCGATGCTGATTTAGGTGCGGTTCAGGCACGCAGGAGCTTTCCCACGAAGGCTACGCAGAAGGTCCAGCTGATGATGCGCCGGAAGCGCCAGAACACAGGAGCTGGCACGGACCCAGCAAGGCCGCCTGCTTTCCTGCGTATGGTTGCTCGCTCACAGCTCATGCCGCACCTCGTCGGACGCCTGATCGGAATAGGCGTCCGACCCAAGCACATCAACCCGGGAGGAACGCTAGCAGGCGCTGGTGAGCCGTAATCATGCTGCTCTTTCCCGATCAAAGGGGATACTTCGCAGATGAGCTGTCGGGTTCTTCAGTATCTGCCAAGCTTACTGTGCCGTGTTGTCGAAATATGACACCGGCGATGTTTCTGGTGTACTGGCCTGGTCTTGACACTTGGTTCATGTCTATTGCGCATCCTCGCTCGGCCGGAAGGTCGCAACAACACAGCAACTGCTGACAGGGGTAAATGATGAGCAATCAGCATGGACGGGTGACGAAGCTCCGAGCAGTCGATACACCACCCATTGATGAGAATACAGCATCGATGATTGACCTTCTGCAGGAGCATCTCCAGCTTGCCCGTGACGGCAAGCTCCGCTCACTCGCTATCGTGTCCGTCTCAGCCGATGGCTCTGCGATTGGAACCCAATGGTCGTGTGAGCCCACAGATATGGCATCGCTGATTGGTAAACTCACTGTCCTAACGCACGACCTCATGGCTGTCCGCAAATAGAGGTCATTACTTGTGTGCTCCCGCGTATCGCTGGACCGCTCAAGGCCGTCATAGTCCGGGACCGCACACGAGCTTGGCGCCCAGAGGTATCGTCACCAGTGGGCACAACAGGAACAGGGCGGCCTGTTTGAGTTTAGCGTGTGCCTCGACCACGGTCAGGAGCAAACAATCTTGGTGAATACGGATCCCAGCTAGTTTCTCCAGAAAGTCGCTTACAGCTCGAAGGATAGCTGTGGACTTTCAGATTCATCGTCCGTGTTCAGAGTCGACAGGGACACGCCTAACAGGCGGACGCTCTTCTCCAACGGAAACAACATCTTCAGGAGGTCGACGCTGGCCTGGTCGAGCGCCGATTGGCTGTCAACATAGCCAGTCAGCGTGCGGCTGCGGGTGATCTGCTGAAAGTCGGCAAACTTTACTTTGAGCATCACCGTCCGGCCGCGCACCCCGGTCTGCTCGCAGTGTCTCCAGACCTGGTCCACGATCGGCCGGAGTGCATCCTTCATCTCCTCGATTCCCACCAGGTCCTTCTCGAAGGTGTTCTCGGCACCGATGGACTTACGGATGCGGTCCGGCCGGACCGGCCGGGAATCGACGGCTCGAGCGATCCAGTAGTAGTGGACCCCAGCTTTGCCGAAGCGCTCCTGCAGGAAGCTTAGCGACCGATCCTTCAGATCCAGGCCGGTGAAGATGCCGAGCTCGTTCATCTTGCGCGCTGTGGCCGGGCCGATGCCGTGAAACTTGCCAACCGGAAGGCTCTCGACGAAGGCTGGCCCCATCTCGGGCGTGATCACGAACTGACCGTTCGGCTTGTTCTGATCCGACGCCATTTTGGCCAGGAGCTTGTTGAAGCTGATGCCAGCTGAGGCGGTCAGCTGGGTCTCCTGCCGGATCCTGACCCTGATCTCCCGGGCCACCTGGGTGGCATACGGGATGGCCTTCAGGTTCTCGGTCACATCGAGATAGGCCTCGTCCAGCGACAGCGGCTCCACCAAAGGTGTGTAGTCGTAAAAGATCTCCCGGATCTGGTGCGAGACCTCGCGGTAGACCTCAAACCGCGGCTTAACGAAAATCAGCTCCGGGCACTTCCGTCGGGCTGTGACCGAAGGCATGGCCGAATGCACCCCGAAGTGCCGGGCCTCGTAGCTGGCGGCCGCCACCACACCCCGCTCTCGGGAGCCGCCGACGGCGACCGGCTTGCCGCGCAGTTCTGGATTGTCGCGCTGCTCCACGCTGGCATAGAAGGCGTCGAGATCCACATGCACGATCCGACGCTGCGGCTCCGGCGCGCCGGATGGCTCTCGGGAGCCTGAGGGCAGGACAGCACTGAACTGATTTTGATCGTTATCCAACATGGCCTGGCGCTAAGTAGGTC
>KI912003.1:26705-28250 GCA_000517005.1 Microvirga lupini
CGCGCAGATCCGTCATCTCGGCCTGGTAGGCATGTCCGCCATGGCGTTCGTCACTCATTGGTCTAATCCCAGGAACTCCCTTCCCCAAAAGGGTGCTGCCACGGGGCGTCAGCGAGGCTGGGTTTCCAGTTGGGGAAACGCAGCCGACGTCAACTGGATCTCTCGCGGGCCAAGAAAGCATGAGGTTTTGTGCGGCACAGCAATGGCCTCCTAGGAGCGGTCCTCCCCGATGGGCTGGTACTCGTGTGGCAATGGTCGGCGCCTGAAGCCGACTTATCTCCGGCTGCCCAACCATCCTCATGCGTCCCACATTGGCCATAGCGAGCGCCGACGCGTTCCCGCTCCCGGGCCTCTGATCGCCACCCTTCAGGAAGAGCATCTCTTTCCGGTGCTGAGACGGCACGGAAGGTTCGATCTCCTGCAGCAGGCTCTTACCGACAACGAGGAAACAAATGCGCTTCTGGCCGAGTTGGAGCGCCTGCCCAAGAACAGTGCTGAGTTCATCAGCCAGGTGACGGAGCTGCGGACGTTGTTCCAGCAGCACATCCGTGACGACAAGAGGGAACTGCTTCCCGCCGTGCTCGAGGTGCTGAGCGATGAGGAGACCAACGCCATGATTGAGACAGTGCAGGATGAAATGGCAAGCATTGACGAGATGAAGCGCGCTGACAGTCGCCGGGCCCGTGAGCAGGGCGAGGCTGTGAAGCGGGTAGCGGAGGATGTGGCCGACACCCTGCGGGCCAATGTGGAAGGCGCTCAGAGCATGGTGCAAGCCATGCAGGAGGCGGTGGAGACCGGCCTCGGCGCATTCTCCGAGCTGACCCGCCGCTCGACCGGCCGAGCTTGCTGGCAGCCGGCCGCCCTGACGGTGTCGCCCTGGGGCTGAGCGAGCAGGCGGCGCACAACCTGCGGGCCGTCGCCCAGTCCGGCACGGTCCTGGTCCATGGATTGCAGGAGATCTCACACGAGGTGGCCGATCGCGGTCAAAAGCGCCTGCAGCGGAACCTGGACGGCATGCACGCTCTCGCCCGTTGCCGGTCGATGACGGATCTGGTCGAGGTGCACAGCTCGCTTCTGCGGGACAATCTGGAACAGACGGTCGAGAACAGCCGGCGCATTGCTGAGCTCACGATCCAGATGGCCGACGAAGCCGCACGCACCGTGACCGTGCAGGCCGAGAAAGCCGCCGAGCGGGTCAGCCGGGCTGCCTAAGGACTGGGTTCAGCGTCTCCGCCAGCCATCGCTGCGAAACGGCTCGGCTGGGGGATTGACATAACGCGTGCCGTTCCGGCGCTCCTTCTGTGTTGGTCGACAGCCTGCTTGGTGCGACTGTACTGACGGCCGCAGGTGGGGCTGTCCTGTTGTGCTCGCAGTTGCCGTAGCCAAATCACCTTCGGCACGATCGTGAGATATGCCATGAGCATGACATGGGATTGCTGAGGCCGGTGGGTCGCGTCAACCTCATTTAGTCTTATTACGGCTCTCCTCAACTGGGCGAGCTGTGCCTCTTGTGCACGGGCGGCGGCAAAGTTCTTTCAGGCTTCA
>KI912003.1:28350-28485 GCA_000517005.1 Microvirga lupini
GGCTTGCTCAATCGCTTGACTCACGCTCGCCCGTAGAGAATCCAGCTGCTGGAGCTCTTCGGTGGCCGCTTCGGTCCGCAGCTGTATCGTGTGCAGATCTTGGCCGGCCAGAATTCTCCGGTCGTTCTCCTTCGC
>KI912003.1:28585-30788 GCA_000517005.1 Microvirga lupini
ACCTACTTAGCCCTTGATCCTGATTTCAGTGGCGGATGCAACTGGCGAAAGGACACCATTGTTGGTCGTGTACCCTGCGACGTTAAAACCTCAGAGGCCTGATACCATTCATCACTGGCTTTCGGTATCGCGTAAGCAATAGGCGACTCAATCTCCCATTGACCAACGAACCATCGACGATACTGCCCTATGAAGCCGGAAGACAGGTACATTGTCATCGACGTCGAAACTGCGCAATCTTACGATCATATCATCGAAATTGCCGCTGTTGAGCTTATCGGTGGGACAATCTCCCCTCGCTCGTTTGTTCGGCGGGTCAAGCCCCGGTCAGCCATGAGCCCCTTCTGCTACGCGGTGCACCGTATTTCGCTGGCCGATCTGGAGGAGGAGCCGTATTTTGAGCATATCATTCACGATCTGATGGGCTTCGTCGGCGCTGACACGATTATCGCTCATAACTACGCCTATGAGTACAACACGCTAAAGCGCGAGTTCGAGCGCGCGGCACGGCCGATCTACCCGAGAGAGCGCTTCTTTTGCACCATGGCTCTGGCCAAACGCTCGGGTCTGCCGGGCAAACTCCGTCAGGCTTGCGCGCAAGCAGGCATCAGCATTGCCCACCTGCGAGCCGAGCACGATGCCTTGAACGATGCGCTGTTGGCAGCCCATCTGTTCTTGAAGTTTAGTCCGACCGAGATGCGCTAGCTCAGCGCATTAGGAACATTCCTTTAAAACCGATCTCGATCTTTGGTCCGACCGCTTTATCGAGATGCCATCCAATGTTTCGGCATGGCTCGTTGCTGATGAACTGTCCGAGATGGTGTTCGCTCTACAAGCTGGGCGAGGCGATTTTTCTGACGCACATGTTCGCCAACTCGACGTTTCGTGGTCCAAGCTCTGTTGGCTCTTGCAGCCTCGCGGAGCCGATTGAGGCGGACCCGCTCTCTGACATAGGAACGAGACGCTTTGGATGCGCTGATCGTACGCTTTGCCGGGCGCTCGCGCTGAATGTCATTGCCTCGCGTGCGGGTCACCGGTTGTGCGAGCACCTCAGTTGCTGTTCTTAACTGAGTTCCCACTGTCGCAAGATGCTGACGAGCCCTTCGGCAATACTCGACGCTGAGGGCGCTCATCTGGTCCGAGGCATGCCCCGCGCGGTATTTCATGAGCGCGCGACATAAGTCGCCTCCGGCCAGTCGCCACGCTTTGGCCAGATACCCCACCCCATAGCGCAGGTTGGTCCTCGGCTCGGCCAATTCGGCGGAGGTTCCCTGAAACCCCAGCAACGCGGCGGTCTTGGGTCTGACCTGCATGAGCCCAATCTCGCCGATGCTGCCAACGGCGGTTGGATCGTACCGGCTTTCGATCCGTACCACCGCGTCGACAAGGGCCGGCGGCACCCCGCTGGCTGCGGCCTCCTCGGCGATGGCAGGCAAGTACGTGGAGCGGTCTTTCAGAGCACGGAGAGGAGAATCAAGGTCCAGAACGGCGGATGTTGCGATCGGCGCAAGATCAGGCGGCAATGGAAGAGTCGCAAGCTGCCAATCCACATCGATTTCGAGCACATTAAAGTCAGGCTCCGCCGATCCTGAATTTGGAAGCAGCACGAGGAACACTGTCGCACAGGCAACAAGACGCAAACTGAACATAGCCAGCATCCCTTGAGGGCGGCGCTCTACTCAGCCTTTCGCAAATGTATTGATGGACCGTTTATCGGCGACTGTTCCGAGCGGTAACAGATGTTGCTGATCAGCAGAGGTTCAGACAGCTTTCACAATTCAGCAGTAACAATAAAGGATGTCTGCCCCAATCTTAACAATACAGCCGTTTCAAGGCTGTGTGGGATAGACACATCTGAGAAGTGGCTGGGAAATATGCTTAAGATAACTGAAGATATACCTATAAGTCTGACCAGGGAGCTGGGCACATTTGAGCAGCTGATCGAGCAAGTTCAAGAATCGCTGCCATCGCACGAATTCACCCTCACCGAAAGCTTCACCGATCTGATCGAGGGCAGCCTGACACGGGGATGGATCTATTCGGCCGCCTTGCAGGAGCTGGTTGCCGCCATGGATCCGCGGCTTGCTAGCCTTTCCATCGACGCGCTGGCACAGGTCTTCGACGTCGAGGAGGTGCAGGTCTGGGCCAATTCCACCCGATCCATGCCCTCGCGATCACACGGCGCCGTTGCCATGCGCAATGC
>KI912003.1:30888-31080 GCA_000517005.1 Microvirga lupini
TAGGTGAGTTGGTAACCGGAACCAGCTGACATAGGAGGCCCGTGCCCCTTAACGTCGGATGCTGCCCGTGCCGTTCAAAGCCAATGCCGCTCGCCGCCACCGGATTCCGAAGCAGCGGCACCGGGTCACGAATTGGGCGGAGTACGACGCCGCCCTGCGTCAGCGGGGCAGTCTCACGGTCTGGTTCACCGA
>KI912004.1:0-1443 GCA_000517005.1 Microvirga lupini
CGCCCGATGCCGATGATCACGGGCTTTGCCGGATCGCGCCGCTCGCTCGCCGGGCCGAGATCCGCGAGCGAACCGGCCCAGCGCTCATCCCCACGCGACACGTTCGACACCATCACGGCCGGCAGGCTCGGAGAACAGCCGGCGGCCATCAGGCGTTCGGCGATGGCGCCCGCCGTGCCGCCCGCCATGTAGAAGACCGTCGTGGTGGCCGGATCGGCCAGGCTCTGCCAGTCGAGCCCGCTCGGCAACTGCCCGGTCCTCGCGCATCCGGTCACGAAACGCACCGACTGCGCCATGTCGCGATGGGTGAGCGAGACACCGAGAGCCGACGCCAGCGCGATGCCGGCGGTGATGCCCGGCACCACATCGACGGGAATGCCTGCCTTCTCCAGATGCTCGATCTCCTCTCCGGCGCGGCCGAAGATCATCGGATCGCCGGACTTGAGCCGCACCACCTGCTTGCCCTGAAGAGCAAGGCGGGTCATCAGGGCGTTGATGTCGTCTTGCGCGCAGGAAGCCCGCCCTCCCCGCTTGCCGACCATCAGGCGCCTGGCCTCGCGGCGGGCGAGTTCCAGCACGTCTTCGGAGACGAGATCGTCGAAGAGAATGACATCCGCGGATTGAAGCGCCCGCATGGCCTTGAGCGTCAGCAGTTCGGCATCGCCCGGTCCGGCCCCGACGAGGGTCACGCGTCCCACTCTCTGGGCCGGCTCGGACGCGATCTGCTCCAGCACCGTCTCGACGGTGTCGCCGAAGCATTCCGGCTCCCTGCCCTGGAAGGCGAGATCGGTGAAGCGCTCCCAGAAGGCCCGCCGCGCCAGGCCAGGCTGCAGATGCTGCAGCACGCGTTCGCGCAGGTGCCTGGCGAAGGCCGCCCAGGAGGCGACGGAGGGGTGCAGCAGCGTCTCGATCTTGCGCCGGATCGCCTGACCCAGGATCGGTGCTGCACCATCCGTGGAGATGCCGATCACGACGGGCGAACGGTTGACGACGGAGCCGAACTGGAAGTCGCAGAAGGCCGGCTTGTCGACCACATTGACCGGCACGCCGGCCGCACGGGCCGCGGCGGCGAAAGCCTTGGCCTCGTCTTCGTCGTCGAGATCGGCGACGGCAAGGGCGGCATTCGTCAGGATGCCGGAAGACCAGCCGGCGCGATGCAAGGTGAGCAAGCCGTCAGCCGCGCCGCGCGCCAGCAAGGCCTCCATCTCGGCCGACACGTCCAGGGCATAGATGTCGACACGGGCTCCTGCGGCGGCGAGCAGTTCCGCCTTCCAGGCCGCGCCGGACGAGCCGCCGACAAGCACCGCGCGCCGGTCCTTCAGGTCGAAGAAGACCGGCAGCTTGGCCAAGCGGCCGAGCCGTGCCGGTTCGGCCTCAGACGGCTTTCTTAAGGGCTGCAGCATCGATCAACCTCCTGATCTCCACCCGGCACGAGCCGCAATT
>KI912004.1:1543-3705 GCA_000517005.1 Microvirga lupini
CATGCTACTTGCGCAGCATCCCAGCCATTCATGCGACGTCGTTGTCGGAGTAGTGCCAGATGAGAGGCAAAAACGGTCTGATCGCCGTTGATCAGCCGGTTCAGCGAGACCTTGTGACTTCGTTGTCGTGGCCCGCGGTGTTTAGAAAGACTATGAGTTGCCTACTTTTTGATCAAGGTTATAATTTATGCAGATTGAGTAACTTCTGGTCGGCATAGTGCTCGGAAAACGGTCACCTTGGCGCGTAACTCCTCATTCTTAAGCTTGAGGCCAACCAAGAGGGCTGACGGGCCTTAGCAGGGGCTGGACATGCTCTGCCGTCGTGTCAGGAGTATCGAGAGGTGCGTCACTCGACATCGGACAAGCAGGTCGGGTAGCTCTCAGGGGACGGCATGTCTTTCCACCAGCAAGAGCCAGAGCAGCTCCGTGTGGCGGCCGGCTATTCCACGGAACGGGGCCCACGCGCCGACAACGAAGACTATTGTGCCTTTGTTGATGGCACTCCCACACAGCGGACGCGCCATGGTGTGATCGCGGCTGTCGCGGACGGGGTCGGTGGGGCCAAGGGGGGCCGCGTGGCGGCCGAAACCGTGGTGCGGGGCTTCATCGACGGCTATTTGGGCCAGAGCGAACTTCTCGGCGTGCAGAAGAAAAGCGCCCGTGCGCTCGAAGCGATGAATCGCTGGGTCCATGCGATCGGCCGGACCAACGCCGATCTCCAGAGCATGGCCTGCACACTAACCGCTCTGATCCTGCGCGGGCGGCAGGCCCACATCGTGCACGTCGGCGACAGCCGCCTATACCGCTTCCGCGACGACCGATTGGATCTGCTCACGAGAGATCATACGTTCAGTGAATGGGGTATGCAGGGCGTGCTCAAACGGGCCATTGGGGCGAGCGACGACATTCAGATCGATTATCTTGCCGAGCCTGCGCAGGTCCACGATCGCTATCTTCTCTGCACCGATGGTGTTCACGGATCCTTGTCTGAGCGCGTCCTGCGGGAAGAACTGGCACGAAGGACCTCTCCGGACGAGACGGCGCGAGCCTTGACCGCCGCTGCGCTGGCGGCCCGAAGCGGTGACAACGCGACAGCCCTCGTGCTTGACGTGCTCAACCTGCCCCCGGCGAGCCAGCCCGATGTCGAACTCGCGATCGCCGCGCAGCCCATTCTTCCGCCGCCGGCGATCGGCACCGTCGTCGACGGATTTGATCTTGAAGCCCAGCTATCGGATGGCCGCTACAGCCGGGTGTTCCGGGCGCACGATACAGTTGCGAAACGCCCTGTTATCATCAAGTTTCCGAAGCCGATCCAGGACGCCGATGCCGTCCTGCGACAGGCTTTCGTCAGGGAGACCTGGATCGCGGCGCGTGTCCGCAGCCCCTGGATCGGAGAGGTTCTCGCGATCCCGCCGGAGCGTCAGACCCGTCTCTACTCGGTGATGCCGTTCTATGAGGGAGAGACTTTGGAGGCCCGGCTCCAACGGTCGCCCCAGATCTCCCTTTCTGAGGGCTTGGACCTCGCAATCAAGCTAGCCAAGGGCGTTGCCGCCCTGCACCGGGCCGGCATCGTGCATCGCGACATCAAGCCGGACAATGTGATCCTTGAGCGCGTGGAGGATCAGGCAGAAGCCGGCGTGAGACTGGTCGATCTTGGCGTCGCACGGGTGGCTGGCATGGACGATTTTGCCTTGGAGCACGCCCCCGGCACGCCAAGCTACATGGCGCCCGAGCTCTTCGGCGGCGCTCCCGGCGACGCATTGTCGGACCAGTTCGCGCTGGCTGTCACGATCTATCGTCTGTTCAGCCGCGCCTATCCCTACGGTGAAATCGAGCCGTTCTCCCGGCCCCGGTTCAACAAACCGACCCCGCTCACATCCCATCGGCCCGATCTGCCGGCCTGGCTGGATCAAGTGCTCGCCCGCGCCCTTGCGGTTTCGCCGCAGGATCGGTTTGGCGACGTTCTCGAGTTGGCCTTCGACCTGGAACACGGCTCGGCACGAGCGCTGCCGACCGGCCTCCACCGCAAGCCGCTCTACGAACGTCATCCCGTGCTCGTTTGGCAAATAGTCGCGATCACCCTCGCCGTCCTGCTCTTTTTAAGTTGGGCCTTCAGATAGCGTCACCGGGGTGGGGCTCGGCACAGACGACGCAGGATCAGT
>KI912004.1:3805-9950 GCA_000517005.1 Microvirga lupini
GTGATATCCTCGATCCATGTGAGAGCCTTCACGCCTTGTGGAAACCCAAGCGTTGGGATCGCAAGGAGCGCAACCTGCTTGATCTCCTCTTTTGCGAGGCCATCAGCCAAGCCCCGGCGCGTGTGCGAGTGCACGGCCCCCTCCGAGAGCGCTCCGACGGCAAGGGCAAGCTTCACCAGACGCCGGGTCCGGGTATCAAGCGGGCCCGCCTCGGAACACGCCTTCCCAAGGGCCGTGTAAGCCGCCCAGATCTCAGGATAGGTCCGGGCGATTTCGCTTGCCCCGGACGGTAAGGTCTCGGGCGCCTCCGCCATAGGCTCCTCCTCAATTGCATGACAATCATGTGTCTGGATGATGCTCTGCCTTACGGTAGCATTATGTGACAATGATGTGACAATGGCCACCAGCAACAGCAATGCGATCAATTCACTGCGGCTTGGTCGGAAGGCGAAAGATCCAAACACAGTTCTTGGAAGTTCAGCCTGGGCTCGCCTCTACAGGCGAACGGTGAGTGAGCCTTAAGGCATGCTGCAAAAGCAATGATAAACACGTGGACGAGATAGGTTCCGACGTTGCTCGTGGCTAGCATTGTTTGCTTTGCGCCGACAGGACTTTGGCGCCAACAAAACTATGAAACATGGCCATGCAAAGATCCGTGCAGAGTACCATTCAGCATTCTCGCAACGGAGTTGAAGTAGCGCCTATCATTTGGTGGCTGTGATGGAGGGAGCACTCTGGCCTCCGAGCCAAACCCAGGCGCTGCCATCATCGCCCTCGCGTTTCACGTAGTGGTAGCCGGTTTCCTGCCAGGCCAAAACAGCATCTCTCTTGTTGTCGAGCACGAAATCTCCGTGGCTCGTGCGGACCATCAGCACGGCGTGGCCCATGCCTTGCTCGTCAATGACAACCGTCATGCGCAGGGCGCGGCGGGGCAAGCCTGCTTCGATCAGAAGCCTGCGTTTGAGCAGTTGAATGTCCTCGCAGTCACCGAGGCCATCATCCGGATAGTCCCAGCGATCGACCACGCCCCAATGACCCTGATCCGTCACCGCGAAGATCGTGCGGTTCACGCGCTCGTTCACCCGCCATATGGTGTGCCAAAGATCCTGGTTCAGGCTGACAACGACGGCTTCGGATGGATCAACAGTGCATTCCTGAGGGTGGCTCTGGCAGAAATTAGTCCACGCGAGTGTGGGACCTGCCGAGCCGCTCGATACGATTGCTTCAGTCGGGTTGGGCAGGGCTGCTTCCGCCAACGACAGGGCGTCCGCCGCCGCATGGTCGAAGAGGATGAAACCAGCCCACAAAGCGATAGCAAGTGCGCCACAGCGGAGCACATGAAGACGATCGCTGGTCTTTGGGTTGCGAAGATTCGTGTCGATGCCCTGGTGCATGTCCAGCCTGCTTGGCTCCTGGCTTTGGCGTTGATCCAGTTCAGTAGACATGCATTCAAAATGAGCAGGAATACCCGGCGTGCTGAGCTTTTGTGCTTGTCGTGCAGCCTTTCTGTGCTTCTGCCTAAACGTTACGCATGGGGCTTGGCTATTCGATCGTATTGTCGCGGACAGTACGACCCGCCGGTATGCCTTGAATAAGAGAGGGCGGCGGTCAAACGCGGTCCTTGTTAGCGCTTCTGCCATCGCGCATGACGAGGCATTTCCGTTTGACAAAGGAACTGCTCTTACCGTCTCACGAGCATGTCGCGTTCCGCTTTTGTCATCGTGCTCGTAGAAGGCCCAGCGGGGCCGTCCCATTGGTTGGCGTCTGGAGACGACGACACTCGCTCAAGACGTGTCCCAACCTGGGCAATGAGATTGGTAGCCGTCACCATTGCGGTTTGACCGAACCCGAAGCAGCCACAGCAATCGACCGTCGCGTCAAATATTGTAGGAATAAATCTCAAGCCAGAACGGATGGCTTGACGAGCTCGGACCCGATATATTGCGCCTGCTATGAAGCGGCGTCTGCACTCGCGCTTTGGCGAGGCCTTAGACTAGTTGAATGAGATAGCAAGCCAAAGAACCAGAAACGCGAGCGAACTGGCGACGGCGGTCCATTCTGACGCGGTTAGGGCGCCTGCAGCGCGGGTTGACGACTTGCTCAAGGCCATCTCTCTGACGAAGTCTCTGACTTCTTGAAAACATCTGCCTCGGGTGCACCGATGTGCGGTCTTCGAGACTATGCTGCTTTGCAGCATTGGCAAGTTTGATCGATGGGACGCCGCTATGCGCGGATTACATGCTCCAGCATGACTGGTCAGATCAAGTGCGTAGGGTTTTTGCCCTTATATTGTTTGAGGAATTGCAGGATGAACTATGCGGCGGGCGGCAAGAGCCGTGATCGAAACAGGTGATTAATGGTGCCGGTTTCATTGTCTGAAAGTCCACACGCCTGATCGACTGAATAGGAAAGCTTTCTGCCGGTCAGCTATACGCCTGCTTGAGCGTTCCTGCTTCAGCAATGCAATGGGCGTGCACTGCTACCCTTTTTGTCGCACCAAGCTTGAGGTCATGGTGCAGTGCACCATTTGGCGGATCACGATTGATCCGCCAACGGAGCAAGCGCCGTGATTGAGCGAATACTGAAACAGTCCTTCTCAACTGTTGGGCCCATTGAATTAGGCCTTGTGGCAAGTGTTATAATCGCGGCGGTTACAGCTGTTCTCCTCTGTGCCGAGTTGCCTTAGCCAAGAGATCAGCTGGCATATCTTTGGCAGCGCGGTCCGGAGTTCGACGAACATCCCCGATCGCACAGGTACTCGGACGCAGCCGCATCGCCGGCAAAGAAAAACGCCCACGTGGGGCGCTTTGAGGGGATCCCAGGGCATTAGGACCAGGATGTTCGTTCAATGAACCTGAGAGGCTAAGGTTCCCCCAAGATAGCCCAGCAATCTTCGAAGCCGGGCCGCATTCCCGCCAAGGTCCATCTTAGGTTAACGGTTCCCGGAGGGGCAATTGCGGGCACGTCAACCGCGTCTTGGCTCAGCATAAGGATCAGACGCGGCCTTTCTCATGAATTGATAGAGAGTAAGAGTGCTCAGATCAGCTGAATCTGCGGCTTCTACGGATGGATCAGCCCCTGCGCACTGATATGGTCTGATGGAAGTCTGTGACGGTTGATTGAATGCCTGGGTTTGTTGCGAGTCTTGACGACGACATGCTGCGTCACCTGGTGGAGACGCTGACCGAAAGCGGTCAGGCGATTTGCCTCTACGATGCCGAAGACCGGCTGCGCTATGCCAACAAGACCTACCAGGATCTGTTCGTGGGCGACTACGAGGGCCCGTTCACCTTCCCGGCCATCCTCCGTTATGCGCATCAGCACGGCCTTGGCGTGAGGATCGACGATGGCGATGTGGGGGCCTTCATCGCCAGGACGCTTGCCCGGCGCCGGACGGCTCCCCGCAAGTCCTTCCAGACCGACCTCGTCAACGGACGTTGGTTCTGGATGGATCATACCATCCTGCCGAACGGCTGGTTGCTGACAGTCGGAGCCGACATCACGGCGCTGAAGCACGATGAGCGATCGCTGCGGCAGGCGCACGACGCGGCGCTTCTGGCCTCCAGGACCGATGTTCTCACAGGCCTGCCGAACCGCCGCTACATCCTTGAGATCCTTGACGAGCGTCTTGGAGCGGACAAGCACGAGGGCTCCAGCCTGTGTGTCGCGCTGATTGACATTGACTGGTTCAAAGCGATCAATGATCGTTATGGCCATGACGTCGGCGACACGGTGCTTCGGCACTTCTCGCAGGTCTGCCGCGAGAGGCTGAGTCCCAAGATCTCGATCGGCCGAACCGGAGGCGAGGAGTTTCTGATCGTGTTACCAGCTTCCAATCTTGGGGCGGCGGCCCGAGCTGTCAACCAACTCAGGACAGACTTCCCACCTGCCATCATCGGAGAGTGTATGGTTGAACTCGTCTACACATTCAGCGCCGGAGTAACCGCAGCCCTGCCGCAGGATACGAGAAGCTCCATTCTGCAGCGCGCGGATCGAGCTTTGTACGCTGCGAAAGCTGACGGCCGTAACGGCACGAGAGCCACGTAGACAGACGAAGCAGTCGTCTTGTTGTCGAAATGGCAGCCGGTTCAAACTGGCTGTGAGCGCTGATGACGCCAGGAGGCGGGATGGAGGCGCCGCTTCCAGCGCTCGCTGCGCGGCAGTTGACCGGCGGCAGCCAGGCGCTTGGTCAGCCTACGCTCGCTTAAACTCGACGGGACTTCCATCGACGGTTCAATCATCTCTGCATAGGGTGCAGGCTTCACGTCTGGCGCTGGTTCGAGCGCTTGTGCCGGTTCGACACCTGCAGAGGTCTTTTTCCTGACTTTCCGTGCCTGAGACGTCGCACTCTTTTCCGAAGCGGGCTGGGCGTCATGCGTCGACGTGGGGACCTTTTCAGCAGCGGCAGCGGTGGCCGATAGCAAGTCGGCTTCAGCACGGACTGGCGGTTCCGCAGGTTCATCATTCACGTCTGCAGATGCAGCGCTCAAATCGAACTCCATCTGTTCGCGCGTCGTCTCCCCTGATGAGCCCTTGCGGCGGGCAGGCTCCGCAGAATCCGATCGACTCCACGTGGGTTCGACAATGCTCGGCAGAATGCGCCGGGCTGTCACTGGTTCGGCAGCTGTTTGAGATTCCGCGGTCTGGAGCACGGTTGAGGTCTCATCCACCGGCACTGCGAACAGGCGCCGTGGCGGAAGGTGGGGACGCTGGCCTTGAGTGCGGGACTTCTTGATTTCAACGGAAAAGGACTTCTGGGAACGCTTCATCTGATCAATGGCTTTGGACTGGAAATGATTTGGTCTGGGTGCCGGGTTGGTGAATGGCAGGAAAGCCTCGCCTCGTGGGGTCGATCTGCCCTCCCCGCACCGCCGACCATATCCGGGATATACGACCTCTCGCCTGTGCTGGCAAAGGGAAGCGCCTCGTGCCTGGCAGAGGCGCTTCCCTTCCAGGGAGAATCGGCCCCCCAGCCGTTCCTTCAAGGACGCAATCAGAATGCCACAGGTTCAGCGCTTTGGCTGTCTCGCAAACAGCACAGGTGCCCGAAGATGCAGCCTCAGAGTCCGGCCAGCAGAAGGCTCAGGCCGATCAGGGCGGCAAAGGAGACGACAGACCGGATGGCGGCCTGGGTAAAGGTCGGGGTGGCTGGCACAAACACGGGCGCGGCGACTTCTGTCGGCGGCATGATGAACACCTTCGATGAATGCTGCTGGTTCTGGTAGAGGGGGTGCAATAGGCGGTCGAGCCTGCTGCTCGACCCGCGCTATGTGGCCGATTTCCGGGCTTATGTCTGTCACCGGCAGGCCACATTGACAGCCATGATGCGCCCGAGCCATTGGCCGCCCAAGGCAGCATTGCTTGGGGCTCGAGATGGCCTACATCCAGGATGTGCTCACCCCCATGGCACACCGGCGCCCCGGGCGAGGTTGTCAGACAGCGCCTTGGCCGGGGCGCTTCTTCCTCACGCGCCCTGCGAGGCGGTCTGCCGGTTGTTGGTCCTCACCGGCGGCTGACCGAGCCAGGCGCACAGCTCTTCCAGCGACGGAAAGCTGTGCTCGATGTCCCGGAAGGGTGAGGGTCGCTGGCTGCGCGGCAGATCCTCAAGGAGCTCGGCGGTCCAGGTATAGGGCTGGCGCAAGCCGCTTCTGACCACGCTGGCGACGATGGTGTCGTCGAGGTAGAGGTCATAGGCGCCCGGCGCCAGCTGGATTAGGCTGTAGCTCATTGGCGGTGCTCAAGGAAAAAATGTTCTTTCTATAGGACAGTTCCGCGTAGCGGATTATTCTACGGCCTTGCGGCTAAGAAGAAGTTTTTGCTCTCTTTGGTCGGCAATTGCCCTTCATAGCGGTGATCTCTGCTGCCGCTTTGGGTAACCAGCCAACCCATGCGACTTGACTTTGTTCTTTTTAAAGAACAGCGTTTGCGCTGAATTGGAGCAGCCGAAGCCGAGAGCAATCGGGTTACAGGCAACATGATGCATCCGGACATGGAGACCCCAATGCCCTACGCGGCACCATGGACTGACCACGAGTTTGCCGATGACGCTGGCAAATTGCGTGTCTCGAGAAGCGGGGCAAACTCAATGAAGCGGCGCATTTTCCTCGCCTGTGCCGGTGTGCTTGCAACTGCGATGATCATCAGT
>KI912004.1:10050-12211 GCA_000517005.1 Microvirga lupini
GTGCGCACGGTAGACCGCGACCTTGTGGAGGTCGCGGAGGCTTTCGGGTTCCATTCCGGCTTGCGGCGCCTGCAGAAGATCCTGCTTCCCGCTGCCACTCCCGGCATTCTGGTCGGCCTGCGCACCGCTCTCGGACAGGCGTGGATGGCTGTCGTGGCCGCCGAGATTTTTGGCGTGAGCGGCTTGGGCCAGCGGATGATGCAGGCCTCCAGCCTTTTGGCCACTGACGTTGTCGTGGTCTACATGCTGACCATGGCAGCCTTTTATGGGCTTTTCGACACGGCGTTCGTGGCCTTGCAAGGATGGCTTCTGCGATGGAAAGCGTGATCGAGATCCGGGACCTCTCGCTTGCCTTCGAGAGGGACGGCCAGAAGACAACCGTGTTGGACCGCCTCTCGTTGGATGTGCGCCGCGGCGAGTTCCTCGCCATCGTCGGCCCCTCTGGGGTCGGAAAGTCCACCCTGCTCCGCGTGCTGACGGGACTTGCGCGTCCCAGTGCCGGCATGGCGCGGGTTATCGCGAAAAATCCGCAGCGCCGGCCAGTCGCCTTCGTATTTCAGGACTCCCGTCTGCTGCCCTGGCGCCGTGTGATCGCCAATGTCGCCTTCGGGCTGGAGCATCCCCATACGCCCCGTCGTGAGCGCCGGACCAAGGCTAAAGACGCGCTCGAATTCGTCGGTTTGGGCCATCTGGCGCAGCGCTGGCCGCATGAACTGTCGGGCGGGCAGCGCCAGCGTGTTTCCCTGGCGCGGGCCCTCGCGGTCCAGCCCGAGGTTCTGCTCATGGACGAGCCACTCTCGGCTCTCGATGCGATTACCCGCGAGAGCCTCCAGGACGAACTCATCCGCATCTGGCAGAAGACGGGTAAGACGATCCTGTTCGTGACGCACGACATCGATGAAGCGACCTATTTGGCGGACCGGGTCATCGTTCTCTCAGGATCCCCTGGACGGATCGTCGCCGAGCATCGCATTGACAGTCCGCACCCGCGCCAGCGTCAAGATGCAGGTCTCGCGCAGACCGCGAAAGCCCTGCGCGCCGGACTGACATCCGATATCGTCACCGATGGCGGCATGATCTGACCTCGCGTCTCTCTCATATCTGAGACAGGGAGCGAGTTGTCGTGGCTGGATTGAGGATCACGCCACCTTCATCGCAGTTGCGGGCACAGGTTAAGCGCTGCCCTTGGGTACCAAGCCCACAACTCCGACGCCCTCATATGGCTCAAGCAGGGGCCGAAGGAGCTCAATCGTCTCACCGGCCTCGAGCAGGAGAGCTTCTATCTCCTTGAGGGGAAGGTCCCCCTCGCAGTCTAATGCGGCTCTCAGACGGTCAACAATATCGAAGTCTAAACTGGCACTTCTCATCAACTTTGCTGAATACGGATCGGAAACGATCAACAGCCCTGCGAGCTTGAGCCAATGGGCACTCACCACCGCCTGGGCTCATCGGCTGTCCTGTCGGCCCTTGGATTGAGAAATGGACGCCCGTCACGGGATGCTCAGGAGCTTCGAGGGATGGAACTGCGCCCGAAGTTGCTTTTGACCTCCGGGCAGCCCAGCCACCCGCACACCTCCTGAAGTGTCGGAAAGGAATGCTCGATCCCGATGAAGGGAGCAGGCCGCTCGCCTTCAGGCCGATCTTCAATCAGTTCGGCCGTCCAGGCCGTATCGCTGCTCCGCGATCCGCTGCGCACGACGCTACCGATGATCTCCTCCTCGAGGAGAAGGTCATAAGCTCCAGGCGCGAGTTGGACGAGGCTGTAGCTCATGCGGAGTTCCCCACCGACCGCAGTTCTTTATCAATCCACTCATGGGCCATTGCGATCACGGCCTCACGATCCCGCGCCACAAACAAAGTCGGGCGCTGTTTCGGTAATGCTACGAAAGTGATCCAGTCTACACCGGTCTGGCTCAGCCTGATCTGATAGCCACGGTGCTCCAGAACGTCAGTTTGTTCAGGACAGGAAGTCTCAGACATCGCGCAGCCCGTCGGAAATTCTCGTCAAACCCTGATGCGTCGACGCCAAGCCGCTTCCGGTGCCGCTCTGCAGCCGCCACTGGTTTGACTCGGATCTTCTGCTCTGGCCATCTTCGCATCCTGTCAGTTCAATAAGGGCTGCCGTTGCCCGGCAGCCCAAGTTTGTGGGAGGAGCGATACT
>KI912004.1:12311-13546 GCA_000517005.1 Microvirga lupini
GCCGGCGCTGGAGCGGGCCCGTGCGGCTGTCGGCCACCTCGTCAAGATCGAGATCGAGGTCGACACCCTTGAACAGCTGGATGAGGTGCTGGAGGCTGGCGCTGACGCGATCCTGCTCGACAACATGAGCCCGGATACCCTCGCAACGGCTGTCCAGCGGGTGAACAGGCGAGCCATTACGGAAGCCTCTGGCCGGGTAACAGCCGCAACGGCACCTGCGATCGCGGCCTCAGGTGTGAATCTGATTTCCACCGGCTGGATCACGCACAGCGCTCCCATCCTCGATCTCGGTCTGGATGTGGCCTGAGGCTCTATTCGCGCAACTCATCCGATGCCGCGAGCGCGTGCTACCGATCACTGTGACCGAGGCTTCGTTCAGGATCCAACCGGTCACGGACACGCTGCTTCAGGATTTTGGCCTCGGGAAAGCCACCGTCAACTTTGCGGTCCCAAATGATCTCGCCCTCGTAGGTAATTTGAAACGTCCCGCTGGTGCCCGGAACGAGGGCCACTTCGCCGAGATCGGTTCCAAAGATCGAGAGAAGCTCCTGGGCAAGCCAGGTCGAGCGCAAAAGCCACTGGCACTGCGTGCAGTAGGTGATGGTAATCCTAGGACCTAACTCCATCGCAACACTTCAAAAACCTGCGACGCCAATCGTCAAGAGGCGCAGCCTGCCCGTGTACGTTTCGCACTGTGCGCCGCGCGGGTCCGACTTGAATACACCAAGCGAACCTCACGTGGACGACAGGTTACGGCCCGGTTCACGTCAGGAGATTGACGAGTGCATCTCGCCAGTCCCGTCAGCTTGGATGCGGCCAAGGCCTGAGACCGGTCCTCACCCTTCCCGGAAGATCACACCGTCCTGTATCTCAAGGCCGATCTCCTCGCCGACCCTCAGGGTCGTCACGAGAGGAGCCTCGATTTCAAGCCTTGTCCCATCCGCCTGAGATACCTCGATCCGGCGCACGGATCCAAGGCGTCGAACGCCACTGATGAGGCCTTGATGATGTCCATGGCCGGCCGGGACCGGCTTCAGGTGCCATGGACGGCAATAGAGGCTTGCTTGTCCGATGGTGGCTTTCGGTGCCGCTGCAGGAACAAGCTTTCCGTTCACCAGCACCCGCCCATCGCGGATTTCGGCATTGAAGCGGGCGGCTTGGCCGAGAAAGGTCATTACAAACGGCGTTGCAGGATGATCCTGCACGTCGTCTGGGCTTCCAACCTGCTCCAGCTT
>KI912004.1:13646-15348 GCA_000517005.1 Microvirga lupini
CGTGAGGCTCTATGACGGCTCGATGTCAGAGTGGACCCAGGATCCCGATCGGCCTGTCGCAACGAACGCGAGCTGAAACGGGCCACCACCTCAGACGTGCTCAAGAGCCTGCGTCAGGTCCTCGATGAGATCATCGGGATGCTCAAGGCCGACCGAGAGTCGGACCAGACCCTCCGACACGCCCATTTCTGCTCTCTCCTCCGGCGTGAAGCGCTGGTGCGTTGTCGTCGCCGGATGGGTGATCAGGCTCTTAGCATCACCGAGATTGTTGGAGATCCGGATCAGGTCGAGGGCATTCAGGAAGCGAAAGGCCCCGGCCTTGCCTCCTTCAATCTCAAGGGCGATCAGGGTCGAGCCGCCCGTCATCTGCCGGGCGATAACATCCGCCTGCGGGTGATCGGCGCGTCCCGGATAGATCAGGCGGCGGATCTTGGAATGTCCTGCCAATGCGTCCGCGACGATAGCCGCCGTCCGGGTCTGGCGCTCGACACGCAGGGGCAGCGTTTCCAGGCTCTTGAGAAGCACCCAGGCGTTGAACGGAGACATCGAAGGACCTGTCTGCCGCAACAGCGTATGGATGTGAGTCTGAATGAACTCTTCGGATGCAAGGACCACGCCGCCCAGACAGCGCCCCTGCCCATCGATGTGCTTGGTGGCCGAGTACACGACGCAATCGGCTCCGAGCTGTAGCGGCTTCTGCCAAACTGGCGTCGAGAACACGTTGTCCACGACGAGCTTCGCCTCGACCTGATGGGCAATCGCAGCGACGGCCTCGATGTCGATGACCTCCAGCGTCGGATTGGCCGGGCTTTCCAGGAAGAAGACCTTGGTTTCCGGCCGTACGGCTTTGCGCCACGCGTCGAGATCGGTTCCGTCAACCAGGGTGGCGGCCACGCCAAACCGCGGCAGAAGCTCGGCGACGACATAGCGGCAGGACCCGAAGAGGGCACGGGCGGCAACGATGTGGTCGCCCGCCTGCAGCAAGCCCATCAGAGCCGCCGTCACGGCGGCCATGCCGGTGGCGGTGGCGCGCGCGGACTCGGCGCCTTCGAAGGCTGCGATGCGCTGCTCGAACATCGTGACGGTCGGGTTCGAGAAGCGGGCGTAGAGAAAGCCCGGGCTCTCCCCCTTGAAGCGGGCCTCACATTCCTCGGCACTGGCATAAACGTGGCCCTGGGTGAGAAACAGCGCTTCCGAGGTCTCGCCGAACTCCGACCGCAGCGTGCCCTCATGGACAAGCCGGGTATCCGCATGAAGGGGCCGGGTTCGACATGAACGCTCGCTCATTGTTGTTCCTTCACTCTGGTGGGCTACTGATCCGCGGCAGCGCAGCAGGCGTTGTCATGAAGATCGATGATTGAGAAAGAAGATCGGCGCCTACTTGGCGCCCGAACTCTGGGGACCGCCGCCATGGTGGCCCGTTGCAAAGGACAGGCCATAGCGGATGCGGGCCCACAGACGCTCGTGGCCGTAATAGAGCGCGAGCTTGGTCACGACCTCGGTTGCGCCAATGGCTGCGGCCAGGCGGATATCCTGGCTCAGGACAATGGCCGCGCCTACGGTTGCGACAGACCCGATGATCCGCCATGACATGGCCTTCAGGGCGCTCCTTCGCTTCTGCTCGCCGGTCCACCTGATCCAGGCCAAGGGGGCGCTGTTCCGGACATTTTGGACATTGACCGGCTGCTCGGCCGTTGCTCCA
>KI912005.1:0-3494 GCA_000517005.1 Microvirga lupini
CGGAGCACCTATCACCGGAATTGATCCTTGAGGCCTGCCCCGCAGTCAGCGAGTACGGGCAACCGATCCGGGACGTAGCGGACATTGTGGCGGCCGGTCGGTTCCTGCGGGCATCATTGGGGGCTCACGAGAGCGCCTGGCGTGAAGCGGTCGAGGAACTTGGCTCGGTCAAAGCGGCCGTCGCTGTGTTGCTCGTTGTGCAGCGTTATGAGGACGATGTCGCATCCGGAGAAAACAGGATCCGAAACCCGGGCGGTTATTTCCGTGCGCTGGTTAGGATGATCAAGGACCGAAAGATCGATTTGGAGGTCGAGCTCCTGGCCATGAGGAGGCGGCGCATGTCGTAGCGATGCCCGCTGACACTCTCAACAAGCATCCGCTCGGCGTATTCGCGACCGACGGCACTCCGTGGTGCTAACCACGAGGCTTTGCCACCAGGATTAGCGCGAATGCTGCGATCGCAAAACCTCTAGGTAGAAACAACTACTAGCGGCAGGCTCATAGTTGCCGTAAGGCGTCCCTACCGAAGCAAGAGCAGACATCACATGAAGACCCATCTCCTCACCGCCGCTGCCGTCATGACCTTCCTTTCGGGTGGCGTGGAAGCCAAGCCCATCACCCAAGAAGCGACCAAGATCTTCCTGACATCGATTTTGGATACTCTGGCTGCCTACAAGGCTCGGGCAGAGATCTGCGGCAGAAACACAGAGGATGCTGAGGAGCTGGGATATTCTATCGCCATGAAGTACGGCATGGATGGCGCCCAAGCGATCCGCTACGTCCAGACAAACGCTCGCCTTGAGAAAGGGCGTCTTCCCTCTGAATGCAATATCGATGGCTTTATGACTTTTCAGACGAGCTTCTACTCCTCCCTCGGAAGCTTCGATCATGAGCGCAGCGTTCGCTGAGCGCACTCGTCGTCGTTGACGCCTTACGAGGATCACGCAGCTTTTCGAAAAAGACCCTCAAGGCGCGCCTGGCGGCGGGCCAACATGGACCTAATGTGCGCTCTCACCCGAGCCGCTTGAGCCTCTTTGATGAGAGCTATCTTGTAATCGGAGGACATGAATAAGGCTGTTCTCTGCTGCTTCCGCTCCACAACACAACCGCGAAGGATTGGTTCCAGGGGCAGCAATGCAGTCGGATGAAAAGTTCAGCGTCCGGGCCGGCTCGACGTGGTGATGACGACGCGGTTTCCGGTCAGCGGATCGAGAATGGTCATGGGCAATACTCCCCGTTCAAGCACGCGGTTAACGCCACGGCCTTCGGGTTGGATCAATTTCGTTTGTGATTGTGGTTACGCGACCATTACTGCACAGGGCACTTACCGAAAACAAACGAGGCGCATGCCTGCGCCCCGTTCGCATTAGTAGGGAGACCTGATCGTTATCCCAGATCGATCAGGCAATTCGTATTTGCCTGAGTATGGTTAACAAGGTCTTAAAGATGCTGGTAGCTTCGACTGCAATCAAGCCGATTGAGCGTGTTTGCCCGTCATAGCCTCAATGGCCTCGAAGCTCCTTGAGAGCGACCGCCAGAGGTTGCCGATCTCCTCTGATGCGGACGAGGAAGAACTGAACTCATTAACGCCGGCACCGTGGGCCAGAGAGAGCGACAGGTCAGGACTATGGGAAATCTGCCCCGCCCAGGTCGGAACGTCGAGTGCTTGCAGCGCCCCGCGTGCGTCCGTCACCATCGGGTCATCCGAGCTGTTCTTGGTCGGTGCAGCGTTGATCACCGCTGCATAGGGTTTTTTAGTTCACGGCACATGTTTATCGTGGCCTGGACAGCATCGACGTCGAACAGCCCAGGACGCATCGGGATCACGACAAGATCGGCGTGCCAGATTGCCTCGGCCACTGGTGCTTCAGCATTGGGCGGTGTGTCGATCAAGACCCATTCCACTCCATCGCGCCTTGCCTTCGCCAATGTGGCCGCGAGATGCTTGATGCCAACATGGAGTGGAAGATCCTCCTTGCCCCGAACCTGGTGCCAAAGAGCCAGAGATCCCTGAGGGTCCGCGTCGATCAAAAGCGTTCGCCGAGAGTGCTCGGCCATATAACTCCCCAAATGCGCAGCTAGGGTGCTCTTTCCAGAACCCCCTTTGCGGGAAGCAAAAACCAAGACATTCATGACAGTACCCCCATACTGAGCAAAGCGATTTTAATTATGAGACCGTAACGGCGCTGGAACACTTACCGAAACAAGCGAGATACATGTGCTCGCCCCGCTTGTCTTCGTGGAGAGACCCGCTCGTTGTCCCGGATCGATCAGGTAATGCAGCGTTGCGGGAGTATGGTTAACAGACGCTTAATCATGGTTGCGGATGGAGAAAATGACCCAATGCTCGCGCATATTCAGAGTTTCATGTGTAGAAGCTCGGGAAGCACCTAGGCATTCAGAGGCAGAAGTCCCACGGGAACCTCGTCACGTTTCTTTTAAACTTCGCCTCCTTGGAACGGAGATCATGGAGGACACGGGCCTGGACTCAACCACCCGAGCGGCGGGGTTCCGTTATCGACCCATAGCGAAAGTTGAACTTCAACCGCGATCAATAGCCCTAGGTCTTTTCGAGCCTATGGCATAGGCTCGCCACATGGGACTATTGACCTTCAGCATAAACGTCACCCTGGACGGCTGCGTCGACCACCAGGAAGGAATCGCTGATGACGAGACGCACGCGTTCTTCACCCGCCTTATGGACGAGAGCGGGGCGATGCTGTGGGGCCGTGTCACCTACGAAATGATGGAGAGCTACTGGCCAGCGGTCGCTCGCGGCGAGGTGGAGGCGCCGCCGGCAATACGCGAGTGGGCGGTTAAGCTGGAAGCCAAGCCGAAATACGTCGTGTCGTCGACGCGAAAGGACTTCCCTTGGACTAACAGCCATCATATCGGTGAGGACCTGCGAACAGGCGTGCAGAGGCTCAAGGACGCGACTCCGGCGGGCGTGCTCCTCGGTAGCGGCAAACTCGCGACCGAGCTGGACCGGCTGGATCTGATCGACGAGTACAAGCTCCTCGTTCATCCCAGGATCGCCGGCCACGGCCCGACCCTGTACGAGGGCGGGCTGCCCAGCACGCGACGGCTCGAGCTCGTCTCGGCGAAGCCGCTCCGCAATGGCGCGGTCGCCATGCACTACCGGCGCGAACGCTGACTTGGCCAACAATGCTTTGATTCGGTTCGGGCCCTAAGGACCGAGTCGGTAATCGTGTGTCTTCCCCCTGAACAGAAGCGAGCATTCGAGCTGAGATCGAGCAACGATTTAGAGGTCCAGCGAAAGCTGCGGAGTTTCGGGATCATCGTCATCCGTGTTCAGGGCCGAAATGGAAACGCCGAGAAGGCGCACCGTTTTGTCCATCGGAAAGAGCACGGAGAGCAGACTGACCGCGGCATGGTCGAGATCGGGTTCACTCTCGATATTTCCGGGGAGCGTTCGGCTGCGGGTAATTTGTTGAAAGTCTGAAAACTTCACTTTGAGGGTCACTGTGCGCCCA
>KI912005.1:3594-4401 GCA_000517005.1 Microvirga lupini
TCGTCCTCACCGGCGATGAGGGCGGAGTTGAGCGGCTGCGAGAGCTTGGAGCCGTCGCGGTAGAGCGCGTTCGCCTTGAGCGCCAGTTTCCAGGACAGCATGTAGGCGTTCTTGCAATCCTCGACGGTGGCGTCGTTGGGCATATTGATGGTCTTGGAGATCGCGCCCGAGATGAAGGGCTGCGCCGCCGCCATCATGCGGATATGGCTCTCGACCGAGAGATAGCGCTTGCCGATCTTGCCGCAGGGATTGGCGCAATCGAACACCGGTAGTGCTCCTGCTTCAGGAACGGCGCGCCTTCCAGGTCATCGCTCCGCAGATGTGGATGTTCGCGGCCTCGATGTCGGCCTTCGAGAAGCCGAGGAACTGGAGCAGGTCGAAGGACGGATCGTTGAGCTTCTCGGCCGGAACTTTGAGCGTGCCGGTGAGGAAGTCCTCGCCCAGCGTCCAGCGGTTGAAGACGAACTTGATGTCGAAGGCGCTCTTCAGGCCCTTCTCCACCGCGTCGATCTTCTCGTCCGTGAAGCCCTTGGCGCGCAAGCTGCCGGGGTTGATGGCGGGTGCCTGCTTCATGGAGCCGTGGCCGACCGCATAGGCCTCGATCTCGGCGATCTCCGACTCACGATACCCCAAGGCTCTCAGGGCATCGGGCACGCCCGGTTGATGATCTTGAAGTAGCCGCCGCCGGCGAGTTTCTTGAATTTCACGAGCGCGAAGTCGGGCTCGATGCCGGTGGAGTCGCAATCCATCACGAGGCCGATCGTGCCGGTGGGCGCGATCACGGTGGCCTGCGCGTTGCGGTAGCCG
>KI912005.1:4501-5575 GCA_000517005.1 Microvirga lupini
AACGACAGGACGACTAGGGCAGAGCGAAGGTTCTGCGTCAAGTATGGCAGCTATACGTCACCTGTACTGTTTAGATTAGGGTTATTGTGACGGTCCCAACGATCGTCGTGCGATAGGGAGCCTCATGGTTTTTAAGGCCCAAAAAGGACACCCGCCGGACGGCGGGTGCAATTTCACAAAGCAAAGGCCGCCCAAATCGGCGGCCCTTCTTCGTCTACAGGGAGGCTAGATTAGCTGCATCCTCCATTGGAGGAGCCGCATTGGGTGCAGGTAAGACATTTGCCCGTCCTGACCATAGAGAAGTTCAAACAGG
This sequence comes from Microvirga lupini, assembly GCA_000517005.1. Taxonomy (GTDB): domain Bacteria; phylum Pseudomonadota; class Alphaproteobacteria; order Rhizobiales; family Beijerinckiaceae; genus Microvirga; species Microvirga lupini. The sequence goes on from KI912005.1 coordinate 4,815, forward strand.
TACCGCAGGCCTCGCCAGCGAATCCTTTGCTGATTGCAATGGCTGCCTCCGACTGAACCTCTTCAGTTAACCTGACCTCTGCAGGCTGGAAGTCGAGAGCTTCAACGGGATGGAGTGCAAGAGCGGCATTGCCGTCAAAGGCCGCGACAGGAGTAGAGGCAACCAAGCGAGGCTCCTGACCACGGACGAAGCCGCGGGAGATCGGAGAGACCACCTTGAGAGTGTCCGGCGCTTGTCCGTCCCCCCGCCCCTTGCCAATCTGGTCAAAGCCGATCTCGCTAGGATCCACGTGGGCGAGGTCATAGCGTCCGAGATAGGACACGGCGAGCTCGCGGAACACGTAGTCGAGGATCGAGGTGGCGTTCTTAATGGACGGGTTGTCCTGGACGAAGCCCGCCGGCTCGAAGCGTGTGAAGGTGAAAGCGTCGACGTATTCCTCCAGCGGCACGCCGTATTGCAGGCCGAGGGAGATCGCGATGGCGAAGTTGTTCATCATCGCCCGGAAGGCCGCACCCTCCTTGTGCATGTCGATGAAGATCTCACCGAGGCGCCCATCCTCGTACTCGCCGGTGCGCAGGTACACCTTGTGGCCGCCGACAATGGCCTTCTGAGTGTAGCCCTTGCGACGCCCGGGCATCCGCTCACGGTCGCGGATGGCGACCACGCGCTCGATCACCTTCTCGATAATCCGCTCTGAGACCTCTGCGGTGCGTGCCGCCAGAGGCTTAGAGAAAAGACCTTCAATTGGCTCATCTGCCTCA
>KI912006.1:0-1083 GCA_000517005.1 Microvirga lupini
GCCTGCTCCTTATCCTTCGGGCGACGTGGTCGGGCTGGCAGAATGCCGACGTCGTAGTGGGCCGCCATCTTGCCGTAGCTGCGGTTGATCTCGGGATCGTAGAACGAGGCCTTGTGGACGCCACTCTTCAGGTTGTCCGGCACGACGAGCTTGGTCACACCGCCATGAAACCGGAACATCCGCACATGGGCTTCGATCCAGTCGGGTAGCTGTTGCGTCCAGGTGGCTTCGGCGTAGGTCAGGTTGGAGGCACCGAGCACGGCGACAAAGATCTCGGCCTGACGGACCTCGCCGGTGAGCGGATCGACGATGGGCAACCGCTTGCCGGAATAATCGACGAACACCTTGTCGCCGGCCACTTGATGCTGGCGCATGGTGGGTGTCTGGCGGCGCTCGAAGGAGCGAAACAGATCGCAGAAGCGCGAATAGCCGTATCCGTCCGGATGATCCGCGAGATATTCCTCGTGCAGGATGGCGATGCTGACACCAGGCCGCTTCAGTTCTCGCACCAGACTTGCCCAGTCCGGCTCCGGCCGACGGCGCATGCCGATCCGGGCCCCGGCCCAGGCAAACAGCTTCTCCTCCAGGGCAGTGTCGCTCAGGCCCTCCGGCAGGGGCCAAACAAGCCCGGCCGCCTTAGCCCGCTGGATGGCATCTCGCACGGTCGAGCGCGCCGCGCCCACGATCCGGCCGATCTCGCGGTCGCTGGTCCCGCTCGCGTGGAGCCGCAGCACTTGCCGCATCTGTCGCATGGTCATCTCTCTGTTTGCCGGCATCGCGTCCTCTCTGGTGGAGAGGTCGCAATGCCCCAATCGGATGACCCGGTGCAGCACGGTTCTTCAGACGGATCCCTGGACGGGATCAAATCGGAAGGATGGACGGCTTCAATTCGGAAGGGTGGACGGGATCAAATTGGAACCATGGACGACTTCACGTCGGTACACATGGACGGATTGCGTCGGTATCCGCATCTTCACCGCCTCCAAGCCATGGCGACATGGAAAGCCGCAGCAGGCGCTGCGGCTTGAACAATTATGCTGTCAAAGGCTCATTGCGTCCAACAGTGGTTAACGTGACATGCCC
>KI912006.1:1183-1476 GCA_000517005.1 Microvirga lupini
TCTCAGGCGACTCTGCTTGTGCTCCGAGCGGCTCTGGCTGCGGCAGCCGCGCTGGCTTGCTCGTGTAGACGCAGATCGGCCAGTTGCTGCCGCAGATCCTGATACAACGGACGGAAGGCAGGGCCGTGGTCTTCGACAATGTCAGCGAGGATGTGGACGGCTCGGACCAGCTTCTCCTCGGTGATCGGGCCGCTGTCGCGGGAATGCCATTCGGTCATGGGCCGTCTCCTTGCGTGGAGAGGCCAGAGTGGGGCCAGGATCTTGATGACAGGTTAATCTTGCGTGAGGCTTGC
>KI912006.1:1576-23847 GCA_000517005.1 Microvirga lupini
AGACGCTTCCACAGGTTCGCTCAAAGGCCAGTATCGCCCTTCCGCCGTTGGATCTCGAATCAGGATGCAAGTTCCCGATGGAGGCCCGGCGATTAGGTTTGGCTCTTCTGCAGCGTGCGCTCCATCTCACGCATCATGGCTGCTTCTAGGTCAGTCAGATCGATTTTGGTCCCTTGTGCGTTGGCTTGAGCCGGAGCCGCCACCCGTGTCTTGGTCTCTGGGACCAGCTTGCCGATCAGGCGTTCATCGCAACGCGGGATCGAGCCGCGAAGCGGTTCTCAAGCGTGTCGAGCAAGCTGTCGAGAGCAGCATCGGATAGCAGGACGTCTGGAGCCTTGCTGATGCCCCTCAAAGCGAGGGCTTGATAGTTGAAGCGGCGATCGGCTGTGACCTCAGGACCGAACCACGGCAGAGCATCGAAGCCCCTCGCCTCTTCAGCGTTGTCAAACTCGACCGTTACAAGGTGCAGGGCACTGGGCCGAATGACCTGGTCAATCACGACCACGTGATCCCCAATCGGCAGCGTCGTCCGGGTATAGTTAATCTCGCCGGTGCAGACATCGAGCAATGCATGGGCATGCCCCACTGGGATTTCGGTCTGGTCCTCGATATCCCCATCCGGCCCCGTGGTCGTCAGGAGCAGCAGGGCCCTGCTCTCCTCAAGACGGATCCAGGAGGTGCGGTCCTTCTGCCCCGGGAAGAAGCCCTCGATCTGGCGCACGCCGCCTTTCTCCCGCTGAATGAGGCGGGCCAGGGACGAGGCGAGGAGGAAACGGCGGCGAATGGTCATGAAACCCTACGATCAAAAGCAATGAAACTTGCTTCTGACTCCGTACAGGTCATGCGATGGTTGAGGCAAGCCGGGGCGCGGGCTTCGATGCGGCACAAGGTTAAGGCCTTGTGGGTGTCACTGCATCAACGAGTTTGACGTGCCTGTCCCGACAAAGAGAAGCGCCTCGCGTGAGGCAGAGGCGCTTGAGTTCCAGGGAGGACGCCCCTCAGCCGCTCCTCGTGGACCAGATCAGAATGCCCGACAAATGCGACTGTAGCTGTACCGGAAAGGACACAGGAGCCGAAAGACGCGCTCTCAGAGCCCGGCTAGCAGGAGGCTCAGACCAAGCAATGCCGCGAAGGACACGACAAATCGAACGGCAGCTTGCGTGAACGTTGGTGCCGTGACAGGAGGAAAATCAGGCGCTGCGACTTCTGTCTGCGACATGATGAATACCTTCAATGAATTCAGCGGATTCTGGAAAATTGACGGAGACGACGAGCCGTCCAGCCAAGCCGCCTTTTGTCTGATTTGGCAGCTGATGTCTGTCACCTGTGGAACACACTGCTGACCTGATGCTGCGGATGATCGGTTGAACATCAAATGCAGCATTGCCGATCCGTCAGAGCGGCCTAGATCCAAAATGTGCGTCATTCCCTTGGCACACCAGCGCCCTGGTCGAGGTTGGACAGCGCCTCAGCCGGGGCGCTTCCATATGGATGCAGTGCCGCAAGAACTGCGTCCTACCGCCACGTGATCAAGTGCTTCCCGTGGAACTGACGCTGCCATCTCACGCCCCCTGAGAGGCGGCATGTCGGTTGTTGCTCTTGACCGTCGGCTGGCCGAGCCAGGCACACAACTCCTCCAACGACGGGAAGCTGTGCTCGATGTCTTGGAAGGGCCAGGGCCTCTCGCTCCGCGGCAGATCCTCCAGCAACTCGGCGGTCCAGGTGTAGGGTTGTCGCGAGCCGTTCCTGACAACGCTGGCAACAATGGTGTCGTCCAGGAAGAGGTCATAGGCGCCCGGCGCCAGCTGGATCAGGCTGTAGGTCATTCTGGATTCATTTCAGAGGCAGGTTGTCGATCGATCCATTCACGGGCCTTGGCGAGCACAGCCTCACGATCCGGAGCCAGGATCAGGGTCGGGCGCTGCTTGGGCTGGGCCACAAACGCCATCCATTCCAGGCCACTTGGGCTGAGACGGATCTGATAGCCGTGGTGCTCCACGAGGTCAGCTTCCGGAAGGGAATGAGGATCAGTCATGGCTGTGATGGCAGATATGGTTCTCGCGAGGGACGCGCCGGACCGTCGTCTCGCCTTTCTGTTTGCATGGGTCAGTCTGTGGTGGGCCTGGAGGGACTTGACCCCCCAACCAGACCGTTATGAGCATTGTGCTTACTTGACGAGGCGCAGCAAATTCAATGGGTTGCGTCTCATCTCCCTCGGGCTTGAGAGCCGGTGTATAACTCCATTCTGTGGGGAAACGGTGGGGAAGCTCGTCGGGAATTGAGGGATTGAGTCCTCAGCACCTAGCTGTTTTCAGGACTCAGTTCCCGGGAATCTCTGCATGAGGCTCTACACTCGCATGAGTGCTAAACTCGCGGCCCAATCCACTGCTGTTCTCCGATCCCGTTTCAGTGTCTGATGGTCCTCGAACCAAGGATGACCTCAACCATGCGCCGTAGCCTACGCAAGGACCCTCCTGGCCATGCCTTCGCGATGACGTCCATTTCAGCAAAGTCGAGAGCACTGGCCCAGCGGTGATCCAGTCCCTGCTCGGCAAGAATATCGACGATGATCTTGGGAGCGAGAATTGGCAGGTGCTCGCCCTTAGGTTCGGGGAACTCGATAACCTTGCAGCGATCCTTCAAGGGAGCCGACAGCCCCTCAAGCGAGTTGGCAGTCATCAACCATGAGACGTAGGAAACATCGCAGGGGGCCTGCACGTACGGATCATGGAAACGGCATGCCGTCTCCTGTTCCAGGAAGGCAAGGAGCGCATCGTGCGCCTGCCCGTTATAGCGGGAGGTACCTACCTTCTCAATCTCGTCCAGAACCGCGCCCGGTCCCGCCACCCGGTAGCGGGTGATGAGGGCGACCGGAAGTGAGGGCTCGCCAGTGGACCACCGACGGGCTGTACCCGCAAAGGCCCCATCAGACACCCCGCCACACGGAACGACATCATGAGGCACATTGAGCACGTTGAGGAGGCGGCGCGCGAAGCGGGATTTGCCGGATCCAGGTGAGCCAACGAGGATTGTTGGACGGACTCGGACGTGCTTGCGGGGTGCGAGGTCTAGGAGAATTTGATCGATCACATCGGGCGCATATGGGAACTCAGCCCGCAAGGTCGCCCGAGCCAATGTGAGGTCGGGAATAGGAACCAGCGGTAGGGGTTTTCCGGCGAGCTCGTCGAGTTCCTTGGCAACCTTCTTTCCTTCGCCCGTGTTTGCATTCCCGACCTGGTTAAACACGACTGCCGAGGGGCCGGAGGCAACTCTGGTATCTGCATCCCGGATGGATGTGAACGGAGTCTCTCCTAACGGTTTTCCGCTAATGGTCTGTGTGTCATCCGTTTGAAGAGATCGCGCCTGGATTTCAATGACCTCGGTCAGCAGCTTTCCATAGCGGGCCGCCGAGTTCGCCGGGCTCCTTAACGGCAGCATTCGGCGTTCCTTCCCGAGGTAAATGAATCCAGGGTCAGACGCCGCAAAGGAAAGCCAACCTAGTGCAGCTCTGATCATTGGGATCGCGGTTAGCCACTCGCGCGGATATGATTCCAGCGCAATGGCTGTCGTGAGTGCTTCGCAGGCCAGATCAACCGCCGCACGGTGGTCACCGAGATGCGCTAGATAGATCCGACACCGCAACCGCCAGGATCGAGCGCTGTCTGGGAAGCTGGTTGCGGCCATCCCGAGCACCTCGGCGACTGCCTTGACCTCGTCGATGCCGGCAGAGACGGTGAGTTGCTCTAAGCGATCCAATACCATTGCGAAATGAGCTTCATCGGCCTTTCGCCGAAGCCGGGGCATCAACCTCTCGGCGAAGGCCTGCATGTCCTCCTGGACGTCGTTCGCGAGGAAAGGCATCCCGGCGAGCAATTCGTGCTCGGTGGGCAGGTGCAGACCTGCCAGCGCCGCTTCCTTACGTCGATCGAAGTGCTTGCGTGCCCTTCTCTCCCGACGAGCTTCCCGGGATGTGTCGCCAAAGGCCACCGATGTGCTCCTCTGTCACGACACCGAGCTTGCATCACGCGGCAGGCCGAGGCGGTACCAACGTGTGAGGGTCCGGGCCCATCCCTGATCCGGAGCCAAGACCCAAACATCGGAGGTGACGATCGGGCGACCCATGCCTGTCAGTGTTGGATGATCGCAGACATTCCCGAACAAGCAGGCGGCTGGCCTGGCACCTTGCTCCCAGTTGCCAAGGATCGGCGCGTCCTCGAGATCGGACGCGGTCGGGCCGCAGCCATCCCGAATGGCTTGGAGGTCGGCAGCCAAGCGCAGGAGACGATCGATTTCGAGGGAGAGAAGCCTGCGGTCCGGGCTGCGTTCAACGGTCAGCGTGAACATGCGGGTTTCCTTTCACTGCGGAAGGGATTGGGATCGGCGCAGGACACGGCCATCACCGGATGGGCATGTCCGATTGTCATGGATGGGGAGCGGGTGTCAGGGATGCAGTCCTGTCGGAGATTCGTGTCGGCTATCCAGTTTTGACATTGTCCACGATCACCTCGCGTCCCGCCCGCTTTCGGCCGGCGAGACTCATCGACCCCGAACCGTCGGTCGCCATCAGGATCGCCCACGCGAGGTTCATGGCGACATCCCATTGCTCGGGAGTCAGCCTGAAGCGGCCGGCGTCGTCACTGAAGGTGAGGTTCGGCATGTCGAAGGCGCGCAATCCCGGACGGATGACGGGGAAGGTGCCAGGGATGTCCAACAGGGCGAACCGACGTCCGAGAATGGTCGCGTAATCCTCAGGCCGCAGGCCGCGGGGCCACCCGATTGGCAGCAGCCAGGCTGGCGGGGGGACTTGTTCAGTACCGCACCGCGGTCGTCCGCGCCTCCGGTGCTCCTCCTGGGCATCACGCAGGTCGCGTGCCGCCGTCTCAATCTCGTGCGCCCCCTCCCTCATTGGCAGCAGGATGCGTGCATCGGTCTCCGTGGCGAAGGCGTCCTGAATCCTTTCGGCGGGCATGTCCACCACTACGGGGAAGCAGCTTGGGTGCTGGGCCAGGTGCCAGCTTACGTACTCCCCAGCAAGGAAATCCTGGCTCGTCGCGACCCATTCCATTGGAAAAGGGACCTCCTGGACCCCCACCAAGGCAGGCTGACGGTTGGCTGTCATGACTTGGACGTGGAGCGGGTGCAGGCCGAGGGTGGTCAATCCGGCAGCGAACAGGAGGCTGGAGGTGGTCCGCCCGGCACCGCCCCTCGATCCCATGAACAAGAACGTCTCCATTCCATCCTCCATTGTTCCCGATTGCGGGTTGGGCGAATCACTGCGGCCCGACCTTCATACGGCTCCACCGGCGAACTCGCAACTAGGATTGATTTATACGCATTGAGGATTCGTAAACACGCAATTGTTGACAAGAAGTCGGGGTCCTCGAAAGTGCCGGGAATGTTGGCGCATCCGAAGATCCTCAAGCTCGCTAGACTCGCACTCGACCTCACGCAGGATGAGGTTGCGGCTCTCGCCGGGGTCAGCCCCCGAATCCTGCAAAAGCTTGAGGCTCTCGATCAGGACACGACGATCCGCACGATCCGGTTGGTTCAGCAGGCCCTCGAAGGCAAAGGCGTTGTATTCCTGGGAGAAAGCGAAAGCCTCGGCTCTGGATTCCGAGTGCCAATGGATCATCTGCGGGGAACGTGGAGCGACCAGGCGGCAGGCGACAAGGACGATCGAAGACATCCCCGATGATCGCGGCCGTGTCGTCACAAGCATAGCGGACTGCCTTCCGCAACCAAACGCCTGAGGCGCTCACATCCGCGGCGTGGAAGGTCGCGGGACCTCCGTGCTGGTGCCGCAATCCTTCCCTGAGGACGTTCGCCTGCTCCTGACGCTTCAACTTGCAGACGTCTCAATCGGCACGTTGTCCACGCATTCCACAGTCGATGAACAAAAAGAGAACATCCCTGTGGCAGGTGGTATTCTCCATCTGTATCGTCGCGGCATCAGATGGAGGTTGTGATGATTGACCAGGGACGAGCACCATACGACGTCGACAGGATGGAGGCTGATGTTGAGGCCGTAATCGACGCCTGCGGTGGTGATTCTCGCATTGCCATCAGGGCACTTCTCGTTGAACAGCTTATCCAAGAACAACGGATCGAACGACTGGCTGCGGCGCTATCGTTTGGATACGTCCGAGGGCGTATCGATTCCGCATCAGCCCGTGCCGGCTCCTACCACCGCGAAACCAGCCGATCATGATGCCCTGCTTGTGGATGTTCATCAGCCGGAATGCGGCCGCCAGGAGGTAGAGTTGCTGAACTGACCCTCCTGCGACCCCTCAAACCGCAAAAGCGAGCCGTTCCGGCGGGGCTAGCTGAACCTCGCTGAGGTCCATAACGTCGACCTTCGACCCAAGTCGGCTGCGTGCGATCTCAACGATATGGGAATGGTGGGTGAAGAGGATCGGCTGCACGACGAGACCGAAACTCGCCAGGGTCTCCAGACCTTGACATGCCCTTTCATCATCGAATGTTGCGAACAGGTCGTCACCGATGAATGGAACAGCCTCGGCTCTCGATGCGTAGTCCTGGAGGTAGGCGAGCCGCAGTGCGAGATACAATTGGTCGACGGTTCCCTCGCTCATCTCACCTGTGGTGAGAGTCGTCCCGGAAGCGCGCCGTGCAATGAGGCGGGGCACATCATCGTCGCCGATTGCCTGCTCGAGGCCGGTGAATGTTCCGGCGGTCAGCGCGTTGAACAGAATACCTGCCCTCGTCATCAATGGGCTCTGGTTGTTCGCGCGATGTCGGGCAAGGGCAGCGCCGATCAGGAGCGAGCTCAGCTTGAGGACCAGGTACTCCCTCGCGGTCTCCGAGATCTGCGCCTCGGCGACATGGCGCATCTGGTGGGCCTCCTCGGCGCCGACGCCGCCCTCGATCTCGGCCAAGCGTGTTTGCTGTCGATCTCGAGCGGCGTAGGTCTCCTTGCCTTCCTGGTCGAGTTGGGTGTTCGCTTCGGTAAGCCGAATGAGTTCGGCCTCGGCACGATCGGCATCGAAATCGGCGAGCGTCGCCCGCAACTCTGCCTCGTCATGCTGCTCCGTGGCTGCGCCTAGCTGCTGGCGAAGCCCCCGGAGCGAGGTCTCGATCTCCGAACGGGCCTTGATATCGGCAATCAGGGTCCTCAGGTCTGCTTCGGCCGGCTGGTCCATCGCGGAAGCCGCCTCCGCCACTGCTTTCAGCGCGCGCTCGTGGATTTCGCCAGCGGTGCGAACTCTGGCGCGTGCACGAGTGAGACGCATAGCCAGGTCCTCACGGAGAACTCTGACCTTCTTCGCCTCGCCGACGCGTGACTGGAGTTCCTTTACCGCGCCGTCGAGAGGAAGCGAGGCCAAGTCCGGAGCCAGGTCGGCAGCGACCGCCCGCGCCTCGCTCTCGAACGGTCCGATCGTATCCCGCTCCATTCCGCGGACGCGCTTGCGGAGGCTGTCGAGTTCCTTCTGAAGGCCGGGCAGCCGCTGCCATCCGGCGCTGGCGGCCGCAGCTTCGGTCAGTGATGCACCCGGCTTCAGGCCGATCGTCGCAACCGCCGTATCGAAGCGCGCACGCCATTCCGCGAGAGCCCGTTCGCCCTGCTCCTGGGCCTGCTGAAGGTCCCCTATCCGTCTGCGGACCTCCGCAAGGAGCGCCTCGTCCTCCCGAGCCTCCGCCCAGTTCCTGGCCACAGCCTCGATCGCCTCCTCCACGTACCGGGCCATGATCAGGACATCCGCCCCCTCGTAGGGCGCAAGCCGCAGTTCGTTCGCGAGCCCGTTCAGCGGCACCAGCAATGTGCGACCCTGCTCCTCAATGGCCGCCTGTTCGTCCTGTCGTGCGCGGAGGGCGTCACGCCGCTCCAGGAGCGAGGCCACCGAGCTGCGCCAGGACTTCATATCCCCCGGCTCGAGTGGTGCGACACCGACGGGAGACCAAAGCTCCTCCCACTCGGCCAGCCTTGACGCGCGCAGGCGCTCGATTACTTCCAGACCGCGAGCGAGCTCGGCTCCCTTTGCGGTCTCCTGTTCCAGCCGGCGGTCGAGATCCGCTATCGCAAAGACCCGCTCTGCATCCGCGGCGATATCGTCAGCCAGGCGATCGGCGTCGGCTACGAGCTGCTCGAACCGGGAGACGCCTTCGGCAGCTCCCTCTGGCTGAAGTGCCCGCTCGCCGAAGAGCGCAGAGCGGATCAGGCTCCATGCCTCCCCGCGCTGAGTCCGCGCGGCATCCAGTTGCTCCCGCGTGGGCACCGCCCGCTCGTGGCGGAGCTCGGTGAGCTGACCCCGGAGCTGATCGACTCCTGCCTCGCAGGACCTGACCCGTTCAGCTTCCTGCGCCGAACGCGCTGCGACCTCATCCAAGGTGGAGCGATACCGCTCGATCATCTCGGCGGACGGCAACGGAGCGGCGGCAAGGGCCTCCAGATCCTCGATCGAGGGCCTGAGACGAGCCGCTTCCTCGCGGAGATTACGGACGTCCCTCGTAATGGTCTCAGCCGCTGCCCTGCCGCTCTCGACCTTTTTGAGATCAGGTTTCAGAGCGGTCAGGCGGCTGCGGAACGGGGTCGGGTCGACGGGCGCATCGGTTTGGGCGCGGCGCCCTGCGTGGGTCTTGAGCGCGGTCTCCTCCGAGCTCAGAGTGTCTCGGGTGGCGGCGAGCCGTTCCAGCAGGGAGCGGCCCTGATCCATCAGTTCCTGGACGCGGGCCAGCTCGGCATCGGTTGGGCGCTCCTGAGCGAGGCCTTCCCCGGCCTCGAAGCCGAGTCTCGTGGCAAGATCGGCAAGATCCACTTCCAGTTTGGCCGCCTCGGCCTGAACCCTTGGGCGGTCGCGCAGGGCCAAGCGATAGGCCTCGACGCGGGAATACAGGCCGTCAATCCTGGCCGATTGGGCAACGAGTGCGTCATCGACGCGAATGCCGTCGTGCTCCAGTTCGATCTCCCGCTCTTCGAGACGTGACTTCTCCGAGTCTCGGATCGCCGCGTCATGCCGGTCGAGAGCCGTCTCGAGCTCCCGCAAGGCGACGTTGCTGATCTGCGGGAGCGCCTTGAAACCTTCCAACCGTTCGATCTCAGCATCGATCTGGCGGATGAGGGGTTGTGCAGCCTTGAGCCGCTTGATTCGGGCGAGCTCCGCGATGCCGTTGGCCTTCAGTTCACTGATCTCGTGCAGGCGCGCCTCGGCATTGGCTATTGCCGAGAGGATCGCCTTGTAGTCGCTGCTACGAAGCTCCCTCTCCTTGATCGTCTTTCGGGCAATCTCGTACTGACCTAGTGCTTGGTGCAGGCGACGATCCCTGGCGCGAGGCGCGAACAGTTTGGCGGCGTCCGTCTCCAGGAGGGAGCGAAGGTCGGAAAACCCGCGCAAGCCGGAAGCCGCCGTAAACAGCGCGGTCGCGAGGTCGCCATCGCTGTTGCCCGGTTCCTTCGCGCTTGCGCGGAGCGTCGCGGCATTCAGGCCGAAGGCGCGCAGGAAGACCTCACGGCTGATGCCGCCAAGGAACGGGACGAGCGCATCGTCTGCGAGCTCCTTGTCGTGCGCGTCGATGAGCGTACGCTTGTATCCCTTGCGGCGCCTGAACGTCAGCGCAGTGCCGTCCTCCCGCGCCACGGTAGCCCCGATGCGAAGGTCCTTGCTGTCGTGCAGGAAGTCGAAGGCGGTGCTCTTCTCGAAGCCGAACAGCAGGTCCGCAATCGCGGACAGGCACGTGCTCTTGCCTGCCTCGTTCGGCCCGTAGACCACATGCAGGCGTGCGTCTGTCCTGAAGGTCAGGCGCTTGCTGGTGAAAGAGCCGTAGCGTTCGAGATCAAGGCTGCGCAGTCGCATCGATCAAGCTGCCTTTCCGGCCAAGGCCCGTGCCACGACGAGGCTTCGCGCTTCCGCCACCAACACGTCTAGGTCGCTCAGCTCCGGGGCCTCTGCGAACGACTGTGGAAGCTTCTCCAGCAATGTTCCTACGATCTCGCGAGCCGACTGGATCAGCTCCGCGTCATCGGTGAGACCCGCGAGCATTGCGACCGGGTCGAGCCCACCCAACAGATTCTCCTTCGGAGCCGGCGGAGCCGAGGTCCGAACCTCAAGCTTCTCAAGCCATGTATCTTCATGGACGTGATGGAGCACGGCCTGCAACTCGTCGCGCAACGTGCCTCCAGCAGCCCGCAGACGGTCATGCAGGGGCGTCTCGCCCGTGATCGTGATGCGCAGGGCGAGCAGGCGCTCGCCGAGGTCGGCAATGGCGCCTTCGGCTTCCCTCCGGAGGGCGGCTGCAATCTCGGCGCTGGTTGCAAGGCTCGAAACATCGACAGCGATGGCAGCCCACCTGGCGCTATCCACGATCACCCGTTCGACCGTGCGGACCTCCCCGTCCCTGACCTCCACGATCACCGCGCCCTTGGCCCCGCATTCACGGACGCTCCTGCCTTGCAGGTTCCCCGGGTAGACAATCCATGGGTCCCGGCTGAGCACCCTGTGCTCATGGATGTGACCGAGCGCCCAATACTGGTACTCGTGTGCCGCCAACTCCTGGACCGAGCATGGAGCGTAGGTGGCGTGGGCCGACTTACCCTCGCATGAGGAGTGCAGGACACCGATGTTGAACCAGCCCGGCACCGCGGCCGGATACCTGAGGCTGAAGTCAGCCGCAGTCGCGCGGTCCTCGTAGCTCCAGCCGTGAACCGCGACCTTCAGGTGCTCGAGGCGGTGGGTCTCCGCCTTCCTGCTACCGAAGACGGTCACCCCCTCGGGTTTCGGCATCGTCTTGGTGACGACGCTCTCCGCATCATGGTTTCCTTTGACGACGTAGACCGGAATGCCTTCGCGGGTCAGCCGGGAGATCTCCCGGTTAAAGAACAGCCCGACGGTGTTGTCTTTCCACTCGCCATCGTAGATATCCCCCGCAATGACGGCGAAAGCCACGTTCGCGCTGATTGCTTGGTCAATCAGAGCCCGGAACGCCTCCCGGCTGGCGGAGGCGAAGCGCCGTGCGATTTCAGGATCCTTGACCGAAAGGCCAAGCAGAGGGCTTCCGAGGTGAAGGTCGGCGGTGTGCAGAAAGGAGAAGTTCACGCTGGGCTCGCGTTGCTCCGGAGGGGAGTCAACCATGGCGGTTCAGTGTTGTGCCAAGCAACCTGGGTGCATACTTTTCCCCGGTTTTCACAACCAGCGGCAACAAATGCGTAAATCGGCTCAGAAACGTCGACCTCTGCCAGAACAGGCGCAACCTATTCAACATTCGAAGCGAATAGCTATGAAAGAGGTGCGCCGTCGGCGTCGGTCGTGACCCTCTCACTCTGAGCAAAGACCGCAAGCCACTCAAAGGCTTGCGCCGAGCAAAAAGACGAGGTCTGGGTTCGAAGCAGAACGACACACAAACCGCTCAGTGTAGCCTCCAGTCCCAACTATCCCGGTCACAAGCTGATGCGCCCAGACTTGAGGCGGTGTCGACTCGCCTGCGCCAGATTTACAGTATTCTTCACAAAATCGAGCCTTGCCACGGCCGTATGATAGACACGGAATTCGTCTCGGAGATCCTTATCGGCAATTTCCGGCGCAACCTGATCGTCCTTCTCCGTGGTCAACGGCACGTCCGCTAGGGACATGCCTCGCGCGGCGAGAAAGGTCGTCACGATGACTTCGAACGTCATCGGCGGGCGATGATCCATGTGCCCAGCGTCGCGCGTTATCCGCTCGCCTGTCACGGCACAAGCGACATGTCCATCGGGGCCGGCATGTGTTGACAGGAAGGCATCCCGTGCGTTGTAAAGATCGAACCGTACCGCTCGCCGGAACGCGTGGCTCACCTCCTGCTTCCGGCTCGGCGCCCGCTGTGCAATGCAGTGCCCATAGGAGAAATCTGTGCCGCTGCCATCGACGCGGATGATCCGGAAGCATTGTGTACCGTGCTCGGTCATCATCACCTCGAAGTGGCTCACCCCGCAGCCCACCTTGTTGGCGTACTCGGTATGCCGTTCGAGCAGCGCGGCAAGATCGAGACTATCCTCATCGCTGACCCGCTGACCCGGTTGGTAGCGGTTCAACATCCCCTTGAAAAAGATCTTGGCGTCTCCCTGGGTCTCGAAGCTGCGGGTCGCCAGATCGACAGGTTTCGAGCGCCCCATTCAAGCGGCCCTCGCGGGCGTGGCGCTGAACTCGAACTGGGTCTCGCAACTCTCATGCGCGCAGACCGGCTTCTTCAACGTGAGGGGCCGCTGGAATTTGACGCGCCGGCATTTCTTACATGAGAACTGGTTCCGGAAGACCTTGAACTCGTCCCAGCGGGCCTTCTCGTCACCGATTGAGCCATCGCCATAGGGACCATCCTGAAAATGGCTTCCGAAATTCTCGATCGTGCCATTCTGCAAACTGGCCAGGAAACGATTGTTGACGCCGGGGACGGAAGGTGGCTCCAATCCTGCATTCTTGAGGAAACTGGCCAGAGCCGAGGCCAGCTCGCTGCGCTCATACGAATAGGGTTTCTCAAGAGGACGAATTCTGATGCTGACCCCGAAGTCCCGGCAGATTGCGAGCAGCCATTCTTCCTCGGCCTGGCGCATTTCATTGGCGGCCGACAGGCCGTCGGCCCAACGAGCCTCGATCATCTCATCACTGACTTTGTGGTCCGCAAAGCGCGGCCCATAGGCAGGATCGAGTCCGATGATGCGCGTGAAGCACCAGGCCTTCGCTTCCAACTGATCCTTTAGATAATTGAAGAACCGCTCGTCATGGGTGGTAATAATGACTTGGCAGTCGCTGAACATCGTTGCAATCAGGCCTACGATCCTGCGTCGGTGATCGGCATCGTAGGAAGTAACGATGTCATCGAGGGCAACGATGGGCGCCGCAGCGTTGAAGCGCTTGATCGCTGCCAATCGCAGAGCGAGCGCGACGGAATGAATTTGGGAGTCGCTGAGATAGCCGCCCGGCTGGACGCCGGTTCGGTTCTTGGCAAAATCGATGACTAGGTTGAGGCGCTGCTGATTGGTATCATCCTCAGGGGGCAGTTCCAGCCGAATCGGCAGAGCGCCGTCTCCTTGAATCTGCCGATAGATATCGTTGATCGGCGTTTGCAGCTTGTCGAGCAGTGCCTGAATCTTTCGCCGGATCTCACCGGAAATCGTGAGCGCCATTGCCGTTAGGTTATCCGAGAGCTTCACGAGCTCCTCTTGCGTCCGCAATGCGAATTCGCGCTCGGCCTGTAATTCCAACAGACAATCAATTTTGGTCCTTGCCTTTGCGTAGGTATGTTCCCCTTGGTTGGCTTCGATTTCGGCGATCTTCTGGCTCACCACGAGGAGCAACCCGGCGACGGACGATATGAGACCGGACGCTTCGGGCGCGTCGCCTTGCGTCCAGTTTACAACAGCGGCCTGATAGGTCTCCAAATGCGTCTTTAATGAACTCTCCGCATCATCCAACAGCGCGATCAAGCTGGGTATCGCCGCAGCCAAACGTGTGCGGGCGTTGGACACCGTCGCTATAGCTTGATCAAGGGCTTTTTTGGCCACCGCGTAGTCCGACAGTTCTTCCAAATGCTCGGCGATGTGCCCTCGGATCGCACCGACACTGCCTGCCGCGGTACCCAGGATCGGGGTGGAGCAGACCGGGCAATGTTCCGGCACAGGCGCGCCGTCCTTGAAGATCGGTTCAGCGGCTTGCCACAAAGACCGAAACATGGCGCCAGCGGCTTTGCCGCGCTCCTTTTCCTCGTCCTCGGCCGCTTTTACCAGCGCTGCCACGGCCGCTTCGAACACAGGGATCGCACCCGTAGTGACTGACCTTCCTTGCTCAGGATCGATCGTTTGATCCCATAGCGAGCGCGCGGCATTTCCTATCTGACGCAATCCGGCAAGCCCAGTCTGCTTCTCCTCAATCCTGACGCGAGCCTTGAGCTCCTGGTAAGCGGGGTCAGTCGGGGCCAAGACCGCCAACGCCAATGCCGGATCGAGAGGCGCCAGAACCGTTTCATTGGCGTATGCCAGAACCGCTGCGGAGTTCCAGGCTTTCACCGCCTGAGTTGTCTCCTTAGAGAGTTGGGTATCTACCCGCCGCAACCCTGCCTCGTCCTCGGCGGCCCTTTTTACCTGCGTCCGAAGCGCACGGATATTACCCTGAACCTCGACTAGGGGGCCAAGCTGTAGCCAGCCCGCAACATCGGCATAGCGTTCCTCAGGAGTATCTTGCTCCACGAATGCACGAAGAGCATGGCCCCGAATGATCGGATTAACCACGAAGCAGCCATTCAATGTCGTTGCGATCTCTGGTATCGGGCGCTTTGCCCCCCTTGCAACACGGCGCCCTGGGGTGATGTCTTTCCCTTGCACAACTCCTATGGCGACAGCCGGCTCAATCTTTGCTTCATCCGCGAGATTGTGCGCGAGCGCGACAGGGCCAGCACTGTTGTTAACGGTCCGTTGTCCGAGCCGTACAAGCGTTCCGTCCTTGGAGAACATGAACTCCAAGGCGTCGATCATGCTGGATTTGCCGTTGCCGTTCGGTGCAAAGATCGCCAGACACCGCTTCTTGCTGAAATCGAATGTCTTGGCCTGGAGATAGGCCCGGAACCCGGCGAGCTCCAATGAATGAAGGAAGTAAGGAGCGTCAGCCACGGGCCGCCTCCTGAAGATTGGCACGCTCTTCCGCGAGTTTCAGGATGGCTGCCGCAGCTTGAGGGATGGCGCTCTTCCCCGGGACGGTCTTGAGGATATGCGTCTTCAGGATCTCGGCGAGGGCGACATCGGCGCCCTCCTGTGTTCCTAGTCTCTCGCCCAAGGCGGTCAGAAACTCCTCGGGTGTTTCTACTGGCTTTTCCTCGCCCATCATGCCGTTTGCCCCTCCTTTTTTAGCGACAGTACAACCGGAAGGCCGCATCTGAATATTCGAGCAGGCAAAAATCCTTGTGAATACAATTAAGCCATTGTGGATTGTGATCGGATCCTTCCTTGATCCACCGCATCGATTGCGTGCGACATGCCCCTCGGCCGCGGTCTTGAGGTGGTGAGGTTCGGTACATAACCTGTCGAGAAATGATGGTGCCGCTCTCGACATGAGCGACGAACGGCGCCAGCTCTCCCGATCCACCTGATCCTTTCCGCAGGGTACTTACCCGCGTACCGATTTCTCGGCTGCTCGCGCAGCCACTACGTCTGATGCAGAAGCTGCCACGGTCAGCATCGCCCCATCCCGGATCAGACGCCCCTCAGCAAGAAGTCCATCAACCACTTGGCTGATGACACTCCTGAGCTGTGCGCTGGTCGCCTTGAAGCCGAGAAGGCGCGATACGCTCAGGGCGACCTCATCATCGGTTGCCCCTAGGTTAGTGGCCACGACTTGGACAACACCGACGGCAATTTCGCTTGGTGGAATCATCTCCGGCTTGCGCAGGCCCAGGGACATCACATTCCGTCGGTCGCGAAGTCTCGTCTCTGCTTGCGGGAAGACCAGGAATGGTCCCATCCGCTCGATTTGTCCCCTAGAGACGGCCAGTATAACGCCTTCCTCGACAGCAGCTTGGATCCTCCCTCCGGCACGTTGCAGATTCCAGGCGCCTCTCAGTCGAGCGACCACCTCATCGAGGTGGACAGGCGTCTCCACCTTGACGACCTGCTCGACCAGGCTGGCCATGACGCCGACAGGTGTCTCGTGCAATTCGTATGTCCCCGGTCGGGAAGGTGTGGCTTCGATGTAGAGCCGCTCGGAGAGCCCGTCCTCCACAACGTCTACCAGACCGATTTCGGTCACGTCTGCCCTCTCGACTGTCACCACCTCGACAGGTATCGCCCGATGGCGATGGGCGCCGAGTTCGAGGCGTTCGTCGAGTTCGGTCTTGGCCGCCTCGATTGCCGCAATGGTGCGCTCCAACTGCTCCTGCGGGCGCTGGAACCAATCAGTGCTCCAGATGCGGTGGATGATCCATCCGTGATCCTCGAGGACGGCTTGGCGAAGCCTGTCGCGATCCCGGGCCGACCTTGAGCTGTGATAGGCCGCGCCGTCGCATTCGATGCCGATGAGGTACCTGCCGGGCCGCTCCGGATCCGCGATGGCGAGATCGATGAAGAAGCCCGCAATTCCCACTTGCGGATGGACCTGGTAGCCGCGTGCCTGAAGAGCGCTCGCCACCTGCTCCTCGAAGACGCTGTCCGCCTCTCGCCCGCTCGACTGCGCCACCGAGAGACGTCCCGTACGGGCGTAGTGAAGGAAGAGCTTGAACGCGAAGACGCCCTTGCCCTTCGCGCGCTCAAGATCGATGTCCTCGTCCGTAATGGAGGAGAACACCTCGCAGCGGCGCTTCGCGCGGCTGATGAGGACGTTCAGACGGCGCTCGCCCCCGTCGGCTCCGAGCGGGCCGAAGCGCATGGCCATGTAGCCTTGGGCATTCTTGGCGTAGCCGACCGAGATCATGATCACGTCGCGCTCGTCACCCTGCACGTTTTCGAGGTTCTTTACGAAGAACGGCTCGCTCGGATGGGCGTGGAAGAAGTCCTCGGTGTCGGGATTGAGCCGCCTGAGAACCTCGAGCTCGTCCTGGATGGCCCGGCGCTGGGAAACCGAGAAGGTCGCGACACCTAGGGAGAGCCCGGGATGGGTCTTCGCGTGCCGAACGATCGCCTCGGCGACGGTCCGGGCCTCAACGGCATTCGTCCCGGTGCCTCCGGAATCAAATACGCCGTTGGGAACGTGGTGGAACCGCAATCCCATCCCGGCTTCCTGGGTGTAGGGGCTGGGCACGATGAAGAGCTTGTTCTCGTAGAACTGGCTGTTCGAGACCGCGATCAGGGACTGATGCCGACTGCGGTAGTGCCAACGCAGCATGCGCTGGGGAAGACCCCGTGCCGAGAACAGGCCGAGGATGCTCTCGATGTCCGCGACCTGCGCGCCCTCGCCGTCGTCATCCTCAACCTGCCCCCCGGTCATCTTCGCGAAGAACTTGGTCGGCGGGAGCTGGCGCTCGTCCCCGATGACGACGACTTGCCGGCAGCGAGCGATCGCGCCGAGCGCATCGACGGGCTGGATCTGACTGGCCTCGTCCATGACGAGGAGGTCGAAGGTCATGCGCCCGGGTGTCAGGAACTGTGCCACCGACAGCGGGCTCATCATCAGGACAGGCTTCAGAGCCTGGATCGCGGGTCCGGCCTTCTGCATGAGTTGGCGGATCGGCATATGGCCGCGCCGCCGGGCCATCTCCGCCCGGAGCACGCCGACGGGGCCTACTCCACCGTCACGCGAAGGTATCCGGCGATGATGGGCCCGCACGACCTCCAAGCTTGCCGCCTTGATACGCTCCCGATCGAGGTTCGCGAACTCCCGGGCAAGCCGACCATGGAGATTGCCGTCAAACCGCCCGAGATCCGGTTCCTTCGTGACGAATTCCGCCAGCATCGCCTCATAGTACGCCATCTCGAAGGTCGCATGTGCAGCAGCAGTCTCAAGTCTGCCATCCGCGAGATGGTCGATGATGTTGCCGAGGCCCAACGAGTGGCCGCGATCGGCGCGCTCGCGGTACGACACCCATTTGGAAAGCTGTTCGGTGTTCGCGAGCCAGAGCCCGAGCCGTTCCGATACGCCGGACAGAGGTATGGCGCCGTCGGAAGCGACCCCGAACAGCGCGGTCGATCCGGTCTTCAAGGACAAGAAGAGTTCGCGGATGTCGGAGGCAATACCGTCCGCATCCGTCTCGGCGTGATGCACCCGCTCAGCGATCTCCCGTCGTTCCGAGAGCCGCGCCGCGAGGAAGCGCAAGGCTCCGTGGCGTGCGATCCAGTCGACGGCGGCTGACAGGCTCCCCCAGTCAGACGAGATCCCGTTCCATGCCTCCCCGAACGCAGACCGTCCCGAGTCACCGCGCTCGGTGATCGCGCGAGCCACCTGCTGCCAGGCAAACAGCTTACGGATCAATTCGAGGCGCTCCGGCAATCGCTCGGGTACGGTGCGCAAAACCTGCCGGCTCAGGTCGTCGGCAGCCACAAGCGCCCGCGCACGACCATCGACGAGGCCGAGGTTCGCGTGCTCGATCGATGCCGCACCATCGAAGGCCGCCGGGGCGACGGAGCCGAGATCAGACCAAAGCGACTTCAGCAGGGGCAAGATCTCATCGAGTACCTGCTGAAGCTGCGCCGAGCGCTCCCGCACCTCGGAACGCTCGGCAAGCCGGCCTGCGATCAGCCGCGGCTCGGCGCCGAGACCGCGTAGTGTCCTCATCCATGCCACGAGGGCACCCAAGGGTGCCGACGCCGACCGCTCACCGCGCCAGTCGGCGCAGAAGGCCGATCGACCGAATGCATCGCCATCCTTGATGGCTTTCGCGGCGGCCTGTCCCTTCATGAGCTGATCGAGCAATTCGATCAGTTCCGGCGCTGGAACGTCCGGCGTCCGGACGATCGTCCGGACCAGTGCCCTCGCCTTTCGCCACTCGCCGTTGAGATACCGGAACAGCCCGGTGTGCATCGCGAGCGCCTGCCGCGCGCCAGCGACGTCGGTATTCCAGGCCACATCGAGGAGACGATCGCCGACTTGGGAACGAACGGTCTCAAGAACGCCAACTGCCTCGGCAAGATCCCCGGCCTGCTCGACACCTTGGTCCCACACGGCGGCCGCGAAGGCCTCGGGACTGGCGTCTGGCGCGGCGGCAATCCGCTCACCCATCAATACGAGACGCGAAACGGCGGCAAAGGTGTCGACCTCGCCCGTCGCTCCCAGTTCCCGCTTCAGCCGTTCGGCATCGGTCCACAGTCGCGGCAACAGGTCCGCCAGCCTGCGCACCCTGTCGAATGCGTCCGTCGGAAATTCCTGCGGCAGCCATGCGAGCTGCGCCTCCAAGCCATCGACTGAGGTTTGGAGCGCTTCGGCGGAAATGGACGCTGCAAGCTCTTTTGCCCGCCGCTCGAAATCGAAGCCCAGGGCCACGAATCCTCGAATTTCATCCGCGTGTTCGGCCCAGACCGGGGCCGTGAGAGCGTCGGCGGAGAGGCTCGGCGCAGCCGCCAGCACATCCGCCAGCTCGCGAAGCGGCACGATGTTGTCGAAAGTGCTGGGATCAGCATGCTCCAGTGTGCGGGCAAGTTCGCCGAGTTCGATCCGCAATGCGTCAACGCGCGCCTTCAGCCCCTCAATCCTGGGAGCCAGCCGCTCGAGCGTGGTCGGGAGGATCATGTCGAGGCCAACCCCGTACCAGGGATGGCGCGTCGGCAACCCGATGTCCTCGATCCGCTGAACCAGTTCGTGAAGGATGCGGCGACGCTCGCCGAGGTCGTCCGGCGACCACTTCGTCGGTCCGTCCAATGTCAGGTCGACGGGGCGCTGGCCCGCCTGTCTCAAGCGGACGAGATGCCCGAGCACTTGGTAGGGGCTGAGCTCCGAGGGAGCGTGGCGACGGTGCAATCGCGTGGCGTGCCCGTTCAGCACATCCCGGGCCTCGACTAGCCTGCTCGTCAGCGAGCCGGGGAACTCGCCCCGGGGCGAGCCGAGGTCCCATGTTCGTCGCAGTTCCTCAAGGAGGGCTCGCTTGTTCGCCTTATTGCTGTGGAGTTCGAGGCAAGCATCGCCGACACCCGCTTGGTCGAGGCGGCGCTTCACGACCTCCAAGGCCGCCATCTTTTCCGCGACAAAGAGGACCGTTTTTCCATCCGCGACGGCGGAGGCAATTGCGTTCGCGATGGTCTGCGATTTGCCAGTCCCCGGCGGTCCTTGGATGACGAGGTTGCGGCCGCTGCGAACGTCGTGCACCGCAAGCGTCTGCGAGCCATCGCTGTCGACGATGTGCAGCATCTCCGATGGCGGGATGTGAGCATCGATGTTCACGTCCTCGGAGAGCAACTCATTTCGCGCCGAGAACCCGTCCGCAAGCAGTCCGCGGATGAGGGGCTGCTCCGTCAGCTTGCCGTCCGCCGGCCAGCTTTCAGGATCGAGGTCCCGGTACATCAGGAACTTGGCGAAGGAGAAAAAGCCGAGGACGACGTCATCCGGGTTGACCGACCACTCCTGCTTCGTCGATACCGCATCGGCGACATCGGTCATGTACGCTGCCGGATCGAAGTCGTCCCCTGGCTCGAACTCCGGGAGTTTCAGGGCATGCACGCGGTCGAGGTAGGCTTCGAGGGAGAGGTTAGCGGCTGGATCCTCCTGCCGCCACCGCAAGCGAAATTTCTCGCCCGCCGTGCCGCGATTAAGGCTGACGGGAAGGAGGATCATCGGGGCGTACCGGATGTTGTCCTTGTTGTTGGGATCGATCCACTTCAGCGTTCCCAGCGCCAGGAAGAGGATGTTGACGCCCTGCTCCTCCTCGAGCGTCCGCGCATCGTAGTAGAGATCGAGCAGGCGCTTCTGAAGCCCCTTCGGCGTCATCCGCGTCTGGAGTTTCGTGTCGGCATGGCGCCGCGGCACCCCACGCTCATCGACCTCATCCGTCTCTTCCGGCTGGGTCAGTTCGACCGAGGTCAGATCCTCGTCCACTGCCTCATCGCGATCCTCGCGCCCGGGGACAAAGGTCAAGGCTTTCCCCTCGCGCACTAGCAGACGAAAGATCTCAGAGGATTTCTCGTCGACGATCTCAATGATCTTCGCGCTCTTGGAAAATCTTGGGATATTCAGGAGGCGGTTCCGGGCCGAGAGGTCCAGGAGTTCCATCCTCGCCCGATCAAGCTTCGTCTCAAGGGGCAGATTGCTCTGAAAAACTGAAGTCTCTTCAACAACTGACATTAGGAGCCACAATACAATAGGGAGCTTTCCGAACTAAATCCGAACTCCGGACAAGCTTCAACCAGAGGACTGCCTAATATGAGACGAATCCTCCTAAAGTAGATTGGGTGAGGCCTAGAAAGCACAGAGCCACTCGATTGCTTCCGCCCGCCACCCATCATTGGCGCGGAGCGGCTATTCCCAGCGCACATAGCCTTCTGACCATCCTCTATGGTTAACGTTCGGGAGATACGAACTTTCTCGGGCCAAGGATTCAAGCAGAGCCCCGTCCTCGGGTTAGGAAGGATGGGACTCTGTGCGTCCGACGATCAGCAGTCGTCGTCATCGAGTCCTTAGGTGGGGAAGTCACCCTTCCGCGCCGCAGGCAGAGGATGAATCCCTGAGCGGCAGCGTCCGCGAGGGCTTCTGGGAATGGCTTGGGTCCTGAGGATCCCCGTCCGGTGCAGCCTCATAGTTGGCCCCGCAATCCCAGGTGAAAATCCTGCCGATACCCTTGTCATTCCCCCGCACTGAATTAGAACAAATGCAGAACTTTGGGGGCCCAATTTCCATGAGAGATCATTCAAGAAAGTCTCGGCGCCTCATGACCCGGGAGGTCGCTGACAGGCTCCTTGAGTCCTTAAGGCCAACCCGCCATCTTCTCACGCGGACCTTGGCCGACATACCGATTGGCGGTTCGGAATACCGTCAGATTGACCGTGTGGTGCGTGAGATCGATGGACTCGCCGAGATCCTGATCGGCGACGCGACCCATTACCATTCGGGAGGCCATTCCGCACCGGTCGCCGGTCAGGGCGAATGAACCCGGCGCCTCAGCTCCCGTGGAGACCACTGCTGCAATCTTCGCCGCGCCGGGCCTCGCCTCCTGTTCGATGAGCCTCTATATACGGGACCATGCCCGACCCTTCGAGTACTCTCACGTTCGTCGCACCAGCCGACGGCGACGTCGAACCCCGACAACGTTTTTCCGGAATTCTGGGTGGACTCGCGGTCCAGCCCGTCTCGGTCATCAGCATTGGCGATGTGCTGAATGCCTTCGGCGACCGGGCCTTTGGCGCCCTGATGCTTCTCTTCGCCGCCCCCAACGTGTTGCCGCTCCCGCCTGGCATGTCGGCGGTCCTGGGAGCGCCGCTTCTCGTCATCACCGCCCAGTTAATGCCCGGGCGCTCCACCCTGTGGATGCCCCGCTTCCTCCGCGACCGGTCGATCTCACGTGACTTCTTCGCCCTCCTGACGGCGAAGCTCAGCCCCATCCTGCACCGGGCGGAGCGTTTCCTGCGGCCCCGGATGAGCATGCTGCTCCATCCGATCCCGGAGCGGATCGTCGGCGCGGCCTGCCTGCTCCTCGCGGTCGTCCTTTTCCTGCCGATCCCGTTCGGCAACATTCCGCCCGCCTTTGCCATCGCGGCTTTTGCGCTCGGGATCCTGGAGCGGGATGGAATGGCCACGATCATCGGCTGGCTCGCGAGGGTCGGGCAGCGTCCTGATCCTGGCCGCGATTTCTTCCGCGATCATTGCCGGGGTCCGCGCCTTTCTCGACCAGTTGTGGGTTCTCATCGGATGACACGTTTCGTGCAGAACCGTGCGGCAGCGACCTTC
>KI912006.1:23947-24160 GCA_000517005.1 Microvirga lupini
GGCATAGCTCTCCTTCTGATCGGCCTGAACGGTCTCTTTCGCCCTGTCCGAGCTTTCCATTGTCTCGGCCCGCAAGGCCCGCCTGAAGACCATGGCGGACAACGGACGCGCGGGCGCTGCCACCGCCCTCAGACTGGCAGAGGATCCCGGACGATTCCTGTCGACGGTCCAGATCGGCATCACCCTTGTCGGCATCCTGGCGGGCGCCTTCTC
>KI912006.1:24260-25892 GCA_000517005.1 Microvirga lupini
GGTGATGGTGCCGGTGCTTGGCGGCCCACCACAGCACGCTCTTCTGGGCTGAGCTTTGGGCCAGACAGGCGAGGATGAACTGGAATGCGCGGCTGGTGTCATAGGAGCGGTGGGAGAAGTAGCGGTGATAGCCGGCCGTGATCCCGAACATGCGCAGCCAGTACAGGATGATGCCGAGCACGACCGCCTCCCAGGACACGCCAGTCCAGAGGGCAGCAAAGCACGCCGCGTGGACGAGGAGAAAAGGGATCACCTGTGGGTAGATGATATCATCGTGGTCAAAATGACCTTCGTGCGGCGCGTTGGAAGGTGTCGGAGAACTCATTCTATGCCCGAAGTATGGTCGTGATTGTTGGGCATGCGCTGTCCCGCACGCTCATGGACGAACCGTTTAGCTGTAAACCGCCCGAACGAGAAGACAGGTATGGTGCGACTTAGCGGACCTGCGGAGAGGAAGCCGACAGCACTGATGCCAAGAAGGGCATCACCCGATCCGGGATCAACTCAACCGAGCTAGGGATCCTAGCTCCGCCGGCCCAGCCAATCTACATCGTCGCGATCCGCGGCACCATCGGACAGGCCATCCTTCTCGGCGTCTGCGCCGCCCTTTCTCACTCGTTGATCGTCTGGATCGTGGCGATGCTCGGCCTGTCGCTTGGTCGCGAGATCCTGACCTCGCACTTCGAAGCCTGGGTGCTCATCGCCTCGGGCGCGATCATCCTCGGCATCGCCGCCTGAATGCTCTGGCGTACGGGCCAGAGCCTCGGCTGGTTCCAACCTCATCATGGGCATCACCACCATGGCCATGACGACCATCACCATCATGACGAGGTCCACACCATCGACACGGGCCATGGCGTCGTGGAGCTCTCGATCTTCGAGGACGGCGTGCCACCCCGCTGGCGCCTGCGCACTGTCAGTGGCAATCCATGGAAGGCTGAGGACGTGCTGGTCACAACCGAACGCGGCGACGGCTCGGGTGAGCGATTCCGGTTCGTCGAGCGGGATGGATACCTCGAATCCGCAGAAGAAATCCCGAGCCGCACGAGTTCACCGCCCGCCTGCGGCTGGCGCACGGCGACCACGCCCACACTTACAAGGTCACCCTCTCGGAGAACGATCATGAGCATGCGCACCATGACGAGGATGCTCACGAACGCGAGTATGCGGAGCAGATCGCCCGTCAGCTCGCCGCCAACGGCGGCAACGTCACCACGGGCCAGATCGCGCTGTTCGGCATCACGAGCGGCCTGATCCCCTGCCCGGCCTCGATCACCGTGCTGCTGATCTGTCTCCAACTCGGCCAGTTCACCCTCGGGGCCGCGACGGTGGCGGCCTTCAGCCTTGGCCTAGCGATCACCATGGTGTCCATCGGCGTTGTCGCCGCATGGGGCGTGCACCACGCGTCGAAGCGGATCAATCTGTCGGACCGCATCCTTCGACGGCTGCCCCTGGCCTCGTCAGGCCTCTGGCCACGCTCGGTGCGATCATGCTGGTGCAGGGCATGGTGGATCTCGCATCCCCGGTAACAGCACTGTCGTAAGGCTCATATCCTCCGGCTGCTCGGTACCTGCGTCAACGTCCGCTTAACCGCCCAAAACTGACCAAGCCGCAATGTCTCAGATGTGCCAC
>KI912006.1:25992-26582 GCA_000517005.1 Microvirga lupini
CCGCCGCCGGCCTGAAAGGCGCCGCGCGACCTGAAACCGAGTACGCGGGAGCCATCCGTGGCTTCGATGCTTTCCCATTGAAAGGAGTTCCTGAATGATCCGCTTGAACCACCTCTCGAAACTGGCATTCGTCCTCGCCGGCTCTCTTGCGATCCCAGTGGGCGTTGCCTTGGCCCAGAGCAACAGTGCCTATCGCAGCGCGGACGCGGTCGCGGGCAAGTCCGAGCGTCTGGGGGTGTACGGCAACGTGCAAAAGGATTGCACGTCCGGTCCCCTGCCGACGGTGCGCGTGGTGACCCCGCCGAAGCATGGCGAGTTGAACGTGCGCAGCGGAACCCTGAAGGTGGGCCGGATCACCCGCTGCCCCAAGCTGGCGCCGAAGGCACAAGGGATCTTCTACAAGGCCAACCCCAGCTACAAAGGTCCTGACGAGGTCAGCTACGAGGTCAGGTCTGCGAGCGGGAAGGTGGAGGCCCATACCGTCAGGATCACGGTGAAGGACACATCGCCAGCAGACGCCAAGCCGACCCCGGACACCGATCCCGACCTGTGAGGCCGAAGCCGGTGTGCAGACCCTCGTCTCCTCCGCG
>KI912006.1:26682-27193 GCA_000517005.1 Microvirga lupini
GACACAGCATTCGAAATCCGTGAGGTTCTGATCAACACGGCCCATTCCCGACTGCCGGTGGCCCAAGGTCATCCTGACAACATGCTGGGCGTCGTGCAGGCCCGGGAACTCCTGGCCGCCTCGCTGCGGGATGAGCCCCTCGACATTCGCGCGCATATCCGCAGAGCCCCGGTCATTCCCGACACCCTCGATGCGCTGGATGCCCTGGAGGTGCTTCGGCAGGCCGAGGTCCCGATGGCACTCGTGCACGATGAATACGGCCACTTCGACGGCATCGTCACCCCGGCTGACATCCTCGACGCCATCGCAGGGGCATTCCGGTCCGATGAGGATACGGCAGAGCCGGAAGCCATGCAGCGAGAGGACGGCTCCTGGTTGCTCGCGGGCTGGATGCCGGCGGACGAAATGGCCGATCAGCTTGGGCTTACCCTGCCTGAGCGGCGCGACTACGAGACCGTCGCCGGTTTGGTGATCGGCGAGCTCCAGCACCTTCCCAGCACGGGCGAGGCCG
>KI912006.1:27293-32587 GCA_000517005.1 Microvirga lupini
AAAGGCTTTGCCTTTGCTTTCGAACTCCCAACCGTCGTAGACGCGGTTGCCGACCCCTACGCAGATGCAGTTATGCGACAGCAGATCCTTCGGATGTTTTGGACGGCCGAATTGATCGAAGTACCCCGGTGCACCCGCAATGGCGTAACGGATCGGACCGAACAGCTTCAGGGCAACCATGTCCTTGGCCAGGATGTCAGACACGCGGATGCCGGCATCGAATCCTCGCTCGAAGACGTCGGTCGCCGCATTTTCCAGGCAAACCTCAACCGAGACGTCGGGATATTTTTTGCTGAAGCTGGAAACGACCTCCTTGAGGAAATTCGGATAGATCATCTGTGGTGCATTCAACCGCAGGCGACCCGCAGGCTTCTCGGCAAGACTTCCCGCATCCTCCATCGCAGCAAGGATCTTCTCCAGCGCAGGTCCCGCCTGGCTTAGGAACCTCTCGCCGGCTTCAGTCAGGCTGGTGGTCCTCGTGGTCCGGGTCAGGAGTGTCACGCCCAGCCGCGTCTCCAACTGCCTGATCATCTTGCTGATCGCCGACGGAGAGACCCGGAGTGCCCGGGCCGCGGCCGTGAAGTTGCGGTTGTCGGCGACGAGCTTCAGGGCCAGGAGCCCATCGAGCTGGTTCTTGTCCATTATGAACCTCTGGTCAATGAGACATCAACCAGTATGCCATTTTTGGAAAAGCTGGAACGCATTAGTTTGGATGGAGGCGAGAGTTACCGAACGAGGAAGACGTCATGAATGGACGACCCTCCGCCCCTTGGAGTTTCAGCAGCATGAAAAACCCATCACACGCCGATTTCGAAACCAGCGGTCCCACAATGCCGGGCCGCCGTAGATTACTGGCTGCCGGCCTCGGGGTCGCCGCTGCATCTTTGCTGCCTATCTCGGGCGGGCGAGCACAGACGGCTCCAACGTGAACTTCAGGAACGCCTTTACGCCCATCGAGCACGCAGCGCCGTATGCTCGGCTCACTGGAGGTTTCTGCCCTGGGGATGGGCTGCCAGAACTTCGCCGGGATGTATGGCCCACCGACCAATCGGCAGGAAGCGGTCCGGATTATCCGGGCAGCCTATGACCGGGGCGTTACGTTCTTCGACGTCGCCGAAGTCTATGGGCCGTTTCTTGGCGAGGAGATCACAGGCGAGGCCCTGGCGCCGATGCGCGACCGGGTGGTTATCGCCACCAAGTTCGGGTTCGACATCACGCCGGAGGGCAAAGTTCAGGGAGTCACCAGCCGACCGGACCGTATCAAGCGGGTAACCGAACAATCGCTCCGGCGCCTGAAGACTGATTACATCGATCTCCTCTATCAGCATCGCGTTGATCCAACGGTGCCCATCGAGGATGTGGCCGGGGCGGTTCAGGAGTTGATCCGCGAGGGCAAAGTCCGTCACTTCGGCCTGTCTGCTGCGGGCAGCGCGACCATTCGCCGGGCGCACAAAGTGCAGCCGGTCACGGCGGTGCAGAACGAATACTCCGTCTGGACGCGCGATCCGGAGCTGGAAGTTCTCGCGACCTGCGAGGAGCTGGGCATCGGGTTCGTGCCGTGGAGTCCGCTCGGAATGGGCTATCTGACCGGCACCGTCACCCCCTTGATGGTGCATGGCCCTGCGGATCTGAGGGCTAACCTGCCGCGCTTCACCCCCGAGGCGCGCCGCGCGAACTGGCCCGTTGTCGCGCTGCTACAACGCGTGGGCGCCCGCCATCAGGCGACGCCTGGGCAGATCGCCCTCGCCTGGCTGCTCGCCCGCAAGCCGTGGATCGTGCCCATTCCGGGGCCGACCACGCAGGATCAGATGGATCAGAACATGGACGCGCTTCAGGTCCAGTTGACCGCCGCCGACATCAAGGAGATCGAGGATGGCTTCGCTCAGATCAAGGTGCAGGGCGCGCGACTGAGCGAGCCGATGCTTGCGATGATCGATACCGGCGCCAAGCTCGGGACAAGTTCCAAGGGTGGAAACGGCATGTCGCCCCTGCGGTAAGAGCCAAGGGGGAACCGGTAGAGGCTTGAAAGTTCAATGCTGGTTCCCTCCGGCGGCATCGGCACCTTGCTGACGCCGCCGATTCCTGTGGTCGGCCGATGGAATATCCGCCTTCCCGGATCGATGCCGATCCGATCAAGGTTAGAGATGAAATGAGATTTCTATGAGTAATATCAACCGAGTTGCGGTGATTACCGGCGCATCCTCCGGAATTGGAGAGGCCATAGCCAGAGAGCTTGTTGCGAGGGGATATCGGGTTGCGCTTCTGGGGCGCCGCCTTGGGCGCATCGCCGCGCTTGCCGATGAACTGGGCAACGGCACCATTGCCATCCAAGCTGACGTGACGGACCGCGATTCCATCGTCGCAGCGGCTGAGCGCGTCCAGCAGGACCTTGGCGGCGCCGACATCCTCATCAACAACGCCGGTGTCATGCTGACGGCGCCTTTTGCATCGGACAAACGATCCGAGCACCGGCAGATGGTCGAAACGAACCTTCTTGGTGCCATGACCGTGACCGAGGTCTTCCTCGATCAGCTCTGCGCCAAAAAGGGCGATCTGGTGAACATTTCTTCCGTCGCGGCGCGTGTCGCCCCGGCCGGCTTTGCGGCCTATTCGGCAACGAAATGGGGAATCAACGGCTGGTCGGAGTCGCTCCGCGTCGAGCTTCAGCCCGATATCCGCGTCATGGTCATCGAGCCTGGTGCCGTGGCAACGGAGCTGTCCGACCACATCACCCACGATGAGAGCAAGAAGGCCGCGCAGGACTACCGCGATAACGTCGCGATGCCGCCGCAGGACATTGCCGAGGTGGTCGCGTTCGCTCTCGGCCGACCGAAGCGGATCACGCTCAATGAAATCCTGGTGCGGCCAACCATTCAGGCCATGTGAGGGCGTCCCTCGATGGACTTCCCCCCGTTCGTCGGCAGCACAAGCGGCCTCGAACGGGGGACTGGAATCAACGAAAGGAAATATGAGATGAGCAGCAACGTTTGGTTGATCACCGGTGCAGGCCGGGGCCTCGGTCTGGATATCGCTAAGGCCGCATTGGCCGCGGGCCATAAGGTGGTTGCAACCGGTCGCAACACCGAGAAGGTGGCAAGAGCCATAGGGGCGTCCGAAAACCTCCTTGTCGTGAAGCTCGATGTCACGAGCGCAGCGGACGCCAAAGCGGCTGCACAGGCCACGCTTGAGCGGTTTGGGCGCATCGATGTGCTCGTCAACAACGCGGCCAGCTTTTATGCCGGGTACTTCGAAGAGCTGACGCCGGAGCAGATGGATCGTCAGCTCGCGACGAGCCTGCTTGGGCCCATGAACGTGACGCGTGCCTTTCTTCCGGCAATGCGCCAGCAGCGGTCCGGCCGGATCGTCTCGATCTCCTCGACGGCCGGCCTGATGGGCTTCGAGTTCTGCACCGCCTACTCGGCCTCGAAGTTCGGCCTCGACGGCTGGATGGAGGCGCTCCAGACCGAAGTCGCCCCGTTCGGCATCGAGACGATGATCGTGAACCCGGGCTTCTTCCGTACCGAGCTCCTCACGGAGGAGTCCACCAACTATGCGGAGCCCTCCGTCGAGGACTATCACGAGCGGCGGGCGGCGCAGATCGCCTTCTGGAGGTCCCAGAACGGCAAGCAGGGGGGCGATCCTGCCAAGCTCGCGCGCGCCCTGATCACGCTCACGGACCAGGACGAACTGCCGCGACGCTTCCTCGCCGGCGCTGACGCCATCGACATTGCCGAGCAGAAGATTGCATCGCTACAGCAGCAGATCGAAGCGCACCGGGAACTGTCGAGCTCGCTTGCCATCGACTGAACCAGCCCGGTGGCGGTTGAGGCTGCACGGAAAGGTCACGACCGATGACGCGAACGGAGGATATCACGCTCTGGCTGGCCAACGAGGCCCCCCATGCCACCGTGAAGGGGCTGTTCGCCGGCTTCTGCCAGGAAATCGTCCGGTCCGGGGTTCCCGTCTGGCGCGCCTCGCTGGGCCTGGAGGTGCTGCACCCGGAGGTGAGCGGCTGGCAGCATGTCTGGACAGACGAGAGCCTGTCGGTGCGTGCGTCCGACCGGGCCACGGGGCCGACCTCCGAGTCGTACCTGAACAGTCCAACTCGTATCGTTGACGAGACGGGACGGCCGTTCCGCCGTCGACTCGAGACCCCCTGCCCCGACATGCCGCTGCTCGAGGATCTACGGCTCGCCGGCGCGACGGATTACGTCATGTATCCCCTGCCCTTCCTGGATCAGACCCGGACCGCCGTGATCTCCTTTGCCACGCAGCAACCGCAAGGCTTTGACCCAGCCTCGCTTGAGGGACTCGAGTTCGCCACCAAGCTTTTGAGTCCATACCTGGAGCGGCATGTCCTGCGCCGCATCGCCGTCGACCTGCTCGACACCTACGTCGGCCCTCGTACGGGGCAGCGCATCATCGAGGGCCGGGTGGATCGCGGCGCGGTCGAGATGATCGAGGCGGCGATCTGGTTCGCCGACCTGCGTGGCTTCACCCTCCTGTCCGAGCAGTCACCCATCCCCGAGGTACTGGCGAACCTGAACGCCTGGTTCGGCACCATCGGCGAAGTGGTGGAAGCGCATGGCGGCGAGGTGCTCAAGTTCATCGGCGATGCCGTCTTGGCGATATTCCCGACCTCGGGCGAGCACGACCGCATGGCAGCGTGCCGGAAGGCGCTGGCGGCCGCGCAGGAGTTCTGCCAGAGAGCCGAAGCCGAAAACGTCCTGCGTCGCTCCTCTGGCACCCCACCTCTCGCCCACGGTTTGGCGCTACATGTCGGCGAGGTGGCCTATGGCAACGTCGGCGCTCCGCACCGGCTCGACTTCACGGTCATCGGCCCGGCTGTGAACCGGGCCAGTAGGCTCCTGGATCTGGCCAAGCGGCTGGACCAGCAAGTGCTGGTCTCGCACGCCGTGGCACGGGAGCTGGATCAGCCTCTGGTCGATCTTGGGCGCCATCAGTTGCGAGACGTCGAGAAGCCACAGCGGGTCTTTACCTTGCCCAGGCAAGGCAGTGTCCGATCGCACTGATCGGCACGCCAAGAGATTTCCATTCGCTCAGTGCGCGCCGACCCAGCCCGATTTCCACTCACCGTTGAAGGTCCCCTCTGGGTCAAAGAGTAACGAACAGCAAATGAAATGAAGGTCCGCTCGCTGCCTCATGAGCAGACCAAAGCGATTCTTCCGAGAGGTGCCAGGTCCTGACGTTCCCTTTTAGTGGCTTCCTGCGCGAGAGATGCTCTGGATTAACGGGGCACTTACCCGCCTGCCTGATAGTGTCGGTCTATGTAC
>KI912006.1:32687-52688 GCA_000517005.1 Microvirga lupini
GCGATGGAGAGCGATGGCCCGTGAAGGTCCGCGCACCGCGCAAATGCGGACACTCGACCTACTTCCGGAACGTGCCATTTTGAGACATTCCGGGTTCACAGCATCTCGTAGGCCAAATTCTCGACTGCTTATGCCGAAATTCGCGGAAGGCCGTTTTTGGAACACGCCCGCACTTGAGCCACTGACTCAAGCGAGCGGGTTGCAGGGTAAGACCTTTAGGGTGCGCTGGAGCCGCGCTGCGGATCGGTCAAAATGGGCTGCTTCTCAGCCGAGAACCGGGAGCACATCGCACCTCTCAGTCGGCAACAGCCTGAATCCTTGGCCAACGATAACCTCAATAAAGGCTTTCCAGGCTCCGATTGCGAGCAGGGCTGCCGGTGCGAGGATGATGGAATGTGGTCAGCGCCGGTGTCCGGGACAGATTTGAACGCAGTGATCCCCACGCCGCTGATCCGATAAGAAGCTCGAGATCCTGCTGTTGGTTCGAACGACGGTAGATCCTTCTTGCGGGAGCCGCTCCGGATGTAGAACCGGATCAACTCACTCCGTGATCGGCTCGCCCGAGCCGTCGAGACGCTCGACCGTGGCAAGTTCCTTGCGCAGCGTCACCGGTACTTCGACGCTCTCGACTGAAGTCGTGCGCCGGATCCGGACTTCCTCCACCAGGAAGAGCTGCTTCTCGACGACGAGGCGCTCCTCGAACACGGGAACGATCGTGACGTCGCCCTCGGTCCGGAGCTGTGGCACAACATCGACGACGCGGTTGACCGGAATTCGTTCGACCACGACCGTTTCCTGTGACAGCATTTCCTTGAGGACGCGCTCTTCAGTGTTGACGGTAGTCTTCACGATAACCCTGTCGCTTACCACCTGACGCTTGGCGATCTTCGCCTCCTCCTCGACGATCGGGATCACTAGCGTGTCGGGTTTGTCAGTCTCACTCATCTCGACACTCCCGGAGTTGGACTCGCGCATGGTTGGACACCTTCTGCTCGTTCAAGAAGTGATGGCGCTTACATGGCTTAGAGCAAAATCAGCTCGATGCGCTTGGCTGGATGGCGCGCCTATTACATATAACGAAGCGCCTATTCTCAATAATGTTGGATCAAGCCGATGGAGAGGCAGCGATGGCCCTCTTGTTGATCTCGGTTTCGGCAAGCCGCGTCAGCTTCTCGTCTGTCGCCTTCTCCTCCTCGAGGGTCTGTGCAAGCAGCGCTGCCACTTCGCTCTCTCCGCAATCCTGCGCGATGGTCTTCAGGGAGCCGTAGCTGGCAATCTCGTAATGCTCGACCTTCTGCGCGGCCATGACGAGGGCCACATCGAGCAATTCGCCGAGCAGCCCTTCGTCCATCACTTCCTCCGCCTCTGCGATCAGTCCTTGCGTGGCCTCGCAGGTGTTCCCTTCAGGATCGGCTCCCAAATGCTCGAAGGCCCGCTTGAGGCGCTCGACCTGGTTCTGTGTTTCCCGGCGATGGGTTTGAAACGCCTGCGTGAGATTCGGTGAGGTGGCGGCATCGGCCATGGCGCCGAGACCTTCCAGGATCTGGGTTTCGGAGCTGTAGGTGTCTCTCATCTCCTCGATGAGCAAGTCCCTGATCGTTTTCATGGTGTCCTCATGGTTCTAGTCGTTGATGCGTTCTGTGTGCGTCCGGCACCTGACCCAGCGGGGTCAGCTTATCGACGATGCCGGGCAGGTGTCGGGAGAGCTCGGTGAGCAGCTCCTGGCTTGGGAGGCAGGACTGGCGCGCCAAGGCGTGGATCTTTGCGGGGCCGAGGGCCTCCTCAAGCTGGTTCGGCGTGACAGGCTGGTTGCCGCCGATGTCGATCCAGGACTGCGCGATTACGCGGTGGCCGCAATGGGTGAAGCGCTCGAGGAGCTGGCTGATTCCTTCGCCGTACTCCTTGCCGCCGCGTGACGTCAGGAGGCTAGCAACCGCCACCGCGATCGGCGAGGAGGGATCGATGCCGCTCGCTGATGGTCCGTAAATGCCGCGGGCGGCCTCATCAAGAAACTGCACCAATCATCTCCCTAGCAGGTGAAAGGGGGCGGACCCGATCTGATCCGCCCCGCAAGGTTCAGACCGAGCGCTTCAGCGGCTTTTCGTCCGTGCGGTTCAACGTGGTCTCGTCCGTCGCGACCCGATCGTCTTCGACATCGACCTTGGTCGAGCGGACGGTGTCCGACACGGTTTCAGTGCGCTGTTCGACGCCCTTCTTGACCACAACTTCGCCGGTGACGCGCGCTTCCTTCGAGACCACCGCCTCCTCTGACGTGGCCTCGGCTTCGATTGTGCGCTCGCGGAACGTATCGTCCCCCACCGCTGCGGCGCGATCAACAGGGCGACGCTCGACTTGGACGCTCTCGGTCCGCAGGCTGACCTGCTCGGACACCGGAGTTTCGACCACGTAGCTGCGCACCTTGACGTGTCCCCGGCTGACATCGCGCTTGCCGACGCGGAGCTGCTCCTCGACCACCGGGATCACTTCCTCACCAGCATCCGTCGCGCGGCTTGCGGTGGGTCCGCTCGCCTTCCTGGTTGTCGCGGCATTCATGGCGGTAGCGTCGGGCGTATAGCCCTGCCATCCGTCAGCGCGCCACGCGCTCTCGCGCTCCTCCAGGTCGACGGTGCCGTATTCCTCGAGAATGTCCTCGACGCGTTCGGCCCGAGCTGCATCAACCGTGACGGTCACCATGGTGCTGCCGCGGTGCATGGCTTCGGCATAGGTGGAGCGATCCTCGTCGGGAAGGAAGAAATCAGCAAGAGAGGCAAAAAAGCCCTTCTCATCGCGGTCAGTGTCGTAGGATGAGCCCGTCACCGGAGATGAGGCGCTATCGTCCTCCGGCATCAACGTGATGCTGGTGCGCGAAATGCCCGCGCTGACAAGTTCGTCGATCGCTCTCCTGGCATCGGCGCGATCGTCGAAGAGGGCCGTCATCGTCTGCTGGGCTGTCATGTTCTGTTGGGTCATCGTGGTATCTCCGTGATCTGTGTGGACCCGGTCAACCGACATCTATGTGTCGGCTGATCGAAACGGTGGCTGTCAACTCAAGCCGTCTTGGTGGACGAGCTGGTACTCCGCGTGGCCAAGAACCGCGCCGTGATGGTCGGATCGACCGCCCCGAGGCGCCCGCCAAACCAGGCAGCCAAGGCGCCGAGGAGAAGGGCGAGACTGGCGAGAAGGGCCCCGCGGGAGACGGCCTCGGCGGCCGTGTCGGCAGCCTGCGTCGCCTGCTGCTTGGCCCGGTCCGCGGTTTCGCGGTACTGCTTTTCGTAACCAGCAACGCGGGTGCGTGCCTCCTCGACCGGAATGTTCTGCGAGCGGGCCAGCGCTTGGGCGGCCTGCTCGCGTGCGTCGTTGGCTTGGGCTTGGTTGCCTGTCACCAACGCACGCATGCTGGCGATTGCGGTGTCCCGCAAGGCGGCCGGATCATTGCCGGTCGAGCCGCGCAGCGACTGCTCAATCGAGGCGAACGGATCAGTGCTATTGGCCAACGCCGGCGCGGCCGTCTGGGCCACTGATGTCGCCGTGCGGCCCAGACCACCCAGGGCACCGCTGACCGTGTTGAACGCGCCGCCAACGAGACCGCCGACCGCCGTGCTCAGCAGATAGAAGATCACCAGCGTGGTCATCGCCCAGGAGGTCAGGCCATGCCAGCCACCGGTCGAAGCCTTCGGCTGACCTGACAGGCGGCTCGCGACGTAGCCGCCGATGAAGGCAGCGACGATGCCCGACAGCGCCCACCAGATCCCGGCTCCGATCGAGAAACTGCTGACGGCCGGGTTATCGCCGGTCATGGGATCGAGCGTCGAAGCGCCGATACCGATCCCGATCATGTTGAGGACGAGCTGTGCGACGAGGCCCGTGACGACGCCAGCCAGAACGGCACCCCACGAGACCTTGTTGATCAGGATCGTGCGGGCATCCTCGGTGGGGGTCACCCCACTGACGTGAGGAGCGTCGGTGTTGCCCCGCGAACGTGGAGTGTCGGGGTATGCTGTAGAGGTCATCGTGATCTCCTGTGCGGACGGGGGACGGCCGACCTTGAGAGCGCAAGGACATCGACGATCACCGTAGTTGGGGCAGGAAGGGCCGCATTGCAGTCGCCATGGCTGGGCGCGGCCTGCACATTGAACCCAACGCCGTTCCCCGTCGTGCGATCCAGTGCAAATCCGGTGACCCACTATGCGAAGATGCATGGCCGCTCTCGGCGCCCTCAGCCTCGCGGACTCAATGCGGGCGCGAGGCCCTTCACCGCTTCGGCAATGGCTGACAAGGCGACCCTGACCCTTGGTATGCTGCGGCTGTCCTTGTGTACGGCGAGCCAGATCTCGGTCATCGGCGGCGGGAGCGGCGTCTTGAGGCGGCGCAAGCCAGGGTCCGGATCAGCCCGGAAGCGGGCCAGACAGGCAAGGCCACCACCGCCCCGGGCGGCGGACAGCAGCGCCTCCTGGCTGCTGGTCTGCATTCCGAGACTGGCTCGTGCCGCGAGGTCCGACAGCCACTGTGCCTGCGGATCGATCTCCACATCATCGAGCAGGGTCATCAGGCGATGGCCCGGGCAACCCGCCTCGAAGTCCGGTGCGCCATGCTGCTCCAGGTAGTCCGGAGATGCGTAGAGGCCAAAGGCGATCTGTCCGATCCGGCGCACGACGAGATCATGTTGCTCGGAGCGCATGAGCCGGACCGCAATGTCGGCCTCTCGCATCGACAGGCTGACCACCCGCGGGTCCGGCATCAGTTTCACGAGGATGCCGGGGTGCTGCCGTTGCAGGGCTGCGAAGCACGGGGCCAGGATGTGCGCCGCGATCGTCTCGGTGCAGGTCACGCGCACGGCGCCCGCGAGCTTGACGTCGCGGCCGGCGACGGATCGCTCCACCCCGAGGGCTTCGGTCTCGACACGCTCGGCCTGCCGGAGCACGTCCTGGCCGGCCAGCGTCAGGGTGTACCCATCAGGGGTCCGATGCAGCAGCCGGACGCCGAGACTAGCCTCGAGCGATGACAGTCGCCGGCCCACGGTCGACTGGGCCACCCTGAGTTCGCGGCAGGCGGCGGTCAGGCTGCCGTGCCGGGCGATCGCCAGGAAAAAACGAAGGTCATCCCAGTCCAGCACGTCAGGTCCTATGCAATTTAGCTTACCCGGTAACCGATCTTGCTTGGCCCGGAACGGGTGAGGACGGGGTTGACCCTCGACGTTCACCGCTCAAGGAGGCTGCCCAGTGACCGACCGCAGGACGCCAACGTCCCGACAGCCTTTCGGGTTTCTCGGGTCGCCTGATCAGGGACCGTCCGAGGCAACAGGCAAGGCCTTGCCGCCGTCGACCCGGACGCTGCGGTGCCGGACCGAGGCCATGGGTCGCTTCAGCCAAACGCACCACATCCGCGACTTGACACCGTTTGGCGGCGAGAGCGACATGGAGGCGTTGAGCCCGCTGAATGACGACACGATGCCGAGTCCTTCGGAAGCGCTGCTCGCGGCCTTGGGCTCGTGCCTGTCGGTCAGCATCCAGGCCAACGCGGCTGCCCGCGCGATTCCGATCCGCCGGCTCGCGATTGAGCTCGAGGGCGACATCGACTTCGCGGCTCTGTGGGGAACGGGAGACCTGGACTTTAAGGGTCTCGGTTTCGAGACGATCAGGATCAGCGTGCAGATTGAGGCGGACACACCGCGCGAGGTACTCCAGGCGCTCCTCGATCATGCGGTGCGATGGTCCCCTGTCGCCAATACCCTCTACAACCCAATCAACCTCGACATCGCACTGGTACGACGCAGGACCGAGATCTGCGGCCTGTTATGGAGATCCCCCTTGGAGGGTGGGCGTCAGCGCCAAAGGCTGGCTCCCGATGGGATCGCGACGGCCGCCAAGGCTCCTATTTCGTCCTTGCCGGGTTCATCTGGGATGCGAGCATGTCCTGCCATTGTTCGAAACCTTTGACAGCAGTCGGCAACCAGGTCCTGACCATCGTATCCGGATCCATCGCTTTCAGGTTGGCGGACAGGCGCTCCTGCATCTCTCTCATCAGGTGCTCCTGCATGGGCTGCACATCTGGCAAGCCGAAGAAGGCGCGTGCTTCTTCCGGTGTGCAGTCGATGTTCATGGTGACCTTCATCTCGAACAATCCTTCCCAAGTTATCTATCTGGCGGGCGTGGGGGGCCCACGACAGCGGCGATCAAGGGAGCTGGTTCGGAGTTGCCCGTGATCCAGTGCAGCCCCTGACGCGGCCAGCATTCCTATTGCGTTTTGCGAGCACACAGGTCGCGATCGAGAACTGCGACCTGTGTGCAAGATGAGGCGTTGCTCTCGTGATCTTACTTGCGGCTGGAGGCGATCACAGATCGTGTCCTGCCGGAACGATGGTTCTCGTCGGAGTGCGTGACCTCGATCTCGTCCCGACGGACGGTGTCCCGCACGGTCTCGATTCGTTGAGTGCGCTCCCTGCGGACAACGACCTCTTCCCGTACCTTCACGCTCTTGCCCACCACGGGCCTCTCGGACGTCTCGGTCATCTCGATCGTGAGCTCGGTCAGGGTCTCCCCGGTCACGGCGTCGGTGACCGGCTTGCGTCGTTCCACGATGACCTTCTCATCATACAGCGACACCTGCTGCTGAACCGGCGTTTCCACGACAACGCGACGCACGGTGGTGGTGCCGCTGGTCACGGTTTGCTTGCCCACGACCAGGGTCTCCTCGGCGAGCGGAATGACCTCCTCCGCCTGCGAGGATGATGGGCCGTTCGCAGGGCGAGCCACGGCACGGCCCAGTGGAGCCGTCCATAGGTTGAACATCGAATCCCAGAGGACCGAGCCGGTGCTCATGGGCGCCGTCGCGACCCGCTGGGCGACCTCTGCCGTAGTCCGGACCATCTGTGTGGCACTCTCAGCGGCGGCCTCGCCTGTCCGTGCGACGGCGTCCACGGTCTGGCGGACGGCCGTGCGGGCCTCCTGCTCGCGCTCGGCTTCGTCCTCCTGCTCAGCAAGACGCCTTGCTTCCTGCTCACGCTCGAGCCTTGCCTCGATCCGGCGCTGTTCAGCCTCTGCCATCCGGGCTTCCTCGATCTCGGCCTTCTCGGCCTCAATCTTCTCGACGATGGCTTGGGCTTCCTCGTCGCTCAGCGCCTCCAAGACGGCCGGCAACAATTCGTTCTTCCCGTCGCGCACGCTCTGCTGATGGATCTTGCGCAGCTCGGCCACTTTGATAGCAAACTCCTCGCTGTCCTTGGGGGTGGCCTCAAGCTCGTCGAGCAGGATTCTGGTTTGCTTGTTGTCGGCGAGCGCTTCGGACACAAGCCCCTTGGTCGCCTTGTGCTTTCTGAGCACCGGGAACAGGTGTTCTTCTTCGAGCCTGGCGAGCAGATCCAGCTCCGCCTTGAGTTCCGCGAACAGCCTCTCGCGCGTCTTGACCGCGCCGTCCGAGGTATCCACAAGCTTGGCGAAGAGCTCGTTGGCCTTGGCCGGACCGTTTTGGAGCAGTTGTCTGATGGTCGTCATATCGTCCTCATGAAAAATTGAAGCCAGACGCAATACTGAGTGGGATGCCGTTGCCCGATCTGGTTGTGACGGACTGCGACGGAAGAGCGAAGCAATGGCTCTCCGAGGCGAGCGGACTTCGGAATTGACTGAACTTTGGAGAGCGACGCAGATACTAGGAAGGTAATCTCGCAACAGCGAA
This sequence comes from Microvirga lupini, assembly GCA_000517005.1. GTDB lineage: Bacteria > Pseudomonadota > Alphaproteobacteria > Rhizobiales > Beijerinckiaceae > Microvirga > Microvirga lupini. The sequence continues at coordinate 40,359 of KI912006.1, forward strand.
GAGGTTTGCTGCGTCGCAACACGGCAACGGCCCTGAACCTGAACGGTTCCCTGCTACCCGGCAGTTTCGGGCTGCACCGACCGCACGCCGCCCGCGGCAGAAAGGAGCGATTCCGGCATCCAGGCGTTGTCGATCTGGGCCGGGCCGGCGCTCACGACCTACGGCGGCCCGGGAACTCCCATTCATGCCAGAGCTGAAGCCGAAGATCGCCGAGCGGGACATCCTCACCCCGGGCCCCGCCTCCGCCGGTCTCGGCGTCGTCGGTATGATCGCCCTCATCATCGCGGCCCTGTACGTCGGGCGTGAGGTCTTCGTTCCGGTGGCGCTCGCCATCCTGCTGAGCTTCGTGCTGGCCCCGCTCATCCGGCTGTTGCAGAAAGCCCACGTTCCACGGGCGCTGGCCGTCATCGGTGTCGTCCTCGTTGCCTTTGCCGGCATCACGGCGCTTGCCACCGTGATGGCAACACAAGTCACTCAACTCGCCGGTGACCTGCCGCGCTACCAGGCCACCATGCGCGAGAAGGTGCAGTCGCTGCGCGGGTCCGCCGCCGGCAGCAGCGCCCTCGAACGGGCCGCGGATGTGTTGCAGGACCTGGGCAAGGAACTCGACAAGCCCCAGGCCGGGACGTCCCCACCGGCCAACCCGTTGGCACCGAGCACCGTGCCCACGACCGAGACAAAGCCCATTCCGGTGGAAGTGCGCCAGCCCGACCCAGGCGCCCTGCAAACCCTCGGCGCCTTCATCACCCCACTGATCCACCCGGCCGCGACCACCGGGATCGTGATCATCTTCGTGATCTTCATCCTGCTGCAACGGGAGGACCTGCGGAATCGTCTGATCCGCCTGGCCGGTTCGCACGACCTTCAGAAGACCACCGCCGCCCTCGACGATGCCGCCGGCCGTCTGAGCAAGCTGTTCCTGACGCAACTGGCCCTCAACGCCGCCTTCGGCGTGGTGATCGGCATCGGCCTGTACTTTATTGGCGTGCCAAGTCCGGTGCTGTGGGGCATCCTCGCGGCGATCCTGCGCTTTGTCCCCTACATCGGCGCGTTCATCTCCGCCGCCTTCCCGCTGGCCCTGGCGGCGGCCGTTGATCCAGGCTGGTCGATGCTGCTGATGACCGCGGCCCTCTTCATTGTCATGGAGCCGCTCGCCGGCCACGTGGTCGAACCCCTGGTTTATGGTCACAGCACGGGTCTGTCTCCCGTGGCGGTCGTCGTCGCGGCGACGTTCTGGACATGGCTCTGGGGCCCAATCGGGCTGGTGCTGGCAACGCCGCTGACGGTGTGCCTGGTCGTGCTCGGCCGGCACGTGGAGCGGCTCGAGTTCCTCGACGTCATGCTTGGCGACCGCCCGGCCCTCTCGCCGCCGGAGATCTTCTATCAGCGCATGCTGGCCGGTGATCCCGCGGAGGCAGCCGACGTCGCCGAGGAGTTCCTGAAGGAGCGCTCGCTCTCCGTGTACTACGACGAAGTGGCGTTGGCGGGCCTGCGGCTCGCCCGCGCTGACGCCCTGCGTGGCGTCCTCGATGAGTCCCGCTTGGAGCGGATGAGGGCAACGGTCGAGGAATTAGTGGACGATCTCTCCGACCATCCTGACCAGGAGCCCCAATCCGGCAACACCAACGATCCGGAAGCCGCCGCCGCCGTTGAGGCCAGCGAGGGCGAGAGCGGCAGGACCGACCTTCCGACCCTGCCTCTGGAGGATCTCAATCCGCGCTTCCGGGGCGAGACACCGATCCTGTGCATTGCCGGTCAGAGCTCGGTCGACGAGGCGGCCGCCCTGATGCTGGCGCAGCTCCTGACAAAGCATGGGCTTCGCGCCCGGGTGGAAAGCCCAGCCTCGCTGTCGGTCCAGGCCGTTGCGAGGATCGACGATACCGGCGTCGCCATGGTGTGCCTATCCTATCTCGATGCCGGAAGCCCGGCCCACATGCGCTATGCCGTGCGTCGCCTGCGCCGCAAGATGCCGCAGGCGCGAATCCTGCTCGGATGCTGGGGCGAGGGAATGGACGCCGCGGCGGCTGCGGCCCTGCGGGAAGCGGCCCGGGCGGATCTCGTTGCTACAAGCCTGCGGGACGCGATGGCCCTGTGCCTGGAGATGGCCAGACTAGAGGTGACCCAGGGCTTGAAGGGATCCGTTGCGATCAGCGCCGCTTGACCCGGTCCCAGCCGAGTAACATGACGAACGGGAGCACCTGCACGGTCACGCGGCGGGCTCCACGTGGCCCTTGTCACGGGCCGGCGACTGACTTCGGCACTGGCGATCTCCGCTCCCGCGTCCTTCTTCCACGGTTGAAACCAGCCCGGCCTGGTGCATCTGACTGGAGATGAGACAGTGCATCCTGAACGAACGCTCCCACCCCGCCGAGAACCCTTCCCTCACCGACTCCATCCAGACCCATCTCGGGCGCGAGCTGCGCGCTCTTTACGGCGACCCTGACGCGGAGAAGATGCCCCGGAGCTTGGGCCAGCTTCTCACCCGCGTGGCGCAGGTCATCCGGGCCCACACCGAACCGGTGGATCAGGCTTTTGTCGACGAACTCATGGGCAGCCTGCCTTCGCTGCGGGCCTACGCGATCTCGCTCACCCATGACATGAACCGGGCTGAGGATCTCGTGCAGGAGACAGTGCTCAAGGCGATCAGCAAGCAGGAGAAGTTCGAGGCCGGCACGAACCTCCAAGCCTGGCTCTTCACCATCCTGCGCAACCTGTTCTTCTCCGCTCACCGCAGGACGCAACGCGAGGTAGAGGATTCGGACGGGGTCCACGCGGCGACGATGATCTCCATACCCGATCAGGAGGACAGGCTCACGGTCCAGGATCTGCATGTGGCGCTTGCCAAACTGCCCCAGGAGCAGCGCGAGGCCCTGCTGCTCATCGGTGCAGAGGGTCTGTCGTACGAGGAAGCTGCCGAGTCGCTGGGAACCAAGGTCGGGACGATCAAGAGCCGGGTCAATCGGGCGAGGACCCGCCTGGCCGAGTTGATGGGGCTCGTCCATGAGGATGGCATCGCCGGATTGCACGGCGCGCCAGCTTAGGATTTCCGGATCGCCGCATGGGGAAAAGCACTCGGATCCTGTCAGCCCCCCAGATGGTGCACCTCACGTCTACTGTAGGGAAATTTCGCGGAAGGCTCTTGTGGAATTGAATGGCGTCCCAAGCGATGAGAGCTACAACTCTCCACGATGGGTAACCGGGCAGGTGCGGACGTGATGAAAGTTATGGTCGTCGAAGATGATCCGTTCGTCCGTGAGATGGCTGTGGCGGGCTTGGAAGACGCCGGATACGAGGTCATTGAAGCGGGCAACGGTGGGGATGCTCTGAGGCTCCTGCAAACTGGGATTGCCGTTGATGCCCTTGTGACGGACATTCGCCTGCCGGGAGCCAATGGTGGGCGGTGGCGAGAGCCTACCGTGAGCGCTTCCCCGATCTGCCCGTCCTGTATGTGACAGGTTACGCGGAGCAGATGCAGCCGGTCCCAGGAGGCATCATCATCTCCAAGCCCTACAAGCTGGCCCAGGTGATCGGTGTCCTGGGAACATGGGCGGTCTGAGAGACAATCCCTTTTGGAACAGCGAGCGAGCCTTCGGGCGTTGACGGTTATTGTTCTCAAGCGCCGGAGTACTCATGCCTCGCTATTTCTTCGACATCCATGATGGCGAGGTCTTCACACCCGATCGTGAAGGGCTGGACCTGGAAGACCTTGAAGCGGCCAAGGCTGAGGCTAAGAGAACGCTGCCCGAGATTGTGAAGGACGAAATGCCGGACCGGGACCGGCGCGACTTTACCGTCGACGTCAAGGACGTGGCCGGACAAATCGTCTGGCGGGTCACGCTGTCGCTGGTCGTGGAAAGCCCCTCCCAAGGCTCAACCGAGACCACCTAACAGCGGGCCACGAATTTCGCGTAAGGGGGCGTTAATGGAATGCGTTTTGAAGATTTCGCGAAGTCTTCGTGCGGACCTATGGAACGCCACCGCACCACTTCAGTAAAACATGTTCCCAATCAGGACTCCGCCAGCGCGGGAATACTCGCGAGTGCTCGTGTGGGAGAGAAAGAGATGAGCACGTTTCCTCTGCCTCTCCCCGCCTGGCTGAGGAGTAGCTGGCGGCGCTCCGAACCCAAGCCACAAGATCATGGCCGCCTCCGCACTGTCCGATCGCAGAAACGTCGCCCGATGCGAGTGGAGCCTTCCGCCTCCTCCCGAGGCGGTTCCGTAGCAGACTGCAAAACTTGGCCCCCACCGGCCAAGGAAGCAGTGTCGCGGGACGGGCCTTGAACTTCCGAGCAATGGGATTAAGCGCTCTGTCCAGCATGGGTCCCTACCATCGGATGGTCCGGAATGGGTCAACCTGCGATGTAGAACGATAGGCCTGGAAGGTCGGCAATCCTGCTCATTTCGGACATTGGCAGGACTTGTGAGATCCTGGATCGAATGGGCCATCATGTCCGTTGGAAGTCGAACTTGAGGCCATGGTTCGGCTTTGCTGATAGGACTTGAGAGGTCATGTGTGATGTCTAGCACCGAGACAGCATCCGATATCGAGGCCCCTGGCGAGAAGGTGGACGGATTGTCTCTCCTTCGGCGCATATGGGAACGCCGTTCCACGGCGCCCCGGCACCTGGTGGCAGCCGGTCCGTCCGAGGACGAGATCCGCATGATCGTGCGGGCCGCCTCCCGGGCACCGGACCACATGCGCCTGAAGCCGTTCCGGTTCCTCGTTATCCCGGCCGATGCCCGTGAATCCCTGGCCGATGTCTTCGAGGCGGCAGAGTGCGAACTCGATCCTGGCATCGCGGGCGAGAAACTCGAGCGCGCCCGCGAGAAGGCCCTTCATGCCCCGACGCTCCTGGCCGTGATCTCCCGCGTGCAGGAGAGAGACGAGGTTCCCGAGATCGAGCAGCGTGCGTCGGCCGGGGCTGCCCTCGGCTACTTGCTCCTGGCTGCCGATCTCCTCGGCTACGGCGCGATGGCGGTCAGCGGCGGCAAGGTCGCGACAACGGCCATGCGACGCGCCTTCCACCTCGCCGACAATGAGGCGCTTCTCTGCTTCGTTGGTGTCGGCACGCCGGGAAAGAGCAAGCGAGCCCTACCGGAACCCGATCCGGCGTTGCTTCAGGCCTGGTCTCGTGAATGAGCCCGCCGACAGTGATGCGGTCCCGAATGGTGGAGGCTCCGCATGAGCTTGCACGTAATCCAGTTCCTCGCGGTCGTACTGACCGCCCTCGCCCTGATCCCCTCCGGAGCGCACCTGTTCGAGCTGCCGAACAAGGTCGAGCTGCCCCGGGATGCCTATCTGACCGTCTAAGGCATTTATGCCGTCTGGACCCGGTTTGGGATCATCGACCTGGCGGCACTCGTCCTCAATGTCACCCTGGCGATCGAGCCGCGTCGGCAGCGTCCGGCGTTCTATTTCGCCAAGATCGCCGCGCTGTGCTTCGTCGTCTTCTTCACGATCTTTCTTACGTGGACGCTCCCGGCCAATCAGGCCACCGCCGATTGGGCATCCCTGCCGAATGACTGGAGCCGATTGCGCGCGACGTGGGAGCATTCGCATGGGGCGAACGCAGTCGTAATGCTCATCGCATTCTGCTCAGTGACCTTGGCGGTGATCACCACGCGTGGGGACTGAATCGGCTTCCGGTCGCACTGACAGCGCCGGACGGTCCAAAACGAGGTTATCCCGGGTTATCCGATTCCGATAAACCGAAGTAAACGCGTCGCAAATGGTCTGGGCGAGCCCGGAACGGCGACGGAAGTACGCCAGATGTCGGCCCTTCAGTGCAGTCATACGTGCCAGGCCTACCAAGCCGTAGAAAAGCCTGGTCAAACCGATCCTTGAAAGAGCCTCGGCTCGGCAAGAATCACTATTGAAGCTTTCCAGGATTAGAATACCTCAACAGCATCCTTCCGGGCGGTCTCACGTGCATCGTCCGTCAGCAAATGCCACTCGGTGAGATCGGCCGACCGCTGGAGCGCGTCCGTCAGGTCGAGCCGGAGCCGTGAGAAGCCAGTGAGCGACATCCTGGCCGCAGGATTGATCTCGACCACTAGGTCGACATCGCTGTCCTCGCGCTGGTCGCCTCGCGCAACCGAGCCGTAGACCCAGACGTGAAGAATGCCCCGCGCCTCGAGGTCGTCCTTCATGGACAAGAGGGTATGGCGGACGTGCGTCATCGACCCAGGAGCGCGATACCGGGTCAGGCGGTTGGTCCGGCTTCTCTCTCGGAGGATGATGCGGCGACCAAGATCGACTGGTTTCCAGCCCATCTCGTCCAGGGCTTCCCCGAAGGTCTTTTCGGCATCCCTCGTCGCGTTCATCTGCCCATTCGCTCCATGGGATCGGGCGATCTCTCGGACCTCCGCCTCTCGGCCTCGCTGGAAGGCTTCGAGAGGGGTCTGCCCGCCCAAGGCATCATCGGGCGTCAGCCACCACTCCAGACGCATCCACGGCGAGCGGATCGGCATATCGGCGAGGATCTCGCGGATCCTCAACAGCGTCATGGAGTTCCTGAGTTGGAAGGCGGGAACGAGCAGGCGCCCGTCGAAGGATACCGCGAGCAGGTCGCCCGCCTCGGCGTGTTGGCGGAGTTCCTCCGTGGTCATGCCAAGCCAGTTGGCGGCTAGCTCCTCTTCGAGGTAGCCGCCGGCTCGCCGTAGGAGTTCGTTCTTGACGATGTCGCCCTCCACGGCCAAAGCCATCCATGGATCGTCCGCGAGTGGTCCCCAGTGATGGGTCCGGTGCTTCGGTGGCATGGTGGCTCCAAGCAAATCCTTGAGGACGGTCGGGCGCGGCGAGAGACCCATGAAGCCCGTGGCCTGAACACGGCGGAGTGCGTCCGCGAATTTCTTGTCATCGTCGTCCATCGCATCCTCATGCGAATCACGCGTGGGTCGTCCCAGCCTCGATGGGCCAGCCGAGACGATACCACCCAGAGAGCGTCCGGGTACAACCCGATGATACTCGTCTGGGGAACGTTGCCGCGCGTGAGACCATCACCTAGTGCCAACCCCGCGGTCAGAACTATGACGCACGGAGGCTGGTCGTGATCTCTCCTTGGATGGAGGTCCAGTAGTTGGTAGTCCTCCCGGAACTGGCCATGTCGGCAGCTCCAGGAGGCGAGGAGTAGTCTCTCTGACGCTCGTATCAGGCTGCCGCCCTTGTCGCCTTTATCTCTTCCTCAATGACACTGGTGGCCTCAGACCAGGCGGCGATTTCCCAGCGGGCGAAGAGGTTGCCTGCCGTGTTTGAGCTGCACTCGGGATGCGAGGAAAGCCGGACCAAGTTCCAGACAGCAAGTTCCGCGATCTGAGTCATGGACTTCTCGGTGGTCCACTCATCGATGTTAGTCCAAACCTTCAGGCTAGCGCCATATCTGAGGGCCGTATCCGTGCTGGCGGACAGGGTGAAAACTGGATCGGCTAGAACGTCCGCCGAAAAGCGGTCGACGCGCTGACGGGCCTCTTCTTTCTTGCGGGCGACGAGGGTGGCAAAGGCTTCGTTGATCTGCATGGTAAAGCTCCTCAGTTTAGACAGCAATTTTACGAACCTGCCCTGATGGGAGGCTCGACTCTCGTGCGATATTTCTCTCGGAAACCAAGACATAAATTCACGCATCTATAATATTAAATCACTTTCAGCTTCGCTGCAATTCCATCAAAAAGTTATAGCCTTTGCGTCCCTGAATAAAATTAATTAGTCGTGCATATTTATACGTTGCTTTGACTTATTTTTAGGACTATTTTGATCAAATTACGCATTTTGAAATTACTTGAACTGTTTTATACAGATGAAATCTGAATAGACAAAAAATAGAATTAGACGCCGCCCTCAGGGTCGGCTCCGTCCTTCGGGACGGATAGTCTGGGCCAAGCTGGGAAAACGTCCTTCCCTTTCAGAAGGTCTGGGGCGCCTGCCTCAAACCGACCATTAGCCTCCGTCTCGTGCCATCTGGGGATCTTCCGGGATTAGGGCAGAAGTTCGTGGAAGGCTGTTGATGGAACTGAGACACCTATCAGTCGGATGAGTGCTGAGACAGAACTCCACCGGTTCTGCCTCGCAATCAAGGAATGCATAGTTCCTATATCAGTCTGGCTGGGAAAGTTTGGATCCTGCTAGATTGGAATCCCGGGCATCGAATCCTGCACATCGACACCTTGTCCTAGAAGCACTTGGCAACAAAGGGAAGGAATCCGGGAGATCATTGATTTCCCGGGAAAACGCTCGCTGCTAGTCGGGCTTATGCCCGCGGTTAACCGCTCGAATTCAATCTTGAGTCCTACAGCGGAAGCCTTGCAGCCTGGTGAGTGGCGGAGAGTTGCTCCGAGATGGGATTCCCTTTGGCAAGAATGATTCCGACTCATTCTCGGAGCCTGAGCGAGGAGGATTCATAATTCCTCTCCAAGTATTTCATAGAAGGGAATCGCGCTTCGAATCCTGGTTATGCGCTGCAACGCGATGCAAGGCCCAAAGCATTCGCTTATCTAAGTATTGTCAACAATTAGTACTGGCTCTTTATACGAACTTTCTCGTCTTAGACACGGTATAACAAGATATTATACTTAATGCTTATTTGACTTACCCATGTAATAGTGAATTTTATTTGGTGGTGGTTGCATACCCCGATACCAGGAGGGCCAACCATGAAACCGACAGCGGTTGAAAAATCGGGTACAGCGAGCGTCGCACTGGATCGACATAAGGTGGATCCGGACGTGCCGCTACGTCTCGCCGATGCGGTTCGGTATGCATTTCCCCTTGGCGGCCTAACCGTAAGCGCCCTTCGCACCGAGAGAGGCCGCGGCCGCCTCGTGATTGAGCGTATTTCCGGGAAGGATTTCACGACCCTCCGCGCAATAGAGGAGATGAGAAAGCTATGCCGCGTAAACGGAAAAATGTCAGGCTTTGCCTACGACGGGAACGGTACGACAAAAGAACAGGCAAGCTCAAAGAACGAGCAAATTGGATCATCCGCGATGGAGCGCGGTCTATCTCCACGGGATGCACTCCTGATGAGGTTGGAGAAGCGGAAAGAAAATTAGCGGCCTACATCGCAGAGAAATACTCACCACGGCGTCGAGAGCGTGATATCGAGAACACTGACGTCGCTGATGTCCTCTCAATCTACTATGACGCTCAAGATGGAAAATATGCCGATAGCGAGAGGCCCGAACGCGAGAAGAAGGTCTATCGCAAGAAGCTTGCCAGGATCATTAAAATACTTGCCCAGTCATTTGGGGGCATGATGCTTTCCGATATCACGGATGCTGCATGCAGGAATTTCATACACGACAGAGGGATCAAAGGCGGATCACCACAGGTTCGAGGCAACCGGGGGAATGCGCGAGAATATCTTGAGGTGCTTCGAGCTGCGATTAATTATCATGCCAAGAAGCGCTTACACCAGGGCGAGGTGACTATCACCTTACCTCCCAAACCTCCAGAACGAGATGAATGGCTTACCCGACGCGAGGCGGCAAGGTTGCTACGTGTGTGCTGGCGGACGCGCGAATGTCAGCCGATCCGTCATGGTCTCGGTAGGAGCATGAAACGAGAGACTCCAAAGTACCCGCTTCGACATATCGCGCGCTTCATCTTGATCGGTCTATACACGGGGACACGTGCGTCCGCTATCGCTGCGGCTTCACCCATACGTCAGACTGGTCACGCCTGGGTTGATCTTGAGAACGGTATTTATTACCGACGGGAAATCGGCAAGGAGGCGACGAGGAAAAAGCAAACCCCGGTACGCCTCCCGCGACGACTTCTCGCGCATATGAGGCGCTGGCACGACAAGGGAATTGCTAACAGTCACTTTGTCGAGTGGCGCGGAAAACCCGTGCAGAGCATCAAAACTGGCTTCAGACGAGCCGTAAAGCTCGCGGGCCTTCCGAAGGAGATCAATCGGCATACCTTGAGGCATACGTGCGTGACATGGCTTCTGCAACAAGGCGTTTCGATCTGGGAGGTCGCTGGTTTCGTGGGCATGTCGCCGCAGATGGTCGAGCGGGTCTATGGACATCATCACCCTGATTTCCAAAGCGGCGCCGTGAGTGCGTTTGAGCGCCGGTCCCGTGGGAATCATTCCTTGGAGCGCCCAGCCTCGAATCCCATAGGTCGCCATCCCCATGCTGCTTGAAAGTGGGATTCTCTAAGCCATTCTGCGGGGGAAAGCGGTGGGGAATGTCCTATAGGGCCAGCAACGCAGCGCCAAGGCAGTGAATGATCTGCCGTTAAGTCATTGAATGATATGGCGGTGAGCTATTGAAAGGGTTGGTGGGCCTGGCAGGACTTGAACCTGCAACCAGACCGTTATGAGCGGCCGGCTCTAACCATTGAGCTACAGACCCTGGTCCAAGGAACCAAGTCGGAGCCTGGGCACCTCCGCTATACCAGGAAGGAAGTAGTAGTCCAAGACAGTGCTGGGCTCCTGACCAACACGCCCAGCCGCACTCCCGGCTTGAGCTGCCGGGAGTGCTACGATGCAGAGCCTTCAGGCGGTCTGCCGATCTGTCGTGGGAGCCATGATCGTCTGGGTGGCCTCTTGGGCAACCTGGGCCGAGATCTGCGCGAGACGCTGGCTGTTGCCAATCATCTGCTCAACATTCTGACGCATGAGCGAGTTCTGGAGGCTCACGAGATCCAGCATGGATCGGCAGGCCAGTAGATCGTTCATTCTATCGAAGTTCTTGAGCAGGCGCTCCTGCCTGAGGCCGAACCATTCCAGCGCGATTGTGCCGGCCCCACGAGCCAGAGTCCTGTTGGAGCGGGCGATGGCTTGCAGATACCGTGGCGCGTGATCCAGAAGGTTTGACGTCACTTGCCTCTGGTAACTGAAGACCTCGGTGGCACGGTCGACGATCTCGGACGCTACAGGCAGGCTGGCCTGAGCCGTCGCTTGGATCCCCTGCCCCACGTCCTGGACAGCTTCGGGGATAGCCTCAACCGCCGCCAGCAGATTCCCACTTCCACTTGTGCGCTGTGCGCGTTTAGCCTTCTGGCGCCACGCCGGCGGCTGGTCGCTGGCCGCACGCGTAGCCTCGGCGATCTCCTCTTCCACCTTCTCGACGACGGCCTCGACCTCGTCCTCGTTCAGGACTTTCAGCACCACCGGAAGCAGCTCGTTCTTGTCGTTGCGAATGTGCTGCTGGAACACCTTTCTCAGTTCCTCGACCTTGGCCAGGAATATATCGCTGTCCTTCGGCGTTGCCGCGAGTTCATCCAGGAGAACTCTGGTCTGCCGGTTGTCATCCCGCGCTCCGCGGACGAGGTCGGCGGTCTCCGGGTGGTTCTCCAGCACCGGAAAGAGGTGCTGCTCCTGCAGATTGGCCAGAAGATCCAGCTCCTGTGCCAAACTTGCGAGTAGCTGTTCGCGGGTCTCGGCAGCATCATTGGCTGTACCCAGCAGCTGGGCGAAGAGTTCGTTGGCTTTATCAGGCGGAGTTTGGCCGATGGTTCGGTTGATCATCATTCCTCGCAGACAGGGCGAAGGATCTAACATCGTCGACCGTACAGAGCCTGCAGCGGTCACGATATCTGGATCGCTCCGTGGGGGTGGAAGTACGCCAAAGACACGGACGCTGAACTGAGCAGGCCGGCTTCTTGGTTGATGGAGCGCAACAAAAGGCACAGTTGCGACTGACAAGCGCGACCATTCACATGGCAGCGCAACATGAGGGAGCAAGCATTCGGGTTAGTTTAGTTGAGAGATGCGGCAATACAGCCCAGTTCGACTCATTGTGCGCTGCACAATACGACTTGACATTCATTGTTCAACGCACAATAAAGCGGCAGCCGAAGTTTTCAGCGGCTGCATCTTACACTGGGCACAGCGCCCGTTTCGGAGAACCACCATGAACCAGCCGTTTGAGACCGTTCAGAAGCTCGGCAAAGATAGTTTTGACGCGACCGCGAAGGCTATCGAGGTTGCCACCACCGGCACGCAGGCGATCGTTGTTGAGACCGCCGACTACGCCAAGAAGTCGTTTGAGCAGACCGCCTCCACGTTCGAAAAGCTCGTTGGCGTCAAGTCGCTCGACAAGGTGATCGAAGTCCAGGCCGACTACGTCAAGAGCGCCTATGAGGGGTTCGTTGCCCAGTCGGCGAAGACCCGTGAACTCTATGCCAAGCTGGCGCAGGACACCTTGGCACCCTTCGGAACCCTCTACTCTGCTGCGCAGTCGACCTTCACTCCCGCGAAGTCCGCGGCCCGTACGAAGTAACGGCAGGGGTGTGCAATTCAGCCAGAGCGCCCGGTCCTGATACCGGGCGTTGTGCTGTCGGGCGGAACTTGCGCCTATGCAGCCTGTGAGACACCGCATTCCTAA
>KI912006.1:52788-66628 GCA_000517005.1 Microvirga lupini
GATGACGATGTTACTCATAGTTCCTCCTGTGGTGTTGTTTGACGCATGCCTATGATCTTGCCTGTCAGTGGAGCTTAATACGGGGTTCGGTTCGGCGTGTCAGCATGCGCGCCGTCGTATCAAGTGCCACCTTCGTCGAGCCGTGCAGTGCCCTCTGGTGCATCGTGTAGAGTGACTGGTACATCAGGCGGGCCACCAAGCCTTCGATGAAGAAGTCCTTGCCCCGGATGAACCCCATCAGGTTGCCGACCGTGCTGTATTCCCCAAGCGACACTAGCGAACCAAAGTCTCGATAGCGAAATGGCTGCAGAGGTTTCCCTTCAAGACGCCGCTGAATCTGTTTGACGAGATGTGATGCCTGCTGATGGGCGGCCTGTGCCCGTGGCGGGACTGGCGTGGGCAGGTCCGGCGTGACGAGATAGGCGCAGTCGCCAAGTGCAAAGATGTTGGGATCTCGCGTGGTTTGGAGCGTCGGGGTAACCACGAGCTGATTGTTCCGGCTCGTTTCAAGTCCGGCCAAATCCTTAAGGAAGTCAGGAGCTTTGACCCCTGCAGCCCAAACCACAAGCTCAGAAGGCACAAAGCCCCCGTCGGCAAGATGCACGCCCTTGTCAGTTACCTCCGTCACACGTGCCTTCGTCCGGACTTCAACGCCGATCTTACCGAGCAGGCGCATAACGCTCTCGGAGACCCGCTCCGGAACCGCAGGGAGAATGCGCTCGGCCGCTTCGATAAGAGTGATCTTGAGGTCCTTCTCCGGGTCAACCCGGTCGAGCCCATGGGCGACAACGTGCCGGGTCGCCCGATGCAGTTCCGCGGCGAGCTCGGTGCCGGTTGCACCAGCGCCAATAACAGCCACATGCAACTGGCCGGGACGCACCGGGCCCGGCTGCGCATGGGCTCGAATATGACTGTTGATCAAGCGTTGGTGGAACCGCACCGCCTGATCCGGCGTGTCCAACGCGATGGCATGCTCCTTCACGCCTGGGGTGCCGAAGTCATTACTCCCACTGCCGACTGCCATTACCAACGTGTCATAGCGGAAGGAGCGTGCCGGGGTGACCTCGCGACCCTCATTGTCGAAGCTGGCCGCGAGGTAGATCTCCTGCTGTTCGCGGTTCAGACCAATCATCTCGCCGATGCGATAACGGAAATGATGCCTGTGCGCCTGCGCCAGGTAGTCCACGGCATGATGGCCGACATCCATGCTGCCGGCTGCCACCTCATGCAGGAGAGGCTTCCAGATATGGGTCCTGGAGCGCTCGACCAGCGTCACCTGGGCTTTCTTGTGCCGACCAAGCCGGTCGCCCAGCTTGGTTGCAAGCTGCAGCCCTGCCGCACCGCCGCCAACCACTACAATGTGATGGAGAGACTGATTCACAACGGACTGAGAAGTCGGGTCCTGCTGATGTCCCGCGTGTGTTTCCAAACTATGTTGGTCGGACATAATTATCCGTCCTTTGGGTTTTGTGCTCACACTCGGATCGGCTGTGGGGGACCTGCCCCGGCTACATCATCCTCCACCTTCACGGTCTCGGGTTCGTCGGCTTCGAGATCCGTCTCCTGGTTCAAGCGTTGGTGGAGGCGTTTCTCGTCGAGAGCGCCTTCCCATTTCGCGACAACGACGGTTGCAAGTCCGTTGCCGATCAGGTTAGTGAGCGCCCGCGCCTCCGACATGAACCGGTCGATGCCAAGGATCAGGGCTATACTCGCGACTGGGATCGTGCCCACTGAGGCAAGTGTCGCGGCGAGCACGATGAAGCCCGAGCCCGTGACTCCGGCGGCTCCCTTTGAGGTCAGCAGGAGGATGGCTATAATCCCCAGCTGCTGCGTCATGGTTAGATCGGTATTAGTCGCTTGGGCGAGGAATACGGCCGCCATCGTCAGATAGATGCAGGTACCGTCGAGATTGAAGGAGTATCCGGTGGGGATCACGAGCCCGACCACGGAGGTCTCGCAGCCCAGGTTCTCCATCTTGGCGATCATGCGCGGCAGCACCGACTCGGAGGATGAGGTGCCGAGGACGATCAACAATTCCTCCTTGATGTACCTGATGAACTTGAGGATGGAGAACCCGCACAATGCAGCGATGCCACCGAGGACGCCGAAGATGAACAGCAGGCAGGTCGCATAGAACGACAGCATGAAGTTGCCGAGCGACCACAGAGTTCCCACCCCGTACTTACCAATCGTGAACGCCATTGCGCCGAACGCGCCAATCGGCGCCAGCTTCATGATCAAGCCAACGACACGGAAGAAGATGTGACTGACGATGTCGATGAGACGCAGGACCGGCTCGCCATGCGCACCGAGGGCCTGCAAGCCGAAGGCAAAGAGGATTGCGAAGAACAGCACCTGGAGGATTTCCCCGGTCGCGAAGGCGCCTACGACCGTTGACGGGATGATCTCCATCAGGAATCCGATCGTACTCTGGTCCTTCGCCTTCGTGGTGTAGGTTGCAATCGACGAGGTGTCGACCCGAGAGAGATCGACATTCATGCCGACACCCGGCTGCCACAGGTTGACAACGAGCAATCCAATCACGAGAGCGAGTGTTGTCACGATCTCGAAATAGATGAGAGCCTTCAGGCCGACCCGACCGACCTTCTTCATGTCCTTCATACTCGCGATGCCATGTACGACCGTGAAGAAGATGATCGGAGCAATGAGCATCTTGATCATCTTGATGAAGGCGTCGCCCAAGGGCTTCATCGCTTCGCCGAGGGAGGGATAGAAGTGGCCCAAGAGGACACCCAGCAGGATCGCCGTGAGTACTTGGACGTAGAGGTGCTGATACCACCGGCCTCGGTGGTGGGATCCCAGAACCGCCGTTGTCGGGGTTACCGTTGCCATGTCGTGTCCTCCCTCAAAGAGGTTCTGTCAGTTGTCACGTGGCGCTGATCCGGCGGCCACTGCCGTCAGCGCGGTCATATTCACGATCCCCCTCACCGTTGCCGTGGGGGTGAGAATGTGGACAGGCTTGGCGGCACCGACCAGGACTGGGCCGACGCTGATCCCCTGCCCGGCGACGATCTTGAGGGCATTGAAGGTGGCGTTCGCGGCATCCAGGTTCGGCATGATCAGGAGGTTCGCCTCAGCCGAAAGCCGCGCATCCGGGAAGATGTGGTTAAGCAGCGGCTTGCTGAGCGCCGCATCGGCATGCATCTCGCCTTCGACTTCGAGATCCGGCGCGCGGCGATTGATCAGTTCGAGCGCGTCCCGCATCTTGCGTGCCGACGGATCGCTGGCGGTCCCAAAGTTGGAGTGCGACACGAGGGCGACGCGTGGCGTCTGGCCAAAGCGCCTCAGCTCGGCCGCGGCCAGGATAGCCATCTCGGCGATCTCCTCTGCTGTGGGGTCTAGGTGGATGTAGGGATCGCATATAAAAAGTGTATGCCGCGGCAGTTGGAGCAGGCTCATCGCGGCAAAGCTG
The DNA here is from genome assembly GCA_000517005.1 of Microvirga lupini. Taxonomy (GTDB): domain Bacteria; phylum Pseudomonadota; class Alphaproteobacteria; order Rhizobiales; family Beijerinckiaceae; genus Microvirga; species Microvirga lupini. The sequence goes on from KI912006.1 coordinate 56,222, forward strand.
TGGGCGCCCTCAGCCAGCCCGATCACCTCTTCAACGTAACGGAGATGATTGGCATAGGCCCCGAACGTGCCGCACAGGAGCCCGTCCGCCTGGCCGCCACAGAGCAGCATTGCCCCGATCAGGGTGCTGTTGCGCCGCATTTCGGCTGCTGCGACATCACGGGACAGGCCGTGCCGCTTGCGGCGCTGGTAATAGGCCTCCGCGGCTTCAGCGATAGAATCCTGGTCGTCGAAGCTGGCGATCTCGACGTCGCGGCCGGGTTGCAAGCGAAGGCCCAGTGCTGAGATTTTCTGGGCGATCACGTCCGGTCGACCCACCAGGGTTGGAGTTGCAAGGCTCTCATCGACCACCACTTGCGCTGCGCGAAGGACACGGTCGTCCTCGCCTTCCGCGTATACGATGCGCTTGCGGCCGGACTCGGCCGCTGCGGCAAAGACGGGCTGCATCACCGTTCCGGAGGTGTAGACAAACCGCTGGAGGGACCGTCGATACTCCTCTAAGTTTGGCAGCGGGCGTGTCGCAACGCCGCTGTCTATCGCGGCCTTGGCAACAGCCGGCGCCACCTTCGTGATCAGCCGGGGGTCGAACGGGCGTGGGATGAGATAGTCAGGACCAAAGCTGATATCCTGAGTGCCGTAGGCCGCCGTGACGACATCCGACTGCTCGGCCTGGGCGAGCTCGGCAATCGCCCGCACCGCGGCAAGCTTCATCTCCTCATTGATGGTGCTGGCGCCGACGTCGAGGGCGCCGCGGAAGATGAAGGGAAAGCAGAGGACGTTGTTGACTTGGTTGGGATAGTCGGACCGCCCAGTGGCGATAATCGCGTCAGGCCTGACTTCCTTTGCAAGCTCTGGCCGGATCTCAGGGTCGGGATTGGCGAGTGCCAGGATCAGCGGTCTCTCGGCCATGGCCTTTACCATCTCGGGCGTGAGGACATTCGCAGCGGAGAGCCCAAGGAATATGTCAGCCCCCTCTATAATCTCCCCAAGAGTCCGGGCCGACGTTTGACGGGCGTATTGCGCCTTCTGCTCGTCCATGGCCTCGGTGCGACCTTCGTAGACAACGCCCTTGGAGTCGGTGACGAGGATGTTCTCCTTTCTGACCCCCAACCCAACCAGGATGTTGAGGCAGGCGATGGCGGCCGCGCCAGCTCCGGAGCAGACGAGCTTGACGTCCTCGATGCGCTTGCCGATCACCTGCAGGCCGTTGAGGACTGCCGCCGCAGCGACAATCGCTGTCCCGTGCTGGTCGTCGTGAAAGACCGGGATCTTCATGCGCTCGCGCAGCTTCGTCTCGATCACGAAACATTCCGGCGCTTTGATGTCCTCCAGATTGATCCCCCCAAAGGTGGGCTCGAGGGAGGCGATGATGTCGACGAGGTTGTCCGGGTCGGTCTCGTCGATCTCGATGTCGAATACATCGATTCCGGCAAACTTGCGGAACAGGCAGCCCTTGCCTTCCATGACGGGCTTGCCGGCCAGGGCGCCGATATTCCCCAAGCCCAGCACAGCCGTGCCATTGGAGATCACGGCAACCAGGTTCCCGCGTGATGTCAGGTTCGCGGCCTCGAGCGGATCATCCTTGATGGCTAGACACGCGGCCGCCACGCCAGGAGAGTAGGCCAGCGCAAGGTCGCGCTGGGTAGTCATGTCCTTGGTGGGCAGAACAGTGATCTTTCCGGGGGTCGGGAAGCGATGGTAGTCGAGGGCCGCCTTGACCAGGAGTTCATCTGCGTTCGGTTCCGCTTGGCTAACCTCGCCGCCTGCTGCCTTGAAGTTCACTTCTTGGTTCATGATCGCCTCTCTAAGTCCGAGATATCAGGGGGAGGATGGCTGCGGTTTCAGGCACGCGGACCGCATTGGGCCGCCCTCGGCAGGCTAGCCCTTTGGGCGTGCTCCAGCACCCATGTCGGCTGCCGTGCGCGCGGCGGCGCCACCGACCTCCTGCATCTGGGTCTGCATTCGCTCGAACTGCTGTTGAAGAAACTTCTGCTGCAGAGCGGCCATCTCCTGCGGATCCTTGGCGCGCACGAGTTGCTGGGCAAACTCGAAGGTGGCATTGATGTTGGCCTCGGCCGCAGCCAGCACATTCTGGTTCATATCGCGGGCGCCTGCCTGCGCCGCCTGCATAGAGGACTCGACTTTCTCCCGAAGGTTCGTCGCCTGGTGCAGGTATTGGTCCACTGCCTGCTTTGCTTGGGCAAGGGTGGTCTCAGCCGCCTGCCTCACGTTTTCAGGCACACCGATCGCATTGGTGGTCCCCGTCGTTGAACCTGCTTTCCGACCATGATTGTCTCCTTCCGTAGGCATGTCCGTTCTGTGTGCGTCCCCACCTCGGCTCAGTGCGCCTTCTTTGGCTCCTTCTTCGGCATGTAGAGATCGGTGATCGTGCCCTCGAAGGCTTCCGCCGCCATGCCAATCGTCTCCGAGAGGGTCGGGTGCGGGTGAATGGTGAGCCCGATATCCTGCGCATCCGCCCCCATCTCGATGGCGAGCGCGGCCTCCGCAATCAAGTCGCCCGCAGACGGCCCGACGATGCTACACCCGATGATCCGATCGGTGGCCTCATCGAACAGAACCTTGGTGAGACCCTCGTCACGACCGAGCGAGAGGGAGCGGCCGCTTGCGGCCCAAGGAAACACTCCCTTGCCGTACTTTATTCCTGTCGCCCTGGCCTCGTTCTCGGTCAACCCGACCCAAGCCACCTCCGGATCGGTGTATGCCACCGACGGGATCACCTTGGCGTCGAAGAACGCGTTCTTGCCAGCGGCGGTCTCGGCGGCAACTTTGCCCTCGTGCACCGCCTTGTGGGCCAGCATCGGCTGACCAACGATGTCGCCGATGGCAAAGATGTGCGGGACATTGGTTCGCATCTGTCGGTCAACCGGGATGAAGCCGCGCGCGTCCACCGCGATCCCTGCGTTCTCTGCCCCAATGAGTTTGCCGTTTGGTTTGCGACCGACCGCCACGAGGATCCTGTCGAATATGTCGGTGGCCGGGGCACTGCCGCCCTCGAAGTGCACGGTCAGCCCGTGCCCGTTGGCTTCGACTTTGGTGACCTTCGCCTTGAGGTGGATGGCCTCATATAGTTTCGAGATCCGCTTCATCAGCGGGGTGACGATGTCCTTGTCGGCGCCCGGGATGATCTGGTCCATCAACTCGACCACCGTCACCTTAGCACCGAGCGCGTGATAGACGGTCGCCATCTCCAGGCCGATAATGCCGCCGCCGATGACCAAGAGCCGCGGCGGAATACCGTCCAGCTCAAGTGCTCCCGTCGAGTCGATCACGCGCGGATCATCGTGTGGGATGAAGGGCAGTGTCACCGGCTCCGATCCGGCCGCGATGATCGCCTGTTCGAAGCTCACGACCTTCGTTGGCCCCTTGTCCGACCTGACCTCGAGCTGATTCATGGAAGCGAACCGTCCGATCCCCGACACCACGGTCACCTTACGTTGTTTGGCGAGCCCGGCCAAGCCGCCCGTGAGGCGTTGCACCACGCCGTCCTTCCAACCACGTAGCTTCTCGATGTCGATAGAAGGCTCAGCAAAGCTAATCCCGTGGGCCCGCATGCTCTTTGTCTCGTCAATGACCTTGGCGGCGTGCAGGAGCGCCTTGGAGGGAATGCAGCCCACATTCAGGCAGACGCCCCCAAGGCTCGGCCAGCGGTCCACCACCACGACTTTTTTGCCGAGATCCGCAGCCCGGAAGGCAGCCGTGTAGCCGCCCGGTCCGGCCCCGAGCACCAGCACCTCGGCATGGAAGTCTCCTGCCGCTGCGACCGGTGGCTTTGGAGCGGGCGCGGGTGCCCGATGCCTGTCCCCTTTCGATCCAACCCGGGCCTCAACTGCGGATGATCCGTAGCCTGCCTGACCCTGCCCGGGGGCATGATCGGCGAGCGGTACAGCAGCGGCACCCGCACTGGTCTCGATGATGGCGATCACATCGTCCTGGGAGACGCGGTCCCCCACTTTGACCTTGACCTCTCTGATAGTGCCGCTCTGAGCTGCGGGCACCTCCATCGTCGCCTTGTCGGACTCCAGCGTGATCAAAGGATCGTCCACCTTGACGGTGGCTCCCGGCTGCACATGGACTTCGATGATTGGCACGTTCGTGTAGTCGCCGATATCCGGGATTCTGACCTCAACCGACTCATACAGCCCGCTGGGACTGCCGTAGCCTGCTTGGCCCGGGCCTGGCGACGGAGTGGCCTCCTCCTTGATCCGCTCCTTGGGCGGAATGGCGGAGGCTCCCTCCGCATCCAGAGTGATGATCAGATCGCCTTGTGAGACTCGGTCGCCGGCCTTAACCCTGACCTCGCGCACAGTGCCAGCCGCTGTTGCCGGGATGTCCATCGTTGCCTTGTCGGATTCCAACGTAATCAGAGTATCGTCGACGTTGATCCTGCTGCCGGGGTGAACATGCACCTCGATGACCGGGACGTCTTTGAAGTCGCCGATGTCAGGCAGGTGGATCTCGGTCATCGTGCTCATCACATTGTCTCCCAGGGCGCAGGTCGGGTCAGAGAACCAAGCGGCGAACATCCTCCAGCACATGCGCGAGATGGCGCGTGAATCGGGCCGCCAGAGCTCCATCGATCACGCGATGGTCGTACGACGCCGAGAGCGGCAGCAGCAGGCGCGGCTGGAAGGTCTCGCCATTCCAGACCGGCGCCATTCGGGAGCGCACGACCCCCAGGATCGCAACCTCGGGCGCGTTGACGAGCGGCGTGAACGCCGTGCCCCCAATCCCTCCGAGGCTCGAGATCGTGAAGGAGGCGCCGTGCATGTCAGCCGCCCCGAGCTTGCCGTCGCGGGCCTTCTTCGACACCGCCCCAAGTTCCTGGCTGATGTCGCCGATACCCTTACGATCGACATCACGGATCACCGGCACGACCAACCCTTCCGGTGTGTCGACCGCCACCCCGATATGATAGTACTGCTTCAGGATCAGGGCGTCCTTCTCGGGGCTCAGCGAAGCATTAAACTCCGGGAACTCCTTAAGCGCTGACACAGAGGCCTTCATCAGGAAGGCGAGCAGGGTGATGCGATAACCCTTGTCCTTGGCGGCAGCGTCGAGCTCCTTACGGTAGACGTCCGTCTCGGTGATATCCGCCTCGTCCTGATGCGTGACAAGGGGCACGTTGAGCCAGGCGCGATGGAGGTGCGGGCCTGAGATCTTCTTGATGCGCGGCAGCGGGCGCGTCTCGGTTGGGCCGAATTTGGAGAAATCGACTGCTGGAATTTCCGGGATGCCTATCCCGCTCACCGGAGCAGGCGCCGAGACCGGCGCAGCCGGGCCTCGGAGGGCAGCCTTCACATCGTCCTTGGTGATCCGGCCCTTCTCGCCGGTCCCGCGCATAGTCGTAAGGTCGATTTCGAGCTCGCGGGCGAGGCGCCGCACAGCTGGACTGGCGTGCACGTGCCCAAAGTCCGCCTGGGCTCCTGGACCGTTCGGCTTCGCGGGGGCTGTAGCCGGCGAGGGCGCACGGTCGGGCGGCGGGATTGGCTCCTGTTGCTCGATCAAGGAGAGTGGCTCAGGCACGGTGGCGTCGCCATCCTTCAGCAGCAAAATCGGATGGCCCTCGCTGACCCTGTCACCGAGCTTAATCAGCAGCTTCTCGACGACCCCGGCGGAGGGCGCCGGCACCTCCATAGTGGCTTTGTCGGACTCGAGTGAGACCAGAGGATCATCCGTGTTGACAGGATCCCCCTCTTTGACGTGCACCTCGATGATCGGCACATCCTTGTAGTCCCCAATGTCAGGGATCTTCACCTCGGTTGCCACGGCGTTCCTCCTCCGATCAGGCGACCTCATTGGGCAGGTCGCCGTGTCGATGACTTCGCTACGCGATGCTCAGACTGTCCAGGGTGCGGCTTTCTCCGGATCGATGCCGTACCGAGCGATGGCCTCGGCCACGACGGTGGGCTTCACAGTTCCCTCGTCGGCAAGGGTTTTGAGGGCCGCCACTGCGATCCAGTGCCGGTCGACCTCGAAGAAATCGCGCAGCCGCTTGCGATAGTCGGAACGGCCGAACCCATCCGTGCCAAGCACGCGATAACGGCGCGGCACGAACGGCCGGATCTGGTCGGCAAACAAGCGCATGTAATCAGTCGCGGCGACAACGGGTCCGTCGCGGCGGCTCTCCAGGCAAGTCTCGACATGGGACTTGCGCGGCTCCTGTGTCGGATGAAGCAGGTTCCAGCGCTCGACCGTCATCGCGTCGCGGGCGAGTTCTGTAAAGCTCGGGCAACTCCACACATCCGCCGCAACATTGAAGTCCTGCGCCAGCAGATCAGCAGCTGCAATCACCTCCCGCAGGATCGTGCCGCTGCTGAGGAGTTGCACCCGCGGGGCTTTTTTCGCCCCCTGCCCTTCCCGGAACAGGTACATGCCCTTCAGGATGCCGCCTTGAGCACCCTCAGGCATGGCAGGATGCTCGTAGTTCTCGTTCATCACCGTCAGGTAATAGAAGACGTCCTCCTGTTCGGCATACATCCGGCGCAGGCCATCCTGGACGATGACGGCGACCTCATATGAGAACGTCGGATCATAGGAGACGCAGTTAGGGATCGTCGCCGAGAACAGATGGCTGTGGCCATCCTCGTGCTGCAGGCCCTCCCCGTTCAACGTGGTACGCCCTGCCGTGCCACCGATCAGGAAGCCTCGCGCTCTCAGATCGCCGGCCGCCCAAGCGAGATCGCCCACCCGCTGGAAGCCGAACATCGAGTAGTAGACGTAGAACGGGATCATCGGCGTGTTCGACGTTGAATAAGCCGTCGCGGCCGCGATCCACGACGACATGGCGCCGGCCTCGTTGATGCCTTCCTGGAGCATCTGGCCGGACCTGTCCTCCTTGTAGAACATGAGCTGGTTGGCGTCCTCAGGCCGGTAGAGCTGGCCTACCTGGGAGAAGATGCCGAACTGGCGGAACATGCCTTCCATGCCGAAGGTGCGGCTTTCGTCCGGCACGATCGGTACCACCTGCTTTCCGATGGTCTTGTCGCGCAGCAGCGTGTTGAGCACGCGCACGAACGCCATGGTGGTTGAGATCTCGCGCCCCTCTGTCGCCTTGAGCTGCGCCTCGAAGGCGGAGAGCGGGGGCACGTTCAGAGGATCCGACTTGCGTCGGCGTGATGGTAGATAGCCGCCGAGCGCCTCGCGGCGGGCCTTCAGATAGCGCGTCTCCGGGCTATCGTCGGCGAAGCGGATGAACGGCATCTCTTGGAGCTGTTCGTCCGTCAGGTCGATCTGGAAACGGTCGCGGAACTGGCGCAGCACCGCCTCACCCATTTTCTTCTGCTGATGGGTGATGTTCTGGCCCTCGCCGGCTTCGCCCATGCCGTAGCCCTTCACAGTCTTAGCGAGGATCAGGGTTGGCTGGCCCTTGTGCTTTACGGCGGCTGCATAAGCCGCATAGACCTTGCTCGGGTCGTGCCCACCGCGGGTGAGCTTCCAGATCTCGTCGTCCGACATGTCGGCCACTAGCGCCAGCGTCTCCGGATAACGGCCAAAGAAATGCTCGCGGATATAAGCGCCATCCTTAGACTTGAAGTCCTGGTACTCACCGTCGACACATTCCTCCATCAGCCTGACGAGCATGCCGCTCATATCCTTCGCGAACAGAGCGTCCCAGCCTGAGCCCCACAGCACCTTGATGACGTTCCATCCGGCCCCTCGGAAGTTGGCCTCGAGCTCCTGGACGATCTTGCCGTTGCCCCGCACCGGTCCGTCGAGGCGCTGCAGATTGCAGTTGATGACGAAGATGAGGTTGTCGAGCCTCTCACGCCCCGCAAGCGAGATCGCGCCAAGGCTCTCCGGCTCGTCCATCTCGCCGTCGCCCATGAAGGCCCAGACGTTGCGTTCCTCCGTCTGGGCGAGGCCGCGAAAGTGCAGGTATTTCAGGAAGCGGGCCTGATAGATTGCCATGAGAGGGCCAAGCCCCATCGAGACCGTTGGGAACTGCCAGAAGTCAGGCATCAGCCACGGATGGGGATATGACGACAGGCCCTTGCCGTCGACCTCCTGACGGAAGCTGAGGAGTTGCTCCTCCGTAAGGCGGCCCTCGAGAAAGGCACGAGCATAGACGCCCGGCGAGGAGTGGCCCTGTACGTAGACGAGATCGCCGCCATGCTCATCCGAGGCCGCCCGCCAGAAATGCATGAAGCCGGTGTCGTAGAGGGTTGCCGCCGACTGGAAGCTGGCAATGTGGCCTCCGAGCTCGGAGGTTTCCTTGTTGGCCTTGAGCACGATGGCGAGGGCGTTCCAGCGGATGACCGACCGGATCCGGTGCTCGATGACCCGGTCTCCGGGATGGGGCTCCTGCCGCTCGACAGGAATTGTGTTCACGTAGGGGGTTGTTACCGAGTACGGGACAGGAGCGCCCTGGCGTCGGGCTCCGTCCATCACTTGTTCCAAGAGGAAGTGGACTCTGTCGGGGCCATCGACCTCCAGAACACCATTCAACGAGTCGAGCCATTCTCTGGTCTCGACTGGATCAAGGTCGCGACTGCGGTCCACCGTCACCTCCCAGGCGCCTCCCGTCAGACGCGGGTGCGCTGATTACTTGGGTTCGGCCGAAAAGCTGTGCTGATTAACATAGGTTAGGCTGTTAAAGAAGCGGAACTCAGCAGCGCTGTAATTGGTTCCCGTTGCGAGGGCCTAACGGATAAGTTTTTGCAATCCATCAAATCAGTCCTGAATGTCTTCATATTTTAGGCATTGAGGGTGATGAGTGGAGCCATCCAATAGGATTGCCAGCAAGGAGCAAGCCGAACCGTATAGCCATAGCGTGCCGTGATGAACAGGTTATCCGACACTGAGTTCATGCCATGAGCTCACAATGGTGCTTCCCAATACAGATCGTTTAGGGAAGACTGATTTCCGACAACGCGAATTAACTTGAACCGGCACCGCCTCATCGAACGCGAGGAGGATTCTCATGCTTAGATTCGCTGCGAAGATCGTCGCGATGTTTCTGGTGCTGTGTGCGATCTACCGGCCGGCTTCAGCAGCAGAGCCGCATTGGCCCCCATCGCTGACGATTGGCACCGCCTCGCCAGGAGGCACGTATTATGCCTATGGCGAAGGGCTCGCGCGGATTCTGACTCGTGTCCTTGACATTCCAGTGACGGCGCGAGCGACAGAAGGACCAGGGCAGAACATCCTGTTGCTGGAGGCCGGCGAGATCCAAATTGGGTTTGTCACACTTGGCGTTGCCTTGCAGGGCTGGAACGGATCAGCTCCTTGGACCGGCGGCAAACAACTGAGGACGATGCGTGCCCTCTTTCCGATGTACGACACTCCGTTCCAATTCATGGTCCGCGAGGAGTCCGGCTTCCGCTCGGTGGGCGAGCTCACCGGTAAACGGGTCGGCATCGGCCCGCAGGGCGGCACATCGGGAGCCTACATTCCGGAGTTCTTCAAGGTTCTAAAAGTTGACGCGTCATTAGTCCATGGTGACTGGACCGCTCTGGCGAACCAGATTCACGCTGGAACCCTTGATGCACTAGCGGTTGCCGCCGGTGTCCCATTCCCTTCGTTTAACGATCTCGAGCGGAAGGGAAAGGTCCGCTACCTTCCGCTTACTCCGCAACAGATCCTCGATCTGCGTCTTGCTATGCCGGAACTAGGAACTTCTGTTGTCGGAGCGGGCACCTACCCGTCACTGAGGAGCAACTACGGGACAGTCGGGCTTTACAACTTCGCAGTCGCTCATCGTGATGTTCCCGCCGACCTTGCTTACGCGATCCTTGAGGCGGTCTTCGCGAACCATGACGAGCTGGTTGAGGTCCACTCGGCCGCGGCCGAGACGGTACCGCCGAACTTCACCCACAACACCTTTCTCCCGTTTCACGATGGCGCAAGCCGCTGGTACCAAAACAAGGGCGTTGTCGGCGTGATCCGAAATGACTGAGCCGATGTAATGAACGGCCAAGATAACAATCTAGCTCTAGTGAACTGTCTAACCCAGGCTCTATCGTGTAACATGACGCTGCGCTTTCTATCTCCCAAGACACTGTAACGGTGCCCATAAGCTGCTGCAGAATAGTTTCTGAGTGACACAGAGCCAAACTGCGAAAGCGCTTCGCAGGTGATCAGTATGTTTCGGGAACGGATAAGGTCTGGCAGCCCAGGATATCCTACCCGCCACCAATTCCTTCGGTTACCTTGCCTGTGCCTCCACAGGTAGGACAAGGCGCGCTGTCAATTTGGCCAGAGCCGTTGCACTCGGGGCAGACATCCTCACCCGTTCCCGGTGTCCCGGGCTCAGCCACATCTCCAGGGTTCAGTGATGGCACGCAGGCGGGGATTTGATCAAGGTCGAATTGCTTTAGCCCATTCAGTTCTCCATCCCGTTTACGGGATCACAGGTCCGAGCCCGTCCATCAAGCACGTTTTTGCACCA
>KI912006.1:66728-69812 GCA_000517005.1 Microvirga lupini
TCCTTACTCTCGCAGAGAGCCAGCCGCTGCTCACCTCCTCATGGCATCTTATCTCCCGCGGTTGCCTGATCCTGAGGCTTGGCCATGACTGTGCGCCCGTTTGCTGTGAACCGTCGGGCTAACGCGTCAGTATTGCACGAGTTCATCAACCTGAGGCCTTGCAGGAGCGGCACAAGGCAGCTTTTTCGCGTGATCTTGATAGGCTCGGCTCACATGAACCTGTCCAGTGCGCTGGTGCGTTGTCTGACAGTCGCGCATCCGTAGTTGACTCGGGGGAAACATCAATCACAGAGTTCTCTTTCTCCCACCTCACTCTGTAACTGCTGGATGGCGGAGCAGGAATGGGAACCTTGGGGTCTCCGCGGAGAAGATTATTTCAAAGCACAAAGACACCGTGGAGGAAGCTGATGGCCGGCGACGACACTCACGAGACACAAGCTCAGATGGGCGGGAACGTGCCCGGGCCCGATGTGATGCTGAGGCTTTGGGCCTCATGGATGGATCAAATGTCCGCCCCGACCCAAGCCTTGGCTGATCCAGGCACCACGTGGTGGCAGATGACGACCGACAACCCTGGTTCGAGTCTTATCAGCGGAGGTGTCGATCAGCTCCAGAGGAGCCTGTTACAAGATCCGATCCTCCGCTCCATCGATCAAATGTGGAATGCCAATCCCCTGCGCGAGGTCGTACCAATCGACTGGGGCGAGATCGCGCGGGCGTTGCGCATCGTCTGGTTGCGCTCGCTGAACAAGCCGACTACGGCCTTGGCCGTAGCGGACTTCAACCAGGATCTCTGGCGCTCCGCGCTTGACGTATGGCAGGAAGCTGGACAGAGCTGGCTGGGCCTTGCCAGACCCTCGTCAGCCGACAGACCAGCCGCTGTTGCAGACAAGCGGTTCGCCGCTCCCGAGTGGCACACAAACCCGGTCTACCGCACCCTCCAGCAGATCTATCTGCTCGCGTCGGACTGGCTCCTGCAGCAGGGCGATGTGGAGGGTATGGACGAGGCCGAGCAGCAGCGCATCAACTTCCATCTGCGGCAATTCGTGGATGCCATGAGCCCCGCTCTGATCCTGCTGTCGAACCCGGTCGCTCTTCGAAAAGCCATCGAGACCGGTGGGATCAGTATTGCGGCTGGTGCCGCCAACCTGGCGGCCGATCTCCAGGCCGGGCGCCTGAGCATGGTCGACACGGAAGCCTTCGCGCCGGGACGGAACCTTGCGCTCACGCCTGGAAAGGTGGTCTACCGCAATCGCCTGATGGAGCTGATCCAGTATGCGCCCACAACCAAGAAGGTTCACAAGACGCCGCTGCTGATCCTGCCGCCCTGGATCAACAAGTACTACATCCTCGACATGCAGCTGAAGAACAGCTTGGTCCGCTACCTAGTTGAGCAGGGCTTCACCGTCTTCCTGATCTCCTGGAAGAACCCGGATGCGTCCATGGATGAGATCGGGATCGAGGACTACATGGATCTCGGGCCGCTGGAGGCCAGCGATGTGGTGCGCGAGATTACCGGCAGCCCTACCGTGAATGCCATGGGCTACTGCATCGGCGGGACGCTGCTGACGATGACCTTGGCGGTCCTTGCCGCCAAGGGGGACAAGCGGTTCAACTCGGCCAGCTTCATGGTCTCGTTGCAGGATTTCTCGCGGGTGGGCGACACGGCCGTGTTCATGGACCTGCTGCGCTCGAACGACCTGATCTGGGCCAACGTGGTCAACAATTACCTGATGGGCAGCAAGCCGCCGGCTTTTGATCTGCTGTACTGGAACAGCGACGGCACCCGGATGGCGCGTGCTGCCCACAGCTGGTACCTGCGCAACACCTATGTTGAGAACAACCTGATCAAGCCCGGCAAGGTCACGCTCAAGGGTGAGGCGATCAATCTCGGCCGCATTCGCCAGGATACCTATGCGGTGGGGGCGGAGAAGGACCACATTGTGCCCTGGGATGCAGCTTGGCGCATCACCCAGCTGTTCGGCGGGAACGTGCGGTTCGTGCGCGCCTCCAGTGGCCACATTGCCGGGATCATCAATCCACCGGGTGGTAAGGGTGCCTACTGGACCCGGGAGGCTGAAGAGGAAGCAGCGAGCAGCCCTGAGCAGTGGCTGCAGAGCGCCAGCCGCCATGAGGGGAGCTGGTGGCCAGACTGGATGGCCTGGCTCTCCGCCCGCTCCGGCCGCAAGAGCGCACCGCCCCAGATGGGCAGCGCGAAGTACCCACCCCTGATGGATGCGCCTGGCACCTATGTGATGGAAAAGTAGGTCGGCTGAGGTCAATCCAAGGATCAATCGTACCGCGTAGTCTGGTTTGGTTGACCTTAGTAGCAATATACGAGACCACCGCTCGACAGCCTATCTGTTGATGCTGGAGCAGGACGTCAGATGAAGATCACCATGGATGTTGAGTGCACGCCTGAAGAGGCACGAGCCTTTCTGGGGCTGCCGGACGTGAAGCCGATGCAGGAGCAGCTCATGCGAGAGGTGCAGGACCGCATGACCGCGAACATCCGGGCGATGGAGCCTGAAGCCATGCTGCGAACTTGGCTGCCCGCCACCCTCAAAGGGTTCGAGCAGATGCAGGAGATCTTTATGTCCCAGATGACCGGGACGAAACGGGAGTGAGTGACAGCGAGAGGCTCAGTTGCATCGGTCGGACTCTAAAGCTTTCTGCCCTTGACGAAAGTCTGCGGACGTTGACGCCGGCCGGACGGGCTCGTCTGGAGGATCTGCTATCCGTCCGACCGACTATCGGGTCGGCTAGTCGCCAACCTTCGATGATTTCCTCTGTGCCGAGGACCGCCGGCCACCCTTCCTGCTGTCGCCTTTGCTGCGCTCCTCGCCCAGCGATCCGCCGAGGGCGCTCGTCACGACCTCACCGGTGGCACCAATGGCAGCTGCTGCGACCTCGAGTGGAGCAGCCACGATCTCGGCATCCAGGCTTCCTGCGGCCGAGACGGCATCTATGCCCTCTTGCATCGCCTACATCGCTGGATTCCTCTCCATCGCACAGACACTGGGGTTGAAGCTGACCCGACGCTAGACCGAAGCTAGAGGCGCTTGCCGCGACCGGCCCGAGCAC
>KI912006.1:69912-76161 GCA_000517005.1 Microvirga lupini
GGCCGTTGTCCGGGCCGGTGCGGGGATCGCGACGAGCCGGGACGCGCAAGGCAATGCTCTTGCGGCAGCGGCTGCGCCCGTTGCCGGTCCGGACTGGACGGTTGTGGTCGAGCAGCCCCTGTCCGAGGCCTTCGGGCCCATCCATGCGGCCCTGTGGCGGACGGGGGGCCTCCTCCTCGCCGGCATCGCCTTCGCGGGCCTTCTCGCCTATGCCCTGGCCCGCCGGATGACCGAGCCGATCCGCCTGCTCGAGGAGGGCACCGAGCGCATCGGCGCCGGACAGTTCGAGCACCGCATCGGGATCGGGACGGGCGACGAGCTCCAGCGGCTGGCCGACAGCTTCAACGCCATGGCTGCCGAACTCGCCGTCTCTCAGGAGCGGCAGGAGCGCATATCCAAGCTCAGGCGGTTCCTTGCCCCGCAGGTGGCAGAACTCGTCGATCGGAAGGGCGATGATGGCGTACTCGAGGGCCATCGTGCCGAGGTGGTGGCGGTGTTCTGCGATCTGCGCGGCTTCACCGCCTTCTCGGCCAGGGCGGCGCCGGAGGAGGTCATGAACGTGCTCTCGGAGTACTACGAGGCGTTGGGCGAGATCATCACCCAACACGCCGCGACGCTCACGAGCTTCTCGGGCGACGGCCTGATGGTGCTCGTCAACGCTCCCGTTCCGGTCGAGGAGCCGGCCCTCCGGGCAGTCGATCTGGCGGTTGAGATGCAAAGGAGCGTGCAGGAGCTCATCATCGGCTGGCGGGCGCGCGGTCATCGGATTGGCTTCGGGGTGGGTCTTGCTATGGGACCGGCCACGGTCGGGCGGATCGGCTACAAGAGCCGCTTCGACTACACGGCCATCGGCAGTGTCGTGAACCTCGCCGCAAGATTGTGCGCATCAGCGGCGGACCAGGAGATCCTGATGGATGAGAAGGTTGCGGAGGCCGTGAAGGGCAAGCGTCCGCTGATCCCGCTCGGTTCGCGTCCCCTCAAGGGCTACGACGAGGAGACGCCCGTGTTCGGGATATCCTCCGGCGGGTGCCCCTCCGCCGCGTGACTGCGGCATCCGGCGGTTCCCGCAGAGCCTTTTCCGATTACCTCGTCGGCTTGGCCGGGGAACCAGCGACCAGGGAGCAGCGAGCCGGCCCTCGGCGGTTGAGTGAGCCGATGGCGTGGAGAAGCCACGCGCCTGCGGCATATGACTCAGGGAGCCTTGGATTTTGGAGAAGGAGACCATGCCATGATCCTCCGCCAGTTCCTGCACCATGATCCCATCGGGATCTCGTACCTGTTCGGTTGCGGCGGCCACGCGAGCAGAGCCGTGGTTGTCCGATCGGCGACATCGAACCATACCTGCGTGCGTCCGAGGAAACCGGGATGCGGATCAAGTTCGTGATCGACACGCACATCCATGCCGACCACGTGTCTTCGGGCCGCCGACTCGCTGACGCCGCAGGGGCGGCCTATGTGCTCTCGTCCCGAGCGGAGGTGGCGTTTCCCTTCCAGGCCGTCGAGGACAACGACGTCCTGCCGCTCGAGAACGTCGTCGCCACGGTGATGCACACGCCGGGACACACCCCCGAGCACCTGTGCCTGCTGGTCACCGACCGCGCCCGCGCGGACGAGCCCTGGTTCGTGCTCACCGGACACACGCTGATGGTCGGCGATCTCGGCCGGACGGAGCTCGCCTCCAGCGCCGAGCAGGGTGCGAGCGACCTGTTCCGGAGCGTCCAGCGGCTCAAGGCCGTGCCGGACTACGTGGAGGTCCTGCCAGGGGCCTACGCGGGTTCGGTCTGCGGCCGCCGCCTGAGCGGCAAGCCTATGTCGACGATCGGGTTCGAGAAGCGGCACAACGCGGCCTTCTGCATTGCGGACGAGGCCGAGTTTGTCCGGTTCATGACGGCGGAGATCCCGCCCGCGCCGCCGGAAGCCGCCCGGTTGCGGGCCCTCAACGCGGGCGCGACCGCCGCGGCGGCCTAGACATGGCCGACGCGTCGATGGCCGCCGGCGCGGCCCCTTCCTCCGTCCGACTGGGACTCAGGGAGAACTGGCGCCAGTTCGCGTTGCTGCTCCTGGTCAACGCCTTCGTCGGCGGCATGGTCGGGTTGGAGCGGACGGTGGTGCCGCTCATCGGCTCGGAGGAGTTCCGGCTCGCCTCCACGACCGTAATCGCCTCGTTCATTGCCAGCTTCGGCATCTCCAAGGCGATCACGAACCTAGTCTCCGGCCAGCTCGCCGACGGCTGGGGCCGCAAGCGGATCCTGGTGCTCGGCTGGCTCATCGGCCTGCCGGTGCCGTTCCTCATCATCTGGGCGCCGAGCTGGGGCTGGATCATCGCCGCCAACGTGCTGCTGGGCATCAGCCAAGGCCTCACCTGGTCGATGGCGGTCATCATGAAGATCGACCTCGTCGGCCCGAAGTCCCGCGGTCTGGCGGTCGGCCTCAACGAGTGCGCCGGGTACCTGATGGTCGGCATCACCGCGTTCCTGACCGGATGGATCGCGTCGACCACGGGTGTGCTGCGTCCGGACCCGTTCTATCTCGGCATCGGCTACGCGGTCCTCGGCTTGGGCCTCTCGGCCCTGGCCGTCCGCGACACGGGCGAGCACGTCCGCCTCGAGGCCGCCACCCATGCGAAGGCCGAACCCATCGGGTTCCGGGAGGCTTTCGTGCTGACCTCGTTCCGTGACCGGAACCTGTTCGCGGCCTGCCAGGCCGGACTGGTCAACAACCTCAACGACGGCATGAGCTGGGCCATCTTCCCGCTGTTCTTTGCCGCCCGCGGCCTCGGCGTCGAACCCATCGGTATCCTGAAGGCCATCTACCCGGGTGTCTGGGGTGTCTTGCAGGTCGTGACGGGGCCGCTCAGCGACCGGATCGGCCGCAAGGGGCTGATCGTCGCCGGCATGTGGCTCCAGGCCGCCGCGTTGCTGATGGTTCCCCTGCTGGGCGGGTTCGGCTGGTGGCTCGTCGCCAGCATTCTGCTCGGGCTGGGCACCGCGATGGTCTACCCGACCTTGCTGGCGGCGATCTCGGACGTGGCACACCCGACCTGGCGGGCGCGCTCGCTCAGCATCTATCGGTTCTGGCGCGATCTGGGCTACGCCGTGGGAGCCCTGCTCGCGGGCGTGATCGGTGACGCCTTCGGCTTGGCGTGGGCCATCGGCGGAGTCGGCGTGCTCACCTTCGTTTCCGGAGCCGTAGTCGCCGTCGCAATGCGCGAGCGCAAGGTGCCGATATGAGCGGGCGCGACCGCGGTTCCCGGCCCCCGATCCTGCGCGACAAGCACCACGACTCAGTATCGGCATTCACGCCCGAAAGTCTCCTGCGCGAGGCTCGCCGCCAGAGGAACGTCCCGGACAGGGCCGTGCCCGAGGTCTGCATCCTCGATCCGGACGGGGACATCGTCCGCCATCTCCGCGCCAGCGGCCGCGCCCGGCGGGCCGAGGGCTGGGCCTGCTATCACAGCGAGATGGACTGCTTCGAGCACTCGGGCCGCGAGTACGGCATCGTCGGCTGCGCCGTAGGCGCGTCCTACGCCGTGCTCGTGGCGGAGCAGATGTTCGCCTCCGGCTGCCGTCTTCTGGTCAGCATCACCTCATCCGGCCAGATCAAGGCGCTGCGCCCTCCGCCCTACTTCATCCTGATCGAACGAGCGCTACGGGATGAGGGCACCAGCTACCATTACCTGCCCGCGTCCGCCTACGCCGGCGCGGACCCCGTCCTCATCGCGACCGTTGCCGAGGCGCTGTCGAACGTAGGCGAGCCGGTGGAACGCGGGGCGACCTGGACCACAGATGCACCGTACCGGGAGACGGAAGCTGCCATTGAGGCTGCACGGGCGGAAGGCTCCTAGCCGTCGAAATGGAGGCAGCGGCGCTCTATGCCTTCTCCCGAGCACGGGGAAATCCGGTGCTGTGCTTCGCGCACGTCACGAACCAGATGGGCCAAGCGGGCGATTTCGATAAAGGCGAGGCCAACGGAGCCACAGCCTCGCTGGCCCTCGTTCATGCTGTCGCCGATGCGTGGCTTCGCTCGCGGAGATAACGCAACCCAGGTCGATCCTGTGCCTCCACACCCTGCTGTTCGGCGTGGGGTCCCTGCGCCGATCGAGACGATGAGCCATTGATGTTGCAGGATTGGAAGAGGGGCAATCTCTTCTGCTTATTCACACCTCATGAGGGCAGAACACATTTCTGGTCGATCCTCTTGTGAAAGTCCGGAGTTGACGCAGGCTGAGGTCGCTCAGTTTCCCGCGACGTTCAAGGAGTTCTTGCCGAGCCAACGGGCGCCTCAATGATGGTCCATCAGACCATGGAGAAGCTTCGGCATCCTTGAGCCTTATCGGAGAGGCGGGACCGCGAGGATGTCGACGTCGAGGGACCGCAGGACCTCCTCGGCCACGCTCCCCAGGAGCGCCTTGGCGATGCCCGAGCGGCCGTGCGTCCCCATGATCAGGACATCGGGCTTCAGTTGCTCCACGGCGGTGGAGATCACCGCGAACGGGGCGCCCTCCTCGACGCGCATCAACCGTCTGTGATCATCGAGCCCGTTCGCCTCCAGGAACGCGGTCAGCTTCTTGGTGGCCCGCACACGCTCGTCGGCCACATATCCATCAATGGTGTCCTGGCTGAGTCCGGCGTAGAACATCTGTCCTTTCGCCAGCGGCTCAAAGGCATGAACGAGCGCCAGCCGGGCACCGGCGGGCAACCCCAGGGTCCTGCCGGTCCTGATGGCGTTCACGGATGGGTCGGACATGTCGACCGCAGCCAGGGCACTCCGATAGGGCTGCTCCACCTCCTTGTTCACCATCAGGACCGGGAACGGACCCGTGCGGATCACGCGCTCGATGGTCGTTCCGACAAAGATATCGCGCAGGAGCTGCTTGCGGGGAGCTCCCATGACGACGAGGTCCGCCGTCGTCGACGCGGCGGCGCGCAGGATGCCGTCGAACGGGTCGCCCTCACCGACGAGAGCGTGCAACCGAAGCCCGCGCAACTCAGCGATCGCGCCGATCTGCTCGCCGAGAATTCGCTCGGCCTCGCGCCGTTCGAGCGCCACCAGATCTGGCGGCTGATCATCGTCCACGACGTGCACGAGGGTGAGCTCGGCGCCGCGGTCCCGTGCCAGCAGGCCAGCGCGCTGCAAGGCCCGTTGCGATCGGGTCGAGAAGTCCGTTGCCGCGAGTAGATGCATGGGTTCATCTCCCGTGAGTTCGGATGGCCCGGACCTTTCGTGCATGCCCAGTGTAGGAGCACCAAGCGTGAGCTCACGGCGGTCAAGGTTGAAGCCTCAGAAGCATCGGCAAGGCGCGAGGAGCCGACCACGTCGGCTGCCAGGGTGCCGTCAATCGTCGTTCTGCTTGGGACGGCGTCATCTTATCACCACCGGTTATGGCTGTGGCGCATCAATCTCCAGGACCGAAGAACAATAGCTCAGTGCCACCTTCGCGACGACCTCTTATCGGATCAGGAAGCGAGTACTGGCACCAAAATGTTAGCAAGGGGGCCAACTTTCACATTCCGATCACACAACAGGTGTCAGCTTTCAGATGGCGAAGCGGACCAGGCTCATTGGCGTTGCAATGGCCACAGGGCGATGCGGAGACGATACTGTCGTTCGACGAGCGGTAGCGGCAATCCCGGATCAACGAGGCTGCGCAGACTGCCGATGGCGCACCCGCTCTCGCAGCGCATCCGCGCGGCCCTGTCGGCGGTCCCGCTGATGCTCGGCCGAGTTGAAACACCACGGGGGCAACCATGCCTGACGATCGCACCGGACGTAATCCGAAGCAGGATGCCATGCTGGTGGACCTCGCGCTGCAAGGGGGCGGAGCACATGGGGCCTTCACCTGGGGCGTGCTCGACCGGCTGCTGGAGGAGCCATGGCTGCGGATCGAGGCCATCTCCGGCACCTCGGCCGGCGCGATGAACGCCGCGGTGCTGGCCGATGGCTACGCCGAAGGCGGGGCCGAGGGGGCGCAGGCTGCGCTTGAGATCTTCTGGCGCAAGGTTTCGGATGCGGCCCGGCACAGTCCCCTGCGGCGGAGCCCGCTCAACCTCCTGCTCGGCCGCTGGACCCTCGATTACTCCCCCGCCTTCATCGCCATGGACCTGATGGCCCGCCTCTTCTCGCCCTATGACTTGAACCCGCGTGGGTTCAATCCGCTGCGGGACATCCTGGCTGAAAGCATCCATTCCAATCGGCTGGCCGCGGGACCGATCAAGCTGTTCGTCACCGCCACCAACGTGCGCACCGGTC
>KI912006.1:76261-79188 GCA_000517005.1 Microvirga lupini
CTTCCTGGCTACAGACGGACGGGATATCGGGACGCGCTCCACGCTCGACATCGACCGGCTGCTCGAGAGCGTGTGACCCATGGGCCTCCTCGGGATCCTGCTCGGCCTCGGCCTCCTCATCTGGCTCGCGTTCCGCGGCTGGAGCGTGCTGCTGTTCGCGCCCGCCGCGGCCCTGGTCGCGGCCGCGCTTGCCGGCGAGCCCTTGCTGGCAAGCTGGACACAGATCTTCATGGGCAGCGCCGCGCGCTTCCTGGCGCAGTTCTTCCCGCTGTTCCTGCTGGGCGCGCTATTCGGCAAGCTCATGAACGACAGCGGCTCGGTCACGGCGATCGCCGACGTCATGACCACTTGGCTCGGCAAGGGCCGAGCGATCCTTGCGGTCGTGCTCGCCGGTGCCCTGGTGACCTACGGCGGCGTCTCCCTGTTCGTCGCCTTCTTTGTCCTTGTCCCGATGGCGCAGGCGCTGTTCCGCGCCGCGGGCATCCCGCGGCGGCTGATGCCTGCTGCGATCGTCCTCGGCACATCGACCTTCACGATGACAGCGCTGCCCGGCACGCCAGCGATCCAGAATGCGATCCCCATGCCCTTCTTCGGCACCACGCCGTTTGCCGCGCCCGGCCTTGGCCTCATCGCCGCCACGGTCATGCTGGGGATCAGTCTGTGGTGGTTGCGGCGTGCCGAGGCGACGGCCTGCCGCACGAGTGAAGGTTATGGCGAAGACGCGGACATCGCCCCGGGAGTCGCGGCCCGTGACGAAATGGTGCGGGAGCGGGCGACGGCTGCGCGCGAGTTCGATCCTGTGGAGATGGCGCACGGCCAGCCCAGCCCCAAGCCGCCATCAGTGCTGCGGGCCGCCGTGCCGCTGGTCGTGGTCATCACGGTCAATCTCCTGATGTCGCTGCTCATTCTGCCGCGTCTCGATGTCTCGTTCCTGGCCGAGGAGCGCTGGGGCGGCACCTCCCTGTCGGCCGTGGCCGGCGTGTGGTCGGTCGTGGTCGCCCTCGCGGCCGCGATCCTGGTCCTCGTCGTCCTCAACCGCGGCCGCCTGCCGTCCCTGCGCGAGAGCATGGACGCGGGGGCCAATGCATCCGTGCTCCCGGCGGTCAGCATCGCGAGCCTGGTCGGCTTCGGCGCCGTCATCGCCGCCCTCCCTCCTTTCGCGCAGGTCCGGGACTGGGTGCTGACGATCGGCGGCGGGCCGCTCGTGTCGCTGGCGGTGGCGACGAACGTGCTCGCCGCGCTGACCGGATCCGCCTCGGGCGGTCTGACGATCGCACTCGACGCCCTCGGTGAGACCTACATGGGCTTGGCCTCGCAGCTCGGCATCGATCCAGCCCTCCTGCATCGCGTCGCGGTCATCGGCTCCGGCACGCTCGACATCCTGCCACACAACGGTGCGGTGGTGTCTCTGCTCGCGTTGTGCGGCTCGAGCCACCGCGAGAGCTATTTCGACATTGTCATGGTCGGGATCGTCAGCTCGTTGCTGGCGCTGGCGACGGTGATCGGCCTCGGCTCGCTGTTCGGCGCGTTCTGAGGGCACGACCGCTGCGATCGCGCCCCGCCCGGAGGCGCACGGCCAAGAGAGACCGAATGCACAACGTCAGCACCCGTCGTGAACCGCATCCATGATCTGTCTGGGCAAGCGTTCCGCACAGGTATCGCGTGAGCACGACGCATGCAAGCCGTGCCCCGTTTCGGATCAACTCTGAGGCAAAAGCCGAAGGTCTCAATTGGGTCAATCTTTCACCTTCCGGTCGCCCAACGAACGTCGGCTCTTGAGTGCCGAAGCGGACCAAGCGCTTATGTCTCAGGTGTGCCATTAGGCGACCTTCTCGATGATCCATGACTATTTCCCTGCGGTTCCAGCGCTCCTATGCTGCCCGGTATGGCGAACGGCCGTGGGGGAGTAAGCAGATGACTGGGCTGAGAGAGACGTCTCCCGTCATGACTGGCAGCGATTGCTCCGACAGCGAGTGGCCAGAACCAGCCAGACGCCGATCCCCTCTCACAGCCGGGCTGTAAAACCAATGCGCCCGGCATCGAGTACTCTGGGCCGGCTCCGGGTCCGGCTGCGGCGCCTGTTCTATGGCCATCGCCCAGCCGCCGTCGCCTTCCAGGCCGGCCTGCTGGCCATCGACATCGCTGCCATCGGCTACTTCATCGCTACCAGCTTCGTCGCCGATGCAACCTGGCTGCGCGTGATTGACCTGTTGCTCGGGGTGTTGCTCGCGTTGGAATTCCTGGGCCGAATGCTCGCCCACCGCCATCCCATGGCCTACCTCGACAACGGCGCGGCGCTGATCGACTTGGTGGTCATCGCCTCCCTGTTCATCTCAGCACTGGGTGGCAATCTCGGCTTCCTGCGTGTCCTGCGCACGGTCCGGCTGATCCGGTCCTACAACGTGCTCGGCCAACTCAAGCTTCGGTTCCCGGTGGTGCGCCGCAACCTGGAGGTGATCCACGCCGCGCTAGACCTTGCTGTCTTCGTGTTCATGATCGCCTCGGTAGTCTACGTCAGCCAAGCTGGCATCAATCCGAAGATCGAGGATTTCATCGACGCGCTCTACTTCACGGTGGCAGCACTCTCCACCACCGGGTTCGGCGACGTTACGCTCATGGGCAGCACCAGCGGCGAGTTGCTCTCGATTGCCATGATGCTCGTCGGGATCTCGCTGTTCCTGCGTCTGGCCCAAGCCGTGTTCCGCCCCGGCGGCAAGGTGGTTTACCCGTGCCCGCAGTGTGGATTGCAGCGTCATGAGCCTGACGCCGTTCACTGCAAAGCGTGTGGCCACGTGCTGAACATCCCGAACGACAACGATTGAGGGACTGTAGGGGCGGACTCCCCACGCTCTGCGGCCGATCCAGCGATCGAAGACACGGGGAACTTGGCCGTGCGGTGCCGGTTGTTCATTGGCTCGGCTGATGAG
>KI912006.1:79288-80848 GCA_000517005.1 Microvirga lupini
TGCACCCGGGTTTGGTCCCTATGTGGTTCCGATCACCGTTGTGATCCTGGCGGTTCTGTTCTCCGTCCAGCGGATGGGCTCTGGCTGGATTGGTGGGATCTTCGGTCCCTTCATGCTGGTGTGGTTTGCCGTGTTAGGCATTCTCGGCATCTACGGCATCCTGGCGGCTCCCGGGGTGCTGGCGGCGGTCAGCCCCACCTATGCCATCAGCTACATCCTGAACACGGACCTGAGCACGACCCTGGCCGTCCTCGCGGCCGTGTTCCTGGCGGTCACCGGCGGTGAGGCGCTGTATGCAGATATGGGTCACTTTGGCCGTGCCCCGATCCAGACTGCTTGGTTCCTGATCGTCATGCCCGGGCTGATGCTGAACTACTTCGGCCAGGGCGCTCTGCTCCTGACGGATCCGGGAGCGGCGGAGAACCCCTTCTACCATCTGGCGCCCGATTGGGCGCATTACCCGATGGTGGCTCTGGCGACCATGGCTACCGTGATCGCCTCTCAGGCGGTGATCACCGGCTCGTTCTCGCTGACCCAGCAGGCCATTCAGCTTGGTTTGCTGCCGCGCCTGCGGGTTGTCCATACCTCGAGCCACGAGCGCGGCCAGATCTACGTTCCCTTTGTCAACTGGGCTCTCGCCGCCCTGACGCTCGGGGCGGTCGTCGGGTTTGGAACGTCAAGCCGACTGGCAGGCGCTTATGGACTGGCTGTGGCGATTGACATGGTGATCACCACCGTTCTGGCCACCTTTGTGGCCCTGCACTGGGGCCACAGGCCGGTGCTCGTGTACCTGCTGAACGGATCTCTGCTTCTGGTCGATCTGGTGTTCCTGGCCGCCAACACGACGAAGCTGTTCGAGGGTGGCTGGTTCCCGCTGCTGATTGCCGTGGTGGGCGCGTTCCTGATGCTGACCTGGCGCAAGGGCCAGCAACTGGTGCAGAGCGCCCGGACGCACCTGCGCATGGCGCCCAAGGAGTTCCTGCGGCAGTTGGAGGCCGATCCCCCGATCCGCATTCCGGGCATCGCGGTGGTGATGTCAGCATCCACGAGCAGCATTCCCGGGACCCTGCTGCACCATCTCAAGCACAACCGGGTGCTGCACGAGAGGGTGTTTTTGGTGTCCGTGGTGGTGCTGGATGCGCCCAAGGTGGCGAACGAGGATCGTGTGCATCTGGTGCCGATTGGCGCCGGCATCGAGCGCCTAATCCTGCGGCTGGGCTTTACCGAGGAGCCCAATGTCCCGGCCGGATTACGTCTGGCTATGGCGCAGCATCAGATCCCAGACTTCGATCCGGATGGTGTGACCCACTATGTCGGCCGGCAGACGGTGGTTGCCACCAAAGCCTACTCCGGCATGGCGCTGTGGCGGGAGATCATCTTTGCCATGCTCAACCGCAATGCGGAGCTCACGGCGGACTACTTCTGCATTCCGGCGCCGCAAGTGGTCGAGATCGGCAGCTCGGTGGAAATCTAGGCCCTAGTGTAGCTGGCAGTGGCTGAGATAGACCTGCCACACCCGAACGTCTCTTCAGGGTCAAACTGAGTAGTAGCTGTTGTCGA
>KI912006.1:80948-81402 GCA_000517005.1 Microvirga lupini
AGGGACGCGTCTTCCGCAACCATGAGATCACGCCGGATGTGCTCCTGGCCTCGGCCTGCCTGCCCACCCTGTTCCACGCGGTCGAGATCGACGGCGAGTCCTACTGGGACGGCGGCTATTCCGGCAATCCGACCATCACCCCGCTCGTGCGCGAATGCACGTCGAGGGACACGATCCTCGTCCAGATCAATCCGGTCGAGCGTTCCGGAACGCCGCGGACCGCACGCGATCGTCAACCGCTTCAATGAGGTGTCCTTCAACGCGGTGCTGCTCAAGGAGCTGCGCATGATTGCCCTGCTGCGCCAGGTGGCCGATCCCGGCGACGGCGAGGGCGCCCTGTGGGCCGGCATGCGCATCCACCGGGTGGCCAGCGACGACATGGTCGCGCTCGGCTATTCCTCGAAGCTCAACGCTGAATGGGAGTTCCTTACAATGTTGCGGGACAAGGGACGCC
>KI912006.1:81502-81716 GCA_000517005.1 Microvirga lupini
CAGTCCGAGCTTGCGAGGTGCTATGGCCGCGACGGTTGAAGCTCCTGTGCACGAGTCGGGATCCGAGCCTGCCGCGCGGGCGCTGGTTCTCTTAGCCCTGGGCGTTGTGTTCGGCGATATCGGCACAAGCCCCCTCTACGCTCTGAAGGAAGCCTCCCATGCCGCCAGCCATGGCGGAGTGTCGCCAGGTAGTGTGCTCGGGGTCTTGTCTCTC
>KI912006.1:81816-88064 GCA_000517005.1 Microvirga lupini
CCAGGAAATTGTCTGTCATCCAGGAACGTCCGGTGTTCCCTTCTTGAGCGGACGTTCGGTCTACTTCAGCTCAGTGCCATGAACGGACGTTCCTGTCTCACGCTGATGCCATGGCCCTGCGCAGACAAGCGTCGTCCGACCCACCTCAAATGGGTACGGGCGCGAACAGTCGGATCGAGGATCCGAAGGCAAGTAGGTCGGGCTTGATCTGCCACGATCCGCGTCGAACCGGCAGCCAGACAGCTACGCTCAGAAGCGTACGTTCAGGCCGACCCGGCTGATCCAGCCATCGTTCTTGAAGCGGTAGCTCGCTTGGTCCCCAGCCCGAGTAAGCGTCAGCGTCTCATCCTGCAGCCGGTAGTACAGGGTCTCGCTCTTGAGCGACACGTTGCGCGTCAGCGCGTACTCGCTCCCGCCCCCAATCACAAAGCCGGTCGTCCACTCGTCGCTGCTCGCCTGCGGGCCCACTCCAGGCGGCGTGACCGTTATCTGCGCCTGCCGGTCGATCTGGGCGTAGGCGAGACCACCCGTGGCATAGACCAGCGTGCGTTCGACGAACGGCAGGAAGCTCGGCACCGTGAAGCCGATCCGGCCCTTGAGCGTGCCGAACCAGTTCAGCTGCGAGCTCAGATCCGTGCGCAAAGAGAACGCCCCTTCCGTGCCCACACCGCTGCGGGAGCGGCCCATATCCATGGCGGTCAGATCCGCTTCGACACCCGCGACCACGCTGCCGAAGTCCCACAGGTAACCAATCTGGGCACCGCCACCCAGGCCGGAGTCGCTCAGGCCTGCCCGCACGGGCAGTGCCGCCGGCGAGACGCCCGTCACGCCTGTACGCTCCGCCTCCCCGCTGTCGCTGAACCAGGCGCCATGCACGCCGGCATAGAAGCCGCTCCAGCTGAAGGCAGGAACTGCCAGCACAGGAGCAACAGGAGTCACACGCCCCGGAAGGTCAGCGGCAGACGCCATCGTCGTTGCGGCGATCAGGGCTGCGGCAGAGAGCAGAAGGGTCTTCATGATGATCTCCGAGGGTGGCGTCGGACCATAGGCCAGAGTTCGTTAAGAGCGTGTCACGCACGCGCAACACAGCGCCAAGCGGGAGAGTGCCTCCCGCCTGACATTCATGGACTACAGGATTACGTCGCCGGCCGAGAAGTGGCCGACGATCTTGATCTGGAAATCGGCCCGGCCGTCACCATCCGTGTCACCCATCAGGAGGCCGCGGTCGTAGCGCAGTTCACAGGCCTTGCCGGTGAAGCCGGCCTTCAGGAAAGCGGCGCTCTCCTTCAGGAACAGGAAGGGGCCATCAGAACCCGTCCAAGAGAACTTCTGATTGCCCTTGCGCAGCTCATTAGCATCGATGCCGCGCAGATCGATCCGGTCCTGACCCGAGCGGAAGTCATAGATGACGTCACGTTGTGCGCCGACCCTGCTTTCCTTGACGGTGTTGAAGTCGAACACGTCTCGTCCGGAACCGCCCCACATCTTGTCGCGGCCCAGACCACCGTTGATCCAGTCGTTGCCGGCGTCACCTCTGAGGCTGTCGTTGCCGGATCCGCCGTCGAGCCGATCCCGGCCGATGCCGCCCCACAGGCTGTCGTTGTCTGCTCCACCGAAAAGGTGATCGTTGCCCTCGCCGCCCGAGACGGTGTCGTTGCCGTCATCACCGTAGAGCCAGTCGTTGCCGCCATGGGAGCCGACATAATCATCGCCGCCGCCGCCGTGCAGGGTGTCGTCGTCCGCTCCCAGGATGAGCGTCTGCCGGGCGCTGTCGCCGAACACGACCTGCGAACCGGCCCCGCCCGTGACCGTCAGAGCACCGATGATTGCGGCAAACTCCACATTCTCCAGCTCGATGTGGCCGCCGGCGATGCCACGCCCGTCGATGACCAGGGCCGTCTCAGGGGTGCCTGGAGCCGTGGGCGCGCCGGAGATCACCAACGGCTGACTTGGCAGCGTGCTGCTGCCCGGAGCCAGCATGGGCACAAGGCTCTGCACGATCAGCGGCGTGCTGGCAAACAGCCCTTGCAGGAAGCCGGAGCCACCGCCGGTGAGCAGGTTCTGATCGGCCGAGCCATCATCAGTGTGTGCTTGGATCTCACGGATCAGATCGGCCAACGAGCTTCCGGCGGTCTTGGGCGCCGATGGGCCGGTCACCTGCAGGCCATAGCCCACCGGCAGCTGCGCCAAGAGCACCGGGCGCCCGCCCGCACTCACCAGCGGAATATCGGATGGGCCGCTGCCCGCCGTCATGACCGGGATGGTGAGGATCTGGCCCGTGCTGCCGTCCGGATAGACGATCGTTTCGGTCGTCACCTCTACGCCGCCCATCAGCGCGCCGTCGCCTTGCACCTGCACGCGCACGGTCTTCACAGTGCCGTCGAGAGTCTCGACCGTGAAGGTCTCGGTGACCGCCTCGCCGGAGCGCAGGGTCTTGGTCGCCTCGGCCTCGTTGTCGAGCACATAGGTCCACTTGCCCTGGGTGGCGTCGAACGAGAAGGTGCCGTAGGTGCCCTGCACGTCGGCCTGAGCCTTGAAGCCGGCCTCGCCCGCGTCCTCGTCGGCCACCATCAGAACGCCGGTCGCGATCAGCATGCCGTTCTCCGCAACCGACCCGGCATCGGTGCCGCCGATGACCGCAACGTCATTCACGGCTGACACGTGGAGATCAACATTTCGCGTGTGGCTCAGCGCGCCGCCCGAACCTGTGTTGCCCGTATCGTCGATCGAGACCGTCAGGACCCGCGTTCCGTGGTCGTTCGCGGCAGGCGTATAGATCACGCCGCTCGCCGCGATGAAGGCGTTGATGTCGGCGACGCTGCCCGTCAGGGTCAGGGATGACGCCGTGCCGGCGACCATGACGCCCGATTGGCTGGTGGCCGACAGGGAGCCCGCCGGAACGCTCAGGGTCACGATCACTGGGGCCGATCCGGCATCGATGTCCGCGAAGCTGATGCCGGCGAGCGCTGTCGCCGTATCCTCGATCACCGCGATGCTGCCCGGTGGCGACGCGACAGGAGCGTCGTTTACCGGCGAGAGGTCGAGGTTCACTGTTTCCGTATCACTCCGCGGCCCGCCCGAGCCGGAATTGCCGCCATCGTCGATCGAAACGGTCAGCGCATACGTGCCGGTGCCATTGGCCGGAGGGGTATAAGTGACGTGGCTTCCCGCGATGAAGGCGTTGATGTCAGCGATGGTGCCCGTCAGGGTCAGGGATGACGCCGTTCCGCCGACCGTGACGCCCGCACCATCGGCAGCCGACAGGGCGCCCGCCGGCACGGCCAGGGTGACGGTGACGGGAGCCGATCCTGCATCGATGTCGGAAAAGGCGATGCCCGTCAGCGCCGTCGGCGTATCTTCCGTCACGGCGATGCTGGCTGGCACGGTCGCTACGGGAGCGTCGTTCACGGCGGCGATCTCGAGATCGACCGTCTGGGTATGGGTCTGCGCGCCGCCCGAACCCGTATTGCCACCATCGTTGACCGAAACCGTCAGAACCCGCGTGCCCGCGTCGTTGAGGGACGGCGTGTAGGTAACGCCGCTTGCGGCAAGGAAGGCATTGATATCGGCGATGGACCCGGTCAGCGTCAGGGACGAGGCCGTTCCGCCCACCGTGACGCCCGCACCGGTCGTGGCTGACAGGGAGCCCCCGGCGATGCTCAGGGTCACCATGACATTGCCCGTCCCCGCATCGATGTCGGAAACGGTGATGCCCGTCAGCGCGGCCGGCGTATTCTCCGTCACCGCGATGCTGCCGGGCGCGGTGACGACGGGCGCATCGTTGACCGCCGCGATGGTTAGGGCGACCGTCTTGGTGTCGCTCAGGCTGCCGCCGCTGCCCCCATGGCCGCCGTCATCAATCGAGACGGTCAGCACGCGCCCCCCTGTGCCGTTCGCATCGGACGTATAGGTGACGTTGTTGGCTACGATGAAGGCATTGATGCTGGCGATAGAGCCCGTCAGCGTCAGGGCCGAGCCGGTCCCACCGACCGTGACGCCTGCACCGCTGGTGGCAGCCAGCGTTCCCGCCGCGATGCTGAGGGTCACCGTCACGTTGGCGGAGCCGGCATCCACACCCCAGAAGCTGATGCCTGTCAAAGCGGTTGCCGCGTCTTCCGTCACCGCGATGCTGCCCGGCACGGTGACGACCGGCGCGTCGTTCACGGCCGCGATGGTCAGGGCGACAGTCTTCGTGTCGCTCAGGCTGCCGCCACTGCCCGCGTTGCCGTTGTCGTTGATGGAGACGGTCAGGGTCCTCGACGCGGTGTCGTCGTGAACCGGGATATAGGTGACGTTGCCGGCGGCGATGAAGGCATTGATGCCGGTGATCGTGCCTGTCAGCGTCAAGGCGGACGCGGTGCCTCCGACAACGACCCCCGCGCCGCTGACCGCGCCCAGTATTCCTACCGGCACGCTGAAGGTCACCGTCACGTTGCCGGGCCCCGCATCCTTGTCCGAGAAGCTGATCCCCGCCAGGGCGGTCCTTACGTCTTCCGTCACCGCGATGCTGCCCGGCACGGTGGCAACGGGTGTGTCATTGACGCTTGTGACGCTCAGGCCGACGGTGTCCGTCTGGGTGCTGAACGGAGAGGTTCCGCCGGTGCCGACACCTCCGATGTCGGCCATACCCCAGTTGCTGCCCGCAGACAGATCCCAGGCGCGGATGGTAAGGCCCGCCGGAGCCGTGCCGTTGTAGTCGGCGCTCGGCTCGAAGTAGAGCCGTGTCGCTCCATCGGCGGCAAGCAGCCTTGCGGCATTCTCCGAGGGTGTGCCGAGGAGCGACCAGGAAGCGCCCCCATTGGTGGAGAACCACCATCTGCCGTTCGAGGCATCGGCTCCGACGATGGCGATACCACGACCGGAGTTGGAGTCCACGTCCGAGATGCCAACGGCCAGATCGGAGACGAGAAGCCCCATCGCCTGCCCTGCCGCCGGCGGACCCGCATCCTCCGCGACCGTCAGGGAGAGATTCAGATCGGCAAGGTGCGGCGCGTCGTTGGTCGGGGTCACGTTGACCGTGATGGTGCCGTTCGTAGGCCCCGATCCGGCGGCATCGCGGATCTGCGTCGCGATCGAAACGGGCTTGTCCCAGTTGGGGGCAGGCGTGAATGTGACCGCGGCCAAGGCCGCATTCACCTCTGCAACCGATCCGCTCACCGTCCACACCCCGGTCAGGGCATTGTAGGTCGGCGTGACCGAACCGGCGGTCGCCGAGCGCGACCGCACCGCTATCCTCGAGGGCAGCGATGGTCTGCGTCAGGTTTGAGGCCGTCGGCGCATCGTTGACGCCCTCGACCGTAATGGTCGTCGTGGCTGTATCGAAGCGCCCCGTCGAATCCGTCACCGTATACTGGAACGACGTGGTGCGGATTTGTCCCGCGGCCAGATCGGCGAAATCACCATCGTCGGAGAATTGTAGGGTTCCGTCGTCATCCAGTAGAACGCGTCCGCCGCCGGCTAGATCGGTCCAGCGGCCGACATCGGCCGCCTCTCCATTGACGTGCGTGATCGTTTGGAGATCGACAATGCCGAGCGAACCCAAGTTGTCGAGATCCTTGTCGTTGGCAAGAACGCTTTTGCCCGCGATCCCATTGCCGGCTTTGGTGCTGAATGCGTCATCGACGGCTTCTGGAGCATCTTCGAGAAGATTGTCGTAGAAGACCGTCTGATCGACCTTGGTCTCGGGCTGAAAGCCCATGAAGAACCAATTGTAGGTGAGCGTCTTCGTCGAAGCGTTGTAATTCGGGGCATAAACGGCGTTGACCCCGTTCATCGATCCCTGATCGGTAATGGTGCCAGGGGCGACACCTGTGGGAGCCAGGCCTTCAATCTTGATGGTGAACCCGGCGGGTTGCGCGGTTCCGTCGAACTGGGCAAAGACCTGATTGCCGGAAATGTCGACGGTCATCGTCCCGCGCAGAAGCCCGTTGTCGCCCTGCACCGGCTCCATGTCGCCGTCGCCATCCGTATCGGACAGGATCCTGGCAGATAAGGGCACAACGAGTTCAGCCCCGGCCCCGACGACCACCGATGTGAACTCGTAGGGAGCCTCATAGACGAAGAACCCCTGCAAGGAGAACGTGATCTTGACCTGAATTCCTTCGAGACTGCCTGCCATGCCATGCCCCCTCGCCGGCCCAGAACTAGCGCCTGGACCTGGCGTGCCGTCCTGCGGCGCCACTGATTGTTATCGTGAAGAACCGTGGCACTTCTTAAAGTGGGCCACCTAAAGGCGAGCACTACTAGAG
>KI912006.1:88164-93183 GCA_000517005.1 Microvirga lupini
CACTGAAATCGCGGAAGTGTGCCATGACGCATTCGACCTGAAACGATGTGGCGATGCGGCAGCACCGGTTCCTCGTGCGGGTTGAACACTCGCCTCCGCATAAGGGCAATCTCCGCCTGATCCAGGTTCTGGAACGAGACCTGGATCAGGCAATAGTCCGAGTGCCTATGCAGGCATGAGCCACCAATGCACAATACTGCGTTCGTCCAGCATCAGGCAGGACACTACGCCCTTAGCGTATAAGTCAACGACATCAATGCTGATGAAAAGGATCCCACTGCGCGCATGCGGAAGGGCCGCTGTGGGTCAAACTCGGCTGTTTAAGCGCGGCCGTGACAAGGTCTGCTCTTCACCCCTGACCTGCCCTACCTTCACCGGCTGCCGCCGTGAGTGAATGCCCATTGGGCAGCCAGCAGTCTCCCACACCTGCTCCGGTTATAGAGGCGGAACAAGAACAGCAATTCTTGTTCTGACCCCGTTAGCGCGCTCGCCAACGCAGTCCAACTGCGGATTGTGAGCCCGCGAACGTGTTTTGACAGCGAGGCGGATCGAGCGTGAACTAACCGATGCGTGTGCACCCCGCACATGGATCAGGGAGGAGGTTTCCATGGAAAGTGTCAATCGCAGGTCGGCTCTTTTCCTCGGTGTTGCCCTTGCTCCGGTCGTAGGCCTGTCGCGTCCGGCAGCGGCGGCCCCGATGTATGGTCCGGATGCCGGCAAGGAGATCCTGCCCGGCATCCGGCAAGTTGATCTCAGCAAGTGGCCGATCGACATCGGGGCGTATAAGACGGCGGTGGTCACCGACTACGTCTTCGCCCCGGGTTCGGGGTTCCCCGACGAAGCCATGAAGAATGATATGATCTGCCAGATCATGGAGGGCGAGGTCTGGGTCAAGCAGGGAGATAAGACGTACACGGCCAAGGCCGGCCACGTCTTTGCCTGCGCCAAAGACTCGTTTGAGGAGGACAAGAACCAGAGCAACGCAACCGCGGTCATGCGCGTCATCGACCTGATGCCCGCCTGATCCAGTCGTGATAGGGCGCCAGCGGGCGAACGATCATCCCTGCTGGCGCCGGCGGCGGTCCCGCAAGATCACAGCCGATGCAGCCGCGACGGTTCGGAGCCGAGACATCTCAGATCAGCGATTGGTTGCCTTCCTGGGGATCAGGCGTAAAATTCCTTCACCGATGCAGGCCTGCAGGGCTCGGTCCGTTGCCGAGCTGGCCCCGGCTTCCTCCATATCGCGGTGGTGTCGATCGCGAGATTGCCCGCAGCGATAGGGGCCGGATGCGCGCTGGAGATGAGCGTCATGCGGTCTCCATGGACTTCCGTACTTGCTCTCAGTTTCTGTCTCGGAGTCGCCGGCGGCCAAGGAAATGCAGAGTCGCTTCATGACGCCGCACGGACTGGCAATGTGGATCAGCTCAGACAACTCATTGCCCAAGGCAGAAATGTGAACGGCCGCGACGAGACCCGCGAGACGCCCCTGATCCAGGCGGCGCTCGCGGACCAGGTGACGGTGGCCGCGGCGCTGATTGATGCCGGAGCCGACCTCGAAGCCCGCAATGACCGTGGGTTCACCGCGCTCCATGCGGCGGCCTACGCGGGGAGTTCAGAAGTGGCGGTGCTGCTGCTGGACCATGGTGCCGCGGTTGACGCCAGGAGCATGCACGCTATCACGCCGCTGCATGTCGCCGCCGAGCAAAACCAAACCGCCGTGGCCGAGCTGTTGATCGCACGGGGGGCTGACGTTGAGGCGGTTCAGGGCGACGGCTACACGCCGCTGAGCCGAGCAACCTTCTACAAGAGTGCCCAGGTGATGGCGCTGCTGAAGCGGCATGGCGCTCAATGCCAGCCGAA
The DNA here is from genome assembly GCA_000517005.1 of Microvirga lupini. Classification (GTDB taxonomy): domain Bacteria; phylum Pseudomonadota; class Alphaproteobacteria; order Rhizobiales; family Beijerinckiaceae; genus Microvirga; species Microvirga lupini. The sequence continues at coordinate 90,025 of KI912006.1, forward strand.
GGAGAAAATCGGCTCGTCGCAGGCGGCGTGCCTTGCGGCTGGGAATTGACTGGATCGGAGAAGAGGAGTGCCCACCATGGTCTCACACGGCCTCGTAACATCCGGTTGGTTGCTCCGTACGGCGAAAGTAGCCCCGCTGCTCCTCTGCATGGGCGTCGGTGCCGCCGGAGCGGCCGATGGTGTGAACACCGGATATTTCGGCAACGTCGCCATCAAGGGTTACGACCCAGTGTCCTATTTCACCGATGGCCGCCCGACCAAGGGCTCCCCTGCATTCAGCTACGCCTGGCTTGGTGCCACCTGGTACTTTTCGAGCTCCAGGAACCGTGATGCCTTCGCCTCCGAACCCATTCGTTTCGCGCCACAGTATGGCGGCTTCTGCGCGCTGGGAACGGCGAACGAGGAAGCCTCTGCCAACATCGATCCCGAAGCCTGGAGGATCGTGGACGGAAAGCTCTACCTGTTCGCCGGGAAGGAAGGCCTGGAGGAGGACTTCGACGCCCGGGCCGACGATGTGATCGCGAAGGCCGACGTCAATTGGCCAGAGATCCAGCAGAAGGAGTTCCGCGCCCGTGAGAATGCCAACTGAGCATCCACCGCGAGCGGGCGCCTTAAGCTGCGCTCGGAGATGATGTCACTGGGCAACCGAAAAATACCGAACGGTAGTGGAGTCGGGATAAACGTACTCGCTCTGGGTTTCGGCGCTTCCCCCAGGATTGCGGTAGACCGGACTGCAGAACTTTCGGCCGAGCATGATCCCAGCGGATTGCGTGCAGAAGAGGTCCTGTTCGAACGTGAACTTGCCCACGAGCATCCCCGTTGGCGCCCGCACCGCGAAATCGCCGGTTGAGCCGAGTTGCATGACAAACGGCGCGCCGTTCTGAAGATGCCCGGTCCAGGTTTTGTCCAGAGCGAGGGCGTGGATTGCCGACGCGTCCAGCCGATCCTCGGGGCGACCGCTGAACTTGCAGCACCACTCCGGCAGACCGGCCTTGAGGAGAGCTGCCAACCGGTGGTCCAGATCTTCTGGCCGCCGATGATGGCTGTACACGACGCGGAGACTGGCAACGCTCTGAAGGGGGGTACGCTTGAGAATGGCCTTCACGGCCCTGTGCGCATCCTCCATGTGGCCCATTTGTGCGCTCGCCATGGCCAAGGTCTCCAGGCCGACATCGCCCAACTCATCAGGGCCGACAGAGCGAAGGGCCTTGAGCGCCTCTCCGTAGCGGTGGTTCATGTATAGCACGAGGCCGTAATAATCGTAGACCTGCGCTCTTGGTTTGGGATCGAGCCGCAGCACCTGTTCCATGGCCGCCAGGGCTTCCAGGTGTTGCCCCGCATAGGTCAGCACGATAGCGAGGTTGAGCTTGGCATCCGCGCCGTTCGGATCCAGCGCCACGGCCCGTTGCACCGACTTGACCGCCTGGTCAAGCTCGCCGTCCAGCATCTGCAGGATGCCGAGGACGGCATAGGCTCGCGGCACCTTAGGATTAAGGTCCAGCGCCCGGCCCGCCGACTCATAGGCCCGCTGGCGGGCGACCGCGCTTAGCATCAGAGGCTGAAAGTCGAAGGCGAGGACGTCAGCAATCGCTCTTGCATGGCCCGCATAGGCGTCGGCGAACCCGGGATCGATGGAGACCGCCTTCTCGTACATGGCAAGGGCCTCGCCGAGGGACTTGGACCCAACTGAATAGGCCTTCTGTTCGGCCCGCATGTAGAAATCGTAGGCTTCGAGATTGCTCGTGGGCAAGCGAGCAATCTCGGAGGTTTCGGTCGCGGTCAACCGGACCGCTAGAGCTTCGACGACGCGGTTGATCACCTGGTCCTGCAACTCGAAGATTTTGGTGGAGCTGCCTTCGTAGCGCTCGGCCCAGACATTGCTTGCGGTGGTGGCATCGGCGAGCTGAACATTGATCCGAAGAGTGTCGCCGGCACGGCGAACGTTGCCTCCGAGCACGTAGCGAACGCCCAATTGCTTGGCGATCTGCCCGACATTCTTGGGCTGGTTCTTGAATGCGAATGCCGAATGCCGGGCGATCACCATCAGCCCTGAGATTTTTGACAGATCAGTGATGAGATCGTCGGTGAGGCCATCAGCGAAATAGTCCTGCTGGGCGTTGTCACTGAGGCTGTCGAACGGGAGGACGACAAGGGATGGTTTGCCCCCACCTGGCCCGGTTAAGCGCAGGTGCTCCGAAAACCGGGAGACTGTCTGGGGCCAAAGCACGACACCGATCCCGATTGCAATGGCCAACAGGACCAGCGCCACAGCCGGCAGGAACCACCGCAACAGCCATCTCTGGCCTCCCACAGGCAGTCCCAGCCGGACGCGATAGGCCCGGACCGGCTCGGGAATGTTCTTCAGCCGGAGCTCGCCGAGCGCCTTGAACTGAACGTCGAGTTTGTTCCTAGCGTGGTCATAGGCGGTTCCGGAAATGACGATCCCGTCAGGTTCGCAGAGGCCCTCCAGCCGGGCGGCGATATTGACGCCGTTTCCATAGACGTCGTCGCCATCGATGATGACGTCGCCAAGATTGATGCCGATCCGGAGTGAAATCCGGGCGGGCCCGGGAAGCGCGTCGCCGTGCTTTGTCATCGCACGTTGAATTGCCACGGCGCATGCCACGGCATCGACCACGCTGGCGAACTCGACCAGTGCGCCATCGCCCATGAGTTTGACGGTGCGGCCGTGGTAGCTCGCGATCAACGGATCGATCACATCGTGGCGAAGCGCCTTGAGACGGGCCAGGGTGCCCGTCTCGTCGAGGGCCATAAGGCGGCTATACCCCACCACGTCGGCGGCGAGGATCGCGACTAGCTTCCGTTCGACCCACTGTGTCTCGTCCACACCACGACATAGTAAAGAAACCATCCGAGCGAAGCTACGGGATTTCCTGAGCTCGGGGGAGCGGCCTAAACCAAAGGAGCTTCGAAGCGGCCAGACCAGCCTGCCGGCGCAGTACCAGGACGTCCCTCGTTGGCAGAAGCCATTTGATACTCAAGCCCTGGTGCAGGCCCTGCCTAGCCTCGTGCGAGACCGGTAGGCCCGAGCCGACACCGACCCCTGAAGGTCTGTCTGCACCGGGTCAGAGTGTAACGTAGAGCGGATCAAATGAAGGTCCGCTCAGCGTGTGACCGCGGAACTCGGGATAAGGTCAG
>KI912006.1:93283-96719 GCA_000517005.1 Microvirga lupini
GGAACTGCCCAGTGATCTGCTCGATCACATGCGCGAGGATGTGGAGACTACGGCCCGAGCCACCCTGGAAGCTTTCACAGACAGAGCACAGCAAGTGGGTGTCACTGTGGAGATGGTGATGCTTGACCTCTCCACAGGCGATGTAGGCACCGAGATCAGCCGTCTGGCCCGGTATTTCGATGCCACTGTGCTCCAACAGCCTGATCCTGCGGGTCCAGAGACAGCCGACCTCATCGAAGCGGTTCTGTTCGGGTCCGGACGACCAGTGTTGATCGTCCCCTCCCACCAAGGGCCCTCACAGTTCGGAACCGTGGTCATCGCATGGGACGAGGGGCGCCCGGCTGCTCGGGCTGTTGCCGATGCCTTGCCCCTCCTCGCCATGGCCGAGCGGGTCGAAGTCGTGACGGTCGGCACCCACGGCCGAGACCTGAACCGGCACAGCAGTCACCTGGTGCGCCATCTGGCCCGCCACGGCATTGAGGCGCAGATGACGAACCTCGCGCGCGACCAGGGAAGTGTTGCCAGCACGCTCCTGTCCCATGCCGCCGATGTGACGGCCGATCTGATCGTGATGGGCGGCTATGGCCACTCGCGGCTGCGGGAAATTGTGCTCGGCGGCACGACCCGTAGGATCCTCCAGACCATGACTGTGCCTGTGCTGATGGCCCATTGATCTGAATGCAGAGCCAGCCCCCTGCCCCGCCTTATGCTTTCCCGTCATGAGTAGGTCGAGCTACCGCAGCACGGGGATTATGGAACAGGACTGATCCGGAGGACAATATGGGCGAGTGGAAGATCGTCTTTGACGAGGAGGTCGAGGGACGTCCAGTCGTAGTCAAAGTCTATGACAATGAAGATGACGAGGCCGAGGATGCGGAGCCGGCCATTCGCGTGCCGACAGTGCCCATCGGTCATGGCGCGCGGGCACTAGCAGGGTGTTGAAAAAGTCAGCTGCGTTCGCAGACGAAGGCTGAATCATCGCCGTCGTGGATGTAGAAATGGCCGACGAGACGGCCTGCAGTCCCGAGCACGACCCATCCACGCCCAGACGCTGGGTCGTTGTCGTCGTAGCCTTCCCAAGAGAACTCGGCGCAGGCCGCCCCATCGCGCGAGCCATAGCGGACATCCAAGAAGCCCTTGAGCGCGCCGAAAGCGATCTCCCCGTCCGCTTCGCCCGTAAGTGTGAGATGCGCCTCTTCGACGAGATCGAGGAAGTCGTTGTCCCAAACATCCATCTCGACGATGCGCCAGCGGCCGGCAAACGCCTTGGCAAAGGCTGGAACTTTGGCCATCAGCTGCTCTCCGCCAGCAACTTGGGCAGGCGCACCAGATTGTAGGCCGCCGCTGCGAACGTGAAGGCCAACTCCACCCGCTCTACGCCGCGGAAGCGGGTCTTAGCCTGGCCAGCGACCGTTTTGATCCAGCCGAACGCCTCCTCGATGCGCTTGCGGATGCGCTGGCTAACGGCGTAGCCCGCATGCCGGGTGGTACGCCCGTCAATGGTCGAACGCCTGCCACTTATGTTCTGCGCCACATGCGGCGTCACCTTCATCGCCCGCAGCTCGTTGACGAAGTCTTGCGTGTCAAAGGCCTTATGGGCACCCAGCGTGGTCACCCGTAATCGATCGGCGTAGGGCTCAATCAGCGCCAGGGCGGCAACGCGTTCGGCATGGCCATCGGCGCGGGTCAGACAGGCGTCGACCACTAGACCGGAGCGGTTCTCCATCAGAGCATACCCCAGAAAACACAGCTTCGCCTCCTTGCCGGCTCCCTTGCGGTAAAGCCGCGCGTCCGGATCAGTGGTCGTGGCATGGGTCTGGTTCGAGCGCTTCTTGCCCCGGAAGTTGGCCTCTGCATTGCGCCCACCATCTGCCGGCGGATCGCCTGGGCTATCCTTGGGCTTGAAGCTCTTGATCGAGGCCCATGCCTCGATCAGGGTGCCGTCGACCGAGAAGTGGTCTGTCGAGAGCAGCTTCTTCACCTTCGGCTGGGCCAGCACGGCCGCCGGGAACTTGGCCGCGATGTCACCGTCGAGGAGTTGGTCGCGGTTCTTGGAGAAGGTGGAATGATCCCACACGGCATCATCGATCCCGAGGTCGGCGAACCAGCGAAACAGCAGGTCATATGCGAGCCGCTCCATCAGCTGATGCTCGGATCGGATGGAGTAGAAGGCCTGCAGGAGCATGGCCCGCAACAGCTTCTCGGGTGCAATGGATGGCCATCCCATGCGCGGCGCGTACAGAGCTGCAAACTCACACTGCAATGATGCGGGAGCTGTGCTTGCTATTTCGCGGATGGTCCGTAGTGGATGATCATCGCGCCACCAGTTGAGGGTGGGCAGCAAGGATTGGCCGATCTCGCCCGCTCCAAGCTGCAACAGCCCATCCCCGGGGCCCCGGCCAAACGCCTCGGCCAGCCGTGCCGCCACTTTGTCATCCAGGGTGGGCGCGTCGTTCGCCTCTTCCTCCAGCAGGAGGTGGCCGCGCGGGGTGAGACGCAACTGGATCCGGGGCATTGTGGTTGAGCGAACTCCGAAATGTTTCAATCCGCGCTGCCCGTTCTGCAGGGGTCACAATACTCAATCAACACGGCTGAGGGCTCTTCACAAGAAGCACGAGAATTCGTCGGGCAGTTGGTGCTGATCTGGTCCGGATCGCTGCCATTCCGCCGGATCAGGCGCCACTGAAAGGAGCATGGCACCATGGCTCACCGGGATGCCCCACAGATCCTCATGCTCCCCATCTCGTCCTACCCGGCATCACCGTGTCGCGACATGATCGTCCTGTCCCTCGGCCGGTGTCTCGGAGGCACGTCGCAGGATCCCGCGCCGCCGATCATACAGGTGCATGATTCTATCTGGTGCCAGTGCGTCGGGCCAGAAGGTAAAGCCAGCGTGCTGCTGCAGGAACGGATCCCGTCCGCACCCTGGGACCAAACATTCCTGCTTGCCCTTCGGGCACTGCGAGAACAGGCAGAGCCGGCCGCGATAGGCGTTCCCCTCCCCTTGCAGAATGAAGATCTCGACCTGATGGTGAGCAACCCCGATCTGCTTGTCCTTGAACAGCTGGTGGAGGGCCATACTGCGGGCTCGGGTGAGGGTCTGGAGCCGGTCCAAGCGATCGAGCCACACCGCCAGATCGACATCCTTGCATTCGTGCCAGATCGGAACGTCCCAGTATCGGAATGGCTGAAACCGCGGCACCTCTCGCCACAACGGCCGGGCAACCGAGCCGATCAACGCCACCGCCTCGACCTCCGGCACCCCGGCGAGCGCTGCCGTCACGACATCGGCCGCCCGGCGAAACTGCGCCTGCCGTTCCAGCATCTGGCAGTCCTGCGCAGCGATCTCCCGGCGTGTGGGTCGTCTCATTTTCAAACCGTTCCAATCGGGCGCCAAAACGGAATCAAGATCGAGCCCGCTGCTTCCAGGAACTGG
>KI912006.1:96819-100181 GCA_000517005.1 Microvirga lupini
TTGCACCATCTCCTCCTTGCCGGTCTCCCGGCGCACCTTGCGCTGACCCCACCTTGTGAAAGGAGAGGCGAAAGTATCTGCGAGCATCATATGTTCCAAAACGGAGAGAATAGTCGACCAGAGCAGGCTTGCCTCCCTTCAACCCATTCACCGCAGCGGCTTGCCCGAATAGGCAGCTTCCAAGATGGCCAAGTAATCGCCGGCGCTCGCGGGGCGTGGGTTGGTCGCCGAGGAATGATCCTTCGTCGCGCTCTCCGCGATCTCCGCAAGGCTCTCCTGCGGCACCCCCATCTCGGCCAGTGTGGAAGGCATCCCGAGGCGCTTGTTCAAGCTGCGGATGTAGTCGGCCAGATCGGCGTCGGTGTCCAAGCCGAGCCTCTGACGAAGGGTTGCATATTTTATCCCGGAATGGTCCTCGTTAAATTCGAGTACATAAGGGAGCAGCACCGCATTCAGAGTGCCGTGGTGCAGCGACACCTGCTTCAGTCCTCCAAGGGGGTGCGACAGCGCATGAACGGCCCCCAAGCCCTTCTGGAAGGTCAGGCCGCCTTCCAGCGCCGCCATCATCATCTCGTAGCGCGCTTCGCGGTTTGAGCCCTGCGTCACCGCCAGCTCGATGTTGCTCACAGCGCGGACCAAGCCATCGAGGGCAATCGCCTCCGCAGGTGGGTTGATCCGGGGGCTCAGGAACGTCTCGATGCAATGCGTAATGGCGTCCATTCCCGTTGCGGCTGTCAGGCCAGGCGGAAGGCCGAGCGTGAGTTCGGGATCGCAGACCGCCCGCTTCGGGATCAGGTGCGGCGAGATGAACCCGAGTTTACGGCCGTCCTCCAAGGTGATCAGAGCTGCCCGGCCGACCTCGCTCCCCGTGCCGGCCGTGGTTGGAACTGCAATCAGCGGGGCAACCGCCGAAGTGATCCTTGGAACACCGCCCAGGATCGCGGCGTATTGCTCCAGTGGCCCACCATGCGTTGACAAAAGAGCGACGCCTTTCGCCAGATCAATCGGCGAGCCCCCTCCGATGGCAATCAGCCCGTCGCAGCCCTCCGACTGGTAGAAGTCCAGCGCCGCAAGTACCGCGCGCTCCGTCGGGTTGGTGGGCGTTTCGGTAAACACCGGCACATCCGGTCCCCTGGGCAGGACGGCTTTGAGACGATTGACCAGCCCAGCGCCCTCAATGCCCTTATCGGCGATGATCAGAGGCGCCTTAATGCCTAACTCTGCAACATCATCAGCGAGGCCTTGCGAGGCGCCAAACTCGAACCGAACTGTTGTCAGATACGTGATCAAAGACATTAGTTTCCTCTATGCTTCTTTCTGTTTCCAGCACCGGCTGACACATTCGATCATTCGGAACCGTTCGGTGAGATCCGGTTGCTCGGCCTGCAAGGTCTCCGAGCAATGGTCGGGAGAACGTCGCCAATCCTGGCCTGGCCTAAATCCAGCCACCATCGACCACGAAAGTTTGATTGGTACACATCCGGCTGTCGTCAGCCGCGAGCCAGAGCGCCATGCGGGCAACGTCATCTGGATAGACTTTCGACTTCAGGCATTGGTTCTGCTCGATTTGCTTTTCGGACTCGGGAGTGACCCAAAGGTCCAGCTGCCTCTGGGTCATGATCCACCCGGGAATGATGCAGTTGACGCGAATGTCATGCGGCCCAAGATCTCGGGCCAGCCCTCTTGTCAGCCCCTCAATTCCGGCCTTCGCTGTCACATAGACCGGCATGCCTCCCATGGCGATATGCCAGCTGAGGGATCCAAAGTTGATGATCACGCCCTTCTTCTTGCGGATCATGCCGGGAATGACAGCCTGCGCAGCGAAGAACAGATGACGCAGGTTCACAGCGATCCGATCGTCCCAGTACTCGACTGTTACGTCCTCAATCCGATGCCGCTCGTCATGGGCTGCATTGTTGAGGAGGACATCCACATCCCCGACGGCAGCCGCAAACCGGCTGATGCAGTCCTTGACGGCCGCAATATCGCGCAGATCCGTTTCGAAGAACATCGGTTTGGGATGCCCTGCCTCGGCGATCTTCGCGACCAGTTCTTCCGAAGCGGAGCGGTTGATATCGATAAAGCCGACCTTCGCTCCCTGGGCGCAGAACTGCTCCACATGAGACGCCCCGATGCCCGATCCTCCCCCGGTAATCAGGACGACCTTGTCACGCAGGCTGGGATAAATTGCGAATTGAGACATTGCCTACCCTCATCTGTATGTCTTCCGTCACGCTATGGCCTCGTGATCCGGGAGCAGCACTCGAGAATGATGCCCCATGCCCGCTTCGCACCAGCGATCACCAGCGCTGATGCACATGTGGACGGATCAGCCGGTCGTAGATGGCCTTGGCAGCTTCCATTTGGTCGACGCTCAGTGCGGACAGTTCGGCCGCCTGAGCATTTGAAACCGCCTGCTTCGGGTTGCGAGCCCCCGGAATGACCACCGACACCGCCTCGTTCATCAGGATCCACCGCAGGGCAAACTGCGCCATCGGCACATCCCCCACTACGGCTCTCATCTCCTCAACCGCCCGCAGGCCAACCTTGAACGGCACGCCCGAGAACGTCTCCCCCACGTCGAACGCCTCTCCGTTGCGGTTGAAGGCGCGGTGGTCGTCCGGGGCAAACTGGCTGTCGACCCGCAGCTTGCCGGTGAGCAGGCCGCTGGCCAGCGGCACCCGGGCAATCACCGCAACCTGGCGCTTCCGGGCCAGGCGGAAGAACAGCTCGGCCGGGCGCTGGCGGAAAAGGTTGTAGATGATCTGCACGCTGGCGATTGGATATTCCAGTGCCTTGATGGCCTCCTCGACCTTTTCAACGTTCACGCCATAATGCTTGAGTTTGCCGGCCTCGACCATCCGGTCGAGCGTCTCGAACACCTCCGGCCGATAATAGACCTCCGTCGGCGGGCAGTGCAGTTGCACGAGGTCGAGGACATCGGTCTGCAGCCGCTCCAGCGAGCCTTCGACGAAGCGCACGAGCGCCTCGGCCGTATAGGCCTCCGCCACATGCGGGTTGAGCTGACGCCCCGCCTTCGTGGCGACGATCACGTCACCCTGCCCCCACTCCTTCAGCACGCGGGCGATCAGCCGTTCGGAGCGGCCGCTTCCGTAGACATCAGCGGTATCGAGGAAACTGACGCCGGCATCGAGGGCCGCATGGAGGGCGGCTTTGGCATCCTGCTCAGAGACGTTGCCCCAACTGCCGCCGATGGCCCAGGCCCCGAACCCGATCTCTCCTACCTCCCAACCGGTTCTACCAAAAGGACGCTTGTTCATTGTGAGGTTTCCCCGTTCCCATGCACACGCCGCAACAGACGCTCCATCTTAACCAGCTGACCTTGGCCGTCATTGCGGCAT
>KI912006.1:100281-100515 GCA_000517005.1 Microvirga lupini
GGTCTTACGGACCAATTCCACCGCCTGGGCCTGCTTGGGCGAGGCCGGTATCAGCTTCTCGAGGTGCCGCTCGGCATGAACCCAGCACAGGGCGTGCCGGGCGATGCGGAACTGCCCGGCATCGTCGGAGACCACGACCGTGGTCTCCATCAGCCCGTGATGCCGGAGCGCTCCCCAGGTGGCAGCTTCGTTCAGCAGCTGGAGCAGGGGCCGGTCGAAGATGTTGATCGAGCA
>KI912006.1:100615-112265 GCA_000517005.1 Microvirga lupini
GACTGCGAACGACTTCACGACATGTCCTCGCGGACGGGGCAGGCATCCGATCGAGAGCTGCCCCTCCCAGCGTAAAAGACCGGCCGTGCTCATGTGTGGGCAAATCCATCTTGGGCGTTGCGCCACGCGATGTATTCCTCTTGCACCTCTTCCGTCAGCGGATAGTACTTCCGCATGTCGCCACCCTGGGACAGGCGATAGCGGGCGAACTCCTCCCATTCGGCATGCTCGCTTGCCACCTCAATGAGCTTCGGCGCAAGCGCGACAGGGACGACCACGACGCCGTCGTCATCAGCGACGACGATGTCTCCCGGCATGACCAGAACGTTGCCGCAGGCGATCGGCACGTTGACCGCGAACGGGATCAGGTTCGTTTGGGCATGATAGTTCGGCGTCACGCCTTTCACCCAGATTCCAAGATCCAGTTCCTTGGCCTTGGCAGAGTCCCGGATGCAGCCGTCGACCACCACGCCGGCCCCGCCTCTGCCGGCGAAGAATGTCAGCATCATCTCCCCGAAGATGCCGCTCGCCATATCCCCGCGCGCGTCGACGATCACCATGTCACCCGCCTGGGCCGGATAGAGCACGTGCCGGTGCAGCTGCAGCTCAGGATTCTCGTATTCGTTGGTCCCATAGAGGTCCTCGCGCTTGGGCATGCATTGCAAGGTCAGCGCAGGGCCGGCGACGGATTTCCCCTGCTTGAGCGACAGCGGACCACGGATCTGCGGGTCGCGAATGCCCATTAGGCTGAGTTCGCTGCTCGCAGTAGCTGTTCCGATCTTCGCCAGCGCATCCGAAAGCTCGCGCGGAGGCCGCACAATATCCTTGATCTGAGGGATGGGTTGCACTCTGATATCCTCACGTTGGGAAATGATTGACATTGAGCTGATGACCGGTCATGAGGCCAGCCTGCTCGCAAAAGGCTCGATCCGCTGGCCGCTTTGGCTGTCAAAGATATGGATTCGTTCGTGATCGGGCGCGATGGCAACGCGATCCCCCGGCGACAGCGCAACGCGGTCGCGGAATAGCGCCACGATATTCTGGCCGGCTAGGCGCAGCGCCACATGGGTTTCCGCGCCTGTCGGCTCAACGGTCGTCACCTGCGCTAGCAATTCTTGCGGATTGAGAACCACATGCTCTGGCCTGATGCCGATGGTGACGTCCCTACCCTCCAGGCCATAGCCTGTAAACGGTATGGAAATCGCTGCCTCATCTCCTATCCGGAACTTGCCGCCTCTGACCTTGCCTGTGAGCACGTTCATGGCCGGGGATCCGATGAAGCCTGCGACGAACAGATTGGCCGGACGGTCGTAAAGCTCCAGCGGGCTCCCGATCTGCTCGACCATGCCGTCGTGCAGAACCACGATCTTGTCCGCCATGGTCATGGCCCCGATCTGATCGTGCGTGACATAGACGATGGTCGTCCCAAGCCTCTGATGGTTGTGCTTGATCTCCGACCGCATCTGCACGCGCAGCTTGGCATCAAGGTTGGAGAGGGGTTCGTCGAACATAAAGACCTTGGGATTGCGCACCATCGCACGGCCCATCGCCACGCGCTGTCGTTGGCCGCCCGACAGTTGCCGCGGATAGCGATCGAGGTAGTTCTCGAGGGCCAGCATGCGAGCTGCCCGCAGAACCCGCGTACGGACCTCCTCCTTCTGTCGTCCCGCGAGCCTCAGCGAGAAGCCCATATTCGCTTCCACCGTCATGTGCGGATAGAGCGCGTAGCTCTGGAAGACCATCGCGATGTCGCGTTCCTTCGGCGGCAGTGCATTGATGACGCGGCCGTCGATTGCGATCTCGCCCGAGGATATGTCCTCAAGGCCCGCGATCATGCGCAGAAGCGTCGACTTCCCGCACCCGGACGGACCGACAAGGACGACGAACTCACCGTCCTTGATGTCAACCGAGACGCCGTGCAGTACCGGCACTGCCCCATAGATCTTGCGCACGTTTCTGATGGATACCGTACCCATGATGGCTCCTCCTCGCCCGGTTCGAAACTAATCATCCCACCGTGGCGACTTGGCCGGATTGATGCGCCGTTCGCCACGGTTGAGAGCCCGGATTTGGCCCATCTCGTCGTCGGAGAGGCGCACATCGACGGATCGCATGTTCTCACGTAGATTGACCGCATTGGACGAGGCGGGAATGACGGCATGGCCTTCCGCCATCAGGAAAGCGAGGGCGATCGCAGCCGGGGTGACCCCATGACGCGCTGCAATGCCCGACAAGACAGGGTCGGATCTCACATCCCCTTGTGCGAGAGGCTGGTATGCCGTGAGAGGAAGGCCGGTCGAGCGCGCATAGTCCGATAGCCGCGGCGCCTGCAGATAAGGGTGAATTTCCACCTGGTTGGTGACGATTGCCCCTTCCCCGAGAAGGGCCCATGTCTGCTCCAACCATGCGATCGGGAAGTTCGAGACGCCGATGAAGCGGGTATGACCGAGATCCTGTGCCCACTTGAGCTCGGTCATGTAGTCTTCGAAGGGCACCGCGTTGTTCTGAGATGGCCAGTGGATGAGAAGCAGATCGACATGGTCGAGGCCGAGTGCCTCCAGGCTCTTTTCGACACTTGGCATGAAGCTCGCCTTGTCGAGCTTCGTGTCGGCAACCTTCGTCGTGATGAAGACCTGTTCCCTCGGCAGCCCGGACCGGCGAAAGGCTTCGCCGACAGGTCCCTCGGTATTGTAGCTCTGAGCCGTATCGATATGCCTGTAGCCAATCTCTAAGGCCGCCAGGATGCTTGCCATCCCGGCATCTCCGGTTCGTCCGAACGTCCCGAGACCGATGGCGGGGATGGGGTTTGCAACGCTTGTCATGGATTGCTCCTCAGCCTTTGGTGGCGCCGGCGGTCAGGCCGCCCACGAACAGACGCTGCATCGACAGAAACAAAAGTGCGATCGGCAGCGTCATGACCACGGATGCCGCCATCACGGCCCCCCAATCCGTGTTGAACTCCGTCGAGAATTCCGCCAGCCCGATCGGCAACGTCTTGACCGAAGAGTCGCTGGCGAAGCACAGCGCGAAGATGAACTCGTTCCAGGTGGTCACGAACGAGTACACCACCACCGCCACGATCCCGGGGGTCGACAAAGGGAGCGTGATCCGGAACAGCACGCCTACGCGGGAGGCGCCATCGATGATCGCCGCCTCGTCGAGCTCGACCGGGATCGCCTTGAAGTAGCTGGTCAGCATCCAAACCGAGAGCGGCAACGTGATGATCATGTAGACCAGGATGAGGCCCCAGAAGGTATTCACGAGGCCCAGCACGCGCAGCGTTACGAACAGCGGCACGATGATGGCCGCGGTGGGCAGCAGCTGGCCGACGAGCACGAAGGCCTGGAAGAGCGGCTTGCCCTTGAAGTCGAACCGGGCAAACCCGTAGGACGCAAACACGGCCAGGCACAGCGCCAGCCCGGTGGATCCGACCGAGATGATCACGCTGTTGAGGAAGTAGCGTGGGATGTTCGATTCAAAGAGAACCTTGTAGTAGTTGTCCCATGTGGGCGCCGCCGGCCACCAGATCGGGGGAATGGTATAGAGCTCGCGCAGGGTCTTGATGGACGAGACGCTCATCCACCAGAAGGGGAAGAGGCAAATCACAACCAGCAGGATGCAGCCGATAACGATGAAGGGAGTGCCAAGCCCGGTGCGTTCCAGCTTGCCGGCTTTCTTCCTGGATGAGGGAGTGGATTCTGCAGTGGCCTGCTTGGGGGGCAGCACGTGAGCATTCGTGGTCATCGCGCCTCTCCTGGGGCGTGCGGCGAGTGCCTTGATGTAGAGGAACACGATCAGGATCGCGACGGCGAAGAACATCACGGACAAGGCCGCAGCTTGGTTGAATTGCACGTTCTCGAAGGCGATGCGGAAGATCTGGATCGGCGTGATCAGGGTGCTGTTGGCCGGACCGCCGCGAGTAATGGCATAAATGATGGTGATGGAGTTGAGCCCCCAGATCACCAGAAGCAGGGTCACGGCAACCAGGACCGGCCGCACCTGCGGCAGCGTGATATGGCGCACCTCTTCCCAGAAGTTGGCACCGTCGACGCGCGCGGCCTCATAGAGCTCCTTGGGAATGGACTGGAGGCCGGCCAGCACCATGATGGCGACGAAGGGGAAAAGCTTCCAGACATTGATGGCGATGAGCACCGGCATGACGGTGTCGCGATTGGTGAGCCAGCCGATGGGATGCTCAATCAGACCGGGCGCGGTCATCATGTAGTTGATGATGCCGAACTCGGTGTGGAACATCCAGGCAAATGTGGTGGCCGCGACGATGCTGGGGATGACCCAGGGAATGAGGGTGATCGAGCGCACGACGGAGCGGCCGGGAAAGTGCTGATTGAGCAGGATCGCGGTTGCGGTCCCGAGCAGAACCTGGAAGACAATCGAGCCGCCGACCCAATACAGAGTGTTCCAGAAGGCCTGGGGCGTAGCGCGGGAGCGGAGCACGGTGGCGAAGTTTTTGGCTCCGACGAAATTGGACTGGCTGTCGGTGACGCTGAGCAGACCCGTATAGGCAACAGGATACGCGATCAGCATCGCCAGAACCACCAATGCAGGCAAAACGAACCAATAGCCTGTCGATTGACGAGACATGAAACCGTCCTCGAATAGCAGAAGGTAGGATCCAGCAGCGTGACGCCGCTGGATCCTGGAGCTCGGGCTCGTGAGAGCTAGTCGTCGAGCAGGGACTGAATATCGTCGGCTGCGTTGTCCATGGCCTCCTGCGGCTCCTCGTTGCCGAGCATGATGCCCTGGACGTTATTGAAGTAGGCTTGCGTGATCTGGACCCAGTTCTTGTGGCTCGGCGCAGGGCGTCCATAAGGCAGCATCGCCTTGAAGCCGGCCAGGATCGGAGTCTCGAAGCGAGCCTGCTTCATCGACGAAATGCGGGCCGGGAACGTATCGGTGAAATAGCCCTGGTTCTCTGACGTGTTCAAGAACTGGATGAACTTCTTTGCCTCTGTCGGATTCTTCGCGCTTTTTGGGATGACAAAGCTCCAACCGCCCAGAATGGCTGCAGTATTCCGGCCGTTCGGGTGGGGCATCTGCATCACGCCGATGTCGATCTTCGGATTTTCCTTATTGATCGAAGCAAGGTCGAATTGCCCAGCCTGGTACATGGACACCTTCTCGGCAATGAAGAGGCGCCGGTTGGCAATACCGTCGTTCTCCAGCGTCGATGTCGGAGAAATCTTTTTCTTGTAGAAGTCCGTGTAGAACTTCACGGCTTCCACGGCCTCGGGCTTGTTGACCAGGGCAGTTTTGGCATCTTTCGAGATGATGTCTCCGCCGTTCATCCAGATGAAGGGCAGCGACCGGAAGATCGTGTTGCCGACTTCGCCACCGCCCGTGATCGCAAAGCCAAACCGCCCCTCACGGGTCAGAGCGGTCGCGGCTTTCACGAACTCGTCCCAGGTTTGCGGCGGCTTCTCAGGGTCGAGCCCTGCTTCCTTGAAATGGCCCTTGTTGTAGATCACCGCGAGCGTTTCGATCCGATATGGGATTGCCCAGAGTTTCCCATTCCATGTCACGTAATCGAGTGCAGTGGGGACATAATCGCTCCGGTCCTGCAGCGTGTCGTCGAGCGGGATGATGAGGTTGTTTTGCGCATAGCCGTTCACCCACCCGTGCTGAACCTCGATGATATCCGGCGCAGCACCCGATTGCAGTGTGGTCAGGACGCGTTGTGGCAACCCGTCGGACGTCGTCACCTCGATCTTGATCTTGGTGTCCGGGTTCGCCTTCATGAACTTGTCGGCCAGGTCACGGGCCCGCGCCTCGCCCCAATTCGGAGTCCACCAGACGACTTCACCAGCAAGGCAGCTGCCGGCCGAGAGCGCCAGCATGGAAGCTGCCAGAAGAACAACGGAACGCTTTGATCTCTTCATGTTCACTCCTCCCTCGAGGGACCAACCTTGCATCACTATCCGGATGCGGTGGTGCACTGAATGTCCAACTGATTGGCTTCTCTATGAGTTCATATTTGAACAAGACCAATTCAATTTACCTAAAGTTATGGTCCAATTGTGATGGATGTCAACCGTTTATCCTGAGTTGCTTCACGGGTAGGGCGTCCGAGACTGTGAATACTGCCGATCACCGCAATCTCGGCATTTCCGGCCCGGCCTTATGGGTATTTCCGGCCTTCAGCGCGCCCGTCATCGAACGTATTGACGATCTGTCCTTTACAGCGTCAGCGTGCACTCGAGTGTGGTTGGCGCTTCCCTGCTGACGCCGAGAGAGTCATAGAGCTGAACGGGATCATGCCGGGCATGGAACACGGCCAGATCCGCCTCTCCTCCAAGCTCGATCCTGCCAAGGTCCGGTCGCCCAAAAATGGCGGCCGGGGAGCATGTCGTCAGCTTGATCACTTGCTTCAGGGAGAAGCCGAGCGACATGAATTTGGCCATGACGTGCGGAAGGTCTTTGACGACGCCGTTGATATTGTGCGCGTGGATATCCGTGCTGATCGCGTCGGGAAGCAGGCCCTGTTCGATGGCGGCCCTTGCAACCTCGAATGAGAAGCTCGCTCCGCCGTGCCCCACATCCATCTTGACGCCACGGGCGATCGCCTCGCGCACTGACGGCCGCATGCGCATGCGCTCGTCGAGGACGCATCCGCCAACTGACGGGTTGTAGACATGGGTCAGAATATCGCCTGCCTTGAGATAAGGAAGAACTTCATTGATTGTCGGCGGGGCGGTTCCGATATGGATCATCAGCGGCACTTCGAGGATGTCCGCCGCCTCCCGCGCGAGCGGCAGCACGACAGGGCCATTTGCGCCACAGGCGTTGCTGCTGGCCCGTAGCTTCACGCCTGCGATGACGGATCCGAATTCCGCCTTGACGCGCCGCAGCTCGCGAAGGTCGGCGAACCGCCAATCGAACAGCTCGCCGACGTCGATGCTCAAATTGCCGGCCTGGGTGAGACCGATATAGGACAGGTTGATGAAGGGAATGATCCGCAGCCGGCTCGGCTTGATCACGTGGTGGAAGAACCCTTCGAAGGTCGCTGCTCCGCTGGAGCCGCAATCAACCCATGTTGTCACGCCACTGCGGGACCAAGCTTGTCCGCATTCACGCCAAGCAAAGTGCCGCCCCAATAGGCATGAGTATGCAGATCGACCAGGCCTGGCACGACGAGAGCACCAGTCGCGTCAATAACGTGGTATCCGCTAGCGTCGATGTTGGGAGCAAGGCCTACTATCTTGCCGTCCGCTATTGCGACATCCACGATCTCGTCGCACCCGGAAGAGGGGTCGAGAAGGCGCCCGTTCTTTATCAGCAACCTCTCACTCATCGTGGCCCTCGGAGTCTTGCCCTTTCATCAACAGCCCAGGCCTTTTAGAAGTCCTTATCCTCAAAACGTCTTGGCGCCGGCGGCAATTCCGCGGGTGTTGATGGTCCCGTCAAACAGCGGCAGGTCATGGTCTTCATACGGAAACCGCGCGCACGCCTCCTCGATCAGCTCGACGCCAAGGCCCGGAGCCGTGGGCGCGAGGATATATCCATCCTCGAACTGCAGGGTCTCACGCACCAGCTCCTTACGCCATGGGACATCCACGGAGACCGTCTCGAAGACCGAGAAGTTCGGGATGGCGACAGACATGTGGAGCGTCATGGCATTCATCACAGGCCCCACCGGATTATGTGGCGCGACTGGGATCAGATGGCTATGCGCCAGATGAGCGATCCGTTTCGTCTCGCCAAGGCCACCGGCATGGGAGACATCAGGCTGAAGGATGTCGACAGCTTTCTTGTTTAGGGCTTCGATGAAGCGGGAAGGCTCGAACCAACGTTCACCAGCCGCAATCGGAACCGGACTGTTTGCACGGACTTCCGCCAGCGCATCGATGCTTTCAGGTGGTGTCGGCTCCTCGATCCAGGTCAGGTCATAACGTTCGAGAGCCTTGCACATGGCGATAGCCGTGGGGACATTCAGACGCCCATGAACGTCGAGCATCAGGTTGACATCAGGTCCGACAGCGTCACGCACGGCCTCCACGATCTCAATCGTCGTCCGGCGCTGCTGCCGGTCCATTCCCAAGTCGGCAACCCCGAAGGGGTCCCACTTCAGGGCTCGGTATCCCATGGCAACGGCATTGCGGGCGTTGGCCGCGTATTGCTCGGGCGTCTCCGAACCGAAGAACCAGTGGTTCGCATAGCATGCCACCCGATCCCGGAACTTGCCTCCAAGAAGCTCGAAGACCGGCACACCGAGAGCTTTTCCCTTGATATCCAGAAGAGCCGCCTCGATCGCCCCCAAAGCCGTGCGGAAGACCGCGCCTGTGCGCCAGTAGCTGTCACGGTGGAGCTGCTCGATGATGGCATCCACCGCAAACGGATCGCACCCCACGAGCACGCGTTCCAGCTCCTCCAGAGCGGCAACGACGGTCTTGGTCTTCCACTCTAATGTGGCCTCCCCGATCCCCTCTATGCCTTCGTCGGTATAGAGTTTGACGAACACGAAGTTCGTGCGCGAGACATTTGCGACGAACACCTTCTGTGCCACGATTTTCATTCGATTTCCTCCAGCTCGGTCTTTCGCGCGGCTCGTGAAGCAAGGCGGGCTTCAACGTTTTGACTTAGGCCGGGCGGACGCCGATCAGTATTTTTGTTCTCTACAACTTACGCATTCACGGCATGGAGCTTTTAGCCGATAGAAGCTCCACATCATCTGACATCCGATGAGATGCAGGCGACCATCTCGTCGTCTGACCACGCGCAGAGCTCACCAATGGACGATGCAGACCTTGCCCAGCTCAAGCCCGCTTGAACCGCGCGATGGCAGTCGCCTGCATGCTGTCAGGAGACATCTGCATGAGCTCGATCCGATGGCCATCGGGATCCTCGATCCAAGCCTGCCAATTGCCGTCCGCCCCCAGCGCCTTGGGACGGATCAGCGGAACCCCGCTGGCCTCCAGCTCGCGCAGTGCCTGATCGATATTGGGAACGGACAGGCACATGTGGTTGTAGCCAACAGCCTCCCGATCGGCCACTCGTTCTCCCTCCCCATCGGGAAAGACCTCAAGGAATTGATCGTCCGTGATCCTGAGATAGACGAGCCAGAGCCGTCCATCCCGATCAAGCCGCATCATCTCCGAGAAGCCGAGCTTGTTTGTATAGAATTCGAGAGTACGCGCGGCATCCTTCACACGGATGGCCACATGAGCAATCGATGAGACTGTCAGCATGGCAGCATCGCCACTGCTAACGCGCCCCATAGCCTGAATACAGAACGACTACCCTGCTCCATCCTCGTCTCCTCCCGTCGACTGCTGATAGATGTGCTTTATTCATATTTGAACTTTGACAGTTCAATTATCTATGGTACTGGTCGATAAGTACTTGTCAATAGCGGACCGGAAGAACAATGAGCGACACCGTGCAGGACGCAGAAAACAAACATACGATCCCTGCCATCGATCGCATGATGGAGGTTCTTGAGGCGCTTGAGCACAGCAACAGCACCGGCCTAACAATCCGGGAGCTGACCGACCTTCTCGATCTGCCCCGAACCGCCGTTTATCGCATTCTCAATACACTACAGCGACACGATATCGTGTATCGAGATAAGGCGGGAGCCTACAGCCTCGGCCGTAGGCTCCTGGCTTTGGCCTCTCACGTCGCATCTCGCGCGAACGACTTCGATATTGCGGCGTTCAGTCAACCCTTCCTGGAAAGGCTCTCGGCCGACCTCGGTGAAGGCGTCAAGCTCAGCGTCATCGATGATGAGGGCATTATCGTCGTAGCCGCTGCGCAAGGGCGGCGAGAATATGCCCTGACAGTGAAGCCTGGCCAGCGCATGCCAATCCATGCAAGTGCCGCGAGCAAGCTGCTGCTGTCGTACATGGAGCCAGAGATCTTGAACCAATGGCTCACCGAACCTCTCCCTGCTTACACCAGCAAGACGATCACCGATCCCAAGCGCCTGCGCGCTGAGCTCGCGCGGATCAGGAGGCTCGGTTGGGCCCAGGACAAGGGTGAGAGTGCCCCCAGCATCTGCGCTTTCGCTGCTCCCGTTTTTTTCAAAGGAGGCAAGCTGGCCGCTGCGGTGAGCGTGCCCTTCCTGGCTGGTGCCGAGCCAAGTCGTATGGAGGAAATCCGGATGGCTGCCATCGAGACCGCTCGCGCCATGACGAATGCGATTCCAGCCTAGCTGCCAGGAGAAGTGAATGAGAATCGTCGATCTCAAGTGCGCCATCATCGGCAAGAGCCCGGTCGTGCGGATGGTCACGGACGAAGGGATCTCGGGCTATGCCCAGGCCGAGACATGGAAACATTACCTGAAGCCGCACATCCTTGCTCTGCGCGAGGCGCTGATCGGCGAGGATCCCACTCTCGTCGAGCGGGTCATGCTCAAGCTCAGGCAGCGTGGGGGGTTCAAGCCATGGGGAGCGGCGGTCAGCGCCGTCGAGATGGCTTTGTGGGACTTGGCCGGCAAGGCCGCAGGCCTGCCCGTTCACAAGCTGCTCGGCGGCAAGGTCCGTGACAAGGTGCGAGTCTACAATGGCTCCATTCGCTTTCCTCTTGCGGGCCACAGACCGGAAGATTATGCGGATGACATGCGTAAGATGATAGCGCTCCCTGAGGCCTTCACCATCTTCAAGCAGCCCATCGGCTTTCACTCTCCGATGAAGCGGGAGGTGCCGAACTTCTATTACGGCGAACCGAACGCCAGCCCTTTCCATGGCGCGCTCGACCGTGGCCCTGTGACGGAGAAGGGGCTCCGCCACCTGGTGGACTGCGTTGCTGCTATGAAGGAAGTAACAGGAAACACTGTGGGCTTGGCGCTCGATTGCGGTCCCGGCTGGATGCTCGGCGATGCCATTCGGCTCGCCAGGATGCTCGAGCCATTCAATCTCCTCTGGATTGAAGACGTGCTGTCGGGCGACTATACGCCATGGGTCAATGCGGGCGTTTACCGCGAGCTGACCCGCGCCTCCGTCACCCCGATCCACACAGGGGAGCAGATCTATCTGCGGCAGAACTTCAAGGAGCTCATCGAAACCCATGCGGTGCATGTGATTGGACCAGACCCCGCTGATGTCGGGGGTATTGCCGAGCTGAAATGGGTTGCCGAATTCGCCGACCTGCATGGCATCACGATCGCCCCTCACGGCACCGCGAACGGCCTTCTGGGTCTCGCAGCCTTGATCCAGGTGAGTGCAACGCTTCCCGGCAACTTCATCGCCTTTGAGTACACAACCGCGGATCCGCCATGGTGGAGCGAAATCGTGGAAGGGCTCCCCAACCCCATCGTCCAGAACGGCATGATCGAGGTTCCTGACCGGCCGGGCATGGGAGTCGAGCTCATCCCTGAGCGGGCGAAGAAATACCTGCCCGAAGATGACCAAGCCTTCTTCTCATGAGCTTCTCATCTGCCATGGTTTCCTCACGGCAATGGAAGCCGAACTGCAACAAGGCTGGAGACCTAATCCTGTTATGCGTCTGCGGTCGCAATCTGCCATTGGTTCGCCGCCGTGGTCTTGTCCGGGGAGTACAAGACTGAGGAAGCCCTGCCCCTTCGAAAGACCCAAGGGTCGTGTCGCAAGCGCGACAGCCCACTTACTTCAGCCTCGTGCCAGGAGAAGACATTCCCGAGATATTGGGCGAAGACAAAAGGCGCCACAACCTAGAG
>KI912006.1:112365-119107 GCA_000517005.1 Microvirga lupini
ATGGATCACTTGCGCTGACCCATATGACTTCTTCACATTCCGGATTTCGACAGACGCCATATCAAAGTCTTTCCCTGGTTATGTCTGTTGACGCGACAAGCCTGAGAGATCCTTATCCTCACCCCTTCACCGACCCCGCCATCAGTCCTGCAACGATATGTTTTTGTGCCGCGAAGAACATGATGATCGCCGGCAGGATCGTGAGCGTGATGAACGCCAGGATGAGGTTCCAATCCGTCGAGTACTCGCCCTGATAGACCATGACTCCGAGGGGCCAGGGATAGAGTGTATCGCGGTTCAGCACGACCAGCGGGAGAAGGTAGTTGTTCCAACTGTGGACGAAGACGATCACCGCCACTGTCGCGAGGATCGGGCGCGATAACGGCAGGATCACATGCCAGAAGAACCGGAAATAGCCGCAGCCGTCGATCACAGCAGCCTCGAAGAGGTCCTTTGGCATCTGCCGGAAGGAGTTACGGAACAGGAGGATGCTCATCGCCAAGCCAAAGGCGACCTGGGGCAGCACCACACCCCAGTAGGTGTCGAGGAGACCAAGATCACGGATCTTGATGAAGAGCGGCAGGATTGCAGTGGCCGCCGGGAACATCAACCCGAGAAGCAGGTAGTTCAGGAGGAACGTCGCGCCGAAGAAGCGGACATGCACGAACACGAAGGCAGCCATCGCGGACGTGGCAACGGTCAGGATGACCGTAAGGACCGCGATGATCAGAGAGTTCCCCATCAACTGCCAGTAACGGCCGCTGGCAAGAATCTCCCAGTAGTTCATCCATTCCCATTGGCTGGGCAACCCGAATGGATTGACCCGTAGCTCTCCGAGCGACTTGAACCCACCGAGGGCCGTGGTCAGCAAGGGGATCAACACGCCCCCGGCGACAATAAAGAGAATGGCGTAGCGAAGGACCGGAGCTATAGTGACCGGCGTATCATAGCGGGCAGTGGTGCTAGTCATGGCGCATGAGGACCCGTTTGTAGCCGAAGGCAAAGACGACACAGATCAGAAACAGAACCACCCCGACCGCACTGCCGAAGCCGATCCTCATCCTGGTGACACCGTAGGTATAGAGGTAGGTCACCATGGTCTGGGTGCTGTCCGACGGACCACCCTTGGTCAGCGGCATGATGAGGTCAAAGAGCTGGATCGATCCGAGGATGGCGAAGAAGACAGAGAGGCGGATCGTCGACCCGAGGAGCGGCACTGTAATCCGCCTGAAGATCTGCCAGCCCGTCGCGCCGTCGATATGTGCGGCCTCGTACAAGCTGCGGTCGATCTGCTGGAGGCCTGCAATGTACAGCATCATGTGGAAGCCGAAGTACTTCCAGACCACGACCACCATGATGGCGTAGATGGCGATATCAGGCTCGGCGAGCACGTGAGGTGGTGTCGCTCCGAACAGCTCCCACAGCTTCGCGAGAAGGCCGTACTCGCCATCGTAGACGAAGCGCCAGATGAGACCGGCGGCAATCTCCGCCAGGATGTAGGGCAGGAAGAAGATGAGCCGGAAGGTCGCCGTACCCCGTACCCGGTCGGCGAGGAGGATGGCCATCGCCAAGGCGAGCGGAAGCTGGATCGCCAGCGACACCACGATGATGAGCAGGTTGTTCGTCAGCGCGATACGAAAAGCCCGGTTCGCGAACAGGAGTTCGAAGTTCCGCCATCCGACGAAGTCCGTTGGCGCCCCATACCCATTCCAGTTGTAAAAGCTATACCAGGCGGCCTCTCCCATCGGCAGCGCGACGAAGAGCGTGAAGAGGAACAGCGCCGGTGGCAGGAACAGCAGCACGACGGCCGTAGACCCGCCAATGCTTGTCGAGGACGCACGCAGCCATGACGGTGCCTGGAAGACAGTCCTGGGCGCCCCACCCGTGATGCTGGTAGCCATCATTCCCTCCCTGACCATTCGACAGGGAAGAGCGGCCCCTGCCGCTCTTCCGAGATTGGCCATGTTACTGGGCGAGTTCCCAGGCCTGTTGGACGGCCTCGGCCGCTTCCGTTGGTTTCATCCGTCCGGCGGCGAGATCGGCCGAGATGTCATTGACCACAGCGCCCACCGACGGGCCGAGGGCCTGATCGTAGAAGATCTGATGATACTTCGACTTGGCCACGTTCTCTGCCAGCTGGCGCAGGATCGGATGCTTGATTGCCTCCTGCGTGCCGACCACGATGGGGATGTAGAAAGCGCGCTCGGCAGCCTGCCGCTGGTTCTCCGCCTCCGAGAAGAACTTCAGAAAATCAGCCGCCTCTTTCGGCGATCCCTTCGTCACCAGCCATCCATTCAGACCGCCCAGGGTGTCGCTCGGATCACCCTTGCCTCCCGAAACCGTCGGGAAGGGAAACCAACCCAACTTGTCGTCGGGAATGCCCACTTTGTCGGCCGAGTTGGATTTCATGGCTCCGAGAAGGCCATTCAGCATGAGCATCATGGCGCCTTTGCCGTCACCGAACTGGCCTGCCGATTGAGGATAGGTCGCTCCGAGGAAACCTGACTGGAAGGGCTTGAGATCCGCCAGTTGCTTGAACGACTCGCCGGCCCGGACGAAGGTCGTGTCGGCGAAGCCCTTGCCCTCGCCGCGCAGGGCAGCCTCGAAGGCCTCCTTGCCGCCAATTCGAATGGCCAGATGTGACCAATAGAAGTGGAGCGGCCACTTGTCGGCTCCGCCAGTGATGATCGGCGTGATCCCGGCCGCCTGGAACTTCTTCACTGCACCGAGCAGGTCATCCCAGGTCTTGATCGAGGATGCGTCCACACCCGCTTTCGCGAAGAGATCCTTGTTGTAGAAGAAGCCCACCTGGGAGGTGTGCATCGGCACGCCGTAGATCTTGTCATTGATGGTGTAGGCCTGGACCGCCACCGGAACGAAGCGGGCCTTCCAGGCCTGATCCATGACCGGCGTCAGGTCCTCAATGACGCCCGCCTTGACCTGGTCGCGCAGGACGCCTCCACCCCAGCTATAGATGATATTCGGGCGATCCGACGATTGCAGAAGCGTGGTCAGCTTCTTCTTGTAGGCTTCGTTTTCCAGATACTGGACGTCCACCTTCACGCCCGGATGAGAGGCCTCGTAGCGCCGGGCAATGTCGTTCCAGAACCCGCTGATCTGCTGGTTCTGCTCGACATGCAGCATTCTGACGGTCACGTCGGCGAGTGCCGCTGTCATTCCGGTGCATGAGGTCGTGATCGCGCAGGCAGCCGCAAGCATCAGCTTTTTGTAGCTCATTGCTGTTCTCCTCAGTGTTTCCTCTGCCGGGCTTTTCGCCCTTTTATTTTGGATTATAAATTAAAGCGTGAACGGCATGCCAGGAGCTGTCAAGCGAATTCTTAAGGAAAATCCTGTCTATCAGGGCCGCGGGGATCATTGACATGCCGCAATGAGGCAATAATAAATACGGCACCCGTATTAAAAAGGAATGCCCATGCCGGCGGACGGTGCCGCAATGAAGACAGCCGATCCCGAGTTGATGCGGGCGATCAACCGCTTCCTTGTCATGGACGCCATCCGCCGCTCCGGCTTGATCTCGCGCGTGGAGATCTCGGAGCGGACGGAACTCAGCCCCACGACCGTCTCGGCGATCACGGCGGCCCTCCTCGAGGACGGTCTAATCGTTCCGCGTCAGGTCGCTCCCGCCCCCGACCAGGTGCGCGGACGGCCGCGCATCATGCTCGAGCTCAACCCGGCTGCGGCCTCGGTCTGTGGTGCGAAGCTCGCCCCCAACAAGATTACCATCGCGGTCACCAACTTCCAGGCAGACGTCCTCGGCACGGTATCGATCCCGATCAGGGTCGACCGCCAACCCGCCTCAGTCATCCTTGACCTTGTGGAGGACGGCGTTCGCTCCTGTATTGAGGCGGCGGGTTTGCAGGTCGAGGACATCAACAGCCTCTGCCTCGGCGTGCCGGGGATCGTCGAGCGCGCCTCCGGCATCTGCCGTTACAGCCCGATTTTCTCGGAGCGCGATCTCAAGCTTGGCCTGGACCTCCAGGAGCGCCTGAAGGTACCGACGACGGTCGAGAGTGACGTCAACCTGATCACCCTCGCTGAGCAATGGTTCGGTCACGGCCGGGACCTCAGCGACTTCCTGGTCGTCTCCATCGAGCACACGATTGGGCTTGGCATCATTCATGGCGGAGAACTCTTCCGCGGGGCGAACGGTCTCAGCCCGGACCTGGGCGACCTGATCGTGTCGCCCAACGGCAGCATCGGGAACGGGTCCCGCCCGGGACGCCTCTCCGGGATCGCGTCAACCACGGCGATCCTGTCGGCAGCGGCCGATCTTGCCCGCGGAACGCCACAAGAGAAGCTCCTTCGCGGGACGCGCGGCATGGACCATGCTGTGTCGCTCGCCCAGGCCGGCGGCGCACGGATTACAGAGATCTTCGAAGAGGCCGGACGTGCTCTGGGGATTGCCATCGCAAACCTGATCACTCTGTTCGCGCCGCCGAAGGTCATTCTCGCCGGGTCAGCCCTCCAGGCGGGTGATCTGCTCCTCAAGCCCTTGCGTGATGCGGTCCAAGCCGCAACGCCCGAAACCATCTCGGGTGTTACCGAGATCGTGGTCCATGAGTCCAGCGACGACACCTGGGCTCGCGGCGCCGCGGCCCTAACTTTGCGCGATCTCTACGGTGCCCCCTGGGGGACGACCGGACCAGCCAAGAAGCGCTAACGCCCATCTCAATCATACAAGGGAGTGAACATGGAACGCTTGGGCATCGGCATCATCGGATGTGGGAATATCAGCGAGGCCTATCTCAAGGCAGCATCGTACTTTCCGATCCTCGACATCAGGGGGATCGCCGACATCAGGCGGGAGGCAGCCGAGGCACGTGCATCGCAGTTCGGGCTCCGCGCGATGTCGGTTGACGCGATGCTTGCGGATCCATCGATCCAGATCGTGGTCAACCTCACGATCCCTGCCGCCCACGTGGAGGTCGGCCTGAGGGCTCTTGCCGCCGGCAAGCACGTTCACTCGGAAAAGCCCCTCGGTCTCACGACGGCCGAGGCGCGCCCACTCCTCCGAATGGCCAAGGAACGAGGACTACGTGTCGGCTGTGCGCCTGATACGTTCCTCGGTGGATCGCACCAAACCTGTCGCAAGCTCATCGACGAGGGAGCGATCGGCCGTCCTTTGGCGGGCAGCGCCTTCTTCATGTGCCCCGGCCATGAACGCTGGCATCCCAATCCGGCCTTCTACTACGCCAAAGGCGGCGGGCCGATGCTGGACATGGGACCTTACTACATCACGGTCCTTGTGAACCTGATTGGTCCTGTTGCCAGGGTGGCAGGTATCACATCCCACGCTCGGTCCGAACGAGAGATCACGAGCGAGCCGTTGAAGGGCACGATGATCCCAGTAGAGGTGGCAACGCACGTCGCAGGGACGCTTGAGTTCGTCTCCGGAGCAGTCGTCTCGATTGCCATGAGCTTCGATGTGCCCCGGCACCGCCACAAACCGATCGAGCTGTACGGCACGGCGGGCAGCCTGAGCGTACCGGATCCAAACCGCTTCTTCGGTGCCATCGAGCTCGCCACAGCGGCAAAGGATTGGACGGAACAGCCTACCGAGCATCCTTATGCGAGCGGAAACTACCGGATCATCGGCGTCGCCGACATGGCCCATGCCATCCGATCCGGGCGTCCCCACCGCGCGTCGGGCGAACTCGCCTTCCATGCGCTTGAAGTGATGGAAGCCTTCCAGGTGTCCTCGGACCGAGGAACCCACGTCACCATCGAATCGCGGCCTGAACGGCCGGCCATGCTGCCGACGACGCTTCAGTTCGGCTCGCTGGACTAGAAACCAACGAAAAATCGGGAGGTAACAGAATGCGCGAGGCACTGATTGTATGGGGTGGCTGGAGCGGGCACGAGCCGGAGCAGTGCGCTTCCATCATCGCCGGTATGCTCGAGGAGGAAGGCTTCAAGGTCTACGTCGAGAATTCGACCGAGGCCTTTGCAGACCCCGGTCTGTCCGACATGAGCTTGGTCGTCCCGATCTACACGATGTCGAAGATCGAAAAGGAGGAACTGAGCAATCTCACGGCGGCCGTCCGAAGTGGTGTCGGTCTCGCCGGCTATCATGGCGGCATGTGCGACGCCTTCCGCGAGGCAGTCGAGTACCAGTTCATGTGCGGCGGCCAGTGGGTGGCCCATCCCGGCAATATCATCGACTACCGCGTGAACATCACCCGTCCCAACGATCCTATCATGGAGGGGATCCGGGACTTCGACTACCATTCCGAGCAATACTACATGCACGTTGACCCGTCGAACGAGGTCTTGGCCACGACGACCTTCTCAGGCGAGCATGCCTACTGGACCAAGGACGTGGTCATGCCGGTTGTATGGAAGCGACGCTATGGCGAGGGGCGGGTGTTCTACAGCTCCCTCGGGCATGTGGCGAAGGAGTTCGAGGTGCCGGAGATGCGCACCATCCTCCAGCGCGGCATGCTCTGGGCTGCGCGTTGAATGCCGCGCTCATAGGAGGCAGATAACGCTCAGAGCACCGGACTGGAAATCCGACTCCCGGGGTTTTTGGCCGGCACGATCTGTGATTCACTTGCTGGAACGGGAGGTGGATCATGGGTCACTGCTATTCTCTCGACCTTCGGGTAGGGGTGGCCGACTTTGTCGAGGCGGACCATTCCTGCCGGGCGGCCGCCCAGCACTTTGATGTCAGCGAGAGCTTCGCCATCAAGCTCGTGCGGCGAACGTGGGACACCGGCTCGCC
>KI912006.1:119207-128497 GCA_000517005.1 Microvirga lupini
GGCGAGGCCTGCCATTACCATGCCCGAACTGGCTGCTCGGGTGCTGGAGGGACACGGAGTGGTGGCGGTCCCTGCCATGCTCTCGCGCTTCCTGTGCCGGTGCGGCTTCAGCTATAAAAAGGCCTGATGGCGGCGGAGTGCGCACGCGCCGACGTGCGGGATGAGCGCCGGGTCTGGCACGCCCAGTAACTGGCGCGGCGATTGTGGCGCTAGGCCTTCCATCACCCGGCACCGGACCATATCATTGCTGCAGTGGGCAGGATCAATTTCCACTCTCTTCACAAGGCGGATCATGAGCATCGACACGTTTGAGGCATCTCTTGATCATGCGAGTCCTCCCAAGGGCTGGAGCAATGCGCTACAAGCGCTCTGGTGGGACGCCCACGATGACTGGGAGAAGGCTCATTGCCTCGTTCAGATGGACGAAGCAGATCGTCAATGCGCTTGGGTGCATGCTTATCTGCACCGGAAAGAGGGCGATCTTTCGAATGCAGCTTACTGGTACAAACGATCAGGCTACCCTATAGCGACCGGTTCTCTCACCCAGGAGCGCCATTTGATCGCGAGTACTCTTCTAGTCAGTTCTTCCCGCAAGGACTGACAGTTCAACAGAGCTTCGGAATGTGTGTTGGCCCTTGCAGGTTTGGCTGTCACATCCCCAGCTAAGGTGTTGCTGTAGGCGCAAAGTTAACAGTCAAACTAAGCATTTCGCGATAGCCCAAGAACATCTCGCATGTCGTATTCTCCGTGTCCTTTCTCGCCATCCCACGCGCCACGCTGTATTCAATCCGGTAAATAATATCCTCACGACTAGAGCAGTTTGAGGTTGCACGGATTCAGCTGGTTTGATTCCATGGCTGTGGGCTGGCGACGAGGGGTTTCAGCATAACGGCACCTCTGTCTCTCGACCTGCGCCAACGCCTTGTGGCTGCCGTTGAGGAGGGTAGTTCCATCCGCCAAGCGGCAGGGCGCTATTCCGTCAGCGTCTCAGCCGCCATCAAGCTGATGCGGCGTGTGCGCGAGACCGGCAGCCTCAAGCCTGCACAGGTCGGCGGCTATCGCCGTCCCATCCTGGAGCCGCACGAGGCTCTTCTGCGCGAGCTTGCAGACGGTCAGGACATCACCTTGGCCGAGATCCAGGCGGAACTCTCGCGTCGTGTCGGCCTCACGCCTGATCTGTCGACCATCCATCACCATCTGCGCCGGCTTGGCCTGCGGCGTAAAAAAAGTCGCTGAGAGCCGCCGAGCAGGGATCGGCCCGACGTCGCCCGCGAGCGTCAGCGCTGGCGCGTGTGGCAGCGCTATATGGATGCCAGATGCTTTGTCTTCCTGGACGAGACCGGCACGGCCACCAATATGACGCGCCACTACGGCCGCTGCCCCAAAGGTCAGCGTCTGATCGCGAAAGCTCCTTGGGGACACTGGAAGACAACCACCTTTGTGGCCGGTCTGCGCCACACCGGTATCATCGCTCCGCTGGTGCTGGACGGGACCATGGGTGGCCACACCTTCCGGGCCTACGTGGAGCAGGCATTGGCTCCTGCTCTCGCCCCTGGCGATGTGGTGGTGCTGGACAATCTTCCCGCACATAAGGTGTCAGGCATCAGGGAGGCGATTGCCGCCCGCGGTGCGACCCTGATGTACCTCCCTCCGTATTCGCCCGATCTCAATCCGATTGAGCAACTGTTCGCAAAGCTGAAAGCCCTGTTGGGCAAAGCCGCAGCTCGCACCCGCGACAGCCTTTGGAGCACAATCGGTGATGCCCTCGATGCATTCACTCCAGACGAGTGCGGCAACTACATCAGGAACTCAGGTTATGAGCCCGTCTAAGGACAAAGTGCTCTAGTCACTGAATTGCTTTCGCAACCGGGTTCAACTTGTCTGTTCGTCGGGAACTTTCAAATCCGGTCTGAAAAAGCTTACTCAGCAACTTTGTATATCTCAGCAAGGTCGCATAAGTCCCAGTTCCCCCCAGTCAACACCGCGCAAACTTTGTCATCCGGGTTGACTTCTATGGCGCCCGCCAACAAAGCCCCAATACCAATCGAGGCGGCTGGCTCAGCGATCAGTTTCGCATCCTTGGCAAGGGTACGCATCCCCGCGATGATGTGCTCGTCTTCAACGAGAACGATCTCGTCCACATACTTTTCGATAATCGGATACGGGTTTTGACCCGGAACGCTTATCCTCAGGCCATCCGCAATCGTGTTCTTCAAGGGAAGCGATGTGCGCTCCTTGTTTATTCGGCTGTGGAAATACTTTGGTGTCAAGGCAGGCTCTGCCCCTATAACGCGCACCGATGGTTTCGTTTCTTTGATAGCGGTAGCGATTCCCGAGATAAGGCCCCCGCCGCCTATGGGAACAATGACCGTGTCCACATCATCCAGGTCCTGCAGTATTTCACACCCTATTGTTCCCTGGCCGGCCATCACCATGGGGTCCTCAAAAGCGTGAACAGCCGCGTATTTGTTTTCCTCAGCGATTTCATACACCCTTTTCCATCTGGCAGCGGTGTCGCCATCGAAAAGAATGACCTCTGCCCCGAGGGCTCTTGTGTTTTCGATTTTGATGTTTGGCGTGGTGACCGGAAGGACCAATATCGCTTTCACGCCCAGCATCCTGGCGGCATAAGCCAGCCCTTGGGCATGATTGCCTGAAGACGTGGCAATAATGCCGTTTGCGATCTCTTCTTTCGAGAGCGAAAGGGCCTTGTTCAGGGCGCCGCGAAGTTTGAATGCGCCGGTAATCTGCAGGGTTTCGGGTTTGAGATAGAGCTGACAGCCAGCAGCTTTCTCTATTTTTTCCGCACGCAATAGCGGCGTGTGCCTGATGTGCGGTTTCAGCCGTTCCTGAGCGTCACGGATGTCCTGCATGGTGGGGTAGTTGCGCATAGTCATTACTCAAAAAACTGAAAGAAAGTGCCGACGTTATTATCTATCGCGTTCTGATAGATTTTGCTGGCTGTCGTATTGTCTTGTATGGCCATTCCTGTGGAATCGAAGATCGTGATTTCGTCATCCCTTTCTCGTCCCGGCTTCCGTCCCAACAATATCTCGCCGATCTCTGCATGGATGTCGTCTTTGGCGATGATGTTTTTATTCAGCGGGTGCCAAGTCTCGCCCTTTTCGGTGCATTGCGCGATCGAGTCGACGACGATTTTCGCGTTCCTGAAGAGCTCCGGATCCAGCTCCTGTTTGCCGCGTTGATCTGTGCCGATGGCAATGATGTGTGTGCCGGGCTTCACCCAATCCGCTTCCACAAGCGACCCTTTTCCGCGGGTCGTCGTAATCAGGATATCAGCCTGCTCAACGGCTTCTTTTTTAGAGTTTGCCATGATTACAGGAATGCCAAATTCGCTTTCGATATCCGTCTTGTATTTGGAAAGCGTGTCCGCGTGACTGTCCCATGCGTGGATCACTTCGATCTTCATGACCTCGTTGATCGCCCGGATTTGCATTCGTGCCTGATTGCCCGTCCCGATTGATGTGATTTTCCTGGCATTCTTTCTCGCCAGTGCTTTGACGGAAACGGCTCCAGACGCCCCGGTTCTGAGCCCAAGGATCAAACTTCCATCCATAACGCAAATCAACGCACCGCTCCTGGCATCAAACAGGAAAATGGTCGCCATGCCATTGGGCACGCCGTGTGCTGTCGGGTTATCAATGAACCCTCCAGAAGAGGCTTTCATGGAGATGATTTCATTGACTTTGTAATAGCCAAGCTTAAAGTCGATTTCCCCACGAGGCGACGGGAGATCTATCCCGATATAGTCAGGTTGTTCCACCTGATCACTGCTGAAGGCT
The DNA here is from genome assembly GCA_000517005.1 of Microvirga lupini. GTDB lineage: Bacteria > Pseudomonadota > Alphaproteobacteria > Rhizobiales > Beijerinckiaceae > Microvirga > Microvirga lupini. The sequence goes on from KI912006.1 coordinate 123,011, forward strand.
TTGTAAGCCTCTTCCACCGCGCCGATAACCTCCGTCATACCGATTAGCCGTCTTACTTCATCCTTCTTAAGCAGCAGCGTTTTCATCAATAGTACCTACCCGTTTTGAAGTCGGGGCCTACGCCACACGCCCGCCGCCGGAGCGTGACACTTTTGCCATCGGCTCGCCTGGTGCTGACTGGTCCACGTGCAAGCACTGTCGCACCGGGTACGCAGCAGAAAATGTCGAATGAGCCCTGCATACCCAATTTCCGATGATTTCCACCCCCATCTGCGAAAGCTAATGCTACGACCCTCTGGCCAACCTGATGCCGCTATCGTTTCGATGGCGCGTCGACTCGAACCGCTGCCGCATGCGCATCGGACGCAAACTGATGGAGCTGGTGCTGGGGGAACTAGGAGACCATTGCTCGACGCCACCATGGCCCGGCAACACTCAAAAGGCACTCCCTCGTCTGCTGAAGGACCTTGTCTGGGACAGATGACGAAACCTGACGCTGATCCCTCGACTGGCTACTTGACCTTTGGCCACCGACACGGTCCAAGTATCCAAGCTGGCCGCGCTTCGCTAATGAATCGTGTGACGAGCATCTCCAGCGTTCGCCTCTCGACCAATTCATCCCCGTCAGATCCTCCGGCCGTCGCATTGAAACGCTGCATCTCCGCGAGCAAGGTATTCGCGCGGTCCACTATGTCGGCCTGGATTTCATATGACTGGACCATGCGCATGCTCTTCAGCATCCGGGAAACGGCCTGCCGATAGTTGGCCGCTCGCAGTGCAACGCGGCAATGACTGGCCAGACCCGGCGCGATGCCGCTCTGCGCACAGAATCTTTTCTGAAACCAGCATCGCCCGTCTTTCTTGATGATGTAAGCAGCCCGTGCCATGAGGGTAAAATCCTCGTCGTTGGACGGTGTCACATTGCGGTGACACCTGTCCGGCGAACGGCCTACCAATTGCTGGCAAACGTCAGGATTTCCAGGCTTTGTCGGGGGTGATACAAATTGGTAGCGGAGGACCGATACCGTCGATCCGCACACCTACCGGATATACGCTACAAGCTCCGATTGTTCTCTCGGCTTCTGGCGACGTAGGTATGCTTACAGCATAACCTGTGTGGGACCGCATGCGGTCTGTCCAGCTTTGGCCGAGTTTAATAGACGGCTGCCGTCGAGTTGGACACTGCAGCATCGTCATTCAACGTCGCGAACGCCAACTTCATCTATAGCGCTTGATACATAACGAAGGCGTCAACATAGCCATGTGTCGGGTGCCTGAACGCGCCGGGCAACGTGCCCACAACTTCAAAACCCATTTTCTGCCATAGCGAAATGGCACGCTGGTTGGTGCTCACCACGAAGTTGAACTGCATTGCCCGATATCCGTGGGCGCGGGCGGTTGCCATTGAGTGTTCGCACATACGGCGTGCGACGCCTCTACCCGTCGCATCAGGTGCTGTGACGTATCCACAGTTGCAAACATGCCGACCACCGCCAGCCTGATTGGGACGCATGTAGTAGGTGCCGAGGATGGCGCCCGCTTCCTCGGCAACGAAGACTTCCTTGTCTGCTCCCATCCAATAGGCAAGAGCCTCTGCACGGCTCAGGTTACGATCAAGCGTATAGGTTTCTCCCGCTCAGATCATGGGCTCGATTATCGACCAGACAGCGGGAGCGTCAGCAGATGAGGCGGGGCGAATATGCATGGCGGCATGATTAGCGTTTGCAGCAGGGGCTGAAAAGCGGATTATAGTGTTTTATCCCTGGCGCGTGCACTCAGCCGGCACCGGACTCAGGCCCGGCCACCTGCTCGCAGGTACGCGGTCTAGCCTGCGACCTTGATGAGCGCGCGCTCCAGGGATGCAAGGAAGAGGTCAACATGCTTGGCTTGGCAAACGAGCGGAGGGCGCACTTTAAGTGTATCCTCATTGGCTCCTGTCGTGCTGATAAGTACGCCGTCATCCCGCATGGCGTTGACCACATCCAAAGCCATCGCACGCCGGCGTGCCGCCGGTGTGCCCTCAGGCCCCATGTCGACGCCAAAGAAAAGACCGGCGTTTCGGATGGCACGAACTCCATAATGCTGCTTTGCAATCTCCTCCAGCCCGGCTCGGAGGCGCTGGCTCATGGCAAGCGCTTTTTGGGGGATTTGGTCACGCTGCAGGATCGTCAGCACGGCGTCCGCGGTCGCTATTCCAACTGTGTTTCCGGCGAACGTGTTCGAGTAGCGAGCGGTGGCCCCAAACTGCTCCATCGGGGCTCTGCGACCAACGACAGCGCCAATGGGAAATCCGTTGCCCATCGGCTTGCCGAGGGTAACAAGATCGGGAACGATCCCGTGTCGCTCGAAGCCCCACATATAAGCGCCAGTTCGCCCAAAGCCCGGTTGAACTTCGTCGGCAATGACGAGGCCACCTGCCTCCCGCACCGCTGCAGCTCCGCTGGCAATGAAGCCAGGAGGATCTACCCACACGCCATCGCTGGAAAAAATACTGTCGATGAGCAGGGCCGCAACGCCCATGCCACGACGGTTCAAATCCATAATGGCTGAACGAATCTGTGCCTCGAAAAAGTCCGCAGCCTGGGCTTCCGGCACGCCCGCCGGGCCGGGTAGGGATACCATGCGCACGAATGGGCTGAGCTGGACTGCGTCACCCAGGTTCGGCGAAACTGCAGCTACCGCCGCACTCGTGCCGTGATACGCATAGGAGGATACGATCACGCCTTCGTTGCCGCTCGCAAATCGCGCGATCCGCAGGGCCAGATCGTTGGATTCACTCCCCGTGCAAGTAAAAACCACCCGGTCGAGCTCGTTTGGGAAAGTATCGACCAACCGCTCGGCATAGTCGACAAGTTTTGGCTCGAGATAGCGTGTGTTGGCGCTTATTCGGCCCGCCTGCTCAGCCATTGCGGCGTTTACTTCCGGGTGGCAATGGCCGAGAGACGGCACGTTATTATAGAAGTCAAGATAGGCCTGCCCGTCAGGATCGTAGAGCCACATGCCTTCGCCGCGCACGAAGTGCACGGGCCGGCGGTACTGGAGCCGATACGAGGCCCCCAGCACTGCGTCACGGCGAGCAATTAGCTCGGACTCGCGCCGGGGAAGGTCGGATTCGCCGGGTCTGTAGCGATTCGGCATGAGATCTGTGGACATGTGCTGCTGCCTATTTGAACGAGTACCTTGATCAGTTCGCGGTTCGGCAACCGTGCCGGTCGAGCAAACCGCAATGGCGTTACGGCAAGGACGACGACATTGCCGCCAGGACTGCCGCCTCGCCCGATGCGACACCAAGAGGCGCCAGGATAGAGAGGCCGTGCTCGGCACGCGCGACGTTCTTTTTGATGTACTGGGCGTCGGCCGGAAAAAGGTGGGAGCGCCAGTAATTGACCAAGATCAATGCGCTTTGTCGCGCCCGCATCAGTCCGACGAGCAGTCTTGCTTCCAGCGTCGAAAGTGCAATGACAGAGGCATAGCCGGCAATAAGATGTTCGGCCCCACCCAGAGGAAGCGTCGGATCCGTTACGACGTGACTTGCTGCGATCGCCAGATCCTGGATCCTGGGGCTCCAGCAGCCATCGCCAAAATCGATGAAACCCATTCCCTGGCCAGTCACCATCATATTGAATGGGCTGGGATCATTATGAGTGACCTGCCACGCCACATGCGAGAGTTGTGGCTCAACAAACTCCACATACTCTGCCATCGCGACGCGAACGCTGTCGGCAATGCTCGCCGATGGCAGGTATTGCTCCAGTTCCATCAACCGCGACCAGCACCCGACATGCCAAAGAATGGGGCGGTGGGCCGCGGGCACATTGACCTGCGCAAGGGCTAAGTCCAGCCGGGCGAGAGCGCTGCCAGTTCGAAAAAGCAGGTCGGGAGTGGGCATCGCCTGGTGCAGCGGAATGCCCTCAATCCGGGTCTGCAAGTACCCGCATAGCCCCTCTTGCTCAAACATCAATGCGCCGCGGCTCGTGCGGAGCACTTCGGGTGCAACGAAGCCCGCGGCCTCTTGTAATCCCGCCATGGCGGCGGTTTGGAAACGAAAGCTGTCGATCGCCTCCGGTCTTGTCGACGTCTTCAGGATCAATCGGCGGCCGTCCGACAGGTTGACCTCAACGGTGCGCTCGACCTCGGAGGATAATGTCGCGATCGATCCCGCCAATCTGTAGTGGCGCTTTAGCAGTGCCGCCGACATGTCCGGTTCGGGGGAGCCCGGCCGCATGGCCAGGATTGCGGCGGCAGCGCGAAAATAGGCTTCGGTTGAGGCTGCCGCGCAAGGCAGATGGTCGCGCCCCGCAGCCATAGAGCTATTGCGCTGACCTGCTTCTTCATCGGGGATCAGATCACTACAAGCACCCAATGCGAAAGATCCTCGCCTGTTGGAGATGGTGTTCTTCATGCTGCGAAAGGTGGAGCGCTCCAGCCATGAAGCCCCGCGCCCCATCCGCGCCCTCAGAGCCCGAAAACGCCGGGTAGCTGCGTCACATCGCGGATTTCGGTGTACTCGTAATAGGGATTGGCCGGCTCATGGCCGCGATTAACCCAGACCTTGCTCTTGATGCCGAGATCATAGGCAGACATCAGGTCGTGGCGGAAAGACGAGGACACGTGAGTTATGTCCTCTGGGCCGCATCCCAACATGTCGAACATATATTCGAACGCCTTGAGGTGCGGCTTATAGGCCCCCGCCTGTTCAGCGGTGTAGACGGCATGAAATGGCGCGCCGAGCTTTGCCACGTTCGACGGAATTTGGGCCATCATGGAGTTCGAAAGGATAACCAGCGGAATTTCCTTGGCCAGTTTAGCCAAGCCCTCGGGGACGTCCTGATGCGGTCCCCAGGTTGGGATGCGGGTGTAGATCGTTTCAGCGTCTTCGGCACGGAATGCGACGTTGTTGCGGCGGCAGGTGCGCTCCAGTGCGTTGTGAACGACGTCGGCATAGGGCTTCCAGTCCTGCATCACCTCATCGATGCGGTAGGCTTGGAAGTTTCTGATGAATTCATCCATGCGCGGCCCATCCAGAAGATGACCGAACAGATCCCGAGCGGCTTCCGCCATTTGGAAATTGATCAGCGTGCCGTGGCAATCAAAAGTCACGTATTTCGGCCGGAAGCGATCCATGTCTTTGGTTCCTGTCAATCTGCCGTATTAGCCGAGCATAGCTGCAGGCGTTTGGCAGAATGTGCCGAAATGCATGGTCATTCAGCAGAAGGCCCTCCGGTCGACCACAAACTCAGCACGACCTTCGGCAGTACTGTTTCTGTCGCCCCTCCTGAGCCGAAACCACCTGTGGCGCTCGCGCTGTGTGCTGAGCCGAGCCGAATAGATCAGGGTCGTACTCAGTTCGGCCAGCGTCTGACGCGTCGTTCGATAGGCACGCCAACCTCTGGCCAAGACCCATCCTTCGTGTTCGCAGGCGACGGCGGCTTTTGGAATCGGCAGGGCACCGTCAACTTAACGCTTTTACTTGCATTTTCGGCGATT
>KI912006.1:128597-128880 GCA_000517005.1 Microvirga lupini
TTTGGCTGCCTTTGCATCGCGGCGGCTTTGGACCAGGATGTCGAGCACGACGCCATGCTGATCCACAGCACGCCAGAGCCAATGCTTCCGGCCCGCAATGCTGATCACAACCTCATCGAGGTGCCACTTGTCTCCGGGTGCCGGTAGACGCCTGCGGATCTGATTGGCAAAGCTCTGTCCGAACTTCAGAGCCCACTGCCGCACTGTCTCATGGCTCACCTCGATCCCTCTGGCAGCCAGCATTTCCTCGACCATCCGTAGGCTCAGAGGAAAGCGGAAGTAC
>KI912006.1:128980-129820 GCA_000517005.1 Microvirga lupini
GGGTACTGTCAAGTTGACGTCGAGTAGACGAAGCTGCCGCTGGGACCACCACTAAGCCACTTCAGATCAACCCACGAGGGCAGCACCTGTCGCATCGCGCCAGGTATCGAAGGCCTGATTGCGCGCAGCCCGATACTCACCGGCGGAAAGACGATGGCGGTGAAGTTGGAGGTGATTGTGGATCGGGGTGTGCGTGGCGAGAAACTGCTGGGCCTGCCGGGCGGATTGGAACCGCCTCATGTGACGCTCGCGTCTTCGAGCTGGTTGGTGCGAGACCTCACAGCGGTTGTTGAGATACCGGCTCTGCCGATGTTCGACGCCCGGCAGGATCTCGGCCCGGCAGGATCTCGCGTTTGGCGGCACCATAGGATCCGAGCTTATCGGTCACGATGACTCTGGGCACGTAGCACAAACCCTTCAGCAGCTTGCGAAAGAAGCGCTTGGCTGCCGTCTTGTTGCGACGCCCCTGGACCAGAATGTCGAGCACGTTCCCATGCTGATCGACGGCTCGCCAGAGGTAATGCAGTTTGCCCCGGATGCGCACAAACACTTCATCCAGGAACCACTTGTCGCCGGGCCGCGGCCGGTGCCGTTTGAGGCCGTTGGCATAGGTCCGCCCGAAGCGCAGGCTCCACTCACGAATGGTCTCATAGCTGACCACAATGCCTCGTGCGGCGAGGATCAATTCAACTTCGCGCAGGCTCAGGCTGAAGCAGTGATACAACCACACCGCCTGGTTGATGATTTCGGCCGGAAAGCGGAAGCCGCGGTAAGGGTTAGATGTCGAGCTCATGCCTAAAACCCTGCCACAGATCCCGAACTGTCGCCAACCTGACAATA
>KI912006.1:129920-131680 GCA_000517005.1 Microvirga lupini
AGGCCGCGGAAGATTTCCCGGCAACGGACGGACGAGGTATCGGGATGCGCTCCACGCTCGACATCGACGGGCTGCTCGAGAGCGTGTGACATCATGGGTCTTATCGGATCCTGCTCGGCCTCCTCCTCCGGCTCGCGTTCCGGGGCCGAATGCGCCGGATGGAGTTCGCGCACGCGTGAGACAAGGTTCGCGGATCACGCGTAAGCTGTTCATGGAACGCTGTCAGACAGTAGGCAGGGGTATGAACTGCGCGCTGCTCGTCTTTCTGCGTCAGTTCCGCTAAGCTGGTGGGCATCAGAATCCGACCTCCGGAAGGAGCCCATCCTGAGCCCTCCTTTCATCCGCAAGCTCGAGCGGTACGACCGCCTCTCAGACACGGAGCGACAGCTTCTTGAGGGAGCCGTTATCCGGCAAAGAGCGGTTGCTAAGGGTGAGGACATGGTGCGGGAGGGGGACCGCCCAAGCGAGAGTACGGTTCTCATCACTGGCTTGGCCGCGCGCTACAATGTCCTCAAGAATGGCAAGCGCCAGATCACGGCCCTTCACGTGCCCGGCGACTTCGTCGACCTCCACGGCTTCCTGGTGAAGACGATGGACCATGCTGTCCTGGCGATCACGCCTTGCCAGGTCGGCACGGTACCTCACGAGACCCTCCGTCGGATCTCTGAGAACCAGCCTCACCTGGCCCGGCTGCTTGCGGTGAGCGTTGCCGTGGATGCCGCCATCCACCGCCAGTGGATCGTGGCCATGGGGCGGCGCTCGGCCCTGGAGCATGCCGCTCACCTGCTCTGCGAGCTGTTCGTTCGCCTTCAGGTCGTCGGCCTCACGACGGATAACAGCTTCCGGCTGCCCCTGACCCAGGAAGAGCTGGGCGACACCCTTGGGCTCTCGACCGTTCACGTCAACCGGATCGTCCAGGACCTGCGGAAGGAGGAACTCATCACCTGGCGTGGGGAAACGCTGATCATCGAGGACTGGTCACGCCTCCAACAGCTTGCTGAGTTCGATCCGACGTTCCTGAGCTTGGAAGCCGAACCGCGGTAACGGACTGTCCGCTCGCCTTGGCCAGCACTCACCCTTGGGCGATCCGATCCAGGATGAGCCCGTCGATGGGCATGCCACTGCTGGAGTGTCTGTTCCAGGGTTTGCAGAAAGTCCTTGGCCAGGATTGTATCCTGTCCCTGCTCGATCATCCGCTCGATGAAGGCGATCTGCTCGGCCACACGCCTCTCACCCTCGGCAATATGCCAGTCCGCCTGGGCCAGGTGTTCACGTTCTTGCTGCGTGTCGGGCATGGTTTTGCCGATGATGCACCTGATCGTGTGCGATCTCCGTCTCCGATAATCGGGGTCTCGGAAGGCAGAGTCGAGTGGGAAGATTGCTCTGTATGGGAGAGCCAATCAGTAAAGGTCCGGAACGGGTCAAGTCGAGACGAAGAGCGTGAGCGTCTGAATGTCCGCTCTCCGTTGCCATTTGGACACTTCTCAAAATCGAACGCTCATTCGCCAGCTGTGATTATCTGAGAGGAACTTCGCCCTGCTCCACAGCCGTCATTCAAAGCATCATGCGGCAGCACTCTATTCAGCTCAGCGACTTGGACCGGCGAAGCAGGATCTAATCATGATCAGGCAATGTATCGAGGTTGCCGCCTGACTCATTGAGGACATCTAGGCTCAGGACCTATTAATTTGGTTTGAGGAGTGATTCGGTGCCTCAGTGAAGGAGGCGCTGATGAGCAACCTATTTCTGCTGAGCGAACA
>KI912007.1:0-1992 GCA_000517005.1 Microvirga lupini
TGTGATTGGCCCGAACTCCGCTTCACATGCCGCGATGGCACGAACGACGTCATTTTCGTCCGCAACATTCATCCGCTCGAAGCGTACCCGGTTATTGGCCGGAGAGAGAACGTCCTTGCTGCGGTCCAGATTCTTTTGTTCGAGATCCGCCACGATGGCACGCCAACCTTCCGCAAGAATGGCTTCGACGACCGCAAGACCAATGCCGGAAGCCCCTCCGGTCACGAGCACCGTCTGCTGCTGAGCCATGGTTCCCTCCTCAGGACTAACAAACCCGTTTCCGTGTGAATCCCGATCTTTCACATCAAGCTGTGTCTCGCGCCGCTTGGGACAATGGCAGATTGCCGCGTGCCTCCAACTCCGTCCGGATATCCTTCTTCGTGATCTTGCCGTAGGCGGATCTCGGCAGGGTTTCCCAGAAGAACACACGCTTCGGGAGCTTGTAGCGGGCGACCTTGCTATCCAGCCATGCCAAGAGCTCGCTTTCGCTCACATCCGCTCCCGGTCGCAGCACGCAGACGGCCACTCCCACCTCGCCCCAGGTTCTGTCAGGCACGCCCAGGATGGCAACCTCGGCGATCGCAGGGTGTGTCAGGATCTTCTCTTCGATCTCGCGCGGATAGACGTTCGAGCCACCTGAGATGTACATGTCGGAGGCGCGGCCCGTGATGTAGAGATAACCTTCCTCATCCACATGGCCCAGATCGCCCGTCCGGAACCAACCGTTCCGGAAGGCCTTCGCATTGGCTTCCGGGTTGTTGTAATAGCCCGCAAACACGGCGGGTCCGCAGACGCAGATCTCTCCGGTCTCTCCAGCCGCCAATTCACGCCCCTGCTCGTCCTGGATCGAGACCTGCATGCCGGTCCGCTCATAACCGCAGGTTCCGACCTTCACACCGGGACCATCGTCCGGTTCGTGGAGTGCCGGCGAGAGGACGGTAATGTTACCGGTCACTTCGCCAAGGCCGAAATACTGGACGAGCACCTTTCCAAGCTTCTTGAGCGCGTGCTTCTGATCCTCTCGGTACATGGGCGCGCCGGCATAGATCACGTAGCGGAGAGGTGAATGGTCATGCATGTCCACCGAGGGATGCTCGGTCAGCAGCTTGACGATGGTGGGAACGGTGAAGAGATTCGTAATCCGCCACTTTTCGACGAGCGTCCAGGCTTCATCGACGTCGAACCGCTCGCTCGAGAGCAGCACGGTTTTCACTCCACGTGCCACCTGCGTGAGTTGATGAACGCCCGCACCATGTGACAACGGCGCCACCACCAGAGACGCATCTTGGTGAGTGGTGCCCGGCATCAAGTCGCAGAGGTGGTTCGTCACCACGAAGGCCATCTGGCCATGAGTTAGAACCGCAGCTTTCGGGCGCCCGGTTGTGCCGGATGTGAAGAAGAACCAGCACGGATCATCGTGCTCGACGGATGCCATCGGCGTGCTCTCGCCCTGGTATCGCGCAACGAGAGAATCATAATCCTCTCCGAACTCCGAAGACCCGATGGAGATCACGAACCGAATGCCAGCGGCTGCCTCGCGCACGACCGCGACGTGCTCCGGGAAGTCACGGTGGCAGATCAAGGCCGAAGCCCCGCTCGACTGGGCGAGATAAGCCACCTCATCCGGCGTTTGACGGAAATTTGTCGGCACCCAGACCGCCCCAAGCTGAAAACATGCAAACATGGACTCGAACATCTGGTTGCAGTTCTTGGACTGCACCAGAATGCGGTCGCCCTTTCCGACTCCCTTCGCGGCCAGGGCAACGGCCATGGCATTGACGCGGCGATCCAGCTCGGCCCAGGTCCAGGTCGCATCTCCCCAGACGAAGCCGATCTCGTTTCCATGACGCCGCGCTGCTTGGTGTAGGAAGTTGGCCAGGTTCATGACCCGTCTAGACACGGGCACGACGCCTCCCGAGGGAATCTGAACGGAGGCAGTCATTGACGGTGCTTTCCAAGACAGGCGATGACGGCACGTGCCATAAGTCATTC
>KI912007.1:2092-2216 GCA_000517005.1 Microvirga lupini
GGGCCGCCTCACGGGACACGACAAAACTCCCGATCAGATTGACCTCCAGCATCTTCCGGAAGAGATCGACGCTCGTGTCGAGGGCGGGCACGTCCCGGCCGATGCCAGCCGAATTGACGACCCC
>KI912007.1:2316-10188 GCA_000517005.1 Microvirga lupini
CAGGTTGTTTGCGTACTTGTAGGTGAACTCCGCCTGCTGGGCCCGTGCGATAAACGGTGCGCCGACAAGGGCTCCGGCGAAAGCGGTCGAGCCAGCAGTGAGCAGCCGACGGCGAGACAAGATCATGTAACCCTCCTGGTTGGAGACCCACGGGATCCCATGTTTCCTCAAACCTGGTCCATATTTCGGACCTCTGTTCATTTGTGACGCGCCTCGCGCCGGGCGTATTCGTTGGCTCATGAGGCCCTTTGATAGTCTCCCTTGTCAATGAAAAATTGCTTATTGATCGAGAACCTCAACTAACCATCAGCAAAGGTCCATATGCTGGAACATCGAGGAACCCTCTTGAGCAAGATCAACGTCCAAGGCATCAACACCGGAACCGCGACCGGAGCACAAGCGATAGATAGGGCCGCAACCCTGCTCCTCCTCGTCGGGCGGGGCGCGCCTTCAGGTGCCCGGCTGTCCGAATTGGTTGAGCGATGCAATCTTCCAAAACCTACCGTCCGCCGGATGCTGCTCGCCCTCGTGCGCGCAGGCATGCTCGATCAGGATCTTGAGACGAGACGTTACTATCTGGGTCCGCAGATCCATGTTCTCGGCACGCTGGCAAACACCCGTTTCGGCATCCACTCGATCTCACTTCGCTCCCTTCTAAAGTTAAGCCAGCAGACCGGCGATACTGCATTTCTTTCAGTGCCGCGGGATGTGTATTCCATCTGCGTGCATCGCGAGGAAGGTCCCTTTCCGATCCGGGTTCATGCCCTTCATGCAGGAGACCGGCACCCGCTCGGTGTGGAGGCGGGAGGCTTGGCTCTGCTAGCAGCCATGCCAGACGAGGAAGTGGAAGAAACATTGGCAGCCAATGCCGACGTGCTTGCAGAAAGCTATCCCCCCTTCTCTCCTCCGGTCCTGCGCAATCTCGTTCTGGACACGCGAGCGAGAGGCTATGCCCTCAATGCCGGCATGCTTCTTTCGGACTCCTGGGCCATCGGCGTTCCGATCCTTGGATCAGGCGGCAAACCTGTTGGTGCCCTTTCCATTGCGGCGACGGAAAGTCGTCTGAGCGCGGAGCGGCAACTCGAAATCGTCCCGCTTCTCAAGAAGGAGGCGTCCTGGATCGAGGGCCGTTTGATCGAGGCTGACCTTGGCGACAAACAGTTTCGCACCCGACGAAGCCAGCCATGATGGATCTCGGCGCAGAGGCTTAGACAGGATCTATGTAACTGCCATGCAAGATCACACGGGATACGCCCGAGTCGGATACGCGATTGCTTCCTGTCAGGCGTCTTCGATGACGCCACGGATCCGAACCGCCACATCTTCGATAGCATACAGCTTCGTGACCATCTCCATGCCGGGCGCGGACGCGAGGAAACCGGATGCAATCGCCGTCTGCTCGGCACAGCCGGTAATAAAAGAGCACTTTCAGAGTAGGCTGGACCAAGCGTGCATGGTCGAATAGCTGGCGGCCCTTCAGACCCGTCAATTCAGCGTCGCCGACAGGCAGATCATCTTAGTGTCGACGGCGGAGAATTCATTCGCCTCTTCGATCGGCGTCGCCGCTAATCTGCCTACGTACATGCGTGGGCGACCTCCCCGTCCATCTTTGAAATGCATGGACAAATGAACTCACCTCGGTGTAGCCGAGCCGCCAAGCAATCTCTGAGATCAGCAGATCACTATCGTGAAGATACTGGTTTGCCAAATTCGAGCGGAGTTCCTCAAGGATTGCGCTATAGGCAAGCCCTTCCTCGGCTAGACGTCTAGAGAGAGTGCGGGCACTCATACCGAGATCGCTTGCGACGTTGCCAATGCTCGCTGTTCCATTTGGAAGTCGAGGCATAATGGTGTTCTCAACACGGATCCGCAAAGGCACCCGTCCAGCCATCCGATGCGCGGCAGCGTTCTCAAAGTACTCAACAAGGAACCTGTTCAGAAACGGGTCCGCAGTCACGACAGGTAGATCGGCCTCTTGTGGGTCGAAAGCAATACGATCTTTCGGCGCTCCGAACTCGATACTGCACCCGAAGTAGCGCTCCATCTCTAGGGCTTCTTGGCCCCTCTGATGAATGAAACTTACTTGTACAGGGATCAAATCTCGGCCTGTCAGGATCCTACTCATCCGAAGTGCATATGTAATCCAGAACTCCATCTGGTGCCGATCCAAATATCGTTTAACTCCCCTGTACTCAAACTCGATTGTAGATGGAGACTTACCTCTGCTCACTCGAAGAGCTTCGTGAAGAACACTGGTGTATCGAATAGCGTGATCCAAGGCCACGCTGAGTTTCTCCGCCGTCGAAAGGAGATAATAAAAAGGCCCCTTTTCCCTTGCATCCATTTCGCGCGCCAGATGGAACCCAAGTAGTTCGTCCTTGAGTTCGGACGCCGCCATATTGATGAACTGGATCTGATGTTTTGTATCGATGCTGATATCTCTGTCCGTCCGGAGCTCCTTCGTAATTCCAAGCTTGGTCCGCAGCGGATCGACATCAATTCCGTTTTGGACCAAACGCTCCATCACAAGCCTGGAGATAGCCCCTGAGCTCCCCTGTGATGTTGCGGCAGCACCCTGCTCAGGACGAACGCTCGGAGTAGAGGGCATTGAATGACCCATAAAGGTATCGCGGGCCCATCATCTGCTCGGTGGATTCGGCCAGATGCCCTGTCCACTAAGGATTCCAGAGACCTCGGCTTCAATTAAGTAATTGCTGTAAGCTTAGCCTAACTCGATTATGGCGATAGTCGATTTTGCGTTGGGAGTAATACCTATTCTCCATCGGCCGGGAAGCAAACTGAGTTACTATCATAAATGGCAGCATTTACTCTGCTAATAACGACCCCTCTGGGATTTCGCTGCTATGGGCCTGACCACGCCGACAACAAGGAAGGATGATCTTCGGCACCGATTCTATGAAATCTTTCTAGTATACGCGCTTGTGATTTCGACAGGCGCATTTCTGTTTCACCTGACGGGAACAGATCCGACCATCATCACCTCTGTTGAGCCAGCATCCTGGCTCGGTCGCATCAATCAGATCTTCATATATTGTGTCGCCTTGGGCATCTACCTTACACATTGGAGAAGCGTTAACGCCATCGCCCGCGTATCGCTTCCTCTGCTCACATTTCCAGCACTGGCATTGCTCTCCTGCCTTTGGGCTCCAGATCAAGCAACAACCTTCAGGCGAGCATTGGCACTCTCCTTCAATATTCTCATCGTTATGGAGATTGCTGCGTTGTTTCCGCCGGCAAGAATGGTCCGCCTGTACATACTGGCGTTGAGCATCAACGTATTTTGCAGTCTGATCTGGGTCTTGGTGCTACCTGCGTACGGTGTACATACGGCAGCAGACTGGGTCGAGCCTGAACATGCCGGTCTCTGGCGCGGCGTCTTCACACATAAGAATAGATTGGGCTATGAGAGTTGCATCGCGCTGATACTGCTGCTGTTCGTCGGAAAGTTTGCAATTCGATCAACTTTCTTGAGACTTTCAGCCATCGCAGCCTCGGCATTGTGCCTAATAGGATCCGAGTCAGGGACTGGGATTGTTCTCGCATTCTTGATGGCGTTGATTGCCATGTACTCCATATTCCTGGCGAAGCTCGACGTTCACGCGCGTCTTCTGTTCGGCGGACTAGGAGTTCTGGCTGTCATTCTGGTTATAGCAATCGCGATACCGATAGCATTGATGATCATCCAAGCCCTCGGTAAGAACACAGACCTTACTGGCCGGATTCCACTCTGGTCAGTGTTGCTGGCTTGGGCATCCGAAAGTCCTTGGATCGGATTTGGGTACTCCAGTGGCTTCGAAAGCGCCATTATGCCGAGGCTTCGCGAGTACACTGGCGTCACCCTCTGGCACTCCCATAACGGCTATTTGGAAACTTATATCAGCTTTGGCTATGTTGGGATTATAGCTCTGATCACCCTCCTGGGATCTTTCGCTAGGAAGATGACGCATTTGCTGCGCTTGCCCAATCCACAGGTTGCGCTCTTGCTTCCATTATCGGCGGCGATCTTCGTGAGTTCCTTGCTCAGCAACATTACAGAAGCGCAATTCTTCGCGCAGAACACATTTTTCAACCTGTCCCTGTCGGTTGCATACATTCTGCTCTCTTCAACCTTAAAACATAATCCTTTGCAGCAGGACGAGAAGAAGAAGTGGCGCATTGGCCAACTCGGCGGGGCGATCCCGCACCCGGCCAATCCAATCGAATGAGGTCGAAATGTGCGGAATAGCTGGATGGGTTCTAGCGAGTCGGCATGCATTGTCTGAGGAGCAACTAAATTCGATGCTCCTGTGCCTGGATCATCGCGGCCCCGACGGCACCGGGACTTTAGTGGAGTGGACTGACGATTTCCGTCATCAGGTAGCCCTGGGACATCGCCGTCTCGCGATCATCGATATTCAAGGCGGCGCGCAGCCGATGTCAGACAGTTCGGAACTTATCACCGTTACATTCAATGGTGAAATTTATAACTACATCGAACTGAAAGAGCAGCTAGCCGCCAAAGGACACACATTTCGCACAGACTCGGACACGGAAGTTCTGCTTGAGAGCTACAAGGCTTGGGGCGAAGATTGCGTGCTCCACTTTCGAGGAATGTTCTCTTTCGTGATCTATGACCGGCGAAAGCAGTCTCTGTTTCTAGCTCGCGACCATTTTGGAAAGAAGCCATTCTACCTGCTGAAGTATGGAGACGGGCTCGTTTTCGCATCGGAACTGCCGTCTCTCGTGAACGTGCCCGGAGTGAGCAAGGAGCTGAACTGGTCGGCCTTTACGAACTATCTTGTGGACCGCTATGTTCAGGGCCCCGACACTTTGTTTCGTGCTATTAGAAAGCTTCCACTTGGCTGTTGCGCGACGTGGCAAGCGGGAGCTCTCAAGGAATGGCGCTACTACAGCCCTCCATTCTCGACCCCCGTGAAAAAGAGCCTTTCGTACGAGGAATCAGTCACTGCGTTCCACAAGGGGTTGAGCGAGGCTGTCTCCATCCGGCTGAGGAGTGACGCCCCTTATGGAGCGTTCTTATCGGGCGGGTTAGATTCATCCGCGATCGTTGCACTCATGACGCAACATGTCTCCAGCCCGATCAGAACCTACAGCGTCGGCTTTGAGGAGGATGGCTATTCTGAACTGGGGTATGCCCGTGAAGTCGCCGAGTGCTTCCATACTCAGCACAATGAGGTCATTGTCTCAACAGACGAATTCTTCGATGTCTGGCCAACTGCTCTCGCCAAGCGCGGGGCTCCGATCTCGCAGAGCTCAGATATTCCCCTCTTCTTGCTTGCCCGTGCCGCGCGACAGGACGTCAAAATGGTACTCTCCGGCGAGGGGGCGGATGAGCTCCTTGGCGGGTATCCGAAATACCAAGCCGATCCCTGGATCTCTGTTTATCATCGTCTAGTTCCGCAGTTTGTTCATCAATGCCTCTTGGCTCCGGTCTTGGCGAATTTGCCGTATTCCATGCACCGCCTAAAAGTTCTCGGCCGAGCATTGGGCGAACGAGATTTCAATCGTCGGCTTCGCGTCTGGTTTGGCGGCTTATCGCAGGAAAAGTTCGAGCAACTCGCCGAAAGGCCGTTCCCGGATTTCGAGAATGATGTTTTCCCGTTTTCGGCAGATCCGCGCCAAAGCAATGCGCGGCGAGCTCGATTTTTCGATCAGACGTCCTGGTTGCCGGATAACCTTCTTGAGAGAGGAGACAGGATGTTGATGGCATTTGGCGTTGAGGGCCGCATGCCATTCATGGACGTCGCTCTTACCGATCTCGTAGCAGGCTTCCCTGAGCGCGCCGTCAGCAACAAAAGAGTGTTGAGGACCCTTATGCAAGGCCTTCTCCCCTCCAGTATCCTAGCACGACGAAAAGCCGGATTTACTGTGCCTCTCGACGTATGGTTTCGCGGCCGCGGCAGGTCATTCATCCAAGATCTTCTTGCGAGCTCCGATTCCGAGGTCCGAAGACTCTGCAACGCTGCGGCGATTGACGTGATGTTGAGAGATCACCTCTCTGGACATCACAACCAACAGCAGCTTATCTGGTCCTTGGCAAATTTGGAGCTTTTCCTCCGCACGTTCAAGCCATCCATGGCGCGTGAGGGTTCTATGGAGTTGGAGAGCAGCGGATTTGGGAGTGAAATTTTTGTGCCGGCCCACTGATTATCTCTTCAATCGCTCGGCATATATTCTTGTTCCCAGGCACGGAACCGCTAAAAGGGGATCTCGATGAGAGTTCTACTCTGCGGTCCGATTGCTGATCAGGGCAAGCCTGCACTGGGGGGGTATCAAAGCGCAAACCTACGATTGGCAATGATGCTCTCCAGCCTCTCTTACAGCGTAGATCCACTCGCCTATCCCGTACCGCAAGGATCTCTTGCCAGGAAAGCTGCAGGCTACCTAATGGGGTTTTTCCGCATTGCGTATCGTCTTCTGCGCAATGATCGAAAATGCGTAGTCTTCCATATCACTCCACTCTGCAAACAATTCTTGCCCTTTGAGCTCGCTCTCGTTCTGGTTGCTAGAATTCGCCGAATGCCCGTAATTGTAGATCTACGTGCTGGAAACCAGATCCAACTCTACGAAGAGAGGAGTTCAGTTTACCGTGTTATGTTCCGGAAGCTGCTACGGACGGCTGATGCCGTGACATACGAAGGAGAGAAATACGCAAAGTTTGTTGCTGGGATCGCACCCCGAGTGGCCCGGCAACTTCTCCCCAATTTCGTCCCTTCCACGCTACCCCGCCTGAAAAGCGCGACGCCCAAGGACCGCCCTCCGGTCATGGTCTATGTCGGCCAATTGTCTGAAAGCAAGGGAGTGCCCAGGGCACTGGAGATTTTTCGGGAGATTAGGCGCCATGAGCCCGATGCCCGCTTCTACCTTGTGGGAGCCGGCACCTGTGAAGTGGGCCGCCTCGCGGGGATGAACGGCAAAACCGGTCATGGTGTCATCCTCGCTGGGTCACTGCCCTTTGAAGAGATTGTTCCTTTGCTCGATGCTGCAGATTTCTTTTTATTCCTCACGAATTTTCCGGGCGAAGGGCACTCGAATGCGTTGACCGAAGCTATGGCTCGAGGATGCGTTCCTATTTGCACGCGTCACGGGTTCAATCCCGAGGTGATTGGGCGCGCAGGCATCGTGGTAGAGTCCGATATGACAGCTGACGCTGTGGCTGCGAGGATACTGCACTGCTGGGGAACCGAGGAGTGGCAGGAAATGTCCAAGGAGGCCGTTCACCGGGTGAGAGGTCATTTCACCCAAGCCGCCGTAGCTCCCACGCTTGACAAAATCTATCGACTTCTTACTGATAATTCAGTTACGGCCTCCGGACTTAAGCAAGAAACGTCGCATCGATAATGTAGAAAAGCAGATTAGATTTCCCCATTCTTAATAATCAGCGCGCCATCCACCCCTCCCCAATAGAAAAGTCTGCACGCCGACAACATTCTAGTCAGCGTCGTCGAACGTATAGGTTCCCTTACGCAAACATCAAAATTATAAATTATTAGTATATAACGTAAATGCAACCGTCACAAGAAGACTAACCAGTCCTATATTTGCAAAATGACGCCCCAGTATTTGCACACTAGCAACTTATTCTCGACATATTTTGACGAAAATAGCCGATTGCCGCCACGTTGGCGCATTTTAACAAACAACTGTCCTACTATCACAAGACATTCTTGCAAAGCAGCGTGTATCTCAATTCCATACAGATGATCACTGATCATTTGTACCTCCACGACTGCATTCCTCAGTATACGTTTTTCCAAAATAAGAAACTGGCTGAAACGCTGCATGTTGAGTGCAGGATAACGTGTTTTGACACCACAAATAATAAAGTTAGGGGCCTACAATGGCAAATTA
>KI912007.1:10288-11001 GCA_000517005.1 Microvirga lupini
TGAGGACGCACCAGAGAGCACGGCTATCAAGTATGGCGCCATCGATGTGGTGGATGGATCCGTCTCATCTCCGACGCCCACTCCTACTCCTACTCCGACGCCAACTCCTACCCCGACCCCGGAACCGACGAATGCGATCACCGGCACAAAGGGGCATGACAGTCTCTGGGGGACGTCTGGCAACGACACGATCAGAGGCCTTGAGGGCGATGATCT
This sequence comes from Microvirga lupini, assembly GCA_000517005.1. Lineage (GTDB taxonomy): Bacteria > Pseudomonadota > Alphaproteobacteria > Rhizobiales > Beijerinckiaceae > Microvirga > Microvirga lupini. The sequence continues at coordinate 10,505 of KI912007.1, forward strand.
GATTGTTGGTGGTGCCGGTAACGACATCCTGACAGGCGGCACCGGCCACGACTCGTTCGCGTTCACGCTCCGTCCGAGCAGCACCAATCGCGACACGATCACTGACTTCAACGTGAATCACGACACGATCAACCTAGAGAACGCCGTGTTTACTAAGATCGGTGTCAGCAATGCTACTCTGCAGCAGAGCAACTTCACGATTGGCTCCGCGGCAAAGGACAGCAATGACTACATCGTGTATAACAGCAATACTGGCGTTCTGTCTTATGATGCTGATGGCAGCGGTTCTGGGGCTGCAGTGCAGATCGCAAAGCTCGCTTCTGGCCTTGCCCTGACCTACCACAACTTCTTCGTCATCTAACAGCCAAGAAAGATGCGGCCCCGGCTTCTTCCGGGGCCGCGTATGCTTAAGGTGAGTCGCCGAGGCATTGATAGTTCGGCAGTTTCTATCTCATACCAACAGGCGCTGATGCTCATGCATTGGCCCAGTCGCGCAG
>KI912007.1:11101-19088 GCA_000517005.1 Microvirga lupini
CAGCCCAACGATGAGCAGCACTATCGATGCAGTAGCTGCGAGGACCGCGCTGCCAATCAACGGGCTTTAAAGGATTTTGACCGCACGTTTGCAAGAAAAATGCAGCGTCAATAATGGTGGAGAGCGTATAATCCCAAAGAGGCGAAGTCAATAATGGTGGAAAGCATATAATCCCAAAGAGGCGAACGTCGCTGTCCTGTTTGGTGTACGCTTCAAAGCTACGAAGTCGAAGCCGGACATTAGATGAAAGTCACGATTGTTCCAGCAAATCGACTGCCAGATGATCTGAGAACTCGCTGGACTGAGATTCAGCAGGGGAACCCAGATCTCCGCAGTCCGTTTTTCTGCACTGAATTTTCGCAGAGTGTTGCGGCTGTGCGAAATGACGCATTTGTCGCGGTCATCAACGGCGGCGAAGTCCTTTTTCCCTTATCAGAGAAACTCCCTCGGCTTCGGCAGGCCCATCGGTGGGCCAGTCTCTGATTATCATGGTCTTGTTGCACCCCCAGGAGCTACGTACGACCTCAAAGCGCTGACGCGGGCATGTCGGCTGCTGAGTTGGGACTTCGACCACGTCCCAGCCTCACAAGTCACCTTCTCACCTTGGAGTGCGGTCAAAACACAGTCCTATCTCCTTAAACTGTCCGACAACTCTCAGATCGTGTCCAAGGAAACATGGTCACGCTATGCCAGTAAATTGCGCAAGCTGGAACGCGAGTTTGGCAAAGTCGAGATTGAACTCGACTGTAAGGATATCAATGTTGTTCGGCTATGCTTGGATCTCAAATCCTCTCAGTACCGCAGGAGCGGCGTAATCGATCTCTTCGCGATGCCTTGGGCCCGCGCGCTCGCTGAAGTCATCTCTTCGCAGAACAGTTCGTCATTTTCCGGAACAACCTCCGTATTGCGGGCAGGTGGGCGTCCCATTGCCATCCATTTTGGCATGAGATCCAAAACCGCCTGGCATTATTGGTTTCCGGCTTACGATCCCGAGTTCAATCGCTACTCCCCAGGGATGCTTCTGCTTCTACATATGATTTCCCATGCTTCGAAACAGGGAATCGAGATTATCGACTTTGGCAAAGGAGTAATGGATTATAAGCAGCAACTCTCCAACTATACAGCCCCGCTGATTGAAGGCTCTGTTACATTCAATCGTTCTTTGCTCGTCTTACGCCAGAGTCAGAAGAGACTTATCGATTGGGCACGAGGCACACAACTTGTTCAAATGGTTCCACAAAGCGTGAGAAAAGTTGCATGGCGGGCCCAGGAGCGGGGTCGGTTCCGTTAGGAATGCTGTTGGTCGCTCTGGCGCGTCGCGAACAATCCCATAGTCGCAGAATCACTTATGAGATCAATGCTAGTGACGATAAGGCAATGCGATGACTGTCTGCCTGATGTCCGATGCAAACGCCTGCTTCTATCGAGTTCTCCAGCGGACACAACGATCGTCTGCTACCCATTACCGCTATGATCTATCGTCATCCGTATTGCAGCTAGCCTCAGCGCGTTGCTCGAAGCCCTGCCGGCCGACAATCCGTTCGCTGGGCAGGTTGTTATACACTTCTCGACTTACCGGCAAACAACGACTCGGCTCTTTCTTGGCCGCCACTGCTGCTCATAAAACAAGATTCTTCGAGACGGCACATCGAACAGGTCTCATCGGCTTTCGAACGTATTGATATTCCTCGGCTGCCATTATCGGCTCCAGTGCCATCATCGCCACACATTTTTAACGATTGACTCAATGATGCGGCGACACAAGTCAGCCTGGATCGAAAGCCTCCCCTGATCCGCGTAGCTCATACCTCATTGATTTGCTCAACTAGTAGCGGAATCATATGCAGGTACTGAGTTGCCCGCCGCTTAGCAATGATATCGCGCCACACTTTCTGAACGACCGAAACAGGCAACTCCGTCGCGGTTGCGATCACTTCCGATGGAATTGCCTGATTCAGTCCATATAGGCACAAATCCATCTGATTGTATGGAAGGGCGAAATAAAACTCTTCTTGGGTTTGTGCCAGCGACCACGTGTCTGTTGTTGGCTGCCGACGCAGGATTTCATCTGGGACGCCGAGGTGCGCCGCTAGTTGATAAACCTGTGTCTTATAGAGATGAGCGATAGGCTTCACATCAGCTGCGCCGTCGCCATACTTTACAAAAAATCCCTGATCGTACTCCAATCTGTTCGGCGTTCCGATGACGGCATAATTCAGCCGCTCCGCATGAAAGTACTCGACGAGCTTCCGGGTACGCTGCTTCATATTTGTTGCCGCAACGATCCCAAGATAGGCATGAGGAGGCATGCGAAGGCTTCTGGTCTCTCCACTCGGATCCTGGACAACTAGGGTAAAGAAGTTATAGCCGTTTCCTTCCGCCCCGTTTGCAATCACAACCTTGCACGTCCAACCGTTACCGTATTCGGGAACCAGTTCGCGGATCAGCTCGTCACGCCGCGCATAGCAGCCCATAGCCGCGAGGACCGGCCCGACGTTCTCGATTCTGCTTCCGAGTCCAAACTTTTCCGCAACAAGCTGGCCCAGGCGAAGGCTCTCCGGGTCCGAGTCATTCTCCGGCATTAACAGACACAGTACGTTCTTCGGACCGACAGCCTGTGCCGCAAGAGCAGCGCATACGCTGGAGTCTATGCCTCCCGACAACCCTAACACCAGTCCACGTCTCCTCAATGACGTCCGTACTTGCTCGCGAAGCCTAGCGACGATCCGATCAGCCTCCACAGCCGCATCTATCGTGAGCATCGCTTCGGGCAGATCTCGCGTCAGAACAGTGGGGTCCGGGGTCATTCAACATGCTCCAAGATCTCGGCGGCGAGCCTGCGGCTGACTTTTCCCGTGTCGGTCTTCGGCAGACTAGAGCGGAAGGTGATCGCCTTGGGAACCATATAGTCTTCGAGGTAAGTGACGCAGTGACGGATAACGGACTGCTCGGTTATGGTCTTACTCTGTGTTACAACGATGGCATGAACCGCTTGCCCTAAAATTAGATCATGGACACCTACAACGACGGCTTCAATCACTCCGGGGTAGGCATGGAGGACAGCTTCTACCTCCTTTGGCGCGACTTTTTCACCGCGGGTCTTGATGATGTCGTCCTTACGCCCCACGAAGTACAAGTACCCCTCCTCGTCTGCTCTAAACAGGTCCCCAGTGTATAGAACATTCTCCCAAGGGTTCTGCCCTGTTCTCAGAGCCCTCTTTGTGGCGGCTTCATCTTCCCAGTACCCTTGCATCACATGTGGGCCACGGATCACGAGTTCTCCAACAATACCAGGAGCAACCGGCTTGCCATCCTCGTCTACGACAACGGCCTCGGTGTTGGGAATCGCGATCCCTACTGAATCGGGTCTAGTGTCAAGTTGCTCGGGTGGTAAGTAGGTACAACGTTTGCATTCCGTCAGACCGTACATCGAGTATAGACGTACACTGGGAAAGAGTTCACGCAGACGAGCAATGTGTGATGGCGGTAAAGCTGCGGCTGTGTTCGTGATATACCGCAGATCGGGAAGTGACGTCGGCGTAATGTTCCTCATTTGCAAAATCAGAGCCACCATTGTCGGGACGAGCGGCAATCCGGTCACGCGCTCTTTTCGCATCGTCTCGAATATAGCATTCGGAAAAGCAAAAGATTTTTCGAGTACGAGTGTGGCGCCCATCTTGACCGACATAATGAGCTGATAAAGACCGTAATCGAACGCAATTGGCAGCACGTTGAGAATGATGTCGCTAGGAACATTCTGAACATACGAAGTGATAGATGTCGCCGCCGCCTCCACGTTACGGTGCGACATCATCACGCCCTTCGGGCGGCCAGTAGAACCAGACGTGTAGATGAGCATTGCAAGATCTTGGTCGATCCCGCCGTGAGCGACCGCTTCTATTGGGCTTTGATCAATAAGATCCTGGAAGGAAACGCAAAACGGAAGGCTGACTTTCATTTCTCCAGCTACTACTGTCAGTCTGACGCTTGAAGATCGTTCGATCGCAGCCGCAGCAACCTCAGTCAGTTTAGACTGTGTTATGACCGAACTTGCTCTGCAGTTCTCGATGATGTATGCGAGTTTTTCAGCCTTAGTTGACGGATTGACGGGACTGAAGACAGCTCCGACTTTGAGAGTGGCAAAGATCGAGACGGTAGCTTCCCAGATATTCTCCATGAAGATGACGACACGGTCGCCGCGGCGAATGCCACCCTCTGATAAAGCCCAAGCCAATCGATCTGATAGATCGTCAAGTTCCCTGTAAGCAAGTCGCCGGTTTCCGGTGACTATTGCTTCCTTATTGCTGTACTTGCGCGCGCTTTCGCGCAGGAACTCTTCTACGCGCATTCCATGTCCTCCACTCGAAGGTTCTGAATCAGGCGGCCCGCACCCCAGTGTTGGTTTTGCGATCAACATACGCGCACAAGCTTTCGATTGTATCAAGGTTTGCAGGGACCATCTCAGCATCAGCCACAAGGATTGCGAATCTCTCTTCGAGAAAAGCAACGAGCTCGAGAATTCCGGTCGAGTCGACGATGCCGTTCTCGATTAGCGACTCAGAATCCGAGAGAGGCCGACTGGCATCGCCGAAAAGAAAGTTTTCAACGATGAAGCTGCGGATTACATTTGCGTTACTGCTAATCATGACAGTCTCCGGTCTCTGGGCTAAGCAGCATATCTATTTGGATAACGTGGCGGCACCCCGAAGGCTTGGTGCCACAGTTGCGTGGACAAAATGCTGACGAATGCAGTGCTGTCTTTAAATCCGGATGATTGTTGGCGACGACACTTCGCGTAGAGCTTGTCGACCGCCTGAGGATTGAAAATGCCGACTTGGGCGATAGCCGACGGAGAAAGGCTCTCGGCGACGTAGTCCGGCGCCGCTGCAGCAATGAAGGGATCACAATCCGGTGCGCGATATGGCTGCTTGGTGCGCTCAACGATGGATGGCGGCAATAGATTTTTCGTCGCTTCACGCAGAATATGCTTCTCTCTCAATCCTTTGAGTTTCATCCCTGGAGGTAGCTTCGCAGCAAACTCCACGACACGACGGTCGAGGAATGGGAAGCGTCCCTCGACGCCATGAGCCATAGCAACACGATCGCCTTGGCTCGACAGAATATATCCGGGCAGAAGGAACGACGTTTCGATATATTGCGCCTGGTGCAGTGGATGCCAACGTCCGAAATCGGCCGGCAGGCGTTCGATCAATTCCCGAGTTGGGTCAAAATCTCCGAGCGCTGCCCGAAAGTCTCCCGAGAATAGTACCTTCGCCGCACCGGTGCTGCGAAAACGGGGCCGGTGCGAGAACAGCGGATGATTGGGCGAGTCGGCCCCTGAACAGAAAAACGACGTTAGATACTCTGGACTTTGTTGGCTAAGGTTTGGCAGGTAGGGGTACAGTCGCCGAAAAAGGTGGGACCGAATTCTGGACCGGGGTTGACGCCCACAGAACCGCCGGACAGCTGCCTCTTTGAAGATATCGTACCCCGCGAAAATCTCGTCAGCCCCCTCGCCCGTCAGAACAACCTTGAAGCCCTGATTCCTCACAAGGCGTGACAACATGAACAGTGGCGCGGGAGCACTTCGTACAACAGGTATCTCCATATGGTGGACGACCTCGGGAAATACATGCGCAATATCCTGCACGCGGCAGCGTATAGCCGAGTGCTGTGTCCCAAGTGCGTCAGCAACCTCATTCTGATAGCCGCTTTCGTCATGCTCGACAGAGTCGAATGTGACTGAGTATGTTCGCAACCGGTCAGGGGCTGCGCGTGCAGCAAGAGCGCTGATCACCGAAGAGTCTAGACCGCCAGACAGGTAAGATCCCACAGGCACATCAGCTCTCAGCCGGATGCGCGTGGCATCGTCCAGAAGATGGAGCAGTTCATCAGCCACGTCAGCTTCCGCTGGACGTTGAGTCCCTACATCTTGGTCCGGGAACATCAGCTGCCAATAGGGCCTGGTTCGTACGCCGTTGGCATCGATCACCATGACATGCGCGGGAGGTAGCTCTGATATGTTCTTGAAAATCGTTCTGGGAGCAACAGGTGCCCAGAGCGTAAGGACCTGATCGAGGGCAAACTGATCGATCTCAGCGCTAATGCCCGGAGCACGAAGAAGTGCCTTTACTTCCGAGGCAAAGAAAACTGTGTTCAGACGTCGTGTGTAGTACAGCGGCCGAACACCAATTCTGTCACGCGCCAAAGTGAGTTGACGCGACTGCTTATCCCAAATCGCAAATGCGAAATCGCCGTTCAATCGTTGAAGACAATCCAGCCCGTACTCTTCATAGAGTTGCAGAATCACCTCCGTGTCTGACGTAGTCCGAAATCGGTGTCCTCGCTCCATGAGTTCTCGGCGAAGTTCCACGTAATTGAATATCTCTCCATTGAAACTAATCCAATACCGTCCGTCCGATCCTGCCATTGGCTGATGTCCATCAGCAATGTCGACGATCGACAATCGCGTATGTCCGATTCCGACCCCGTCACCGACATAAGCACCTTGAGCATCGGGACCGCGATGAGCGATGGCGCCCACCATCCTCTGGAGGACTGATCGCGTTTCCTCCGGGGAGACATCTCTGCCGAAAAAGCCTGCTATCCCACACATTTCATGTTCCCCTAGGACCGGCAAAGAAACAGCTCAACGCGAGCACGCGATACTCACAATTCTCCAACACTCCAGCTATCTCCAATCAACCGCGTCCATGCCTCTCCAGCCAATCCATTGAAGAAAGCCTCCCCAGCCAAGAATGGCTTTAGCAAAGTCGGATTGCGTGCGTGAACAACTGTCGATGAGCGATGCGTGAATGCACATCGGCGAGTGAGCATGGCATCAAGTAGTTCGGGCTGAGTGCGTCCCTGCAAAGCGACTATGCCTGAATGAGCTGCGTGACCAATCAACCGATCAATTACAATGCCTGATTGTCCAGGAGCCGCCAAAATTTGGAGAACGTGCCCTACTCGCCCTGGACGCCCGTGATAGATGAAAGCACCGACCGGCGCACCTTCACGGGAAAGGACCATACGATAGTTAGCATCACCATATATATCCTTCTTGTAAGCATCTGCGATAATTCTATCGAGCTCTCCTTTCGTCCACATCGGGTGCAGAGGGTATCTTGCGACACATTGAGAGACGATCTGAGCCATCTTCTCTCCATCTACAGGCACATCGCTGAAATTTTCTGAGTTGGATGAAGTCGATCCAATGGCGACGCTCGACCAGCGAAGTCCAGTTCCATTTGCTCTCTGGCGCGCCCAAGCATCGAAGCACCGAGCGAGCGGCGCTAAACCTCGTGCAATGCTTAGGCGACTTGCCAGCAATTCGACCAAAAACCCAGCTGGATTGATCACACGGATCCAGTCCAGGCTATAGGAAGGCAAGACAGAACCGCGGAGCGTCCGCCACATCGCGACCGTAGTATCGCTTGCCGTCTCGCCTAATGAAATATCTTGCGGCCCACTAAGAAATGTCCGCAGCAGTCGCGCGCCGACGAGCGGGTTCTCCGCGTGACTATCAACCATAAGGGACGATCCCACTGCAGTCATCAAAGGAACACTATGGAGCAGCATAGGAAGCCTGAGCACACCTATGAAGCCAGCAATCTTACCATCAGGCTTGACATATACTTGCGACGGAATTTCAGCGTTCGGATCGACAGAATCGATGAATAGCGAGCGCAGATACTGGATGAGAGATTCCTGCGCCGTCACGGATCTCTTCAGGAGAACACGTTGGAACAGGTCGGCGACTTGAGGCAGATCTTCTCCTATCAGGTGACGGATTTCGCTCATCGTCCGGCAATATTCCAAAGAACTCTGATGTCATAGCGGCCTCGGTTTGACCAACTGCCACCAAGAATTTTTTGCTCTTTGAAGACGATACTGCAATGCTCCATCTGAGACCATAACCCTTTAGAGGGAGCACAACTGCCAGAATCCACTAAAGTTGACCATTGGCGGCGGCCAGTCGGACTAA
>KI912007.1:19188-20056 GCA_000517005.1 Microvirga lupini
GATACCAAGCGGCGTGAAGGCTGACTCATTCGGGGTTTTCAGTCGGGCGCATGTCTGATTCCATGCTGGCGAGCAGGAGGTTCGCCATGCGCCCAGGGATCGAGCTTCGCACAGACTATGACGCAGCCCGGCTGCGGGCTTTGGCCAAGGCCACGCGCAATGCTGGACAAAGCCGACGCTTGCTCGCGCTGGCCGAGATCTACGACGGCGGCACGCGGAGCAAGGCGGCGCGGGTCGGTGGGGTTGGGCTGCAGACGGTGCGGGATTCGGTGGTGCGCTTCAACGCCCACGGGCCCGAAGGCCTGGTCGACGGCAAGGCGCCGGGGAATGTCTGCAAGCTGAGCGCCCACCATCGCGAGGCCTTGATCGCCCTGGTCGAGAGCGGTCCCACTCCGGCTGTCCATGGGGTCGTGCGCTGGCGGCTGAAGGATCTGGTGCAGTGGCTCTGGGACGAGTTCCGGGTTGAGGTGAGCCAGACGACCCTGGGCCGCGAACTGCGGGCGCTCGGTTCCCGCAAGCTCTCGGCCCGCCCGCGCCATCATGCCAAAAGCGAGGCCGCGGTCGCGGTTTTTAAAAAGAGCTTCCCTCGCGTCTGGCGGAAATCGCCGCCAGCGAGGCCGCTGGCAAGCCGCTAGAGATCTGGTTTGCCGACGAGGCGCGGGTGGGCCAGAAGAACAAGATCACGCGCCGCTGGGCCCGGCGCGGCACCCGTCCGTCGGCGCCACGGGATCTGAGGACAGCCTCGACGTACATCTTCGGCGCAATCTGCCCAGGCTGGGCAAAGCCGCTGGCTGGTGCTGCCGCGCTGCACGACCGAAGCGATGACGCGGCATCTGGCCGAGATCGCGCAGGCGGTGGCGCCCGGGGC
>KI912007.1:20156-22188 GCA_000517005.1 Microvirga lupini
TTAGAAGATCAAAGTCGCTCTTCTCCGCCACGCTACGGCCATCATCACGGGTAAGCGTGAATGGTTGCTCTGACTGTCGTCAATTCACAAAACCACAGATGTTTGACGCAACGTGCTATCTCGAATTTCCATCGTTAGAAGATCTTCTGAGCGACTGCTACGCGCGGCACGCCGCTGGCGTCCGTAACTAAGTCAACATTTCCATATTGTTGCATCCGGGCGATCAGCGATTGAACTTGCCTCTCTTGGCCCTGCCCGAACTCGAGGGCTATCCGGCCGTCCGATGTGAGGTAAGGCAAGGCATCACGGATAACACGCTGATGCATAGAGAGACCATAGGGTCCTCCGTCGAATGCCTCTTTAGGTTCGGAAGCAAGCAAATAAGACTTCACCCCGGCCAAACGGGATGTCGAGATATAGGGGGGATTACACACTACCAGATCGATTTTTGACTCCAGACTATCTCCCTTTAAACCCGTAAAGAGATCGCCTTGGCGTACATGAACTCGTGAAACCAAATTCAGCCTTTGCACATTACGCCAGCTGAGAGAAACACATTCCTCCGTGAGGTCGCTTGCCCATATAGTTGCATGTGGCTGAGCCAGCGCTATCGCGCATGCCAAGTTTCCGGATCCGCAACACATGTCGATGATTTTTGCATTGGCGCTCCGGCTTCGCAGAATGGCGATCGCAGCTTCTCCAAGGATAGCTGTCTCCTCGCGGGGCACGAGTACGCCTGATGCCGTTTCCAGGTCGACTCCCATGAAATTCGACTTGAAAGACGACGTGTCACCGAACCGCATCGGGCATTCCCCTTATCTTGGACAGGAATCTTAGCTTAACGCACCTGCCCCGAACTTAACAGTAACCCTCTCGGTCATTCCAAGATTCAGAAACAGAGGATTGTTTAGCAGGCGGGAAATGACTTCGATGATGGAGGCCTCGCCGCGACCCGCGAAGTCTGTCGCATTGTGCAATTAGCGGCAGCGAAAATTGGCCGGTTGCGCCTCCGGCGTACTCCATAATCCCGGGTTCTTATCGTTCCACTCACGCTATACTTGTAATAGAAGCCAGCCATGCACAAACTTCGAATTCTGAGGCCGTGACGTGCATCTGACCGTATATCAGAGACTGAAAAGAAAAATTGGGCACAAAATCCTCATCAAGCCGAAGTTGATGTGTCTTGATCGTGGAGTTCTAAGCATCTGTTTTGATGATTTTCCTCGCACGGCCTGGACTGTTGGTGGATCAGTACTTGCCCAATATGAAGCTCGTGCGACCTATTTCGCCAGCGGTGCATTTTGCAACCAAACCTATCTGGGAATGGAACAGTTCACCGATAGAGACCTAATGGAGGTCCGAGAGGCAGGGCACGAAGTTGGTTGCCATACCTACGACCACTTCAGTGCCCTGGAAGTCACGACACGTGAGTTCAAGAATTCGATAGAGAAGAACAAGCGCTTTCTTAGCGAACGGCTAGGCTGTGAGCTTATTGAGAGCTTCGCTTTTCCGTATAACCATGTGAGCCTACAGAGCAAGATCGCGGTCGCCAGCCAGTTCAGGACCGCCCGTGGGGTCGGCACGAGCCTCAATTTCAACTGGATTGACCTTTCGGAAGTCGCGGGCATCAACCTGTCGCTTACGGAAGCAGGCGGCTACTCCGCCGGACAGCCCGGATTTCAAGACATCGCCAAACTAATCGCGCAAGCCGCGCAACACCAGAAATGGCTCGTGGTATATACACATGACGTCAGTGACAACCCTACAGAACACGGATGCTTGACTCGCGGCCTCGAGAATCTCCTGATCAGAGCCAAGCAGGCTGGGCTGGCCATTAGGCCTGTTAAAGAGGTCATCGCCGCTTGACGCCCATCAGAGCAAAGCATCCTCGGCGGTTAGAAGTCCGAGCAACGATCTACTCAATCAATCTGATAAACCCATGCAATCTGATAAACCCATGGCCAAATTCTGGTCGCGAATGACCGGCGTCAACGCTAAAACTGTCTATTCAAGTGGCGTAGCATGGGGGCTG
>KI912007.1:22288-25385 GCA_000517005.1 Microvirga lupini
CTGCTCAGACATGCGAATGTAAGGTGCGGCTAGAACACCGCTTACGATCTTTACGTCCTACACGGACATTCTCGATCATTGCTGCGCGGCTTGGAATAAGCTCGTTGACCAACCTTGGACCATCATGTCCATCGGTCTGCGCGACTGGGCCAATGCATGAGCATCAGCGCCTGTTGGTATAAGCGCCACAGATCACGAGATCTCAGTCAAAGCAAGGGTCATTCCGTCGCTCTAACAGCGCAGCACCACCGAGTCGGCTCCATTGCAATCCCCCGAGCAGATCGAAGATGTTGGCAGACAGGTGCCGCGCTCAGCGCAATGGCCGATGCTCTTACGCTTGTGGCCGATCGGCGCCACGCCGCTATAGCTGATCCCAACAGGGCAGCCGTCAGCTTCGGACTTCGTGATCTCATCAAGACGCATTGAGACGTCCCTTTGACCGCAACCACGCCGCCTTGCACTTTTCGCGATGAACCGGTCGCGCCCAACGTTTGTGGAAGCTCAGGGCCAGCAAACCAGCGCCGAGTGTTTGCTTGGAGATCCGGCTCTCTAGCACACGGCCTTAGTCCGCTTGAAGAGCGACTTCCACGACGTCTCCAGGCAACAAAGGCGTGGATCCATTGCCGAGGAAGGACTTACCCTCCTCGTTGGCGTTTCGATGGATCAGAATACGCGCATTAGGCTCCCCGACGTTCGACCATATGGATTTCATGGATCCAACAAAAGCTAACTTTTGCTTTGCTGCATTCAGCTGAGCTTGAATCCTGACCAATCTTGTATTCGTTTCCTGAAGATCATCCAGCAGTCGCAGACGCCGTTGCTCCTGGAGCTTTTGAACCGCGCGATCTGCTTCATACTGAACGAGAGCAGCTTGCGCCGCTTCGGCTCCGGTCTGGAGAGCACGCGTCGCCGATGCCAGCATGGCGCGACGTGCCTCAGACACTCTCTGCGTCGACGTGGTTCCCCTCTCAAGGAGCGATTTCGCTCGTTCTAGCTCTTCTACATCGGCCTTCATTCCTTCTTCTTCCCTCTCTTTCTGCTGATTGAGGAAAGTTGTGCGAACGGCCATGCGCTTATACGTATCTTGAAGATGTTTGACCTCACGCTCAAAATCCTCCCGCTGGGCCTGGAACTGCTGTGCTAAGATTGCGACAGCAGCCTGCGCACTGGGAGTTCTAGGGACCTCTATCTGGATGCTGTCGGATTTAATGCCAAGCTCCGCCTCGAGTTGCTTCTTTTTCTCTACTGCTTGCACCAACTCACCAAGCAACGTTGTATATTCAGCATTGAATGTAACAGCCTCTAACTGAGGATTGTTGACGCGGAAGCGCACCACATCGTATCCGCCAGCGACTGCAACGGCCTGTCGGACCGTCATGCCGGGCCGGTAGGCGACCTCACCGCCCCTAGCCAAGTCTCCAGACAGATAAATAGGTCTATACTCGACAATATTGACAGAAACTTCGTCGGGCGGCACCGGGGTGATCAGGGTCCGGCCATCTGACGACCGGACGCTCACCGCGCGCGTCGAAAACTCATCTTGGAGCTTTTTTCGCAGTGTAGTGATGTCAATACCTACAGCAGGAACGCTCCCGAGAATAGGGATCACCACGTTTCCATCAGTGTTGATCATCGCACGTGTTCGTAATTCTGGGATCCCTGCGATCGACACCTCAACGACATCACCAACGCCGAGGCGAAAATCAGCCTTACTCTCCGACGAGAACACCAGCATCAGAACACCCGCGACAACGCTGCATGCAATTCGGCGCAGGTTGCTGAATTTCACAGAGACATCGGAACGTGAAACGGACATCCGAATATTGCCGATCATCATCCTACACCTATACAACATATCTACAGCGATATGCCTGGAAGCAGTTAGTGGTCTGCGCGGTCGCGGAAGAATGCTATGACTGCGCCTAGGGCTAGGCCCATCATCGCACCTAACGCAAGAACCATGATAGACTTCGGCTCACTCTTATTGAGAGGCGACGACGCAAAGGTGATGATCCTGGCTTCAGGTGCTGGAAAGGAAATCTGCTGGCTCGTCTCGAGGTGTTGCTCCAGGAATCGATCGTAAAGCCGTCTCTGCGACTGCGCGTTGCTCTCAAGCTCAAGAAGGATCGCACTAGAGTTCAGGTCCCTGCTTTGTGTCTTGAAGTCCTGAACAGCTCGTTCCGCCGCCAGCATTTGCTTACGAATGATCGACAAGCGCTCTTCTAGCCAGACATTGGCACTTCGCATCATTTGGTTTCGAGCTTCCGCCTGGTTCAATCGGTAAGTTTCTGCAATCGTATTGGCAATTTTAGCAGCCTTGGTAGGGCTAGCGTCTCTATACTCAATGTCGATTACGTGGCTGATCCCGATCCGGCGGACGTCCAGGGAACGTTGAAGTTTAATGACGGCGAGCTGAAGCTTCCTCTCTGCCAACGACTCCCCGTCTACTTCCGGTGGTGGACTTACGACCGATTTTATGAGGCTCGACACAACACTTGCCAGACTGAACTCCGCTTTCGAGAATTCTTTGTCGTTCACCAAACCTAGGCTTTGGATCACCGCCTTTGCAACACTGCCCGACCGGATTACAGCGACTTGGCTTTCGATATCCGCAGCATTGAGGGGATTGTCCAGACCTCCCGACTGCTGGGAAATTTGCGATCGGTTGGTATCGATGATCATCTGCGCTGTCGCTGCATATCGAACCGGTGCTAGAACCAAGTAGACGATAGCAAGTAGAAGACCGGCCGCCACAGCGCTCGCAATGATGATCCAGTGATTCTTTAGCGGTCTTAACAGATCCGCTAGATCGCTAGATGCCTGCTGATCAGTCTCATATGTCGCTGCTCCGAGCCTAATCCGCTCTGGCCTGTCCAGCATGTGCCGCCCGCCCGTCCTAACGCTTCGCGGCAACAGTAGATACGGCCTGGTAAGTGAAGTCGAGTTCAACTATGGAGACTCGAATATCGGATGTACGATGGGCCGGGTTCATAAGAGGTAACCCATACGATAGGCCGAACAAATGCCTCACAGCCCCTCCTCGCCGGCGAACTTCACTGCTCGATAATGAATTGCGATACTCTCTGGTGCGTCCTCG
>KI912007.1:25485-32799 GCA_000517005.1 Microvirga lupini
GGACGCTTATGGCGGCAACGCTGAGGACGGCGAGTTCTTTACACGGTACTATCATGACAAGTTTTTCTCGTACGTAACCCGGGTTCACTTAGCAGTTAATTATGCATCGGACTGATACCTTCGCCGGATAGACCTGTTCTCAAGACCGCCGCCCGGACAACTTCACTTTACCATCAGGCCAATCTCGTATTCACCACGAAATGATGACCACGAAGGTTTAACCATTAAGAGGCAGACCCGATCGCAAGAGGCATTCAGCTCAAGAAGAAGAGCCTCCATTGATCCCTCCCTCAGATCCCTCCCTCATGGTCGCGATAAGAGGCTCCACGAGAGGGCTTGGCGCCGCCCGATGAGGCGGCCTGTCATAGACGGAAGATTAGTCGGCGAACGTGGGAGAGTCTAGATTCCAGCGCGCGGCGAGACCATTCAGTGCAAAAATTTCTTCGGCTCCGCTTCCCGCTTACAACGGCTGGCGGAAACTCGAAGCGTGACGCTTGCTCATGACTTTAAGCTTATGTGCCGTAAAAGTCCCGTCGGTATCTGTAATCCAGGTTATCTAGCCCTTTTGATCCAGAACACACCTAAAAAGCAGGCGAACACTACCGTTATGCTCAATTGACCGGAACGGACGCGACGCTGATAGTTCCAGCAGGCATAAGCGGCCGATCCGTCGTCTTTTGTCACAAAAAGGACGTGCTCCATGGATCTGCGTCACAGTATCGTTTTGAAAGACAGTGCTGAAAACGTTGATCTTGCTCCCGCAGTACCGATGACTCATTTGCGAGATGTAGTTCGGATCGATTACCCCCAGGAATTCCGCGCCGATATCAGTCCTTACCTCCATTCACCTACAAAGCGCATCCTGGACGTCACTCTAACGTCCTTTCTGCTGATTGCGCTTCTCCCGCTGGTTCTCATCATAGCTGTCGCCATAAAAGCGACGAGCAAGGGACCGATCATCTTTCGTCAGAAGAGGCATAGTGTCGGTAAGAAGGTCTTCGAAATCCTGAAGTTCCGCTCAATGCATCTCGGCTCGGAAGCTGACCCCCAGGTGTGCCAGGCAGTCAAGGGTGATGAGCGTGTGACGGCGATCGGGCGTATCATCCGAAGAACAAGCATGGACGAACTCCCTCAGCTGATCAACGTGATACGGGGCGACATGTCTCTCGTCGGGCCGCGGCCGCATGCGATTGTTCACGATGAGAAGTACCTCAAGGAAATTCCTATCTATGAACATCGGTTCTCTGCACGTGCCGGTATAACTGGTCTGGCGCAAGTAAGCGGTGCGCGAGGCGCGACTCCGCGTCTGACCGATATGCAGCGTCGAGTTCATTACGACTTAGAGTACATACGTACGGCATCTCTGCTGTTGGACTGCAAAATTCTTCTGCGAACTGCAATCACGGAACTTACCGGTCGCACCAACGCTTTCTGACCTTCCCTCATACGATGAAACAAAGAATATCCATATGAGAGTTACATTCCTCAACACCCCTATGGACTGCCTGAGCACTGAAGAGACGGTTGATCAAGCAGTCAACTCGATGCGTACCGGAGAACGTGTCAGACACGTTGCTCTCAACGTTGCGAAGCTCGTCAAGATGCAGTCGGATCCATCATTGAGGGCCGATGTGGTCGCTAGCGACATCATCGGTATCGATGGAATGGGAATCGTCCTCGGTGCAAGGCTCCAGGGCATTCCTGTTCCCGAGCGGGTCGCTGGAATCGATCTTATGAACGCCCTCCTTGCAGTCTGCGCGAAGGAAGGATTCAATCCGTACTTTCTCGGTGCGACGGAAGAAGTCGTGACAAAGGCGGCTGCCGTGGCACAAGAGTGCCATCCTGGCCTAAAATTCGCCGGCATCCGGAACGGATATTTTAGCAAGTCCGATGAACGTGCCGTGATAGATGAAATCAATCGATCGGGCGCGCACTGTGTTTTCATCGGGATGCCAACGCCACGCAAAGAAAACTTCCTGGCTGCGCATGCCGCGGAGTTACGAGCGCCATTTCTGATGGGTGTTGGTGGATCGTTCGACGTACTTGCTGGCAAAGTCTCGCGTGCTCCAGTTATTTTGCAAAAGCTCGGTCTTGAGTGGATGCATCGTTTGATGCAAGAGCCACGTCGCATGATCTGGCGCTATGCCAGCACGAATTCGGCCTTCGCCGCTCTCCTCTCGCGCGCGATTTTCCATCAATGCACGAAGTATACGAGACAAACGCTGACGAACATGGTGCGCGGTCATTAAAGGAAGCGAGTACCAAGTTGCGACGTGGCGGATACTACAGGTCTAACTGGGAAAAATGAATGCTGCGCATACTCATCGTATTTGGAACCAGGCCTGAAGCAATCAAAATGCTTCCTGTGGTAAAGGCATTGCGCGAACGAAACACGTGCAGTGTCAGCGTAGCCGTTACCGGACAGCATCGAGAGATGTTAAACCAAGTCTTCGAGGTGTTCGGAGAGAAGCCGGACGTCGACCTCAACCTAATGACACATAACCAAAAGCTTCCTGAACTCACAGGAATGATCATCAGCCAGATGGCCGCGGTGCTCCAAGCAAACAAGCCGGATCTTGTCCTGGTGCATGGGGACACGACCACCGCTCTCGCAACTGCTGTGGCGGCCCTTTACAGCAAAGTTCGGATTGGCCATGTCGAGGCAGGACTGAGGTCGTTCGACATGTCGCAACCATGGCCTGAAGAGTTTAACCGTGTCACCATTGACGCTATCGCGGAGTATCTATTCGCTCCGACAGCGCATGCTGCCGAAAACCTGGAACGTGAATACAACCGTCGTGGGCGGATCTATGTGACCGGAAATACAGGTATCGATGCTCTTCTCCACGTCTCGAACCGGATAGACGCGGAAAAAGGCAACGCGTCGATAGCCACAAAGATCGTGTCCGACCTTGATCCTGATCGCTCGCTAATTCTCGTGACTGGACATCGCAGAGAGAACTTCGGCGCGGGCTTTGAAGGGATATGTCAAGGTATTTCTAAGCTTGCGAGCAGGCGCGATGTGCAGGTCGTCTATCCTGTTCATCTCAACCCAAACGTGAGAGATGTCGTACAGGCTCGCCTTGGTTCTCTGCCAAATATCCGGCTAATCGCACCTGTGCCGTATATCGACATGGTCCGGCTGATGAAACAATCAAAGATAATTCTGACCGATTCAGGTGGGATCCAAGAGGAAGGCCCGGCTCTCGGCAGGCCGGTTCTCGTCATGCGGGAAACCACAGAACGGCCGGAAGCAGTCGCGACGGGGGCCGTTAGCCTTGTTGGGACGGACCCGGACGAGATCTACGTTGCGGCGTCAACGCTACTCGATGACGAGGACTATTACCGTCAACGGGCGAGCCCGGTCTTCCCCTACGGAGACGGAACTGCATCCATCAAGATTGCGGGCATCATTACGGAGTCACTCAGCGCATGAGCACGGTTTGCGTCGTCGGCTTGGGTTACATCGGGCTTCCAACTGCGGCAATGCTGGCGAGTCGGAGCCACGATGTCGTCGGCTTTGACATCAATGAAAGGGCTGTCGAATCGATCAACGCCGGAAAACCACATTTTTACGAACCTGATCTTCAGATGCTTCTATCTGCAGCCGTTAATACAGGCCAGTTTCGGGCCTATACCCGGCCGTCCGAAGCAGACTATTTCATTATAGCGGTTCCAACCCCTTTTCGCGATGGAAAAAAGCCCGATCTGTCCTACGTTGAATCCGCATGTGACGCCATTGCGCCAGTTCTGCAGCAAGGCGCAACCATTATCCTCGAGTCGACCTCTCCGGTGGGAACAACTGAGATGGTCGCGTCGAGGCTCGCCGCCGCTAGGCCTGACCTGATCTTTCCACGGCACAAGGAATCCAGCGACGCTCAGATAGCGGTCGCGCATTGTCCGGAACGGATTCTGCCAGGCCAGATGTTGCGAGAACTCGTTTCCAACGACCGCATTATCGGCGGCGTGACTGAAAACTGCTCGCAGCGGGCGTGTGCGCTCTATGAGAGTTTCGTCACAGGCCGGATCTTTGCAACGGATGCTCGCACAGCGGAGTTCGTGAAGCTCATTGAAAATGCTTACCGTGATGTGAACATTGCCTTTGCCAACGAGTTGTCGATGATTTGCGACCGAATTGGTGTCGATGTTTGGCGTGCGATCGAGCTAGCTAACAAGCACCCTCGCGTCTCTATTCTTCAGCCTGGAACGGGAGTCGGTGGGCACTGCATTGCAGTCGACCCCTGGTTCATCGTAGACGCCGCGCCAGAAGACTCGCGCCTAATTCGAACATCTCGGGAGGTGAATGAGAGGAAGCCCGATTACGTCTTCCAGAGAATTCTCGCGCTGGCAGATCGTTTCAAAAATCCTGTCGTCTCGTGCTATGGCATCACGTACAAGCCCGATATAGACGATCTTCGTGAAAGTCCCTCTCTTGAAATTGTCAAGCGACTCGGCAGATATGGCGGCATTCGGGTGCTGGTCTGCGATCCGCTCATAAGGAAACTTCCTACCGAACTCGCGTCCCATGGCGACATCGAACTGGTTGATGCCGACACGGCGCGGCAAGAGGCCGATATCGTGGCCTTTCTCGTTGGTCACAAGTCATTCAAACGCCTTGAGTTCAACAGGTACCTGCACAAGGTTGTCGTTGACGCGGCAGGTCTGATGTCCAAGCCGGCCGATTTAATGGGCAACATCGCACGGTAGACATGAGGTTCTATTCGCCTCCGTCAAATCAATTTGTAGGCAGGGACACTCACGTGGAACATGTGTTCGGTGCGGATCGACAGAACCGGTCAATCTGGAGCAGAAGCCGGGTCGTCGAAGGGTATGTGAGAACGGACACGCTACAGCCTCCAGAAGCAGCGATTCTGTCCCTCGTCGGGCCAGAGATCGCCGGCAAAAGAATTCTCGACATCGGCGTTGGCAGCGGCAGGACAACCCCTTTCCTCCTGCGCTTGAGCGAAGACTACATTGGGATCGATTATTCCCCTCAGATGACACAGCGCTGTCGGGAGAGATATCCAAACGTCCAGTTCAAAGAATGCGACGCTCGCGATCTTTCGGCTTTTCCATCCCATTCCTTCGACTTCGTTATGTTCAGCTTCAACGGCTTGGACTATATTGACCATGCCGGTCGGTTGAAAGTTCTTGCTGAGGTGAGGCGCGTTCTCGCTGATGCCGGCATCTTCGTGTTCTCGTCCCACAATCGCGACACACGAATTCGTCGAGCGTGGGAGTTATCCCACTTTAGTGGAACAAGCCCAATACTGACGCCGCTACGCTTCGCGAAGAGAGCAATTCTCTTTGGGTGGGGCATGATGAACAGCATAAGAAACACCAAAAATGAACAGCACAACGATATATACGCACTTGTCAACGACGAATGCCATGAATACTCGCTTTTAACGTACTACATTTCGATGCAGAAGCAGATTGAACAGGTATCTGCATTCGGATTTACAGCAACCCAGATCTACCGTCTCAACGGAGAAAAGGTAGATATCGATGAACAAGCACCTCTCGACCCCTGGATATATTACGTATGTCGCAAGGAAACTAATAATTAGCCTTGTACCACTTCCGATAACTATTCGGCGCCGTTCCCGACATTCACAATAATCAAACAACTAGTATCGGGAGAAATTGAAGATGGCCAGACACCTTGGCAGCGGCCGCAGGGATAGCCTACGAGGTACGGACAGCAATGATCAACTACTTGGAAAAGGCGGCAGCGATCATCTTTGGGGTTTAGGCAGGAATGACTCCCTTGACGGCGGGACGGGCAACGACAAGCTGTACGGTGCGAATGGCAACGATCAACTTTTTGGTGGCAGCGGCCATGATTATCTGAGCGGCGGCAGCGGCAACGATCGGGCCTGGGGCGGGCGCGGCAATGACCGGCTCTATGGCGGCAGCGCGCATGACCAGCTGTACGGTGGGATCGGAAGCGATAAGCTGTACAGTGATAGCGGCAATGACCGACTTTACGGCGACAGCGGCTATGATCATCTGAGTGGCGGCACCGGACATGACCAGTTGTACGGTGGGATTGATAACGACAGACTTTACGGCGGGAGCGGGAACGATCAGCTCTACGGCGAGGACGGCGATGATCTCCTCCTTGGAGAATCCGGAAATGACATCCTCGACGGTGGCAACGGCAACGATACTCTCTTCGGGGGGGAAGGCGACGACTACATCGTCGCCGGTCCGGGCTTCAATCTTTTATACGGCGGCAATGGAAGCGACACCATAATCGGCGGAGACAGCGTGGACTATATTATAGGCGGCGACGGAAGCGACATGCTCATCGGCGGTGCGGGACATGATTCATTCGTGTTCGACATGATACCGACCGGCAGCAACATCGACACAATTGTTGATTTCCAGTCAGATGACACAATCAATCTTGATCAGGGACCGTTCTTCAACCTCCCTACAGGCATGCTCAGCAGCAGCGCATTCAGAAGTGGGCCAGCCGCACTCGACGACGACGACCGGATCATTTATGTCGGAACGACAGGAGCACTCTATTTCGATGCTGACGGGTCTGGCGTGGGAGCGGCCGTTCAATTCGCCCGTGTGTCTGCCAATCTCGATCTAATGCCAGTCCATTTCTACGTGGTCTAACGCACGAGAGTTCAATAGACCGTGCGCCAGTCAAGCGGAAGCTGTTTGGAACTCCCATGTCGGTGTGCGTGCCGTGGTCGAGGCCAGCCGGGAGCCGAAACTTTTCCTCAACGAGGCGCTGCTTCTCGCTGTCGGATCGGCACCGGCCGGTGTTTATGATTTTGAGACGACTGGATGGGATGACTGTCGGTACGGATATCCGTACCGACAGTCAGCGCGGAAGCGATCCGCTCCGCGAAGCGCCCTCGGTGAAGGTTCACCTTGATGGTGCGATATCGTCCCGTGAACGGGGGAATGCTCTATGGGCCAGGTTCTCCATGGGGGCGCACCACCATAGACGCAGTCCATCGAGCGATACAAAATAATCGAACGGGCCTGCGGACGCTGGCGCACCGATACAGGATCATTCCGGAGACAATCTCCAGGTGGAAAGTCGGGTGCCGGCGGCAGACTTCCCCACGAGCCTCGGGGTGCCAAGTCTACGGTCCTGTCAGTCGAGGTGGAAGCCACCATTGTAGCGTGCCGGTGCAATACCCTGCAGCCGCCAAACCACTGCCCTTACATCCATCGAGGTACCATCCCTCGCTGGACCAGCCCAGAGATCCATGGACCGCTGGGCAGGAGGAGAGAATGCACCGCACCATTGCGGAAGCGATGGTCAAGGGCTAGAGCATCGGACGG
>KI912007.1:32899-33300 GCA_000517005.1 Microvirga lupini
CTCTTGATCTGCGTGTGCGCGTAGTGGCGTTTGTGGAAGCAGGCCACTCCTGCCGGGAGGCGGCGCGCCACTTCGGGGTGAGCGACAGCTTTGCCATCAAGCTGCTGCAGCGCCAGAGGCAGTCTGGATCACCGGTTCCAGCACGCCAAGGCCGACCGCCTGGAGGCAGGCGGCTTTCGCCTTACGAGGCGTTTCTGATCCAAGCGGTCGAGAGCAAGCCGGACATCACCATGCCCGAACTCGCGGCTCGGCTACTGGACGAGCACGGGGTGGTCGCCGCCCCGGCTGCCCTCTCGCGGCTGCTGTGTCGGCGCGGCTTCACGTATAAAAAAGCCCAGATGGCCGCGGAGTGCGCACGCGCCGACGTGCGGGATGAGCGCCGCATCTGGAGGGGTCAGCGT
>KI912007.1:33400-81575 GCA_000517005.1 Microvirga lupini
TTCATCGCAGGCCTTCGCTGCCATGAGTTGAGCGCGCCGTGGGTGATCGATGGCCCGATCACCCGTTTGTCATTCGAGGCTTACATCGAGACGCAGCTTGCTCCGACCCTGTCGAAAGGGGATGTGGTGATCCTCGACAACCTTGCGGTCCACAAGAGTGAAAGGGCGGCCGAATGCCTAAAGCGACAAGGCGCCTGGTTCCTGTTCCTTCCGGCTTATAGTCCGGATTTGAACCCGATTGAGCAGGCCTTCGCCAAGATCAAAGCACACCTGCGCAAGGCCGAAGCCCGAACCTTCGACGCGCTCTGGCGAGCACTCGGCGACATCTGCAACCTGTTCGAGCCGCAAGAATGCTGGAACTATCTCAGGGCTGTTGGATATGCGTCCGTGTAATCGTTCGATGCTTTAGTGCGACGAGAGCCATCATCAGCTCTGGCAGCACCGGGCTTACCTTGTCAGCGCATGCAACTTTTCACGCCGACTGAAGACGCTACGCGACCTCCCAGATTTCGAAGGAATCTGCAAAAGATGGACGCCCAAGGCACATCGCTTCTGGATTGATCCGCTCGACCCTATGCCAGGGCCAAACATCTAGACGCCGGCCCTCGCGGCACCTGATGGAGCGAGACTCAGGGTTTTATCCTGAATGATGCGACTCGAAATCCATGCGCAGGGATCGGTACGCCGGCGCAGGAGGCCGCGGATTGCACTGAATGTCAGGACGATCCAGGCAGCGACCGCATATATGCCCAATTTCACGGAGCGTCGGCGCAGAATCATCAACATAAACGGAGTGATGAATAGGAGCCCAGAGGTGATAGTCATTTGCCACACGCTGCTCCCGAGGATCCAGACCGCGCCCATCGAAGCTGCCCAAGCAACGATCATCAACGACGTCCACAATGTTCTGACTTTCCGGATTGTCTCGAACAGCGATCGACGCCCCGCCACGGCGCGCAGAACCTCTCCCGCGCCCAAGGCGTAACCGCCTGTAACACGGCGCCAGAGGAGCGTGTAGGCTCCGACCTCGTATCCGTAATGTTCGACAGCCAATTTGTCGAGGCGGATGAGTCGCCACCCTTTCTCGCGAAGCCGTGTCGCAAGCTCAAACTCCTCAAAGGCGTGAAGGTTGCGATCCGTGAAATAGGACACACTCTCGATAGCTGACCGCCTATAAAGGCCACCCCCGTCCAGCCGGTCGACGTCGCCCGGTCTCAGATCGGCCTTCACTCTAGCGGCTCGAGAAGCGAACTCTAGGCCCTTGAGGTTCATATCTTTGACAATGCCACCGACGCCAGCCAGTTGCGAGTCGTCGTGAAGTGCCTTCAAAGCTGCAGGGAGAAAAGATGGGTCGAGAGCCATATCTCCATCGATCAGATAGATGAACTCGCCGGAGGAATGCTGATACCCCAGTTGGGGTGCTGCGCCGCAGCCCCGATCCGATGCATTTGCCAGTTGCACAATCTTGATTGGGTAGGCGGAGGCGATCTGAACCGTTCTGTCGCTTGAGAGGCTATCAGCAAGGATGACCTCGCCTTCAACATTGCCAAGTGCTCTGAGGCAGCTCTCGATGGCGCGCGCGACATTCGATTCCTCATTCCAGGCTTTGATTATGATACTGACCTTCACAGGTACACCTCCGCCGCCTGAGAGCCAGATCTGTTCGAATTTGAGCTGCTTAGCATTCGCATCGCGTATAGCTTCTAGCTTGTCATATAACGCAACATCATGAACACACGGGAACCAAGCCTCGGAAAAGCTGTCATGGCCAGACGATATTCGGCTCGTCGGATGGGTCTGAGAATGAATAGGAGTGCAACAAATCCTGTACCAGCGGCAAGACTCAACAGAAACAATCTGCCTCCTGCGAGATCCAAGGTGGAGGAAGCAAAGTATGACAGCGCTATCAGCAACATTGCGGCGGCGTACAAAGGTGCTAAGCGTCGGAAATCCAGTGCACGATGGACGCTACGGAGATTGAGCATATGTCGTAGAATGGCCAGTCTGAGCGCGACATCGACACTTGGCCACAGCAGGGCAGCTGAGAGGCCCATGTAAGGTGTGGTGAAAAATACCAGAGACAGGCAGGTGATGCTGATAGGCGTGATCAGTGCGAATACCCGATGCTTGAGCTGTATTCCCGCAACGATTTCCAGCACACGATAATAGCTGGTGCCGAGGGCCTGCGCCATTATGATGGGAATGATGTACCCATATTCTGCGAATTCCTTCCTTGAGGCAAAGCCTAGAAGTACCGAACTGATGGGTGCGACAACGGTTATGCCGAGCAGAACGAGAAGAGTCTCGGCCTTGGTCAAAAGACCAAGGATCTTCTGGGCCTCGGCCATCTTGCGGTCGACCCTGCTCTTCGTGATCAACACCGGTTCCAGAGCCACAGCGAGCAAGTGTACCGGAAGAGCGCGTTGCGCAGAAGCAATGATGCCGTGCACAAAGGAAATCGCAGCGAGAGGGATAACCGGGAGCGCAGCGGCGCTTGCGAGGCGGACTGCCGCAGGACTCGTCGCGAGCCATCCATAAGACGATATATAGACGCCAAGTGCGAAAGATCGCTGCACGTCAGAGCACAAACCGGAATTTGATTGCGGCTGTCCGGTCGAAGGCTCTGCGTGCCAGTAAGACTCTCGCCGTAGGATTACCAGCGAAATAATGGCGACAACCGCGGCGCCGGCGCTGATGAGCCAGCCGGAGATCAAGGTTTCGGCATTGAGGAGGCCAGATAGGAAAAGGGCCGTCGTGAGCCCGATTCTAAGAACGATCTCTCCTAGGCTCACCGCGGACCAGAGATTGTACTCCATAAGCCCTTGCGAAAGCGCCTCGGCATCGGTCTGGAGCATGATAGTGGCGAACCATAGGACCACCACATACTTGCTGTGACCTTGCAGGACTTCCGATATCAGCGGGTATGCACTCAGGATGGCCAGCAATAGGATTGATACGGACACTAAGCTTGCCAAACGGTACAGCACGTACCGGACTGCAGCGCCCGTCAAAATCTCCCTGTTTCCCGCCGCAATGATTTCGGGCATGAACCTTGATATGGCGCGGGAGATCCCGAGAGAGGCTACGGATACGAAGAGAACTGACCCCGCAAGTGCAACGGAGAACATTGCGTATTCCTGTGGCAGCATTGCCTTAGCCACGAGAATCTGAAAGGAAAGACCCAGGAGCAAAACGCCAAGTCTGACGACTGCGGCTGCCGTCAGGTCCTTGACCAGCCTCGTTCCAGATACCATCCGGCCCCGCCCGCTCATATCGTCAACCTTAAGTCACCGAAGTTGCGCATGCCCTGTCGGGCGGGGTTCCAGCGGCCCATCCCATGCCACGTATTTGGGTCGAGAGTGTTACTGGGGCGACGGCAAGACATTTAACTGCCGCGAAGGATCTTTGTACCGGTACATGAGCCATTGGCGAGATCGATCTCCTGATAGTCATCCCAACCCAATGACCCCGCTGAACGCGTACAGATCGCCGGCAATCGCTGCACGTCTTCACTGCAGCAGCCAAGCCAGTCATTGCTGCTCTGACGGGATCGAGCATAATCTGCCACTTCGGCGCGGGAAACATCTCTGCTGAGTTAATCCGCTTGAACGTCGAGCAAGCTCTCATAGCACATTGAGATCGAAGCGCCTCGTTATATCTTTCGACCTGAGTGCTCGACCGGCATCAAGATCCGGTTCGCTAAACGGATGATGAGGCCCCAGGAATATACTTGGCACCTACGGGCGGAGGCACTGAGCAAATGGATATTTTCCTAACTGAACTATTGGCTCGACGTTGACGAACTGTCAGGAAACGATTGTGCAGTTCTCCTCTGACCGCCTCGCGTCCAAGATCAAGCGATATGCCTGGTATATCCGGCGAATTCGATCGATGGGACCGGCAGAAATCATCTACCGCGGCGCGCAACAAGCCAGACGCGCGAGATGGCGGCTAGACAGCACTGGTTGGATCAAGTTCGATCTTCCCGATGGGGAGCTAAGGCCACTCGGCAATGTTGCCCGAGCACTGTCGTGTCAGATGCCTCCGGCACTCCTGGCGGCCCTCGAAGAGTCCATGCGTGGGATCGAAGCTGGCCGGCTAGTTCTTCTGGGCGTTTCCTGGCCGCAGGAACTGTTCTCCTGCCTGTCGCCGGACGTTTGGCTGGTCGACCCCGTTACTGCAAATCCGTGGCCGGGGGCAAAGACGTACTGCTTCGATGTTGAATACCGCCACGGCGATCGGTTTGCCGACGTAAAGTTCGTATGGGAAATTAACCGGCTGCAGTTCCTGCAGGCGGCAGCAGCTCTTTTTATACGGAATCCGTCCCCTGATCGCAGAGACTGGATCATGCAGGCGATCTCGTCCTGGATGGAAGCGAACCCGCCATTCCGGGGTGTCAATTGGGTCTCGGGGATCGAGATCGCGCTGCGCCTCGTTTCAGTATCGATTGTCGTCAGCTGTCTTTCGGACCACTTATCTGCGGAGCACCGCCGGCTACTGAGATCCTTCGTCGCTGCACACACCTTCTGGCTTCGCCAGCACCCCTCGCTCTTTTCGTCTGCCAACAATCATCGTGTCGCAGAGGGGCTGGGCCTTGTTGTCGGGGCCTTGCTCGCGCCTGACCTGGAGGATGCAGCGTCCGAACTTGCTGAGGGGCATAAAGTGCTGGAATGGGCGCTTCAGACGCAATTCCACTCAGACGGAATTGGCGTCGAGCAATCGCCCTCATATTCGAGCTTCACGCTCGAAATGCTTGCATACGGCGCTCTCGCGCTAAGGGACTTGCCGTCGACGAGGAACCTGCCAGAGGACAAATTTGTCAGACCCGCGCTTGCGTTGAAGGCCTTCCTGGACGACAGAGGTCATGTCCCGAACATAGGTGATAACGACGAGGGACGTGTGATCGTCGGTCCCATCGAACGGGAGCCTCGATACGTCGCCTCAGTTACGGCCGCCATAGCCGGGATCGTTGGTGATCCGCGCATGGCTCCTTCGTCAACAGACGCTCAGTTGCGCGATATGGTGTTTAGCAGTCCGGACTGCAGCCACAGTCGAGCGCGTGAAACCATGCAGTTCGCTCAGGGCGGCTACTCGGTCTTCCATGGAAACATAGCCGGGCGCGAGGCCGATATTATCTTCGACCATGGCCCGGTAGGCTTCGAACCACTCGCGGCACACGGTCACGCAGATGCGCTCGCGCTATGGCTGACGATCGACGGTACCCCCATTTTCATCGATGCTGGAACCTATCTCTACCATTCGGGTGGCAAGCTCAGGGAATACTTCAGGTCAAGCAGTGCCCACAATACGCTCGAGCTCGTCGGAGAGAGTCAAAGCAAACCATCGGGAGCGTTCAATTGGCGGCATAAGGCATCGAGTCGCCTTATGGCCTCACAGATGGATAGCCCATTCATGGTCCGCGCTCGCCACGATGGCTATCTTAGTACGTTCGGCCTCATGCATGAAAGGACAATCCAGATCCAAGACGACAGCATCTGGGTGATGGATTGTCTTGTTGGCGCCGAGCGGCGGCTGGACGTCGTCATTTCGTTTCTTGTGAATCCTGAACTGCGTGTCGAGATCGATGGCGCTTGCACTCTGATCTTCGAAAACTCCTCGTATGTCGCGTCCCTGCTCCCACCATCCTCGACCCCGAACGCAGACTTTGACATGTCATTGAGTCAGGCCCCATATTCACGTAATTTCGGACATCTCGGCGACACGACTCGCATTCAAATCCGCGGCAGTGTCAGAACTGGCACGGCCTTCACTACGAGGATCAGAGTTTCGCGATAGCCGAAGATCTCAGCAAGGACAGATTAGCCAATCGAGAGTTACAGGATGGGTGTAACGCGCTCCATCCTCCGAGGACGCGAGTCTACCTCTTTCCGCGACAAAAAGCCGAGCTCTGACAGTCACTATAGCAACCGCGGTAAAGCTTCGAGCAGTCTCGCTATGCCTTCAGTCCGCCAGGAGATCTCTCAAGAACCTTCACCACCGCACCCGCAACTGACCGCCTACGGAAAAATCGGCTGAACGGCTCGTCGTCTCCCCACGGATTGAAGTTTCCATCATCCTCCGATGAGCGGGCATAGGAGATGAGGTAGCTCCCATAAAGAGCGAAGGACGCCTGTGGGGTGAAGTCGTAGTTGAGACGTGCCGAGGTGTAGGAGACGAAACCGCCCTCCCCCGGCTCGCTCCAGCCGTATCCGGCCGCTGCCTGGATATCGAACCACCACTTATCGGCCAGCGGGCCGTAGAACTGGAGGGTCCCCTCTAGGGACTGATAACGCTTCGGATTCCAATATCCGTTGTCGAGAACCTCTTCGAACCCAAAACCCGTGTACCGGGCGCCGAGCCAGAAGTAGGGATTGGCCGTAAACCGTTTGGCAGCTTCGACCTGCCCCTAGACGCGCTCGTTGCCATCCGAGTAATGGCTGTAGATGGCCTATTCGCTGAATCGGGTAGCGTTGTCAGGCGTGACGTCGACAGAGAAGCCGAAGTCATTCGCCAGGATGTCGTTCACGATGGAACGCGTGTTTTCGTCCGCGTAGCGCCGCCCGAGGTCCAGATCGAACCGGAGGAGATCGGACGGGATCAGGCTCAGGGTCGTCTCATGGGTGAAGGTGACGTCCTGGTCGTCGGGATCCGGGCGATCCCTGCCGTCCTCCTCCAGGTTCAGGAAGAAGGAGGTCTTGAACTCCAGATAGTCGTTGAACCGATGACGCCCTGCGAGCCCGAGGCTGTACATGTCGACGCTCGGGAAATCCCCGCCGCGGTAACGCATGAAACGCGTCTGCGGCGCGAATCTGGTCAGGCCGCTGTTGAACGTCAGTTCGTGCGACGCCTGGAGAGACCAGATCGCCAGATCGTCGGAGCGCCTGGCATACCAGGCTTCGACCTGCGTCAGCGGACGGCGCTCCAGATAGAGCTGCTCGAGAAGACGCTGCGCGCCCTCGTCTCCGGGCTTCTCGGAAAGCACCGCCCGGGCGAGGGTTTCGGAGAGGTCGGGGCGGCCCATCTCGTTCCGGGCCTGGGCGGCAATGAACAGGGTCGCAGGGTTGCGGTCGCCGCTCGCCAGAAGGGGCTCCAACCGGGCGAGCGCTGCCCGCGGAAGGCCCAAGGACCGTTCGGCCGTCGCCGCGCCACGGATCGCCTCGGCGTTGCGCGGCTGCAGCGCGAGAACCACCTCGAAATCGACCAGTGCGGCTTGGTGGCGGGTGATGTCGTTGAGCGCATTGCCGCGCCCGATCAGCGCCTCGACGTCGCGAGGGTCGGACGCGATGATGTCGCTGAAGACGGGAATGGCGAGCTTCTGCTGGCCGCTCCAGGCGAGAGCGCGGGCAAGTCCGAGCTGCGCGTCGCGCTTGTCCTTTGCGGTGAGGTCGGGCCAATCCAGGATCTCCTGAAACAGCGGGACGGCACGCAGGGGCTGACCTGCATAGAGCACCTGCTCGGCATACTCCCGCAGCAGTTCCCGGCGGCGGCTCGGCAGCACGGTCAGGGCGCGCTCGAACAGGTTGACCGCCTCAGCGTTGCCCGCCCGGCCTGCGGCCTGGCGGGCTGCGCGGACGAGAGCATCGGAGAAGGCCTTGCGGGCTTCCTCGTCGCGTGGGTTCTCCCGGACGATGCTCTGCCAGGCTGAAATGGCTTCGCGGAACTGGCTGCTCCACAGCAGGGCGAATGCCAGTCCCCGTCGGACACGCCGACGCTCCGCCTCTGGACGCTGCCTATCGCGCAGGGCTTCACGGTACAATGGCACGGCCCGCGCGGGATCGCCGGAATAGGCGGTTTGATCGGCATATTCCGGCAGCAGCTCCTGACGACGCTGCGGAGCGGTTTCGATGGCCTGCCGGAAGAACGTGGCTGCGTCCGCGTTCCGAGTCCTCTGGGCCGATTGGCGGGCTGCCCCGACGAACGCATCCGAGAGCGCCTTGCGCGCCTCCGTGTCCTCCCGGTTCGTCCTCAGGATCTCGTCCCAGGCCTCGATGGCCTGCTGGAACTGGCCGCTCCACAGCAGGGAAAAAGCCAGGGACCGGTTCACCGGCTGGCGCTCGGCCGGCGGTAGATCCCGGCGCGCCAAGATCTCCCGATAGACGGGAACCGCCCTGCCCGGCTCGCCGGAATAAGCGAGCTGATCCGCATATTCGCGCGCGATCTGGTTGCGCTTGGACGGATCGAGCAAGATCGCGCGCTCGAAGAGCGATGTGGCCTCCTTGTTCGCACCACGGCCTGCTGCCTCACGGGCCGAGGCGATGGCCGCATCGGCCCGTGAGGCAGGTAATGCCGGAGCCGGCGCGGGTGCGGGAGCAGCCTGGGCGTTCGGCAGGGCCGGTGCAGGCGTGCGCCCCACGCCGGCACGCACATCGGCCAAGCCCTGGCGGATCTGCGCGTCGTCGGGCGCTTCTCGGAGGGCTTCCTCCAGAGCACCGCCGGCGGCCGGAAACTGGCCGCTCCAGAGCAACGCAAAGGCCAAGCCGCGCCTCAGGCGCCGCTGCTGATCCGCCGGGCGGCTCCCATCCCGCAACGCCTCCCGGTAGAGGGGAACGGCCTGCGCTGGCTGGCCGGCATAGGCCGTCTGATCGGCCAGTTCCGGCAGCAGCTCCTGGCGCCGCTGCGGCGCCGTCTCGATGGTGCGTGCGAAGAGCGGGAGGGCGTTCGCGTTCTCATTGCGCTCCGCAGCTTGCCACGCGGCGCCGACGAGAGCGTCGGACAGGGCTTTGCGGGCTTCATCGCTGTTCGGTTCGGCGCGCAGGCGCGCCTCCCAGGCGGCGACCGCTTCCTGAAACCGGCTGCCCCACAACAAGGCGAAAGCCAGCCCGCGTTCGGCGCGCTCCCGGGTGCCGGCATCGAGGGTGCCATCTGCCAGGAGCTCGCGGTAAAGCGCAACGGCCTCTGTGGGACGGCCGGAATAGGTGACCTGATCCGCATATTCGAGCAGCAACTCGCGACGACGTTCGGGAGCAAGCGAAATGGCCTACTCGAAGAGACGGGCGGCCTCACGGTTGTCGTTCGTCGAAGCGGCCTGCCGGGCCTGCTCGACCACTTCGTCGGGCGACTGGGCCCAAACCGGCGATGGGCCCAAGCTCATTCCGCACAGGAGCAACAGGCTTGCAAAACACAGATGGAGGGCAAGCCTGTAGTGAAACATCGTCTCAGAATCTCGAATCGCGCACGAAGGTCGGGAGGATCAATATCTGGAATTTGGCCTCATAGCAGGTAAAGATCGCCTTTCGTGGAGCCGCTCTACCTGCATGGGTTTCTTTCCTAGAAAATAGCCTAATTTCCTTCCTCGGCCAGAGGTTTTGCCTCCATCTTTCTTCGGAGATGTCGTTCTTGTCCCGCCCTGCCTCCCGATTCCAGACCCAGACTCCCTGGACGCCGCTTCCTTATTCGCTGCTCCATGAAACGATATGGCAGTTTCTCTGCATTGCGAGTCTTGTGTTCGGAATTTGGTACCTGGGATGGCGCTGGCTCAAGTCTATCAACTATGATGCCCTGTGGTTCTCGATCCCGCTCCTGATCGCAGAGACGGGATCGTTCATCGGGCTGGTCTTTTTCACGGCGAACCTCTGGTCGGCGAAGTCACCCAATCGCGGTGCTCTTCCGGTGACGGCGCGCGACTGTTCGGACGACCCCGATCTGCCGGACCGCCCGGTCTCCGTCGACGTCTTCGTCGCAACCTATAGCGAGGATCCGGAACTGGTTCGCGTGGGCCTGCAGGAGTCGAAGAAACTTACCTATCCTCATCCCATCAACCTCCAGATCCACGTGTTGGACGACGGCAAGCGGCCCGCCATGGAAGCCGTCGCGCGGGAGGAAGGGGTGAACTATATCACCCGGTCCGACAATGTCGGCTTCAAGGCGGGCAATCTGCGAAACGCCATGACGGCGACATCGGGCGATTTCATCCTCATTTGCGATGCCGACATGCACCCCTTCCCGACCTTTCTGGAGGAGACTCTCGGCTATTTCTGCGATCCCAAGGTGGCATGGGTCCAGACGCCCCATTGGTTCTACGACATTCCTCCGGGCGTGCCCCTGCCCGCGGCGCTCGAACGTCGATTGGGAGCCTTAGGCCGCGGCATCGGACGCGCTTTCAAGCGGATCTTCGGTCCGGTCCAGATCGGAGAGGATCCGTTCGCGAACGATCCGCAGCTCTTCTTCGATGTCATCCAGCGCCGCCGCAACTGGGCTAATGCGAGCTTCTGCTGCGGTGCCGGCTCGATTCATCGCCGCGAAGCCGTCATGGAGGCGGCACTGCGGCAATGGTCGGATCAGGTGGCGGCAGCGGCGGGCCGCAACGAGAAGGCAGCGCGCCAGCTCACCGGCGAAACCGCCATCATGGATTCAATCAGCGACGCCATGCGCTGGCAGAGCGCCCTCGAGGAAGAGTTCCAGCCGTACAAGTTCCACGTCTCGGAGGACATCTACACCTCCATCGTGCTCCACAGCGACCGGGAGCGCGGATGGAAATCCGTTCTCCACCCCGTCGTCCAGTCCAAGATGCTGTCCCCCAACGACCTTCTCAGATGGACCATCCAGCGCTTCAAGTACGCGGGCGGCACCCTGGATATCCTGGCGCATGACAATCCCCTGTTCCGCCGTGGACTGAGGCTTCCTCAGAAGCTCATGTACGGCTCGACCTTTTATTCGTACCTGTCGCCGATCTGGAATGTCATCTTCCTGGTCTCGCCCATTGTCTTTCTCTTCTCGGGCATCGCTCCGGTCTCGGGCTACTCGCTCGACTTCTTCCTTCACATCGCGCCCTTCCTGCTTCTCAACGAGCTGTCGCAGCTCGTTGCCATGTGGGGCAATTCGAATGCCAAGGGGCGGGCGTGGTATCTCGCCATGTTCCCGCTCAACCTGCAGGCTCTCTGGGCGGTGGTACGGGGCCAGAAGATCTCGTTCCCGGTGACGCCGAAGGACCGTCAGGTGGGAACCTATGGCCGCCTCGTCCGATGGCAGATCGGGCTGGTGATCGTCACCCTGTTGGGCCTCGCCTGGGGCTGGTTCTCCTACGGCACGGGGCGCGAGGGCTATACCCTCGGCGCGATGATCGCCAACACGCTATGGGGGCTCAGCAATGCCCTGTCGATGCTACCGGTGATCCGGGCGGCCTACTGGCAGCCGGATCCAGAGTATGAGGCGGCCATCGCCGAGGGTGCGCTTCCGAAAGGCATCTGATCGCTCCAGGTGAGTCGGAGAGGTTCAGCCTCTCTTCAACACCAGGGCCAAAGTCGTGGTGTTGCTCCCCCGCTGTATCTGCCACGGCAATTCGCCCAAGGGCAGAACCTGAATTGCCGGATCTTCCTTCTGAGCTCGCGCGATAGCCCGGAACGGTCTGCCTATGGCGTGTCCATTCGACCGGATTGGGTTTCCGCCAGGATAGAAGTCGTGGAGTAGGATGGCGCCGTTTTCCTGAAGCAGCGGCAGTGCCAGACTGAGTTCCTCGTAGACGGCCCACGCATCATGGTCGCCATCGAGGAATATCAGATCGTAACGCTCGGGCGTCGCTCTCATATAGTCCTGGCTCGAACCCACCTGAAACGGAACATGCTTCGATAAACCGAGAGCCTTCAAGCAATCGGCCGGCGATTTGCGTAGGCCTACCTCTTTCCAAGCTCCTTGCTTGGGATCGTCGACATCGAAGATGTCGACCGTTGTCACCAGTCCATCCCCGTGCAGACGTTGCAGGGCAGCCGCAATGTAAACGGTAGACGTTCCGATATGGGTGCCGATCTCAAGCACCTTCCGCGGCCGCAACGACAAGGATGAGAGCATAAATGGCGAGTCGATCCCCGGGATTGACGCCCATGTTCAGTTCTCCCTCGCGACAGTGGGCGGAGATGGCCCTATGATCCTCCTCCCATGTCTTGGCAATGTCGGGATCGGAGACGCCGCTGGAGAGATCGACGGAGGAAAGCGTGCGCAAATCCCTCGTATCGAAGGCCCTTACGGGCACCTTCTGCAGACGGATTTTGCCTCTCAGCTCGAAGTACTGGTTCGCAACGGACGTCGGAAGAACCGCCTTGACTGCTTCCTTCAATATTGTCTACGTCCCCGAAGTGACAGGTTTTCCATGAAGGCTTATCCGGCATTGCAGCGTCTCGGCCGAGGCAGGATCGCACACTGCATTTCGAGCCCGGAGACCCGGCGCTCGATCGTCGCGCGGGCAAGTCGGAAATGTGGAGCGGGTGGGACGGTGCTGCCCCGCCGCCGACGGAGGTGGCACCTCGTCGTCGCCTGCTTCACCCGCGATAGATGCAGTTTAGCCGAATGCCGTTACCGCGATAGATGACTTTCAGAGGTAGCTCGATTGGAAGGGATACACTTCTCGCGCTGCGCTCGCCGAGGACCACTATCGTCTAAATGGTCTCGAGGATGGTGAACACCCGGTCCAGGGTCGTGAGACGCAGGAGCTTGCGCACCTTCTGACCAGGCGCGGCCAAGCGCAGATCCCCGTCCGCCCGGCGCGCGGCCTTGAGGCCGGACACCAGGACTCCGAGGCCCGTGCTGTCGATGAACGACACCCCCGCCAGATCGATGACGAATTGCGTCTGTCCTTCCGAGATCGCCCCGGTCAGACGGGCGAGGAGGCTAGGCGCGGCAGCGGCATCCAGGCGTCCCTGGAGCCGAATGAGAGTCACGGAACTGCTCCAATTGCTCGACGTCGAGAACCATCATTCAGAACCATGCGGGCGAACGGGCCAGAACCGCTCGGCCGGCCCCGATGCACCGCCGGTCTTCAGCGCAAACTCCGCAACCGTGCTCCTGAAATCCGTCGTGAAACGGAAAATGACGGGCACTTGCGACTTATAGCAGGCGATGGAGTCAAGACGCCTTTCGAGCGCAACGCCGATCGGGACGAGCAGAGGCTCGCCGACGGCATCACCCAGCGCCGTGAGGCGCGTGGCGACCCCGGCAGGCGTATGGATGGCATAGGGGCAATCCTCATAGGCATAAACCTGAGCCCCCAGCGACGCGAGATGACGGCCGGCCTCGAAAACGAGCTGATGATCGACATGGGATCCGACGCCCAGCGGAACGAAGACACGCGTTCCCTCGCGCCATTCCGGCAACTGGCGGATCTCCTCCGCCAGGTGGGCCGCAAGCTCCAGTTCCTCACCCATTAGGGCGCCAAACAGCTCGGGATCGGACTTGTAGCGATCGCCACGATAGATCGCATCCGGCAGGCCGAGCCAGCGCACCGGAGCGCCAAGGGTGCGGGCCGCGTCGGCATCCTCGGCACGACGGACGGCCAGGACCTGCTCCGCATCCGTCACCTTCCAGCGCTCGTGCTTCCAGGCTGCGAGCGGGCCGACCATCTCGTCGACCAGTTCGCCGGCGAAGACGGTCACCATGTGCGGTTCATGCCCACGCTCGGCCAAGAGGGCGACGGTTCCGCCGCAGGACAAGGGAACATCGTCGTAATGCGGTTGTATAAAAAGCGCTGGTCCGGACGCCAAACTGTTCATGGATCTTTGCTTTTCCACCTGACGCTGAAGGGACCGCTCCCGGCTTCTAACCGAGATAGAAATCTTGTGAAAGCCGGAGCTTTGCTACGAATCGTGTCATTGACTTGCGTCCGCTTTAAAGGCCCGGGCGGCAAGAGCCAACCGCCGATGATAGGGATGTGATCACCCCCTATATGTTGTAAAGTTTCATACCGTCGAGGGGACGACGCGTTCCACACCGACGTCCAGTCCGTCTCTTGCCACGGGCAGCCACTCGCTTTTAATCTCCGTACCTCTTCCTAGCTATGCGGATAGCAGGCAGTTTCAGTAAAGCGTTCATGCTTACCGGAGGCTCAACGGTGACTTTCAGGGATGGCCTCCTCAAGGCCCGCGGGCAGCTTACCTTCATCGCCGCATTGGCGATCTCGACAGGAATCATCATTTACCTCGAGGCCTTGGACACCGAGTCCCATATCCAGGGCCGGGTCGCGACAGAACTGTCGCGACAGCGCAATGCCCCGGCGACAATCTCGCCCGCGATCGACGCGACCGGGCGGCCCTGCTCGCCTCTCTCTCTCCTCCTCCGTGCAGCTCGGCATCCTCAGGCCGGAGGATGGCCTTTTGAGAGCGCAGAGGGTCCTGGCCGACATGGAACGGCAGCGCGGCGAGCCCAGCGCGGTCGTCGATGCCGCGCTCGGGGCGGCCGCGGTCGCGTTCCCTTCGCTCCAGGACCGGATCGCAAGCCTCAATTCGACGCCGAAGAGCTGATGCTCACGAGGCGGGACGTGCGATCCGCTTGACCATCCTCAGACGGTTCTCGGACTCGTTCGACAGATACTCGACCTCATCCATGTTCATGCGGATCAGCGCCAGTCCCATGCCGCCTTCCGGGATCTGTGCCAGATCGGATTCGTCGAAGGTGAACAGGTCGTCGGAAGGCTGGTTCAGCACATCGGGCGCCATCGGCGGTGCATGATCGATGACGTCGATGACGATCTGTTCGGTCTGGAGTCCGACGGCGACTTGAACGTCCTTGCCCTTCTCCCCGTGATAGCCGTGTTTGATGACGTTGTTGATGGCCTCGACCAGACTGAGCTCCACGGCATCCAGCTCGTCGGAGCTCAGAAAATCCTCGCACAAGCCCCGTACGGCGCGCGCGAGGAGGGAGACCTTGTCCAGGTCGCTGTCGATGGAAAGGCTGATGGAGGAAACCATCGTGTTTCTTTCTGCTCTTGTGCTGCGACGGGTCAGGCAGAAAGTTGGTCGACCGCGGAATCCACATTCGGATGAAGGGTGAAAACCTTATCCATGCGGGTCAGCGTGAAGAGCCGGCTGACGGCGCCCGTCGCGCCTGCAACGGCAAGACTTCCTCTCGGCCCGAGACGCTTGAGGCAGGAGACGAGAGCACCGAGGCCCGAACTGTCGATGAAGTCGACCCCGCTGAGATCGAGAACGATCTGGTTCTGCCCGGCGTCGATGCACTTCGTGATCTCTTCCTTGAAAACTGGTGCCTTGCTTGCATCGATCCGTTTTTCCGCGACCCGGACAACGAGGACATTCTTACGTAGATCAGTGGACAGCATCAGCAGGGATCCTTTCAGGCAAGCGCTCCAGCATGAGAACGCTCAAGTCATCGTCCAGGGTTTCAGAGCCGCGCCAACTCCGCACCACGACGTCGAGCCTGTCGAGGAGCGCGGGAGTGGCATCCATCGCATTCTCACGGACGAGTCGGCGCAGCCGCGCTTCCGAAAACTGCTCGCCTGCCTGATCTTCGGCCTCGACCAGTCCATCCGAGTAGACGAGGAGGCGGTCACCCGGACCGAAGTCGAAATCGAGCCTTTCATAAGCGGCGGCCGGGATCATGCCGACCGGAAAGCCGCCCTTGCCTATCATTTCCACGAGGCCGTCGGATCGGATCACCACCGGCGGCGGGTGACCGGCCTGCACGATGCTGGCCTGCCGGGATCGTGGATTGATTTCGCCGAGGATCATCGTGAAATATGGAAGGTCCTCGGGCCAACCATTGTTGATCTCGGCCGCGATCTCTTCAAGGCGCATCCCTTGCGTCCGCGTCAGGATCGCCTGGGACAAAGTGTGGTGGCACGCCACGGAAACGAGGGCCGCGGCAGCCCCGTGCCCGGCCACGTCCACCTGGAAGAACCCGATCGCGCTATCGTTGCGCCGAAGCACGTTGTAGGTATCCCCAGCGATGAGGCTCGAGGGACGGTAAAGCCCGCGGTAGCTCACATCGCCCATGACCGAGGATTGGGGCAGCATGGCGCCTTGGATCACGGCGGCCGCCTCGAGATCCTTGCGGAGCTGCCGGTAGGCATCTCTCAAGCGGGCGTGCAGGACCTGCTTCTCGTTCTGCGCGCGCTCACGCTGGATCGCATTGGCTTTGAAGACCCGCAGGGCATCGTTCATCTCTCCGATCTCGTCAGCCCGCGCCAGCCGGGGGAGCGGCGTCGACAGATCGTTGTCGGCGAGCCTCAGCATGGTTTGGCTGAGCGCCCCGAGAGGCTGGACGACGCGCCTGCGGACCACGAGCGCGCTGCCGATCACCGCCCCGAAACCGAGGAGCAGCAGCCCGGACCATTGCATGACGGAATTGCGGGCCCGATGAAGCTCGGCCTGAAGCCGCTCCCGCGAACTGCGCAGCAGTTCCTGCTGCACGAGGGTGATGTTGCGGAGGGTGCGGCCCGTGAGGTCGTACCACTGTTCCGGGCTCAGCCCGGGCGGCACCCTGCCCAAAAGGGCGTTCAGGAGCGATTGCTGGAGCGGCGCGAAGGTCGAGGTGTAATTTTCGCGCGTGGAGGCGATCGCCGCTGTCACGGAGGCGCTCAAGGGTGTCGCCAACTGACCGTCGATCAGCTCCTAGGCGAGCCCCGCGCGCCCGGCGTTGCGGCTGATGGCGTCGAGCTCCAGTCCTCCGACCTCCTTGGCGTTCATCAACGCATAGCTCATGAGAGCCTGGTTGCGGGCGATGCTCTCGCTTAGGATGCCGGCCTGGGTCCTGAGGCTCGCCTCCGCCCGCAGGGTCGGTTCCAGTGGCCGCTCACGCTGGAGCAGCGTCAGGCGCGACGACTGCAGCTCCTCGATGAGGCGCGTGGCCTCCTGGAACCACCGGGGAGCGAATTCCCTGCCGTGCTGCGGCTGATCGGCCATGAGGTAGTCGTCCGCCTGCTGCCGAAGCGCGCCGACCTCCTTGCGCATCCGTGAGAGGACAGCCACGCCTGACTCGGTATTGCTCAGGGAGGCCTTGGCAGCTGCGAGCTCTTCTTCCGCCCCGTCCAGCAATCCATCGACACGGCGACGTGCCTCGTCCAAGCTCTTGAGCTTGCTGTCCTGGCCATTGGGAGCAAGTAAGACGACATAGGTCCGGTTTCGCTCACTGGCCAGCGCATCCGTCGCGAGGAGAAGCTGCTCACGAACGGCGTTGGAAGCCACAAGGCGCTGTGCGGCCTGATACTCCAGAAGCTCGGTTCGAATCTGAATCGAAACTGCCACCAGCAGGGCGATACCCAGAAACGCCGTCAGTATCATGAGGGTGTGGCGGATCTTCATTTGGGGATCTGCGGTCGCTTTGTTGAGTTTAAATGACTATAGACGATATTATTCGCGGAATAGGAATCTATGGCGCAGCATGGACTTAACGAGGACGGCTTGTCGAGCGTTGCGGTTCGGTGCGGCCTGCTTTGCGGCATCGCTCTTTGCACCTCTGACCTGTCCTTGCAACCGCTTCGCCATGCAATTCTCGGAGATTGCAGCCTCGTTACGGCAGAATACGAGATGAAGTGGGATGCGATCTGCAGGCATTCTCACGGTCCCGACTATTCAGCTGCCGACGAGCTTGTCGGCTTCGCGGCGGATAACGGCCTCGCCTTTCACGGCCATACACTGTGGTGGCACGAGGCCGTCCCGGCGGCCTATCGCGAGAGTTCGGAGGCCCATTTCGCCGAGGCGGCCCTGCAGCATCTGGACACGACCATTACCCGCTATGCCGGCCGGTTGGCCTCCTGGGACGTGGTCAACGAGCCCCCCGAACCCGCTCATGGACGCGAGGACGGCCTGCGTCGCTCGCAGTTTCTCGCCGCCCTGGGATCCGACTATATTGCAACGGCGTTCAGCCGGGCGGCCGTTCTCGATCCGACCGCCGTCCTGGTCCTCAACGAGATGGGCCTGGAATATGATCTTCCCGAGGCCGAGGCGAAGCGGCGGATGATGCTCTCCCTTCTCGAGCGGGGCTCGCCAGA
Organism: Microvirga lupini; assembly: GCA_000517005.1. GTDB lineage: Bacteria > Pseudomonadota > Alphaproteobacteria > Rhizobiales > Beijerinckiaceae > Microvirga > Microvirga lupini. The sequence continues at coordinate 51,111 of KI912007.1, forward strand.
GGCACGCCCATCGCCTGTCTCGGGATCCAGTCCCACCTGACCGCTCTCCAGCAGCCCCGCGAGCATCCGCAGTTCCGGGCCTTCCTGCGCGAGATCGGGCGGATGGGCCTGAACGTGATGATCACGGAAATGGACGTGTCCGACCACCTGTGTCCCCGGGATCAGAAGCGCCGCGACGCCATCGTCGCCGATACCTATCGGGCCTATCTCGACCTCGTACTCGACGAGAGCAGGGTTCTGGCCGTGAGCACCTGGGGCCTGACCGACGGCTCCACCTGGCTCAACTCCTTCAGGCCCCGGGCAGACGGGGCTCCGCAGAGACCGCTTCTCCTCGATCGGGCGCTCAGGAGAAAGCCCGCCTGGCATGCCGTCAGGAACGCTCTACTCCACGCTCGGCATGCCGCGGGCCCATCGCGGCCGGATCGCGGCACGGAACTATCGCATTAACCCAGTCATGTTATTGCATGATCGAGGGCTTACCTCCACGGTGAGCCCGGATTATGCAGGATTGCCATTGAGTGTGTGCTCACCCGGGCGAAACTTTGCAGAGCCAAGGTTGAAGCCGGCTGTTTGCGTAGAAAGGCGAGTCATATCGTTCCCGACCGGTCCTCACGAGGAAGAGCGCCTGCAGGCTCTTCTGGAAACCGGCGCCCTCGAATCCAAGCCCGATCCCGCCCTGGACAAGATCTGCGAGGAGGTCCGCGCGTATTTCGATGTGCCGATGTGCACGATCACGCTGCTCGATCGCGCCCAGCAGCTCATTAGAGCGACCGAGGGGCTGGAGACTGGGGAAACGTCGCGGGACGTAGCCTTCTGCAACTACACGATTCTGAGCGACGAGGTGTTCGTGGTCGAGGACGCCCTGACCGACGAGCGGTTCAGGAACAATCCTTTCGTCACCGGCGCTCCGCATATCCGGTCCTATGCTGGCGCTCCCTTGATCTTCCTGAAAGACATCCGGCTCGGGGCCCTCTGCCTGCTCGACACCAAGTCCCGCACCTTCTCGCGCGGAGACAAGGCCGAGCTTCAGCTCTTTGCCGACCGGGTCATCCGGGAGATCGCCAGGCAGGAACTTGAACGGGCAGTGCAACCGTAGGCGAGCCCGCGGCAAAGCCGGATGTTGTAAAGGCAGACCCGGTGCTGTAAAGGCACACGCGCGTCTTAAGTCGCGTGTTCCGCTTGCCTCGGGAAGCGCCTGCGCGAGGCGCTGGATCGTTTCAGGCGACAAGTTGAGCCAATCCGGGCGCGATGCCGCCGGATGGGCCAGTGTTCCTGCCCTCGATCGACAGGTTTCTCCGCCGTGAATTCGCATGGATGCGGCCTTGGGCGGACGCCTCACGGTGGTCAGTTTCGATAAGATAAGTGGATGTGGCGGATGAATGCTCCCGCGCCGAAAATCTCGTTCGTATCCCTCGGCTGTCCGAAGGCCCTGGTGGATTCCGAGCGCATCATCACCCAGCTCCGCGCCCAAGGTTACCAGCTGACCAAGGAGCATGACGGGGCCGACGTGGTGATCGTCAATACCTGCGGCTTCCTCGACAGCGCGAAGGCCGAATCCCTCGAGGCCATCGGCGAGGCCATGGCCGAGAACGGCAAGGTCATCGTCACCGGCTGCATGGGCGCCGAGCCCGAGCAGATCCGCGACCAGTTCCCGAACGTCCTGGCTATCACCGGGCCACAGGCCTACGAATCCGTCGTCTCGGCGGTGCATCAGGCCGTGCCGCCGGCCCATGACCCCTTCGTCGATCTCGTCCCGCCCCAGGGCGTGAAGCTGACGCCGCGCCACTACGCCTATCTGAAGATTTCCGAGGGCTGCAACAACCGCTGCTCGTTCTGCATCATCCCGAAGCTGCGCGGCGATCTCGTCAGCCGCCCCATCGCCGACGTGCTGCGCGAGGCCGAAAAGCTTGCCAAGGCCGGAGTCAAGGAACTCCTGGTGATCTCGCAGGACACCAGCGCCTACGGCCTCGACATCAAGTATCAGCCCAGCCTGTGGAAGGACCGCGAGGTCCGCACCCGATTCTTCGAACTCGCCAAGGAACTAGGCGATCTCGGCATGTGGGTGCGCATGCACTACGTCTACCCCTACCCGCATGTGGACGAGGTCATCCCGCTGATGGCCGAGGGCAAGATCCTTCCCTATCTCGACATCCCGTTCCAGCACGCCTCCCCGCGCGTCCTGAAATCCATGCGCCGGCCCGGCAACCAGGAGAAGACCCTCGAGCGCATCCGCAAGTGGCGCGAGGTCTGCCCGGACCTCGCCATCCGCTCGACCTTCATCGTCGGCTTCCCCGGCGAGACGGAGGAGGACGTGGACTTCCTCATGCAATGGCTGAAGGATGCCAAGATCGACCGAGCCGGCTGCTTCCAGTATGAGCCGGTCCAGGGCGCGCCCGCCAACGACATCGAAGGCGCCGTTCCGCCGGAGGTGAAGGAGGAGCGCTGGCACCGCTTCATGCAGACCCAGCAGAAGGTCAGCGCCAGGATCCTCAAGGGCAAGGTCGGCAAGACGCTGCCGGTCATCATCGACGAGCAGGGTGCCACCGTCGCCACCGGCCGCACGAAATACGACGCCCCCGAGATCGACGGTGTCGTCTATGTGGCGTCGAAGAACCCGCTGAAACCGGGCGAGATCGTCAACGTGAAGATCGAGAGCTCGGACGAGTACGACCTGCACGGGACGGCGGTTTAAGCAGCCCGCAGGCGCTTTGAGACACCCTCCACGTCGTCACCGGCCTTGTGCCGGTGACCCCGGTGAGTAGGGCGTAGCGCTCTTCGGATCGAGATGGCCGAGACAAGCCCGGCCATGACGCGATGGAGGGCTTATCAGGCCACGACGATCTGATCGCTCTTGATCATCCGAACGCCGGCCGCTTCCAGATCCTGCCGCGCCTTCTCGAGCGACCCGTTCGTGTCGATGGCCCGCGAGGCATCCTCGATCAGGTAGGTTTCGAACCCGGCTTCCGCGGCATCGAGCGCCGTCCAGGCGACGCAGAAATCCAAGGCGAGCCCGGCGCAGAAGACCCGGCGGAAGCCGCGCTCCTGCAGATAGCCCGCAGGCCCGGTCGAGGTCTGCCGGTCCGCCTCCTTGAAGCCGGAATAGCTGTCGATGCCCGCATTGTAGCCTTTGCGGATGACGAGCTGCGCGTGCGGAATATCAAGCTCACGGGCGATCTCGGCGCCGGGCGTGCCCTGCACGCAATGATCCGGCCAGAGCACCTGCGGACCATAATGCAGGTCGGTCGTCTCGAAGGGCTGCTTGGCGGGATGGCTCGAGGCGAAGGAGGCATGCCCTTCCGGATGCCAGTCCTGCGTCAGCACGACGTGGCGGAAGGCCCTGGCGAGCCGGTTGATGGGTTCGATCACCGCATCGCCCTCCGGCACCGCGAGCGCCCCGCCCGGCAGGAAGTCGTTCTGAACATCCACGACGATGAGGATGTCGTTCTCGCCCGGCTTGATCGTCATCCGTTCGGCCATTCGTCACCTCGGAATGACTGATGATGAATATAGTGGTCGCAAGGAAAAGGGCAGCCGGTTTCCCGGCCGCCCTCGTTCCGTTCCGAAGCATCCGTGATGCTTATTGCGGGATCTTGTCGTCGATGCCCTTGACGTAGAAGTTCATGCCGAGAACCTGCTCGTCGGAGAGCGCGCCCTTGCCCTTGCACTCGATCTCCTTGCCGTCCTGGCCGATGACCGGGCACTTGAAGGGGTTGAGCTGGCCGGACTTGATGGCGGCTTCGGTGTCCTGAGCCATCTTCTTCACGTCGTCGGGCATGTTCTTGTAGGGCGTCATGACAACCATGTTGGCACCAAGGCCGCCCCAGGTGTCCTCGGACTTCCAGGTGCCGTCGAGAACCGCCTTGGCGCGGGCGACGTAGTAGTCGGACCAGTTATCGACGATAGCGGTGAGCTGCGCCTTCGGAGCAAAGCGCTCCATGTCGGAGGCCTGGCCGAAGCCGACCTTGCCGCGGGCCTCGGCGGCCTGGATCGGCGCCGGGCTGTCCGTGTGCTGGGCCAGGACATCCACACCCTGGTCGAGCAGCGCCTTGGCCGCATCGCCTTCCTTCGCGGGATCATACCAGGTGTTGGCCCACACGACCTTGATCTTGACGTTCGGGTTCACCGACTGCGCGCCGAGGAAGTAGGCATTGATACCGGCGATCACTTCCGGGATCGGGAAGGCGCCCACATAGCCGATGGTGTTGGACTTGGTCATCTTGCCGGCGATCACGCCGGTGATGTAGCGGCCCTCGTGGAACTTCGCAGCATAGGTCGAGAGATTCGGGGCGCGCTTGAAGCCGGTGGCGTGCTCGAACTTGATGTTCGGGTACTTCTTGGCGACCCTCACGGTCGGCTCCATGAAGCCGAAGGAGGTCGTGAAGATGAGGTCATGGCCGGTACGGGCGAGCTGCTCGATGGCGCGCTCGGAATCGGGCTCCGGCACGCTTTCCACGAAGGTTGTCGTCACCTTGCCCGGAAAGGCCTTCTCGATCGCCTGGCGGCCCTGATCGTGCTGGTAGCTCCAGCCGTGGTCGCCAACCGGCCCGACATAGATGAAGCCGACCTTGATCTTGTCCTTCGCCTGCGCGAATGCGCCGGTCGCGGACAGAGCCAGGACCGTCGCCCCCGTCACGGCCCCAAAGACTTTCCCTGAAAACATGCTCGTTCCCTCGAGGTTGGGTTTCAAACATTCCGTCGCAGGTCTCAAGGCTTCTGGCAAGAATTCCTGTGCCTGCACTTTGGTCAGATTAACACCTCTTTGCCTACCGGTCAGGCACGAACGGCGTGCCCAAGGAACCGGGCGCGCCGATGGCCCTGCCGCGGCGCAGGGACAGGAGCAGCAGGGCGATGATCGTCGCAAGATACGGCACCGCCGAGAGCAGCTGGGACGGCACGCCGAACTGGGCCGCCTGAGCATGGAGCTGCAGCACGGTGGCGGCGCCGAAGATATAGGCCCCGACCAGCACCCAGCCCGGCCGCCACGCCGCGAAGACGACGAGCGCCAGGGCGATCCAGCCGCGTCCCGCCGTCATGCCGGGCGACCAGAACCGGGTATAGACGAGGGCGAGATAGGCACCGGCCAATCCGGAGCAGGCGCCGCCGAAGATGATGGCCCAGAAGCGCACGCGCCAGACCGGCAGTCCGAGCGCATTGGCCGAGGTGTGGTTCTCGCCGATGGAGCGTAGCGTCAGGCCTGAGCGCGTCCGGGTGAGGTAGAGCGCCACCAGAATGGTGAGTGCGATCGACACGTAGACGAAGAGGTCCTGCTCAAAAAACAGGCGCCCGATCATGGGGATATCGCTTAAGACCGGAATGTCGATATGCGCAACGGGATCGCGCCTCGCGCCCACGAAGGGAGCGCCGATCAGGCCGGACAATCCGAGGCCGAAGATCGTCAGCGCAAGGCCCGATCCGACCTGGTTGGCGGCAAAGCCCAGCACCACGAGGGCGAACAGGGCGGCCATCAGGGCGCCGGCCAGCATGCCGGCGGCGACGCCGAGGAGCGTCGAGTCGAAGGTGGCGGCGGCGGCGAAGCTGCAGGCGGCGCCCATCGCCATCATGCCCTCGACGCCGAGATTGAGCACGCCGGAACGCTCCGTCACCAGCTCGCCCAGGGCCGCGATCAGAAGAGGCGTGGAAGCCGTGACGATGGTGAGCAGAATGGCCTCGAATGTGGTCATTTGCCCCCCTCCCCGTGTCACGAAACGAATGCGGTAGCTCACCAGCGCGTCGGCCGCCAGCACGCAGAGCAGCAGAATGCCCTGGAAGGCCTGCGTGAGATCGAGCGGCAGCTTCAGCAGGATCTGCGCGCTCTCGCCGCCGATGAAGGTCAGCGCGACGACGAGGGCCGCGATCAGGATACCGATTGGGTTGAGTCTTCCTAAGAACGCCACGGTGATGGCCGTGAAGCCGTAACCAGGGGAGATCGACGGCTGGAGCTGTCCGATCTGCCCCGAGACCTCCGAGATGCCCGCCAGCCCGGCCAATCCGCCCGAGATCGCAAAGACCGCCATCGTGGTCGCCTTGGAGCTGAAGCCCGCGAACCGTGCCGCGCGGGGCGCATCGCCGGTCAGCTTGAGCCGGTAGCCGAACAGCGTCCGCCCGAGGATCACGGCGGTGAGCAGGACCGCGACGAGGGCGAAGACGGTGCCGAAGTGAACGCGGCCTCCTTCGAGCACCGGATGAAGTGTCGCCGCCGGATCGAAGGTCACCGATTGCGGGAAGTTGAAGCCCTTCGGATCGCGCCAGGGGCCACGCACCAGATAATCGAGAATGAGCTGCGCCACGTAGACCAGCATGAGGCTGGTCAGGATCTCGTTGACGCCGAACCGGGTCTTCAGGAAAGCCGGGATCAGCCCGTAGAGCGCTCCGCCGATAATGCCGAGCAGCAGCATGAGCGGCAGCACCCAGGCCCCGGCCTCGGTGCCATGGGTCCTGAGGGCGAGCCAGCTGCCCAGCACGGCGCCGATCACGTATTGGCCTTCCGCGCCGATGTTCCAGAGATTGGCGCGGAAGCAATAGGACAGGCCGATGGCGATGAGCGCCAGCGGAGTCGCCTTGACGAGAAGCTCCTGCAGAGCCCAGGGGTCGCTCAGGGGCTGGAGCACATAGACGTCAAAGGCCGCGATGGGCGAGCGCCCCATCAGCCAGATGACGAAGCCCGCGATCAGGAAGGCCGTCACGAATGCGGCAACGGGCGCGAGAGCCCGCATGACCGGCGAAACGCTCGCGCGGGGCGTCAGCTCAAAGCGCATGAGCACCCCCTTGGGCTTGTGCAACACCGAGCATTTCGAGACCGATGGCTTCCTTGGTCCATTCGCCAACCGGTTTCAGCGGGCTCAAATGGCCCTGGTGGATGACGGTCATCCGATCCGCCACCTCGAACAGCTCGTCGAGGTCCTGGCTGACGACGACGACGGCGCTGCCCGCGCGGGCGAGATCGACGAGAGCCTGGCGGATGAGACGTGCCGCACCCGCGTCCACACCCCAGGTCGGCTGGTCGACGATGATGAGTTTGGGCTTGCGGATGATCTCACGGCCGATCACGAATTTCTGCAGGTTGCCCCCAGAGAGCTTACGTGCCTGCGGATCGCCCTCGGGCGTGCGCACGTCGAAGCTCTGGATGATCGAACGCGCCAAGCGCTTGGCCGCGTTCACGAGGATAAAGCCCGAGCGACTCACTTCCGCCGCTGCATGGGAGATCAGGGTGTTTTCGCTGAGGCGATGGCTGGGCGCCGCCGCATGGCCCAGACGTTCCTCGGGGACGAACGCGGCACCCAGACGGCGCCTCGCGTCGATGTTCAGGGTGCCTGACGGCTTTCCGGCAATGACGATGGCATCCGCCCGATCCGCCAGGCGCTCGCCCGACAAGGCGGCGAACAATTCGCTCTGCCCGTTGCCCGCGACGCCTGCGATGCCCACGACCTCGCCGGCCCGGGCCACGAGATCGATGTCGCGCAGGACTTGTCCGTGCAGTCCCGCCGGCGGCATGGAGAGATGCGAGACCCTGAGCATCTCCCCGTGGATATGGTGCGGTGCATCAGTGCGGATCTCGCCGACTTCGTTGCCGACCATCAACGCGGCGATCTCGCGGGCGCTCTTCGCCCGTGGATCGATGGTGGCGACGACGCGCCCCGCCCGCAGGATCGTGGCGCGGCGGCAGAGGCGGCGCACCTCCTCCAGCTTGTGGGAGATGTAGAGGATGGAGCAGCCCTCGGCCGAGAGCCGGTCCAAGGTGGTGAAGAGATGCTCGGCTTCCTGAGGCGTGAGGACCGAGGTCGGTTCGTCCAGGATCAGCAGCCTCGGATTCTGGAGAAGGCAGCGGACGATCTCGATGCGCTGGCGCTCGCCGGCCGATAGGGTCCAGACCGCGCGGTCGGCATCCAGCGCCAGCCCATAGGTCCGGCTGATCTCGCCGAGTTTGCTGCGGACGGTGGACAGGTTCCAGTCGGCGGACAGCGCCACGGCGATGTTCTCGGCAACCGTCAGTTCATCGACAAGCGAGAAGTGCTGGAACACCATGCCGAGGCCGAGTCTCCGCGCCTCGACCGGAGAGGCGATGGAAACGGGACGCCCCTCCCAGCGGATTTCGCCGGCGCTCGGCTCGATGACGCCGTAGAGAATCTTGACCAGCGTCGACTTGCCCGCGCCGTTCTCTCCCAGCAGGGCGTGAATCTCGCCCGGTTCGATGGCCAGATCGATTCCGTCATTGGCGAGAAGGTCGCCATAGCGCTTGCTGATCCCTTGAAGTTCGACGAGGGGCGGCCCCGATGATGATACGTCTGGCTTCACACAAGCGACTCTGATTTCAAGGGTTGCAGCCTGATAGGATTTTGCACATGGATGACGGCCCGTGCAGCTCTTGGCAAGGGCCATACGGGGTAAATGCTTCCGTTGTCGAACGATCATAGGGAAGCGGCGCGCCGGTCGGCAATGCCGAATCCGTCGTTTATTGTGAGTCCGCGAACCGTCCACAACCTGATGGTGAGAGAGCACCGTGACCGAGAACACCTATGACATCGCCGTCGTCGGCGCCGGAGCCGTGGGCTTGAGCGCCGCGCTGGCCTTCGCCCGCGACGGTTACAAGACCGTTCTCATCGGCGCCCTCGACACGCGCCGCGACGGCCGCACCGTCGCCCTGCTCAACGGCTCGGTTCGCTTTCTGGAAGCTCTGGGCGTCTGGCCTGCCGTCGCTTCCGCCGCGGCGGCGCTCGAGACCATGCGCATCATCGACGATACGGGCAGTCTGTTCCGCCCGCCGCCGGCCGCTTTCCGGGCCGGCGAGATTGGCCTCGACGCCTTCGGCTGGAACATCGAGAACGTCGCCCTCGTCGAGATACTCGCCGAGGCGGCCCGGACCCGTGAGGGCCTGACCCTGATCCCGGAATTCGCGACCGGCTTCGCAACGGACGAGGCGGGAGCGGCCCTCGCCCTGGCCGACGGCACCACGATCCGGGCCGGCCTCGTGGTCGCGGCGGATGGACGGAACTCCAGACTGCGCCAGATCGCCGGGATCGGCACGCAAACCTGGTCCTATCCGCAATCGGCCGTGACAGTGATCCTGGCCCATGACCGTGAGCACCGGGACACCTCGACCGAGTTTCACACCCGCCACGGGCCCTTCACCCTGGTGCCCCTGCCCGGCCGCCGCTCGAGCCTTGTCTGGGTCACGAGCAAGGAGGAGGCGGAGCACCTGTCGAATCTCGACGATGCGACGCTCGCTCTTGCCATCGAGCGGCAGGCGCAATCGCATCTCGGCGCCATGCGCATCGACTCTCCGCGCGGCCTGGTACCCATGAGCGGCCTGTCAGTCCATCGCTACTGGTCGCGAAATCTCGCTCTCGTCGGCGAGGCGGCCCATGTCTTTCCGCCCATCGGAGCTCAGGGCCTCAATCTCGGCTTCCGCGATGTCGCCTCGCTGCGGGATGCCGTCATCGACGGAGGAGACGAGGGTCACTCCCCCGGATCGGACGAGACCCTGACCCGCTATCAGCGCGGGCGGGACCTCGATGTCCGCCTGCGCACGGCGGCGGTGGACGGCCTCAACCGGACGCTGCTGACCGGCATGATTCCCACCGATTTCCTCCGCGGTGCCGGACTTTTGGCCTTGAGCCATATCGGCCCCCTGCGCCGGATCATCATGCGCGAAGGCGTGCTCCCCCGCGTCGGCGTGCCCCGGCTGATGCAGGGTGTGAACCCCGCTTGAGAATTTCGGGTGTCATTCCCGGGCGGAGCGCAGCGGAGGAGAAGGGAATCCATAAAGCTGCACATGTGAGTGGATCCCCTTCCCGGCCTACAGCCGCCGGGGATGACATCCTCCACGTCATGGCCGGGCTCGTCCCGGCCATCCCGATCCGGAAAGGCGCGGCGCCTCTCGCATCGGGATCACCGGCACAAGGCCGGTGATGACGAGAAAAGTGTTCGGCGAGCCTTCACGGAAACAGGTCGTAAGGCAGAGCCCCGGTCTTCGTGGTGAGATAGAGAATGCCCGTCAGGGTGAACATCGACACCAGCGTCCCGACGAGGACGCAGGCCGAGGCGCGCTCCACGCCAACATTGTACTGGGTCGAGATGACGAAGATGTTGAGCGCAGGCGGCAGCGCCGCCATGATCATGGCCGCATAGGTCCAGGACGGGCCGAAATCGCCGACAGCCGAGAGCACCACCCAGACCAGCAGCGGGTGCAGGATCAGCTTGATGAAGACCAGCGCCGGGACCTCGCCCGGCATCTTCCGCATGGGCCGCAAGGCCACCGTCACGCCGAGGATGAACAGGGCACAGGGCGCGGCGGCTCCCGAGAGCCAAGTGATTATCTGTTCGGCAGGCTGGGGCAGCTGGAGATGCAGGTAGCTCGCCGCGATGCCGATGGCCGTGGCGACGTTGAAGGGATGGGTCACCACGCGCCAGATGATGCGCCGGATCGTCGCCGGCAGGCTGAGCTTGTCGAGCCCTGCCATCGACATCAGGAGCGGGACCACCGAGAACAGGAACAGGTTGTCGAAGACGAAGATCAGGACGACCGGGGCGCTTGCCGAGGCGCCAATGGCCGCGAGGATGAGCGGCGGTCCCATATAGCCGATATTGGAATAGGATCCGGCAACGCCCTGCATCACGGATTGCGGCAGGTCTCTGGTGTAGCGCCAGCCGGTCGCGAACGAGAGCACGAAGGCGCAAGCCGTTGAGAAGGTGGTGGCGGCGATGAACGACCAGTTCGCCAGTTCATCCAGAGGCTTGTCGGCGATGAGCCGGTAGAACAGGCAGGGCAGCGCGACATAGATCAGGAAGAACTGCATCCAGGCGAGCCCCGCCTCCGGCTGCTTCGCCACCTTGCCGCAGAAGAAGCCGAGTCCGATGAGACCGAAGAACGGGGCAAGGAGGTTGAACAGCCCGATCAGGTCGGACATCGGCGGCTCCAATGGGAAGGCGGATGGAAGGGATGGCGGGCCTGAAGCGGCACTTCCTTCTGGCAAGGTTCCAACCTTGCGACAATCCCACCTTTCGGAAGGCCCGCGATCCGAAAAACGCAAGGCTCCGCCATCGCAGGCCTCGCTCTCCCGATCGTGACGAGCGGCCGATTTGGAGAATCCGGCCAGGATCTCTATATGAAGATCAAGGAGTTAAGACCATGAAAGCGAGTTCAGCAAAATTCGCGATCGGCCAAGTGGTTCGGCACCGGGTCTTCGATTTCAGGGGGCTCATCTTCGACGTCGACCCGGAATTCGACAATACCGAGGAATGGTGGCTGTCGATTCCCGAGGAGGTCCGGCCCCGCAAGGACCAGCCCTTCTACCACCTCTTCGCCGAGAACGCGGAAACCGAGTACATCGCCTACGTATCCGAGCAGAACCTCCTGCCCGATCATTCCGACGAGCCCCTGCGCAATCCGATGATTGCCGAGATGTTCACCCGGGACAAGAACGGCAGCTACAAGGCGAAGCCGATCCTGGCCAACTGAGATTTTCCTCTCCCAGTCAAAAGAAAACGCCGGGCATTAAGCCCGGCGTTTCTGTTTGTTCGGATGCTTCAAGCCTTAGGGCTTGGGAGCAGCCGGTGCGGCGGGAGCGGCAGCACCGGGAGCGGCGGCGCCACCCTGGCTCTGGAGCATGCGCTGACGCATCTCTTCGCTCTTCTTCTGCAGCTCTTCCTGGAGCTTCTTCTGCTGCTCCTCGAGCACCTTCGGGTCGATCGGAGGACCGTCGAAGGCCTTGCCGAAGCCGGCCGCCGGAACCGCGAAGGTGATCTCGCGGCCCATCTGGTTCTGGACGCTGACGTTCAGGTTGTTGCCCTTCTTGATGGCGGCGATGAAGTCGTCCTTCACCTGGGCCTCGGCGAAGCAGCCGTTGGGCAGGCACATGACGTAGCGGCCGGGGGTCGCCTGACCCTGGTCGACGGCGAAGCGCAGGCCGGGCTGCAGGAGCAGGCCGAGCGGCATCACGAAGCGGACGACCTTCTGTGGCTGCTGGCCCTTCACGTCATAGACGGCAAGAGCGAGAACCGGCTGGCCCTGATCCGACACGAAGTCGCGGGTGGTGTAGCAGATCTCGGTGTTGGTGTTCTGGTCCTTGCCGCAGACCTTGGTCCATTCCGGCTGGGACGGCTCGGCCTTCACCTGCACGATCGTGGGGCCGGCATTCTGCTGCGGCTGGGCGCCTTGAGCCGGCTGCTGGGCCGGCGCGGCAGGACGGGCCGGCTGAGCGGCGGGCCTCTGAGCCGGAGCGGTCTGAGCCAGAACGGGTGCGCTCACCAGAAGAGCCAAGACAGTCGCCAGGCCACGGGTCCTCCCCAGGCTCGCGAAGCGTGTCGCGAATGACATGTGTGTGATCCTCTTCAGTCGAAAGTTCGGCTTTCGAATAGGCCGTTTATCCGGCGTGTTCTTAACCTGCAATGACGGGTCCAAATCCTTGCCGAATGTGGCGAAGACAAGACGTGTGGGCTCCTTTAACCTTTCGTGTGCTAGGTTTCCAGTCACCTGAGGTAAATTTCTGTACAACATTGCTCAGGTGAGTGCCGTCCTGCACCGGGAGCGCCATGGGCCGCTGGCTTATACCAAAATTGCTGCTCATCGTTGTCTTTGCCTTGTCAGGCCTGGGACTCGCCGCCGCCTCCGAGGCGGGGACTCTGCGGCATGGCATCGCGATGCATGGCGAACCTGCGCTCAAGCCGGGGTTCGAGCATCTGCCCTATGCCAACCCGCAGGCGCTGAGGGGCGGCCGAATCACGCTCGCCCTCCAGGGCACCTTCGACAGCCTCAATCCCCTGATCGTCCCGGGCGTCGCCCCGGACGTGGTGCCCCGCTACATACTCCAGAGCCTGATGATGCGCTCGACCGACGAGCCGTTCACGATCTACGGCCTCGTCGCCCGCTCCGTCGAGATGCCGGAGGATCGGAGTTCCATTACCTTCCACCTTGATCCCCGGGCCCGCTTTTCCGATGGTCATCCGCTGACGGCCGAGGATGTCCGCTTCTCGTTCGAGGTCCTGAAAAAGTACGGGAAGCCCTTCCATCGCTCCAGCTTCGGCCAAGTCAAGGCGGTCGAGATCCTGGATCCGCACCGCATCAGGTTCGATCTGTCGGGCTCCAACGATCGGGAACTGCCGCTTCTCATCGGCATGACCATGCCGATCTTTCCGGCCCATGCCACCAAGCTGGAGACCTTCGACAAGACGAGCCTCACTCCGCCCATCGGCTCCGGCCCCTATGCGCTGACCGAGGTGAGGCCCGGCGAGCGGGTCGTCTTGACCCGCCGTAAGGACTATTGGGGCGAGGATCTGCCGATCACCCGCGGGCTCTATAATTTCGACGAGATCCGCTACGATTTCTATCGCGATGCCAACAGCTTGTTCGAGGCTTTTAAGGCGGGACTTTATGATTTCCGCATCGAGGGCGATCCGGGTCAATGGGCCACGGGCTACGACATTCCCGCCGTCAGAGAGGGCCGCGTCGTCCGCGAGACCCTGACGACCCGGCTGCCAAAGGGCATGAACGGCTTCGTCTTCAACACCCGAAAGCCCCTCTTCGCGGATGTCCGGGTCCGGGAGGCCCTGAGCTACCTGTTCGATTTCGACTGGGTGAACCGCAACCTCTATTTCGGCCAGCTCACCCGCTCCGACAGCTACTTCTCCGGCTCCGACCTCGCCTCCACCGGCAGCCCCGCGGATGAGCGGGAGCGGGCCTTGCTCGCCGCCTTCCCCGGCGCCATCCGCGAGGACATTCTCGAAGGCCGCTGGGAGCCGCCAGCCGGCGACGGGTCGGGCCGGGACCGGGATATGGCGCGGCGGGCGCTTGCGTTGCTCTCCGAGGCCGGCTGGGTGCTCGAGGACGATGTCTTGCGCAAAAAGGGCACCGGAGAGCCGTTCGCCTTCGAGATGCTGGTCAACTCCCGCTCGCAGGAGCGGCTCGCCCTCAACTTCTCGCAGTCCTTGAGCCGCATCGGCATTCAGGCCCGCGTGCGCCTCGTCGACGACGTGCAGTACTGGCGGCGTCTGGCGCGCTTCGATTTCGATATGGTCCAGTGGCTCTGGCCCGGGACACCATCGCCGGGCAACGAACAGCGCAACCGCTGGGGATCGACGGCCGCCCAGCGGAGCGGCTCGCACAACCACGCCGGGGTCGCCTCACCTGCGATAGACCGCCTCATCGATGCCCTGCTGGAGGCCCGGAGCCGGGAGGAATTCGTCTCGGCCGTGCGGGCGCTCGATCGGGTGCTCCTGTCGGGCTTCTACGTTGTTCCGCTGTTTTATCTGAAAGATCAATGGCTTGCCTATAGCAGCGATCTGAAACGGCCGGACAGGACACCGCTCATGGGGACCAACATCGATACCTGGTGGCGGCAGCCGCATTAACCCGGATTTGCGGTTCATACCCCCTATTGTTGAGCTTCCGTTCATGTAGACAATGAAACTAATGCTCTGCTTCGACGTTAGGTGAGCACCTCCTGTCTCATCTGTCGCGTCCAACCGCAGGGTATCGTCATGAACGCAATGCCGAAGGTCCTCGTCGTCGATAACGGCGACCGTGCTCCCGACAGCGCTCTGTCCGCGGAGCTGGCCGGCATGGGATATGCGAGCGTGACGACGCCCTTCGAGGCTGCCGACGACGTCCTGGCCCTGATTCCGAGCCCGGCCGCCGTGGTGCTGCAGATGCCCCGCCACGCCGGATGGGCCGAGCGGCGGCGTTTCATGGAACTCGCCAGCCGCCTGCGCAAGAATCTGGCCGAGGCCGGCACCCCTGTCATCGTCACGGGCGGCGTGAGCGGTGCCGCCACCATGCTCCAGAACCAGCTCAGCATGCACGCGGTCGCGGCGCCGGATATCTAATCGGACAGAAGCGCGAAGGCTCCTTCTTCGGTCGGGGTTTGGTCTTCGCTCGTCCTGAAGAAAGCCGCCGTCCGGCGCGAGCCGGGATTCAGATCCCGGTAGACCGCAATCGTGCTCCCCGGCCCTCCTCCCGTGTGCCCGGCCACGTTCAGGCCGCCCGTTGTCTCTCCCGCCATGACACCCAACCCATAGCCGGGAATGGCCCAGGGCCGACCCGGGACCGGCCCCGGCAGCACGAAGGGCGTCAGCATGTCACGCCGTAATTCGGGCGGCAGCAGGTCGCCGGTCATCAGCCGGTCCAGCAGCAGGGCGGCGTCCTCGACACTTCCCACCAGCAGTCCATGATAGACCCAGCCCGGATGATATCCTGAAGCGCTGCCCATGGCGACGTGATCCAGATCCGCTCTCTCCCGCGCGACGCGGGCGCTTTCGATGCCGAGCGGCTTCAGCACGAGGCGCTGCAAGGCTCCTTCAAGATCGTCACCGGTGCGTGTTTCGATCACCTGCCCGACGACGAGATAGCCGATATTGGAATAATCCCATCCCTCGCCCGCCAGATAGCGGAGACGATCCGCCTCGAGGCGGTTGAGGAGGTCGGCTACGGGCCAGGGATCCTCGTTCCGCTCGACGGCCTCGTGATAGGCACGTAAGCCGCCGTAGTTCACGAGGCCGGATCGGTGCAGCAGCAGGTGCCTGAGGGTGTAAGGCTTGTCCTCGACCGGCTCGTCCAGCGCGGCACGACCGTCCCGCACGAGCACCAGGGCGGCCGCCGCGAGAACGGTCTTCGTAAAACTCCACCAGGGCACGATCCGATGGGCATCGCGGGCCTTCGCCACGCGCCCATCCTCGATCAGCGCCCAGGCTTCGACCATCAGGCTGCCTTCTTCTCCGCAATGCGCACGAGGCTGCGCAGGATCGTGGTCGCGGCCTTGATGCGCTCGTCCGGGGTCTCGGTGTCACGGACGAACACGATCTTCATGTCGGGCCGCACCTTCGCGAAGGAGGCCTGCTCCGTGACATAGGAGATGAGGCCGGTCGGATTGGCGAAGGCATTGTCGCGGAAGGAGATGATGATGCCCTTCGGCCCGCCGTCCACCTTCTCCACATTGGCGCGGCGGCAGAGCACCTTGATCGCCATGATCTTGAGAAGCTGGTCGACCTCCGAGGGCACCGGACCGAAGCGGTCCACCATCTCCGCCCGGAAGGCATCGATCTCCTGATCGGTCTCGAAGGTCGAGAGACGGCGGTAGAGCCCCAGCCGCAATTGCAGGTCGGCGATGTAGCTCTCCGGGATCATCACCGGCGCGCCGACCGCGATGGTGGGCGACCATTGATCCTCCGCCGGCTCCTCGATGCCGGCCTTGAGCTGCGCTACCGCCTCTTCCAGCATCTGCTGGTAGAGCTCGTAGCCGACCTCCTTGATATGGCCGGACTGCTCCTCGCCCAAGAGGTTGCCCGCGCCGCGGATATCGAGATCGTGCGAGGCGAGCTGGAAGCCGGCGCCCAGCGTATCGAGGGTCTGAAGTACCTTCAGCCGCCGCTCCGCCTGCACGGTCAGAGTCTTGTTCGCCGGCACCGAGAACAGGGCATAGGCGCGGGACTTGGACCGCCCGACGCGGCCGCGCAGCTGATAGAGCTGCGACAGGCCGAACATGTCCGCCCGGTGGACGATGAGCGTGTTGGCGGTCGGAATGTCGAGGCCCGATTCCACGATGGTGGTGGAGAGCAGGATGTCGTACTTGCCCTCGTAGAAAGCCGTCATGACGTCTTCGAGCTGCCCCGCCGCCATCTGGCCGTGCGCGACGGCCACCTTCGCCTCCGGCACCTCCTTGTCGAGGAAGGCCTTCACGTCGCCGAGATCGTCGAGGCGCGGCACCACGTAGAAGGCCTGCCCGCCCCGGTAGCGCTCGCGCAGCAGCGCCTCGCGGATGAGAAGCGGATCGAAGGGCGTGATGAAGGTGCGCACCGCCAGGCGGTCCACCGGCGGCGTCGTGATCAGCGACAGTTCGCGCACGCCCGTGAGAGCAAGCTGCAGGGTGCGCGGGATCGGCGTGGCCGAGAGGGTCAGCACGTGGACCTCGGCGCGCAGCTCCTTCAGGCGCTCCTTGTGGCTGACGCCGAAATGCTGCTCCTCGTCGACGATGATGAGGCCGAGATCCTTGAACTTGATGGTCTTGCCCAGAACCGCATGGGTGCCGATGACGATGTCGACTGACCCGTCGGCCAGCCCCTCCTTCGTCTTCTTCATCTCGGCGGCCGGCACGAAGCGGGAGGCCTGGGCTATGTTGAGCGGCAGGCCGCGGAAACGGTCGCAGAAGGTCTTGTGGTGCTGACGTGCCAGAAGGGTCGTCGGTACCACCACCGCCACCTGCTTGCCGCTCATGGCTGCCACGAAGGCGGCGCGCAGCGCCACCTCCGTCTTGCCGAAGCCCACGTCGCCGCAGACGAGACGGTCCATCGGGCGGCCCGAGGCCATGTCATCCAGCACCGCCTCGATAGCGTTGAGCTGGTCTTCGGTCTCGTCATAGGGGAAGCGGGCCGCGAACTCGTCGTAGAGCCCTTCCGGCGGCGTCAGGCGGGGAGCCTCCTTGAGGATGCGCGCCGCCGCGATCTTCATGAGCGCGCCCGCCATCTCGCGGATACGCTGCTTCATGCGCGCCTTGCGCGCCTGCCAAGCCCCGCCGCCGAGCTTGTCGAGCTGGACTTCCGTTTCTTCCGACCCGTAGCGGGTCAGAAGCTCGATATTCTCCACCGGCAGGAACAGGCGGTCGCCGCCGGCATAATGCAGCTCCAGGCAGTCATGCGGCGCGCCCGCAGCCTCGATGGTCTTCAACCCCTCGAAGCGCCCGATGCCGTGATCCACGTGGACGACGAGATCGCCCGGCGTCAGCGCCGCGACTTCGGTGAGGAAGTCCTGCGGCCGCTTCGACTTGCGCTTCTGGCGCACGAGACGGTCGCCGAGGATGTCCTGCTCGCTGATGACGGCGAGATCCGCCGTCTCGAAGCCCGATTCCAAGGGCCAGATGCCGACCGGGATCTCGTTGCGTGGATAGGCCAGCGCGTCGGAGAAGCGCGCAATGGGCTTCGTCTGGCGCAGATCGTGGTCCTGCAGCACATGGGAGAGGCGCTCGCGCGATCCCTCCGTCCAGGCACCGAGCATGACGCGCTTCTTGGCGGCCTGCAGATCGCGAATGTGCCGGATCACCGCCTCGAACACGTTGGTGTTCTCGTCCGCGCGCTCGGCGATGAAGTTGCGCCCCTGGCGCGCCTCACAATCGATGACGAGCTTCCCCGGCGCTTCCGGGATCGCGAAAGGCGTCAGCCGTGCGAGCGACAGTTTGGCGGTGCGCTCGGACCATTCCTCAGGCTTGAAGCAGAGCGCATCCGGCGGCAGCGGGCGATAGGGCGCGACGCCGGGCTGGTTCTGCCCCATGCCCTCGCGGCGGGCATCGTAATAATCCTTCACCTGGGCGAGACGCTCGGCGGCGGCATCGTCGGCGAGCGTATCGAACACCACCGGAATGCCTGGCAGGTAATCGAACAGGGAATCGAGATGGTCGTGGAACAGCGGCATCCAGTGTTCCAGGCCCGGATAGCGCCGCCCCTCGCTGATGGCCTCGTAGAGCCGGTCGTCGCGGGTCGGCGCCCCGAAGGCCGCCACATAGGCCTGGCGGAAGCGCCGGATGCTCTCGGTGGTGAGCTGAACCTCGCTCATGGGCACGAGATCGAGGGACCTGAGGGTGCCGATGGTGCGCTGGGTCTCCGGATCGAAGGCGCGGATCGATTCCAGCGCGTCGCCGAAGAAATCGAGGCGGACCGGGTTGGGCAGACCTGCCGGGAAAAGATCGATGATGCCGCCGCGGACCGCGTATTCGCCCGTATCCCGCACGGTGCCGGTGCGCAGGAAGCCGTTGGTCTCGAGCCAGTTGATCAGCTGCGTCGTGTCGACCACGTTGCCGGGTGCGGCCGAGAAGGTCTCCGCCGCGATGCGCGCCTTCGGCGGCACGCGCTGAACCAGGGCGTTCACCGTCGTCGAGAGGATGCGCGGCTTGTCCTCCGAGGTCTTGGAGCGGGCGAGCCGCGCGAGCGTCGTCATGCGCTGCGCCGTGATCGCCGCATTGGGCGACACGCGGTCATAGGGCTGACAGTCCCAGGCCGGAAAGGTCAGGATCTCGATCTCTGGCGCGATGAAGGCGAGGCTGTTGGCGAAGTTCTGCTGCCGCTGCCCGTCGCGGGCCACATGGACCAGAACCGCCGGCCCCTCCACCTGTCCCGACAGCCCCCGCGCCAGATCGGCGACGGCCAGCGCGTCGAAGCCGTCCGGAACGCTGGACAGCGTCAGGCTTTGGCCTTTTTCCAGGGCATCGAGAGCACGGGTCAGGGCTGGCTTCATGGCGGGCTGTCAGATCATAGATAACAAGAACGCGGGCTGATGGGCCCGGTTCGTTGGAATTGAGAAAAGAAGAATGTGGTTTAGTCCGAGGGGACGTTCATTGTCACCCCAGTTGACACCCTTCATCCCTCCCTCTCGCAGGAGAGATGAAGAGTGGGGGGCGTGAAGTCAGAGCGCTGAATGCATTTCAAGGCGAAACGTTCGCACAACCGGCCATGACACCTTCCACGTCATGGCCGGGCTTGTCCCGGCCATCTCGACTGGAAGAGCGCAGCCCCTTCCGAAGCGGGATCACCGGCACAAGGCCGGTGATGACGAAGGAGAGCGTCTTTTCCGGCCGGGGAGACAAGCTGGCATCAGCTATGAATCGGCGACGTGTGGGTGTGGAAGGCCTTCAGGCGCTGGAACAAAGGCGTGTCGTAGTTCGAGGGAATTTCGATCTCGCCGGTGATCCAGCCGAGGAGATCACGGTCAGTTACCTCGATCAGGCGCTCGAACTCGGCAAGGTCCTCCTCGGAGAGATCCCCGATCTCTGCATCCGCGAAGCGGCCCATGATCAGGTCCATCTCCCGCATGCCCCGGTGCCAGGAACGGTACAGGATCTGCCTGCGGCGGGTGTCGAGCCCGGCGCTGCTGCGTGTCGTTCCGCTCATGGCGCTCATGGCATTGCTCCGATCAGTGAAAGATAACGTCGCCTCAGAGCGGCGTAGCGCATCGTGCGGACCCAGAGGGCCGCGTCAGCGAAAAGTGGATCCGGTTTTCGCTAGCGCGGCCCTCTGGGGCCGCACTCAACGATGCGCCGCATAAAGGTTGAGCATCAGAGTCGATCCCAAAAGTGCCTTCCACTTTTGGGTCCGATGCTCTAGCCGCTATATAACCATCTCCCTCCCCGTTGCCACCCATTTGAATGTCATTGCGTCCATCCATCCTCGATCCGCTGTTCGCCCCGGCCAATACCCTGCCCGGCGTCGGGCCGAAGATCGCCCCCCTGCTGGACCGCCTCTTGGGCGAGCCGGGCAAGCCCACGCGCGTCATGGATCTGCTGTTCCACGTGCCGACCAGTGGCATCTCCCGTGAGATGAAGGGTTCGGTCGCGGATGCCCCCATCGGCGAGCCGGTGACCCTCTCCGTGACCGTCGTCGCCCACCGCCCGCCGCCGCCCGGCCGCCGCGCGCCGTACCGGATCCTCGTGGAGGACGAGACCGGGGACGTGACGCTGATCTTCTTCAACGGCCAGAAGGCCCGCCTGGAAAAGATCCTGCCGGTGGGCGAGCGCCGCTATGTCTCTGGCAAGATCGAGCTGTGGGACGGAAGGCGCCAAATGGTCCATCCGGATCGGATCCTCGACGACCGCGGCATCGAGAATCTGCCGGCCGTCGAGGCCGTCTATGGCCTGACCGAGGGCCTCTCCTCCCGGATGGTTGGACGCTATATCGGTGCGGCGCTCGAAAAGGTCCCTCGCCTGCCCGAGTGGCAGGATCCCGCCTGGCTCGACCGGAATGCCCTGCCCGATTTCCGGCAGGCGCTCTTTACCCTCCATAGACCGGACAGCGCGTCGCAGCTCTCCGAAGAGGCGCTCGCCAAAGCGGCCCCGCGCCGGCGCCTCGCCTATGACGAGTTGCTGGCCTCCCAGCTCGCCCTGGCGCTCGTGCGCAGCCGCATGCGGCGGCTGCCGGGCCGGGTGAATGCGGGCGACGGGCATCTGGTCGAGCGGCTGAAGGCCGTCCTGCCCTTCGGGCTCACCGCCTCCCAGGCCCAGGCCATCGAGGACATCCGGCGCGATCTCGTGTCCGACAAGAAGATGCTGCGACTGCTCCAGGGCGACGTGGGATCAGGCAAGACCGTCGTGGGCCTGCTCACCATGGCGAGCGCCATCGAGGCCGGACGTCAGGCCGCCATGATGGCCCCGACCGAAATCCTTGCCCGCCAACATTACGAGCGCCTAGCCCCCATGGCCGAGCAGGCGGGCCTGACCATCGCCCTGCTCACGGGACGCGAGAAAGGCGTCGCACGCAGGACCATTCTGGCCGGTCTCGCCGACGGCAGCATCCAGATCGCGGTCGGAACCCATGCCCTGTTCCAGGAGGGCGTCGCGTTCCAGGATCTCGGCGTGGCGGTGGTGGACGAGCAGCATCGCTTCGGCGTGCACCAGCGCCTGGCCCTCGGCTCCAAGGGTGAGGCCGTCGACATCCTCGTCATGACGGCAACGCCTATCCCGCGCACCCTGGCGCTGACCTATTTCGGCGACATGGACGTGTCGGTGCTGAGCGAGAAGCCGGCAGGCCGCAAGCCCATCGCCACGAAGCTCATCTCCATCGACCGGCTCGACGAAGTCGTCGACGGCATCGGGCGCGCCATCGCCAACGGTGATCAGGTCTACTGGGTCTGCCCGCTCGTGGGCGAGTCGGAGTCCATCGATCTCGCCGCCGCCGAGGAGCGCTTCGAGATGCTCAAAGGCTTCTTCGGCGACCGGGTCGGCCTCGTGCACGGCAAGATGGCTGGCAAGGACAAGGACGCCGCCATGGAGCGCTTCTCCGGCGGCGAGACCAAGATCCTCGTCTCCACCACCGTGATCGAGGTCGGCGTCGACGTGCCCAACGCCACGATCATGGTCATCGAGCACGCCGAGCGCTTCGGCCTCGCCCAGCTCCATCAGCTGCGCGGACGTATCGGCCGCGGCTCGAAATCCTCGACCTGCCTCCTGGTCTACAAGGGCCCGCTCAGCCAGGTGGCCCAGGCCAGGCTCGAGATGATGCGCCAGACCGAGGATGGTTTCCGCATCGCCGAGGAAGACCTGCGCCTGCGCGGCGAAGGCGAGGTCCTGGGCACCCGCCAGTCCGGCACGCCCGGCTTCAAGCTTGCCCGCCTGGAGGTGGACGGCGACCTGCTCGGGGCTGCCCGGGACGACGCCCGCCTGATCGTGGACCGCGATCCCGATCTCGTCAGCGAACGGGGGCAGGCTCTGCGGGTGCTGCTCTATCTGTTCGAGCGGGATTCCGCGATCCGGCTGCTGCGGGCCGGCTGATCGAGGCGCATCGCCATGATGCAGCGCCGTGCCGGGTCATGCCCGGCCTCCGCCTCCTCGCGCAGCTTGTCGCGATGCGCTGGTCCGGCCTTATCTGGATCGATCTCCGCGAAGCCCAACCGGGCGTAAAACGGCCCATTCCACGACAGGTCGCGATAGGTGATCAGCGTAATGGCATCAGCTCCCAGGCGTCTGCCATGCTCAATGGCAGCTCCTACCAATCGGGCACCAATGCCCTGCCGCTGATGCGAGCCCGCAACCGACAACTCGGCGATGTAGAGGTGCCCATCCAGCTCGTGCGCGGCCAGAAACCCGACCGGCTTATCCTGTTCGTCGACTGCCACCCAGAGCGTCCCGTCCCGGCACAAGGCCGCCAGGACGGCGGGATCCATCGTGCCGCCATCGGCCAGCCACGCCAGGCCGACGCTTCGGAAGACAGATGCCGCCGAGCGCTCAACCGCACCGAGCTTGCTCAAGTCATCCGGCCGGGCAAGCCGGATAGGAAAGCGGGAAGCGCTCACTCCACCGTCACGGACTTCGCGAGATTGCGCGGCTGGTCCACGTCCTTACCCATGAAAACGGCCGTGTGATAGGCGAGCAGCTGGATCGGAACGGCGTTGAGGATCGGGGCCACGATCGGGTGCACGGAGGGCATCACGATAGTCGCCATCGTGTCGAGCCCTGCCTCAAGAGCGCCGCGCTCGTCCGTGATGAGGATGATGCGGCCGCCGCGGGCTGCCACTTCCTGCATGTTGGACACGGTCTTCTCGAAGATGCTGTCGTGTGGCGCGATCACGATGACGGGCATCGTCTCGTCGATGAGCGCGATGGGGCCGTGCTTGAGCTCGCCCGCCGCATAGCCTTCCGCATGGATGTAGGAGATTTCCTTGAGCTTCAGGGCTCCTTCCATGGCAAGCGGGTAGGACGTGCCGCGGCCGAGATAGAGCACGTCCTTCGCCTTGGAGAGGTCGCGGGCCAGGATCTCGATCTGGTGCTCCCGCTTCATCGCCTCGGTCATCTGACCGGGAACGGCGATGAGTGCGTTCACCAGCTCCTTCTCCTCCTCGGCGCTGAGCGTGCCCCGGGCGCGGCCGGCCGCAATGGCGAGCGACAGGAGCACCGTGAGCTGGCAGGTGAACGCCTTGGTCGAGGCGACGCCCACCTCCACGCCGGCGAGCGTCTGTGCGATGACGTTGCTTTCCCGGGCCATGGTGGAGGTCGGCACGTTCACCACGGAGAGGGTATGCTGCTTCTCGGCGGTGGCGTAACGCAGAGACGCAAGGGTGTCCGCCGTCTCACCCGATTGGGACACGAAGAGCGCCAGGCCGCCGGGCTCCAAAGGCGCCTCCCGATAACGGAATTCGGAGGCCACATCGATTTCGACCGGGATGCGGGCGAGCCGCTCGAACCAGTATTTCGAAATCAGCCCAGCGAGATAGGCGGTGCCGCAGGCCGAAATGGAGATGCGCTTCAGATCCCTGAAGTCGAACGGCAATTCGATAGGAAGTTCAACTCGTTCAGATGTGAAGTTCACGTAATGGGCGAGCGTACGGCCCACGACTTCCGCCTGTTCGTGGATCTCCTTGGCCATGAAGTGGCGGTAATTGCCCTTGTCGGCCAGGAAGGACCCGACCGGGATCTTGTGACGAACCCGCTGCACCGGCTTGCTGCTCTCGTCCCGGATATCCGCACCCCTGCGGGTCAGGATCGCCCAGTCGCCATCGTCCAGATAGGCCACCTCGTCGGTGAAGGGCGCCAGCGCCAGTGCGTCGGAGCCGAGATACATCTCGCCTTCGCCATAGCCGATGGCGAGAGGTGCGCCGTGACGGGCGCCGATCAGGAGATCCTCTTCTCCCGAGAACAGGAAACCGAGGGCGAAAGCACCGCGCAGGCGCGGCAGGGTCACGGCGACCGCTTCGATGGGCAGACGGCCCTGGCGGATCTCGTAGGTCACGAGTTGCGCCACCACCTCGGTATCCGTCTCGGTCTCGAACCGGACGCCCTTCGCCTCGAGCCCGGTCTTCAGCTCACGGAAGTTCTCGATGATGCCGTTGTGAACGACCGCCAGCTTGTCGGTCGCATGCGGATGCGCGTTGGTCTCGTTGGGCTTGCCATGGGTCGCCCAGCGGGTATGGCCGATGCCGATGACGCCGGACAGGGGGGCCTGCGACAGCTTCGTCTCCAGATTGCGCAGCTTGCCCTCGGCCCGCCGACGGTCGAGCCGACCCTCTTCCAGGGTCGCGACGCCCGCGGAATCGTAGCCCCGGTACTCCAGCCGCTTGAGGGCTTCAACGATCTGGGGCGCGACAGGAGTCTTTCCGACGATTCCGACGATTCCGCACATTCTCTGAAACTTCCTTATGCAATCCGATGACCGCTACGCTTCCTGCCCTCTTACAGAGGCTCGGCCTCACAACGGAATCAACTTGCGTAACCTATTGTGACAAGGGCGCTTATTTTCTCTTGGCGGCCCGGGCCTTCTCCCGGAATTCGACGGCCCAGCCCTCCTTCACAATCTGACGTCCACGGCCGAGACCCAAGGCATCATCGGGGATATTCTCCGTAATAACCGAGCCGGAACCGACGAAGGCGCCTTTGCCGATGGTGATGGGAGCCACGAGCGAGGAATTCGAGCCGATGAAGGCCCCCTCGCCGATCTCCGTCCGGTATTTTCCGAAACCGTCGTAATTGCAGGTGATCGTGCCTGCGCCGATATTCGCCTCCGCCCCGACGGTGGCGTCGCCCAGATAGGTCAGGTGGCTCACCTTGGCGCCGGCTCCGAGTTCCGTGTTCTTGATCTCGACGAAGTTTCCAACCTTGGCCTTCGGGCCGATCGAAGCGCCGGGACGCAGGCGCGCGAAGGGTCCGACGCCCGCTCCGGACGCGATCCGGGTACCCTCAAGGTGGCTGAAGCTGTGGATGACAGCCCCCTCCTCGACGACGACGCCGGGTCCGAAGACCACATGAGGCTCCACCACCACATCCTGGCCGAGCCGGGTGTCATGGCTAAAGAAGACCGTCTCGGGGGCGACGAGGGTCACACCCGATTCCATGGCCTCCTGGCGCAGGCGATCCTGGATCATGCGCTCGGCTGCCGCGAGCTGAGCCCGGTCATTGACGCCGTGCACCTCCTCTTCAGGCACAATGGCGATGGCCGTCCGATGCCCGAGGTCACGGGCAATCTCGACGATATCCGTCAGATAGTACTCACCCTTGGCATTGTCGTTCTTGACCCGGTCGAGCAGAGTCAGCGCCAGATCGCCGCGAATGGCCATCAGGCCGCCGTTGCAGAGGGTGATCTCCCGCTCGGTCTCGCTGGCGTCCTTGTGCTCGCGGATGGCCAGAAGCTCGTCGCCTGACGTGATGAAACGGCCATAGCCCGTGGGATCCTTCGCCTCGAAGCCCATGGCGACCACGCCGGCTCCCTGGGCCAGCGGCGCCCGCAGCTCGGCGAAGGTCTCAGCCAGGACAAGCGGTGTATCGCCAAAGGCGATGATGACATCGTCCGCCCCCTGAACCAGGGCTTCCCGGGCGCTTAGGACCGCATGGGCGGTACCGAGCCGCTCTCGCTGAACGAAGATCCGCGCTTCGGGGAAATTCTTCTGCACCTCTTTGGCCACGTCCCCGCGATCCGGCCCGATGACGGCC
Source organism: Microvirga lupini (assembly GCA_000517005.1). Taxonomy (GTDB): domain Bacteria; phylum Pseudomonadota; class Alphaproteobacteria; order Rhizobiales; family Beijerinckiaceae; genus Microvirga; species Microvirga lupini. The sequence goes on from KI912007.1 coordinate 76,994, forward strand.
GCAACGCTCGTGGCGCCGGCTTTCGTGAGGGTAGCGAGCACATGTCCGACCATGGAGCGGTTGGCGACCTGATGCAGGACCTTGGGCTTCCCGGATTTCATCCGAGTGCCCTCACCGGCTGCCAGCACGATGGCGAGGCAGCTTCGGGAAGAGAGCGTCTTGAAGGAGTCGATCGAGGTCATACAGTTTCAATCCGGTGGCACTTTGCCGTCGAGCTAAATCAGAAGAGGTGTTTCGGCAATCTTTTCATGAGCGACAAGGCGGTTTCCGCCATCGGCCTCGTTTACTTCATGCTCACGATTGACGATATGTATAGGGCATTCCAACTGTCTGGCTGAAGAGCCCTCGTTCACACAAGAGTATCGCTGTGCCGGTTCCGCCAAGGGGTCCGTCCCCCTTCTATCCCCGCCGGCGCGACATGCTGGCCTATATCGGCGTCTCCGTCGCCGGGCTTGCATACGCGCCAGCCGTCCGTTCCCAAACACCCCAAGCGACGATTTCGGCAAGGATGGGCGAGAATCAGCGGTTCGATCCGGCGGTCGTGGTCGATATTGCACGACAGCTCTCCAAGAAGCCGTATGCAGCAGCCCCCAACGACCTGCCGGACGTCTTCGCCAACCTGAATCAGGAGCAATACTCCGCGATCCGGTATAACCAACCAGCCATCTGGAGCACGGAAGCCCGCGGCATCTCCGTGGAGCCGCTCCATCGTGGATTCGTCTTCAGGGATGCGGTCGATCTGTTCGTCGTGGAGGATGGTGCGATCCGCCGGATCGGCTTCAGTCCTTCTCAATTCGATTACGGCCGCATCACCCTGCCGAACAATATACCGAATATCGGCTTTTCCGGCTTCAAGCTGATTGCCCAACTCGGAGACGGCAAGCCGTTCGATTTCGCCTTTGTTCAAGGCGGCACCTTCTTCCGCGCGATCGCACGCGGTCAGACCTATGGCGCAATCGCGAGAGCGTTGACCTTGCGGCCGGCTGAAGCGCGTGGCGAGGAATTTCCGGTCTTCCGCGCTTTCTGGCTCGAGCGGCCTTCCGTGGGCAGCAACGCCATCACCGTCCATGGCGTGCTCGATTCGGAATCGACGTCCGGTGCGGTGCGCATGACATTCCGTCCGGGCGACATGACCATCGTCGACGTGGAGATGACCCTCTTCCCACGCGTCAACATGGAGCATGTGGGCCTGGGGGGCATTGCGTCGACTTACCTGTATGGGCCGAACGATCTCCTGAACACGGACGATATCAGGTCGGCGGTCTACGAATCCTCCGGGCTTCAGATGCTGAACGGCTCGGGCGAGTGGCTGTGGCGTCCTCTGCATAATCCCGAAACGCTCCAGATTTCGGCCTTCGTCGACAGCTCTCCACGTGGATTCGGCCTGCTGCAGCGGGAACGTTCCTATGAAGCGTTCCAGGACGACGACCAGCGCTTCGAACGCCGCCCGAGCCTCTGGATCGAGCCGCTGGGCGACTGGGGCCAAGGCAGCGTTCAACTGCTCGAGATCCCGACCGACGCCGAGATCAACGACAACATTCTCACCTACTGGCGTCCGAAAGCGCCGATGGCGGCCGGATCCGAGGTCGCCGTTGCGTATCGGCAATATTGGGGATGGAACTCGCCCGAGCGTCCCCCGCTTGCGACCGTGACGGCCACGCGCTCAGGCCGTGGCAGCGGGGGCCGCAGGCGGCGCTTCACAGTGGACTTTTCCGGAGATGCACTGGGTGACAATTTGCCGGCGGACCTTAAATCGGTTCTAACCGTTGGCCCTGGGACATTCCAGAACCTCAAACTTTTGCCATATCCGGAACGAAAGACAGTACGTGTTGCGTTCGAGCTTGACCCGGGCAACGAAAACGCGTGTGAGATGCGCCTGATCCTTGAAGCAGGCGGGAAACCGATTAGCGAGACATGGCTTTATCGTTGGACACCGTAAGTCCCGACTCAAACCCGAATGTAGCCGCCCTGGAGCGGCCCGCATCCGCTATGCCCCCCGAAAAGCACCTCGACATGCCGACCCAGTCGCTTCGTCGCTGGTCTGAATCGGAGGAGCGCAAGTCGCTTCGGGAGCATCCCAAGCTGGGGACTTGGCTCGCCCGCCTCTTCGTCTTCGGAGGCGGATTGCTGCTGACGGCCTACGGCACCTACGAGATGTATCAGGTCGTGTCGGTGAGCCGTACGACCGCGCTCCAGTGGGTGCTCGTTGCTCTCTTCACGGTGAACTTCTCCTGGATCGCGATCGCGTTCACCAGCGCTCTCTTAGGCTTCTTCGCCCTGCTGCGGCGCCCGGGACATCGGGGACCTCTGCCGTCCTCCCTGCAGCAGCGCACCGCCATCGTCATGCCCGTCTACAACGAGCAGACGGATCGAACCTTTGCCGCCTTGGAAGCGATCTATGAATCGGTTCAGGCGACGGGCCTTGGCGATCATTTTGACTATTTCATTCTCTCCGACACCACGAACCCGGATGCATGGATCGCCGAGGAGCGCGCCTTCCTTGCCCTGAGGGAGCGCGTGGGCCCCGGAGCGCGGTTCTACTACCGCCATCGGCAGAAGAACCACCATCGCAAGGCCGGCAACATCGCCGATTTCGTGTCCCGCTGGGGCGGCCATTACGAGCATATGCTGGTACTCGATGCCGACAGCCTCATGACCGGCGAGTGCATCGTGCGTCTGGCGGCAGCCATGGAAGCGGATCCCGATGCCGGCATCATCCAGTCGCTGCCCCTCATCATCAACCGCAACACGCTCTTTGCCCGTCTTCAGCAATTTGCCGCCCGGGTCACCGGTCCGGTCATTGCCATGGGATTGGCGGTCTGGATGGGCCGCGACGGCAACTACTGGGGCCACAATGCGATCATCCGCACTCGGGCCTTCGCGGCGCATGGCGGATTGCCGGACCTGAACGGCAAGCCTCCTTTCGGCGGCCATATCCTGAGCCACGACTTCGTCGAGGCGGCGCTGCTGCGGCGTGCCGGCTGGTCGGTCTACATGCTGGCCGATCTGCAGGGGTCCTACGAGGAGAGTCCACCCTCCCTCATCGATCTGTCTGCCCGTGACAGGCGCTGGTGCCAGGGCAATCTCCAGCACATGCGGGTCATCGGAGCCAAGGGCCTGAAGCTGCCGACCCGGCAGCATTTCGCCACCGGCATCATGTCCTATCTGGCCTCGCCGTTCTGGCTGTTCCAGTTGATCGTCGGTATCGCCCTCGTCCTGCAGACGACCTACATCCGGCCGGAATATTTCGCCCGCGACTTCCGGCTCTATCCGATCTGGCCCCGGTTCGACCCCGAGCGAGCCTTGGCGCTCTTCGCACTGACCATGGGTATCCTGCTGGCACCGAAGGTCTTCGGTCTTCTGCTGATGCTCATTCGCGGCGAGGACCGGCGCGCCTCGGGAGGCGGCATCCGGCTGATTATCTCATCCACGATCGAGATCATCCTGTCTGCGCTCCTAGCGCCGATCCTGATGCTCATCCAATCTGGGTCGGTCTTCCAGATCCTGCTCGGACGCGACACGGGCTGGCAGCCGCAGCGTCGCGACGACGGCTCCATTCCTTTCAAGGACATCGTTCGTCGCCACCGGGCCCATACGGTTCTTGGCGCACTGGCCGGCATCTCTGCTTTCATGATCGCCACATCCCTGTTCCTGTGGATGTCGCCCACGATCATCGGCCTGCTGCTTGCCATTCCCCTGTCCTGGCTCAGCGGTCAGCTCGGCGCCGGCCTTGCACTCAAGAGGCTCGGGCTTCTGCGGACCCCCGAGGAGTATCGGCCGCCGGCGATCGCGAGCCGCGCCAATGAGCTGCAGGCCCGCAATGCCACCTTCGGCTTCGACGATGCCGACAGCATCCGGGCCATCTATGCGGATGCGAATCTGAGGGAGCGCCATATCGAGATGCTTCCGCCCGCCCTGCCCCGCAAACGCGGCGTCATCGAGATGGAACGGGCTCTCGCAGAAGCCAAACTCGTCGATGCCGAGACCATCGAGGATGCCGTCAGCTGGCTTCACAACAAGGAACGAATGGTCGTCCTCCACGACCGGGCGCTCATCGACATGCTCGTGCATCTGAAGACCAAGCCCCCCGAGGCCCAAGCCGCCGAGTAAGGATCCGTCAAAGCCGGGGCTTCAGGCCCCGGTTTTCATTTGGGTCATGGGCGCAGCTCTCTCGCTGTCGCCTGCCACCTCGCTCAACACCCAATCCCGGAAAGCCTCGATCTTGGCGGAGCGCCTGCGGGCCTTTGGATAGACCAGCCAATAGCTCCGATCAGCGGTGGCCAGCAGATCGAAAGGCTTCACGAGCCGTCCGGACGCCAGATCGTCAGGGAAGAAGAACGGATTGATGAGCGCCACACCCTGACCGGCAATTGCCGCCATGCCTTCGAACTGCTGCACCCCGAGCGAATTGTCCGGAAGCCGAGAGAGATCGACGTTCTTCACTCCTGCCGCAGCGAACCAGTCCTGCCACCACGGATCGCTCGGCGAGATGAGCGGAAGTTTGAGAATGTCAACGGGCTCCCGCAATTCGACACCTTTGAGCAGCTCCGGGCTGCAAACGGGTATGAACTGGTTGGGAAAA
>KI912007.1:81675-126940 GCA_000517005.1 Microvirga lupini
TCCCCCGTGCCGCTCCTGATCCCGATATCGAACTCGCTCTGCGCAAACTCGACGACCTCGGTCGAGACTGAAACCTGAACCGCGATATTGGGATGCAATTGCCGGAAGCGTCCCAGGCGTGGAACGAGCCAGTTGGATGCGAAGGTCGAGAGTGTGGTGATCGACAAAACCGTCTGGACCATCTCCTCAACGCCTGCGAATGCATTCCGCAATGCCTCGAAGGCCTCCGTCACGGCCGGAGCGAGTTGCCGCCCTTTCGCCGTCAGCGTTACCTGACGGGGCAAGCGGATGAACAGCGGCGCTCCGACCCGATCCTCCAGGATCTTGATCTGATAGCTCACGGCGGCCTGCGTCATGCCGAGCTCCTCGGCAGCGCGGGTAAAGCTCTGATGGCGAGCCGCCGCCTCGAAGACTCTGACGGCACTCATCGGGGGAAGTTTTGACGGCAGTTTAGGCATGGGGATCCATAAGGCTGCCTTATGCCAGCCCATTGGCATTTGCTTTGTCAAGCTCCTCCGTCGGGCGCATCTTCAATCCATCACCGAGGGCATTGAAGCCCTGGCAAACAACCACGGTAGGCTTGTCATGAGATATGAAGATGCCCGCCGCCTCCGCGGCGTCGAGAGCGCTTGGCTGCATGTGAAGCTCTGGTTCCGACCGATTCTTCCGAGGAAAAGGCCGATCATCTCCGATTTGAGCGGCCTCTCCGATCATGAAAGGCGCGATATCGGTCTCCCTGAACCGATCCGCTACATGGATTGGCGGGCCCTCAAGGACGAGAAGTAGCCCGGCGTCAGGACGTCAGGCGGCTGGGCTTGAGTTCGCCGCTCTGCTCGAGAAGCGAATGTCCGGTCGAGGCGATATGGGCCTCGATTCGCTTCAGATCGCGCACGATGTCGAGCTGAATCGCGCTCGTATCGCCTGCCGTCCTGCCAGACCGAAGCTGTTCGAGATGCTTTTGGGCGACCGCTCGCTCGAGATCGCGGAAGCGCTCCTTCTCGGAAACGAGCCTGCGGGCAGAGCCGAGGTCCTGGAACATGAGCACGGATGCCGCAAGCTGCAGATGCTCCAGGAGCTTCGCGTGCATGCTGGTGATGTCCTCCAGGTTGTCCTTCGGCAGGCGCAGATGGTTCTTGATGCGCTTGGCGGCCAGCTCCATCAGGTTCTTGTCGATGATGTCACCCACATGTTCCAGGTTGATCGCAAAGGCGAGGATATCCGAGAGGCGCTTCGCCTCCGCCTCGCTCAACGCCTCATGGTTGATCGAGCTCAGATAGCGGCGAATTGCACTGAAGAGGCGGTCGAGCACATCGTCCGTGCGGCTCACATGGTCGACCCGGCTTATATCGTCCTCGTGGAAGAGATCCTGGGAACTCCGCAACATGGATTCCACCGTGTCCACCATGCGCAGGACCTCGCGGGCTGCGTTGGAGAGCGCGACGGATGGCGTATCGAGGGCATCCTTATCGAGATACTGCGGCGTCCCCGGATCGGAGGCGCGGAGCTTCTCCGGAAAGAGCTTGAGCAGCAGCTGCGCGATCCAAGGCAGCGGCAGGATGAAGATCGCAGCGACGACGACGTTGAACAGCGTGTGGAAATTAGCCGCCAGACGTGCCGGATGCGGATCGAACATCGACATTGCCGACAGGATCGGATCGATCAGCGGCAACGCCACGAGGCAACCGATGACCCTCATGCCGAAGTTGCCGGCCGGTACTCGCAGCTTGACCGGATCACCCCCGGTGCCCTCCAGCAAGGGATTGAGAGAGCTGCCGAGATTGGCGCCCAGCACCATCACCAGCGCCGAGTGGGCATCGATGACGCCTGCGCCCGCAAGCGACATGATGAACAGCAAGGCGGCCACGCTGGAATGGGCAAGCCATGCAAAGATTGCGGACAGAAGCACCAGGATGAGCGGATCCGGAGCGATGACCGCCAGGAGGTCCTTGATCACCTTCGACGATTCGATCGGCCTTATCGTCTCAGTCAGGAGATGCAGCGACAGCAACATCAGCCCGAGGCCGATGGTGACTCGCCCGAGATCCTTGATCCGGCTTGATTTTCCGCGGCGGTAGGCCACGAATCCGCCGAAGATCAGAGCCGGAAAAATCAGCGACACGTCGAAGGAGAGCACCTGCACGATGAGCGTCGTGCCTACATTCGCCCCAAGCATCACGGCCAGGGCCGGTACGATGTCGACTGCCCCGCCCGCCGTGAAGGATGCCACCATCAATGCCGTCGCCGTGCTGCTTTGCAGGACGGTCGTTACTCCGACCCCGGCAAGGAAGGCCTGTAGGCGTGTCCTCAGCGCCATCCCGAGCACCCAGCGCAGATCGCTGCCGAACGCGCGTTGAACCCCGCTATTGACCATGTTGATGCCCCAGAGAAGCAGGGCAATCTCACCGAAAAGGTGGATCAAGACGGAGGTTGCAGACATTCAGTCCTCTGGATTCGAGAAAGGCGGCACAATCCTCTTGCTTACCCACCAATTGGCTCAACCGCAATAAGGTTGCCGGCTAATAATGACCATGTATCGGAATAATCTTAAAGAATCGACTTGAGGACTCCTGACCCAAGGTCAGATGACGGTAAACCTCGATCTTGCGGCCAACGGCGCTTCGGCACTCTGCGAGCGGCCCAGCTCAACCCTTAGAGCTCCTGCATAAGGACAAAAACCTCAAAGCTTTAGCCAAGATCAATTAGGCTACTCCTAACGCATGCCTTCATCTCCTTAAGGTCGTCTGCTCTTTTATTCGTATAATCGGTACGCATTGAGTGTCCTACAAAGCTAAGTTCCAAGGCGGCGGGCGTTGATTGAAAGTATCTCACTGGTTGGTGTGCGAGGGCGTGAGATGGGTTTGGACGATCCATTTCCAATCGAGAAATGCTCCGGACGCGTCCGGGGAGCAATCCTGGCGGAATTTCAAGGACGGTGCCCCACCATCCGCGAAGTCGCCAGCATCTCAGACGCCCAGTGGCTGACCGTGCCCAATATCGGCCCAACGACATTGGAAGAGTTACGCAGCATGACGCAACCTGCCCCTAACGGGGAGCCCCGTCCAAATCCGACGGGTATGCCCGACGGAGAGCTGCTCTCACGACTTAGCCGCCTGCAACGGGAGCTGAACATCATTGTCGGAGAGATCAGGGCGCGGTTAAGTGCTGGGAACTCAAGAAAAGATCAGCCGCGTTAAGCTTATAGTCCTGAAAATCTGAGCGATTGAATCAAGGCGGTGCCGGATGCGGCATTCGGAGCAATGGCCCGAAATGGACCTTCGACGAGATCGGAAGCTCAGATAGCGCGAAAATTCAGATCGCGAAGGACAGGACGGCCCGGGTTCCCGAGTGGTTCTGATCGAATTCGACGGCAGATTGCAGGTTGGATGCCATCGCTTTCACGATCTTCGTGCCGAGGCCGCTCCCCTGTACCAAACCAGTGCCTTTCCACCCGATCCCGTGATCTTCGATAACAAGCACCGCATGCCCGTCTGCAGAAGACAAGGTGACGCGGATCTCCCCAGTCGTGCCAGCCGGATAGGCATATTTGAAAGCGTTCGTCACAAGTTCCGTTACAATCACGCCGATTGACACCGCCTTGTCGGTCGGCACGGAGGTCGGTTCTGCTATCAGGGTGATCGTGTGCTCGCGCCCGGCTGCTCGCATGGCACCTTCGAGTTCCTCGACAAGTCCCTGCAGGTAGGTATCCATCTCGACGAAACGCACGTCGTTCGAGGTGTAAAGGCGCCGGTGAATCTGCGAGATGGCCGTGATGCGGCTTTCCGTCTCCGTCAGGGTGTCTCTCGCGACAGTATCGCTACCGAGTGCCCGCTGCTGCATAGCAACGAGGGACGCAACCAGTTGCAAACTGTTGGCGACGCGATGGTTGACCTCCCGGAGCAGCATCTCTGCCCGCTCCCGCGCCTCATGCATTTCCCTTTCAGCAGCCTCTTTCTCCTGGCGCAGTCTCTCGGCCGGGAGCGCCTGTTCGGCAGCCGTCCGGAGGAGATCGAGGAAAACCCCGCCGACATCCTTGATAACGTAATCGGCCGCCCCCGCCTTGAGGGCGGCGACCGCGATCCTCCCCTCGTCGGCTCCGGTCACGTAAACGACAGGGGGAGGATTCGACAGCGTCCGAATTTCGGTGAGAACCTCGAGGCCTTCCTTGCCACAGGCATGAAGTGATCGAGTGCGATCACGTCGAAGCGCTCGGCAGCAAGCTGGTTCAGACCCTCATCCCCGCTGAGGGCATGCCTGACCTGGAATCCATGGCGCGAGAGGGTACGTTCGACAAGGCGGCCCAGGCCATAATCGTCATCGATATAAAGAAGCCGGATCGGTGGGGTTTCGACGACGGCCTCACTCATAGGGTTTCGGGAAGCTGAATGACTGAAAGGAAGAGACCAAGCTGACGGATGGCCTGGGAGAAAGACTCATACTCCACCGGCTTGGTGATATAGACATTGGCGCCAAGGTCGTAGCAGCGTTGCACTTCGCGCTGATCGTCCGTGGTCGTGAGCACCACCACCGGCGCACGCTTCAGCTTCTCGTCACCTTTCAACCTGGCGAGAATGTCGACCCCGTTCATGTCCGGCAGGTTGAGATCGAGCAGAACCAGGAAGGGGCCGGCATTTCGCACCTCGTCGCTGAACAGGTGCTCCAGGGCAGCCGTCTCACTGGCGAAGGTACGAAGCTCGTTGCAGACGCCCGCCCGACAGATGTTCTTCTCGATCAGGCGGGCATGTCCCTCATCGTCCTCGACCATGATGATGGTGACAGGCTGTTGCTGAGGCATCAGGCAGCTTCCGAACTCAGACTGATATATCTTGGCAGTATGACGGTGAAGGTCGAGCCCTCTCCCAGTCGGGATGATACGGAGATTGTCCCGCCGAGCCTTCGCACGAGCGCGCGCACATGTGCAAGTCCGATCCCCTCACCCTGCTGGTCCTGGACCCCGGAGCGCCGGAACAGGTCGAAGATCCTCTCGAAATCCTTCGAGTCGATGCCTCGTCCGTTATCCTCGACTTCATAAAGGAGATTAGCCCCGAGGTCGCGTCCTCGGACCACAATCCGGCCGACACGTGACGCGTGAAGGTATTTCACGGAATTGTCGATGAGATTTCCGAAGATCTGCTCGACGGCGAGGCGGTCGCTTGTGAGATCGGGAACGGACTCGATCAGCAGCTCCGCGCCCCGTTCGTGCAACTGATGTGCGACGCTGTGGCGCTGGGCCTCCAGCAGTTGGACCATATTGATGGGCTCCGAAGCCAAAACCCGCCTGCCCTCACGGGACAGTTTCAGGATCGCCCCGATCAGCTTGTCCATCTTGACCGTCGAGGACCGGATGAACCCGATGGCCTCCGGCAGATCGGCCTCGATAGCCGCGCGCGTTTCCGGCGAGATGAGGCTGGGATTGGCTTGCTGAACAGCCCGGTAGAACCGCTGAATCTCGTCCTGAGCCCCTTCCAGTTCGCTCGTGAAATCCATGACGTTGACGAGCGGCGCCCGCAGATCATGGCTCACGATATTGGCGAAGCGTTGGATCTCCTCATTCGCCGCATCGAGTTCCGCCACCCGCTCCGCCAGGATCGAAGCGAGCCGGCGGGTCTCCTCCTCAGTGCGCAGTGCACGCTCCCGGCTTTCCCGAAGCGCATCCTGAGCCTGTTTGAAATCGTGGATGTCGGTACAGGTTCCGAACCAGCGCTTGATCCGTCCCTCCTCGTCACGAACCGGCTGCGCCCGCCCGAGCACCCATCGGTACTCGCCGGAGCGGTGCCGCAGCCGATATTCGATGTGGTACGGCTCGCCCGTTGCGAGGCAATGGCGCCAGACGCTCCAGGCCCGTTCCTGGTCGTCCGGATGGAACATGCCGTTCCAGGCATCGCCGTCGGTCGAGCCCTCCGGGACGCCTGTAAATTCGTACCAGCGCTGATTGTAGTAGTCGTGATAGCCGTCCGGCTGCGTCGCCCAGATCGGCTGATAGACGAAGTCGAGAAAGCGCTCCTCCTGACCATCTCCGGGGTTCTGTTCCAGGAAAATACGCATGCTTCGGCCCACGAAAGGCTGGCCGCTGCGATAAACGCGATCGAGCAGATCGATGAATCCCTGCCCGACCACCTCGGGCAACGCCTCACGCACGGGTTTCCCGACGATGTTCTCACGACCGATCAGCTGGAGATAGGCCGTATTGGCCATGGTGAAGACGTGCTCCGGCCCACTCAGGGCCGCCATGAATCCGGGAGCCTGCTGGAACAATCCCCGCAGGTTCTGCCGTTCCTCACTCAGCGCCTGATTGGCCTGCTGAACGGCCTGCGCCCGGCGGAATATATCCGTCTCGATCAGGGCCGACGGTCCAGACGACAGGACCGTGCTCTTCGCCAGATTCCGAAGCCGATGAAGTTCCGTGACATCCACCGTGTGCTGGAGAACGAAGGTCATCTCGCTGGCATGGTTGAAGAGCGGTGTATGCGTTGCGCTCCAGTAGCGCTCCTCGAATCCCTGACCATTCGGCAGCGGAATGGCGTATTCGATCAGAGGCAGGTGATCCGCAAACTTCTCACGGATGACCTTCTCAAGGGAGCCTCGCAACTGCCGATAGCTCGTGGAATCCGGATCGCTCGGAAATGCCTCGAACAGGTTGCGTCCGAGCAGGTCCTCCCGCCTGCGCATGGTGACCTGGAGATAGGCGTCGTTCATCCCGACAATGGTGAACGAGAGGTCCAGCAGGACGTAGGGGTTAGGAGACGCGCTTAACAGTGCTTCGAAATTGATCGTCTTCAATCACTATGCTGGGTAGCCGCCAGCCCTCTCGTTGATACTTGACAGAGCTTGCCCGCATTTAGGCGGCTCTCGGCCAAGTCCATGGGGCCATGCCATTTGCCCTTTAACTGTGACCGATCCGACACGAAAGACTGCAGTGTCAGCGCAATGGAAGGCGGATCGAGCCCGGCTCAACCTTCATACTTGATCTGCACCCGCGCAGCCGCCTGCCGCGCCCGCTCGCGTGCCTCCTCCACTGTGCCGCCGGAGGCCAGTGCGACACCCATGCGGCGGTGCTTGCGGGTCGTGGGCTTCCCGAAGATGCGGGCTTCCACGTCCCAATCCGCCGAGCCCAAAGCGAGAGCCTCCCGCAAACCCGTGATCGTGAACCGCTCGGCCTCCCGGTCGGCAAGGATTACGGCGGAGGCGGTGGGACCATGCAGCCGGACCTGAGGGATCGGCAAGCCAAGGACGGCGCGGGCATGGAGATCGAACTCTGATAGATTCTGGGACAGGAGTGTCACAAGACCCGTGTCATGCGGGCGCGGCGAGAGTTCGGAGAAAATCACCTCGTCACGGGTCACGAAGAACTCGACCCCGAAGATCCCGTAGCCGCCCAGATCGTCGACGACCTTCCGGGCCATCTCCTTGGCGTCGTCGAGCAGCTTCTCGGTCATGGGTGTCGGCTGCCAGGATTCCTGGTAATCGCCCCGTTCCTGCTGGTGACCGATGGGCTCGCAAAAGGACACGCCCTCGCGGGAGCGGATCGTCAACAGGGTGATCTCGTACTCGAAGGCGATGAACTCCTCGACGATCACTTTCTTCCGGTCCCCGCGCATGTTCGCCACGGCATCGTTCCAGGCCTGCTCCAGCTGGTCGGCCGTACGCACCGTGCTCTGCCCCTTGCCGGATGAGGACATGACCGGCTTGATCACGCAGGGCAGACCCGTGTGCTCGGCACTTTCCCTCACCTCCTCCAGGCTTTCCGCATAGCGGTACTTGGACGTGCGCAGGCCGAGTTCGGTTGCGGCAAGCTCCCGGATCCGGTCCCGGTTCATGGTCAGCGACGCGGCCCGGGCGGAGGGAACGACCGTAAATCCCTTGTCCTCGAATTCCTGCAGCACTTCCGTGCGGATCGCCTCGATCTCGGGAACGATGAAATCGGGCCGGTGCTTCTCGATAGCCTTCCTGAGGGCATCCGCATCGAGCATGGGAAAGATCTCGGCCTCGTCCGCCACCTGCATGGCGGGGGCGTTCGCATAGCTGTCGCAGGCCACCACATAGCAGCCGTATCGCTTGGTCGAGATCACGAACTCCTTGCCGAGTTCACCCGATCCGAGGAGAAGAATCTTGGCTGTAAACACGGGGATGCCTTTCGTTCAGGGCTTGGGCGAGGCGCCCGGATATGCCGCTCAAAACTCGATTCCCCATTTACATGGGGGAATCGGCGCTCGGAACCCCCAATGGTCGACGCGGGCCACCAGGTTGAGTCCTGGTTCTTTCGAAACGACAACAGATGACCTTATTCACAAAGGATAATGTCGATCCTGGTTTATCTTTGCGGACCCGGCAGAAACTTGCCGCTTTCGGCATTTTCGCGGCGCGCCATGGATCAAGTTTCCCCGGGTAGCGTTCAACAGCATCGACAGGGTTTCGGCCTCGCTTGCGCTGAATGCAGCCCTGCCGTCTCAATCGCGCATTACGCAATCGGAAGTTCAATGGGTTAAGGGGTCTGCCCAGGAGAAGCCCAATGCTAGCCAAGAAGAAATCGTCCGATACCCGAAGCCGACGCGTGACCCGGGTCGAGCCTCCTGTCCTCGAGGAGGCGATCGTCGCGGCGCAGGGGCTGACAGATGACATCGAAAGCCAGATCGAGATCGCCTCGCAACTCATGGGAATGCCGGAAGACGAGGTGCGGCCGGTCGTCCTGAAGGCCTCAGTGCCGGCTCGCCGGCCCGTCCAGTTGTCCGAGCGCATCTCCATGCATGAGCGGAGCGAGGGGCCGAAAGTCGTGGTGGTCGAGCGCAAGCGTCCGCGCCTCGTCATGCCGAGATAATTCCTTTATCCTCCTATCTCGCCCAGGCACGCCGGTTACAGCGGCCAGTCCCTGCGCTTCCCACCGCCGCCGTCCTGCGGGATTGTCCGAAATGGTCAAAGGTATTCTTCTTGCCTTTCTTGCCTTTGCCGTCTTCGCCTGGGGCGATGCGGTGGTCAAGGAGATCGGGCATGGGCTCGATCCCTTCGAGGTGACCTTCTTCGGATATCTCATCCCCTTTCTCCTTTCGCCCGTGTTCATGAAGCCCGGCGACAGGCTCGTGGATCTCGTGCGGTGGAACCGGCCGTGGCTCATGGGGCTTCGGGTTTTCCTGATCGCCATTACGACACCGCTCAGCGTTATGGCCTTCCGGAGCCTGCCCTTCGCCGAGGCCTTCGCTCTTCTGTTCCTCATGCCCAGCCTCGTCACGATCCTCTCCATCTTCGTGCTGAAGGAGCATGTCCGATGGCGTCGTGGCTTGGCCGTCTGCGCGGCCTTCATCGGCGTGCTGATCATCGTGCGCCCCGGCTTCAAGGAATTTCTGCCGGGCCACCTGGCCGCTCTCGCCGCCGCCTTGTGTGCGGCAGGCGGTGTCATCACGGGCCGGATGATCGGCCACACGGAAAAGCGCTTCACCTTGATCGGAACCGTCTTCCTGGCGACGACCGTTATCGCGGGAATCCTGATGATCCCGGGCTTTGCCTGGCCGACGATGCATCAATGGGTGCTGCTGCTCGCCTTCGCGGCAACCGCCTTCGTCGCGCAGGCGGTGTTCATCATCGCGACCATGTACGCCCCGGCTGACCGACTCGGAGCGGCTCAATACAGCCAGATTCTCTGGGCATTGGCCATCGGTGCGCTGTTCTTCGACGAATGGCCCGACGCATTGGCATTGGTCGGCATCTTCATCGTCGTTGCCGCCGGCCTGTTCATCTTCGCGCGGGAGCAGACCCTTAAGCGGGGGCATCCTCAAGGCAAGGCCCCTGCCGAGTCTGCTCAGTCCGAAACGGCGACCGCCCCGATATCCCGGTGAAGCCTGCCGAGGTGCGACTTCTACGCCAGCCTTCGTTTCCTCATCCTTGAGGCTGCCCTATCTCCGTCTTCTAGGGCTCTGAATGCCCGACATTCGGGTCAGGGCCAAGGTTGACAGGATGGTTTCCTTGGCAGGCGCGTATATCAACCGGATCGGGACGTCCGTGCCGCAGCACGATGTCCATCAGACCTTCATCGACTTCGTCGACCAGTTTCTCCCCGAGCGAATGGACAAGCTGATCTTCAGGCGGATGGTCCAGCGGTCGGGGATCGAGCACCGCTACTCGACCCTCACTCCGAGCGAGAACCTTGAGACAGCGGCTGACCGGGAAGGCTTTTTCCAACCGGGGCAGTTTGCCGGGACGGGCGCCCGCATGCAGCGCTTCGAAACCCATGCCGTCGATCTTGCCCAGCAGGCTATCGAGGCTCTCGACCTGAATGAGGACCTCGCATCCATTACCCATCTGGTGGTCGCCTCCTGCACCGGCTTTACAGCCCCGGGACTCGATCAGCAGATCATGGAGCGGTTGGGGCTCAATCCCTCCATCGAGCGTACCATGGTCGGGTTCATGGGCTGCGCCGCCGCTATCAACGCTTTGAAGGTTGCCCATCACATCGTCCGGTCAGAGCCGACCGCCAAGGTTCTGGTGGTCAATCTGGAGCTCTGCACGCTCCACCTTCAGGAAAGCTCAGACCTTGAGGTCATCCTCAGCGCCCTCCTCTTCGGCGACGGATGCGCGGCAAGCCTCGTATCGGCGGAACCGGAAGGCATCGCGCTCAAGGATTTCCGCGTCGCAACGATTCCGGATACCCGCGATCTCATCACTTGGCGGATCGGCGATGCGGGCTTCGAGATGAGCCTGTCCGGAGAGGTCCCTCAGCAGATCGCGAAGGCGCTTCGCCACGAGGCCACCCGCAATGACGATGGCGGCATCCTGCGCGGGCAGCACAAGGACGATTTCGACCTCTGGGCGGTCCATGCCGGCGGGAGAACGATTCTCGACGCGGTTGAACAGGGCCTCGATCTCGGGCCCGATGCATTGCGCTGGTCGCGCGGCGTATTGCGGGACTTCGGCAATATGTCCTCTGCGACGCTGATGTTCGTACTCGGTCGGATCATGCAGGATGCCCCGCCGAGCTCGAATGGTCTCGGCATGGCATTCGGTCCGGGACTGGTGGCCGAGACCTTCCGCTTCACCCTTGCCGGATAGAGACCGCCATGGGCCGGAGTTTCGCCGAGCGCAGCCCCGAGACGGAATGGATGGATACCGAGTCCGTCAGCCTCGACGATTATCGCGCCTGCCTGAAGGATTTGGCCACGGTCAATGTCGTGACCATGACCCATGGACCGGTTCTGAAATGGCTCGACCGTGCCACCCGTCACCTGGGCGCCAATGAGCGCGTGACGATCCTCGATGTCGGCTATGGATACGGCGACCTGCTGCGGCGGATCCATGCCTGGGGTCGCCGCCGGAACCGCGCCATCGAGCTGATCGGCGTCGATCTCAACCCCATGAGCGAGCCGATTGCCCGCGCCGCGACGCCGGCCGGTGTTGCCATCGATTATCGAACCGGCAACGTATTCGATTTCCAGCCTGAGCGGCCCATCGATTTCGTCATCTGCTCGCAGACGACGCATCATATGTCGAATGACGAGCTTATAGGCTTCGTCCGTTGGATGGAGCGGGTCGCCGCGCGCGGCTGGTTCATTGCCGACCTCCACCGCCACCCCATCCCGTTCCATTTCTTCCGCGCCTTGTCCTGGGCAGCCCGGTGGCATCGCTTCGTCCGGCATGACGGCCCGATCTCGATCGCCCGTAGCTTCCGCCGAAAGGATTGGGAGAAAATCCTGGCTTCAGCCGGTCTCGAACCCGGAACGGCTCGGATCCGCTGGTATCCGTCCTTTCGCCTCTGCGTGAGCCGGTTGAAATGAGCGGTGGAAGCAAGGAGGAAATCGTGATCGTGGGCGGCGGCCCTGCCGGCGCAGCCGCAGCCTGCATTCTCGCGGGCGCCAAGCGTCCCGTCCTTCTGATCGAGCGGGATGCGGAGCCACGGCACAAGGTCTGCGGCGAATTTCTGAGCATCGAGGCTCAGACCTATTTGGCCCATCTCGGCATCGATCTCGACGCTCTTGGGGCAAGCAGCATCTCGCGCCTGCGCCTCGTTCGGAAACGTAAGCTGATCGAAGTCGGCCTGCCCTTCGTCGCCAAAGGATTGTCCCGCAGGATCCTGGACGAGGCTCTGCTGCAGCAGGCCCGTTCCCGAGGAGCCCGGATCATCCGGGGCATGGCTGTGAGGACCGTCTCGGCCGATCCCTCGCAGATACGCATCGACACAGGCGCTCACGGCACGATTGCTGCGGGTGCCGTGTTCCTGGCAACGGGCAAGCATGACGTCAGAGGGGTGAAGCGGGTATCGGCCGGCGCCATGGACGACCTTATCGGCTTCAAGATGCATTATCGATTGGCGAGGAAGCAGCAGCAGGCGCTTGAGGACGCCGTCGAAATCATTCTCTTCTCGGGCGGTTATGCCGGGCTTCAGTTGGTCGAGCAGGACATCGCCAATCTCTGCCTCGTCGTTTCCCGAAAATGTTTCGAACAGGTCGGCAAGAGCTGGGATAGCCTTCTCGATCACATCGTCGACGAGTGTCCGCATCTGGCGGAGCGGCTGCAAGGCACAGAACCACTCTTCGAGCGGCCGCTTTCAATCTTCCAAATCCCTTATGGCTTTCTCCACCTGGCAGATCCAACCGAGCCGCAAGGCTTGTTCCGTGTGGGCGATCAGGTCGGCGTCATACCATCCTTTACCGGCGAGGGCATGTCGATTGCTCTCCACAGCGGATACCTCGCCGCCTCGATCTTCCTTGCGTATGGCAGAGCGAGTTCGCTCTTCCACCACCAGATGCGGTTCGATATCCAAAGGTCGATCCGGCTGGCATCCATCCTGAATCACGCTGTACGACACGCGATGGGCCAACAGGCGGTCTTTCATCTCTGCCGGATCTGGCCCGCCACGATGCAGCATGTCACGACCCTGACCCGCGTTCAGGAGGCCTCCATGAGCAGAGCGCTCCTTGCGCCATGATCATCCCCAGGAAGCCACAGACATCCGCCGAGGTCGCGGAGCATTACGATGAGCTCGATCCCTTCTATCGCGAGATCTGGGGCGAGCACGTCCATCATGGCCTCTGGGTAACAGGCCGGGAAACGCCGGATCAGGCGGTCGAGGCCCTGATTGCACATCTCGCCGACGGACTAGCGCTGAAGCCCGGACAGCATGTCTGCGACATCGGCTGCGGCTATGGCGCGACGGCGGAATGGCTTGCCGAAAATCACGGTGTTCACGTCACCGGCATCACCCTCTCGTCCGCACAGCTCCGGCAGGCACAACACCGCGCGACCGGCTCATCCCTCCTCCATTTCATGGAGCAGGATTGGCTCGCGAACACATTCGAGGATGGTGTCTTCGACCATATGATCGCCATCGAGAGTTCCGAGCACATGTCCGACAAGCAGCGGTTCTTCAATGAAGCGTATCGCACCTTAAGACCAGGTGGACGGCTTGCCGTCTATGCCTGGCTCGCCCGCGACGACACCCGCTCATGGGAGGAGCGCCTGCTCCTTGAGCCAATCTGTCGCGAAGGCCGTCTGCCTGGGATGGGCACCGAGCCGGAATATCGCGAATGGGCTGAGAGGGCCGGCTTCACGGTCGATGGATTCGAGGACCTCAGCGCGAAAGTGAAGCGCACTTGGTCTCTCTGTGCCAGACGGGTTGCGAAGAAGATCGTGACTCATTCACACTACCGGCGCTACCTGCTCGACGCGCGCTCCAGGAACCGCATCTTCGCCTTGAGCCTTCCGCGCATCTGGCTGGCCTATACCATAGGATCGATGCGCTACGGATTTCTGACGGCCCACAAACCATCAAGTTCATCCTGAGATCAGGATTTCCGTACCGCCTGGGCAAGATGCTCTGCCGTGTCGGCTGCGCCCATGGCGCTGGCAAGCGCTTCGGCGGTGAGGCCGCCCGCATCGCGGGCCTGGAGATCCGCTCCTCGCGCGAGAAGTGCTTCTACGATTTCACTACGGTTGAACATGGCGGCGATCATGAGCGGGGTCTTCCCGCCCTCGCTGCGGCCGTTGGCATCGGCTCCCCCATCCAGCAGGCACCGGATCGTTGCCATGTCGCCCTTGAAAGCCGCACCGGCCAAGGGCGTCTGACCGCGATCATTGGCGAGTTCCGGGTCTGCGCCATGCGCGAGAAGAACCCGCACGGCCTCGACATGCCCGTGATAGCTCGCCAGCATCAGGAGCGAGTCGCCCTTCTCGTTGCGCAGGTTCGGCGGCAGACCCATGCGCAGCAATTCCTCGAGTTCCTGAGCCTGCCCTGCCCTGGCATGTTGAAAGACCCGCTGCGCGAAGGCGATGGTTTCCTCGTCCAGTTCCGGCTTGGGCGGTTCATTCTGCATGTTGCTCTCCAGACCACTCGCGAGATGGGTCGTGCCTCAGATCGCGGTCAGTTTCGCGGCGAGAAGGTCAAGCACGGCTGGACCCTCGACACCCATGGCGACTTGAACCAGCTTCCCTTTCTCGTCGATCGTCAACGCTCCGGCTTCTTCCGAGGATCCGGTGTTCACGGTCAAGCGCAAATCCTCCAGACGGAAGAGTTCCGGCGCCAGTGCGAACAGCATCACGCAGGGATCGTGGAGCGGACGGCTTTCCTGATGCGTCTTCGTCTCGAAATACGATTCGATAAGGTCAGCGACCATGGTGGCGAGTGGCTTCCCTGCGGCCCGCAGCGCTTGCGCGAATTCCCGCGTGGCGCGCACCCGCCGCGTCACGTCTAGCGGCACGAGCACGAGGGGTAAGCCCGATGGCACGACGACAGCCGCCGCTTCGGGATCGGCCCACAGGTTGAACTCGGAGCGCGGACCGACATTGCCCGCTTCGTGGATCACGCCTCCCATGGCGATGATCCGGCCGATGCGCTTGGCGGCCGCAGGTTTTTCGAGGATGAGACGGGCGATGTTCGTCAATGGTCCAAGGGCGAGCACATCGACCGTGCTGGCTGGTACACTGAGCAACAGATCGGCAAGCCATTCGACAGCGGACTGGTTTTCCGGCTGGCGCACGGGATCGAGCAGATCGACACCGCCGATGCCATCCTTTCCATGCAGGTTCAAGGGCTCCGGTCCCGGTCGGGAGAGAGGAGCAGCCGCGCCCACGAGTACCGGAATATCCTCCTGGCCGGCGAAGGCCAGCAGCCGGCTCGCATTGCGCGTCGTCGTCTCAAGGCCGATATTGCCGGCGACAGTCGTCATGCCCCTGATCGAGAATTCGGGTGAGGCGAGCGCAAGCAGGATACCGATGGCATCGTCGATCCCTGGATCCGTGTCGATGACGATCTGCCGGGGTTTTGCGTGAGGCATGATGAGGCTAGAAACCTTGCTGTGAGTCCGTGACGCCGCTTATCCGACACCGGACGGAATTTGACCATAGCCACAGGTGCCTCGTGACCCATGCAGCCTCGCTTCCCGACGACCTCCTGGTAAATGCCTCAGATGAGGTGCGCATCCGGCAGGATCTCGTCCTGGTCGCTCTGGGCAAGCGGCCTGCCGATATGCTGTTGCGGGTCGGTCGCCTGCTCGACGTTCACACGCGAACTTGGGCAGAGGATCAGGAGGTCGCCATTCGCGGACGGCGCATCGCCTGGACTGGACCGGCGGGCACCTTCCCCGGAACGGCTGTCGCACGTGCGGATCGGAGCCATCTCGCTGCCGCTCCTGGCTTCGGCGAGGTCCACAAGCATATCGAGAGCTCTCACATCACGCCGGAATACGAGGCGGCGCTCGTTCTGCCGCGCGGCAACACCTGGACCTGTGAGGCCAGCCATGAATTCTCGAATGTGGACGGTCCCCACAATCTAGAATTCTGGCTCACCGCCCGGCGGCACGGCTCGCCGATGAAGATCTTCCCTCTGCCCGGTTCTGCCGTTCCACCGACGGCCTATGAATGGGGCGGCGGATATTACGGGTACGACGAGCAGGCAGGTTTTCTCAAAGAAAGCCTCATGGTCGCCGGCCTTGACGAGGTCATGGATTGGCCTGCCGTCTGGAACCCGGAGAATCCATCGCACAAGCGGCTCTGGGGGATGATCCAGGCCACATTCGAGAAGCGCGGCGTCGTGGAAGGTCATGGCGCGGGGCTGCGCGATCTCGATTCCATCAATGCCTTCGCTGCCGCGGGACTTGCCTCCGATCACGAGGGCTGGACGGCGGAAGAAGTCTGGGACAAGCTTCGTCACGGCATCTTCATCGAGATCAGGCCGCATTCGATGCCGGAGATCATTTCCGGCGTTCTCCAGCGCGGCCTCTCCGACTGGTCGCAGGTGGCGTTCGCCACCGACGACCGCAGCGCGTCGGATACTCTGCGGATGGGTGCCACGGATCACAATGTCCGCCTCGCCATCGAGTCGGGCCTTACGCCTGAAATCGCGATTCAATGCGTGACTATCAACCCAGCCCGCCATATGCGGTTGACACCCTGGGTCGGCAGCATCGCGCCCGGCCGTTTCGCGGATATCGTGCTGCTCGACAATGCCGCAAAGCTCTCCATTGCCGAGGTCTGGGCCGATGGAAAGCCGGTGTCCAAGGGAGCGGACTACTTCGGTCCCCTGCCCTCCATCGACTGGCCGGACTGGGCCTCGAAGACCATCAACATCAAGCGGAGGATCGAGCCTAAAGATTTTGCTATCGCGGCTGCGCCGGATCGCAGCACCATGCAGGCGGCGCTGCTGCGCCCGTTCCACTGGCATGACGACTTCATCACCATGGAACTTCCCGTCGAGAACGGTGAGATTCAGCGCGATCCTGACCGGAACATCACGAAATTCGCCATCGTCGACCGCTTTTCAGGCGAAGGAAAAATCTCACGCATGTTCTGGCTCGGCTGCGGCCCTAAGACACCCGACACGGCTGTCGGCTGCACGGTCGCTCACGACAAACACAATCTCTGGATCGTCGGATCCTCCGACGAAGCCATGGCGATGGTGGCCAACCGCGTCGCCGAAATCGGCGGCGGCTGGGTTCTCGTCAGCGGCGGCAAGGTTCTGGCCGAGGTGCGCTACGAGATTGGCGGGCTGATGACTCAGCGCCCGGCGGCAGAACTCGATGTCGAGATGCAGCAGCTTTACGCGGAGGCGGCAAAGATCGAATGGCTCTACGAGCCGACCTTCTCGCCGCGCTGGTATCCGGGCTTCCCGGAGCGATTGCAGTTCGCGACCCTCACCTGCGCACCTTGGCGCTGGGTTCTGGTCGCACCGTGCGAGGCCGCCCCGCAGGGCTTCGTCAATGTGGCGACCGGGGAGACGCACCCGGTCGTCTGGTAAGGATCAGCCGGCTGCGTCGATGCGGGCCATCTCTGCCTTGAAGGCCGCGGCGATCTGGCCGGCGTCGCACAGGATCTTCTTGCGCTCCAGGCTCTCGACATTGCGGCCCCGCATGATCCAGCGGCCGCCGACCATGACATCCTGCACGTCGACCGGCATCGCAGAGAACACGAGGGTGGCATAGATGTCGTAGACCGGCTGCATGCGCGGCGCGGACAGGTCGATGCGGATGAGATCCGCCTGCTTGCCGGGTTCGAGCGAGCCGATGCGGCTGTCGAGGCCGAGCACCTGCGCCCCTTCCAGTGTCGCCATGCGGATCACCTGGGCGGCCGGCATGGGCTTGCGGCTGTGTCCAAGCAGCTTCTGGAACATGGAGACAGGGCCGAACTGGCTGAACAGGTCGAGGGTGTTGCCGCTCATCGGGCCATCAGTGGCGATGCCGACCTTGATACCGGCCGCACGCATGGCCTCGATGGGCGCGATGCCGCGTCCCGCCTTTGCATTCGAGCGGGCATTGTGGGCCACGCGCACATCCGCTTTCGTCATGCGTTCGATCTCGAAGGGATCGATGTGCAGGCAATGCGCCGCGATCAATCCGGGTCGAAGAAGCCCCGCCTTTTCGACCACCGCGACGGGCCGCAGGCCGTGGTTCTTGCGGCACCATTCCATCTCGCTGTCCATCTCGGCGAGATGGAGCTGCACCGGAACATCGAGATGCGCCTCGGCCCAGCGGGCGACACGGGCCATGACCCCAATATCGGTCGAATAAGGAGCATGCGGCGCAATGGACGGCACGATCCGCTCATGGCCGGAGAACTCGGCGACAAGTTCCTCGACCAGCGTAAAACCTTCGTCGATGGTCTTGTGGTCCGGCGGATCGAAGGTCGCGAGAGTCTGACCGACCACGCCGCGCAAACCCGCCTGATCCAAGGCGCGCCCGACCTCCGTCTCGTAATAGTACATGTCAGCGATGGTGGTAACGCCCGCCTCGATGGATTCGAGAGCACCGAGAAGCGTGCCGACTCGCACCATCTCCGGTGTCACGAACTTGCGCTCCATCGGCAGCACATAGCGGAACAGTCGGTCGTCCACGTCCTCGCCGAGACCGCGGAACAGGGTCATGGCCAGGTGCGCATGAGGATTGACCATGCCGGGCATGATCACATCGCCTTCGACGTCGATGATCTCAGCGCCCTCCACGTGCCGCGGCTCGCCGGAGCCGAGCGCCTGGATCGTGCTGCCGTCAACGTGGATCCACCCGCCTTCGATGACGCTCATGGTCTCGTCGATGGGGAGCAGGCAGGCGTTCTTGAGGAGGATCGCAGCCATTACTCGTCTTCCTCAGGGGCAAGGATGGTGCATTGCTCCGGAACCGGCACGAGCTTCACGCTGGTGCCTGCCTCCAGCGGTGTCGTGAGGCTGCCATTGGCGATGAGGTGGCCGGCAGCTGTCTCGCACTGATACTGATAGGCGCGGCCGAGATAGGTTCTCAGACCCAGTTGAGCCGGAAGGCCTTCGGCAGCGGCCTCAATCGACACCATCAGGCCGTCCGGCCGCGTGGCAAGCAAGAACGTGTCAGGAATGGTGCCGAACAGGCTTTGGGACAGCCGCAGCCGCATTCCCGCCGTCTCGGCCGTCACGACATCTCCGTCGCGTGCAACCACCTTGAACGGGACGATGTTCTCGAACCCGACGAAACGGGCCACGAAAGTGTTGGCCGGGCGCCGGTAGAGAACCTCCGGCCGGTCGAATTGCATGAGCCGTCCGGCATTCATGATGGCGACGCGGTCGGAGATGGAGAAGGCCTCCTCCTGGTCGTGCGTGACATAGACCGAAGTGGTGCCGTTGGCCCGTTGCAGCTGGCGGATCTCGACGCGCATATCGACCCTGAGCTTGGCATCGAGATTGGAGAGCGGCTCGTCGAACATCAGGAGCGGCGGCTCGATGACGAGCGCCCGCGCGAGGGCGACACGCTGCTTCTGCCCGCCCGAAAGTGCACCCGGCGCTCGGTCCGCCAATGCCGCAAGGCCGACGCGCTCGAGCATCGCCATGGCCCGCTTGCGGCGCTCGGCCGGATCGATGCCCCGCTGCTTGAGGCCAAAGGCGACGTTGTCGAGCACAGAGAGATGCGGGAACAGGGCGTAGTTCTGGAAGACGAGACCGATTTCGCGCTTGTGTGTCGGCAGGCGCGTCAGGTCGCGCCCGCCGAGCGTGATCGATCCGCTGGTTGGCGACAGAAAGCCGGCGATGAGCCGCAAGGTCGTAGTCTTGCCGCAGCCGCTGGCGCCGAGAAGGGACACGAGTTCGCCGGCCTGGACCGAGAGCGAGAGGTCTTCGAGAACCTTGGTCGTCCCGTAATGGGCGGAAACGGCGTCGATATGGAGAGGTTGTGTCACGGAATGCTACTTCGCAAGAAAGGTGAGGCCGAGGGTTCGCTCTACGATGGCCATCACGGCCACGGTGAGGAACATCAGAAGGACTGAGACGGAGGCGACCGTCGGGTCGAAGAACTGCTCCACATGCGCCAGGATCTGGATCGGCAGGGTGCTGATGCCCGGTCCTGTCAGGAAGAGCGACACCGACACGTCGTTGAGCGAGGTGATGAAGGCGAGAATGAAAGCCGCGATCACCCCTGCCCTTACATTCGGCAGAACGATGGTGAAGAAGGTTTTGACCGGGGCGCTGCCTAAGCTGATCGCCGCCTCCTCGATGGAAAAGTCGAAGGACGCGAGGCTCGCGCTGATCACCCGCACCACATAGGGCAGAACGATGAGCGTGTGCCCGATGAGGAGGGCCAGGAAGATCGGCGTTCCAGTCCCGACCGTCAGCGATTTCAGCAGGGCAAAGCCGAACACGATTTCAGGCACCAGGATCGGCAGCACGAACAGTGTCCCGAACAATTTCGGCAGTTCGACCCGGAAGCGGTTGAGCGCATAGGCTGCCGGAATGCCGATCAGGAGCGCGATCATCGTGCCGAGAAAGGCGATCTGAAGGCTGGTGACGATGGTCCGTCGGAAGGCGCTGATCTCAAAGATGTTTTCGAACCAGCGCAGGGAAAGCCCCTGCGGCGGAAAGGTCAGGTAGGTCGTGTCGCTGAGGGCCGCCCCGACCACGATGACCAGCGGCACCATCAAGAAGAGATAGACCAGCGCCGCGACGACGATAAGGATGGGATGAGGTCTGTCGGACATCACGTGGCCATGGGGTTGATACGGCGGGCGATATGGCTCATCGCGAGAACGATGGAGATCGTGATCACCGTCATGATGGTCGCAATCGTAGAGGCGCCGACCCAGTCGAAGGACACCATGGCGCGCTGCTGCAGAAGCGTCGCGAGCACGGTCTGGCGCTCACCGCCCAGAAGCTGCGGGGTCGCGTAAGCCGTGAAGCTGCCCGTGAAGACCAGCACGGCGCCAACGATGAGCCCCGGCACCGCCAGGGGAAGCAGCACCTGCCAGAAGGTAGCCATGGGCGAAGCCCCGAGCGACGAGGAGGCCTGCAGCACATCCTTGGGGATGTTCTCCAGCACGCCGACCAGGGACAGAACCATGAGCGGCACGAAGAGATAGACCATGCCGATAATGACAGCGCCTTGCGTGTAGAGCATCTCAAGCGGCTCGTTGACGATGCCGAGTGCGAGCAAGGTCTGGTTCATGATGCCGTTGCGGCCCAGGATGATGAGCCATGCGAAGGCGCGGACCACGACTCCCGTCAGAAGCGGAAAGACGGCCGCCACGATGAGCAGGCTCTTCAGCTTGCCCGGCGCGCGCGACACCACATAAGCCGTCATGAAGCCGAAGATCAGGGAAATGATCGTCGTGAATGCCGAAATCTGCAGTGTCCGGAACAGGACAGTCGTGCGGAAGCCACTGTTGAAATAGGAAATGTAGGGAGCAAAGACCCCACGCGGATCCATGAAGGTTCCCGCGATCACGGCCCCGATCGGCACGATCAGGAACCCGATCACAGCGAGCGTGGCGGGCGCGGTCAGCACCCACCCGGTTGCGCCGCTCCGGCGCCAAGAACGTTTTGATGTCATGATGGCAGGATTACTTCCCGAAGACCTCGCTCCAGGCATCGAGCCAGTCGTTCTTGGCCGCATTCAGCTTCTCGTAGTCAAGACGCTTGAGCGATGAGATCATCTTCTTGGCCATAGGTCCAGCGGGCAGCCTCCTCGGGCTTCAGCTGCACCGCGGTGGCAACCGGAGCGTCCACGCCCCGCTCCGCCAGCGTCTGCTGGATCTTGGGGTCGAGGATGAAATTGATGAACTGGTGCGCCAGCTCCGGATTGGCCGCGCCCTTGGCGATGTTGACCGTGTTGAGAGTGGCATAATCACCCTCCTTCAGCTCGGCCCAGCGCACCGTCGGCACGGCCGCCTGGATCTGGGCCAGGGTGAAATCCTGCGCCATAGCAACGGAGATTTCGCCGGTGGAGAACAGGTTCACGAGTTCCGAGCCGGTGTTGTAGTTCTTCACCACATTGGGCTTCAATTGCTCGAGAGCCTTGAAGGCTGCACTCTCGTCCTTGTAGGGATCGACGCCTGCCTTGTTGGCCGCAACGAGAACCGTCATCGGGCCGGCCGTGGTGGTGATGCCGGGCAGCGAGACACGGCGCTTGAGATCGTCGCGCCACAGGTCGTTCCAGGACGTGATCGGCGCCGACACCTTGGCGCTGTCATAGATGATGCCGACACGCCCGATGGTGTAAGCAGGGCCGAACTTGCCCTGCGGCTCCTTCGCAAGATCGTAGATGCCGTTGATGTTGGGGATCTTCGAGCGATCGACCGGCTGGAACAGGCCTTCCTGGATGCCGATCTGCGAATAGCTGTCGGTGAGATAGACGACATCCACGCCACCGCCACCGCGGATCTTGATCTTGTTCAGGCGATCGGCGTTGTTGCCCGTCTCGAAGACCAGATCGCAGCCGCACTGGGCGCGGAACGGCTTGAGAATGATTTCTTCCAGCTTGTCGCCGTTGAAGCCCCACCAGGAGATCGTCAGCGTCTTGTTCTGGGCCACGGCCGGAGCGGCAGCCAGCGCCGCCAGACCAAATGCCATGCCCGCGATCGGTTTCTGCCAACGCCCTACCATGTCAGAATCTCCTGGGTTCTCTTGTTTCACAGCCGAGGATATGGATGCCGATACCCTTCACAAGGGCGATCACCGCCCTACAGGCACCACGCATTAACACAACCATGGCCCTGGGAAAGCCCTGCCTGCCGAGGACTCTGCCCACCTTACCGTCTTTCTGCCCAAAAACCTGCAAAACGAAGGCGCGCTATTCAGGCGCCCAACCGCCCGCCGCCGTGCGCTTCAGGCGCGGGGTTCGGAGCACACCCACGATCCGGTCCAATGAATGGGAATAAACGGCTGAAACCGGCTCCTGCCAAGCATCCGTCTGCAGCATCGCCGCCCCGATGGCGACTGGTCGGATCCCACGGGCTTCCAGCAGCTTCAGGGCCGCAACGATGGAGCGTCCGCTGCTGATCACGTCGTCGACGAGCAGCACCCGCCGGTTCTCGATCAGCGGCAGCATCCTGGGATCGAGATACAGCCGCTTCACCTGTTCGGGACTGGTAATGGAGCTCATCGGGACGGAGAGTTCCTCCCGGTACCAGAACTTGCGGGAGGTCCCGAGCGGGACATAGCGGCTGTGTCCCAGCTTCTTCGCTGTGCCGCGTGCCAGCGTGAGGCCAAGGGTCGGAAGCCCGACCACCACCTCCGGCTCGAAGGACCGGACCTTCTCGGCGAGGCTGGCGCACAGGGCTTCTTCAACGGCAAAGCCGACCTGGTTGATGATGAGGGATGCAAGGGCGTGCTCCCCATCCGCCAGCTCCCGGATCGGAAGGCGCAACTGACGGCCGTCCTCGAATTCGGCAGGAAAGAACCCACGATGGCCTTCGGCCGGCAGCCGCTCGAAGGTCCGAGGCGGATGGATCTCCTGCCAGAAATCATGCAGCTGCATCGCATATATCTTCCATTTGGACGGCACAGAACGATTGTGACCTGACTGCCATCACGCTATCGAACGAGCCGAGACGGCACATTCAGGACGAGAGCACGATGCCTCAACAGGACCTCATTCAGGCGGACCTACCATTCCTGCGCAGCCTCCGCCAAGATCTTCATGCTCATCCGGAGCTGGGTTTCGAGGAGGAGCGGACGAGTGCGATCGTGGCGTCC
The DNA here is from genome assembly GCA_000517005.1 of Microvirga lupini. Classification (GTDB taxonomy): domain Bacteria; phylum Pseudomonadota; class Alphaproteobacteria; order Rhizobiales; family Beijerinckiaceae; genus Microvirga; species Microvirga lupini. The sequence continues at coordinate 105,068 of KI912007.1, forward strand.
CTTCTGGAGGAGGCCGGCCTTCGCGTGCATCGGGGTCTGGGGAAGACGGGCGTCGTCGGCACTCTGCAGGTCGGCAACGGCACACGGACGATTGGCCTTCGCGCGGACATGGATGCATTGGCCATGCCGGAGCAGGCAGAGCGTCCCTACAAGTCGAAGTTCGCCGGGAAAATGCATGCCTGCGGCCATGATGGGCATACGACCCTGCTGCTCGGGGCAGCCCGTCATCTGGCCCGAACCCGCAACTTCTCGGGCACGGTGCATTTCATCTTCCAGCCGGCAGAGGAAGGCCGCGGCGGCGCGAAGAAGATGGTCGAGGATGGACTGTTCGATCTTTTTCCCTGCGATGCGGTTTATGGTCTGCACAACATGCCGGGCCTGAGCACCGACGAAATGGCCGTAACGGCCGGTCCTCAACTGGCCTCATCCGACACATGGCTCGTGACCTTCAAGGGCGTTGGCACCCATGGCGCCAAGCCGCATCTCGGCAAGGATCCGATCACGGCAAGCGGACATTTCCTCTCTGCGCTTCAGACCATCGTGGGACGGGTGGTCCATCCGCTGCAGCCCGCCGTGGTCAGTGCCTGCTCCGTTCAGGCCGGCGACCCGCGGGCGCTCAACGTCATTCCTGACATCGTGGAAATCGGCGGGACCGCGCGAGCCTATTCCCCGCAAGTGCGCGACCAGCTCGAAGCGGAAATCGAGCGGCTGGCGCGCGGCGTCGCCGCGATGTTCGGCATCGAGGTCTCATACAAGTTCCACCGCCGCATTCCGCCGGTCATCAACCACGCAGACGCAACGGCCTGCGCCCTCAAGGCGGCGCGGACCGTCTGCGGCCCCAAGGTCGTGACGGATTTCGAGCCCTCGACGGCGGGCGACGATTTCGCCTTCCTCAGTGAGGCCGCGCCAGGCGCCTATGTGTGGCTCGGCAACGGACCCGCGGTCGACGGAGCGCTGCACCACAACACGGCCTATGACTTCAACGACGATGCTATCTCGACCGGCGTCGCCTTCTGGGTCGCGCTCGTGGAGCAGGAACTCGCTGCCTGAGGCTTACCGTCCTCTGACGCGGTAGGGCTCCGTCTCACCGGCATCGACCTCGACCCAGCCGCGCCGGTTCTTTCCCTGCCTTTGCGGTTTCTTGCTCCTGTCACGCCGCGACTTCTCGTCGGGTTTCCGAGGGTGAGAGACAGAAGTGGCAACAAGCTTCTCTTCGATCTTCGCGTTGAGGCTCGCGCGCAGATCGACCACGGCGTCTACATCGTCGAAGACATCCGGATAGCGCTGCGCGAGCCAGAGCCAGCTGGTGGCGATCTTCACCCGTGCCTCCAGTTTCAAAAGATCCGTATTCACGCCGAAATCCGCCGCATGGACCCGTCCGTCACGGGCATGCTGCCGCGCCCAATCGAGGAGGAGTTCGACAGCCAGTCGCTCCCGCCCGTCGACCGGCGCCATGGAATAGGACAGGCGGTCGAGGATTGGCATGTCGACGGTATCGAGAAGCGTCGCCAGCTCGATCATTTCCTCCATGTCGGCCATGCGCAGATCCGGATGGCCGGCGACAAGCGTGTCGTTCAGGTGGCGAAGAACACGGCCGAGTCGGTCGGTCTGCAGCACCTCGCTTGCCGACAGCACCGTCTCCTGGTTCGGACGGACATAGGCCTTGCCCCGCAGCTTCGCGGCATCGCCGTTCAGCGCGTTACGGATGATAGTCTCGACCTGCGCATAGGCCCCCACCTCCGGCAGGGCCGTCACGAGACCCTCGTCATGATGGCCGAAGCGCCCTGCCCGGCCGGCAATCTGCTTGATCTCCATGGCGTTGAGCTGTCGCTCGCGCATACCGTCGAATTTGCGCAGGGTCGAGAACACGACCCTCCTGAGCGGCCCGATATTCAATCCCATGCCGATGGCATCCGTCGCGACGAGGATTTCCGCCTCGCCGTTGCGGAAGCGCGCAGCCTCCGCCCGGCGGACTTCAGGTCCCAGGGCACCATACACCGTCGCAACCGTACGCCGTGCCGCGACCAGACGGGTGCGCAGATCGTGCACGTCGCGGCGAGTGAAGGCCACGACGGCGTCTCCGCGAGACAGCCTGTTGAGGTTGGCCGGCACGCCCTCCACGCGCAGCTTGCCCTTGCGCTTGAGGATCTTCACCTCCAGCGGCTCGCCGGTCATGGCGAGCAGATGCTCGACGAGAGGGATCGCCTCCGGTGCGCCGGTCAGAACCACGAGTTTCGCCGGCGCACCGATCATGGCCTGGGTCCAGGCCCAGCCGCGGCTCGGGTCACCCAGCATCTGGACCTCGTCGACCACGCAGACATCGACGACCCGGTGCAGGTCCAAGGTTTCGATCGTGCGGGCAATATGCGTCGCATCCTCCGGCAGTACGCGCTCCTCGCCCGTGATCATGCCGGCCGCGAGCCCCTCCTCGATCATGCGCTCGTAATGTTCGAGCGCGAGAAGCCGAAGAGGCGAGAGAATCTCGGCTGTCTCAGCCTCACGCGCCAGCTTCAGGGCCTCGTAGGTCTTGCCCGAGTTGGTCGGCCCGGCCAGGAACAGGAATCGTCGGTTCAGAGAGCGGGCGACGGGAAAGATCGCTGCATAGCGCTCATAGCCCGACGCCTCGCGGATCTGCGCCTCACGCAGGTGCCGGAGTCGTCTGGCGGCAGCCTTTGATCGATAATCGTCGAGCTTTTGCCGAAGCTTGCGCCCGGCACCCGCAGGACCACCCTTATCGGAGGTATGGATTCGGTCGAGCTTTTCAATCGCCGAGCGGATGCCGCCGAGAACGGCTTGGCGTTCGTCTGCATCCTCATAGGCGTCGAGGTAAGTCGCGAGCTCGTCCCGCCAGCCTGCCAGCTCCTGCTCGCAGGCCTCGAAGGTTGCATCTCGCAGTTCAATGATCCTGGCTTCGAGAGCTTCGGACGCCGCAGTCAACTCAGCGCGCTCCACACGCGCGGGCGAAAGCACGACGGCGGCGACCTCAAGCGGCTCGGCAAAGGCGAATTCGATGGCGATATCGATGGGGGTGCTGTCGGGCAAGACCTGCATCGGCCTGCTGAACACCACCCGATAGCCAGCAAAGACGCGCTCCGGCTTCCACCGTCCGCTCTCGATCCTACGGATGTCCTCGGCGACATAGAGGCCCGTATTCCGGCGGACGGGCGCAAGAATGCTCTGCCGGCGCCGATGGGCAGCATCGTCCAGGGGATGATGATCGCCTGCGCTTCGGCGATCTTGAGGGGAGCTCTTGAGAGTTTCGCCTTCCTGCTCCCGCCATGCCGGCACCTCGGCCGCCAGCTGCGTAACCACCTCCGGATCGAACAGCGGAGCCTCGAAGGAACGCCCGCGCTTCTGAAATGTCCGGCGCTCGGCCACCGGAATCAGCCCGGCCTCGATCCAGCGCTCGCACTCGGCTGCGCTGGCAAGGAGGATCCCCGGCAGGTGATTGAGGCTGACAAGATTCTTAGACTTCTTGGACATTCACAGTTCCGTATGGCAGAGCGCGTGTGTCGCTGCTCCAGCCTCATTCATGGAGGCGCCTGCCGCTCCGGCATAGGCCAGACTTAAACGAGCGGAAGGCACAGATGTTTTCGGGGAACGCTCTCAGACAGACTGCTCAGCCCATTCGGGCTTGGGCCGGGTTTTGAAGGATCAGGCCTAAAGCCTTGATCCGCTGGCTCTTTCCTCCACCCCTATGTGTCTATTACAGAGTGCAATATCAAGGGATCCGTGGCTATGAACGGTCCCTCCTTGCCGTGAATTATCCCCTGCCGAATGAGAAAGCGTCTCAGGTGCTCCTCTCTCCAGCGAGCGTTTTCCTGAGAAAGGCCAGTCCCAACGCCGTGAGAAATGCCGCCTGCTCCTTGTTGGCTGCGCCATGGCCACCATCATCGGGCTCGTAAAAGAAGACCGGCTGCTTCATGGCTTCGAGCTTGGCTGCCATCTTGCGGGCATGGCCAGGATGGACGCGGTCGTCTCGTCTTGAGGTGACGAGCAGAACAGGAGGATAGGACCGCCCCTCCTCCAAATTCTGGTAGGCGGAAAAGCCCGCCATATAGGCCCATTCCTCGGGCCGCTCGGGATCGCCGTACTCCGCCACCCAGCTGGGCCCGGCCAACAATCTCGTATAGCGGCGCATGTCGAGAAGCGGCACCGTGCACCAGATGGCGCCGAAAAGCTCGGGATAGCGGGTCAGCATATTGCCGACGAGCAGGCCTCCGTTCGAGCCGCCATAGGCGGCAAGCTGCTTCTCCGTAGCGACGCCACGCTTTGTAAGGTCCTGGGCGATGGCTGCAAAATCGTCGTGGGACAGACGCTTGCCTTCACGCATGCCCGCCTTGTGCCAGGCGGCTCCGAACTCGCCACCACCGCGAATGTTGGCCACGGCCCAGACATTGCCACGCTCCAGCCAGGTCTTGCCGATGCCGCCGAGATAGCCCGGCGTCATGGTGACCGAGAATCCCCCATAACCGTAAAGCACCGTTGGGCGCGGGCCGTCCTGTTCTCTCGGGCCGATCTGATAGTACGGAATACGTTCGCCATCGACCGAGACTGCCTCGTGCCGGCTCACCTCCAGACCCGCAGCATCGAAGGCGGCGGGCGTTTCCTTGAGCACTTCGATCCGCTTGTCCTCGGTCACGAGCGCCAGTTTCGTCGGCTCGATGAAGCTTGAGATCGACAGGAGAAACTCGTCCGTGCGCTCGAGTTGGCCCGCGTCGAGCGACATGGCGTAGACCGATGCGGTATCCGGCAGCCCTTCCAGCCGCTCCAGCTGCCAGGGTTCGCCCGGCGTGCCGAGCCAGATCTGGCTTGCCAAATTGTCGAGCACCGTCAGCACCAGTCGGGACTTGGTCCACCAGAAGCCGGAAAGAACTCGCCTCGGGCCTGGCTCGAACAACACGTCGAAATTCCGCTCGCCATCCATAAAGCGGGAGAAGCTGATCGCCAGCAGAGCATCGGCCGGATAGGTGCGCTCCGACAGAGTCCAATCGCTCTTGAGCTTCACGACCAACCAATCCTTCTCCACATCGAAGCGGGCGTCGAGCGGGAGGTCGATGAGCAGAGGATCGCCTTTCTCCCGTGCGAGATAGCTGATCCCTTCCTCGAAGGTGATCTGGCGGCGATAGAAGGTGCGCTCATAACCTGGCTCCAGGTCGATGGAGGCCGAGATATAGATGTCGTTGAACTCGCCCTGAAAGAGCACCGGAGCCTGGAGAAAGTCCGAGCCGCGCCGCCACAGGCGGATTGTGCGGGGATAGCCCGAAGCCGTGGCCCCATTCTCACCGAGCGTTGTGGAAACGAGAAGCTGGTCCCTATCGAGCCAAGCAGCTCCACCCTTGGCCTCGGGAAGAGCGAAGCCATCCTCGACGAAGCGCTTCTCCACGAGGTCGAATTCACGGATCTCGACGGCGTCGGCCCCGCCGCGGGACAAGCTGACCAGTCCATAACGCTGCTCCGGCTGGAGCGTGCCGCAGCCTTTCCAGACCCAATCCTCACCCTCCTCCCGAGCCAGCGCATCGATGTCGAGCACCGTTTCCCAGGACGATTCCGGTTTGCGATACTCCTCCATCGACGTGCGTCGCCACAGGCCGCGCACATGGGTCACATCTTGCCAGAAATTGTAGAGCTGGCCGCGCCTTCTGGTGATGAAGGGAATATTGTCCGGACGGGTCGAGATCTCGTAGAGCGTCCGCTTATCGGCCTCGAAAGCTGCGTCGCACAGGGCAATCCTCGTGATCTCGTTGTGAGCCCTCACCCAGGCGAGCGCCTCCGTGCCCTCCACATCCTCCAGCCAGAGATAGGGATCGGGTCGCTCCTGCATGCGTTCGGCCATAGCTGTGGGTTCCGTTCGGTTTGCTGATAACGGGCGGGCGAGAATCGGTTGGAACCATTATTGGTCAGCCCGAGCCATGGGCAACACTTTGCCCAGAACCGAACCGGTCAACATCCGTTGACGATAAGCCAATTGAACGGAGGCCGCCATGGATCCATTCGTCTCCGCACTCGAAGAACTTGCCGAAGCGCTCATGGCCGACGAGGATCCGGAACAGGCCTTGCCGGATATCGCGGACGAGCACGGTCTTCCGGTCCAGGCCTTGAGAAACCGCGCATTGCGGGCGTTCGGACCTCTCGAAACCTATAAGCAGCGTCAAGCGGAATTGAAGAAGGAACGGGAGCAGACGGCGAGACGCCGCGATCCGGTTTTTGCGGGCGCCTCCTTCCTGGCCGCTGTTGCGAGCCTCAGTCCCAAGCTCTCCACCGAAGACAGGCAGGCCGAGATCCAACGTCTGGCGGAAGAGTACGATGTCGATCCCGCCGCCCACAAGGAGGCCATCGAGCGGCTGCGCAAGCGCTGAGATCCGGCGCCATTGCCGACGCCCAAATCTAAACCTCTTTCGCAGGCGCGGATTCAGGCGTGACCGGCGCAGCTGCCTTATCCGCCGGTCTCCGCTCCCGCGTCACCAGACGGAAGAACAGCGGTACGAAGAGAACGGCAAGAAAGGTTGCGGCCAGCATGCCGCCAATGACGCCTGTGCCCACCGAGTGACGGCTTGCAGAGCCTGCACCCGTCGAGATCGCGAGAGGCACGACGCCGAGGATGAAGGCGAGAGATGTCATCACGATGGGGCGGAAGCGAAGACGGGCCGCCTCCAGGGCCGCATCATAGACGGTCTCCCCTGCCCTGTGGCGCTCGGCTGCGAACTCGACGATCAGGATCGCATTCTTGGCCGCCAAACCGATGAGGGTGACGAGCCCGACCTGGAAATAGATGTCGTTCTCGATCCCGCGCAGCCAGATGGCGAGGATGGCGCCGAAGACGGCGAACGGCACGGCCGTGATGACGGCAACCGGCAGGGACCAGCGCTCATACTGCGCCGCGAGGATCAGGAACACCATCACGAGGCCCAGGAGGAACCCCTGCGATCCGGTTCCGGCCGATTGCAGTTCCTGATAGGCTGACCCCGTCCAGCCGATGGAGTAGTCGGAGGACAGGTTCTGCGACACCACCTGCTCGATGGTGGCGATCGCCTGTCCCGAGGAATAGCCTGGAGCCGGATTACCCTGGATTTTCGCTGCGGGAAACACATTGAACCGATCGACCACATCGGGACCGACGATGCGGGAGGTGGACAGGAGAACGTTGAGCGGGACCATGGTGCCTTCGTCCGAACGGACGAACACATGCTGCAGATCGTTCGGCGTCATTCGGAATTCGGGTTCGGATGAGAGGCTTACCCGATAGGTGCGCCCGAACAGGCCAAAATCGTTGACATAAAGGCTGCCGAAGGTGCTCTGCATCGTAGCGAAAATCTCCGAGATCGGAACGCCGAGGGCTTTTGCCTTGTCGCGATCCACGTCGATCCGGTATTGCGGCACGTTCGTGCTGAAGGTCGTAGAGACGCCTGAGAGTTCCGGCCGCTGCCGGGCGGCCTGAACCACCTGCTGGGCCGCCTGGGAAAGGCTGTCGAGAGAGCCGCCCGACCGGTCCTGCAGGTAGAACTCGAAACCGCCGGTCGTGCTCATGCCCGTGATGGGAGGCGGGTTGAAGCCGAAGACAACCCCGTCACGGAAGTTCACGTTGAGAGCTGCGAAAGCCGGGGCGAGATTGCGCGCATCGAGCCGCGGGTCGGTTCGCTCAGACCAGTCTTTGAGAGTCACGAAGGACACGCCGGAATTGGTTTTCTGCGCGCCGGACAGGAGATCGAACCCGGCAATCGTCACCACGTCGGCGACGGCGGGATTGCGTGTGAGTTCCTCGCTCACCTTCGCGGTGATGTCGAGGGTACGGTCGAGGGAGGCCGCCGGCGGCAGAGCCGTCACGACGAAGACGCTTCCCAGATCTTCTGCAGGCACAAGCCCGCCCGGCACCCGCTCGAACAGCCACCAGGTCGCCCCGAGCGTGCCGCCAATGAGCAACAGAGCGATCATGGCATGGCGCAGGAAGAAGGCTGTCCCCGAGGTGAAAGTGCGCATCACCCGATCGAAGCCACGATTGAAGACGCGGAATGGCAGCCAGGGCTCGCTATGTCCCTCCTTGAGGTGAAGAGCGCACAAGGCGGGCGTCAGCGTGAGCGCCACGATGCCGGAAATCACCACCGAAACCGCGATGGTCACGGCAAACTGCCGGTAGAGTTCGCCCGCCAGACCGCCGAGGAAGGACACGGGGATGAACACCGCGCAGAGCACGAGCACGACGGCGATGACGGGGCCGCTCACTTCCTGCATGGCCTGGATGGCAGCCTCCCGCGGCGGCTTGTGCTCCATCGACATGATGCGCTCGACGTTCTCCAGCACGATGATGGCATCATCGACCACAATGCCGATGGCGAGGATAAGTCCGAAGAGCGTAAGGAGGTTGACCGAGAATCCGAGAGCATACATGCCGGCGAACGTGCCGACGATGGACACCGGCACGGCGAGCAGCGGGATCAGGGTAGCGCGCCAGTTCTGCAGGAAGAGGAAGACCACGATCACCACTAGCACGATGGCCTCGATGAAGGTCTTGACGACTTCATCGATGGAAACCTCGATGAACCTCGTCGTGTTATACGGCACGTCGTAGCGCAGTCCATCGGGGAAACGCTGCGAGAGCCGGCTCATTGCCGCGTCGACGGCCGCCGAAACGTTCAGGGCATTGGCTCCGGGTTGGAGATAGATCCCAATCGGCACCGTGGGAGCTCCGTTCAGGGTCGACACGGTGGAATAGTTCAGGGAACCAAGTTCGACTCGCGCGACATCCTTCAGCCGCAGCGCGCCGCCGTTCTCGTCGGAGCGCAGGAAGATCTGCTCGAATTCGCGGGGATCCGCGAAGCGGCCCTGGGTCGTAACCGAGTAGGTGAAGGCTTGCCGGCCCGGTGTCGGCTCTTCCGCAAAGCGTCCGGCCGCGAATTGCGCGTTCTGCTCGCGGATGGCGGCGGCAACGTCTCCGGGAGTGAGATTGTACTGCGCAACCTTGTCAGGCCGAAGCCAGATGCGCATGGAATAATCTGAAGCCCCGAAGAGCGACGCATCACCGACACCGGGGGTGCGGCGCAACTCGTCGATGATGTTGATAAGCGCATAATTGGAGATGTAGATCGTGTCGTAACGCCGATCAGGCGAGGACAAGGCGACGATCTGCAGGATCGAGGACGACCGCTTGGTCACCGTCACGCCCTGCCGCCGCACCTCTTCCGGCAGAACGGCCGTCGCACGCTGGACGCGGTTGTTGACGTTGATGGTGGCTTGGTCAGCATCCGTCCCGGTCTGGAAGTACACCGACAGGTTCATAGTTCCGGAACCGGTCGAGGTCGATTGCATGTAGATCATGTCCTCGACCCCATTGACCTGCTGCTCCAAGGGAGCCGCGACAGTTTCCGCAATGGTCTCGGCGCTCGCTCCTGGATAAGTGGCCGAGACCACGACCTGGGGTGGAACGATTTCGGGATATTGCGCAACCGGCAAAACCCGCATTGCGATCAGGCCGATGAGAACGATGGCGATGGAGAGGACCGACGCGAAGATCGGGCGATCGATGAAGAATTTCGAGATCATGGCCGGGCCCCTGGAGCAGGAGCACCGGGGGTGCCCGTGGTCTGCGCAGCCTTGGGATCCGTTGGCACCGGCCTGACGGGCTGGCCTGGCCGGACGCGGATCACGCCATCGACGACGACCCTTTCACCTCCGTTCAGGCCCTCGCGCACGACCCAGCCCGCCGCGAGTTCAGGCCCCAATCGGATCGGGCGTGCCTGCGCGATATCGTTCTCGCCAAGAACATAGACCATAGGTCCCTGTGGACCCTGGCTGACCGCCTGCTGCGGAACGACGATCGTATCCGGCAAGGTGATGCCGATGAGGCGCACCCTGACGAACTGGCCCGGCAACAGCAGACCATCCGGATTCGGGAAGACCGCCCGCGCCTGAATCGTTCCGGTCTGAAGATCGACACGCTGGGCGGCCGTATCGATCCTGCCGGTCTGCGGGTATTTCGCCTGATGGGCATATTGCAGCTCAACCGTCAGATCCCTTTCCGCAATCGGCCTCTCTCGCCGCTCGTTTAGGGCGCGAAAGGCCCTGCCCTCCTCATCTGTGAAGGAGAAGTTCACATAAGCCGGATCGATCTGAGAGATGGTGGTCAGAAGCGTCTGCTGCGCCTGGATGAGTGCGCCGACCGGCGGCGATTCCAGTGCCGTGATTCCGGCCGCAGGCGCCGTGACGGTCGTGTAGCTCAGGTTCAGCTTGGCATTCTTGATCTCGGCCTCGGCGAGTTGGACGCCCGCTCGGGCCTGATCCCGCTGAGAGCGGGCCTCCTCAAGTTGCGCATCCGTGGAGACGCCACGGCGAACGAGCTGTTCAATTCGGTTGAAATTGTCTTCGGCCTGGCGAAGGGCCGCCTGGGCCTGCTGCTGCTGAGCTTCCGCCCGGGTCAGAGCCACCTCGTAGGTCGCCGGATCGATCCGGAAGAGCACCTGATCCTGCGTGACCCGCGCTCCCTCCTCAAATTCGCGCTTGAGCAGGAGACCGCCGACCCGTGGGCGCACCTCGATGTCACGGAAGCCGGAAACACGACCGGCATATTCCACCGGATAGGACACTTCGGCGGGCTGAACCACCACGATTCCGACCTGGGGAACCGGCAGGGCGGAAGCCCCCGCCTGCTGCGCCGGCGTCTCTCGTGGGGAGCGGAACAGGAAGAAATAGGCGCCAGCAGCGAGAACCAAGCCGGCTACGGCGATGAGGAGGATGCGCTTGACCACTTGGCCCTCCAAACACTTTGGGACGAGCTGCCCGTCGAAGGAGCTGCCTTCATCGGCGCATGACTGGCGAGCGGCAGATCCCTGCCCTAAGGCATGAACACCTTGACAATGCGCCAGTTCCGCAGCAGCCGAACCAGCCGTCAGCATACCTGCGACACTTTAACGTGTGTTAACAAAATCTTTCCTTGTGTCGGGTTTCTGACAGACGAACAGCCGCGCTCCGATATCATCCGCCTCAAATAAAGAATGAACATGTCGCAGGGGGGCACAATCATGGCCATCCGTACGCCATCCGCCTCTTCATAGAGGGTGTTGGGCTGTGCCGGACCATGGAGTGCTTGATGAAGAGCAAGAAAAGAAAGCCCATTTTCTCTGAGCTGCGTCGGACGGCAAAGCTCGAGCGTGAGCTCAAAGCGATCGAAGCTCAGATCGTACTTCTGGAAAAAGACACGCGTCTGGATCTCGCCGTGCAGGACCATTTTGTTCTGTGGAGACGGCCGAACCTTTTCGCCCCTTGGCCCTTAGGCTTACAGCATTAGGCAAGACCCCATCACCGCCCTGTGTCGAACCGTCTGCGTTCAGCGCAGATCCACGCCTCATCTGAACCTTAGGAACGGATCATGACCATGCGAAAATTGAATCAGGCGCCTCCTGACAAGGCACGGGATCTCTTCGAGAAACTGCTCGCTACCTCCGACAGCGCTGTCAAAACCCGTGAGCGTCTGTTCGCGGACCTGCAGGAGGAGTTGAAGCTGTTGGCCACCCTTCAAGAGCAGCACCTCCTGCCGATCCTTCGACGGCACGGAATGGACGACCTCGCTCGTCAGGCTCTCACCGACCATGAGGAAACCACAGCGCTTCTGACGGAACTGGAGCGCATGCCGAAGAACAACAGTGAATTTCTCACCAAAGTGGCCGAGCTGAGAAGAGTGTTCCAGCAGCATATTCGCGACGACAGGAAGGAGCTTCTTCCGGCCGTGCTCAAGGTTCTGAGTGACGATGAAGCGGAAGCGGTCATCGAGAAAGTGGAGGATGAAATGGCAGCTATCGACGAAACGAAGCGCCACGAGGCGCGCCGTGCCCGCGAGCAGGTCGAGGCGGTCCAGCGCACAACCGACGATCTTGCCGAGACTGTGCGGACAGGAACGGAGAGCGCCCAAAGCATCGCTCAGACGATGCAGAAGGTCGTGGAGAACAGCTTCGACATGCTATCCGAATTGACCCGCCGCTCGACGGGTCAGGCGCTGCAGATGTTCGGCCGCCCCGGTGGAGAGGCTCGAGGGCTCACCGAGCAAGCCTCGGACAACGTCAAGACCGTGGCTCAGCCCAACACGGTCCTGGCGCAAGGATTTCAGGATATGTCGCGGGAATTCTTCGAACTGAGCCAGAAGCGCTTGCAGACAAACCTCGACGGGTTGAACGCCCTCGCCCGCTGCCGGTCCATGAACGACTTTGTTACGGTTCAAAGCTCCCTCATCCGTGACAACCTGGAGCAGACCGTCGACAACAGCCGGCGCATGGCCGAATTGACGGTGAAACTCGCGGACGAGGCGACCCGCACCGTAACAGTCGGCGTGAAGCAATTCGCCGAGCGGGCCGGCCGAGCAGCCTGATCCTGGAACGGCATTGCGCCCCTGGCCGAAGGCCAGGGGCCACTTATGATGCCCTGCAATGAGCAGATCAGCGCTGTTTCCCGGAACGGTTCAGGGCGATCGTCCAGCGATGCGGCCAGAAAGCCAGGATCGCCACGACGAACGTGAGAAGGAGGAGGGCTACCATCATTTGGGCCACTCCGAAGATCGGCGCATCTTTGGCGACGAACCAACCTGTGACGACGCCGGCCGCAACCATCAAAATCCGAACGATCCAGCTGATCATGAGCGTCTCCACGAGTTCCGCGCATTATCCGAAGCTTACTACAAATTAGCTGCCGGATCGGACAATCATTATGGCAGGAATCTCAACCCGTCATTTGACCGGGATCAATGTATTGGAGCCAAGCCATTGCACACTCATGCTAGGGATCATGACCGCACGGCAACCCTGTAACGCCAAGCTGCCCCAACCTGACCAAAGTCATGTTCGCAACTTAGGTTAACAGCTCAAAGAAAGCTCAAGCTGCAAGAATACCCTCGGAGGAAGTCATGGCCGCAGATGTCGAGCGCTCCCGTCTCCAAAAGGTACAGAACAGGGAAGCATTTTATTCCCTGGACATTCTCCCCCTGCTCCAAACGGTGCTAGCCGATTTGGCCGACATTGATTCCGCTTATGAGAAGAATCTCGATGCCATCAAGCACAGCGAGGCGGATGAAGGTCGCAAGAGCGAATTGGTCGCACGACTCTGGCACCAGCATCGTGAACGGCGAGCTCCCTACATTCACGAACTCATAGTCCTGAGGGAACGGATTGAGACGACATTCACCTGAGTAAGGCGACGGCTCTCTTCCTGAGAAGCGCTAGCTTCTACCGGGCGAGCACTTGTGCGGCCTTCTTCGTTGTGCCGACCGCCTGCGACACTCGTCCGACCGCAGCCGATATAGCGCCGATGTTGCTGGCGATGCGCGACACGGCCAGGGATGCATCCTGCATGTTGGAGGACATTTCCTGTGTAACGGCACTCTGCTGTTCGACGGCGGTCGCCGTTCCCACCACGTGATTCCGCATGGTTTCAACGGAGTCGCGGATTTTCGTGAGCGCCTCGACAACTCCGTTCGATACGCTGCGAACGGCATCGATTTCCGTGGAGATCTGCTCGGTCGCTCTGGCTGCCTGGGATGCAAGGTTCTTCACCTCGCTCGCAACCACCGCAAACCCTCGACCTGCCTCGCCCGCCCGGGCGGATTCGATCGTCGCGTTCAGAGCCAGGAGGTTGATCTGCCCGGCGATACTTTGAATGAGGCTGATGATCCCTCCCATCGCCTCTGCCGCAGAAGTGAGTTTGCCCGTATACTCGTTCGCGCTTTCTGCCTCGGCGAAGGCGACATCGGTCGCTGAACGGGAGGACGCCATGCTCTGTGCGATTTCGCGCACCGAGGCGGCCAATTCTTCGGCGGCCGATGCCATCATCTGAACATTGCCGGAGGTTGCGGTTGCAACCTGGCTCGCGGAATTCGCTTCCAGAGTGGACTGGCCGACAGCCGCGTCGATCTCGCCGAAATTGGTCTCGATCATGCCCCTGAGATTGACCAGCAGACTGACCTGCTGCGTCACGTCGGTTGCATATTTCACAACTTTGTAGGGACGCCCGCTCGCATCGAGGATCGGATTGTAACTCGCTTCGATCCAGATCTCCCGCCCGCCTTTGCCGATCCGCTTGTATTGAGCTGTTTGAAACTCGCCATTCTTAAGCCGGCGCCAGAACTCCAGATAGTCCGGGCTGGTCCGCATTCCCGGCTCGACGAACATGCTGTGGTGCTTTCCCTGGATTTCCGGAAGGGAATAGCCGACAGCCGCAAGGAAATTGGCGTTCGCGTCGAGAATGTTTCCGTCGAGATCGAACGAGATCACAGCCTGCGACTTTCCGATCGCCTCGACTTGACCCTTCAAGTCTGCCTGCTCCTCCATCTGTCTCGTGATGTCAGTCGCGAACTTGACGATCTTGTACGGTTTGCCATCGCGCCCGAGCAGAGGGTTGTAGCTGGCCTCAATCCAGACTTCCTTGCCGCCCTTGCCCAGGCGTTTGTAACGAGCCGCCTGATACTCCCCAGCCTTCAGTCTGCGCCAGAACTCTGCATAGGCAGCCGTTTCACGAAACGCGGGCTCGACGAACATGCTGTGGTGTTTGCCCTGAATGTCCGCAAGAGTGTAGCCGACCGTACGAAGAAAATTCTCATTGGCCGTTATGATCGATCCATCCAGATTAAATTCAATAACAGCTTGAGCCTTGTTGAGAGCTGCAAGATTAGCTTCTGTTTCAAACCGTCATTGAGACAATAAACCCAGCATGGATCGACTCCGGCACTCAACACGAGACGGAAACAGCGGTAAGGTTATGAACGAGACGGAAACAGCGGTAAGGTTATGAATAACCTTCTATTTCATGGTGAAGCGGAATTCATAATAAGTTGTAAAATGCAAAACTGAGTATTTATACTTAGCAACATTCTGCACTTCTTACTTATCGCAGATGCAATATGCCATCGCCAATCTAACCTCTTGTTCTGCTGACACAGGCTGATTGAGCAATGACCGTTGGGCTCTGCACCGCTGTTCAGAAGCCAGAGTCCACGTCTCCAGCATCGACCATTATGTGGCCGAAATTGGCATCGATCCTTTGATCAAGTGCAGCGCGTGGAACTAAGGCTCCTGTCCTGATGTGACGCCCCTACCCTCGAATGAGGGCCGAAGCCTGGGAGGCTGAAATGCCGGCTCGAACGTCCTCTATGTCCAAGGGGAGCCGCACCTCCAAGTCTCAGCCGATGACGCTGACGGCCCTAACGGCCCATTCCGCGCCAGCGAGTATTCCGGTCTCCGCGCCGCCGTCTTCGCCAGAACCTTGGGACGATGCCGCACTCCACCAACTCCGCGATGCTCTCGACCATATCACCCATGCCGGCCTTGCACGCCTCACCGCCGGCCTATCGCCTGCGGCCATTGCCGATGCGTTCATGGACTGGGCCGTCAACCTCGCCATCTCTCCTGGAAAACAGGCGGAGCTCGCCACGAGAGGCGCGCGCAAATGGGCGCGGCTGGCGCAGTTTGCTTCCCGGTGCATGATCGATGACGGCACCGGTGAGCCATGCATTGAACCGCCCCCTCAGGACCGCCGCTTTGCGGAAAGAGAGTGGCAGCGGTGGCCGTTCAATCTCATTCAACAAAGCTTCCTGCTGCAGCAGCAATGGTGGAACAACGCCACGACCAACGTCGATGGCGTGACCAAGCAGCATCAGGCAGTCGTCGAGTTCATCACGCGTCAGATCCTTGACATGGCATCACCCTCGAATTTCATTGCGACCAATCCAGTCGTTCAGCGCCGCATCCTGGAGACGGGCGGGCAGAACCTCGTTCAGGGCTTCCGCAATTTCCTGGACGATTGGGAGCGGATCGTCCGCTCGAAGCCTCCGGCCGGCACTGAGTCCTTTCAGCCGGGTCGCAATGTAGCCGTCACGCCCGGCAAGGTGATCTACCGCAGCACTCTTATTGAACTCATTCAATACAACCCGACGACCGGAAAGGTCCGGCCCGAGCCGATCCTGATCGTGCCGGCCTGGATCATGAAGTACTATATCCTGGATCTTTCGCCGGAAAACTCCCTGGTCCGCTATCTCACCGACCAGGGCTTCACGGTATTCATCATCTCCTGGAAGAACCCGACCGCCGAAGACTGGGATCTCGGCCTCGACGATTACCGGAAGCTCGGCGTCATGGCGGCGCTGGACGCGGTGAATGCCGTCGCGCCGGATCGGAAGGTCCATGCGGTCGGCTACTGCCTCGGCGGAACGCTTCTCTCGATCGCGGCGGCCGCCATGGCACGCGACGGCGACAAGCGCTTGGCGACCCTGTCGCTCCTGGCCGCTCAGGCCGATTTCCGTGAAGCCGGAGAGCTCACTCTGTTCATCAACGAGAGCCAGCTTCATTTTCTCGAAGACCTGATGCGAAGCCAAGGCTATCTCGATACACGGCAGATGGCCGGCGCCTTTCAGCTTCTGCGTTCGAATGACCTGATCTGGTCGCGGCTCATCCGGCACTATCTGATGGGCGAGCGTACGCCCCTGAACGACATCATGGCTTGGAACGCTGATGCGACGCGAATGCCCTATCGCATGCATGTGGAGTACCTGCGGCAGCTCTTTCTCAACAACGATCTGGCCGAAGGACGCTTCCAGGCCGACGACCGCCCCATCGCCATCAGCGACATTCGTGTCCCGATTTTTGCGGTCGGCACCGAGCGGGATCACGTGGCGCCGTGGCGCTCCACGTTCAAGATCCACCTGCTCGCCGATACCGACGTGACATTCCTTCTCACGACCGGCGGTCACAATGTCGGCATCGTGGCCGATCCGAGCCGGGCTGGAGGGAGCTTCCAGGTGCTGACCCGGTCCGCCACCGGCTACTACCTGGATCCCGACACCTGGATCAAGATCGCGCCTCGTTTCGAGGGCTCATGGTGGCCGGAATGGACGCGATGGCTTGTGTCGCATTCCAGCGAGCTCACGGAGCCGCCTCCTCTGGGCGCACCGGCGCGAGGCTACCCTGCCCTGTGCGACGCACCCGGCACCTACGTGCTGCAAGCCTGATAGGGCTCCCGACTTCAGAGTAAAGTTCCTCTGGCGAAACACGTCCGTGAGGTTTTATGCCTGCATGCGCCGATAAAGGGTGCTGCGGCTGACGCCAAGCTGGCGGGCTGCGAGAGATACATTGCCCTTCGCGGCACGGAGCGCATCCTGCATGGCTGACGTCGTGATGGATTCCAGGGTCGCTGGCGCTCTCCCGCGAGGTGATGCAGCCTTCTCGGCAATCTTCACACCACGGCGCACATCCGGCGGCAGCGCGTCGACGGTGAGCGTATCCCCCGGCTCGCAGAGCGCGAGCATCGCCCGGAGGCAGCCGACGAGCTGGCGAAAATTGCCCGGCCATTCGTAACTGACTAATTGTTCGCGGCACTCCGACGTCAGGGCAACCCGCTGAGCCTTTGCCCCAAGGGAATCCCATAGCTCATCAACAAGCTGCGCGCGGTCCAAGCGGTGGCGGAGCGGCGGCAGCTCGATCGTATATTGCGCGATGCGGAAATAGAGATCCGAGCGGAACGTGCCCGCCTCGACGAGATCCCACAGGTTCCGGTTCGTGGCACAGACCAGCATGAAGTCGACAGGAACCGCCCTCCCGCCACCGAGCGGAACGACTTCTCGCTCCTGCAAGGCGCGCAGGAGCTTCGTCTGCAGGGTGAGCGGCATGTCGCCGATCTCGTCCAAGAACAGAACGCCGCCATCGGCCTCCCGAAGATATCCCTTCGTTCCCCCGGGTCGCGCTCCCGTGAATGCGCCGGCCTGATAGCCGAACAGCTCGGCCTCCATCAGCGTCTCGGGCAGAGCCGCACAATTGACCGCGATCAACGGCTTGCCGGAGCGCAGGCTCCGGGCATGGACGGCACGGGCAAAGACTTCCTTTCCGGTTCCCGTCTCGCCGCGAATGAGAACCGGCACCGCGGCATCGAGCAGCCGGACGGCACGCGCGATCGCTTTGACTGTCTCAAGGTCGAAGATCGGTTTCGGCGCCGCCGCTGCAATTGATCCCGCAGCACGCCGGATCGGTGCGGGAGCTTTCCTGAAGCCATCAAGGCGTCCCACAAACGTCGCGCCGTTGTCCCGCTTCAGGCGGCCGCTATCTGCCAGGGTGGCAAGCCGGTCGCGGAACAGATCCGCCCGCGAGGCCTTGCCGATCGCATCGAACCGGCGTCCGATGAGCGCAAGGCCGTAACGGTTGGCCGCTTTGAGAAGCCCATCCTCGAAGACCAGGATTCCTTCCCGTGCGGTCCCGAGCATGGCGGGATCCACATGAAGCCGCACCACGTCCGCGCCGCCGAAATCCTGCTCGAAGAGCCGATGCTCGATCTGTTCGGCCGCCAGCTTCACGAGGCCGAGCGCATGCGCATGATGGGTCTCCGCCGGCCCCGACAGGTCCAGGACGCCCAGCACATTTCCCTGCGGGCTCATGATCGGGATGGCGGAGCAGCTCAGGATCCGGTTGCATTCGAGATAATGCTCTGCACCACGCACCTCGATGGGACAGCCCTCGGCAAGGGACGTTCCAATTGCATTCGTTCCCACGACTTGCTCGCTCCAGGGAACGCCCGGACGCAGGGCGACCCGAGCCGCCCGCTCGGCGAAGTCGAGACTCCCGATGGTGTCGAGCACAAGGCCTGAAACATTGGTGAGGATGACGATACTGTCGGTGGCTTGAGCATCCGCATAGAGCGCCTCGACCTCCGGGCGGCAGAGGCGTTTGAAAACCTCCGCTTCCTCAGCCGTGCGGGCGAATTCGTAAGCCGTCAGGGGCTCCGGAAGCGAGTTGGCCCTGCCCTCCAGGCCGAGAGCCTGGCAACGGGTCCAAGACCGGAGAATAGATTGCGGAATCAGACCGCCTGGAACGGTCTGCTGTGAAAAGAAATATTGGCGGGCATGCTGGATTGGATCTGGCGACAATGGCGTCCTCCCATCCCGGTGTCGCAAATTGCAACAGGTGTTGCAGATGCGTTTCTTTCCGCGACAGACTCGATGATAGGCGAAGCCAAGGCAAAAAGAAGTCATCGGAGAACAAGAAGCCTTGCGACGGCTCGTCTTGTTCTTTCTCAAAGGCTTACCGCGGTGCAAAAGCAAAGCCCCTTCGCATGGCGGCATTCTGGCACGGAAATTGCTCAACCCGATATGTTCATCCAGGGAGGAAATCAATGAACAAGCCGGAATTTTTGAGCATCTCGAACGCGCCGTTCAAGAATCGTTACGGCAACTTCATCGGCGGGCAGTGGGTCGAGCCGGTCAATGGCCGCTATTTCGAAAACACCTCGCCCATCACCGGCAAGATCGTCTGCGAGGTGGCCCGCTCCGACAAGGACGATATCGAGAAAGCCCTTGATGCGGCGCATGACGCCAAAGACGCCTGGGGCAAGACTGCTCCGGCCGAGCGATCCCGCATCCTCAACGAGATCGCGAACCGGATGGAGGCGAACCTCGACACCCTCGCCCTGGCGGAGACCTGGGACAACGGCAAACCGATCCGCGAGACGACCGCCGCCGATATCCCGCTCGCCATCGACCATTTCCGGTATTTCGCTGCCTGCATCAGGGCTCAGGAAGGCTCCGTCGCGGAGATCGACCATGATACGGTCGCCTACCATTTCCATGAACCGCTCGGCGTCGTGGGGCAGATCATTCCCTGGAACTTCCCGATCCTGATGGCCGCGTGGAAGCTGGCGCCTGCTCTCGCCGCCGGCAATTGCGTCGTCATCAAGCCCGCCGAGCAGACACCCGCCTCGATTCTGGTCTGGGCCGAGCTGGTCGGGGATCTGCTGCCGCCCGGCGTCCTCAACATCGTCAATGGCTATGGCCTCGAGGCCGGCAAGCCGCTCGCCTCCAGCTCGCGCATCGCCAAGATCGCATTCACGGGTGAGACCACCACCGGCCGCCTGATCATGCAATATGCGAGCCAGAACCTGATTCCGGTGACGCTCGAGCTCGGCGGCAAGTCGCCCAACATCTTCTTCAGCGACGTGACTGCCGAAGATGACGATTATCTGGACAAGGCCATCGAGGGCTTCGTGATGTTCGCCCTGAACCAGGGCGAAGTCTGCACCTGCCCGAGCCGCGCATTGATTCAGGAATCGATCTACGACCGGTTCATGGAGAAAGCCCTCAAGCGCGTTGAAGCGATCAAGCAGGGAAGCCCGCTCGATCCGACGACGATGATCGGTGCTCAGGCCTCCAGCGAGCAGTTGGAAAAGATCCTCAGCTATATCGACATCGGCAAGCAGGAGGGTGCCGAGATGCTCACGGGCGGCGAGCGCAACAATCTGCCGGGCGAACTGGCCGGCGGCTATTATGTGAAGCCCACCGTGTTCCGTGGCCACAACCGGATGCGCATCTTCGAGGAGGAGATCTTCGGGCCTGTCGTCTCCGTCACGACCTTCAAGGACGAGGACGACGCCCTGGCTATCGCCAATGACACTCTCTATGGCCTCGGCGCCGGGGTCTGGACCCGCCACGGCAATCGCGCCTATCGCTTCGGCCGCGCGATCCAGGCGGGCCGCGTCTGGACGAACTGCTACCATGCCTATCCGGCCCATGCCGCCTTCGGTGGCTACAAGCAGTCAGGCATCGGTCGCGAGACGCATAAGATGATGCTCGACCATTACCAGCAGACCAAGAACCTGCTGGTGAGCTACAGCAGCAAGGCCCTGGGCTTCTTCTGATAGCGCTAATGGACCGGAGCGCAGCGGATCGCGCTCCGGTCTTCGTTCACGGGAGACATCACATGAATGGCGATATCCTGCGCGTGACGGCGACGCCCGCGGCGCTCGATCTGATCGCAACCCTGCAGAGCGAGTATGGCCCGGTTCTGTTCCACCAGTCCGGCGGCTGCTGCGATGGATCGTCCCCCATGTGCTATCCGAAAGGAGACTACATCGTCGGAGACGAGGACGTGCGCTTGGGCATCATCGGCGGGGCGCCGTTCTACATGAGCCCCTCGTAATACGAACACTGGAAGCACACGCAGCTGATCATCGACGTGGTTCCAGGCAAAGGCGGCATGTTCTCCCTCGAGAACGGTCGCGGCGTTCGCTTCCTGACCCGGTCGCGCCTGTTCACGAACGAAGAGGCGGCAGCCCTCAATCTGACGGGATCGTCGGCCTGAACGCCAGTTTTCTTGAAAGATGGCGACTCCGGTAGGGCTCGAACCTACGACCTGCCGCTTAGAAGGCGGCTGCTCTATCCAGCTGAGCTACGGAGCCATCCTGCCGAGGACCTTGGCCTAGTGGGTCCAGGGACCGACGCGGTTGAACTTGAAATTGTCGGAGTAGGAAATCGTCCGCCGCTTGACCTCGTGCGGCTCCTCGACCCGGTAGGCGATGCCCTCGCGCTCGGCATAGGCGATGGCCTCTTCCTTCGTGTCGAACCAGAGGCGGAGCTGCTGGCGCATGTCGCCCGAGCTCGTCCATCCCATCAGAGGCTCGATCTCACGCGGCTTGTCCTGCTCGAAAACGAGAAGCCATTGCTTGGTCCGGGCCAATCCGGACTGCATTGCGGACTTGGCGGGCTTGTAGATCCGTGCAGGCATTGGTTTTGGACTCTCTCCAAGACTCATCCGGCGAAGATGGTCGGGGCGGCAGGATTTGAACCCGCGACCCTCTGCTCCCAAAGCAGATGCGCTACCAGACTGCGCTACACCCCGTTATCCTCAACAGCTTGGTTTCTCTATCGATTTGAGAACACCTCCGCAAGCCCTCGGTTTCGCCGGCCGGAGCGAAAAGGAGCCTGTGGGACCATCGTGGGGCCGAAAAGGCCTTCCGGATGCTCCTGTCCTGTTTCCAGGCGACGGATGGATAAATGGCTTAATTTCTAAGGTCATAACGGAAAAAGGCCGCTGCGAGCAGCGGCCTTCGCCGGGTTGTCGCGTCAGAATTCCGATTCGAAAGCTCCTC
>KI912007.1:127040-127396 GCA_000517005.1 Microvirga lupini
CGCGGCGGACGAGACGGTGATCGACTGCTGCGTGGTCTGGCCGGCAATGGCGGTCATCGACTGGGCGGTGGCCTCCATCTCGGTGGCGGCCGAGGACAGGCCTTGCGTCAGGGCCGAGACGTTCTGCTCGAAGCGCCGCGTGAGCTGATCGAGCACCTCGGCCCGGCGCATCTTGGCCTGGGTCTCGGCCTCCTGGGCGGCGGCCAGCCGGCGCGCCGCGAGGGCATTGTCCTTGAACACCTGCAGCGCACGGGCGAGCGCCCCGACCTCGTCCTGGCGCTCGGTGCCGGTGACCGCGACCGAGAGATCGCCATTCGCCAGAAGACCCATGGCGCCGGCAACGCCGTTCAGGGGAC
>KI912007.1:127496-137387 GCA_000517005.1 Microvirga lupini
GCGTGATCCCGAAAATCACGATCGCGCAGAGCAAGCTGATCGCCAGGCTGAGGCCGCCTGCCGCGGAGCCGAGCAGCCACCATTTGGTGCTTGCCGCGAGGGCATTGGCCTCCTCCTTGGACTGTTCGAGTTCAAGAGCGATTCCTTCGATGCTCTTGGTGATCTGGTCACGCAGCTGTCTGCGCTGATCCCGGGCGCCTCCATTGGTGATCTCGGTAGCCTTGGCTTCGTCGCCCCGCATGGAGGCGGTAAGGCTCTGCTCCAACGTCTTGAAATAGCTGAGGGTCGCGTCTCTCAGATTCTCGTTGAGCTTCCGGAACTCGTCGGAGCTGGACAAGGCAACCAGCTGCTCCAATTCGCCCGAAGCCTTCGTGACGGCGCCCTTGAAGGCCGTCTCCACGCTCTTGACGCGGTCCGGCAGGTTCTTCGGAGTCAGGATCATCCCCTTCTCCTGGATCGAAGCCTCATTGATCTGCGTGCTGATGCTCTGAACGAGGCTCAAGCGTTTGGCATCGTCATTGACCAGATCCTGGGTATCGGCAGCCATATCGTTGAGGCCCGAGACCGCCATGACGATCAGGCCAATGGCGATGGCGACAAAAATCGTTACCGGAATGACGATCTTCGTTAGAAGCTTAAGATTGTTAATGAGTTTCATTGTTCTTCGGTAGCCTGCCCGTTCGACCGCGGGAGGCGCACGCCCCCGCGGCGCGCAAAATACAGGCCATGGGGAGTTAGCTTCCGAAGCTTGCACGAGGCTGAAAGCGATTCACTTCAAGGCTTTCACTCCAGCGCGGCCAAAGCCCGGCTGCACCTATCCGAAATGCTTTATTCTTCCGGGCCTCCCATACCTCGCATGATCATTGATGGAGTCCTTCCCTCCCTCAACCAGGAAGCCATAATCCCAATCCCGATCCAGGTTTGCCCCTACGGATCGCGACTCGGCGCCGTCCTTTGGGAGGCGCCTTCTTTTTGAGTTCCAATGAGCCGACCTTCCGGCCGTTCATGGCATCCGCTCACCCAAGAACATTTTCAGACCAGCTTCACCGTATAAAAAGCTCTTTCCTCAGATGTAGGATCGTAAGCATGAGCCATCGGATACCCGAGCGTCGATCAAGTCCGCGCCATCTCATCCATCTGGAGGGATGGATTGCGAGTCAGACCGCTCAGGAGCCGATCGGGTGCACGATATGGGACTTGTCGGAAGCTGGGGTGCGTCTCGTGGTACCCCCGCCCGCCGATGTTCCTCTGGAGTTCGAGCTTCAGATTCCGTCGGAAGACGCGAGAGCGAGGGTCCGATTGGTATGGACCTCCGGAACGCATTACGGGGCAAGGTTCATGGACTAGTCATCGTGCGGACCCGAAGGGCCGCGTCCGACGATGCGCTATCTCTTGAAGATCGGATGCTCCACCCGGTCGCCCGGCTTGATCCCGAGCTTGGCCGCCATGCCGGCATTCAGCTCCAGAACCGAGAGAACCGGCTCGCCGGAAGGAATGGTCCGGGTTGAGAGCGGCTCGGTATTGGCCGCGATCCGGGCGATCGTTCCATCAGCGCGAACGAACAGCATGTCGAGGGGCAGATAGGTATTCTGCATCCACATGGATACGGGCTCGACCCGGCCGAAATCGAACAACATGCCCTGATCGGCCGGCATGGAGCGGCGGAACATGAGTCCCTGTGCCCGGTCGGCCTCATTGCGGGCGACCTCGACCTTGAAAGTCTGCCGCTGTCCGCCCTGCGTGGTGATGGACAGGGTCTCGAAAGTCTGCGCGTAAACCGCACCGGCGATCAGCACGAGAAAACTCAGGGCTGAGAACGCCGGCCGAATACGCGACAGCACGGAAAGGCTCATCAATGGGAGTGCGGCAGGGCCATTTCGGCCAGGCGAACCTCGGCGGCCATGAGGCCCTTGGAGCCGTCGCCGAAACGGACGAAGACGCGCTCGCCTGGCTTCAGCTCGGCAATGCCGTATCGGCGCAGGGTTTCCATATGGACGAAGATGTCCGGCTTGCCCTCCCCTTGAGTTAGGAAGCCGAAGCCGCGCAGGCGGTTGAACCATTTCACGACCGCCGGCTCCAGACCGCTGGTCGGCACCACCTGGACATGGGTCCGGGGCAACGGCAGCTCGGAGGGATGCAGCGCAGTCGATTCATCCAGTGAGAGGATGCGGAAGGCTTGGAGCCCGCGCGGACGCTGCACCGCCTCGACGACGATCCGGGCGCCTTCATTGGCGGCCTGATAGCCGTCCCGGCGCAGGCAGGTCACATGGAGCAGAACATCGGGCATGCCGTTGTCGGGAACGATGAAGCCGAACCCCTTGGCGACGTCGAACCACTTGATGCGGCCGCTGACCTGGACGAGCTCAAGAGCGCCCTCCTCAGAGGTCGGCTGAGCGACCTCGCGGCGGCCCTGATCTAAAGAGGAATTCTCCTCGCGGAGACTGAAAGAATTGGAGCCGTAATCGCCAGTCATGAAATTACCCAAACTCGAATCATGAACCCGATTCTTAATAAGAGGATAACATCGTCCTGAATCAGGGGAAGCCAGAAACGCGCATCGGCGGACGATGAAATTTTCGGCACCCTGCATGTTCTTGAATTTACGGCACAAATACTGAGAAGACAGGACCGATCTCCGCATGTATCACCAGATCGGCAGCCTCATCCAGGGGTGTCGGCTCCCGATTGACGATCACGAGCCAGGCCCCGTTTTCCTTGGCGAAGGCCGGAAAAGCCGCTGCCGGAAAGACGACCAGCGACTAGCCCGCCACCAGAAAGAGGTCGCACGACGTCGTCAGCTTCTGCGCCCGGCGCATGGCCTCATCCGGCATGGTCTGTCCGAAGGAAACGGTGGCCGTTTTGAGGATTCCCCCACAGATCCGACAGTCGGGCGGATCGCCGTCAGACTCGAAACATCGTCTCACCCAGTCGAGTTCATGGCGGAGACCGCAAGCCAGGCATTTGGCATAGGTGCCATTGCCGTGCAGCTCGATGACCTGATCCGCCGTGAGGCCGGATGCCTGATGAAGCCCATCGATGTTCTGTGTGATGACGGCCGGCATACGACCGGCCGCGACGAGGGATGCGAAGCCAAGGTGGCCCACGCTTGGACGTGCATCGCGATAGAGATCGTCCATGGCGAATTTCCGCCGCCAAGCCTCCCGGCGTGCTTCCGCACTATGCTGGAAAAGCTCGAAGGGAATCGGCTTGTGGCGCATCCAGGGGCTGTCGGGAGAGCGGAAATCGGGGATGCCGCTCTCTGTCGAGATCCCGGCCCCGGTAAAGCCCGCAACAATACGAGCGTCTTGAATCATGTCCTGTAATGCGGCGATTGACGCATCAAGGCTCTCTGTCATGTCACTCACATAAGATTTGCGGACCGGGAGGGAACGCCTTCAGCCATGAGACGAACAACTTGACCGCCATCTCCGTTCAAGCCCGCACCGCCGCATCCCAGCGTTGGGACGCCATCGATGTCGCCCGTGGCGTCGCGATCGCCGCGATGATCGTCTACCATTTCAGCTGGGACCTGAGCTTCCTGCAACTGATCGGAACGAACATCCTCCAGGTCCCGGCCTGGCGCTGGTTTGCGCGCGGGATCGCCGGCTCGTTTCTGGCGCTTGCGGGTTTCGGCCTGGTGCTGGCCCACGCCCAGGGCTTCCGGCGAATTCCGTTCTTGAAACGCCTCATGAAGGTCGGCAGCGCGGCCTTGGCCGTGACCCTTGTGACCTACTTTGCCTTTCCCGAAAGCTACATCTTCTTCGGCATCCTTCATTGCATAGCCGTCTCGAGCGTGCTGGCCCTGCCCTTCTTACGATTGCATCCTGCCCTTATCTTGGGCGCCGCGGCCTTCTGCCTGCTCGCCCCCCGGCTTTTCACGAGCCCTGCCCTCGATGCACCCTGGCTCGATTGGCTCGGTCTTGGGGCTTCCGATCCGTTGACGAACGACTACGTGCCGATCTTTCCCTGGTTCGGGCTCGTGCTGATCGGCGTGGTGGCCGGGAAGCTCCTGCTGGCCCAACAAGAAACGCTGAGCTTGGCGCGCTGGCGCGCCGACAATCCCTTCTCCAAGATATTGGTATGGGCCGGGCGCAAGAGCTTGCCGATCTACCTGATCCACCAGATCGTCCTGCTCGGAATCCTCTACGGCATCGCGCAGATCGTAGGCCCCAATCCCTCGGCGGCCTGCCGGCAGATCTGCCTGATGCAGAACGGCAGCCCGGCCCTGTGTCCCTCGGTCTGCTCCTGCATTCTGCAGCAGGTCCCGGAGCGGGATCTCTGGCAGAGACTCCTCACCAACAAAGCCGCTGACGAGGACAACACCCGGATTTCACGCGCGGCGCAGCAATGCATGCGCCAAAGTCCGCCATCGTAGAAGCACGAGCCCGCACGCATGGCCGGTACCTACATACCGGGAAGCTCAGCCCTCATCCTGAGGAGCAGCGAAGCTGCGTCTCGAAGGAGCCTCCAGAGAGCACTGGCCCCTCCTTCGAGACGGTCGCTGCGCGACCTCCTCATCCTGAGGATGGAGGTAAACAAAACGGAGATCACCGACACAAGGCCTGGGATGACGTGGCGTGTGCTCGGCCGGACGGAATGTGAAGACTAAACCACGTTCAACCGGGTCTCTTTCGACGCGCGCTCG
This sequence comes from Microvirga lupini, assembly GCA_000517005.1. Classification (GTDB taxonomy): domain Bacteria; phylum Pseudomonadota; class Alphaproteobacteria; order Rhizobiales; family Beijerinckiaceae; genus Microvirga; species Microvirga lupini. Next base: position 132,142 of record KI912007.1, read on the forward strand.
GTCCTCGCCTCCGCCAGCAGGCAGAGGAGCTCGAAAGCGATGGAAGCCCCCACCAACGCGGTGCCGCCGGACTGATCGAGCGGCGGCGAGACCTCGACCATGTCGGCGCCTACGAGGTTCAGGTGCCGAAAACCGCGCACGAGCTGCAGCGCCTCGCGGCTCGTGAAGCCGCCGATCTCCGGCGTGCCGGTGCCCGGTGCGAAGGCCGGATCGATGGAGTCGATGTCGAAGGTGAAATAGGTCGGCTCCATGCCGACGACGCGGCGGGCCTCGGCGATCGCATAGGGAATGCCCTTCTCCGCCACCTCTTCCATGTCGATGATGCGGATCCCCTGGTCGAGGGCCCATTCGCGTTCATCGGCGGAATACATGTGCCCTCGAATGCCGATCTGCACCATGCGTTTCGGATCGAGCACCCCATCCTCTATGGCCCGGCGGAACGGCGTGCCGTGCGTGAGCTTCTGACCGCCGAAATAGGTGTCGCCCGTATCGCTATGCGCATCCACATGGATCATGCCCATGGGACCGCTCTTCGCGGCGAGCGCGCGCAGGATCGGATACGAGATGATGTGGTCGCCGCCGATGGAGAGAGGCGTCACGCCGCCCTGGTAGAGATAGGACACCTCGGCCTCGATGCGGCGCAGCGTATCCTGCACGTCGATGGGATTGACCGGAACATCGCCCACATCGGCGCAGGCGCAGAGATCATAGGGCGCGACCAGCGTTCCATAATTGACGAGACGCATGAGCGATGACGCCTCACGCACCTGGCGCGGCCCAAGGCGGGTTCCTGGGCGGTTCGTGGTGGCTCCATCGAAGGGAATGCCGAGGATAGCGATGTCGATTTCGCCGGGGGCCTGCACCGGTGCGAGATACGGCAGCCGCATGAAAGTCGAGATGCCAGCAAAGCGCGGCACCACCATTCCGGACAATGGCTGATAAGCCTCCAGGCGCTGTTCGCGGGTTGCAGATTCCGTCTTCTTCTTCAGGTTCTGTGCCATCACTCATCGTCCCCGTGCATCAATGAATGGCGCGGGCGAAAACCCGCTCGATCCGTTCCATCCCCCAGTCGATCTCGTCGCGGGTGATGGTGAGAGGCGGCGCGAAGCGCAGCACCGTGCCGTGAGTGTCCTTCGAAAGAACGCCGTTTTCGAGCAGCGCGTCGCAGACCGCACGGGCGGAGACCACACTGGGATCCACCTCGACACCGACCCACAGACCGCGGCCGCGCACGTCCTTCACGATGTTGCTGCGCATGTCACGCAAGCGATCCTGGAGATAGCTCCCCATTTCCGCGCTGCGTTCGACGAGATGCTCCTCCTCGATCACGGCGAGCGCCTCCAGGCCGACTCGGGCCGCCAGGGCGTTGCCCCCGAAGGTCGAGCCGTGCGAGCCGGGATTGAAGACGCTCATGACCTCGCGCGTGCCCACGAAGGCCGAGACCGGATAGACGCCGCCACCCAAGGCCTTTCCCAAGATCAGGCCGTCCGGCTTGATGCCCTCATGCTGATGGGCGAACCAGCGGCCCGTGCGGCCGAGACCCGATTGGACTTCGTCGAGGATCAATAGAACGTTGTGCCTGTCGCAGATGGCGCGCAGATCCTTCAGGTATCCTTCCGGCGGCACCACGATGCCCGCCTCGCCCTGGATCGGCTCGATCAGGACCGCGCAGGTATTGCCGGTGATGGCCCGTTCGATCGCTCCGGCATCCCCGAACGACACGAGCTTGAAACCACCGGAGAAGGGACCGAAGCCCTCCCGATAGGACTCATCGGAGGAGAAGCCGACGATGGTGGTCGTGCGGCCGTGGAAATTGTTGTTCGCGACGATGATTTCCGCCTGATCCTTAGCGATCCTCTTCTTGGCGTAGCCCCAGCGCCGGGCTGCTTTGATGGCGGTTTCGACGGCTTCCGCGCCCGTATTCATCGGCAGCGCCATATCGAGGCCCGTGATCTGGACAAGGCGCTCCAGGAAGGGCCCGAGAAGTTCCGTGTGATAGGCCCTGCTGGTGACGGCGAGCTTCGAGGCCTGCTCCATCATCGCCTTCAGGATGCGCGGATGGCCATGGCCGAGGCTGACGGCCGAATAGGCGCTCATCATGTCGAGATAGCGCCGGCCCTCCGTATCGGTGGCCCAGACGCCCTTCGCCTCCTTCAGGACGACAGGCAAGGGATCGTAATTGGCAGCGGTGACCGAGCGTTCGAGAGCGATGAAATCCATGGAAGTCCTCCATGGATAAGCTTATGAGCGGAGTGCTCCGGTTGAGGCTGAATTCTCGCCTGGCTACAGCCGTTTCCGTCGTTGGACCCCACGCACGGGCTCAATCCCGGTTGTCGGCCACCGGATACCCTTCGAAGTCCTTGAGAGTTTTCAGCACGAAGGTCGTGTGTATCCGACCGATTCCAAATCCTGGATCAGCGAGATAGGCTTCGGTCAGGGCTTCGTAGGCGGCGAGCGTGGGAGCCACGATCCTGGCGATATAATCGTATTCGCCGTTCACCACCTGGAGTTCGATGACAGCAGGATTGGCTGCCAAGGCGCGCTCCAGCCGCTGGCGCGTGCCGGTCGAAGGATCGCGCATGCTGATCCCTGCCAGCGCGATGATGTCATGACCGAGGGCGGCAGGTTCGATCAGAGCCGTGTAGCCACGGATCACGCCCTTCTGCTCCAGACGCCTGACCCGCTCGAGACAGGGACGCGCCGAAAGCCCCACCCGCTCTGACAAGGCCTGATATGTGATGCGCCCATTGTCGCGCAGCGCGTCGAGGATCAGGAGATCGATCCGATCGAGAGAGGGTTTGACGCTGCGGCTCAGCAGCTTCGAGGGCGGCTTCATGGTTCAGCTCGGGCGGGACCTACCGAGAACGGGAATAGGTCCGATGACAGATGGCCAAGTCTCTATCCTACGAGGCACGAGCCCTGCAATTCCACATAAAGCGTGAGACGGAGCCATTGCCAAGCTTGGCTGGGGCCGAGCGGGTGCAGAACCAGAAATTGACGAAATTGCCCAACCACATCTAACACAAGTTTAGCGATATTCCATTAAGTGTTATAATGTATCATCTACTCGTTGTGCACAGTTTTATATCGTTTCATTGTTGAAACAGCACCACCCATGGATATGACTTTACGTCATATATAAGGGGGGCAAAATCAGTGTGCTTTCTCTCCGAGACGGATGTGGCCGAACCCATCGTCGCGCTTTGCCGCTCGCTCAGCGAAAACAGCAAAACCTCAATCACCATGGACATGTCGCTGACGCGCGCTCTCGGCTTCGACTCCATGAAACTCATGCAGTTCTTCGCCGGGGTCGAGGCATTGCACCCGGGTATCGCTCTCGAAGAATGGTTCATCGAGCACAGCACGGACGGTCGGGACACCCTGCGCAGTGCCGTTTCCTACCTGATGCGATTTCTCGCGCCCCAGGGGACAATAGGTTGAAACCGGCCTCCATCTTTGCCAACTAGTAGCCGCCTATTGTGGGCGAGGCCCGTTTAGGCGCTCCGTTTTGTGATGGGATTGGAGGTGCTGTTGTGCTGCGGGATTATCTGACCGATCTTCCTCTGATCGCCATTCTGCGGGGCCTGAAACCGGAAAGTGCCGAAGCCGTGGGTCTCAGCCTCGTCGAGGCCGGCTTTCGGATCATCGAAGTCCCCCTGAATTCTCCCGATCCCTTCCGCAGCATCGGAATTCTCGCCAAGACCATGCCGAAGAACGTTCTGGTCGGGGCCGGAACCGTCCTTGACCCGGACCAGGTCATCGGTGTTCACGATGTGGGCGGCAAGCTCATCGTCATGCCGCATGCGGATCTCGACGTCATCCGGACTGCCAAGAAGAACCGCCTCGTCTGCACCCCTGGCGTGGCAACCCCGACGGAGGCTTTCGCAGCCCTGAAGGCAGGTGCCGATGCCATCAAGATCTTCCCGGCCGAGGCCATTCCCCCGGCCGTCGTGAAAGCCTGGCGGGCCGTGCTGCCGCAGGACGCTCTCGTCCTGCCGGTCGGCGGCATCAAGCCGGACAACATGAAGCCCTATGTGGATGCGGGCGCCAATGGCTTCGGGCTCGGCTCCGCCCTGTTCGCGCCGGCCATGTCGGTCGAGGAAATCGGCCGCAGAGCCCGCGATTTCGCAGAAGCCTGGCGGAATCTGCAGGCTGCCTGAGCTCGATAGGCGATCATCCTGAAATGACCTGAGCAGGAACCCCTGAGAGCAAAAGCCGTTCTCAGGGGGAAAGCTTGTTGAGGGAGTTCACGATGAAGAAAACGGCACTGCTTCTTACGGCCTCACTTCTCAGCACGGCCGCCTTCGCTCAGGACACCACCACGACCATCAAGAAGGAAGAGGGCATCCTGAGCAGCCAGACGACCATTGAGCGCAAGACGGAGCCGAACACGACATCTTCCACCTCCGTGACGACCACCACCAGCAAGCCGCTGGGGTGCACCACGGAGACCAAGCAGAAGACGGATGAGTTCGGCGACACGACGACCCAGAAGAAGACTGAGTGCTGATCAGTTTTCAGATCGCCTGCAAGCAAGGCCTAGCCAAAGCGCCGGGCCTTTCTTTTGCGGACTTTTAGCTGCGACGGCCGCCCTGCCCGCCGCGGAAGAACGGAACCGTCAGAAGCCGCCGTCCGGTCTCATCCGTGATTTCCAGTTCGATATTGCCCGCGTCGGCCAACTCGTCCCGAAGCTCCTCGACCGTGGCCAAAGCCTCGGCCCGGGCCGCCTCAAGATCGGGAAGCTCGATCCCCTCCTCGTCTTCATCGATGTCGTAGCCGTCACGGATGTTGAAGAAGTAGCGGGGCATGGGAATTCAGCTTCAATTGGATGTTTGGCGGAAAGAACGCCCCTGAGGGCGGCAGGTTCATCCGGCGCCTGCCCTTCTCGTATACACGCATTTTCCAGAAATGATGACGCCTATCGAATCCTGCCGACGGGTCGCGAAGAGCTTGCTGAACGCTCGCCTCGCCCAGCCCGGACAGGTGCTCGAAGTCTTCCCTCCTCGAACGGATCCTGGACCATGGTGATGACAATGCCGAGCGGCAAAGCCTGCCTGATCGCCGCCGGGGACAACTGGGAAATGGTGACCAAGATCAAAGGCAACCCGACATAAAGCATCGGACCCAAAAGTGGACCCACTTTTGGGATCCAATCCGATGCTCCTTTTCTTGGCTGGCGCATCGTTGATCGCGGAAAACCGGACCCACTTTTCACTGACGTGGCCCTTCGGGTCCGCACGATGCGC
>KI912007.1:137487-138106 GCA_000517005.1 Microvirga lupini
TGTCGAGTTGCGTCAGGTCAAAGCTGATCTCAAGTCCCAGTTTGCTCATCCCAGCGTCGCGGCCTCCGCGGCCGCCTTCCTCGACGGGTTGCTCGGGCCGGAGCGGCGCAAGACCGGCTGGATGCGGGCGGAAGCCGCGGGCGATCCCGGGCCGTGGCGCCAGCAGGCGGTGCTCGGGCGCAGCCACTGGGACGCGGATGCGTTGCGGGACATGGTGCGCGATTATGCGCTCGAGACGCTCGCCTCTCCCGGAGCGGTGCTGGTGATCGACGAGACCGGCTTTCTCAAGCAGGGGCAGAACTCGTGCGGCGTCGGTCGGCAGTATACCGGATCGGCGGGCAAGATCGCGCACTGTCAGATCGGCGTTTTTGCCGCTTACGTGTCGGACAAGGGCTGCGCCTTCATTGATCGTCAGTTGTATCTGCCGCAGGACTGGACGAACAAGCCCGAGCGGCGCACCGCCGCCCATGTGCCTGACAGCTTCCGCTTTGTCACCAAACCCGAGATCGCCGCGCAGATGATCGAGCGCGCTCTGGCCACCGGTGTGCCCTTCGAGTGGGTGGCCACCGACACCGTCTATGGCGTTGGCAAAGTGGAGATGCTGTTGCGCCGCGCTGGC
>KI912007.1:138206-143300 GCA_000517005.1 Microvirga lupini
CTAGATCTCAGGCTGGACATTATCGAAGCTCCGAAAGCATTGAAGCATCCTACATGGCCGATAGAGGCGTTCGACGAACGCGATCAGCGCAGGCCGTAGTGTGGCTGACAGGTTACAGAAAAAAGAAAAGGCAGCGATGCTGCCCGTTTGCGCTTGCCGCTCTTTGCGGCACAAAGTACTTTATTGCAACGCAGCACGGTGATTGGCGTCACTGGCTGCCCGCCCTTCTTGGGCGTTTCCTCCCTAGACTTCGGGCCGCCTTCGTGCGGCCCTTTTTCTTGTTGAGGGAGGTTATTCATGGGCCGAGGGCTGGGCAAGCCAGATTCTGCATCGTCTACGTAGATCAAAAGTATAGGCTCACTACAGACTATCGGTGCGCGGCGCCTGCTTGGCCTACGATACGTCCTCAGCCCCTGTCTGCAAAATCGGCGACGCACACGGCTCGGTGGCCGAGAGCCAGCCTTGTCCTTGGTGTGGCAGCCCGGCCTCATCTCCCGATTAACGAGACGCATCACAGGACGCGCGTCAGTCGTCCCACCAATCGCGGGGGCCCTGTTTGCAGCGGAATCCGACAAAACAAACGGGCGTCTCCAGGCTCGGAACGTATGCCGCTTGTGCATATTCTGTCACATCGCAGAATGTGCCGTCGCGAACGAACCGATCATAGGTGAGGCCGCCGGTTCCCAGCACAATGGCGCCTCTCGAAAACACGAGTTGGCGACTTGCGCCGCATGGCATGTTCACCGTCGAAGGGCGTGTTTGAGCCTGTGTGCTAGCCGCCACCAAGGAGATGGCCAAGGCAATTGCAACCTTATCCATTATCGTCTCCTGTCACCGGAAGATCATTCTGCCATCAAATAAGCCGAAATTCGAGTTGCCGCGGCAGCGGTGTGACAGGCCAGGTGAAGAGCTCCATCAAAAATGCATCATAGCGAGATCTGGGAACAGTAGCAGCAGATCTCTGCCCGTCCTTAGCCAAGTTTTCTGCCGTGCACACTGGACGCGCAGTAACGACCGGTTCCACCAGTTCACATGTGAGATGTTTGATGGGATGCTGAGGTTTCGAACCTTTAAGCCATTGGAAGCAATGGCGCGCCCTACGGGAGGTCGCCCCCGGCACCCCTTAACCTCCTGAAGTCATTGAAATTGAAAGGTGATTAAGGCTTGAATGGGGTGCACGGTTGGGGTACATCAGGGGTCCACTGACCCTCACTGACCCCCGAGCCCCTGCACCATGCCCCGCCTTCCAAAGCCCCGCCGCAAGCCCTCCCTCGGCTCCAACCTTGAATGGCACGGGAACCACATCAGGGTAATCGTTCGCGTCCCACCATCGAAGCGCGAGGCCATCGGCAAGGCGCACCTGAAGGAAGCTCTTCCGACCAGCAGCCCGAAGGAAGCTGAACTGCTCAAGCTGCCCGTGGTCTACCGCTTGAAGCAGCAGATCGCCGGGGTGAAAACCGAGGCCCAACGGGACGGTTGGGTGAAGGAAGCCCTCTCATGGAGAGCCGCCATTGCCCACGAGGCAAGGCACCTAGAGGACCGCAACGAGGAACCTTGGAGAGCAGTTCTGCCCTTGGCTCTGTCCGATAAGGCCGAGGAGATCGAGGACAAGGAGGGTCTGCCCAGAGCGAAAGCCTTCGTCCAGGTCGCCACCGGAGAGGCCACGCCCATCAACTCCCTCGTGGACGATTGGTTGAAGGAGCGGCAGCTTGCCGGGAGGACCGAGGCAGCCTTCCGCCACGCGGTGAAGCAGCTTGTCGATTGGACCCGCGAGACCGACCGAGCGGAAACCTTGGAGAGCATCGACAAGAGGGCGGTCGGCAGGTTCGTGGCCGAGCGGTTCATTGATCGAGGGATCGACCCCGCCACCGCGAACAAGAGCATCACCGGCCTGAAGAGCTACTGGACGTGGCTCGACAAGCGCGGACACCTTGAGGCCACCGCCGGAAACCCGTGGGAAGGTCAATCGCTTTCCAAGAAGAATGGCCGAGGAGCTTCCGGCAAGCCCACCAAACGACCGTTCACGGCGGACGAGATACGCACACTCATGGAAGCCACCGAAGGCGATAAGCTCATGGGAGACTTCCTCAGGGTCGCCGCCCTGACAGGAGCCCGAAGGGACGAGGTCGCCAGGATCGAGGTCCGAGATGTGATCATCGGAGCCGGGGGAATGACACTCGCCATCCGAGGGATCAAGACGGACGCAGCCGAAAGGACCATCCCGCTTCACCCTGCCCTCGCCGCGATTGTCGCCAGGAGGATCGAAGGTAAGGCCAAGGGGGCTTTCCTTTTCCATGAACTCCCCGAGCAGAAGAGCGCAGCCCGAGGACGTGGAGCCCCCATAACTCAGGCGTTCACTCGCTTGCGGCGGAAGGTCGGGATCGAGGAGAAGACCGAGGGGGCGCGGCAGGACGCGACCGACCTCCACAGCTTGAGGCGTTGGTTCATCAGGTCAGCCGTCGAGGCTCTTGAGGAGGGAGCCCAAGGATTCACGCCGTGGACCATCGCGGACGTCGTAGGCCACGCGACCGAGGACAAGGAGCTAGGCCTCACCATGGCCAAGTATCCCGGCAAGGCTAGCCTCAAGGCGATGAAGGCGTGTGTCGAAGCGGTGCAACTTCCGAAGGCGCGGTAGCACTATGGCTTCGCGGCGGGGTCACTGGGTCTCTTTTCGTCCGTCTCGCGGGTGAGGAACATCGTGATGAACATCCCCACCATGAAGGCCCGAACGCCAGCAGGAACTTGCCCGAGAGAATGAGCCACCAGAACGCGATACCACCGGCGATCAGGGGGTAAATACGGAAGTTCGGCAGGATCATTCGCAGGAAGGCAGGCGTGGCCCGAAGCATCATAAACGCCACTACGGCCAGGATGATGTAGGTTCCGGGCCCAACATCGGACGATCCAAAGAGATCTTCATACGCGCTAACCACAAGGAACTCCTGAAGCCATCCCACTGAAGCCTAAGCGTAGCCGTGACCACCGCACAAGTAGACCTCCGGGTAAAATTCCCAGAAATTCGTGAAAGCCCATAATGAACGCGAGCGCGGATTGCTTCCCCCCCGGTGCCCCTTCCTGCGCGTGGGCGCGGTATCGTGCGCGTGTCGTCGTGCGCTTATGGACCGCGAGCGCGGCAACCGTGCAGGCGTCGTCGCGATCCCGCGTTACTGCGCGTGTGTCTCGCCAGGAGGGGGCCATCGAGAGGCCGAGCTTGAAGGCTTCGGGATTATTCACGCAGTCCGTGGAAATACCGGACAGCAGAGCCGCCTCGCCTCACCTAGCGGACACCGAGCGAGACCCGCAGGACAAGCACCGCAGGGAGGACGGAGGGGTTATGATGCGATCCATCAGAACTCATGACGCGGGTAGCGACCGCGCCAAGCGTCCACTGTCCTTCACCGCAGGATAGCCGCACGGCACGGCGAACCCTTTGCGTCCACACCACGCGAACCCCGTTGATCGCCACCGCCGAGAAACCAGTTTGGATGAGCCGCATCCGAACCGCCATTACACCTAGCGAATGCAAACCCTTTTCCCGTACCGCACGGAAAATCTACGAGGGGTCTCCTGCCCCCGACAGAGGGGGAGTTGTTACGCACCGCGTGATTACTCACCATCGACCGCGAACCCTTTGCATCAGATCGATGCAAACCCTCTACCCTATGACATTCATCCTCTAGGGTTTCATTAGGCCCTGCCCTTGTGCAACGTCTCACCAGACAGCCGTAGCCGTTTCATTAGGATGGGTATTGCGTTTTGAAACGGGATCAGGCATAAGGCCTAGACCCTATTGAAACACCTGCCCTAGCGAGACACCCAATGCCCCTCATCGGATACGCCCGAACCTCGACCCTCGATCAGCTTGCAGGATTGGACGCACAGGCCCGTGACCTCAAGGCCCTCGGATGCACGAAGGTCTTCACCGAGCAGGCTTCATCGGTCGGCAGCAGGCCGGTTCTGGATGCAGCCCTGGACTACCTGAGGGAAGGCGACGTGTTCGTGGTCATGAAGCTCGACCGCCTCGCCCGGTCCATCACCGATCTATGGTCAATCGTTGAGATCCTCGACCGGAAAGGCGTGGCCCTCAGGATCGAGGCCATGGGGATCGACACTACGACACCCACTGGGAAGCTGATGCTCAGTGTCCTGGGAGGCGTCGCCCAGTTCGAACGTGAGGTCATGCTTGAGCGCCAGCGGGAAGGCATCGCCAAGGCCAAGGCCGAAGGGAAGTACACCGGCAGGAAGCCTACGGCACGGGCCAAGGCCGAGGAGGTCCAGACCCTTCACTCCGCAGGCAAGAGCATGGGCCAGATCTCCAAGGAGTTAGGGATCAGCAAGGCCAGCGTGAGCCGCATCCTGGCACCAAAGGAAGCCGCCTAGCGCGGCCCCTCATCCTTTCCACCATCAGCCGCGCCAGTGGCGCTAGACAATGAACCCCGCGTCCTCGATACGGACCTCGCTGAGCGTCTGGGCTTCGAGCGCCCTCGCGTCATCCGTGAACTCATCGAGCGCAACCGCGTAGAGATCGAGAGCTTCGGAGGTTTGCCGTGCCGTGCGGCGAACCCCTTTGCGTGGAACGGACGCAAACCCTCGGACGTCCAGCCAACATCGAGGCGAACCGAGTCGAGCTTGAGAGCTACGGCAGTTTGATTGCGATCCAATCGAACCCAGGCCCACTGCCCACGACCCATGGGCAGTCGCGGGGGCAGGCCTTCACCGCCTACATGCTCAACAAGGAGCAAGACTACAGTGACCAAGCTGATAATCGAGACCTACCGCAACGCCATCTTCCTCGACCTGCGCATCTGCCGCCTCTGGATGGAGATCGTTCCAGGAAGTAGAGCACCCTTCCCACCCCACCCTCAGGACCGCCGCTGGGGGATCCACAAGGACGAAGGGGAAACTTGCCTGTATCTTGGGAGCCTCTTCGTGATCTTCACACCATGGGCGACGATCAAGCAGGAGCGCGAGGCTGCCGCGATCAGGCGGGAACAAATGTGGGCGCAGCTAGCGCAGTAAGCCACACGCCAGAGCGACATGAGCAAGGCTCTTGAGGAAACCCCTCGGGAGCCTTTTCCAATTTCGGCAGTAGCC
>KI912007.1:143400-153327 GCA_000517005.1 Microvirga lupini
TGGCCCATGCGATCTTTTGGTGACGGCTAGCAGCGGCACCTTGCAGAACCCTACGTCCTCGATACGGACCTGGGCGAGCGCCTCGGTATGGCCGACCCTCGCCGCATCCGGCAGACCATCGAGGCCAACCGCCAGGAACTCGAAGGGTTCGGGGTTATTACGCAGCGAGTAATAACTACCGGATCCCAGGGCGGACGCCCCGGCACGGCCTTCTACCTCAACGAGGAGTAGGCCCTGCTGGTCTGTATCCTTAAAAGATCGTCGAGAAGATCGCCGCGATCATGTCGGGCACGTAGGTAGGCCCGTGGGCCACCCTCAGATAGACAAGCCAAACGAGCACAGCAGCGGCGATCTTATACACTAGACGGTCCCCGTCCGCGTTGCGGTCTCACGGCCCCACTAACCCCTTGCTACAGCCTTTGCGGCCCGTTTGGAAGCAGGCCCAGAGGCCACGACGACAGGCGTGGTGACCAATCCACAAAATAAAGCGTCAGCCTGTAGAAAAGCGAGGCAACCGCCTCATCCCAATCAAACCCCAATCCATCAGAATTTCCCGCCTAAGAGCATTCACGTCGAGTGCCAAGAGGCCCCGGCTCATCCCTCAAGGAAGCCGCTCCGTGTCGTCGCGATGACGAGGCGGGAAATTCTCATGCATTGGGAGCCGCCACGCGCGGCACTCAGTTCATGACTCTGCTGCTCAGCACTAGGCCCAGGTCTTTTCCTCACCGGGAGAGACTTGGGTTTTTAGAATTGTGAGAGCAGCAAAACTCAATTCACCGCAGACACCCACAACCCCAAAGGAAATATCATGGGCTTTTTAGACTCACTTACAGGCGGCATGTCCAAGCGCAAGGCGGCTGCTTTAGCCATGGAGACCAACAAGAGAATTGAAGACCAAACGGCGATCATAAAGAAGAACGCCGACCGACAGGCGAGCCTTGCCAAGAAGGAACTGAAGCTCAAGAAGACCGAGCTTAAGGATCAGAAGGCGCAAAACGCTGCCATCATGGCGCAACTCGAAGAGGCCAATAAGATCGCCTCCCGTCCCGAAGCGGTGATCCCGCAGGACGACGGTACGATTGTCACTGGCGGCTCGTCCATGGATGACGCCCTCGACACCGAAAAGAAGAAGACCGGTCGTGGTCGTGCATCTCTTCGGATTGACTTGGCAACCGCAACGGGTCCCGCGACAGGTCTCAACGCGCCCCGAGGCTGATCACCGCGAGAGAACACATAACGGCCAGGGGATCAGATCAAGCCGCCTGTCCTCAGACACAGCTAACGATCCCCGGCCTTTCTCCACCACATCCGCAATCCCAACCAACGAATGGAGCATCACCCGATGCAACGCAAGTCGAAGACGACTCTCTATCGTAGTCGCAACCAGAGCCTCACGAGCCACAATTTCAAACTGTCCGCAGCAGACCTCCAAAACCTCACCGTGATCCGGCAGGCATTCGAGGAGAGGCACGACGTGAGCGTGTCGACATCCACCGCCCTTTCCCTCGCTCTCGAAGGAATGACCGAGGAGATCGCAGCAGGAACCCTCAGGACAAACCGGGAGGTCTCCGAAGGGATCAGCCGCGTGAAGGAGGCGGGACGGTGAACGCCGCCGCTGAATGGCGCGTCTGGTGTGACGGCAGCGCCCTGAACAACCCCGGCCCCGCAGGCTTTGGCGTCTACATCGAACAGAGCAACGGTGAACGGTGGACCCTTCATGGATCCAGCCGGAAGGCTACGAACAATCGCGCCGAGCAGTACGCATTCCTTCAAGCCGTCCTAGCGATCCCAGAAGACCAACCCGCGATTATCTACACGGACAGCGAGTATGTCGTGAAGGGGTGTACCGAATACCGGGCAGGATGGCAGGCGCGAGGAATGAGGAAAGCGGATAAAAAACCCGTCCTTAACCCAGACCTTTGGCTGCGCATCTGGGAAGCCGTCGACCAGCGCCCCCTTGTCCGCATCGAGTGGACGAAGGGACACGCAGACGACCACGGAAACATCATCGTTGACCGCATTGCCCGAGAGGCATCGGAACGCACGAAGCGAAGTGGCAAGGCCGAGAACCTGACCCGCATCGAGGCCCGCGCCTAACGACATCATAACGACAACACCGAGAGGCCCTTCCGTTCACACCGAGCAGGAGGGTCTTTGTAATTTCAGGACAGGAATAGCAGAACCATGGACTACGGCATTCACACCTTCGACCGCATCGAGGGAGCCTTCAAGACCACCCAAGAGGCGTGGCACACAGTCACCGAGATCGGAGCCATGTATGGCAAGGGACCACAACAGATCAGGGAGATCCTTCACCACATGGGGATGCTCCAAGAGGAAATCGTACAGACCCACCGAAAGGGTAAGCGCAGGACGGACAGCAGCTATCGCCTCACAGACCGCGCCATTGAGCAGGGTCTAGGGAAGCGCGTTGCGAACCCCCGATCAGGCAGGCCCTTCGACATCATCAGCGAGGAGGGTCTACGCCTCATTGCCCAGGCATGGGATGAGACAATCAAAGACCTAGAAGCAGAGAAGCACCCCACGGCCTTGGCAGCATGGGAGGCCTTGCAAGGTTACCTTCAAGCGACCAGCAAGACCCTTAACACAAGGGGTCAGCTACATTGGATGCTAGACCACCTTGAAGAGTTGGCCCGTAGGGGAGTGATCCTTAATCAGGACACCCCTTCTCATGAGGTCTTAGCTTCAACCCTAGCGGTCTCTCAGCCCTTGGTATCTGAGTACGCGAAGGACCGGGACAAGGGTCGCTTGAAAGCGGAGCGCCAGAAGGTCAGGAAGCTAGGAGAAGCACCGAGGACGCAGGCCCACGTAAGCAAGGCAGCGGATAGGTCTGAGGTCGAGGCAACTCTAGCCCATTGGTCTAGCGGCACCATGGGGTGTCTGAGAAATCCATCATTAATTACGGATGCTCATAACCCCTCCGAAACAGAAGCAAAGTTACGTTCTGAAGACTTCCCCGCGACTACCTACAGCGCCCTCATCCATCCCCTCATGATCGACAAGGGGGAGCCCTTCGACCGCCCCGTTCTCTGCCCGTGGGTTTCCATCAAGGAGGCCGCAGCGGACGCCCGTAGGTTCCGGCAAGAGTTCCCCGAGATGGCCCCCGACAGAGCCGCCCCGCGCAAGGCATGGGAGGCCCTGCTCTCAGGACGAACTCCAGGCATCGAGCGCCTACGGGAAGCCAACCCAATTCACTAACCGACCACGCCACCCGAGGCCCCGCCTGGATCAAACCGAGCGGGGTCTTCTCACATCAGTAGAACAAGGACCACGATCATTCCGAACACCACGCCTATCAGCCGAGGACACGGCCTCTGTACCGTCCCCGGTTGCCAGAACCCCAGACGTTCCAGCGTCTCCCCTTATTGCACCGGGCACCACTCCCGTACCCGAGTACACGGAGCCCCCGACCAAACCCTAGTGACCCGCAAGGAACTCAAGCCGTTTGAGGCGAGGGTCCGCAAGGTCATGGCGACTGGCCGAGCCGACCTCATCGAGAGTAGCCTTGAGGAAATCACCAAGCGCCTCCTGGCCTACGCCGAGAGTGAACTCGCGCGGTTCCGCCGGGGCCTGCCAAGTAACCGGCACCTCATCACCGCCTGCGACCAGATCGAGAAGGTATGCCGAGAGGTTCCACCTCTGACAACAGCCGTCACCATCGCAGCCCTGTTCCTGCTCCAAGCCGAGGATCCCAGGAGGTTCCCCCAGGACGCAGGCTTCACCGGCCAGCTTGTCCGCCAGTACAGGCTCCCCGCAGGGGTGGCCCGAGGGTGGAGCTACAACGACAGGACCGGGAAGATGAATGGATGGTTCAAGCCTCTAACGAAGGAGGCCACGGCCACCATCGGGAACCTTGTGGTCTCCGCCTACACCTCTTGGATCGTCCACATCAGGCAGGCCGAGGATCGCCTACGACAGGAGGAGACCAAGATCGAGCGGAGCCTAGCCCTGGCCTTCGCCCAGCCGAACTAGGCGACCACCGCGAGAGGACAGGAGGTTTGCCCTGCCGTGGGGTAAACCCCTGCGCCTGTGGATTTTCATTCGCCTTTGTCTGCTCAAGGTGGGAGGGTATACCACATCTTCAGTGCGTGAATTAAACTGAGCCGCACTGCGACCCCTACAGTTCTCCCGTAGGTTCGTCTGAGCCAACTGCCGGGACAGTCCTCTCCCATTTCGTGACAGGCTGATGCACCTGACCACACGAGGGACACCCGAAGACCTCGAAACGTTTACCGCTCGACCGTTCGTAGTAGTGGCCGACCTCAAGCATCACCTTGGGAGGAAAGTGTTTCCGGCAGAGTTCAAAGCCAAGCACCTGACCCATCTGTGCCTCAGCAATGGCAACAGCCTGCTCAGCATCTGCCAACGCCTTGCCTGCCGCCTCCGTATCCTTGGACGCAGGAAGCGCCCCCTGGACATCCTTCGCGAGCCCTATGGCAGACTTGACCAGATCGAGCCCGGTCTTGAGCGCAGCAGCGCCCTCCATCACCTCAGCAAGTGTCGGCATCGTGTCACCCCCCCTTAAGCCATCTAGCGGGACCGTAGCGACCACCGAATGAGACTGCAACGTAGGGGGTGGAAGGTGCTACATCGAGACTGTCGACGCCCTACCCGCAGGCCACCCCCTTCGAACCTTCGTGGGGTACACCTCAGGCCACACCGTGGGGTACATCGGCCAAATACCCTTGGCCAACCCTATGATTTTCTTGGAGATTTTCCAGAGATGTAACAATGGCGCGCCCTACGGGACTCGAACCCGTGTTTTTGCCGTGAAAGGGCAACGTCCTAGACCGCTAGACGAAGGGCGCATATTCGGGGCGATGCCGCCGAAGTGGGCGAACCTATAGATGGGTTCGTGATGCATCGCAAGCACCAGATTTGAATTATTCCGGCCTCGCCGCATCCATGATCCGAACCTCGACCTTTTCGCCGCCGCCCCAGCGATCGATGGAGAGCGTCCCCGCCACATGAAGCGGGTTGCCGATGGCCTGGGACAGGGCGTTCCCGAGCGGTTGACCGGCGGCGCGGAAGGCGATTCCACCGATAACGCTGCCATCGCCACCGCGAAGCTTCACGCGCATGTGTCCGCCGCTGCCGACCTCGCGCGCTTCGACGAGGCGATGCTGCGGGAAGACGAAAACCGGCTCCGGCTGGCCCTGGCCGAAAGGCCCTGCCCGCTCCAGAGCCGTTACGATTCCAGGCTGAGCGCCGGCAGCCGTCAGGGTCGCGTCGATGGCGAAACTGTCCCTGAGGCGCGTCATGCTCGCAGGCTCCGTGAGCTTTTCGGTGATGAAGGCGAGGAAGCGCTCCAGATCGACGGCCTGAATCGTTACACCGGCCGCCATGGTGTGGCCGCCGCCCTTGATGGCGAGCCCCGCATCGACGGCCGCGCGCACCGCAAGCCCAAGATCGACCCCCGGAACGGATCGCCCCGAGCCGGTCGCCGTGCCGTCCGGGTTGAGGGTGAAAGCAAAGGCCGGGCGGCGGAACCGCTCCTTGGTGCGGGCGGAAATCAGGCCGACGACGCCCGGGTGCCACCCGGGCGAAGCGGTCACGAACACGGGCAGATCCGGCATGCGCTCCAGCGCCATCATCGCCTGCGCCTCGGCTTCCGCGACGGCCACGACCTCGATGGCCTGGCGCTCGCGGTTGAGCCGGTCGAGTTCGGCGGCAAGCCGCCCGGCCTGCACGGAATCCTCCGTCAGCAGGAGACGCGAGCCCAAAGCCGCATCGCCGATGCGACCACCGGCGTTGATGCGCGGCCCGACGAGATAGCCGAGATGCCAGCTTTCCGGTGCTCCGGCGAGGCCCGCCGTGTCGAGGAGCGCCGCCAGTCCTACCCGGCGGCGACTCTTCATGATGGCGAGACCCTGGCGCACAAAGGCCCGGTTGAGGCCGATGAGCGGCACCACGTCGGCAACCGTCGCAAGGGCGACGAGATCGAGGCTGCCCATCAGGTCCGGCTCGGATCGACCCTGGAAGAAGCCGCGGGACCGAAGGGTCCGGTTGAGAGCGACGAGGAACAGGAAAACCACACCGGCTGCGCAGAGATGGCCGAGGCCGGACAGGTCGTCCTGCCGGTTCGGGTTCACGATGGCGAGCGCCTCAGGCAATTGCTCCGGCGCTTGGTGGTGGTCGAGAACGATGGGATCGAGACCAAGGCGCCGAGCCTCTGCGAGAGGCTCGATGCTGGCGGTCCCGCAATCGACCGTGACGAGGATGTCCGAGCCCTGCTCCTTCAGGGCCCGAATGGCATCCACGTTCGGGCCATAGCCTTCCGTAATCCGGTCGGGGATATGAATGGCATAGTCCAGGCCGCAGGCGCGCAGATATTCGGCGAGAAGCGCCGCACTGCAGGCGCCGTCCACATCGTAATCCCCAAAGATCGCCACCTTCTCGTTACGCAGCACCGCATCAGCCAGCCGGGAGGCTGCGGCCTCCATGTCGGTGAGCACATGCGGATCGGGCATGAGATCCCGCAGCCGTGGGTTCAGGAAGCCCTCTGTCTCATGAATTCCCACACCACGTCCGGCCAGGACGCGGGACAGCACATCCGGCAGGCCATGGGTCTGGGCGATGGCGAGTGCAATGGTTCCCTGGGTGGCATCGCAACGCTCGACCCAGGTGCGCCCGAGGGCGGAATTGGTGACGCCGAGGAAGGGTTTCGGCAGGAGAAGAGGAGATGATTCGGTCACACCGGGAGTCTTATCCGCGAATTGTGGTCAAAGCATCCTGGCAAAGTACCCCAGTCGCTCACCGGCCATCCCGATAACGTGGAGCGCCATACCATCTTGATCGAGATCACCGGCACAAGGCCGGTAATGACGTGGCGGCACAAGGAGAATCAACCAAACAGGTGCTTGTACTGAATGAAGCCGCTGCGGACGGCGACCTTGTCGTAGAGCGCCTGGGCGGTCGTATTGCTCTCATGCGTCAGCCAATAGACCCGACTTGCCCCATAGGCCCTCGCCTTTTCGTACACGGCCTCGATCAAGGCTCGCGCCACACCCCGGCCCCTCGCCTCCTCGGCCGTGAACAGATCCTGCAGATAGCAGTAATCGCCCGTGGTCCAGGTGGAGCGGTGATAGAGGTAATGCACGATACCAACGACCCTGCCGTCGAGCATTGCGACGAGGCCATGCATGGGCTCTGCGGGATCGAGGAGCCGGCGCCATGTCGTCTCCGTGACCGCAGGCGGTAGGGACGATTTGTAGAACGTCAGGTAGCCCTGCCAGAGAGGCTCCCAGGCCTTCCGGTCGTCGGCGGTGAAGGGGCGAATCTGAAGCATATTATTTTCAATCTTATCAAGTTCTGCCCTCATCCTGAGAGCAGAGCTCGTCAAAACGCAAATGGCCGGGACGGGCCCGGCCATAACGCAATGTGGATTGTGACTCTGACCTGGAACGGGTTAGTCCAAGTGGAACTTCGACAATTCCCGGTGCTCGCCGTAGATGCGGCGCACCGTACCGGTGGCGGATCGGTAGACCACCGTTTCGGTGGTGATCACGTCTTTGCTGAAATGGACACCCTTGATCAGCGCACCGTCGGTCACGCCGGTCGCCGCCACGATCACGTCGCCGCGGGCGAGATCCGTCATGTCGTATTTCTTGTTCGGATCCGTCACGCCCATCTGGAGGGCGCGGGAACGCTTCTCTTCCGTGTCGAGGATGAGACGGGTCTGCATCTGGCCGCCGATGCAGCGCAGCGCGCCGGCCGCCAGCACGCCCTCAGGGGCGGCGCCGATACCGAGATAGATGTCGATGCCGGTTTCCGCGGGCTTCGTCGTGAAGATCACGCCGGCCACGTCGCCGTCCGAGATCAGGCGGATGCCCGCACCCGTCTTGCGGATCGCCGCGATCAGGTCCGCATGGCGAGGACGGTCGAGCACGAGGGCGGTGAGTTCGTTCACCTTCACGCCCTTGGCCTTGGCGAGATTGTGCAGGTTCTCTTCCGGCGGGGCATCGAGATCGATGACCCCGGTGGGATAACCCGGTCCGATCGCGATTTTGTGCATGTAGACGTCGGGAGCCGCCAGCAGGGTTCCGGCCTCGGCCATGGCCATGACGGCGATGGAGCCCGGCATGTCCTTGGCGCAGAGCGTGGTGCCTTCCAGCGGATCGACGGCGATGTCGACCTTCGGGCCCTGCTTGTTGCCGACCTTCTCGCCGATGAAGAGCATGGGCGCCTCGTCGCGCTCGCCTTCCCCGATCACGACCGTGCCGTCGATGGGGAGCTTGTTCAGCTCACGACGCATGGCGTCCACGGCGGCCTGGTCGGCGGCCTTTTCATTGCCCCGACCGCGCAGCCTCGCGGAGGCCACCGCCGCGCGCTCGGTGACGCGGACGAGCTCCAGGGTCAGGATGCGCTCGATGATTTGGCCCGGTTGGACGGTAATGCCTTGCGACATGGACTTGTCGTCTCCCTTTTGTGGTCGTTTGCGGCTAGAAGGCCGATCGTAGATTACTCGCGTTCGATGCGAATGACTTGGGGCGGCTCGGCGATAAGACCATCCCCTGAGATTTTTTCCAGAGCCGAGCGGATCGCCGCCTCAGTAGCCGCATAGGTGATGAGCACCAGCGAGACCGGCGCTCCCGAACGCCCGTGCGGATCCTTCGTCGCGGCGATCTCCGAGCGCTTCTGCAGGATGCTCTCCAGCGAGATGTCGGCCTCGGCCATGCGGGTCGCGACGCCTGCGGCAACGCCCGGACGGTCATGAACCGTCAGCCGGACATAATAGCCGCCCTCGTGGCGCTGCATGGGCGCACGAGGCGCCTTCTCCAGCCGGTCCGCCGGGGAGCCGAAGAGCGGCTGCACATTGCCGGTTGCGACATCCGCGATATCGGCCACGACAGCGGAGGCCGTAGCGTCTCCCCCTGCCCCTGGCCCGATGAGAGTCAGCTCCCGCACGGCGTCGGCATCGATGGTCACGGCATTGGTCACGCCCATGACCTGAGCGATGGAGGATGTCCGGGGCACCATGGTCGGGTGCACGCGCTGCTCGATCCCGGTCTTGGTGCGTTCGGCGACGCCCAGGAGCTTTATGCGGAAGCCCAGTTCCTTGGCCATGGCAAGGTCGAGCGGCGTGATGGAGGAAATGCCCTCCACATAGATCGCGTCCGCATCGATCTCGGTGCCGAAGGCAAGGCTGGTGAGAATCGCGAGCTTGTGGGCGGTGTCGAAGCCCTCGACATCGAAGGTCGGATCGGCCTCCGCATAGCCGAGACGCTGCGCGTCCTTCAGGCATTCGGCGAAGGTCAGCCCCTCCAGCTCCATCCGGGACAAGATATAGTTGCAGGTGCCGTTGAGGATGCCGTAGAGGCGCGAGATCCGGTTGGCCGGCAGCGCCTCCCGCAGGGTCTTGATGATCGGGATGCCGCCTGCGACCGAGGCCTCGAAGGCCAGGGATACGCCCTTCTCCTCCGCCAGCTTTGCCAGGTCGAGGCCGTGCTTGGCAAGCAGCGCCTTGTTGGCCGTCACCACGTGCTTGCCCAGCGAAAGAGCCGTCCGCACCGTGTCGAGGGCTGCCCCGTCCGCGCCGCCGACCAGCTCGACCACGCAATCCACATCGGCCGAGCGCGCCAGTTCCACCGGGCTGTCAAACCACGTGAAGCGGGAGAGATCGAAGCCCCGGTCCTTGGTCTTGTCGCGAGCCGAAATAGCCACGACTTCGACCGGCCGCCCGCCGCGCTGGGCGATAGCCTCGTTCTGGCGGTCGAGAATGCGAATGACCGATGCGCCGACGGTGCCGAGGCCGGCAATGCCGACCCGAAGGGGACGTGTCACGAACAACAGCTCCTCAAGAATGTCGGGCTGCTTTTACGACCGCCAAGGTGTCCTGTCCATGCGGACGCGAAATCCCAGCGCGGTGCCTTTCCTCCCCGAAGAGAATCAGCCCCGGCGGACCAT
>KI912007.1:153427-154613 GCA_000517005.1 Microvirga lupini
GGGGCACCACGTTGTGGAGCGTCTGGTCCGCATTGTCGAAGAACTTGCGGATGTTGCGCGCCGCCTGGCGGATGCGCTGCTCGTTTTCCACAAGGGCGATGCGGACATAGTCGTCGCCGTGCTCGCCGAAGCCGATGCCGGGCGCCACCGCCACGTCGGCCTTTTCCACCAGCAGCTTGGAGAATTCGAGGCTGCCCAGCGACCGGAACTTTTCCGGGATTTGGACCCAGGCGAACATGGAGGCGGTGGGCACCGGCACGGTCCAGCCGGCCTTGGCGAAGGACTCGACCATCACGTCGCGGCGACGCTTGTAGGTGGCGCGCATCTCGCGGATGCAGTCGTCCGGTCCGTTCAGAGCCGCGGTGGCCGCCACCTGAACCGGCGTGAAGGCGCCGTAATCGAGATAGGACTTCACCCGGGCGAGAGCCGCCAGCAGCCGCTCGTTGCCGACCGCGAAGCCGATGCGCCAGCCGGCCATGGAGAAGGTCTTGGACATGGAGGTGAACTCCACCGCCACGTCGATGGCGCCCGGCACCTGCAGGATCGAGGGCGGCGGGTTCGCTTCGTCGAAATAGACCTCCGAATAGGCCAGATCCGACAACAGGATCAGCTCGTGCTTCTTCGCGAAGGCCACGAGATCCCGGTAGAAGTCGAGCGACGCCACATAGGCCGTCGGGTTCGACGGATAGCAGACGACGAGCGCCACCGGCTTCGGGATCGAGTGGGCGACGGCGCGCTCGGCCGCGACGAAGAACTCAGGCGTCGGCTCGGCCGGCACCGAGCGGATGACGCCGCCGGCCATCAGGAAGCCGAAAGCATGGATCGGATAGCTCGGATTCGGCACCAGGATCACGTCGCCCGGCTCGGTGATCGCCTGGGCCATGTTGGCGAAGCCCTCCTTGGAGCCGAGCGTCGCCACCACCTGGGTGTCGGGATTGAGCTTCACGCCGAAGCGGCGCTCGTAATAGCCGGCCTGGGCGCGGCGCAGGCCGCCGATGCCCTTGGAGGCCGAGTAGCGGTCGGTGCGCGGCTTGCCCACCGTCTCGACGAGCTTGTCGATGACGTGCTGGGGCGCCTGGAGGTCCGGATTGCCCATCCCGAGATCGATGATGTCGGCGCCGTTGGCCCGGGCGGCGGCCTTGATGCGATTGACCTGCTCGAAGACGTAGGGCGGGAGGCGCTTAAT
>KI912007.1:154713-164554 GCA_000517005.1 Microvirga lupini
AGGCATAGGTCTCGTCCTCGGGCGGAATCACATGATTCCGGTATAGGTTCTAAGGCGTTCTCTTGGAATTCGTCTTCTGACGCGTCTGCTGCGACGTGTTGGCCGGAAGCTTGATCGGCTCGGGAGGCGGCGTCTTGCCGAGTTCGGCAGCCGCCGCGCCGGCGGCCTCGTTTTGGGCCCGCAGGGCATCGAGCTCCGCCTCGGCCGCCTTGATCTCCTCGGCCGTGCGCGCCGGCGTCGGGCGCTCCGGAACGGGCGTTCCGATCGGCATGTAGTCCAAGTTGGCCGGCCGGGACCGGGCGACGAAATCGGGCGACGGCGCCATCTGCGGACCGGCCCCGACCGCCGTTGCCACGTCCCGTACGGGATTGATGTTGCAGCCGGCAAGGCCGGCGGTGGCAAGCATCGCCAGAGAAACGGCCGAGATGCGGCGGATCGAAAGACGCGTCGTACGCATTGTGATACCTAAGAACTGCAACATGACTCTCGCATATCCGACGAGTCGAGCGCTAGGATGTCGGAAATGCGGCTTGCGAGCAATGCTGCTGCGATAGAGGGAGATCGCCTTATGGACAAGCCATACGGTGAAGAGAAGACTCAAAGCCCGGTCCCGGACTTCGAGGAACTCTCCCGCAACATGGCCCGCTTCATCGAGGGAGCCGGCAAGGCTGCAGCCGCCTACCTCAAGCCCGTCCAGGAAGGCCAGCCCCCCGAACTTGCGAGAGATGCCTCGGAAGCCATCAAGTCCTTCAGCCGCGTGGCCGAAGCCTGGATGAGCGATCCGCAGAAGAGCTTCGAAGCGCAATCCCGTCTCGGAACCCAGTTCCTGTCTCTCTGGGCCTCGACCCTGAAACGTGCGCAGGGTGAGCCCACCGAGCCGGTGGCCGAGCCGGAGCCCAAGGACAACCGCTTCAAGGACCCGGAATGGTCCGAGAATCCCATCTTCGATTTCCTGAAGCAGGCCTATCTCATCTCCTCCCGCTGGGCGGAGGATCTCGTCGAGAATGCGGAAGGCCTCGACGAGCGCACCCGGCACAAGGCCCACTTCTACCTCAAGCAGCTCTCCAGCGCGCTTTCGCCCTCCAACTTTCTCCTGACGAACCCCGAACTCATCCGCGAGACTCTGCGCGAAAACGGCGCCAATCTCGTGCGCGGCATGACCATGCTGGCAGAGGATATCGAGGCGGGTGGCGGCGAGCTAAAGATCCGTCAATCGGACACGAGCCGGTTCAAGGTTGGCGTGAACATCGCCACCACGCCGGGCAAGGTGATCTTCCGCAACGATCTCATCGAGCTGATCCAGTACACTCCGACGACGGAGAAGGTGCTCAAGCGGCCGCTTCTGATCGTGCCGCCCTGGATCAACAAGTTCTACATCCTCGATCTCAATCCGGAGAAGAGCTTCATCCGGTGGGCGGTCTCGCAGGGCCTGACGGTCTTCTGCATCTCCTGGGTCAATCCGGCGGAGCAGCATGCCGAAAAGGGCTTCGAGCACTACATGGTGGACGGCATCTTCGCCGCACTCGATGCCATCGAGCAGGCGACCGGCGAGAAGAAGGCGACGGCCATCGGCTATTGCGTCGGCGGCACGCTGCTGGCCACCACCCTCGCCTACATGGCAGCCAAGCGCGACAAGCGGATCGATAGCGCCACATTCTTTACCGCGCAGGTGGATTTCACCCATGCAGGCGACCTGAAGATCTTCGCCGGCGAGGACGAGGTCCGCAGCCTCGAGGCGACCATGAGGAAGCGCGGTTATCTCGAAGGCTCGCGCATGGCCAATGCCTTCAACATGCTGCGACCCAACGATCTGATCTGGCCCTACGTGGTCAACGTCTACATGAAGGGCCAATCGCCCTTCCCGTTCGACCTGCTCTACTGGAATGCGGATTCGACCCGCATGCCGGCGGCGAACCATGCCTTCTATCTGCGCAACTGCTACCTCGAGAACAAGCTCGCCAAAGGCGAGATGGAACTTGCCGGCGTGAAGCTCGATCTGAAGAAGGTGAAGGTGCCGATCTTCAACCTGGCGACGAAGGAAGATCACATCGCCCCGGCCCGCTCCGTGTTCGTCGGCTCGAAGGCCTTCGGCGGGCCGGTCGATTACGTGCTTGCCGGCTCCGGACATATCGCCGGAGTCGTCAATTCTCCCGCCAAGCCGAAATACCAGTTCTGGACCGGCGGTCCCGTCGAGGGGGAATTGGAAGACTGGATGAAGCAGGCGAAAGAGACTTCCGGCTCCTGGTGGCCCTACTGGTTCGAATGGATCAAGGCCCAGGCGCCCCGGATGGTGCCGGCGCGGGAGCCCGGAGGCGGCAAGCTGGAGCCGCTCTGCGATGCGCCGGGAACCTACGTTCTGGAAAAGTCCTAAGACATCACTTGAAGGGAGGCATTCAAAAGATGCGCCCGCGAAATCGGCACGCCGACGTCATGCCCGTCAGGCATGGAGAGGATGACACTCCCGTCGTCATCACCGGCCTCGTGCCGGTGATCTCGATTGCTTGAGGCGGCGCGCCTCTCCGCATCGGGATGGCCGGCACAAGGCCGACCATGACGCGTGAGGTATGAGAGCGCTCAAAAAGAAAGCCGGCAGATCTGCCGGCCTTCTTTGTGTCAGTTCGTGAGAACTCAGTACTTGCGAACGATGGGAGCCGGGATGGCAACCTTCGGATCGTCCCAGCGGTAGCGAACCGCCGCCGAAATGATATCCACGTCCGAATCCACGTCGGCCAGGAAGGGAAGTCCCTCGAAGTCCTGATGTCCGGGAAGAATGCGGATCTCCGTCTCCTTCGCGAAAATGTGGGTATAGGCCACGGCGAAGGACAGCCTGTCGTTCCACTGGTAGGTCGCACCGATCGACGCCCAGATGCGGTCGTTGTCGGGCAGACGCGTGGAACGGATTTCCGTATCGATCGGCGATTCCTCGTAGGCCACACCAGCGCGCAGGATCCACTGATCGTTCAGCCTGTAGTCCGCGCCGAGGGAGTAGAAGAACCCGTCTTCGTAGTTGAGCGGAATATCGGTGACGGCCGCACCGCCGGGGCCGACCACGAGAGGCGTCTTGAGAATGCTCCAGTTCGTCCACTCGAAGCCCGCATGGATCGTGATGGCGGGCGTAATCACCTGCGAGAGGCCGATCGTAAGCTGATCGGGGGTCTTCAGCTTCGCGGTGATGGGAAGGCGGGCAAAAGGACCGATGGAGCCGAGAGGAGCCGCCAGGTTACCTTCGAGCTCATGCTCGACCTGCGAGCGGTAGCCGATACCGATCGTCGTTCCGGCAAACGGGGTGATCGTCACACCGGCCGTGAAACCGAAACCGATGTCATCGCCATCGAGGATCGCGCTCGGTGCGCCAGGCAACGTCGCGGAGGCCGCCGGAGCGCCGGGGAAGGGCACTGCTCTCTTGAGGCGGATGTCGAAGTACTGCAGCGACGGACCGACGGCGAAGGAGAACCAGTCGTTCACCTTCACGCCCACGACCGGATTGAAGTTCAGCGAGAAGATCCTGGACGAACGCGAATAGAGCTGACCGGACCAGTTCTGGCGCGGATCGGTGACGAGGCCGTAGGGCGAGGTGCTGGACAGACCGACCCAGAACATGTCGTTGATCTGGTAGGAGCTGTAGCCCGCAGGAACGAGCGCGTCCTGACCGATATCGCCGGAGCCGCCGAACGCGAAGGTCGGAACGGACGGGAGCGGGTTGATGTCGACCCGCGGAATGATCAGCGATGCATGCCACTCGCTCTGCCAGCCGGGCATCGTCGTGATGACGGCCGGGTTCCAGAACATGGAGGACAGGTAGCCGGAGCCCGAGGCGGCACCGGCGAAGGAGTAGCCTTGCGCCGTGGCGCTCTGCTCACGAACGGCGAATGCACCGGCCTGCGCGCCGCTCTGAGCGGCGACGAGAGCTGCCAGGGAGACCGCAGCGAGCGACAAAGAACGAGAGAGACGACCCATGGAGTTTTCCTGCCCTTAGGTATTTTTGTACGGGAGAATCCCGTCGTGAGCGCAATGTGCCAATGCTTACTTTTGGCCGCAATCTCTTCATGAGTCTCAAACAGCACGTTAAGTTTTTCTAAATATGAGCTAGAAATATAAAATTTTACTTAGGAATACTTCATTAATAGCGAGCAATTTCAAGGTATGGATAAATGGTTCACATGTAAACTGATGTATAGTCAGCTTTCATCTTGAAATGAGCTACCTCGGACGGATGAGTGGAAATCCCGCACTTTGTGCGCGCTCGTGGCAAAACAGCAACATATTTGCGTCTAGAAAGTGCATTGTAGCGGGGCGCATTCGCGCCAATTATGCCCATGCCGTAATGAGAGGAGCGCTTGATGAAGCTGGTGAGATTTGGGGATGCTGGACGGGAGAAGCCGGGACTGATCGATTCCAATGGGCAGATTCGCGATCTCTCTGGGCTCGTCCCCGACATTACCGGAGCAACCCTGTCATCCGAGACCCTGGACCGAATCCGTCGGACCGATCCCAGCACCCTCCCCGTTGCTCCCGCAGGCCAGCGCCTGGGCGCCTGCGTCGGGCAGGTGCGCAACTTCATCGCCATCGGGTTGAACTATGCCGATCATGCCGCCGAGACCGGTGCTGCCATTCCGGCAGAGCCAATCGTCTTCAACAAGGCCCCGTCCTGCATCGTCGGCCCCAATGACGACGTGATCATCCCGCGCGGGTCTCAGAAGACCGACTGGGAGGTGGAACTCGCCATCGTCATTGGCGAGCGGGCCTCCTATATCGGGGCCAACGAGGCGCTCGACTTCGTCGCCGGCTACTGCGTCTGCAACGACGTGTCCGAGCGCGAATACCAGCTGGAGCGCGGCGGCACCTGGACCAAGGGCAAGGGCTGCCCCACCTTCGGCCCGCTCGGTCCGTGGCTCGTCACCAGGGACGAGATCCCCGATCCGCAGAACCTCTCCATGTGGCTCGACGTGAACGGCGAGCGCGTGCAGAACGGCTCGACCAAGACCATGATCTTCAACGTGGCGCAGATCGTCTCCTACCTCTCGCACTTCATGATCCTGGAGCCCGGGGATGTGATCACCACAGGCACCCCGCCCGGCGTCGGCATGGGCATGAAGCCGCAGCGCTTTCTCAAGGCCGGTGATGTGGTGTCGCTCGGCATCGAAGGCCTCGGCGAACAGCGCCAGCGCTTCGTCGCCTTCGAGGGACACGAAGTGGACACCAGCAAGAGTTGGAAGGGGCACTGATCATCCCTTGGTCGTCATGGCCGGCCTTGTGCCGGCCATCCCAATCGGAAGAGCGCGGCGCTTCGATCAATCGGGATCACCGGCACAAGGCCGGTGATGACGTGAGACGTCGATGTCAGACCAGCCCCAGCATGATCTGGATGTTCTGCACGGCTGCGCCGGATGCACCCTTGCCGAGATTGTCGAGGCGGGCCACCAACACGGCATGGTTGTAGCTGTCGTGCTTGAAGACGAAGAGCTCCAGCCGGTCCGTGTCGTTCAGGGCCTCCGGCTCGAGCCGTTCGATCTTCTTGCCGTCCCGGATCGTCGGCACGACGCTGACGAGACCGCCGCTCTTGTAGTGCTCGAGCAGCGCCGCCTCGAGGTCCGCCGCCTTCGGCTTGCCGGGCAGCAGGTCGAAATGAAGCGGCACGCTCACCAGCATGCCCTGCCGGAAATTGCCCACGGAAGGGATGAAGATCGGCCGCCGAATCAGGCCGGTATATTTCTGCAGTTCGGGCACGTGCTTGTGCTCGAAGCCGAGGCCATAGAGTTCGAAAGCCGGAGCCGTGCCGGCCTCGTAAGCCTCGATCATCGAGCGCCCGCCGCCGCTATAGCCGCTGACGGCGTTCACGCTGATCGGATAATCGGCCGGGATGAGGCCCGCATCGACCAGGGGCCGGATGAGCGCGATGGCGCCGGTCGGATAGCAGCCCGGATTGGCGACCCGCTCCGCCTTGGCGACCGCCTCGCGCTGCGCGGGATCGAGTTCTGCGAAGCCATAAGCCCATCCAGGAGCAACCCGGTGCGCCGTGCTTGCATCGAGAATGCGGGGTTTCCTGCCGCTCAGGCCGTCGACGAGGCTTACGGTTTCCCGTGCCGCATCATCATGGAGGCAAAGCACCACGAGATCGACCTCGGCCAGGATCTCGCGCTTGGCTGCCGGATCCTTGCGCCGCTCGGGGTCGATGCTCCGGATGGTGACACCGGGAACCGTCTTGAGACGCTCGCGAATGCCGAGACCGGTGGTGCCCGCCTCTCCGTCGATGAAGACGGTCTTCGTCTGAAGGCCGAGATCCGTTGAGCTGTGGGTCATGGTCGTCATGGTCGATCCGTTCCAGCTGTGACCGCCTGTTCCTAGGCAAAGCCAATAGCGCCAATATGGTTCTTGGAAAAACAAAAAAGCCGCGCATCGGCGCGGCTTGCGGTCGGGCTTCAGGCAGCCGTCATCGCACGCGCGCCGGGGCGGCGGTCATTCGGCGTCGGATGCTGCAGAAGCTCTGGTTCATGCGGCTTTTATGAGGTCGAATGCCTGCCCTGTCAACAAGCGCGCTCTTCGAGGGTTCAGCGTTGTCATCCACGATCAGGCAGAACCCTATGGTCCCCTTCCCGGTCCTGCGGACCGCCGGAATGACACCCTCTGACGCCATGGCCGGGCCTGTCCCGGCCATCCCGATGATGTGAAGCGCTGCGCTTATCTTAATCGGGATCACCGGCACAAGGCCGGTGATGACGTGGAGGGTGATGCTCCTGGAACGACGCGTGTGAATGGGCCCCCTTCTCAATTCTGCCAACCGCCAGAGATGATAGGGACGCCAAAGAAAAAGGGCGGCCCGAGGACCGCCCTTTCGAAATCGATGACGTGTAAACGCTTAGCGCTTCGAGAACTGGAAGCTGCGGCGAGCTTTCTTCTTGCCGTACTTCTTACGCTCGACGACGCGCGGATCGCGGGTCAGGAAGCCTTCCTTCTTGAGCGGGCCGCGAAGCTCCGGCTCGTAATAGGTCAGCGCCTTGGCGAGGCCGTGACGGACCGCGCCAGCCTGGCCGGAGAGACCACCGCCGTCAACGTTGACGGTGATGTCGTACTGGCCTTCGCGCTGGGCGATCTGCAGAGGCTGGGCGAGAATCATGCGCAGCACGGGACGGGCGAAGTACACCTCGACGGCACGGCCGTTGATGACGATCTTGCCGGAGCCGGGCTTGATCCACACGCGGGCGACGGCGTCCTTGCGCTTGCCGGTGGCATAGGCGCGGCCGAGCGAGTCGAGCTTCTGGACGTGCTTCGGGGCTTCCGGAGCGGCGGTCTGGGCGTTCTGGCCCAGATCGGCGAGAGACTGAAGGGTCGCCATGGATTAGGCCCTCACGTTCTTGCTGTTGAGGGCGGCGACGTCCAGAACTTCCGGCTGCTGAGCGGTATGCGGATGCTCAGCGCCGCCATAGACGCGCAGGTTGCCCATGATCTGACGGAAAAGCGGGCCGCGGGGGAGCATGCGCTCCACAGCCTTCTCGACCACGCGCTCAGGGAAGCGGCCGTCGAGAATGAACTTGGCGGTGCGCTCCTTGATGCCGCCCGGATAACCGGTGTGGTGATAGTACACCTTCTGCTCGCGCTTGCGGCCGGTGAACACCACCTTGTCGGCGTTGATGACGATAACGTTGTCGCCGCAGTCGACGTGGGGCGTGTAGTTCGCCTTGTGCTTGCCACGCAGGCGCATGGCAACGACCGAAGCGAGACGGCCCACAACGAGGCCCTTCGCATCGATCAAAACCCACTTCTTCTCGACCTCGGCGGGCTTCAGCGAAGTCGTAGTCTTCATTGCGCTGTATCCCGTTGGAGCCAAATGGCTCAGGTTCTGAAAACGACAAACCGCCGCGAGATGCGGCGGCGAGTGACGGCTGTTTAGTGACATCAGGCCCCAAAGTCAACCGCATTCTCGCTCATTTGGGACTAGCAAAACCTTTATAAAACAAGGATTAGCGCAACTTTGGTATTTTAATACCACACTAGCGGTGTCAAATTACCACACACCATTTGGGTTCTCGGAGAACAACGGCTATGCTTACCGACGGCGCATATGATTTGCCGTTCGGAAAGGCTCTCGATGACTGACGAACTGATCTTCTTCACGAATCCCATGTCTCGCGGCCGCATCGCTCGCTGGATGCTGGAGGAAACGGGCTGTGCTTATCGAACGGAAATTCTCGCCTTCGGCCCGGAGATGAAGTCGCCAGGCTACCTGGCCGTCAATCCCATGGGGAAGGTGCCGGCGATCCTTCATAGGGGAAAGATCATCACCGAGGCGGCCGCCGTCTGCGCCTATCTGGCCGATGCCTTTCCCGAGGCCGGTCTCACGCCGCCGGCTCAGGACCGAGCCGCCTATTACCGCTGGATGTTCTTTGCCGCAGGCCCGATCGAGGCCGCCCTGAGCAACAAGGCACTCGGATTCGAGGTCCCGGACGACCGGCGTGGCGTGATCGGCTACGGCACCATCGAGAATGTCGTCGATGCCCTGGACTATGCCGTGACCCAGTCCGAATACATCGCCGGCGATCGCTTCACGGCCGCGGACGTCTATGTCGGATCCCAGATCGGCTGGGGCATGATGTTCGGCACTTTGGAGAAACGGCCCGCTTTCGAGGCCTATTGGCAGCGGATCAGCTCGCGTCCGGCGGCTATTCGGGCGCGGGAGATCGACGATGCTCTTGTGCCACCGAAGGCTTGAACGGCAGTTGGCTCTAACGGCGATCCGGGATCGAATAGGTCCCGGTCGCATGGCAGACCACGTCGGGGCTTCCTTCGGAATAGATCGACACGTCGCCGACCGCGAGTCGCTTGCCGAGCTTCAGCAGGCGGCAATCGGCGATCAGGTCGCGCGGCTCGGGCTTCCTCAAAAAATTGAAGTTGAGGCTCGTGGTAACCGCGAGCGCCACGGGACCGATATGGGCGAGAATCGCCGCATAGAGGGCAAGGTCCGCCAGCGCCATCATGGCCGGGCCCGAGATGGTGCCGCCGGGACGCAGGTGACGCTCGTGGTACTCCATCCGCAGCCGGGCGGAGAGTGGCCCAATCTCATCAACGAAATAGCTGCGCCCTCCCGCATGCATCTGCGGGAACTCACGGTCGAGGAACGCCGTCAGCTCGTCCCGGGTCATGATGGGATGGTGGGATGACATTAATGCTCGATGCTCATTGAACTGCCCTGCCCTATCCCATAAGTTCCAGTCATGAACCACGACAATTATCCGAACGATTACATCCGTGGCATCCTCAACAGCGTGAAGACCATCGCGCTGGTCGGCGCCTCGCAGAATCCGGCGCGTCCGAGTTGGATCGTCACCAAATACCTGCTGGAGCGGGGCTACGACGTGATCCCGATCAATCCGGGCCTCGCCGGCGGCGAGCTCCTTGGCAAAAAGGTCTACGCCTCTCTGAAGGACGTGCCCTACCCCATCGACATGGTCGAGATCTTCCGCAATTCGGAAGCCGCAGGCCCGATCACGGACGAGGCGCTGGCTCTCGATCCACTGCCCAAGGTTCTCTGGATGCAGCTCTCCGTCCGCAACGACGAAGCGGCCGCGAAGGCCGAGGCGAAAGGCCTGAAGGTCGTGATGGACCGCTGCCCGAAGATCGAGTTCGGCCGCCTCTCCGGCGAGATTTCCTGGCAAGGCGTGAACTCGCGGATGCTAAGCTCCAAGAAGCCGGTTCTCTCCGGCAAGGGATTCCAGAAACTCAGCCTCAATCGGCCCTAACGGGTCCATAGTGTTGAGCGGCAGGTAGATTCCCTTCCGCTCCGCTGACGCGCCGGTCGGGAATGACATCCGCTGTACACTCCCACGTCATGGCCGGGCTCGTCCCG
>KI912007.1:164654-206163 GCA_000517005.1 Microvirga lupini
CTTTGACATCGGACAGATCCACTCACGCCCATCATGGCAAGCACGAGGCCCGGCATCCCGATTGCGTGAAACGCCGTGCTTCACACAATCGAGATCACCGGCACAAGACCGGTGATGATAGGCAGAGTTCCTGAACACTCTCCTTGACGGAAGAACAATACGTTCTTTAAATAGAACGAATTCATTTCCTAAAGGAACGCCCCACCATGACCGACCGTCTGCCAGGCTTCAACACGCTCGCCATCCATGCCGGAGCGGCTCCTGATGCTGCGACCGGTGCCCGGGCTACGCCGATCTATCAGACGACGTCGTTCGTCTTCGACGATGTGGATCATGCGGCTTCGCTCTTCGGCCTGCAGGCATTCGGCAATATCTATTCCCGCATCGGCAACCCGACCTGCTCCGTGCTCGAGGAGCGCGTTGCGGCGCTGGAAGGCGGCACGGCGGCGCTGGCGGTCGCTTCGGGCCACGCCGCCGAGTTCCTCGTGTTCCACACCCTGCTCCAGCCCGGCGACGAGTTCGTTGCGGCCAACAAGCTCTATGGCGGCTCGATCAACCAGTTCAACCATGCCTACAAGAACTTCGGCTGGAACGTAGTCTGGGCCGATGCGGACGACCCGTCGTCCTTCGAGGCGGCCATCACCCCGAAAACCAAGGCCATCTTCGTCGAATCCATCGCCAATCCGGGCGGCGTGATCGTCGATCTCCAGGCCATCGCGGCCATCGCCAAGAAGCATCGTATCCCGTTCATCGTCGACAACACGATGGCCACGCCCTATCTGATCCGGCCCTTCGAGCACGGAGCGGACATCATCGTCCACTCGGCCACCAAATTCCTCGGCGGACACGGCAACTCGGTCGGCGGCGTGATCGTCGATGGCGGCTCGTTCAACTTCGCGGGTGACGACCGCTATCCCATGCTCTCCAAGCCGCGTCCGGAATATGCCGACATGGTGCTGGGCGAGACCTTCGGCAATTTCGGCTTTGCCATCGCGTGCCGTGTGCTCGGCCTGCGCGACCTCGGTCCGGCGCTCTCGCCGTTCAATGCCTTCCTGATCCTCAATGGAATCGAGACCCTGCCGCTGCGCATGCAGCGCCACTCGGACAATACACTCGCCGTGGCTGAACACCTAGCGAACCACAGCAAGGTTTCCTGGGTCAGCTATCCGGGCCTGCGCTCGGACCGCTATCATAATCTCGCCAAGCAGTATTGCCCAAAGGGTGCCGGCGCGGTGTTCACCTTCGGACTCAAGGGCGGCTACGAGGCCGGCGTGAAGCTGGTCTCGAACCTCAAGCTGTTCTCGCACCTGGCCAATATCGGCGACACTCGCTCCCTGGTGATCCACCCGGCCTCGACCACTCACCGCCAACTCACGGACGAGCAGAAGACGAAGGCCGGAGCAGGACCGGAGGTGGTGCGCCTCTCCATCGGCCTCGAAGACACGCAGGACCTGATCGACGACCTCAATCAGGCACTCGACGCAGCGTAAGCCGCGTCTCCCATTTCAAATGGCTCACCTCGTCATGGCCGGGCTTGCCCCGGCTATCCCGATAATGTGAGGCGCAGTGCTTCAACCAATCGAGACCACCGGCCCAAGGCCGGTGATGACGGAAAGAGTCATCGTAAGACGATCGGAAAGTAAGAAGGGCGGCTCCAGGCCGCCCTTCTTGTTGAGATGCTGCGCGACACTTACGCAGCGCGAGACGTACCGGCTTTCTTGTAGGTGTTGTGGATCGCATTGAGCGAACGCTCGAGAGCCGTCCAGAGGCGACCGATCTCCTCGGCCCCTTGCGAATTCGCGTCGTATTCCCGTGCGCCCTCACCCGTTGCGAGGGAGAGCGTCAGTTCAGGGCGATGCGTGATCTGGCCGGCCCAGACCGGAACCTGGAGCGCGTTCAGAGCACCGCGCGCATCCGAAACCACATGAGCCTCGGTATCCCCGTGCTTGGCGGGAGCGGCGTTGATGACTGCAGCGTAGGGCTTGCGGTGTTCGCGAGCGATGGCGACCGTATCCTGCAGAGCCGCGATGTCGAACAGGCTTGCTCGGGTCGGAATGATCACGAGCGTGGCGTGCTTGATCGCTTCCGCAACGATCGAGGACTTGTTCGGGGGCGTATCGACCAGCACCCATTCATAGCCCTCGCGCTTCGCTTCCTTGAGGGCATCGCCGATGTGGCGGGTATTGTGCTTGAGGCCCAGATATTCTTGATTGCGGATCTTGTGCCAGAGAGACAGGGAGCCCTGCGGATCGTTGTCGATCAGCAATGTTGGGCGTGAAGGGTTGGCGATATAACTCGCAAGGTGAGCAGCAAGCGTGCTCTTCCCCGAGCCGCCTTTCCGCGAAGCAAAGACCAGCACATTCATGCCTGACTCCTCATAAGCCTGTTCCAACAGCCCTGCATCTAGGGGTTAACCTATCTTAATATTGTTCACCTGCAGCAGAGCAAGTACTGATTTCCTAATTCCTGCCGTATTCCCACTACGATTTTTTGCGGTCGATGATTTCGATTCCTCAATCCGAAGCCTTTGATCCACGGCAGATTCGGTTTCCGCAAGCCTTCGAAGGGGCCCCGGTTTTACGAGTTGAGGCGAGAGAAAGCCTGTTCAGAAAGCTTATCCTTGATGAACTGACCGGGACGTCCTGACCTGAGCCATTCAAGCCAGTCTTCAACCAGATTCGTCAGGTATTGCGGGCGCATCCCAAGCTTTGCAATGGCTTCATATCCTATGAAGGTTGCCTTGAATTCCTAATCCGCAACCCCTTTCAGAGTCGGAACCACCCTTCCATTTGGCCGTTAAGCTCCAGACTTCACCAGTCTTAGGAGCTGACAAATGACGAAGAAGATCTTGTTTGCAGGCGCTGTTCTCGTGGCCCTCGCCCCGGTCGGCGCATTCGCCCAGGACCCGGCCGCTGGCGGTGCCGCTGCCGGTGCTGCCACGGGGGCCGTTGGCGGCGCGATCGTCGGTGGCCCGGTCGGTGCGGCTGTTGGCGGCGTGACCGGAGCGATCGTCGGCGGTCTGGCGGGCGAAGCTCAACCCCGCTTCCGTCAACATGTCGTCACGCAGGGCGTCCCGTCCTACCGCTACACGGAAGAGGTCCGTGTCGGTGCGACCCTGCCCGCTTCCGGCGTGACCTATTATGAGGTTCCCGCCGAGTACGGCGTGACCAACTATCGCTACACCGTGGTGAACGATACTCCGGTTCTGGTCGAGCCCGGCACCCGCCGCATCGTCCAGGTCATCCGCTAAATCCAAGCGGACGTTGAGTTTGGGGCGGCCTCATCGGCCGCCCTTTTCTTATGTCAGACTGTACTCACGCGGGCATGAACCACGGCCATGGCAAGCACGGCCATGGCGAAGACCTGATGCGCCAAGCCGGCCCACAGCGGCACCGCAAGCAGCAGCGTTACGATCCCAAGAACCATCTGCGCCAGCGTCAAACCGGCCATGCCAGTTGCGCGAGCGGCGGTTTTCGAGGACGGAGACCGCTGGCGGATGGTCCACGCATGCCACACGGCAAAGGCGACGATGACGTAGGCCACGAGGCGGTGGTTGAACTGAACCAGGACGACATTATCGACGAAGTTCTCGATCCAAGGCTTGACCACGAACAGGGCTGGGGCCGGTGGGACGAGAGCGCCATCCATCAGAGGCCAAGTGTTGTAGGTCAGGCCGGCTTTTGACCCGGCCACAAGGCCGCCCAGCGCAATCTGGAGGAGGATCAGACCGACGAGGATTCGGGGCGCATAGCCTGCCCGGGTCTCCTGCTCGATAGAGTCGGAACGGTCCTTCAATCCCGAGGCCACCCAGACGAGGCAGGCCAGAATGATGCTGGCGACCGTCAGGTGCAGGGCGAGCTTGATCGGTGCGACGGCGGTCATGCCCGGCTCGAGACCGGATGCCACCATGATCCAGCCGATGGCACCCTGAAGGCCCCCCAGGGCTCCGATCCCGAGCAGGGTCAGTGCCAGCCTGCCCTTGATGATCCCCCGAGCCCAGAACCAGACCAGCGGCACGAAGAAGACGAGGCCGATCAGGCGGCCGAGCTGCCGGTGTCCCCACTCCCAGGCATAGATGAACTTGAACTCCGGCAGGGTCATGCCCTTGTTGACGAGTTCATACTGCGAAATTTGCCGGTATTTCTCGAACTCCGCCATCCAGGCCTGCTCGGTCAGCGGCGGAATGGCACCGGTGACAGGCTTCCATTCCGTGATCGAGAGGCCGGAGCCGGTCAGGCGCGTGGCACCGCCAACCGCGACCATCAGCACAACCAGGGCAGCGAGGCAGTAGATCCAGGTGCGAACGGCGGACAGGGACCGGCTTTGAGGCGCGCGCGCCAACGGCACGCCCTCGGTGGAGGCTGCGACAGCCATGCTCACTCTCATCGTCGATTAGGGCTTGAACCCAGGGTATGGACGTCACATAGAGGCTATGCCTCCAGGAGGCAATTCATGCCGGTGACGCACCGTCACGGCGCGACGTCAATGATTTGAGGGTTTCGGCCATGGGCATTCGCCTGCGCAAGCTGATCGGCACGGTAGTCATGCTGGCCTTCATCATTTTCTACGCGCTGTTCGCAATGGCGATTGCCGAAGGCCGGATCACGCAGGCGCCGAAACTCCTCCAGACCGTCGCCTATATCGTGCTTGGCCTGATCTGGATCATCCCGCTCATGCCTCTGGTTCGCTGGATGGCGAAGCCGGACAAATCCTAAGCTCCGCCGATCCCTTCGATGATCGTTCCCGTGCCGCCGCAGATCGGGCATGGCGTGACGCCGATGCGGCCGCTGCCTTTGCATTCGGGGCAAATATTCTCGCCTGCACCAGGAGTCCCCGGCTCGGCCTGATCACCGGGATTGAGCTTCGTCTGATCGGAAGTGGCCTGATCTTTTGGTGTGCTGGACATGGCTAAGCTCGCTTGAGATTTCATGCGATCAACGCGGCAGCCGAATCCAGGTTGCTGAAACGGGCAAAAGAAAAGGCCCGCCGGATGCGGGCCCTTCCGAATTCCTTACCGGCAGACGCGACGGCTGCGATGCTCCCAGCCCCAGCCGGGAACCCATTCCCGGTAACGCTCGGTGAAGCAACGCTCCACATAGACTTCGCGGACAGGGCGCTCGTAGTAGACCGGCCCGCGCTCTTCGACATAGACCGGCGGCGGGGGCGGCGGAGGCGCGCGATAGACGACCGGCGGCTGAGGCTGGGCCACGGCCGCTCCGACGGCGGCGCCGACGGCAAGACCTCCCAGGGCCCCGAGAGCCACGGCAGCGCCGGGAGACAGGCGATCACGCGCTGCAGCCGGTTGAGCGGCTGCCAGGCCGGTAACCAGCGCCAGAGCCGCGGCAGTACCGGAAACAAGACGGAAGATCTTCATGATCATCACCTACGACAGGAGGGAGGCCGTATGCCTTCCTCTTCATGTCATGAGATATACTGTTCAAAACCTCTCTGAAAGCTGAACAGAATGTGGCAAAGCTTGGGCTTAAGCCAATCTTGCCCGAATGGTGATCAACCTCTTAAGACCCTTGCTCGTCCCTTAACGGCTCCAGTCGACACCGTTCAGGCGCCGGTGCTGCGCAGCGGCACCGACAACAGCACGCGGACCAGGTCGGCCTAGCGGTTGGTATCGGTTTTCCGGAAAAGGTTCTTCAGGTGGAAGACGACCGTGGTCTGGGCAACTTCGAGCTCTTCGGCAATCTGATCGAGGCGCTTGCCATCGATCAGCATGAGGGCGACCCGCGTCTCAGAAGGCGTCAGGTTATAGAGACGGACAAGCGTATCGCCCGAGACCTTGGCCCGCTGTTCCGTGTCGATCACGAGCAGGACGACGGCCTCCGGCCTCTCCTCAACAGAGAAACGCTGTCCGGGGATCAGGACGAGATAAGGTCGCCCTCCCGAGATCCGCGGGAACGAGACGATCTCATCAAGGGCCTCCTCCTCGAAGGCCTTTTCAATGGCCGAATAGAGCTTGCTGTTCTGCTTGGCCACCGAACCTTTCAGGATACCCTGCGAGACGCTGAGGCCATCGTCCTCGGCGAGGATGCGCAGCGCCTCCTTGTTCATCACGCGAACGCCGCCAGCCTCATTGACGATCACCACACCGACGAGAAAGCGGTCGAAGGCAAAGGTCGCCTTGTAGAGGGCATCGACGGTACGCCCCTTCGAGGATTTCAGGATTTCCTGCCAGGATTCTTCAGCCCTGTGGACGGCGCTCGTCTGAACGCGGGCGACCTGATCGAGGCGGGCGGCAATGGTCGCCAGCAGAATCTCATAGTCGATCGGCTTGACGAGGTAATCGTCCGCTCCTGCCTGCTTGCCGGTGAGAACGTCATTCCGCTCGGCCAGGGCCGTCAGGAAGATGAAGGGAACGTCGGACATCGTGCCCTGCTCGCGCAAGGCCTTGAGCACATCGTAGCCGCCAAGGCCCGGCATGGTGATATCACAGAGGACGAGATCGGGACGATGCCTGTCGAGGAGGCTGAGCGCCTCGCTACCGTTGGCAGCTTGGAGCACGCGGTAATTGGCTGCCTCCAGCTCTTCGGCGATGTCGCCTCTCAGATCATCTTCGTCTTCTACGCAGAGAATTGTTTTTTGATCATTCATTGGAGTCAGTCACTCATGCAGCCTGTTGCGTTTGATCGGCATTGGCTATGGGCAGGTCGAAGGTAAACAGAGATCCAGCCGCCTCATAGCTCTCAACCTGAATGTCACCCCCATGCAAGTGCATGATCCTTTGGGCGAAATTCAATCCAATTCCCGTACCGGCAATACCCGATGCCGTGCGCGCTCGGTAGAATCGATCAAAGATCTTCGGCAATTCATCCGCAGGAATTCCGATGCCCCAGTCACGGACGGAGCAGAAGGCGCGGGATCCATCCATCCATATCTTGATCTCGACGACCGGTGTGTCGCCAGAATACTTGATGGCGTTTGACAGGAGATTGACGACAACCTGCTCAATGAGCATGCCGTCACAATAGACCCTGACGGGGATATCCGGGACATTGAAGCGGATATCGGCCTGAGAGCTGACCTCGCGCTGCCGCTCGCAGATATCCATGACCAGCTCGATCAGATTGTAGGAGGCCGGGTTGACCTCGATCGTCCCGGCATCGAGTTTAGCCGCGTTCAGCACGCTCTCCACAAGGCGGGTCAATCGGGTGCCGGCGTTTCGGATCTTCTGGACGCGCGTGACAGGTTCGTCCTGCGTCAACTCCGCACCGCGGCGCAGAATGCGCTGAGCGCTGGAATCCAGTATGGCGAGAGGGGTCCGGAACTGGTGAGAGACCATGGACACGAAGTTCCGATAGGCGTTCGAGGTCTCGCGTTCGCGATCGAGGGCCGATTCAAGTGCCTTCGCAACCTGCTTGTATCCGGAGATATCCGTCAGACGCACGAAGATCGTCGCCCCATCGGCTTTCGTTAGGGAAAGACGGGTCCAGGTATCCTTCTTGACCAGAAGATCCAGCTCGATTTCCTCGAAAGGAGACTGCGCATTCACAAGCCGCGGATCGGCGCCCTCGCACATGGCGAAGCACCGCAGAAAGTTGGCGAGGTTCATCTCCTCCTGACACCACAAGGACACGGGAGCGGAAGCCCAGATCTGCTCATTGGCGAAGAGAAGCTTTCCTGTCCAATCGAAAGCCGCGAAACCTTCCGATGCAGATTTGATCGCCGCGATCAGGCGGCGTTCGGCTTGACGCAGGGCTGCCGTCCGCTGGAGCACTTTGATTTCAAGATCGAAATTCTGGCGCTCCGCTTGCTTGCGAGCCAGCCACTGCTCGGTCACGTCACGCATGAAAGCGATGCCGAGCTTGCGTTCGGCCATATAGACCGGGAAGCAGTTGATCTCCAGGCATCGCTCCTGCCCGTCGGACGAGGTTGACTCGTTTTCGAAGATCGAACTCATTCCTTCCGTCGCCCGGACGAGCGAGTTGATCACATCTTCCTGCGCGAAAATCGGATCGAGATCCTGCATGTGCTGCCCGACAGCCTGATCGAGCTTGATATTCAGCAGATCTTCCATGCCCGGATTCCAGAGCAGGTATCGAAGCTGGGCATCGAACATGACGATGCCCTGATCGCTGATATTGTTGATGACCAGATCGGAGAGTTCCTGCTCTTGCTTCAAAAGCTGCTTGGCTTGGGTCGTCTCATGCATGCCCTTCAACAGGCGGATGATCAGAAATGCCGCGCTCAAGATAATCCCTGTGATAAAGATGAAGCTTTGAAAAACCACTTCCAAATAATTGGAACGCTTGGCGGCAGCCTGGTCGCGCCCCAATGCCAGAATCTTGTTCGCGGCATCTCGAAGCGTGTAGGAGAGATCCCGTATCTGCAGCCCAAGCAGGTCGGCACTTTGCAGATCCACGCCCCTTGAAGAAGAGGTTCCGCAATCGTCAATTGCAGATAGGCGTGCTTCAAATCCGCCAAGAGGCCGACTGTTTCCAAAGCCTGACTTTGAGGCCTATCCACGAGAACAGCGAGTCTGCTGAGAAGGATCGATGTTCGAAAACCCGGGCCCTGGTCTTTTGTCGTAGAACCTTCGTTCGGGGTCTTGCGCGCCAAAGTCTCGGCCAGGATGGCAGCTTCAAACTGCGTCCGGGTCACAAGCCAGAGGTTGGTATACAGACCATCTGTGCGGAGGTCGCGCTCGACATCAACCAGCCGCACCACTGTAAAGCCTAGACAGACAACAAGGCTTACAATCGCAATCACCGTAACCAGAGCAGTCTTACAACTGTTGATTCTGACCTTCATGGTTATTCCACGTGGAGGCTGTTCAACTGTCAAACCCATCGGGCATAATACGTCACATCGTGCAGAACCTCGTGAGCGTCTCGTGGATAAGCGATCCACAAAGGCCCTTTGTCGCGCATCGTCAGAACCCGCCCCTCGACTTTCATTGCGAGAAGCGGCTCGAACTTGAGATCTTCCAATGGGATGGCGATCTCATAGTCGTTGAGAGCGGATGCTTTCATGACCTTTCCATTGGCACCGACCCGGTCAAGGATGGCGCGCAAGGGCACTCCCTCGAAATGCTGAGGCGCCTCTGATACCTCTGATCCTGTTATGAACGATGCTGTGCCAAGCCCCTCCAACATCTCCCTGTCGAACTCCGCTCGACCTGAAGCGTTCATTTGCTCAATGTTTCCGGACACGGTCAGCAAGACCATTCCCTTGGTAGGCGGCAATGGCTCGGCGGCCCGGGAAGGTGCCCAACCCCTGAGAAGAGTCATCACGGCTAGAAGTAACGCGAGGCGCGGCATAAGCTCCCAGGTCCAGAGAGATTATAATAGAACACACACATCAGTCTCGATTTGTTGCGAAAAATCCAGTGCCGAGCTTGAGAAAGAATAGCCTTCTCCCCTTGAGTTGCCTCCTTGGGCGATAAGCAACCTCATGTGAATATATATCTGCGATTTAAATGATAGTCATATTTTAGATAATATTGTTCCTTAACTACAAACAATAAGCTTCATAAATTTTAAATAGCTAATGATTTTTTACATCTCACCTCCCCCTCATCTGATATCTAAGAATAAACTGCAAATACTTCTCCAATGATCAGCTTCATAACTTGCGCAGGATCGGGATTGTGCGAGCTTGGCCTCTGGCGCTATATTTCGGCCGACTTTCAGCAGGCCCGCTGCCAGAGTTCTCGCAAACGAGGAGATTGATATGCGCAAATTCGTAATGGCCCTGGTTGGGGCAGCAGTGCTCGTGTCGGCATTGCCCGCTAGCGCCACCCCTCTCCAGAATCGCCCTCTGCCTCAGATCGACAAAGCCTATCCGAACGAGAGCTACGCTCAGTATTATCGCCGCGGATACCGCCCCTATTACTACCGTGACCGGTACTACTATCGCCGTGACAATGGCGCGGCCGTCGCCGCCGGCGTTGCAGGTCTTGCGGCGGGTGCGCTGATTGCCGGCGCAATCGCCAACCAGGCCCAACCTGCCGTCCCCGCGCCTCCGGGCACAGTCGATCCGCAGGTCGCAGCCTATTGCGCCCGCAAATACCGCTCCTACGACCCGGCAACAGGAACCTTCCTGGCGACGAACGGAATGCGCTACGTTTGCACCTATCCGTAAGCTCTGCGGTTTCGCAATTTCTCGGCCCTGTCGCAGACCTGCGGCAGGGCATTTGTTTTTGCATTTCGCCCTGGAGCGAGAGCCGAGGCTTTACCTTGTCGGCCCCGGCTTAAAGCATCGGACCAAAAGTGGATTCCACTTTTTCGATCCATCCGATGCTCATTCTCTTTGCCTGCGCATCGTTTTGTGTGGGAAACCGGGTCCACTTTTCCGCACAATGCGCTAGAACAGGTAAGGCAATCTCCTCCCCACCCAGACATTCTCAGAAAGGCTCAGGACCGGCTCAATGGCTCAAGATTCTGACAGCATCGGCACCGTCGTTCCTCCCAATGAGGCAGCCATTCTGACCTCCGGCAACATGACAGAGCTGGAGCTGGTTCTTCCGGATCTGGGCGGCGAGGATCTGCCGGAGATCGCGATCTTTCTCGTAGCCTGCGCCATGCGCTTTCACAGCGATCCCGATTTCGTGCAGGAACAACTGGAATGGCTCGTCAGAGCGCACGATGCCGAAGTCGATGAGGGCCTGCGCCCCGATCAGCTGAATTCGGCCAACGACGACTGACCCGACGGGCTTGGAGGACGCTGGCTCTAATCGATGAATTCGACCGGCATCCCCTTCTCGACCATTTTCGACAACTCCTCGACGTCCCAGTTTGTCAGCCTCACGCAACCCTGAGAATGGGCCTTGCCGACCTTCTCGGGCTCGGGCGTCCCGTGGATGCCGAAGGACTCGACGGAGAGGTCGATCCAGGTACTCCCGACCGGGTTGTTCGGGCCGGGCTTGATCTCGAACTTCTCCTTGGCCTTCACACCCTTGAAGGCGTAATCCGGGTTGTAGGTATAGTTCGGGTTCGGTGCCACGGCGCGTACCTTGTGCAATCCGCTGGGAGCGGGTTTCTCCTCGCTGCCGATGAAGGCCGGATAAACCGCAATCACAGCCCCGTCCTTATCAAGAACGCGAAGGATGTGCTCGCTTTTGACGATCTCAATCTTGGCGGCCTTTTGCAGTTTCTCGGGAGCGGGCTTTGCCTCGACATTGGCGACAACGACGGATGTGCCCGACCTGTCGAAAACCTTGCCGGAATTCAGGGCCTTGAGCAGATCCACATCCATGTGAAATTTCTCGGCCAGGAGCTCCTCCGGGCTCGAATAGCCGAGCCGATCGAGAGCGGCCTGATCTTCCAGCTTGTCGGGGGTCGTAACGAAGGGACCTTTCACGTCTTCGTCCTGGATCGTGTATTCGATCAAGGCCGGCTCCGATGATGTTTCATTGAGCTTGGTCCAGAATTCTTCATCGATGGCTCCGTCCGGTTTGAGGCCGCGCGCCCTCTCGAAAGCCTCGATCGCATTCCGAAGGTTCTCGCCGTCATGCCCATCGATGACGCCGGGCGAGAAGCGTGCCCGGTCGAGCAGAACCTGTGTCTTGACGAGAGCCGGATCGATTTCCTTGTCTTTGCCGCCCTTGGCCGACCACTCGGCCTTGTTCACGGCTTCCAGGTTCAAATCCTCGGGCGCAGCCAGAGCTGAATTCAGAAGCCCGACGCTGACAAGGGCAACATACGCAACAAACTTCATGGAAAACTCCGCCGGCAATATCGTGGACAGACAAAGCCCTGGCTGCGTCTCTGTTCCCTTGGATCTATTGACAAATCCGGTAATCGCCCTTGCGCTGACGCAGGTCGAGGTGGAGGTGG
Source organism: Microvirga lupini (assembly GCA_000517005.1). GTDB lineage: Bacteria > Pseudomonadota > Alphaproteobacteria > Rhizobiales > Beijerinckiaceae > Microvirga > Microvirga lupini. The sequence goes on from KI912007.1 coordinate 176,441, forward strand.
TCGCCGTGGGCCGCATCCGATCCCGGACCGAGCACCGTGTTGAAGATCGGACAGGCCGCCTTTCGGATCGTCGCCTGAAATGTCGCTTCGGGAGAATCGCCCGTATGGCTACCGATGATCAGCGGAGACCGTTTGGCGAATTCAAACCCCATGACATCGAGGCCGTTGCCGAAAGCGTGCTCGCTGAGCTTTTCTCCATTGCGCTGATCGCGGCACTGGTAGGATGTCCCGATCAGAAGTTTCGTCGGAGCGCTCTGGAACTGGCGCTCGGCTTCAGGAACGACCGCTTCGCCTATCCAGCGCGCGATGCTCTCGGCCATGGGGCAACCCATCAGCGATGCCGGTACGACCGTGATGCCATTAGGAAGCGCGGAAACGAGAACCGGGTTCTCGATCCCGCAGCTGTTCTCCTTCACCGGCGGGCGGCTCTCGAAGCGCAACCCGCGCTGTGTGAGACGCTGGAGACAATCCTTGGCATCGCTGCCTAATTCGGCCTTTTGGTCGAGAGGGGTCTCGTTCCGCGGCACCTTTTCCGCCCTCCGCTCCGTCTGCGGCTCAGCCACGCGATCCGGCCTCGGCGGAGGCAACGGCTCAGCCGGACGCACCGGTCTGGGCGGCGGCAGTGGCGGTATGGCGTCCTGAGCCAATGCGGCAGAAGCGAGCATCATCCCTCCGACGATGCTTCCTAGCTGTCCCGCCATGCCGCGTCGAAGACCCATGCCGTGTCCCGTTCTCAAGCTCGCCCTGTCTATAACCCTCATGCGCCAAGGTTCAGTTCCATCTCAGTCTTCTGAGTGCCTTGCTCTCAGGGCCGGACGCTCCAAAATCGATAGATCAGAGGAGGACCGTCATGAGGACATTTCCGATGACGGATATCGGTTCCGACAAGAGCTTGTCGCTGGTCTCGACGCTGAACCAGGAGCATGAGAGCCCCTGCACGAAGCGCGTCGTGGAACTGGTGGAACGCGTTGCCAAGCTTCGAGCCGAGCTTCAAGAAGCCGAAGCGGAATTGGAGTTCGAAAGGACGCGCATGCCGATCGCCGGCGACTTCGTCCGTTGTCCTCTGACGCACTTCTTCGGGCGAGTCACCAAGGTCACGCCTCGTCCTAAGGGGAGGCCGTGGATCGAAATCGTGCCCTATCTCGGCCCGAACCTTCCCGGCCACTCGTCCATGGATCTGTTCGACAGCTGGGAGCTGATCGATCCACCCTCGGACACTGCCGAGGCGGGCACCGAGGGATCCATGAAGTTGCCCTCCATCGCCCCCTTCATGCCCGCAACCGGCGCCCTGCCCGGATCGCGTTCCGACGAGGATGAGATGGAAGCGTCGTTCAGGCAGCTATGGGCGCCGTCGAACCGGATCTCGTCCTAGCGTTCACCTGCCAGCTCCTCACCTGCAACATTTCCCGGCATGTGGCGTTGGCCCTGCGGTTTCGCCGCTTGCAGCCTGCGAGGCCTTCAACGCGTGGCACACGGGAAGCCTGAGCCTTAGAGCCCTTCCCCTCACCTGCCATCGCATCAAGAACGCTCGAACGATGGGAAGACAGCAATGGCAGAGGATGGGCAGAGTGTACGCCTCCAGGTCGCGAACGCCCGGCCGGACGATTCGGGCCGCGGCATTGCGCGCATGAGCCGGCAGGCTCTGGCCGAGATCGGCGTTCAGGAAGGCCAAGCCATCGAGATCATCGGCAAGCGCCATACAACGGCTATCGCCGTCACCCCCTATCCCGAGGATGAAGGCCTGAACATCGTGCGCCTCGACGGTCTGCAGCGCGTCAATGCCGGCGTGGCCAGCGGCGATCACGTGGAGGTGAAACGTGCTGAGGTCCGCCCGGCCACGCGCGTCGTCCTGGCTCCGGCGCAGAAGGGCCTACGCCTCCAGGGCTCGGGTGACGCCCTGAAGCGCACCTTCTATCAGCGCCCCCTAACGGCGGGCGATGTGATTTCCACCTCCGTCTATTCGCGACGTTCGGCGGATCCGCGACTGCCGGAGCAAATGCGCGGCTTGCTCAACATTCCGGCCTATGGATTGCAGGAGATCCGCCTCGTCGTGGTCTCGACGCAGCCGCGCGGCATCGTGCATGTGACGGCGGAGACCGAGATCGAACTGCGCCCGCAATTCGAGGAGCCGCGGGAGGCTCGCCGTGCCGACGTGACCTATGACGATATCGGCGGCCTCGGCAACACGGTCGATCAGGTCCGTGAGATGGTGGAACTGCCACTGCGCCATCCGGAGCTCTTCCAGCGCCTCGGCATCGATCCGCCGAAAGGGGTTCTGCTCTATGGCCCGCCCGGCACCGGCAAGACCCGGCTGGCGCGCGCCGTTGCCAACGAGACGGAGGCGCAGTTCTTTCACATCGCCGGACCCGAGATCATGGGCAGCCACTACGGCGAGTCCGAGCAGCGCCTGCGGCAGGTTTTCCAGGAGGCGCAGCAGAACGCGCCCGCGATCATCTTCATTGACGAGATCGACAGCATCGCGCCCAAGCGCGAGGAGGTTAAGGGCGAGGTGGAGCGGCGCATCGTAGCGCAACTGCTCACCCTCATGGACGGCCTGGAACCGCGCCAGAACATCGTGGTGATCGGCGCGACGAACCGGCGCGATGCCATTGACGAAGCCCTTCGCCGCCCGGGCCGCTTCGACCGGGAGATCGTCATCGGCGTGCCGGACGAGGCCGGTCGCCGGGAGATCCTCGGAATCCATACCCGCGGCATGCCCTTGGCCGAGGATGTGAATCTCGACGAAATCGCCCGCACCACCTACGGCTTCGTCGGCGCCGATCTCGCGGCTCTTTCCCGTGAAGCGGCCATGGATTCCCTGCGGCGCATTCTGCCGGGCATCAATCTCAGGGATGGCATCCCCTCCAGCGTGCTCGAGAGCCTGCAGGTCACGCGGCAGGATTTCACGAACGCCATGAAGCGCGTGCAGCCTTCGGCCTTGCGCGAGATCATGATCCAGGTGCCCAACGTGACCTGGGACGATATCGGCGGTGTCGAAGAGGCACGCACGCGGTTGCGCGAGGGCGTAGAATTACCCCTCAAGAGCCCGGAATCCTTCCGCCGTCTCGGCATCCGCCCGGCCAAGGGCTTCCTCCTGTTCGGCCCGCCCGGCACAGGCAAGACCCTTTTGGCGAAAGCCGTTGCCCGCGAATCCCAGGCGAATTTCGTGGCAACGAAGTCCTCCGATCTCCTCTCGAAATGGTATGGGGAATCGGAGCAGCAGGTGTCGCGGCTCTTCGCCCGCGCCCGTCAGGTCGCCCCGACGGTGATCTTCATCGACGAGATCGACTCCCTGGCACCCGTCCGCGGTGGAGGGCTCGGCAAGCCCGCCGTGACGGAGCGCGTCGTCAACACGATCCTGGCAGAAATGGACGGCCTCGAGGAATTGCAGGGCGTCGTGGTCATGGCCGCGACGAACAGGCCGAACCTGATCGATCCGGCCCTGCTCCGGCCGGGCCGTTTCGACGAGTTGATCTATGTGCCGGTTCCCGACGCTCAGGGCCGGCGGCACATTCTTGGCATCCACGCGAAGGACATGCCGCTCGGCCCGGATGTGGATCTCGATGTCATCGCCGAACGGACCAGCCGCTTCACAGGCGCGGACCTCGAAGACCTCACCCGCCGCGCCGGCCTCCTCGCCTTGAGGGAATCACTGCAGACGGAGCATGTGACCATGGCTCATTTCGAGCAAGCCCTGCGGGAAACCCGTCCCTCCGTCACGCCGGAGATGGAGCGGGAATACGAGGACATGGTTCGAACCCTGAAGCAGGTAGGTCCTCAGCGTCAGCCCATCGGCTTCCTGCCTCTGAAGCAGGCGGCAGAGTAGGACTGCCTGCTGTTCATCGATGAGACCGAGCATGAAAAAGGCGCGGGTTCTACGACCCGCGCCTTTTTGAAAGGATTGGCGCTTACTGACCGCAGGAGATCGGAATACGTGTGTCGCGGGTATTCGGATCCAGGATTGTGCGGCAGGGCACGCCATTGATGTAGCGGATTTCATGCGGAGCCGCATAGGGATCCACCGCTCCCATAGGGACCGGAGCGCCTACCATAGGGCCAACCGGGGCGGGAGCGATGCTTCCGGTCGTCACGACGTCACCGGCCATAGGCGCCACAACACCACTGACCTGACCGGCACAAGCCACAGGGATCCGTGTGTCCCGGGTAGTCGGGTCCAGGATTGTGCGGCAGGGTACACCGTTGATGTACCGAATCTCATGCGGAGCCGCATCCGGGAAGAGAGAGCCGGGCGTGCCGGAAATCGGAGATGGCTGCGCCAGAGCGGCACCCATCCCGCCAAGAACCATAAATCCAGCGCCGGCGAAGATCGCGAGCTTCTTCATAGATGCCTCCTGTGCTTTTACTTGAACATGGCCGCTCGCCACGCAGAGGCTAAACGCACTCGACGAAGATCGTTTCCAAGCGTAATTCCACCACACAGAGTTGTGATTGTTCCACCCGGCAAAGCAGAGCTTAACAATTTTCCGAGCTTGTTTCTCTTACAACGCAGGGGTTCTGGCTAAATCTACTCGCAAAGATATGAGCCCTTGGATCGGCTCAACTATAATTATTCTAATCGACTGACTAAATTTTCATCATCGCTTTCTGCTGCGCGCATTTTATGAAGCGGCTGCGAGCGAGACTGACTCGCACTCGATAGCGACTGCTGCGCTCACTTGGGAGCCTGCACTGTTCGGGTAGCAAGCCAGAGTCCGGCAACGACGCCTGCAAGACCGAGCAGCACGCCGAGGGTGAAGGGTTCTCCCAAAATCCAGACACCGAGCAGAGCCGCCGTGATCGGGCTCAACGAGAGGAACATCGTCACCCGGGTCGGCGTGGTATGCTTGAGTGCCCATAGCCAGAGCACATAACCGATCCCGCTCGACAGGCCGATGAACAGAACGGCCATCCAGCCCCCAGGATCGAGGCGTGGCATTTGTGTGAAAAGCCCCTCTGCGCCTGCGGGTGCGGCAAGGAAGATGACAGATGCCAGCATGGCCCAAGCACCGACAGGCAGGGTTGGATAGCGCGCCAGGTATGGCCGATACAGCACCGAGCATATGGCGCCGCACAATGCGGCTGCGAGCACCAGAAGCGCTCCTAGCCATTCGCCGGCTGCACTCTCCGTGATCAGCCGCTCGCCCAAGGCCACCCCGACACCGACAATGGTCAGAACGACCCCGGCGGCTTTCGCTCCGCTCAGGCGCTCACGTCCGAGACAAGCTGCGATGATCATCGTCATCAGCGGAAAGGTCGTGAACAGGAGAGCCGCGCGCGTGGACGAGATGAACCGGAGCCCCAGATTCAGGAGCGCAATCAGAACGCCGAATTGCACGATGCCGAGAGCCATGACGACCAGAAGATCGCGCGTGGCAAACCGCACCCGGGCGCTCATCAGCAATGGAGGAACAAGGCAGAGAACGGCAATAGCATAGCGCAGGAAGGCCAGCGATGCCGGTCCGATGTCGTGAACTACGAAACGCGTCGCCACCATGGCAGCGCCAACCTGGACGCCCGTTGCCGCGGCGGCCATCAGGGCGAGCCCTCCCTGGCGCTTCACAGATCGAGATCCCAGGTCTGCCCGACGAGATCCTTCCCGAAGGCATGATGCGCTTCCTCCTTTACCAGCCGGAAGCCCGCCGCCTGATAGATGCTGCGGGCCGCCACCAGGACGTCGTTGGTCCACAGGGTCAGCGTCCTGTAGCCCTTCGCCCGAGCGAAACCGATGCATTCATCTACAAGTCGGCGCCCGAGGCCGAGCCCTCGGGCAGAAGGCTCCACATAGAGCAGCCTGAGTTTCGCGACCTCGCCCGAATAGCGCACGAGGAAGACGCTGCCGACGATCTCGCCGCCCCGCTCCGCGATCCAGCATCGCTCCCGTTGCGGATCGAAATTCTTGACGAAAGCCGCAGCGATCTCCGCCACCAGCGCCTCGAAGGTTTGGTCCCAGCCGTATTCCTGAGCGTAAAGCAGCCCCTGCCGATGCGCGATCCAGCCGATGTCTCCGGGCTGGAGAGAGCGCAGGATGCAAGGAAGATCGGGCTTCACGATATCGCCGACCAGGCGCTCGACTGTAGTCATCGCCTGAACGAGCCGCTCCCGCTCGCTGGCAGACAGGCTCGACAGCATGGCCGCCACCTGAGTCGCGGAGGCTCGGTTCAGCGGCTCGAAGGCCGCATGGCCCTTGTCGGTCAAAGACAGGAGAAACTGACGCTTGTCATCTTTCGATGGAGAGCGGTGGATCAAGCCCCGAGCGTCGAACCTTTTCAGAAGGCGGCTGAGATAACCTGCATCGAGACCGAGTTCCCGGCCCAGCTCGGATGCGATCACGGGATCGCGGTGCGCCAGTTCATAGAGTACCCGCGCTTCCGTCAGCGAAAACTCGCTGTCCAGCAGGCCCTCGTTCAGAAGCCCGATATGGCGTGTATAGAAGCGGTTGAAGCTCCTGACCTTCTCGATCTGCTCACCCGTCGGCAACTGTGGCATGTGCGACATGGCCGCCTCCTCTGCCGAGCAGAATTCACCCTATCGTTGACCGAGTCAACTAATTGGATGAAAGGTCTCCCTGCCGGCTAGGCCGCCGCGTCGATAGCCAGGCGTCCCTCATGGATCGCGTGGCAGGCCACTCCCCCAAGCAGCGGCGGAATCTCGGTCCGGCAGCGATCGTTGGCGAAGGGGCAGCGCGGGTTGAAGGTGCAGCCCGAGGGCGGGTTGATCGGGTTGGGGATCTCGCCCTTCACAGGAATGCGCTGGCGCCCGGTCATGCCCACATCCGGCACCGCATCGAGGAGCATCCGGGTATAGGGATGCTTCGGATGGGCGAAGAGCTCACGCCCGTTGGAGATCTCGACGATGCGGCCGAGATACATCACGCCGATGCGGCTCGCCATGTGGCGCACCACGGCAAGGTTATGGCTGATGAATAGGTAGGTCAGCCCCAGCCGATCCTGTAGGTCGCGCATGAGGTTCAGGATCTGCGCCTGCACGGACACGTCCAGCGCGGAGGTCGGCTCGTCGCAGACGATGAACTCTGCATTGGAAGCAAGAGCGCGGGCAATCGCGATGCGCTGGCGCTGGCCGCCGGAGAATTCGTGCGGATACTTCCGGCCATCCGCCGGATGGAGGCCGACCAGCGACAGGAGTTCGCCGACGCGGTCGGAGATATCCTTCTCGCTCTCGATCAGCCGGAAGGCCCTGATCGGCTCGGCGACGATGCGATCGACCTGCCAGCGCGGATTGAGGCTGGCATAGGGGTCCTGGAAGATCATCTGGATGCGTCGCCGCAGGCGCTGGCGCTCGGCGGTGGCCGCCCTGCTCGACATGGAGACGCCGTCGATCGCCACCTCCCCGCTCGTCGGCGACAGGAGGCCCACCACCATGCGCGCGACCGTCGACTTGCCGGAACCGGACTCGCCGACAAGGGCGAAGGTCTCGCCTTTGGCGATGGTGAAGGACACGCCGTCGACCGCTTTCAGGTACTGCTTCTCGCTCCCCTCCAGAACCCGGTTGAGCCAGGGCTTGGAAACGTCGAACACGCGGCGCAGATCTTTGACTTCGACGTAAGAGTGCTCGGTCACGCGACGGCCTCCGACCGGACGGAAGATTGATCGTAGAGATGGCAGGCGACGCGATGCTCGCTGTGCTGGATGGGCTCCGGCCGCTCGACCCGGCAGCGGTCGAACACATAGGGACAGCGCGGATTGAAGGCGCATCCGGGCGGAATCGCCGAGAGACGCGGCATGGAGCCGGGGATCTGTACGAGGCGTTCCGCATCGCTCTCGAGCGAGGGGATCGCGCCCATCAGGCCCTTGGCATAGGGATGCAATGGGTTCTGAACCACCTCGCGCACAGGCCCAATCTCCGCGATGCGGCCCGCATACATGACGGCGACCCGATCGGCGGTTTCGGCGATCACGCCCATATCGTGCGTGACCAGCATGATGGCTGTGCCATGCTCGCGCCCGAGCCGCTTCAGCAGAGCGATAATCTGCGCCTGAACGGAGACGTCGAGAGCCGTGGTCGGCTCGTCGGCGATGATGAGTTCCGGCTCGGCGCAAAGGGCGAGCGCGATCACGACGCGCTGACGCATGCCGCCCGAAAACTCATGCGGATAGCTGTCGATCCGCTTGTCCGGCGCCGGAATCCCGACCTCCGCCAAAAGATCGATGGCGCGCTTGCGCGCCGCTGAGGCAGAAAGGTTCGTGTGCGTACGGATAGTCTCGATCAGTTGCTCGCTGACCCGATAGAGCGGATTGAGGCTGGTGAGCGGGTCCTGAAAGATCATGCCGATGCGTTTGCCACGCACCTTGCGCATCTCTTCCGGCGGCAGGTTGTCGATGCGCATACCGGAGAGCAGGATCTCGCCGCCGGCGATGCGCCCCGGCGGATCGATGAGGCCGATGACGGCGGAGCCCGTCACCGACTTGCCGGCACCGGATTCACCAACGACGCCGAGCACCTCGCCCTTGCCGATGTCGAAGGAAATGCCATCGATGGCTTTCAGGATACCGCGCCGGGTCACGAACTCGACGCGCAGATCGCGGACGGAAAGGACGGGTTGCGCCATGGATGTTCCCTCCCTCATCGCAGCTTCGGATTGAGCGCGTCGCGCAGCCAATCGCCCAAAAGATTGATCGCGAGGACCAGCAGCGCCAGAGCGATGCCGGGAAAGGCCACGATCCACCACTCGCCGGAGAACAGGTAGTTGTTGCCAATGCGGATCAGGGTCCCCAGCGAAGGCATGGTTTCCGGCATGCCGGTGCCCAGGAAGGACAGGGTCGCCTCGGTGATGATCGCAAGCGCAAGGTTGATGGTGGCGATGACTAGAACCGGTCCCAGCACATTAGGCAGGACGTGCCGGAACATGATCACGGGCGCCGGCAGGCCGATGAGCCGCGCGGCGGCGATGTAATCCTTGTTCTTCTCGACCATGACCGAGCCGCGCACCGTGCGGGCATATTGCACCCAGAAGCTCAGTCCAATGGAGAAGACAAGCACCGAGAGCGTCGTCACCCCGTCGAGCTGGCCGCCGAGCACCGACTTCACGACACCATCCACGAGGAGAGCAATGAGGATGGCCGGAAAGGTCAGCTGCACGTCGGCGATGCGCATGATGACCGCATCGGTCGTGCCGCCCACATAGCCGGCGATCAGGCCGAGCGCGATGCCGAGCGTCGCCGAGAAAGCCACACCGAGGAAGCCGACGGCGAGCGAGATTCGCAAGCCGTAGAGGATGGCCGAGAAGATGTCACGGCCCTGCTCATCCGTCCCGAGCAAGAAGGGCGTCTGCCCTTCCGCGCTCCAGATCGGCGGGATCCGGCTGTTCAGCAGGTCGAGCTGCGCCGGATCGAATGGATCCTGCGGCGCCAGGGGTCCTGCGAGAACGGCTGCTGCGATGAAGACGAATGTCAGGAATGCCGCCGCCATCGTCAGCTTGGAGCGCTTGAAGCTCGCCCAGACATCGCTGTCGAGAAAACGGCCGGCCCATGTGGTCGGCTGCGACTGAGGCGCGGGCGCCGCTTGGATTGCTTCCGCCATGGTTCCCTCCTCAGGCCGGCTGCCGGATCGACGTCCTCAGGCGAGGGTCGACGATGGTGTAGAGGATGTCGACGGCGAGGTTGATCGCCACGAAGATCAGCGCCACCAGCATCAGGTAGGCCGCCATGATCGGGATATCGACGTTCTGCACCGCCTGAACGAACAGCAGGCCCATGCCCGGCCACTGGAACACGGTCTCGGTGATGATCGCGAACGCGATCACCGAGCCGAACTGAAGGCCGACGATGGTGATGACCGGGACCAGGGTGTTCTTGAGCGCATGCCCGAAATGAATGGCCTGGGTCGTGAGTCCCCTCGCCCGCGCAAACTTGATGTAGTCGGTACGCAGAACCTCCAGCATCTCGGCCCGGACGATGCGCATGATCAGCGTCATCTGGAACAGGCCCAGCGTAATGGAGGGCATGATCAACGCCTTCAGGCCCGACGCCGTGAGCAGCCCGGTCGACCACCAGCCGATCTGCACGGTGTCACCACGGCCGTAGGACGGCAGCCATCCGAGAGTGACGGAGAAGAGATAGATCAGCAGAATGCCGATCAGGAAAGTCGGAAGCGATATGCCGATGAGCGAGATGGTCTGGAACACCTTCGCCAGAAGACTGTCCCGTTTCAGCCCTGAATAGACCCCCATCAGCACGCCGAATCCGGTGGCGAAGAGCGTCGCGCACAAAGCCAGTTCGAGCGTCGCGGGCATGCGCTCGGCCAGGAGATCCGAGACCGGTTGCCGGAACTGGTAGGAAACCCCGAAATCGCCCTGCGCGGCCTTGGCGAGATAGCGAACGAACTGCAGGGGCACGGGATCGTCGAGACCGAGGGAGCGACGAACCTGCTCCCGCTCCGCAGCCGGTGTATCGAGCGATACGATCTGGTTGACCGGATCGCCTGCAAAGCGGAACATCGCGAACGAAATGATCCCGACGGCGAAAAGGACACCGATGGCCTGAAGGGCACGTCGGATAATGAAAGCAAACATTTACAATCTCTTGATCGCATCGGCTCCGGCGAAAACTTCGCCTGAGGCGTCTCAATGAATTGTCCCGGGCAGCATGCTGCCCGGGACAGCGATCAGGCGCGCACTACTCTTTCTTGGCCCAGTACAGCAGCACCGAGTTGTCGGCGCGCTGGCTGAGTTTCACCTTGTTGGAGACACCCCAGGCCAGTGCCTGCTGATGCAGCGGGATGTATCCGTATTCGTCGAAGGTGATCTGGAAAGCCTCCTTGATCATCTGGTCGCGCTTCTCCTTGTTGCTCTCGACCAGGATCTTGTCCGTCAGCTCGTCGTGCTTCTTGTTGCAGAAGTTGCCGAGGTTGGACTCGCCACGGGAGGATTGCGGGTTGTCGCGGCAGCCCTCGATATCATGCAGCACGTTGTGGCTGTCGAAGGTGCCCGGCGTCCAGCCGAGCAGGTAGAAAGAGGTGTTGTAGTTGCCGGACTTCAGCACCTTTCCGAAGTACTGAGCCTTCGGCTGGGCCATCAGGTTCACCTTGACGCCGGCGCGGGCCAGCATGCTGACGACAGCCTGGCAGATCGCTTCGTCATTGACATAGCGATCGTTCGGGCAATCCATGCCGACTTCGAACCCATTCGGGTAGCCCGCATCCGCAAGCAGCTTCTTAGCGCCTTCAAGGTCGTATTTCGGACGCACGAAATCCTTCGAATGCACGAAGAGTTCCGGAGCGATCATGAGAGCCGACGGTGTCGACATGCCGCGCATGACGCGGGACTTGATCGTCTCGATGTCGATGGCCTTGTAGAACGCCTCACGGACCCGCTTGTCCTTGAAGGGGTTCTTGCCCTTGACGTTCGAGAACAACAGCTCGTCCCGGGTCTGATCCATGCCGAGGAAGATGGTGCGCAGTTCAGGGCCCGACAGCACCTTCGCGTTGGCGCTGCTGTTGACCCGCTGAGTGTCCTGCAGAGGAACCGGCTCGATCACGTCCACTTCGCCGGAGAGCAGCGCAGCGACGCGCGTGGCGTCGGAGCCGATCGGCGTAAAGACAATCTCGTCGAGATTGTGCTCAGGTTTGTCCCACCAGTCCTTGTTGACCTTGAAGACGGTCTTCACGCCTGGCTGGTGGCTCTCGATCTTGAACGGACCCGTGCCGTTGGCATTGAGCGAGGCATAGCTCGGAGTGGTCGCGGCCGCCGGCGTCGGGGATGTCGCATTGTTCGCCTCGGCCCATTCCTTATCCAGGATGTACCAGGTGTCCCACTGGGAGTTCAGGATGGGGTTGGGCGACTTGAGCTTCACATCGATGGTATAGTCGTCGACCTTCACCCACTCGGAAGTGGTCGGCACGCGGGTCTGGAAGTTCGAACCCTGCGCCCTCACCCGGTTCGCCGAGAAGATCACGTCATCGGCGGTAAAGGGATTGCCGTTGTGAAACTTGACGCCCTTGCGCAGGAAGAAGCGCCAGGTCAAGCCATCCTCACTGATTTCCCAGCGCTCTGCGAGGCTGGGCTGAATGGCTAGGTCCTTGCCGCGCCGCGTCAGGCCTTCGTAGACATGGCCAAGGTGGGCGTTGGTGGTCGTCTCATTCACCGTATAGGGATCGAGCGACTTCAGGTCGCCCTGGTTGGCATACCGCAATGTGACGGCCATCGCCGGCAGGGCAGCACCGGCCATGAGGGTCGCAACGGTCGCCGCGAGAAACTTCGAACGGATCGTCATGTTGTGTCATTCTCCTCTGGAGGCCCGCGTCTTTGCGCGGTGTTCTTCTTGTCGGAAGCTCGGACTTTCCGATGCTTCTTCCGCCGGGCATGAAGTTAGGCAGGAAAGTGGCCGACGGTCTAGCCCCGACTTGGAGCACCTCGCTCAGCATTTAGGCACAGAGATCGCCGATCAGACGGCGAAGTACCGCCTCCCCGGCCTGGAATTCGCTGATTTCGATATATTCGTCCGGCTGATGAGCCTGCGCGATGTCACCGGGGCCGCAGACCACGGTCGACCAACCGACACGCTGGAAGAGGCCCGCCTCCGTGCCGTAGGATACGACGTGGGTGCCGTTGTCTCCTGTCAAGCGGCGCATCAGGCGCTCGGCGGCCCCGTCCGTTTCGGGCTTGAGGCCCGGCACCTCGGCAATGACTTCGACGGCAACGCCCGTCTCGGGAGCGACAGCCTTCATCCGGGGCTCGACGACGTCACGAATGTAGGTCTCATAGCGGGCGAGATAGTCTATGGGATTTTCCGTCGGGATCGCCCGGATATCGCTGAAGAACCATGCGGAGGACGAGACCACATTGGCGGCATTGCCGCCGGCCATCATGCCGCAATGCAGCGTCGTGTAGGGAGGCTCGAACGGATTCTCCGGATCGACCCGGCGGCGATTCTCCTCCATCACGTCCTCGTGCCAAGCGATCAGGCGCGCCGCGTTCATGACGGCGCTCACGCCCTGATCGATTCGGCTGGAATGCACGGCATATCCCGTGACCTGGGTGCGCAGTTGCACAGACGCCTTGTGGCCGGTGACCACCGCATGGCGTGTCGGCTCCCCGACGATCACGGCGGATGGAGCCGGGATGGAGCCTGCCATTGCCTGAACCATGGACGGCGCCCCTCGACAGGCGATCTCCTCATCGTAGGACAGAGCAATATGAATCGGCCGCTTGAGAGGCACACGCACCATCTCGGGCACCAGCGCCAGAACCAGGGCGTTGAAGCCTTTCATGTCGGTCGCACCGCGACCGTAGAGGCGACCGTTTTTCTCCGTGAGCGTCCAGGGATCGATGGACCAGTTCTGCCCCTCGACAGGCACCACATCCGTGTGGCCGGATAGGACGATCCCGCCTTCCACCCGTGGCCCGATGGTCGCGTAGAGATTGGCCTTGTCGCCCTCCGGGCTCATGATCAGATGGCTTTCGACGCCATGGCTGTTCAGCCAATCCCGACAGAAACCGATGATGTCGAGATTGCTGCTGGTCGAAACGCTCGGGAAGGCAATCAGACGCGCGAGCATTTCGCGGGGTGACATGGACATCGTGCACAGCTCCTTGGGTGAGAGCCAAGCATCCGATCCTATCGAGCCTGTGGTCAAGCTGGTTTTGTCAGCGGTCACTTCAACCGGCCCGTTGACGAAGCAACGACGTCGCTCGCATGATCGCGTCGCCCTTCATAAGCCGATTAGGCGTTCATACCTCAAACGCCCCCTCACCCGACGGACATCTTCATGACTGCCTTTGACGTGACGCTCTCCGACATCGAAGCTGCTCGCAGCCGTATCTCCGGGTGCGTCAGACGCACCCCTGCTTACGAGAGCGCCGACGTGTCGGCGCGCCTCGGCCGACGCACCGCATTGAAAATGGAAGCGCTGCAGCTTGCCGGCTCCTTCAAGGTTAGAGGCGTCTTCAACAAGGTGCTGACCCTGAACGACGAGGAGCGCCGGCGCGGCCTCGTCACGGTCTCGGGCGGCAACCACGCCATCGCAGTCGCCCGGGTCGCGGGAACGCTTGGTCTCGATGCGCTCGTGCTGATGCCGAAGACGGCAGCTCGGTTCAACATCGACCTGACCACGAAGTTCGGCGCCCGCGTGGAGCTTTGCGACGACGCGGCGGCGGCCTTCGCCAAGGCCGAGGACTACCAGCGCCAGGGCCGGCTTTTCGTTCACCCCTATGACGATCCTGCCATCATCGGCGGGCATGGCACGCTGGGCCTCGAATTCCTCGACGACATTCCAGACCTCACCCACGTGTTCGTCTCGATCGGCGGCGGCGGCTTCATGTCCGGCGTCGCGGCGGCCCTGAAGGCGAAACGGCCATCGCTGACAATCTACGGTGTCGAACCCACCGGCGCACCGACGATGACGGAGGCGCTCAAAGCGGACGAGCCGGTGACGATCCGCCCGACCTCCGTCGCCCGGACCCTGGCGGCGCCTTTTGCCACGCACCGAACCATTGCGGCCGCCAAACTCTTCCTGAAAGAGATTCTGCTGGTGGAAGACCAGCCGGTCATTGCCGATGTGAGCTGGCTCCTCCGGACGGAAAAACTGCTCTGCGAGCCTGCCACGGCCTGCGTCCTGACAGCTGCCGAGACTGTCGCTCCATCCCTGCCGGACGACAGCGTCATCGGCCTCGTACTGTGCGGCTCCAATCTGTCTTTGGACGATCTCGACGCTTGGCGCAGGCAATCCATCTAGATTGACGCCTCCGCGGCCCTCGAAGAGCTTGCCTCAATCCCTATCGCAGGCCTATGGCTCGCATGGAGGCCCGTCATGCCGGATCTATCGACCTTTCTCACGTTCTATGCCGCGGTGCTGGCCCTGCAGCTCGCGCCCGGCCCCGATATGGTTCTCCTGCTGAGCCGCGGAGTAGGACAGGGTCGGCGCATCGCCGTCCTGACGGCGGTTGGCATGACCTTGGTTGCTGGTCTCATCCAGCTTCCTCTCCTGGCTCTGGGCGTCACGTCCCTGATCCAGGCCTCGCCTCTCGCCTTCGAGCTGCTTCGATGGGCGGGCGCGGCCTATCTCGTGTGGCTCGGCGCCAAGCTTTTGATCGGCTCATTCGGCCCCCATGGCATTGTGCGCACGACCCCGAAGCCGGTTTCGGATCTCACGGCTCTGCGTCAGGGCATGATCAACAATCTGACCAACCCGAAGGCCATGGTCTTCATGCTCGCCTTCCTTCCCCAATTCGTCGACCCCGGCAAGGATTGGCCGGTCACGGCGCAGCTTTTGTTTTTTGGCGGCATTCAGAAGATTTCAGGATTCTTCATTCTCGGAGCCGTCGCGATCGGGACTGGAACGATCGGCGACTGGCTGTCTCATCGGCCGGGCTTGATCGCCTGGCAGGAGAGATGTGCCGGTCTCATAATGGTCGGCCTTGGCCTGCGTCTCGCCCTCTCGGGCGATGCCTCGGCCATCCGCCGCTGAACGGCATCCAATTGACCTTCCATTAACCCAATCCCGAAAAGACTCGACCATTCATGGAGCCTCCCTGGACAGGGATCGTTCTCTCGAAAACCTGAGTTCCTTCGATGATAGGTCCCATGAAAGGAAAAGTGCTCTGCCTCGCCGTCCTGCCGGCCCTCCTGGCGGCTCCGCAGCAAGCCCATGCCGCGAACTTTGATTGCAGCAAAGCCCAGACAGCCGACGAGAAAGCGGTCTGCGCGGACCGGGTCCTGAACGATCAGGATGTCGAGATGTCCGTCCTCTACACGCAGTTCGAGCCCCTTCTCGGCATAGGAGCACGCGGCGACATGGAAGATGCGCAAGTTGCCTGGCTCAAGCGGCGCGAGGCCTGTGGCAGCGACCGCGCTTGCCTGAGCAAAGCCTACGAGGAACGCCTGATGCAGCTGAGAGGAGGCTTCGAGGCTCTTGCGAAGCGCGGCCCCTTCTGAGATCGCCGACAAAAAACCCCGCACGATGGCGGGGTGTGCAAAGACACAAAGTGGAGCAGCGGCGATGAAGCCGGCTGCCGAGAGCGCTGTGGCACATGGGGGCGCCGTGGGGCGCTCTCACGAGAATGTTTATCCCAGCTTGGCGTTATAACCTACCCTTCTTCTCGAAAATGGTTAAGTATTCGTCTTGTTGGGATTTGAGGCCATGGCTGACGTGTCTTAGCGCACACCTCTCTCGCCGTGGAAATGCCACCTTGGCTTCACTTCCCTAACGGCAAGCCAGCGGAGCCGAACCATGCGCGCCATTCTCGCACTGCTTTGCCTCTTCTCAGGCCTGCCGGACGATGCACCGGCGGAAGGCCTCGATGCAGCCCAGGAAAAGACCGAGAAGTATCGGGCATTCTTATCGGAACTGGCCTCCTCGGAGACGACACCGGATGTCAGAACAGCTATCGACCTGCCAGAAGGCTTGAAGCAGGCCATTGAGGCTTGGACTGACCCGCAATCCTAGGTTTCCCTAGGTCCTTGCAGAGCTTGCCCGTTTTCCTATCGAGGTCTCACAACCCTTGGCTACAGAGGATCGGCCACTTGTCTTTCCAAGTCGCGATCAATTTCAGGGGTTGCGCGACCGCCCGTTAAAAGTTAGAGGAACCAAGCCTTTCGGCAGTCGGAGCGTAGCGCAGCCCGGTTAGCGCACTAGTCTGGGGGACTAGGGGTCGTGGGTTCAAATCCCGCCGCTCCGACCATTCATTTCCATAATTCACCGAAGCTGTTTGAGCTGGCCACAGAGCCAGCTTTTTGTTGTCGAGCTATCCACCCGGCCGGACGGAAGCCCAGGACAGAGACGCAACTTTCAAGCAAAAGCCCGCCCCAGCGGAGGCTGGAGCGGGTCAAGTCTCAGGAGCAATCCTTGGAGGGATGCTTCCAAACTCAGCCCAAGACCGAATGTTTCATCGGCTGGGGTGCGGCGCTCCAACCCATAGGCCACCCCTGAAGCCTCATATCGGCAGATTACGTTTCTGAACTCTTCACAGGACCGGTCGTTCTTATTCAGCCCAGGTGAGGCTTGGGAAAGGACATCGCCGTGACGAAGAGTAATGTGAAGCATCGTGCGAACGCTCGTCAGGATAGCCCAAGCACCCCTCCAGCTCAGCCCCCCGGCTTCACGTCCGTTCTTGAGCGCAATATCGACGCCTTGCGACGCAAGCGGCAGGAGGAGGAACGAAGGGCCGGTGTGCAGGAGCGCATCGCGGAAGTCATCACCTGCTTTTCCGGCAGCATGGCCTTCGTCTATGTCCATCTGATTCTGGTGGCAGGTTGGGTCGCGGTCAATCTCGAACTCGTTCCTGGTGTTCCGGCCTTTGATCCGACTTTCGTTATCCTGGCGACCTTTGCCTCCGTCGAGGCGATCTTCCTCTCCACCTTCGTGCTGATCAGCCAGAACCGTGCGGCTGCGGAGGCCGACCGGCGCTCGGAGCTGGATCTTCAGACCAATCTGCTGTCGGAGCATGAGATCACCCGTCTCCTGACGCTGACCCGCGCAATCGCCGCGCATCTCGGCATCCGGGAGGCAAGCGACCCCGCCTTGGAGGAACTGGAGCGGCACGTCGCGCCGGAGAAAGTGCTCGACAGGCTGACGGAAGACGAGGAAAGCCGCTTGCCCTGAAAGACCGGACGCGGTGAAGACCGTATATCCTGTGGGAGATGGTGGGCGGTGAGGGACTCGAACCCCCGACCTGCGGTGTGTAAAACCGAAGCTCTACCAACTGAGCTAACCGCCCGATGGGCCTGACATAAAAAGAGAAGGCCGACAACGCAAGCGTCGTCGGCCCCCTTTTACAACCGGACATCGCTCAAAAAGCGATTACTTCGCGTTGACGGCTTCCTTCAGGCCCGCGCCGGCGCGGAACTTGGGGGTCTTGGAAGCGGGAACCTTGACCTTCTCGCCGGTGCGCGGGTTGCGCGCCTCACCGGCAGCGCGGTTGGTCACAACGAACGTGCCGAAGCCGACGATCTTGACCTCATCGCCCTTCTTCAGAGCGCCGGTGATCGCCTCGATGGCGGCGTCGATCGCGTCACCAGCCTGGCCACGCGAAAGGCCCACCTTATCGGCGACGGCCGCAACGAGCTCGCCTTTATTCATAGTCATATCCTCCAGTGATCACGGCGGTCGCAAAGGAAATGGTCCACCGTTTCAGGGACAATCCGTTTGGCGCAAAGCTTGTCCGTAGGCAAGCCCCGAAGTGGCTGAAATCAGCCGATTTTTCGCACTTTTCATCAAAAAAGAAGCCCCCGGACCGGAGTCCGGGGGCTTCTTTCGTAACGTAAGGACTTGGGTTTAGTGAGCGATCACCCCGGCCGAGTCGTCTTCGACGCCCGGCTTGTGCCCCTTGAGCTCCGAGGCCTCGTCCCACTCGATCCGCTCTGGCATGCGCACGAGGGCATGCTGAAGAACCTGATCCATCATGGAGACCGGCACGATTTCCAAGCCGTTCTTCACGCTGGCTGGAATCTCGGCCAGATCCTTGGCATTCTCCTCGGGGATCAGCACCTTCTTCATGCCGCCGCGGAGAGCCGCCAGGAGCTTCTCTTTCAGGCCGCCGATGGGAAGCACCCTGCCCCGCAGCGTCACCTCGCCGGTCATGGCGATATCGCGGCGAACCGGGATCCCGGTGATGACGGATACGATGGCGGTCGCCATGGCGATACCGGCCGACGGACCGTCCTTGGGCGTCGCACCTTCCGGCACGTGCACGTGGATGTCCCGGCGGTCAAACAGGGGCGGCTCGACGCCGAAATCGAGAGCACGGGAGCGGACGTAGGACGCCGCAGCCGAGATCGATTCCTTCATGACGTCACGCAGGTTGCCCGTGACGGTCATCTTGCCCTTGCCCGGCATCATGATGCCTTCAATGGTGAGCAACTCGCCACCGACCTCGGTCCAAGCCAGACCCGTGACCGCACCGACCATGTCCTCCGTCTCGGCCTCGCCGTAGCGGTAGCGCGGCGGTCCGAGGAACTCGGGCAGGTTGTCGGTCGTGACCTCGACCGTCTTGACCTTGGAGATCAGGATCTCCTTCACGGCCTTGCGGACGAGGTTGGCGATCTCGCGCTCCAGGTTACGCACCCCGGCCTCACGGGTGTAGCGGCGGATCAGCATGAGGAGCGCCTCATCACCGATCTTCCACTCCTTCTCCGCCAGGCCGTGCTTCTGCATGGCCGAGGGGATCAGGTGGGTGCGGGCGATCTCGGCCTTCTCCTCCTCGGTGTAACCCGCGATGCGGATCACTTCCATACGGTCCAGGAGCGGAGCCGGGATGTTGAGCGTGTTGGCCGTCGTTACGAACATCACGTTGGAGAGGTCGTAATCGACTTCCAGGTAATGGTCGTTGAAGGTCGAGTTCTGCTCAGGGTCGAGGACCTCGAGCAGTGCCGCCGACGGGTCGCCGCGGAAGTCCATGCCCATCTTGTCGATCTCGTCGAGCAGGATGAGCGGGTTGGACGTCTTGGCCTTGCGCATCGACTGGATGATCTTGCCGGGCATCGAGCCGATATAGGTCCGGCGGTGGCCGCGGATCTCGGACTCGTCGCGGACGCCGCCGAGCGACATGCGCACGAACTCGCGGCCGGTCGCCTTGGCGATCGACTTGCCGAGCGAGGTCTTACCCACGCCGGGAGGACCGACGAGGCAGAGGATGGGGCCCGTGAGCTTGTTGGCGCGCTGCTGCACGGCCAGGTACTCGACGATGCGCTCCTTGACCTTATCGAGACCGTAGTGATCCGCATCGAGCAGATCCTGGGCGGCCTTGAGGTCCTTCTTCATCTTCGAGCGGCGGTTCCACGGAATGCCGAGCAGCCAGTCGAGATAGTTGCGCACGACGGTGGCCTCCGCCGACATGGGCGACATCTGGCGGAGCTTCTTCAGCTCGCCCAGCGCCTTTTCGCGGGCTTCCTTCGTGAACTTCGTCTTCTCGATCTTCTCTTCGAGTTCGGCCAGCTCGTCGCGACCTTCGTCGTCGCCGAGCTCCTTCTGGATCGCCTTCATCTGCTCGTTGAGGTAGTACTCGCGCTGCGTCTTCTCCATCTGACGCTTCACGCGGGTGCGGATCCGCTTCTCGACCTGGAGAACCGAGATCTCGCTTTCCATCATGCCGAGCACCTTCTCAAGGCGCTGCGCGACGGTCGCGGTTTCGAGGATCGCCTGCTTGTCGGCGATCTTGATGGCCAGATGCGACGCGATGGTGTCGGCGAGCTTTGCGGGCTCGTCGATCTGGGTCACGGCGGTCACGACCTCCGGCGACACCTTCTTGTTGAGCTTCACATAATTCTCGAACTCGGACACGACGGAGCGGGCAAGAGCCTCGGCCTCCACCTGATCGCCGAGTGCGTCCGGAAGCGCTTCGGCTTCGGCCTCGTAATATTCATCCGTGCGGGTATAGGCCTTCACCTGGGCCCGGCTCGCGCCTTCGACCAGCACCTTCACGGTGCCGTCGGGCAGCTTCAGCAGTTGCAGGACGTTGGCCAGGGTGCCGACCTTGTAGATCGCATCCGTTGACGGATCGTCATCCGTCGCATCGATCTGGGTGGCCAGAAGAATGTGACGGTCCCCCTTGACCACTTCCTCAAGCGCGCGGATCGACTTTTCACGGCCGACGAAGAGCGGCACGATCATATGCGGAAAGACAACAATGTCGCGCAGAGGCAGAACCGCATAGGTTCCGGTCGAGCCTGGAACGACAGGCTGACGTGGCTTCGATTGTGTCATGAGACGGTATCCTTTTGACTGCGTCCGACAATCCCCTCGGATGAGCTGGATCTCGAACGAATAACCGGAATGCTCAGGCTTTTGTTATGGGCTGCATCCGGTACACCGGGCCCTCCCTCGCAAGATGAGCGGACAGCGCCGATGCAAGAGATGATGTGGCGTTGCGGACTTCCCGTTTCAAGAAGATTGCCCGCAACGCTTCTGGTCATGGGAAGCCCCCGGCGGCCCCTAAGCGCTGGCGCTTGCGGCCTGGTCGTTGCGCTCGCCGTGGATGAAGAGCGGCTTGGCCTTGCCCTCGACCACCTCGGGACCAATCACCACCTGCTCGACGGAATCGAGGCCCGGCAGGTCGTACATGGTCTCCAGCAGGATGCCCTCCATGATGGAGCGCAGGCCGCGGGCGCCCGTCTTCCGCTCGATCGCCTTGCGGGCGATCATGGACAGGGCCTCGTCCTGGAAGGTCAGGTTCACGTTCTCCATCTCGAAGAGACGCTGGTACTGCTTCACCAGGGCGTTCTTGGGCTCCTGCAGGATCTTCTTGAGGGCGTCCTCGTCGAGGTCCTCCAGCGTCGCCAGAACCGGCAGACGGCCGACGAACTCGGGGATAAGGCCGAACTTCAGCAGATCCTCAGGCTCGACGGAACGGAAGATCTCGCCCGTCCGGCGGTCGTCGGGGGCCTGGACCGTGGCGCCGAAGCCGATCGATGTGCCCTTGCCACGGCCGGAGATGATCCGCTCCAGCCCGGCGAAGGCGCCGCCGCAGATGAACAGGATGTTCGTGGTGTCGACCTGCAGGAATTCCTGCTGCGGGTGCTTGCGGCCGCCCTGGGGAGGTACGGAGGCGACGGTGCCTTCCATGATCTTCAGGAGAGCCTGCTGCACGCCCTCGCCCGACACGTCGCGGGTGATGGACGGGTTGTCGGACTTGCGGGAGATCTTGTCGATCTCGTCGATATAGACGATGCCGCGCTGCGCCCGCTCGACATTGTAGTCGGAGGCCTGGAGCAGCTTGAGGATGATGTTCTCCACGTCCTCGCCGACGTAGCCTGCCTCGGTCAGGGTCGTGGCATCCGCCATGGTGAAGGGCACATCCAGGATACGGGCCAGGGTCTGCGCCAGCAGGGTCTTGCCCGAGCCGGTGGGCCCGATCAGCAGGATGTTCGACTTGGCCAGTTCGACGTCGTTGTGTTTCGTCGCATGGGCAAGGCGCTTGTAATGGTTGTGGACCGCCACCGAGAGCACCTTCTTGGCGTGCTCCTGGCCGATCACGTAGTCATCCAGAACGCGGCTGATTTCCTTCGGGGTCGGCACCCCGTCGCGGGACTTCACGAGAGACGATTTCGACTCCTCGCGGATGATGTCCATGCACAGCTCGACGCATTCATCGCAGATGAAAACCGTCGGGCCAGCGATCAGCTTGCGAACCTCATGCTGGCTCTTGCCGCAGAAGGAGCAGTACAGCGTACTCTTGGAGTCGTTGCCGCCAGCCTTGGTCATTATCACATCTCCAATCCGTGCTGGGACAGCCCCTGCCGACCCAACACTCCTAAGTTATAGGCGACGGACCTAATAAAATGTTCCGTCGCTAAGAATTGAACGTCCAAATCGCCTTGTATCCCGAATCCACATGCAATCACGCGGAGGCCGCCTGATCAATAGAAACGGGATTACTCGGCAAAAAGACGCACCTGGGGAATTTTGTCCCCAGGTTTTAAGGATTAAGCCGGGGTGGCGGCCGGCTCGGGGCGCTTCTCGATCACCTGGTCGATGAGGCCGAATTCCAGGGCCGCCTGGGCAGTCATGAAGTTGTCGCGCTCCAGGGCCCGGTCGATCTCTTCGTAGTTACGGCCGGTATGGCCGACATAGATCTCGTTCAGCCGACGCTTGAGGGCCTCGCTCTCGCGGGCGTGGATCATGATGTCCGTAACCTGGCCCTGATAGCCGCCGGACGGCTGGTGGACCATGATGCGGGCGTTCGGGAGGGCAAAGCGCATCCCCTTCTCGCCGGCGGTCAGCAGGAGGGAGCCCATGGAGGCCGCCTGGCCGACGCAGAGGGTCGAAACCGGGCAGCGGATGAACTGCATGGTGTCGTAGATCGACAGGCCCGAGGTCACGACGCCGCCGGGCGAGTTGATATAGAAGGAGATTTCCTTCTTGGGGTTCTCGGCCTCGAGGAACAGAAGCTGTGCCACGATCAGCGAGGCCGAGTAATCTTCGACAGGGCCCGTGAGGAAGATAATCCGTTCGCGCAGGAGGCGCGAATAGATGTCGAATGCGCGCTCACCGCGGTTCGACTGCTCAACCACCATCGGGACGAGCGTATTGTTATAGAGCGCTACCGGATCTCTCATTGTCTCACTGCTCCAATTCGGCCGCGCAGATTCGCGGCCGTGCAATTCAAGCAAGCAACGAGACGCTTAAGAGAGCGTTACTCGCTCTTGCCGGCTTTCTTTCCGCCCTTGGCCTTGGCGGCCTTCGGCTCGGAGTCGGTCTCCTCGTCCTCGTCGCTGAAGAGCGCGTCCTTGGAGACGGTCTCCTCATCCACCTTCACCTGGGACAGGATCTGGTCGACGACCTTCTCCTCGAAGAGAGGAGCCCGGATTTCAGCAAGGGCCTGCGGGTTCTTCTGGTAGAACTCCCAAACCTGCCGCTCCTGGCCGGGGTACTGGCGGACCCGCTCGATGAGGGCCTGAGTCACCTCATCGTCGGAAATCTTGATATCGGACTTCTCACCGATCTGTGCAAGGACCAAGCCGAGGCGAACACGACGCTCCGCGATCTTCCGGTACTCGGCCTTGGCCTCTTCTTCCGTGGTGTTCTCGTCCTCGAAGGTGCGGTTGTTCGACTTCATGTCGCCGACGACCTGCGACCACACGGCCGCGAATTCCTGCTCGACCAGGGTCGGAGGCAGTTCGAAACTGTACTTGGCGTCGAGAGAATCGAGCAGATCCTTCTTCACCTTGCGGCCGGACTGGGCGTCGAAATCGCGCTTGATGGCGTCGCGGATCGCATCCTTGAGCTTGTCCAGGGATTCCATGCCGAAGCCCTTAGCCATCTCGTCGTCGATCTTCAGCTCGCCCGGAGCCTCGACTTCCTTCACGGTCACGTCGAACTCGGCATCCTTGCCGGCCAGATGGGCCGCCATGTAGTTCACCGGGAAAGTGACCTTCACGAGCTTGGTGTCGCCGGCCTTGAGGCCGAGGAGCTGGTCCTCGAAGCCAGGAATGAAGGTGTTCGAGCCGAGCTCGACCCGGATGTCCTCACCCTTGCCGCCCTCGAATTCCTTGCCGTCGATGCGGCCCACGAAGTCCACCACGACCCGGTCGCCCTCGACCGCAATGCCTTCCTTCGTGTCGAAGGAGCGGTTCTGCTTGGCCATGCGCTCGAGCGATTCGTTGATCTCGGTATCGGTGACCTCGGCCACCTGCTTCTTGACCGTCACGTCGGAGAGATCGGCAAGCTCGAAGACCGGCAGGACCTCGAGGGCAACGGTGAACGCCAGGTCGCCCTTGGCCTCCATGGCCTTCTCCACCTCTTCCTGGCTCTCGGGGAACTGAATCTGCGGCTCGTTGGCGAGCTTCAGGTTGTTGTCCTCGACGATCTTGCGGTTGGCCTCGTTGACGGCGTTCTGCAGCACGTCCGCCATGACGGAACGGCCATAGACCCTACGCAGATGTCCCACCGGCACCTTGCCGGGACGGAATCCCTTGATCTGCACGCGATCCTTGAGGGTCGTCAGTTCGCTGTTCAGGCGCTGCTCCAACTCGGTGGCCGGGAGCACGACCTTGAACTCTCGCTTCAAGCCTTGGGACAGTGTTTCCGTCACCTGCATGGTACTATTCGCCTTCATCCACTCGAAAATCTGATATCCAGGTTCCGGCCGATGCGGCGCATGCCGTCAACCAGGCCACTCGGAGCCTCCGGAACCCAATCCTGACGGGATTGGTGCGGGCGGAGGGACTCGAACCCCCACAACTTTCGTCGCTGGAACCTAAATCCAGTGCGTCTACCAATTCCGCCACGCCCGCGCGGGAGCGGCGCGCGAGGCGCACCCCTCTTCCGGGACGCGGCTCTATAGCACGGTTAAAAGACCGTGCATCAAAAAAGTTCATATGCGGCCAAATGGCAACCAAACTTGGCCGTTCACGTTCAAAGCTGTACCGATGCCAACCATCCGCAAGCCCTGAGACGAGACTGCCTTCATGATCACCCGCCGCGCCATCGCCGCCGGTCTCGCCGTGACCTTGGTCCCCCTCTCCCGGCAAGCGCGCGCCCAGATTCCAGCCGGCTCGGAACAGGTCCTGGCGGCAAAGCCGACACCGACGAAGCTCCGCCCCGATGCCGCCATCGTAGCCGAGACTTGGGCCTTCAACGGGACCTTGAGTCCCGCTCTGCGCATCAGGCACGGAACGGTGCTGCGTGTGAGACTGCAGAACGAGACCACCCTGCCCCTGTCGCTTCATTTCCACGGCGTGCGGGGACCGAATGCCATGGACGGGGTCGGCGGGTTGACCCAGGCGCCCGTGGCGGCCGGGAAAAGCCATGAATACCGCTTCACCCCGCCCGATCCGGGCACGTTCCTGATCCGCCCCTGTGTGCCCGGCGGCAGCGCCGAGCCCATGGAGCGCGGCCTCTCGGGCTTCCTGATCGTGGAGGAGCCCAACCCGCCGCAGGTCGATCAGGATGTCGCCCTCCTGGTGGATGACTGGCGCCTGAACGATGACGGCACCCTCGCTCCCTTCGAGAGGCCTGTAGAAGCCGCCCCTGCCGGTCGCCTCGGAAGCTGGCTCAGCGTCAATGGACAGGCGACGCCGCAACGGATCGAGGCCCCTCCGGACGGGCGCCTGCGCCTGAGGATCGCCAATGCCTGCAACGCCCGGACCATGCGCCTGCGCTTCGACGGTCTGAGAGCCCATGTTATCGCCATCGACGGACAGCCGACGAGCACTTTCGAGCCCTTGAAGGCCTCCCTGCCCTTTGCGCCCGGCACCCGCTACGACCTACTGGTCGACCTCGCTTCGGAGGCCGGAGCTGCCGGCGCCGTGATGGCCCTGATCGGCGACGGCATGCCTCTCGTCGAGATCGTGACGGCCGGGGACCGGCAGCCCGGACTGCCAGCCATCGCCCCTCTGGCGGCCAATCCGAAGCTCCCGGAGGCTATCAAGCTCCAGAACGCCAGCCGCAAGGACGTCGTGATCACGGGTGATCCGAAACTTCCCAATGCCCCCTGGACGATCAATGGAGCTGTAGGACGCCCGTCGGGTGCACCGCTGATGAAGGTGAAGCGGGGAACGCCGGTGGTGCTGGCGCTCGCGAATCAGACGGCCTTCGTCCAGCCCTTACATCTTCACGGCCATTGTTTCCGGCTGCTGCATCCCCTCGACGACGGCTGGGAACCCTATTGGCTGGACACGGTGCAGGTGCCAGAGAGCAAGACGATCCGGATTGCCTTCGTGGCCGACAATCCCGGCAAGTGGCTTCTCGCCTCCACCGTCGTGGAGCGGTTCGACGCCGGCCTGTTGACCTGGATCGAGGTTACCTGAGAAGCCCCCGCAGGACCCCCGGCACCAGATCCGCCAGATCCTCCGAGATTAGTCCCGGCCCGAAGCTCGCGCCCGCCTCGGCGTGGATCCAGGCTCCGGCGCAGGCTGCCTCAAAGGCGGATACGTTCTGCGCCATCAGCCCTGCGATGAGGCCACAGAGCGTGTCGCCCGAGCCGGCGGTCGCGAGGTACGGGGTGCCGTTCTCGTTGATGGCCGCCCTGCCGTCGGGAGCGGCGATTACGGTGTCTGCCCCCTTCAACAGCACCACTGCTCCAGTGTAAGCCGCTGCGCGCCTAGCGCGCTCGATTTTCGATGCTGGATCAAGGATATCCGGGTGCCCTTTGAACAAGCGATTGAACTCGCCGCCATGGGGTGTGAGCACCGTCGGCGCATGGCGGAACGCGCCATGGAGTTCCGACGCTAATCCTTCGAAGGAGGTCAGCGCATCGGCATCCAGGACGAGGCTTCGCCTTGCCTGGACGGCAACGGCCATCATGGCGCGGGCGCCCGCATGGACACCCAGCGCCGGTCCCAGAACGAGGGCATTGAGGCGCGTATCCTGGAGAATGTTGTGGAGCCCCTCGGGACCGTCGCAGCCCTTCAGCATGATCGCCGTGAGGTGAGCGGCATTGACCCCGATTGCCTCCGGCGGCGAGGCCACGGTAACGAGACCGGACCCGATCCTGAGTGCCGCCCGGGCCGCCAGCCGCGCCGCCCCCGTGCGGGTCGCGCCACCCGAAGCAACGAGGGTGTGGCCGCGCTCGTATTTGTGAGAGGAGAGCCCGGGCTTCGGCAAGGCATGCAGCCACAGAGCCGGGCTGTTGGCGAAGAGGCTCCCGCCCTTCGCCTCGAGGATCTCCCGTCCGATTCCGATATCCGCCACTTCGACAGGACCGCTGAAGGCGCGCCCCGGCATCAGCAGATGGCAGGGCTTGCGGGCGGCGAAGGTCACCGTGCGGGCAGCCTTCACCGCAATGCCCCGCACCTCGCCGGTATCGCCGTCGATGCCGGAGGGAAGATCCACCGCCAGGATCGGCTTGCCCGAGCCGTTCATGCGGTCGACCACATGCCGCGCCACGCCATCGAGATCGCGGGACAAACCGGTGCCGAAGAGAGCATCGACGATGAGGTCTGCGTCCTGAAATGCCGCATCCTCGCCTCGACCGACCTCTCCCGTCCAGTCCTGCGCCGCTTCCGCAGCATCTCCCGTCAGCCGGTTCAGATCTCCCAGGAGGCTGAGGCTCACCCGATAGCCTCGCTCGGCAAGGAGAGTGGCCGCGATGAAGCCGTCGCCTCCATTCTGACCGGGCCCCGCCACAATGGCGATCCTGCTTCCTTCAGAGGCTAATTTTTCGGCAGAATCGGCGACGGCACGCCCGGCCCGTTTCATGAGTTCGATGCCCGGAACGCCTCTCGCGATGGTTTCCAGGTCGGCCCGCTTCATTTCGGAGGGGGGCAGGACGAGTTCAGGGGCTGTCATAGGACCAAAATGGACTCGATTTCGATGATTTGGCGAGGGTTTCCGCAACTGCACAAACTTTGATCATGATATGCTCATGAAGTCGGCAAAATGGCTGCCTTTGAATCGATGAACGCATGGAAGGCGCCTCGTGCTGGTGCTAAAAGCGGCAAAACCTCGAACGAGAAACGGTTGACCGGGATGAAGAAGATCGAAGCCATCATCAAGCCCTTCAAGCTCGATGAAGTCAAAGAAGCTCTCCAGGAAGTAGGCCTCCAGGGCATTACCGTGATCGAGGCGAAAGGTTTCGGCCGCCAGAAAGGCCATACCGAGCTCTATCGCGGCGCGGAGTACGTCGTCGACTTCCTGCCGAAGGTGAAGCTCGAAATCGTCCTGAACGACGAGATGGCCGAGAGCGCCATCGAGGCCATCCGCAAGGCCGCCCAGACCGGGCGCATCGGCGACGGCAAGATTTTCGTTTCGACGGTCGAAGAGGCCGTTCGTATCCGCACGGGCGAGACCGGATCCGACGCGATCTAAGCTCGCTTTCCCAAGCCGAGGCCGTTCAGGCCAAGGATTATTCTAAAAGGGCAGAAGAGGACCAGACGATCATGCAGACCGCCAAGGATGTGCTCAAGGCGATCAAAGATAACGACGTCCAATACGTCGACTTCCGTTTCACCGACCCGCGCGGCAAGTGGCAGCATGTGACCTTCGACGTCTCGATGGTCGACGAAGACACGTTCGCTGACGGCATCATGTTCGACGGCTCGTCCATCGCCGGCTGGAAGGCGATCAACGAATCCGACATGACCCTCATGCCCGATCCGACGACCGCCCAGATGGATCCGTTCTTCTCGGCATCCACCCTGACGATCAACTGCGACATTCTCGAGCCGGCGACCGGCGAGCCCTACAACCGCGATCCCCGCGGCATCGCCAAGAAGGCCGAGGCCTATCTGCAGTCCACCGGTATCGCCGACACGGTCTATGTCGGCCCCGAGGCCGAGTTCTTCGTGTTCGACGACGTGAAGTTCATGGCCGACCCCTACAACACCGGCTTCAAGCTCGACTCCTCCGAGCTGCCGATCAACGGCGATACGCCTTATGAGGGCGGCAACCTCGGTCACCGCATCCAGACCAAGGCCGGCTACTTCCCGGTTCCGCCGCTGGATTCCGCTCAGGACATGCGCGGCGAGATGCTGGCTGCCATGAAGGCCATGGGAGTCACGGTCGAGAAGCACCACCACGAAGTGGCTTCCGCCCAGCACGAACTCGGCACGAAGTTCAACACCCTCGTGCGCACCGCCGACGAGATGCAGATCTACAAGTACTGCATTCACAACGTCGCCCAGTCCTATGGCAAGACGGCTACCTTCATGCCGAAGCCGGTCTATGGCGACAACGGCTCGGGCATGCACGTGCACCAGTCGCTGTGGAAGGGCGGCAAGCCCCTCTTCGCCGGCAACAAGTATGCCGACCTGTCGCAGGAATGCCTGTGGTATATCGGCGGCATCATCAAGCACGCCAAAGCCCTGAACGCCTTCACCAATCCGTCGACGAACTCCTACAAGCGCCTCGTCCCGGGCTACGAGGCTCCGGTGCTGCTGGCCTACTCGGCCCGTAACCGTTCGGCCTCCTGCCGTATTCCGTGGACGACTTCGCCGAAGGCCAAGCGCGTCGAGGTCCGCTTCCCCGATCCGACCGCCAATCCGTATCTCGCCTTCGCAGCGATGCTGATGGCCGGTCTCGACGGCATCATCAACAAGATCGATCCCGGCCAGGCGATGGATAAGGATCTCTACGATCTGCCGCCGCGCGAGCTGAAGAAGATCCCGACCGTCTGCGGCTCGCTCCGCGAAGCTCTCGCCAGCCTCGACAAGGACCGCGCGTTCCTCAAGGCCGGCGGCGTCTTCAACGATGACTTCATCGACAGCTACATCGAGCTGAAGATGACGGAGGTCGCTCGTTTCGAGATGACCCCGCACCCGGTCGAGTTCCAGATGTATTACTCCGTCTAATACTACAGCCGGGTTTGCGCGTTGTCTTAGACACGGAGGTGTCGCGCC
>KI912007.1:206263-207047 GCA_000517005.1 Microvirga lupini
CGGAAAGACGATCCTCCCGGCTGCTTTGACTGCAGCCTTCCTTCGCCTGGGCTCTTTGCGAGCCCCGGCTTTTTGTTGGCCGTATCAGGGCGGCGCCATAGAGCTTCACCTTTCGCGCAAAGTCACGCTGCAGGTCCGGCCGGAGGAATTTCCGGCACCTGTTCGGATGGAGGCGCTGATGTATCGAGGCATGATCATCCTGGCCATGACCCTCCTGCACCTGGCTTCAAGAGAGTCGAACGCGCGCTCGCGTCGAATGGAAATCTCATCTTCCTGATCGGGAAATGGTTTGTGTTCTGGGCCATGGGCGTTCGGCTCACGCTCGCCGGCTTGCGCCAAATTTTCGATCCTGCCTTCACGGCCCAGACGATCTTCAAAATGACAGATCCGGACACGCGCAAGATCGTCATGGAACTGGGCTTCAGAAACGTTTGGATTGCGCTGCTCGCGCTTCTCTCAGTTCACCGCGCCGATTGGATAACGCCTGCAGCGATTGTCGGCGCGGTTTTCTACAGCCCCGCAAGTCTGCAGCACGCGCGCAACAAGGAGCGGTCAGGCCTGGAGACCATCGCCATGGCGTCCGATCTCTTCATTCCGGCCATCGCGATCTTCTATCTGATCGCCAAGTGAGAGGCCATCTCGGCACGAGACGTCATGGGTGGGAGCAGGATCCCGCGCCCGGCGAGCGGGCGGCCTCAAGGCCGGATGACCTAAGGCGTCCCCGCCTCACAAGCAAAAAGGCCCGGTGTTGCCACCGGGCCTTGTCTGTTTCCGAGGAGACGGA
>KI912007.1:207147-207284 GCA_000517005.1 Microvirga lupini
GTGCCGGAGGTGCGGCGGCTGCTCTGGCATCTGGTGTGGGAGCGGCCGCCTTCGGTTGAGGCCGTCGAGCATTGGTCCGTCTGGCGTCGCCGGCATCAGCAGCGGGCGCGAGAATGCCACTGGCGCAAACGCACCCG
>KI912007.1:207384-223141 GCA_000517005.1 Microvirga lupini
ACGACGCTGCCGTCAGACAGGACAACATCATCGCCGCCGAAGTCGGCGTACTGGATGTCGCCTTCGAGACCGACCACGAACGAGCCGATCTGGTAGTTGTAGCCGGCCTGCGCGCCGCCGACGAAGCCGCCGTCGTCGTCGAGGTCGAAGCGTTCGCCGTTGAAGACGAAGTCGTCGCTCGTGTTCCAGCCGTAGCCGGCGTTCACACCGACGTAGAAGCCGGTCCAGGTGAAGACCGGAACAGCAGCAACGACCGGAGCCGGAGCGCGGCGGGACGGAAGGTCAGCGGCCATGGCGCCAGTGGCGAGGCCGAGCAAAGCAACCGAGGAGAGGAGGATCTTTTTCATTTGTCTTGGTCCGTCTGTTAGAAGGATGTGATCCAGCTTCTAACCTAGACTTGACCAATCGTCTGTCACTTTCCTGCCACAGTTAAGGCAAGAAGCGCAGTTTTTCGCAGTCACAACCGACGGTAGGCTGTTTTTACCTCTGCACCGTAGGGACCGAGGCCTTACCTTCCACAGTCCAAAATCAGCAATATTTCTTTTAAGTCAGCACCTTACCTGCGAAACAGGACAGACGACCGGCGTCTGGCGGAACCAGTAACCAATCATTGACCATGTTCTCGGGGAGCTTCGCAAGTCGCGGGCAAATCTATGGTTAATCCCGGTTCAGCCACAATTGCAGGGCCTGGGTTACCCGTTCCGGCTGCTCGAGAGTCGACATGTGTCCGGCTTCGGGGATGACGACCAGGGAGGCCCATTCGATCATCTCGGCCATCTCCCGGGCGATCTCCGGTGGCGTGATGGCATCTCCCTCTCCGACCAGGACCAGAGTCGGAATCTCGATTCCCGGCAACGACGGGCGTGAGTCGGGACGCGCCATGATCGCTCGCTGCTGCCGGACATACGCCTCGACACCGGTTTCTCGCATCATCTCGAGCATGATCTCCTGGAGCAGCCGATCGCCCCGATGATCGGGATGGACGAGACGCGGCCAGAGCGCAGCATGGATCTCTTCGAATCGCCCCGCTTCGGCCAGCGCGATCAGCCGCTTGCGATCCTGGCTCGCTTCCGGAGTGTCCGGGCGCGCGCTCGTATCGAGCAGAGCAAGCCGCTGCACCCGTTCCGGCGCCTGCCGCATGACCTCCATGGCGACGTAGCCGCCCATGGAGAGTCCCGCGAGAGCAAACCTGTCAGGCACATCGCGCAGAAGCCGCGTGGCGATAGCGGCAATCGAATCATCCCGGGCATGATCCACCACGACGATGGTGCGTCCCGCGGACAGGGCGGCGATCTGGGGCTCGAAAAGCCGGGCGGTGCAGGCCAGTCCGGGAATCAGAACCAGTGTTTCAGCCATACAAACTTTCCTTTGTCGTCTCTCGGCAAGTTTCCCTGGATTGACAAGCGCATA
The DNA here is from genome assembly GCA_000517005.1 of Microvirga lupini. Lineage (GTDB taxonomy): Bacteria > Pseudomonadota > Alphaproteobacteria > Rhizobiales > Beijerinckiaceae > Microvirga > Microvirga lupini. The sequence goes on from KI912007.1 coordinate 208,795, forward strand.
GCTTATCTTATGGTCCCGCCACACCTTTACTTGAGCAAGAACCTCAGGTGAAACCAGTCTCGCGCCTGTTTGTTGCCGTAGAGCGCGGCCGGCACTTTTAGAGCGCGCCTAGCCCTCAACGGTAATTAGCATTCATGTCGTTCGCCGAACTCGGACTTAGCGATAAAGTTCAACAGGCCGTCGCTGCAGCTGGATATACAGAGCCGACGCCCATCCAGGCGCAGGCCATTCCTCACGTGCTCTCCCGTCGCGACGTGCTTGGCATCGCGCAGACCGGGACGGGCAAGACGGCGGCCTTCACGCTTCCCATGCTGACCCTGCTCGAATCCGGTCGGGCCCGGGCACGCATGCCCCGCACGCTGATTCTCGAGCCGACCCGCGAACTCGCGGCCCAGGTCGAGGAGAACTTCGACAGATACGGCATCAATCACCGCCTCTCCGTCGCCCTTCTGATCGGCGGCGTGTCCTTCGGCGACCAGGATGCCAAGATCACCCGCGGCGTCGACGTGCTGATCGCGACCCCGGGCCGTCTGCTCGACCATTTCGAGCGCGGGAAGCTCCTGCTCACCGGTGTCGAGCTGCTGGTGATCGACGAGGCCGACCGGATGCTCGACATGGGGTTCATCCCGGACATCGAGCGCATCGTGAAGCTCGTTCCCTTCACCCGGCAAACCCTGTTCTTCTCCGCGACCATGCCGCCGGAGATCCAGCGCTTGGCGGACGCCTTCCTTCACAATCCGGTGAAGGTTGAGGTCGCCCGCGCCGCCTCGACCGCCTCGACGATCACCCAGCGCCTCGTGGCGACCGGCCGGGAGGATTACGAGAAGCGCGAGACCCTGCGGGAGCTGATCCGGAACGCGACGGACCTCCAGAACGCCATCGTCTTCTGCAACCGCAAGCGCGACGTGGCCGTCCTCCATCGCTCCTTGCAGAAGCATGGTTTCGCTGCGGCGGCCCTCCATGGCGACATGGACCAGCACGCCCGCATGGCAGCGCTCGACAGCTTCCGCACCGGCGAGATGCCCCCTGCTTGTGGCCAGCGATGTGGCAGCCCGTGGACTCGATATTCCGGCGGTCAGCCATGTGTTCAACTATGACATTCCCCATCATGCCGAGGATTACGTCCACCGCATCGGGCGCACGGGCCGAGCAGGACGAAGTGGCCAAGCTTTCACGCTGGTTGGTCCCGGCGACGAGAAATCCCTCACCGCCATCGAGAAGCTGATCGGCCAGCCGATCGAGTGGCAGGGCCCGACCCTGGCCGAGCGTCCGCAATCGGAAGGCTCCTCCCGCCGCCGTGGCGGGCGGGGCGAGGAGCGCTCGCGTGGGCGCAAGGTCAAGGTGCGTTCATCGGATCGGAGCCGTGGGCAGCCGGAGGAGCCGCGGGAAGAGGCTCCGGCCCCACGCACGGCCCAGCCGATCCGCGAGGAACAACAGAACCGCAGGCCCCGGCCAGAACGCAGCGAGCGCTCATCGGATCGGGGCCATCAGGGCCGCGCGCGGCGCGACGAGGACGCGGATGAAAAGGTGATCGGCCTCGGCGATCACGTGCCGGCCTTCCTCATGCGGCCTGTGGCGGTCAAGAAGGCCAAGTAAACAAAGCTAAGTAACGGGCTCGGACGCCTTCTTCCGAGCCTTCCGGCCCGGCGCCGCCTTGCCGCCTTTGCGTGCCTGGGTGGATCTCGCCCTTCTGGCAGCCGCCAGAGCCATGGTCGCAAGCTCGGCCGCCTCGTCGGGATCGTCGAGGGCCGATTCCGGCATGAGCCAGTAGCTCATGATGCTTTTGCGGCCATCGCGCGTCTCATAGGCGAACGGGCGCGAGCCCAGTTCGCGGAAGAATCCGACGCTCTCTTCATCCACCTTGAGGTAAAGTTCGTCGGAAGCCACGAGGGCGAACATCAGCTCGCCCTGATAGACCCCCTGCCCGCCGAACATCCGGCGAATATGGATGGGGCCGAGACTACGGAAGATGTCGCGGAGATCCTCGGCGTCCATGGCTTGATCCTTTGCAGCATTTTTTAAAGGTGAACCGGAGCCACTTCACCGAACAATGCTTTAGCCGGCCGATTGCAGCGCCGCAGGCGTGGCCGGCGTGATCGCCACCGACTCGCCGCAGCCGCAGGCTGAGGTCTGGTTGGGATTGTTGAAGACGAACTGGGACGACATCTTGGTCGTCTGGAAATCCATTTCCGTGCCAAGCAGGAACAGCACGGCCTTAGGATCGATCAGAACGGTCACGCCCTTGTCCTCGACCACCTCGTCGAGCGGGTTGATACTTTCCGCATATTCCATGGTGTAGGACATGCCGGCGCAGCCGCCGTTCTTGACGCCCACGCGGACCCCCACAATGGGACGATCCGCCTTGCCGATGATGTCCTTGACGCGGTTCGCCGCCGCGTCGGTCAAGGTGACGACCTTGAAACCGGGTAATGCCATAAGCCTTCTCTCCTGACGGCCGGGTTCAAGGCCCGGGCAGAACGAGTTCGATATTCCATATATAAGTGCTGAAAGGGCAAACGTCGAGACTGTTCAGGGTTGCCCCTACGGCCGAGGTCGACCATATCGGGTGTATCCCATCCCCAACACCGCCGCAGCCTAAGGAGAGCAGATGCCGCATCACACGCCGCTGATATCAACCATCGTCATCGGCCTCGTGATGGCATTTGCCCTGGGTGCCATAGCGCATCGCTTCCGCCTCTCCCCGCTGATCGGCTATCTCCTCGCCGGTGTCCTCGCCGGCCCTTTCACGCCGGGCTATGTAGCCGACCAGGAACTCGCCAACCAGCTCGCCGAGATCGGCGTGATTCTGCTGATGTTCGGCGTCGGCCTTCACTTCTCGCTGAAGGATCTCCTCTCCGTTAAGGCCATCGCCATTCCCGGTGCGGTCGTCCAGATCGCCAGCGCCACGCTTCTCGGCATGGGACTCGCTTGGCTGATTGGCTGGGGAATCGGCGGAGGCCTCGTCTTCGGCCTGGCGCTCTCCGTCGCCAGTACGGTCGTGCTGCTGCGGGCTCTCCAGGAGCGCCGGCTCGTCGAAACCGAGCGCGGCCATATCGCGGTCGGATGGCTGATCGTCGAGGATCTGGCCATGGTCCTGACGCTGGTCCTCCTGCCCGCCTTCGCGGAGGCCGTGTCTGGCGCATCGGCCGATCTCGAATCCATCGTGATCTCGCTCGGCATCACGCTCGGCAAGGTGATCGCCTTCGTGGCGATCATGCTGATCGTCGGCCGCCGGGTTATTCCATGGATCCTGCACTACGTCGCCCACACCGGATCCCGCGAGCTGTTCCGCCTGGCGGTCCTCGCCATAGCCCTGGGCGCCGCCTTCGGGGCGGCGGAGCTGTTCGGCGTATCCTTCGCCCTCGGCGCCTTCTTCGCCGGCATGGTCTTAAGCGAATCCGAACTCAGCCATCAGGCCGCCTCCGAAACCCTCCCTCTGCGCGACGCCTTCGCGGTGCTGTTCTTCGTCTCGGTCGGCATGCTGTTCGACCCGATGATCCTCATCAATGAGTTCGGCCCTGTCCTTGCGACCTTCCTGATCATCGTCGTCGGCAAGTCGCTCGCCGCCTTCGCCATCGTTCGGCTTTTCCGCCACCCGAACTCGACCGCACTGACCATTGCGGCAAGCCTCGCCCAGATCGGCGAATTCTCCTTCATCCTCGCGGGGCTGGGCGTCGATCTTCAACTGCTGCCGGAACAGGGCCGAGACCTGATCCTCGCAGGAGCCATCCTGTCGATCCTCATCAATCCCTTCCTGTTCGCGCTGCTGGACCGGTGGTTTGCCAAGCGGGAAACCGCAAGGATGGAAGCGGTCGCCGCAGAGAAGGAAGCCATCGCGGCAGAGAAGGCGGCGGCCGCAGCCACACGGGAGCCGCTTCCGATCACGCCTCTCACCGATCACGTCGTTCTCGTGGGGCATGGCCGCGTCGGCAAGTTCATCAGCCGCAAGCTGGCCTCGTCAGGAACGCCCTTCCTTGTCATCGAGACGAACAAGAATCAGGTGTCCGAGCTGCAGAAGGACAACCATTCGGTCATCATCGGCAATGCCGCCGATCCGGAGGTCGCCGCGGCCGCCAACGTCAAGGCGGCCCGCTGCCTCCTGGTAGCCATTCCGGATGCGTTCGAAAGCGGTCAGGTGGTGGAGCAGGCCCGCGGGATCAGCCCGGACCTGCCGATCATCGTGCGCGTGCATTCCGCAGCGCAGGAAGAGCATGTCGAAAAGTACGGCGCAACGAGGGTCGTGATGGGAGAGCAGGAGATCGCGCGGGCGATGTTCGCCGCCGTGCCGGATGCGCCTCGCGATCCCGTCCTGTCTTCCGTCGAAGAGGCGGACGACCTGGCCGACGATGATCAGGATGAAAGTGGACCCGAGCACCGCCCTGCCGAAGGCCCGTCAACGCACGTGCTCGGGCCTGAAACCGACCCCGATCAGACGGGCGGGAATGCGCCGGAACAGAGGCCATTGCGCCAGCCAGCGGATGATCCAGGGCGCTGAGACGGGTCCCCGGCTGGTCAGGACCGGATCGATCAGTCGATTCTGAAGCAGGACCTGCAGTCCTTGCGTCATCCGCGTCGGCCACTCGCGGCGCTTCTGCACGAGGGCCAGCTCCTCGATCTCCACCGGTCCGACCTTCAGTGATGCCCCTAGGATATTGGCCGTCGCCACCGCATCCTGGATGGCGAGGTTGATCCCGACTCCGCCCGCCGGCGACATGGCATGGGCAGCATCGCCGATGCATAGGAGGCCGGGCTTGAACCACTGCTTCAATCGGTCGACCACGACGGTGAGGAGCTTGATGTCGTCCCAGGACTGCAGTTCCCCGACGCGCTCACCGAGAAAGGGAGCAAGCCCGGCGAGCTTCGATCGGAAAGCCGCCAATCCCTCGCGCTTCAACGTCTCAAGCGACCCTTTCGGGATGAGATAGGCGCATTGCCAGTACTGCCCGCGGTCGATCATGACCAGCATCTGCCACGCCTCGATGCGCCCGAGCAATTGGCTTGGATCACCGGGCAACTTGGAAACCCGCATCCAGAGCACGTCCATCGGTGCTCCGATATCCATCACCTGAAGTCCGGCCCTTTCCCGAACGATGGAATGCCGTCCATCGGCGCCCACCACGAGGTCGGATCGGACGTCGAGCGGACCTTCAGGCGTCGAGGCCCGCACGCCCACCACCCTGCCCTTCTCCTCGATCAGGGCGATGACCTCAGCCTGCATGCGCAGGTGGAAATGAGGATATGCGCGGGCGTGATCGGCCAGGAAGTCGAGGAAATCCCATTGCGGCATGAAGGTAATGAACTTGCAGTGGGTCGGCAGGTGGGAGAAGTCCGCCAATTTCAAGGTCGTGCCGCCGACGACGAGACTGACCGTCTGGGTCTGCTGATGAGGCCTGGAGAGGAATTCGTCGAGCAATCCGAGCTCGTACATGACCTCCAGCGTCGATGGGTGAATGGTGTCCCCGCGAAAATCACGCAGAAAATCCGCATGCTTTTCCAGAACGAGCACCTCGACGCCCTGCCGAGCGAGGAGAAACCCCAGCATCATGCCGGCCGGCCCGCCTCCGACGATGCAGCAGCGGGTCTGAAGGGACGTCGACGCGTGAGGCGTGTTCATGCGCGATCTCCTGGAAGTGCCCTCAGGCCATCCGTCGGCCGCACCAAGCCTATAACGCTTCCGCTCTTCCCCAAAATGAGAGCCCGTCCCCCCCTTCCCGGCAGCGCCACCGTCTTCGGCTCGCACCACAGAAATCGGGTGTAGGAAACGGGTCGGCAGCAGCAGCGCGATTTGAGATCCCGATCCCGAGCAATGAGCTCATGAAGGAAAGGGATTCACTGTGACCACGCTCATGAACAAGACCGCCATCGTGACGGGAGCCAGCTCCGGGATCGGCTATGCGACGGCCAAACTGTTCGCGCGGGAAGGCGCAAACGTCGTCGTGACGGCACGGCGATCCGATGCGCTGAACGAACTCGTTGCCGACATCGAAAGACATGGCGGACACGCGATTGCCGTTGCCGGAGATATCAGAGACGAAGCTCTCGCGCAGACCCTCGTCGATACTGCAGTCAGGCATTTCGGCGGGCTCGACATCGCCTTCAACAATGCCGGTACGAGCGGCGAAATGGGGCCGACACCGGGTATCTCGCTCGCAGGCTGGAATGAGGCGCTCGCGACCAACCTTACGGCCGCCTTTTTGGGTGCGAAACACCAGATCCCGGCCATGCTCGACCGCGGTGGAGGCTCCCTCATCTTCACCTCCACCTTCGTCGGCTACACGGCCGGAATGCCGGGCGTCGCCGCTTACGCGGCCAGCAAATCCGGATTGATCGGGCTCACGCAGGCGCTTGCCACCGAATTCGGCCCCAGGGGCATCCGCGTGAACGCCCTGCTGCCAGGAGGCACGGACACGCCCCTGGCGGAGGCCTGGGTCAGCACACCCGAGGCGCTGGCCTTCGTTGAAGGTCTGCATGCTCTGAAGCGAAGGGCCCGCCCCGAGGAGATCGCCCAGTCGGCGCTCTACCTGGCCTCGGACGCCTCGAGCTTCACGACGGGCGCTGCCCTCCTCGTCGATGGCGGCGTTTCCATCAACCGGACGTGAGAGGGACTTGACGAAGATGGCCGGGACATACCCGGCCATCACTTGATGTAATTCGGAGAAGTGAGGCCGATCAGGCCTACCACATGTCGAGCGCGACGCGGGCCTCATCGGACATGCGGCTCTGATCCCACGGCGGATCGAAGACCATGTTCACCTTGACGCTCTGGACGCCCTGGACCGTCGATACGGCGTTCTCGACCCAGCCCGGCATCTCGCCGGCGACGGGGCAGCCCGGAGCGGTCAGGGTCATGTCGATGGCGACATTGCGGTCGTCGTCGATGTCGACCCGGTAGATCAGGCCGAGCTCGTAGATGTCGGCCGGGATTTCCGGATCGTAAACGGTCTTGAGCGCCGCGATGATGTCGTCCGTCATGCGGTCGAGCTCTTCCGGCGGGATCCCTGAGCCGGGAGACACCTGCGGTGCATTGGTCGGAGATAGGTCGTTCACAGGTCAATCCTCAAGCAAACAGGGCTTCCGCCTTCTGCAGGGCATCCGCCAGCTTATCGACTTCTTGCATGGTGTTGTAGAGGCCAAATGAGGCGCGGCAGGTCGAGGTCGCGCCGAAGCGCTCCAGGAGCGGCATGGCGCAGTGGGTGCCGGCCCGGACCGCCACGCCCTGCCGGTCGATAATGGTCGCGACATCATGGGCATGCGCGTTCTTCATCTCGAAGGCCAGGATAGCGCCCTTGCCCTTGGCACGGCCGATGATCCGGATCGAGTTCATGGCGCCGAGCCGCTCATGGGCATAGGCCGAGAGCGCCGCCTCGTGCGCCTGGATGTTCTCCCGCCCGAGTTGCATCATGAATCGCAGAGCCGCGTCGAGGCCGATGGCCTCGATGATCGGAGGAGTGCCCGCCTCGAACCGGTGCGGCGGGTCGTTGTAGGTGATCGCGTCCTGGCGCACCTCGCGGATCATCTCGCCGCCGCCCGAGTAAGGCGGCATCTTGGCGAGCCATTCGCGCTTGCCGTAGAGGACGCCGATGCCGGTCGGTCCATAGACCTTATGGCCGGTGAAGACGTAGAAATCTGCATCGAGTTCGCGCACGTTGACCTGCAGGTGAACCGCACCCTGAGCTCCGTCGATCAGAACGGGAACCCCGTGGGCGTGGGCGATGCGGATGATCTCCTTTGCCGGCGTCACGGTGCCCAGCACGTTCGACATATGCGTGATGGCCACGATCTTGGTGCGCGGCGTGATGAGCTTCTCGAACTCCTCGATGAGGAAATTGCCCTCGTCATCCACCGGAGCCCATTTGATCACTGCACCCTTCCGCTCGCGCAGGAAGTGCCAGGGCACGATGTTGGAATGGTGCTCCATGATGGAGAGGATGATCTCGTCCCCCTCGCCGATTCCCATGCGGCCGAAGGAATCCGCTACGAGGTTGTAGGCTTCCGTGGCCGACTTGGTGAAGACGATCTCATCCACGGACTCGGCGTTAAGGAACTCCCGCACGGTTTCCCGTGCCCGCTCAAAGCCTTCCGTCGCCACGTTCGCCATATGATGCAGGCCACGATGGACGTTGGCGTAGCCCGTCTGCATGGTGTTCACCATGGCATCGATCACCGCGCGGGGCTTCTGGGCCGAAGCGGCGTTATCGAGATAGACCAGCGGCTTGCCATAGACCTGCTGCGCCAGGATCGGAAACTCCGCCCGGATCGCTTCGACGTCGTATGGCCTCACAGGAGCATTCATTGCCTGATGCTTTCCTCCATTGTCATCACCAGCCTTGTGCCGGTGATCTCGATCGGAAAGGCTCTGCACTCTTCTGATCGAGATGGCCGGGACAAGCCCGGCCATGACGAGATGAGTATTACGAGCGTGCCTTCAGCCAGCTCTCGACCGTTTCGACGAGCGCGCCACGAACGGTCTCGTTCTCCACGAACTCGAGCGCCTCGCCGAGGAATGCCTGAACGAGAAGGCTTTCGGCCTCCTTCTTCGGCAGGCCGCGGGCCAAGAGGTAGAACAGGAGATCCTCGTCGAGCTGACCGCAGGTGGCTCCGTGGGCGCATTGCACGTCGTCGGCGAAGATCTCGAGTTCCGGCTTGTTGTTCATGGAAGCGCCCTCCTCGAGGAGGAGAGCTGCCGACATCATGCGGCCGTCGGTCTTCTGAGCGTGATGCGGAACGATGATCTTGCCCTGGAAGACGCCGGTCGCCTCGTTATCGACAACGGTCTTGAACAGTTCTCGGCTTTCGCAGTGGGGAGCGCCGTGCTCAACGATAAGCGTCGAGTCGCCGTGCTGCGAGCCTTTCAGCATCGTCGCACCGTTGACGCGCAGATTCGTGTTTTCGCCATCGAGAATGGCGAAGACCTGGTGCCGCGAGGTGGAGGCGCCCGCCACCACGTTGATGCTGTTGAACACGGCCTCGCCGCCGATCTTCGCGGCCAGCGTGGAGAGAGCCAGGGCCTTGTCCCCCTCGACATTGACGCGCACGTGCTGAACGTTGGTGCGGTCGCCCGCAATCAGCTCCACCACGTCGTTCGGCTGATGATTGGCGCCATCGGTGCTCTCGTGCGTCTCGAGCAGGGTCACGGACGCGCCCTCCTCCACGACCACGAGAACACGGGTCGCGGTGGCGACGGCGGAGCTCGCTGCCGTGACAAAGCGCAGATGCACCGGCGTCTCGACGGGACCCGCAATCCGGATCATCACCCCATCGGCCATGAAGGAGGTGTTGAGCTGGTAGACCGGGTTGTCGTTCGCCCACGGAACGGGGCTCAACTTCGCCAGCCAGTCGTGACCGTTCGCCAGGGCCTCGGCCAGCGGCACGATCTCGACATTCTCCGGCAGCGCACGGAAGTCCACCGCCTCGCGCACGAAGTGACCGTTCACGAACGGTACTTGGAGCGCCTCGACGCCTGCGAGAGCCTTCGCACCCTTCAGGGCAGCCTTGGCCTCGTCGGCGGAAGGCGCGTCCGCGAAAGGCGCGACCTCGCGCAGGAGGGCGCGCAGATCCGTGTACTTGAACTCCTCGACCCGGCGATGCGGCAGGCCCCGCTGAGTGAATTGCTCGAAGGCCTGGGCACGCGACTCAGTCTGACCGGGCAACGCTGTCTTCGCGCTCTCGAAAGCCTGCGCCAGTGCGGTTTCCGCCGGCGTCTTCATGAGAGTGACATCAGCCATGTTACGCGGCCTCGCTTTCCCGGTAATCGGCGTAGCCGTTCGCCTCGAGTTCGAGCGCAAGCTCCTTGCCGCCCGAGCGCACGATACGTCCACCATGCATCACGTGCACGCTATCCGGGACGATATGGTTCAGCAGGCGCTGATAGTGCGTGATGACCAGGAAGGAGCGGTCGGGCGAGCGCAGGGCATTCACGCCCTCGGACACGATGCGCAGCGCATCGATGTCGAGGCCGGAATCCGTCTCGTCCAGGATGCAGAAGGACGGCTGCAGCAGCGCCATCTGCAGGATCTCCATGCGCTTCTTTTCGCCGCCGGAGAATCCGACATTGAGAGCGCGCTTGAGCATGTCCTTCGGGATCTCGAGCTGCTGGGCAGCGGCGTTCACGCGCTTGATGAAGTCCGGCGTGGTCAGTTCCTCTTCGCCGCGTGCCTTGCGCTGGGCATTGATGGCGGCCTTCAGGAAGGTCATCGAGGCGACGCCGGGGATCTCCAGGGGATACTGGAAGGCCAGGAACACGCCGGCGGCAGCGCGCTGATCCGGCTCCATCTCGAGCAGGTTCTGACCGTCGAGCAGGATCTCGCCGTCGAGGACCTCGTAATCCTCCTTGCCGGCAATCACATAGGACAGGGTCGACTTACCGGACCCGTTCGGCCCCATGATGGCGGCCACTTCACCCTTGTTCACGGTGAGGTTCAAGCCATTGAGAATGCGCTTGTCCTCGATCTGGACAACCAGGTTCTTGATTTCGAGCATCTTTACACTTCCATCTGCGTCATCCCGGGCGAGCGCAGCGAGACCCGGGATCGCTATCCGAATTGAATTGGTTTTGCCGATCCCGGCTCTTCGCTATGCTTCGGCCGGGATGTCACCATTGGTTTTCGATTAGCCCACCGAGCCTTCGAGCGAGATCGAGATCAGCTTCTGCGCCTCGACCGCGAACTCCATGGGCAGCTGCTGCAGGACGTCCTTCACGAAGCCGTTCACGATCAGCGCCGTCGCCTCTTCCTCCGAGAGGCCGCGCTGCTGGCAGTAGAACATCTGATCTTCTGAGATCTTCGATGTCGTCGCCTCGTGCTCGAACACGGCGGTCGCGTTCTTCGACTCGATGTAGGGCACCGTATGCGCGCCGCACTGATTGCCGATCAGGAGCGAGTCGCAGTTCGTGAAGTTGCGCGCGCCGGTCGCCTTGCGGTGAGCGGATACGAGACCACGGTAGGTGTTCTCGGACTTACCGGCCGCGATGCCCTTCGAGATGATCCGGCTCGTGGTGTTCTTGCCCAGATGGAGCATCTTGGTGCCGGAATCGACCTGCTGTTTCCCGTTCGAGACGGCGATCGAGTAGAACTCGCCGCGCGAGTTGTCGCCGCGCAGGATGCAGGACGGGTATTTCCAGGTGATCGCGGAACCCGTCTCCACCTGGGTCCAGGTGATGACCGAGTTCTTGCCGCGGCAATCGCCGCGCTTGGTCACGAAGTTGTAGATGCCGCCCCGGCCCTCGGCATCGCCCGGATACCAGTTCTGGACCGTGGAATACTTGATCTCGGCATCGTCGAGCGCGATCAGCTCGACGACCGCGGCGTGGAGCTGGTTCTCGTCGCGCTTGGGCGCCGTGCAGCCCTCGAGATACGAGACGTAGGAGCCCTTGTCCGCGATGATCAGGGTGCGCTCGAACTGGCCCGTGTTCTTCTCGTTGATACGGAAATAGGTCGACAGCTCCATCGGGCAGCGCACGCCCGGCGGGATGTAGACGAACGAACCGTCGGTGAATACGGCCGAGTTCAGGGTGGCAAAGAAGTTGTCCGTCACCGGCACGACCGAGCCGAGATACTGACGCACGAGATCCGGATATTCCCGGATCGCCTCGGAGATCGGCATGAAGATCACGCCCGCCTTGGCGAGCTCTGCCTTGAAGGTCGTGGCGACCGACACGGAATCGAACACCGCATCCACGGCGACCCGGTTCTGCGGTTCGACACCGGCCAGGATCTCCTGCTCGCACAGCGGGATGCCGAGCTTCTCGTAGGTCTTGAGAATCTCAGGATCCACCTCGTCGAGGGACTTCGGCGCCGGGTTCTTCTTCGGCGCGGCATAGTAATAGATGTCGTTGTAATCGATCTTGTCGTACGACACGCGCGCCCAGTTCGGCTCCTTCATGGTGAGCCAGCGCTTATAGGCATCGAGACGCCACTGGAGCATCCACTCCGGCTCGCCCTTCTTGCCCGAGATGAAGCGGATCACATCCTCGGAGAGGCCCTTCGGCGCCTTCTCCATTTCGACTTCGGTCTCGAAGCCGTATTTGTACTGATCGACATCGATCAAACGGACCTGATCGATCGTTTCCTGCACTGCAGGCATTCGTCTCTCCCACCGCTCACGGCTTCAAGGGCCGCGGGTTGATGACATGAAAGTCGAACCGGCCCTATCAGGCCGCGCTCGCCTTCCGCTTATATAAGGTGCCGACCACCCTTTCGCACGCCTCCGCAAAGCGGATCACGTCCTCTTGTGTGCTCGACCACCCTAAACTCACTCGCAAGACGCCCTCGGCCAGGGCGGGCTCCACGCCCATGGCGTCGAGCACATGCGATCGCTTGACCTTTCCGGACGAGCAGGCCGAACCGGAGGACAGGGCCACCCCTGGCCAGATCGAAGGCGATCAATGCCGTCTCGGCTTTGAGGCCGGGTATGGCAAAGGCGAAGGTATTAGGCAACCGCTCAGCTGCGGAAGCCACAACAAGTGCATCGGGCGCGATCCGGCGCACCTGCGCCTCGGCCTCGTTTCGCAGATCCCGAAGCCGCCCGGCCTCCTGCTCCAGGCTGGCCAGCGCCAACTCAGCCGCGGCGCCGAAGCCCGCAATGGCTGCCACGTTCTCCGTGCCGGCCCTGAAACCCTTCTCCTGGCCGCCGCCACGGATCAGCCTCTCGGCGATCTCGAACTGGTCAGAGGCGAGAATCACGGCCCCGATCCCCTTCGGCCCGCCGATCTTGTGGGCCGAGAGCGTCAGCGCATCGACGCCGAGCTCGGCGATGTCGACCGGGATCTTGCCGGCCGCCTGGACCGCATCGGTATGAATCAAGCCGCCATGTTCGTGAACGAGCCGGGCCGCCTCGGCCACCGGCTGCAGCACGCCGGTCTCATTATTGGCAAGCTGAACCGAGAGCAGGACCCGCTCGTCGCCCGCCTTCTCCAGGTGGGCTTTGAGCCAGGCGAGATCAAGGATTCCCCGGCTGTCGACAGGGACGATCTCGACAGCTTCGACGGGAAAGCGATGCCCATTGAGGACACAGGGGTGCTCGACTGCCCCGACCAGAAGCTTCGCCGCCCCTCCCTGCCCCAATCGGCGGAAGCTCGGCGTCAGAACGAGGTTGGCAGCTTCGGTTCCACCGCTGGTGAAGACGACGTTCTTGGCTTTGGCGCTGACGAGACGGGCCACCTTCGCGCGGGCGTTCTCAATCTCCGCCCGCGCGGCCCGGCCCTCGGCATGGACGGACGAGGCATTTCCGGGAAGCTGGAGCGCACGCATGACAATCTGGGCAACCTCCGGCCGCAGGGGCGAGGTCGCGTTATGGTCCAGATATGTGCGCTGGCCGGAAGCCATAGCTGCTTGGAGCCTCACGAAATTCTTGCAATTGACCCTGGTTGCCGTGTTAAAGCACCGCAACCACATCTGTCCCATGTTTCTCCTGAATGCCGTCGCCGCACGGATTAGCGAAACATTGGAACATTTTAGAATAGTTCTAAGGGTTCTTTTATGAGGAACTGCGACCTGGAGTCAAGGTCGCCCGCAGTTTCCCCCTCCCTATGGAGGGGTGATCAAGAGGTTCGCGTATATGCCTGAAGTCATCTTCACGGGTCCTGCCGGTCGCATCGAGGGACGCTACCAGCCTGCCAAGGAAAAGGGCGCCCCCATCGCCATCATCCTGCACCCGCACCCGCAGTTCGGCGGGACGATGAACAACCAGATCGTCTACAACCTGTACTACGACTTCGTGAAGCGCGGCTTTTCCGTCCTGCGATTCAACTTCCGCGGCGTCGGCCGCAGCCAGGGCGCCTTCGATCACGGCCAGGGCGAACTCTCCGATGCCGCCGCGGCCCTCGACTGGGCCCAGGCCATGAACCCGGACGCCCGTGCCTGCTGGATCGCCGGCGTGTCCTTCGGCGCCTGGATCGGCATGCAGCTCCTCATGCGCCGCCCGGAGATCGAGGGCTTCATCTCGATCGCCGCCATGGCCAATCGCTACGACTTCTCCTTCCTCGCTCCCTGCCCGTCCTCCGGCCTCTTCGTGCACGGCTCGGAAGACCGGGTGGCCCCGGTTAAGGACGTGGTCAGCGTGATCGAGAAGGTGAAGACCCAGAAGGGCGTGAAGCTCGAACACGCGGTGATCGACGGCGCCAACCATTTCTTCGACGGCCGCGTCGACGAGCTGATGGTGGCCGTGGACCAGTATCTCGACAAGCGCCTGGGAAGAACGGAAGAGGCGGCCTGATAGCCGCCATTCAGGCACAAGGTCGGTATGGAAAGCTGAAAGCTTGCAAAACCGGAAGGGCGCGGAGATTGCCGCGCTCCTACTATGGTGTCGATGACAGACGCGAGCCGATCACCTTGGGAGCGACGCTGGATGC
>KI912007.1:223241-223360 GCA_000517005.1 Microvirga lupini
GAACCTGCGACTGATTCTCAGGAGGTTCCTTTCCGGAACGTGTCGAGGGAAATTCCCCGCATTCAGGCCATTTCGGCTTTTTGGGGAACGATGGAACGGCCTTCGCTGTCGAACCCCGG
>KI912007.1:223460-223572 GCA_000517005.1 Microvirga lupini
ATCGAGGTGCCGGAGACCTGGAGCCAGGTGGCTTCCGACGTGCTGGCCCAGAAATATTTCCGCAAGGCGGGCGTGCCGGCCCGCCTGAAGAAGGTGGAGGAGAACGACGTTC
>KI912007.1:223672-224335 GCA_000517005.1 Microvirga lupini
GCCGCCGAACAGGTAGTCGCCGCCGCCCTTGCCGTAGAGCTGGTCGGTGCCGGCCTCGCCGTAGAGCTGCCCGCCGCGGTCGATGCTGGTCAGCGTGTCGTTGTGGTTCGAGCCCTGCAGCCCTTCGATGTCGACGACCCGGTCGCCCGCCGCCGCGCCGCCGTTGACGTTCGTCGTCAGGTCGACGCTCACGCCGCTCGTCTCGCCCAGATACGAGACCACGTCCCAGCCCTCGCCGCCGTCGAGCACATCAGCCCCCGTGCCGCCATTGAGCCAGTCGTGGCCGGCACCGCCATAGACCGTGTCGTTGCCGTCGCCGCCGTGCACGGCATCGTGGCCGGTCCAGCCGTAGAGCGTGTCGGCGCCGTCGCGGCCGTCGAACCAGTCATCGCCCTCGCCGCCGAACAGACCGTCCTGGCCGGTGCTGCCGATCAGGGTGTCGTTGCCGCCATCCGCGTGCAGGTCGGTGCCGAGGCCGGTGCCGCGGGCGCGGCCGGTGAGCCTGTCGGCGAAGTTGGTGCCCTGCACCGATTCGACGTTGACGATCTTGGTGCCGGCCGCGAAGCCGCCGTTCTGGTTGGTGACGAGATCGATCGTGACGCCGCTGGTGGCTCCGGCGAACGTCACCCCGTCATAGCCGTCGCCGCCGTCGAGGACATCCGC
>KI912007.1:224435-225952 GCA_000517005.1 Microvirga lupini
TCCAAGCAGGTCTTCGACCGGCTCGCCGGCTGCTGGACCTATTGGGGCTGGAAGGGCGGCTACTTCTCCTCCGAGGAGGACGCCCAGGCCTTCTATGACGAGCTGCGCTTCATGCTCGCCAACCAGATGGTCGCGCCGAACTCCCCGCAATGGTTCAACACCGGCCTGCACTGGGCCTACGGCATCGACGGTCCCGGCCAGGGCCACTTCTACGTGGACTACAAGACCGGCAAGCTGACCAAGTCGAAGTCCGCCTACGAGCACCCGCAGCCGCATGCCTGCTTCATCCAGGGCGTCGAGGACGACCTGGTGAACGAGGGCGGCATCATGGACCTGTGGGTCCGCGAGGCGCGCCTGTTCAAGTACGGCTCGGGCACCGGCTCCAACTTCTCCAAGCTGCGCGGCGAGGGTGAAAAACTCTCCGGCGGCGGCCGCTCCTCCGGCCTCATGAGCTTCCTCAAGATCGGCGACCGCGCGGCCGGCGCGATCAAGTCCGGCGGCACCACGCGGCGCGCGGCCAAGATGGTCGTGGTCGACGTCGATCACCCGGACATCGAGAGCTATATCGACTGGAAGGTGAAGGAGGAGCAGAAGGTCGCGGCGCTCGTGACCGGCTCCAAGCTCGGCAACAAGCACCTCAAGGCGATCATGAAGGCCTGCGTGAACTGCGAGGCCGAAGGCGATGCCTGCTTCGATCCGGAGAAGAACCCGGCCCTGAAGAAGGAGATCAAGCTCGCCCGCCGGGTCATGATCCCGGACAACTACATCAAGCGCGTCATCCAGTTCGCGCGTCAGGGCTACACCGACATCGACTTCCCGATCTACGACACGGATTGGGATTCGGAAGCCTATCTCACGGTCTCGGGCCAGAACTCCAACAACTCCGTCTCGCTCACCGACGACTTTTTGCGCGCGGTGGAGAACGACGCGGATTGGCACCTCACCGCCCGCAAGGACGGCAAGGTGGTGAAGACCCTGAAAGCCCGCGACCTGTGGGAGCAGATCGGCCATGCCGCCTGGGCCTCCGCCGATCCCGGCCTGCACTTCAACACCACCATGAACGACTGGCACACCAGCCCCGCCGGTGGCCGCATCCGGGCCTCGAACCCGTGCTCGGAATACATGTTCCTGGACGACACGGCGTGCAATCTCGCCTCCGCCAACCTGCTGCAGTTCTTCGACCGCGCGACGCACAAGTTCGACGCCGAGTCCTTCGAGCATGCCTGCCGCCTGTGGACCGTCGTGCTCGAAATCTCGGTGATGATGGCGCAGTTCCCCTCGAAGGAGATCGCGCAGCTCTCCTACGAGTACCGCACGCTCGGCCTCGGCTTCGCCAATATCGGCGGCCTGCTCATGACCATGGGCCTTCCTTATGACAGCGATGAGGCCCGCGCGCTAGGCGGCGCGCTGACCGCGATCATGACCGGCGTGAGCTACGCCACCTCCGCCGAGATGGCGGGCGAGCTCGGGCCGTTCCCGAACTACAAGGCCAACGCGAAGCACATGCTGCGCGTGAT
>KI912007.1:226052-226488 GCA_000517005.1 Microvirga lupini
GAGGGAACCGTGAGCCGCGACACAAGTTCTTGACGTAAGGCTCGCAACACGACTAGCTTGCCGGGGTACCGATCAGAGACCGGCGGCCAACCTGAAAAGGGTGGCTGGAACCTCCCCAGAGTAAGCGTCAGAGCTCCGTGGCAACGCGATTGCCGCGCGACCTGTGGCGTCTGGAGGAGGCCGTAACTCGGGCGTGTTACGTGTGGCGATCCGCAAAACGGATCGTTGGGGCGTCGAACAATAATTTGGGCTGATGAGCTGCGGGGCAAAGTCGCGGCCACGGGGACGTTTGTCCCCGATACTTAGGAATGTGACCATGCGGATCGAGCGGCGTTATACGAAAACCGGCCAATCGCCTTATTCCTCCCTCGCCTTCCGGCTCGCCACGAGCGAGATCCGCAATCCGGATGGCTCGGTCGTCTTCAAGCTCGAGAAT
>KI912007.1:226588-230512 GCA_000517005.1 Microvirga lupini
TGGCCAAACTCGAGCTTATGCCCGGTCCAAAATCAGGCAACACCAGCGACCTCGCGCATCCCCTTCAGAACGTGCCGCAGCGAAGAGGCCGTGACTTCTCCGAGACATTCGACGAGGGCCTCCGGGTTGAGATTCTTCACATCATCGACGGTGGCACAACCGGCTGCGGCCAGGGCTAAGTACTGACCCCGGCTTAACGCCGATGGAATAGCGAGCAACGGCAGCGCCGCTAGCGGCAACCCGAATTCGAGCCGCTGCAGCAACTCGTCAAGCGCTTGTAGGAATTCTGGCTGCTCAGGGAAAAGCGCCGAGAGGATCTGATGTGCCGACCGCAGATGAAAGCGGGTTCCCTCGGCGATCCGGCTGATGTCGCCATATCCAACGGCGCCTTGGAACGGTGTAGCCGAGTAGCGCTTCTCCAAGTCATCGACAGGCGTGCCCTCGATCCAGTCGTACAGCATGGACGCGCGCTTACATCTCGCCCAGAACTCGAACTCCTCCCGGCAGTAGCGTTGCAGCCCATGTGTCAGTTGATGCCCGAAACGTTGCGCAGCATCGCTCACCCGAAGCGCCTCCGATCGTCCTCTCTTCATCAGAGGCGTATAGATGGAATCCATCTCAGGCAGGACCTGAACAATTCCAAGAACCTGGACGGGATCGAGCTGCGAGACGTCCAACTGTCTCATCAGCTCGACGAGACGCAAGCTTGACTCGAAAGACAGGGACGAGGCTCCGCAGGCACGTCCTAGCAGGGTCAAATGGATGAGATCGCCATCCTGCTCCGCGAGGCCGGCCTGAAGCAGACGTGCCACCAAGGCTGCAACATCGTGCTCGATCAGCTTGACCCACTGTGGGTTGTTTCGGGATGCCGTGTAGCCGCCAAAGGTGTTCACCAGGAGGCCGGGAATATCGGCTGGCCGCACGCCGCGAACTTGGCTGAGAAGTCGCAACGTCCAAGTCGGGAGGTCGTCCTGCTTGAACGAGGAGGTCACGTCCTCCGGGGTGCCCAGCACATACTTCTGGAACAGCTGCGCACGCTCGAGTGGCGTTTCGGCCAGGATGATCGCCTTGCCGTTCTCATTGTAGCCCAGGCGACCGGCTCGGCCTGCCATGTTCTTGTACTCGGCGACCGTGAAGGGGCGCCCGTCCTCGCCCTTGAATTCGTTCTCGGCAAGGAGGACGGTTGAAGCCGGAGTGTTGATCCCCGCCGCCAGAGTCGTGGTCGCGGCCAGGACATGGATGCCTCCGTCGGGCCGGCGATAACCGTTCTCGATCGCCTCGCGTTCCGCTCGCAGAAGGTTCGTGTTGTGGAAGGCTGTGCCGCCAAGCAGGCATGCCCGAAGATCCTGCGACGCTGCCGTCAAGTCTTGGTTAGGCAACGCCTCGATTACAGACGTGGCCGGCTCAAGGCCGAGTTCCTTCGAAAGATACCGGGCGCAGCCTTGCGCTGGCCCTCGCATGTTGCGGAAGATGAGCAGCTTCTCCCCTGCGGCGACGAGCTTCTGAGCCAATGGGACGATCACGTCCTGCGAGCTGGGCTTGTCGCGGCGCTGAACGATCTCATAGGGCGACAGCAGCGCTTCTGTCTTCGTCGTGCCATCGACATCTACGAACTGGAAGGTGCCTCGCCGATCAAGGACGCCTTCGATCAACGGCACCGGTCGCTCGCGCGATGTGAGCACGGGTAGGTCGAGCCAGCGGTCGAAGCTGTTCAGGTTACCGATGACGGCTGACAGGACCACCAGCTGAGGCTGGATTCCCCTTTGCCGGGCCCTGAGAAGCAGGGCAAAGATGAGTTCCACGGTGATCCCGCGGCTGGGGTCCGTGATGAACTGCCCCTCGTCGAGCACCACCAACCCCAACTGATTGAGTAGCCGAGGCGAGCTCAGCGCAAGGTTCAGGAACGTTTCATAGGTGAAGAAGCCGAGGTCATATCGGCCGCTGAGGACCGGGCCGATGCCATCTGACGCGTCACCGCTACAGCGGACGACCCGTAGGCCAGCTTGCCCGTAGCGTTGGCTGAACTCCTCGAACTTCTCATTGACCAGTGCCCTGTACGGCAACAGGAAGGCCGCTTTCTTCCCGGCGGTGACGGCTTGGATCGCAGCCACCTCCCCGATCAGGGTCTTGCCCGAGCTGGTTGGTGCCACCACAAGCAAGGATCGGCCGTCGAGAACGCCATGCTCGTTCACTGCCTTTAGCTGAAGCTGGTTGAGTCCCTGCGGGAACTTTGCAGTCCACGCGTCGACAATCTCCTGCGGGAAGCCATGCTCGGCAAACTCCGCGAACGTGCCTGACATATGCCGGACAGAGACATGGGGGAACGCAGCAAGGAAGTTGTCGCCTCGTTTTAGCGCCGGGAACACCAGTCCTCCCTGCACATTCCCGAGAAAGACAGGCGTCTGAGTCACGCCCATACGTTCGGCCTCGACCCGTGCATGACGGATGATGTCGCCGGCGACATCCGGGAAGCTGACCACCTCCCCCTCTGCCTTGCTCAGGGCCTCCATGGTCGCGTAGGTAAGCAGCCCGTGGCCTGTCCCTGGTTGCTCCCAGGCGGCTTCGTGTGTCGCGCAAGCGGCGAGGATAATCCGCCCTTCTCCATGGACCCCGGCGAGTGCAAAGGCGTTGCGTGGTCGCGCAGCCGTCTCAAGTACACGGGCAGGTGCCTGTCCGCTGAAGCAGCAGTCAAGGATACACAGCACCGCGCGGGCCTTGGTGCTCTTGAACGCTTCGGCGAGCACGGTCATCGATAAGGCGGTGCCGGAAAGGTTCGTGGCATCGGTGTCGAACAGGACCAGGCTTCCGTCAGGTGAACCATGACCGGCGAAGCTGATGATGACGACATCATCGTCCTGTGCGGCCTCCAGCGTCCCAAGGATGGCCCGCGAGACCGCATCGTACGTCGCTCCCTCGTCGACGATCAGCCGCGCCGTTAACCCCTCAATCGTGTCGGTAAACATCGCCCACAGGGCAGTGGCGTCACGGCGCGCCCCGCTCAGCTCAGCAATGGAGGGATCCGCGTGCTTGTTGATACCTACGAAAACGGCCTTTGAAGCCATGTTGCCCCTATAGATTTGAGAGATTTTCCAATCATGTCATGGGCTTGAAAGGCCCGCAACAACTAGACTGCGAAACAGAGGCCTGGCCAACATGCAGAATCCTGAGTACTTGCAAACGTTGGCCTTCTGCATCGCAACCCGAGCAAGCCTGACCTTGGTTCGACCCCGCTCAAGGGAATGGAGGAGTCAATCTGGCTGCAGTGGCCTACCACTCAAGGCTGGAAGCTACTGTCGGAGGCTAAATTAGGGAGATCGCCGCTCCGGGCAGAGTCACCCCTGCCGGTGTACCCTAGCCGCTATACTTTGAGCGTGGCGCGCTTGTCGTGAATCCAGCTCAGGAACGTTGCACAGTGGGGTCGTTCCGGCAGTGTGCCGACAGCAGTGAAGGTGCGACCACTACAAGCGAAGCCAGCCGACAACCTTTGACTCAGCCTCAGGGGCGCAGCCGGGCATGTGGGAGTGGAAACGAGCGCAACATTTCGAAACGGCATGGCGCGTGCGAGGACCACCGCACCTTCACAGGTCGCTGAAATCGATGGCGACGACCGTCTTGCTCCAAGTCGTATGCCCTTCCTCGACATAGGCGCCAAGGAGGTTCTCAAGGTAATCAATCTTTGCCCGAAGACTGACGCGCCAGTAGGATAGCCATAATTCGGGAAAGTGCTTACTCAATGCGCGCATCGGTCCGCCTCACCCTCTGAAACGTGAGACGAAGTTCTGCTGCAATCGGAGCGAAAGTTCGGGGAATCGACTGAAACAAGAGGCCACCCATCCGGGCGGCCTCTTGTTTTGTCGCTCAATGGAGCTTTGTCCGTTCTCAGCCCCATAGCAGACACTCAGCGTGCTTCTGGAACGTGCCATT
>KI912007.1:230612-237373 GCA_000517005.1 Microvirga lupini
CATGAGCAGACGATCCAGCTTCGTCCGGAAATTGCTATCAAGAGCGGTTCCGGTTTACGGATGCGGCTCCGCGAATGGGTATGGACACTGCATGCAGCCCAGACGTGTCAGAACTCCTGGGCTTTCCGCCCATCGGACTCCTGACCCGGATCGTCTGCGATCCATGTCCGGCCGGCTGCGGTGACTGCGGCCTCACCGGACATCCCAGTCGCAGATGAGGCCAGTGCGTTGCCCAGACGCCAATGCATGCATTTCGATGTCTGGCCTATGCCCGGGTTGAACGCGTTGCACGGATCAAGAGTGCGGAAGAACGCCTGCATCGCCGGCTTCGCGGGGTACAGGTGACCGACATTGTGTTCGGCTGGATACTCGGCCTTGCGTTCGTCGAGCAGTGCCCACATCCGATGCTCCATGGCCAAGCAGTCCTCGCCCTTGCGCACGACGTAGTCCTGATGGAAGACGTGACAGAGGAAATGGCCGTAGTAGAGCTTGTGAACGATCCCGCCGTCGACGTCGGCGGGAAGCGTCTCGAACCAGTCCCGGTCGTTGCGCCTGAGCGCGATGTCGAGGGCGACGATGTCCTCCACCTCCCTGTGATGCACGGCGCGATACCGGACGGCAGCTCCGGCGACGGCGAAACGATGCAGGAAGGCCGCACTCCCCTCTACGGCGTCGCATTCGAAGAAGTCGCCGTTACCCGTTCCGAAGCAGCCTTCGAGGAAGCGTCGTGTTTCCTCAATGCCCTCAGCGCTAACCTTCAGCAGCAGATGGTGCTCGTACCGATCACGGTAATCCTTCATCCTCCGCGGCAGGTGACTTGGGAACAGGCCACTTGCCGCCTGGAGCAATCGGTCGCTCAGGTGCGACGGCAGGAAGCTGGAACGGCTGGCGAACTCGTCGAACCTCGACTTCAGTGCGAAGAACGCGGGCAGGCGCGCGGTACCGAGGGCACGGATCAGCAGGAACGTGTCCTTGCCGTATCGCTCGGCGACATCGAATGCCGTGCGATGGACATACTCGCCGGCAATGGGAAGGTTCTCGAAGGTTCCCAGGATGCGCCGCCGGATCTCGGCCAGTTCATCGACGCTGTTGGTCCCGATGTAGAAGACCTTGGTCGCAGTATCTGCCGGGAACGTGTCGAGACGCACCGCAAAGACTGCAAGCTTTCCCGCGCACCCGGACGCCTCATAGAGCCTGCGGGGGTCGGCGTTGAAGCGGGCTGGTGTATCCGCGTCGATGTCGCGGACATGATTGGCATATTCCCGGTCTGAGGCCCAGAGGGTCCGGTCGTCCTCGACCGCCTCGTCCTCAACCTCCCAGCGGTCAAGGCGGCCGAGCACCTCCTCCGGCGCCCCGCCCAACCTGATCCCGAGGTGGTTGACGAGACGAAGCTGCCCGTCGGCATCGACTTGCGCGAACAGCGCCAATTGGGTGAAGGCCGGTCCTCGGCGAACCAGCGCGCCACCGGAGTTGTTGCAGATCCCGCCCAGGACCGAAGCACCCAGACACGATGAGCCGATGACGGAATGCGGCTCCCGGCCGAGTGGCTTCAGCACTTTCTCGAGCTGGTCGAGCGTCGCACCGGGCAGGCATAGTACCTGCCGGCCGCCATCGATCAGATGGACCACCTTGATGCGCATGGCGTTGATCAGGACGACATCGCGATCGTACTCGTCGCCATCCGGCGTGGAGCCGCCGGTCAGGCCAGTGTTGGCCGCCTGCATGATCACGACCTTGTCGGCCCGGACGCAGGCTTGCAGCACCAGCCACTGCTCGACCAGGTTGCCCGGCCTGATCACCGCCAGTACGCGGCCACCGCCGAAGCGGTATCCGGTGCGGAAGCGCCGCGTCTGGCTCGGGTGCGTCAGGACATGGCGCCGACCGACGATCGCCCGCAGCCCGGCAAGGAAGTCGTCCGTGTGCGCCGTCTGCGCACGCTCAGACGGGACAAATGCCTGCCGCGACGGAGAGGGATCGGGTCCTGGGGTTGAATGAAGCATGGTTTCTCCAGTTCTCACGCGACCTGCCGTTGACGGTTCTGAGGCAGGTTCCCACCAGACCGACCGCCAAGGATCGATGGACCGTACCCGGACATGCAGCTCCGTCAACGCAGGGGGCGGCATTGCTTCCGACCCGGACCGACACTTGGTCATTCGTTCGCCCGCGCAGGTGTAGCTTGACGCCGCCCGTCGCGCCGTCGTCAGTCGCGGGGCCCATCCAACTCGACGATGACCACCTCGAAGGTTATGCAGACCGGATTGTCCCCGGGGACGAGGGTCCCGGAGGAAATCCTGCCGTCCATGTCGACCACATCGACGTCGAGGGACGTCGATGGTCGACTGTGGACGCTCTCCACCCAGCCCTCGCGGATCAGCACCTCGGTCGCGTACGCCTCCACGCGGCCACCATCCGCGTAGCGGACCCCGTTGAGGCTGCCGATGCCATAGACATCCGCCCTTTCGATCCCATGGCTCAGGCAGATGTCCCCGATGGCGGTGCAGATGTCCGCATTGGGCCGCACCTTCGCCAGCAGCACGCGGGCGCCTGCGCGCCCTGCCGTGTCCGCGGCGACCGTCACGGGTTCGAACAGGATGAAGTCCGTCTCGGGGTCGGGCAGCGCCTTGAAAGTGACCGCTTCCAACCCGATCCCGATCGCCTCAATGGACTCCGTCACGCGGGTATCCGGCCCCAGCAGGTGGCCCATCCGCGTGCCCTCCAGAGTGTTCCAGATCCCGTGGCAGTGGACGAAGGGCTTGCCGTCCCGCCAGCCGACGATGGTGCCGGCGCGCTCGATCCTGACCGGCCCCTCGGGCGCGAAGGTGCCGCTGTACCAAGCGGCATGACGGCCGTCCGACGATGCGGCCGGCATGACATACCGGAAGGGATCGCATGTCCCGCCCCGCAACATCACGAAGCCTCCGATGCAGCCGCGATTCGCGAACCCCTTGGCGATGGCCACGTCGACGGCATCGCTTGGCTCGAGCACGAAACGCAGCGGTACCGCCCTGCCGGTGACCACCGTCGTGCGCTCCGGGGCAACCGGGCCCGGGTGATGGATGTGTCTCATGTCGGGCATCGGCATTCGTCAATCCGCCCGCATGATTTGCCGGGGATCGGCCCGGGGATCGCGAGGTCCCCAGCGACCGGCTTCGACCTGGGCGATGAATTCCGCCACCATGCGGTTGAACAAGGCCGGCTCCTCCAGGTTCAGGGTATGGCCCGATTTCGGGAATATGGTCAGGCCGGAGCGCGGAACGGTCCGCTTCAGGAAGATCCCCGGCTGGATCGAGTGATCGTCCTCATCGCCCACGACCACCAGTAGGGGAACCTGCATCGCTCCCAGTTCGGCCTCCAGATCGTACAGCGATGGACGCCGCATCTGGACGCCGCGCATGGTGTTGGCGGCGCCTTGCGCGGAATGCTTCGCGAGCCTTTCGGCGAACAGCCACCAGCCGCGGGGATCCTTGTCCTGGAACTGCACCCGGGATGCACTCTCGGCGTAGAGAGGGGCAAATCCTTCGGCACCCCGCTCCTCGAAGCCCCTTGCAACCTGCTCGGAGTTCCGGCGGAACGCTTCCTGATGTTCTCTCTCGGAGCCATAGCCCGCCCCGGCGACGACAGCCGAGAGGATGCGGTCCGGGTGACGCAGGGCAGCATGCAGGCAGGCGAATGCGCCCATGGAGAGACCGACGATGTGGGCCTTCCCGATCCCTGCCGCACTCATCACGTCGATGATGTCGTCGGCGGCTCGCGCCTGTGAGTACATCTCCACATCGTCGGGAATGTCGGACGGTGGATAGCCCCGCGCTGCGTAGGTGATGACCTGATGACGGCGGGAGAAATAGCTGACCTGGGGCTCCCAGCTCCAGTGGTTCCCGCCGAACTCGTGGACGAAGACGATCGGCGTGCCCTGCCCGGCGGATTCGTGGAAGAGCCGTACGCCGTCGCTCGTGGTTGCAAATGGCATAACAACACCCCGTCAGTGGAACTCGGAGACGGCGCAGCTCTGTCCGCCGTCCACGGGAAGGCAGATTCCGGTGATGAACTGCGCCTCGTCCGATGCCAGGAACACGGCAGCGTTGGCGATATCCCAGGCCGTTCCCATGCGTCCGACCGGGACGGCTGCGTTCCGGGCCGCCACCATCTCCTCCACCGTCGCATATTGTCCGGAGATCTGCTTGTAGATCAGAGGCGTGTCGATCAAGCCGGGCATGATGCAGTTGGCGCGGATGCCCTGGCGGGCGTATTGCATGGCCAGCGCCACCGTCGCCTGATTCACTGCCGCCTTGGTGGCGTAGTAGGCGAAATACGGATAGCCCGTCCAACGGATCGCGGCGAGGGAGGAGATGTTGACGATGGCTCCGCCGCCCTGGCGCAGCATGTGCGGAATGATCGCCTTCGCCGTGCGGTAGACGGGCCCGAGGTTCAGCTTCACCGCCGCCTCGAACTGCTGCTCGGTCAGCTCGACCGGGCCGCCCATATGGGTCACGCCCACGTTGTTGTGCAGGATGTCGATCCGCCCGAAACCCGCAATGACCTGCGCGACCGCGCTCTCGACCGAACCCGTATCGGTGACGTCCGCCGCGACGGCAATGGCCTCACCGCCTTCGCTCGCGATGATGGACGCGGTTTCCTGCGCGGCTTCCTGTACCAGGTCGATGCAGGCTACACGGGCCCCTTCCCGTGCATAGGCGGCGGCGGCAGCCTTGCCGTTTCCCCATCCCGGCCCCGAGGACCCTGCCCCGAACACGATGGCGGTCTTGCCCTTCAGACGATCAGCCATTGATCTCCGCTCCATTTCCCAGTGCCAGAGCCGCAGGCGCGGCCGCCGCGGCGCCATGCCGTTCACTTCGCAGGAAGCCACTCCTCGAGGGTGACCTCGAACGTCATGCAGATCGGGTTCAAGCCGGCGACGAAAGGTCCGCCGTAGACATTCCCCTCCGGGTCCGCCACGACGCCCGTGAGTGCTGCCCTGAGCGAGCCGTCCTCGCCCGGACGCACCTCGCCCGCCAGGCTGACGATTTCCACGGCCGGACCCTGGATCTGGAGGTACTTGCCGTCGATCGTGCCCATGCAGGCATCCACGAGGCTGCCCAGCGCACCGCGCACGAATGCGTTTCTGAAGCCCTCAGCGAGACACAGCTTCTCCACGCCCTGGACGAGATCCTCGTTGGGAGCGATCCTCGCGTAGGCCACACGGCCCATTGAGCCGTTCTCGACAGCGATCATCTCACCCATTGGTCGTTTCCTTGTATGGTTGAAGAAGCGGAATGTTCGTCTCGGGATCGTAGGCCTGCCGGAGTTCGAATTCATCGAGCGAGGTGACGAGAACCGGGATTGGATCGCGGCTGACGATGCAGGTCTCCGTCAGGATGTGACCACCCTTGACCTCACCGCTTTCGGTGCGGATCGCGGCATGGCAATGCACGAGCGGCGAGCCGTTGATGCTCTTTCCCAGCGTCGCATTGCCGAAGATCATGTACGTGCGGCCGGCGGGTATCGGCTTGGAATAGGCGATCACGGCCTGCCCCTGCTGATCGGGAGGCGCGACGCAATACTGAAGGCCCTCGAAATAGCCGCCGAGGATTGTCGTCGAGGCAGACGTGATCCCGATGTCCGCCAGTGGCTTCACGAGGCCGTCGAAAAGGCTCACGCCGGGCAGGAGCGCCAGTCGGACATGCCGCCCCTTGGACGAGCGAAGGCTTTGGATGCGAACCGGGTTGAACCGGCCGGGGTGGATCAGGGTACGCGGTCGGGGCAACTGCGTCGTGATTACCCGCTTCATCAGAAACCTCCGGAGGCAGGTGCCAGCTCACGCACGTACCGACGCCAGCGCCTGACATAAAGGGCCGCTCCCTCGGTCAGGTTCTGCACCCCGGCATCATCGATCTCCCGAATGACACGGCCCGGGGCACCCATGACGAGTGAATTGTCGGGGATGACCTTGTTCTCGGTGATCAGCGTGTTCGCGCCGATCAGGCAGTTCCGGCCGATCCGCGCTCCGTTGAGGATGGTTGAGTTCATGCCGATCAAGGTGTTCGAGCCGATCGTGCAGCCATGCAGCATCACCTTGTGGCCGATCGTGCAGTCCTCGCCGATCGTCAGCGGATATCCGGGATCGACATGGAGCACGCAGCCGTCCTGGACATTGCTGCGTTCGCCGATCTCGATGATGTCGTCGTCGGCCCGCAACACCGTGCCGAACCAGATGCTGGCCTCGCGCTTAAGGCGAACGTTGCCGATCAGAACGGCGCCTGGGGCAATCCAGTATTCGCCCTCCGCGGGAAGGACAGGTGCCGTTTCAGCAAGGGAGAACAAATGGGTCATGTTTGAGCCTTCTATGCCTGGACAGGCGGATCGAAAGCGGCGGACGGCTCGCCGATGATGCCCGCGGTCGTGAAGCCGCCATCGACGCAGATCGTCTGGCCGGTGACGTAGCTGGACTTGCGATCGTCGAGGAGGAAAATGGCCGCCCCGGCGATCTCGGCCGGCGATCCATAACGCCGCTGTGGCACGGTCGTCATCCAGGCGGCCCGCACCTCCGGTGTATGGATCTCCTGCACGAGCGGCGTCTCGATCGGACCGGGAGCGATCGCGTTCAACCGAATGCCGGCGGACGCGAGCTCGACCGCCATGACCTTGGTCATCGTGAGCACGCCTCCCTTGGATGCGCCATAGGCGACTCGTCCCTTGTTGCCCTTGATCCCCGAAACGGAGGCGATGTTGACGATCGAGCCTGCGCCGCGCGCTCGCATGTGCTT
>KI912007.1:237473-241629 GCA_000517005.1 Microvirga lupini
GTCAGTGATCCGAACTCTGCCTCGCAGGCCGCGATCGCGCGGACGACAGCGTCCTCGTCCGCGACGTTCATCTGCTCGTACCGCACGCGGTCGTCAGGTGCCCCGAGCAAGGCGCGGCACCGACTGAGGCTTTCCTGATCCAGGTCCGCGACAACAACGCGCCAACCCTCCGCGAGGATCGCCTCAACGACCGCAAGGCCGATGCCCGACGCTCCTCCGGTCACCAGTACCGTCTGCTCTTGATTCATGTCCGCCTCTCCTGCGGTGGGTCCAATCGTCCTTCGGGAAAGGATGCCGTCTCGGCTCAGGCCGAGGCCTGAGCGGCTTGGTCGAGCGGCAGGCAGCCGCGCGCCTCGAGTTCCGCTCGGACGTCCTTCTTGGTGATCTTGCCGTAGGCCGACTTGGGCAGGGCATCCCAGAAGAACACGCGCTTCGGAAGCTTGTAGCGGGCGACCTTGCCCTCCAGCCACGCCAGGAGTTCCGGCTCGTTGAGGGTAGCATTCGGCCGCAGTACGCAGACCGCCACACCAACCTCACCCCAAGTCTTGTCTGGCACGCCGAGGATGGCGACCTCCGCGATTGCCGGGTGGGTCAGGATCTTCTCCTCCGTTTCGCGCGGGTAGACGTTCGAGCCGCCCGATATGTACATGTCGGAGGCACGCCCCGTGATGTAGAGGAATCCTTCCTCGTCGAGGTGGCCCAGATCGCCGGTGCGGAACCAGCCGTCGCGGAAGGCCTTCGCGTTGGCTTCCGGGTTGTCGTAGTAGCCCGCGAACACGGCCGGACCGCAGACGCAGATCTCCCCTGTCTCCCCTGCGTTGAGCTCGCGGCCCTGGTCGTCCTGAATCGAAACCTGCATGCCTGTCCGCTCGTAGCCGCAGGTGCCGACCTTCACGCCGGGTGCATCCTCGGTCTCGTGGAGAGCAGGCGGGAGCACGGTGATGTTCCCGGTGACCTCGCCGAGCCCAAAGTACTGGACCAGAACCTTCCCGAGCTTTTTCAGCGCGTGCTTCTGGTCCTCCCGGTACATGGGCGCTCCCGCGTAGATCACGTAGCGCAGGGACGAGTGATCGTGCGCGTCGACTGAAGGATGCTCGGTCAGCATCTTCACGATGGTGGGCACCGTGAACATGTTGGTGATGCGCCAATGCGCGACCAGCCCCCATGCCTCGTCAGCGTCGAACCGGTCGCTCTTGAGCAGGACGGTCTTGACACCCCGCGCCACTTGCACGAGCTGGTGGATGCCCGCCCCGTGCGAGAGCGGGGCCAGGACCAGGGAAGCGTCCCGATGCGTGGTGCCCGGCATCAGGTCGCAGAGATGGTTCGTGATCACGAAAGCCATCTGGCCATGGGTGAGAACGGCAGCCTTGGGACGTCCCGTCGTGCCGGACGTGAAGAAGAACCAGCACGGATCGTCGTGCTCGACGGACGCCATCGGTATGCCCTGCCCGGAGTGCTGTGCGACGAGGGCATCGTAATCCTCGCCGAATTCTGACGCCCCGATGGAGACGACGAAGCGGATGTCCGGAGCGGCCTCGCGCGCGGCCGCGACGTGCTCCGGGAAATCGCAATGGCAGATCATCGCGGAGGCGCCGCTCGACTGGGCGAGGTAGGCCACCTCGCCCGGTGTCTGACGGTAGTTCGTCGGCACCCAAACGGCACCGATCCGGAAGCAGGCGAACATTGACTCGAACATCTGGTTGCCGTTCTTGGACTGCACCAGGATGCGGTCGCCCTTCCTCACGCCCCGGGCCGCCAGCGCCGCCGCCATGGCGTCCACACGGCGGTCGAGGTCGGCCCAGGTCCAGGTTTCCTCGCCCCGGACAAAGCCGATCTCGCCGCCATATCGCCGCGCCGCCTGACGCAGGAAGTGGGAGAGGTTCATAACTCGCTTGGAGACCGGCGCAACGCCGCCCGCAGGAGCTTGATCGAGGCTCGTCATTTGCGTCGCTCCAGGATGGATACGTAGTTGGCGACGGCCGCGCCGCCCATGTTGAAGACGCCCGCGAGCTTCGCATCCGGGATCTGCATGTCGCCGGCTTGATTCATGAGCTGGAGGCAGGCCATGACGTGCAACGACACGCCGGTGGCGCCGATCGGGTGGCCCTTTGACTTGAGGCCGCCGGAGGGGTTGATCGGCAGGCGGCCGTCCTTCTGTGCAGTGCCTTCACGAACGACCCGGTAGCCTTCTCCTGGAGCGGCGAGTCCCATTGCCTCGTATTCGATGAGTTCGGCGATGGTGAAGCAGTCATGGGTCTCGACGAAGTCGAGATCGTCCAAGGTGACTCCGGCACCTGCGCGCGCCTTCTCCCAAGCCATCCGCGCACCGGCGAAGGCCGTCGGGTCACGCCGCGAGAGCGGCAGGATGTCATTGACATGCTGGCGGGTGCGGAAGGCGATTGCCTGCTGGAGGAGATCAGCGGTTTCCTCGTCGGCCACGACGAGAGCCGCCGCCCCGTCGGAGATCAGCGAGCAGTCGGTCCGCCGCAGGGGCGCCGCCACATAAGGGTTCTTGTCGGACACGACATTGCAGAACTCGAAGCCGAAGTCGCGCCGCATCTGCGCGTAAGGATTTGCAACGCCGTTTTTGTGGTTCTTGGCGGAGATGCGGGCAAGTTCCTCGCTGCGGTCGCCGTAGCGCTGGAAGTAGTTTTGGGCGATCCGGCCGAACACTCCGGCGAAGCCGCCATCGATGTCGGCCTCTTCCTTCCTGTAGGAGGCGCTCAGCAGGATATCGCTGGTCTCGACCACGGGCTTGGCGGTCATCTTCTCGGCCCCTACCACCAAGGCGATGCGCCCGCGTCCGCTCTCGATGAAGTCGAGGGCCGTGTAGATCGCGGCCGATCCGGTTGCGCACGCATTCTCCACGCGGGTCGCCGGGACGTAGGCGAGAGCCGGCTGATCGAGCGCAACCTGGGCGGCCTCGAATCCCTGCTTCGAGAAGCCGTTGTTCATGACGCCGACATAGATCCCGTCGACATCCTCGGGTCCAACCCCGGCGTGAGCGAGGGCCTCGCCCGAAACCCTAGCCATCAGGCTTTCGACATCGGGATCTTCCAATTTGCCGAAGGGCGTATGGGCCCAGCCAACGATGCAAGCACGTGCCATATCTGCAATTCCTTCAATGTGTGATCGTGAGAAAGCGTTGTCGTACGTATCCTGGCCGGGCGGCATTCGCGGGCCGTCCGACGGTGGTCGTCAGAGGAGCCCGACCGAGATCCAGGGCACCGTGGCGATGATGACGAGACCCACGAGCAGCGCCACGAGGTACGGCCAGATCGCGCCGATGGCTTCGTCCGGCGGGACGTTGCCGATCTTGCAGGCGAGATAGAAGCCCACGCCGATCGGCGGCGCCATCAGGCCGATGTTCATTGCGGTGACCATGACCATCGCATAGTGGATGTCGTTGATTCCGAGGTTCTTCGCGATCGGGAACATGAGCGGAGCCATGAGCACGATGGCGGGCAGTCCCTCGAGCACGCTGCCCAGGATCAGGAAGACCACGATGGTCACGGCCATGAAAGAGAGCCAGCCGCCGGGCAGCCCCGTCATGAACGTCGCGAGACTCTGGGCGACGCCGGCTTGCGTGATCGCCCACGCCATCGCAAGGGCGGTGCCGAGGATCAGCAGGATGGATCCGGTGAGGGCCGCCGTCTCCACGAGCATGGCGTAGAACGTGCGCCAACCGATGCCGCCGTAGAGGACGATGCCGGCGAACAGAGCATAGATCACCGCAATGGTCGACACCTCGGTCGCCGTCGCCACGCCGCCGGCCACCGTGCTCCGGATCAGGAATGGCAGGACGAGGGCAGGCGCCGCAACGAGAAGCGTGCGACCGATTAGGGAGAGTGGTGCCCGCCGCACCCGGGACATGTCTTCGTGCCGGCTCTTCCAGCGGGCCAGGACCGCCAAGACCGCGAGCAGGACCATGGCGACCACGATGCCGCTGGTGAACAGGCCCGCGATGGAAACGCCCGCGACGGACCCTAGCACGATCAGGACGATGCTGGGCGGCACGGTGTCGGCCATGGCAGCGCCCGTCGCGAGCAGCGCGATCAACTCCCGCGGGCTGTGGCCGCGCCGCTTCATCTCCGGGAACAGCGCCGGAGCGACCGTGGCCATGTCGGAGACCTTGGAGCCGGAAATGCCGGAGACC
>KI912007.1:241729-250615 GCA_000517005.1 Microvirga lupini
ACATGCCGGCGCGAACATGGCCCAAGAGTGAGGCCAGGAAGTCGATAATAGCCTTGCCCATGCCGGTGGCATCAAGGATGCAGCCCAGGAAGACGAAGATCGGAACCGACAGCAGGATGAGGCCCGACATGCCCTCGTCCATGCGGCCAATCATGACGAAGCTTGGGACCTGTGTCGCGAAGGCGAGATAGCTCAACGTGCCTATGCCAAAGCAGAACGCGATGGGAACGCCGGCGACGAGGCATACCGCAACGAATACGACGAGGAAGAGAACGATTTTGCTGTTGCCGAGCCTTGTGAGGGTGGGCGAGAAGTACCACAGCAGGCCAGCAATCATGGCGATCACGAGGGCCGAGACAATCAGGTCACGCCATGGTGAAGTCCGGAGAGCATACGCAAGCACGATGCCGAGCATGGCAACCATGCCGAAGGGAATGGCGGCCGCGCGGAAGGTGTTCGGGATCTCCAGTGCGGGCGTGGTGATGTACCACTCCTCCATCGCATAGTCGAAGGCCGAAGGCACCAGCGACAGCAGGAAGGTGGCGATCACCAGAAGCCCAAAGGCCTCCACGAACCGCTGTGTCCGCACCGGCATCATGTTCAGGAACAGCGTCAGCCTGAGGTGCTCGTTGCGGTCGAGTGCAATCGCTGACCCGAGCATTGCGAGCCACAGAAAGCATAGTGATGCGACCTCATCGATCCACACCACCGGGAGCGAGAATAAATAGCGGGAGATGACGCCAGCCAGCAACAGGACAATGATAGCGACCAGCAGGGCCGACGAAACGATCTCGAAAGGCCTGAGGAGGCGGGAGCCCGGCCGGATGTCGTCCTCGACAACGGGCACCGACTCCGGCGCGGCGAGCACGTGTGCGGAGGAAGTCATGTCCAACGCTCCTATGGATTTGCGGGGATCACGTCCGATGGAGGGAGGGGCGTCCGCGGACCGGACGCCTCTTGAACCTCGGCAGCAGAAACGTGATTGCTGGCACCAATCGCCTAAACCAGGGTGCCGACGGACTTCTCGAGGATCGCCCAGGCCTCGTCGCCGTACTTGCCCTTCCATTCGCTATAGAACCCGGCCTTGCGCAGCTTGTCACGGAATGGCGCTGGATCAGGCTGGTTGACAACCATGCCCTTTGCAGCGAGCTCCTGCTGAACGGTGGAGTTGAGCTTGGCTACGTCCTCGCGCTCTTTTTCCCCTGCCGCGTTGATGTGTTTGGCCACAACTGTGCGGACATCCTGGGGCAGCCGCTCCCAGGCGCGGCGGTTGCCCAGGAACCAGAACCCGTCCCACATGTGGTTGGTCATGGAGAGGTATTTCTGCACCTCGTACAGCTTCGCGGTCGAGATGATAGCCAGCGGGTTCTCCTGACCGTCGACAACCTTGGTCTGAAGCGCCGTATAGGTCTCGTTGAAATTGATCGATGTGGGCGCGGACTCAAACGCCTTGTACATGGACGTCCAGAGCGGCGAAGGAGGTACGCGAAGCTTCATGCCGCGCAGGTCGTCCGGCGTGTTGATCGGCCTTGTCGAGGACGTGGTCTGCCGGAAGCCGTTGTCCCAGATCTTGTCCATGGCGACGAGGTTTGCCTTGGCGATCTGCTGACGAACGTAAGCGCCGAGATCGCCATCCATGGCCTTCCAGACGGTTGCATAATCCGGGAAGGCAAAGCCCATCCCGTTGATCGAGGCGGCCGGCACGAGCGTCGACAGGATTAGGCCCGACAGGGTAAAGAACTCAACACCGCCTGAGCGCACCTGGCTGAGCGTGTCGGTGTCGGACCCGAGCTGACTGCTGGGGAAGATTTGCATCTCGAAGCGGCCATTGGTCTCGGCCTTGATAGCCGCGGCCATTTCCTGAGCCCGCACGTTCATTGGATGGGTGGTGGGTAGATTATTGGCGTATTTGTAGGTGAATTCGGCCTGCTGGCCGCGGGCGACGAACGGCGCTCCTACAACCCCGCCTGCGAATGCGGTCGAGCCGGCGATAAGCAGACGGCGACGAGAGATGATCATATAAACCTCCTAGCAGGTCTCACAGGACCTGTGCGTTTCCTCGGATCGTTCGGGGTCCATTAAATGGAACTTCTTGTTTTCTTGGGTTAACAAGAACGCTGGATTAAAAATTGTCAAACGCTTAATGTTTTCCCTAGGGATAACACGTCAGGCAAGCCGGAGAGGTCCACATAATGGAACATGCTAGGAGCACGTCAGCGAGAAAGGCCGTGCAGGCGATCGGCGCCGCCGCTGCCGGCGGCGCTCAAAGCATTGACCGTGCCGCCACCCTGCTCCTCCTCGTTGGTCGGGCGGGGCCGTCGGGTGGCCGCCTCTCGGAGCTTGTCGAGCAGTGCGATCTTCCCAAGCCGACCGTCCGGCGGATGCTTCTCGCCCTAGTACGGGCAGGCCTTCTCGACCAGGACCCGGACACGCGGCGCTACTACATTGGTCCTGAAATCTACGTTCTGGGCACTCTCGCAAGCGCTCGCTTCGGCATCCATCCGATCTCTCTCCGATCTCTCGTGCGGCTGAGCCAGGAAACTGGCGACACGGCCTTCCTTTCGGTCCCGCGAGGCCTCTACTCCATCTGCGTCCATCGGGAGGAAGGGCCGTACCCGATCCGAGTCCATGCGCTTCACGCCGGCGACCGCCACCCTCTAGGTGTCGGAGCCGGAAGTCTTGCCCTGCTGTCTGCCTTGCCGGATCACGAGGTGGAGGAGGTCCTGGCTGCGAACGAGGAGGTCTTGGCTGAGAAATATCCCCACCATCCGCCGCCCGTACTCCGTAAGCTCGTCCAGGAAACCCGGGCGAAGGGTTACGCGCTGAATCCAGGCCTGCTGCTCCCGAGCTCGTGGGCCGTCGGGGTTCCCATCCGTGGGGCGGATGGCCGACCGATCGGTGCTCTCTCCATTGCGGCGATCGAAAGCCGGTTGAGCGAAGTCCGCCAGCGGGAGATCGTCCCGCTCCTGAAGAAGGAAGCGACTTGGATAGAGATGCGCTTGAGCGAGGTCGGCACCGCCGACAGACCGTCTAGGAAGAAGGTCAGATAGGCCTGGGCATGCTGCCGCCCTCTTCCACGATTCCCTTACTACCGAGACCTCATGGCGCCACTGCCTGCGGGTGCTGAGGACCTTGCCGGTGTCTGCCCGAGCATCCACACACTGCACTGCGGGGTGGCGGGGCTAGACGGGCGGTGACGAGCTGCGCGTCGACGGAAGCCAGGACACGCAGGGCGATTATGGCCGAGGTGGCTCCATCCGCCTTGGCTCACTTACATAGCATGAGGCAGCAGCTACGACCGGCGAGTGCTGGTGCCTTGGACGGTGCTCGATGGGGCGGGAACCATCCTGCAAAATCGCTGCTATCCTCGATGCGCTGCCGCTGCGGCGTGAAAGCTGGTCCGCCCAACCCCTAGCTCAAGCTGTACGGCGCCGTGCCTGATCAGGAGCTTCTGATGATAAGCGTGGTGCAAGGCTCCCATCGCAAACTGAACAAACTAGACGACGGCACTGCCCCGTACTGTCTGAGCCCTAGGATGGATAGTCAGCTTCGGGTCAAAGAGTAACGAACAGCAAATGAAATGAAGGTCCGCTCACCGCCACATGAGCAGACCAAAGCGCTTCTTCCGAGAAGTGCCATTTCCTGACCTTCGCGGTCGGCTTGCGATGCCTCATTCGACCTAGCTTGCATGGACCAATCGGCCGCAATTGGGTTCGCGGGCGGCCCGAATCTGCAAGTATATCTCTCGACCAACTTGCAAATATTGCACTCGATAACACCATTTTCCCTTAAAAAGTATTTCTAAATTCGAAGTAAATTCTTCAATAAATATTTGCTTTCATTGCTCATAAAGCAGTGTTATCGCTCATATGACTTGGCAATGGAAATATAATGACTTCGGATCAGTCGCTGATTTCATTTCTCGCCGCTCAGACTACCCCGACGAGCCAACCGCCAGGCATGACCCTCACGGGCAACCCGTTCGACGACCGCCTCGTCGGAGGGGAAGGTCCGGACACGATTCAGGGGCTGGGCGGATACGACACTCTGTACGGCAGAGGCGGCGATGACACCCTGTCCGGAGGAGCGGACAGGGATCGCCTCCATGGTGAAAACGGCAATGACAGCCTGTCGGGCGACTTGGGCAACGACGACCTCCATGGCGGCGAAGGCAACGATTCTCTGAGCGGAGGCACCGGCTCCGACTATCTCTATGGCGACAGCGGCGACGACGCGCTGGACGGGGGTGAGGATTCCGACACCCTGCAAGGGAACGACGGCAATGACACGCTCGTGGGCGGGGCGGGATTCGACTTCATGTACGGCGACCGGGGGAATGACGTCCTGTCAGGCGGCACAGGCTATGACGGCCTCTATGGAGGCGACGGCGACGACACCCTGGACGGAGGCGACGGCGACGACTGGTTGGCGGACCAGTCGGGTTCGAACAGGCTCATCGGCGGCGCTGGCAACGACGAGTTCTGGTACGTGTCCGGTTCGCCAGGCGAAAGCACGATGTCCGGCGGGAGCGGGAGCGACTCGTTCGAGCTGTCCCCCGACGCGCTAACTCCCGATGCGGTCGCAGACATCATCACCGATTTCGAGGCGGGAGCGGGCGGCGACAGGATCGACCTCACCTTCCTTCGGTCCACGCTGGAAGGCTCCCTGATCGGCTCTCCCAACCTGTTCGCCACTGGGCATCTCAGGCTGGTACGCGAGGGGAGCGACACCGTCCTCAAGGCGAGCATAACCGGAGGGATCGCTCCGGAGGACCTGCGGACGATCCTGGTTCTCCGCGGCACCGACCCATCGTCCCTCACGGCCGACAATTTCCACCCGGCCTACGCACCTGTCCCCATCGCGGACGTGCCGTCCGAGGGCAGCGATGCCCTGCACGGCACGCCGGGGGACGACGTCCTCGACGGCCTCGGCGGCGGCGACACGATCCTGGGCGACGCAGGAGACGACGTGCTCATCGGCGGGGCGGGCAACGATCACCTCCTCGGCGACATCGGCTCGGACACGTTGCTGGGCGGCACGGGGGACGACCGGCTGACGAGCGGCGACGGCGACGACTGGCTTATGGGCGGCGAGGGACATGACGGGCATTCTGCCGGAGCGGGCGACGATGGTCTCGACGGCGGCGCAGGCAATGACACGCTGGAGGGCGGAAACGGGAACGACGTGCTCGTCGGCGGAGACGGCAACGACATCATCACGCCCGGCGCAGGATCCAACACCATCCAGGGTGGTGCCGGGGACGACCTGATCGCCATGGAGGGCCGGAACGTCATCCTGGGCGGCGACGGCGCGGATCGCTACCGTCTGTCCGATTTCGCCGCGGCGGTGGATGACCCCGACACGATCATGGACTTCGAGGTCGGCTACGGTGGGGACGTCCTCGACCTCGCCTGGGCCATCGAGGCCGTCGATCCTCACGAGATGCCATACCCGTGGTTCCACGACCCGGTTCATCCCTTCACCAGCGGGCTCGTCCGCGTAATCGCCTCGGGGAACGACACCCTGATACAGGTCGATCTGGAGTGGCTCGGAAAGGGAGAGGGATACGGCACGATCGTGCGGTTGGCGAACGTCGCGCCCGGGCAGTTGACCGCCTTCAACTTCAATCCTGCCCACCATCCGCTCGGACAGGTCTCACGCGCGGTCGGCACGGACGGAGACGACACGCTGAATGGATCGCTCGGGGACGACGAGATCTCGGGCCTCGGCGGAGACGATGTCATCAAGGGCAATGACGGGAACGACCGGATCGACGACGCTGGCGGCAATGACAGCCTCCACGGCGGCTACGGTGCTGACACGATCCAAGGCGGCGCGGGCGACGACGAGATCGTCGGCGATCCCCCCTTCCATGGCAATGATCGCTGGTCGCCGCCCCCCGACTACGGCGACCCGGACTACATCGACGGCGGCGACGGCAACGATAGCTTCTACGAATGGCAGGGCGGCTCGAACACGATCATCGGTGGGGCCGGAGACGACGTGTTCCATTACGTGTCGAGCCGGCCGGAGCCGGAATACCACGAATTCTGGCCCGTCGAGGGCGTCGATCGCCTGACAGGCGGCGAGGGCCGCGACACCTACATGATCGGCTATACGGACCATTCGCCTGCCGATGTGATCACCGATTTCGAGACGGGTCCGGGTGGCGACGTTCTCGACGTCTCGGGCCTGCTCAGCGTCCTTTCGGGCTACGTTCGGGACACCAGCCCGTTCGTGACCGGGCACCTCGTCCTGGAGCAGGACGGCACGAGCACCCTTCTCAAGGTCCCGGGGCAATATTCCCCGGACGGGCTGCGGACTATCCTGACCTTGGAGAACACCCGCGCCGAAGACCTCACGCCGGACAACTTCGTTCCACCCTATGACCCAAGTGGGGTCTTCGGTCATGTCAGCGGAACGGCGGAGGCGGACATCCTCGACGGGACCATGCATCCCGCATTCATCGAGGGACTGGATGGCGACGACATCATGTGGAGCCTCGGCGGCGACGATCTCTTGCATGGCGGCGACGGCAACAATTTTCTGTTGGGCGGCATGGGCTCCGACACGCTGGACGGCGGCAGCGGCGAGGACCGCCTCAGCGGAGGCAACGGGGATGACACGCACTACGGCAGCGAAGGCAACGATCGCCTGCAAGGCGACAACGGAAACGATTGGCTGTGGGGAGGGGCCGGCGACGATCTCATCATGGAGGTCGAGTGCCACCATGCCGTGGGCGCGAACGACGATACCCTCATGGGGGATGCCGGCAACGATACCATCTATGGGGGAGCCGGGAATGACTATGTGAGCGGCGGCATCGGCGACGATGTCCTGTATGGCGGGACAGGCGACGACTGGCTTTCGGATGACTCTGGCTCCAACCGGATCGACGGTGGGGCGGGGAACGACACGATCTCGATGGTATCCTACAACCACTCCTATGACCCGAAAGGCCCCGGCTTCGACCTAATTACCGGAGGGGCCGGGCAGGATCGGTTCTCCCCCTACTTCGACACATCACGGGCCATGGTGGCCGACCATGTCCTCGATTTCGAGACCGGGGCCGACGGCGATGTAATCGACCTGACCTCTATCATGCGTCTCCTGCCGGGCCATGAGGTCGGCAGCGACCCGTTCGAGGTCGGCCTCCTCCGCTTGGCGGAGATTGCTGGGGACACGCTGCTCCAGGTAAGGCTCTCGGAATCGGGGTTCTCGACGATCCTCGTGCTGGAGGATACCTCGCCGGAACTCTTCCAGGCCCAGAACTTTGACTGGATGGCCTGAGGAGCTGGTGGTCTGATCTAGCGGGTGCAGCCATTGGCGGGGGACACATCACCTAGAGGCTGCATCGACCCGTCTCAGCCTCCGCTCGCGGCAACGGCACCGCCTCATCCATCGATCAGCTCAGCTTCATTGTTGGATTTTTGCCCAACGCACATAGCGACTTCTGCGGCCGGCTGCGGCTTTACTCCTCCAGCAGAAGCGACCCTGCGTCCGCTAATGGGATGGACCGGCCGTGCTTACCGGCGCACCCTTCATCAGGGGCGCCCCAGCACGAGGACTTGTGCCATGCCTAAAGCTCCGCTTCAGCACGTGTCGACGCTTGGCATCGACATCGGCAAGAACAGCTTCCACCTGATCGGTCTGGATGCTCGCGGCGCCATTGTGCTGCGCCAGAAGCTCTCCCGCGGGCAGGTGGAGCAGCGCCTTGCCAATATGCCAACCTGCCTGGTCGGCATGGAAGCTTGTGTCGGAGCCAATCATCTCAGTCGCCAGTTGCTGGCCCTTGGCCATGACGTGAAGCTGATCCCAGCGCAGTTCGTGAAGCCCTTCCGCAAAAGCCACAGGAACGACTTCCGCGATGCCGAAGCCATTGCTGAAGCGGTCCAGCGATGAGCGGATGGATTCGCGCGATACTGGAGTCTATCGGAGGAGGCTCCCATAACCCTCACTATCCTTGATCCTCGCTCGGGCCAGAAGGTCAGCATCACGGTTCCCGATGGCTCTCGGTCCAACGTGAGGCAGTCATGAAGCAGTCCTCAAAGCGACGGGCACGGCGCTGGCTGCTTCAACAACTCGGAAGAGCGACATGACATTTGCTCAGGGCTACCAAGCGAAGGCCGCCGAGGTCGAGCGCCTGGCCAGGGATCCGCGCCAACCGCCAGAGCTCCGGGCGGAGCTTCGGGCCATCGCGCGCCAATGGCGTCATCGTGCGGAAGTCGCAGACTGGACCGCGCGTCAGCTGAGAGCGTCCAATGCCTCGGTTCTATGACACCTGCGCTGCCCCCCCCATCGGCGGTCTCTACCTGCCTTCCCTCGCCTGGGATGTGCTGCGACGGGAGAAGATCCAGACCCTGGAGCAGCTTGTGGACATTGCTGATCGGCTCGAGCAGGTCGAGGGGATTGAGCCCAGGATGGCGCAAGTGCTTCGAGAGGCCCTCGCCCGTGTCGCACCGCCTGAAGAGCAGGTAATAGGCGGGATGCTGTTGGGCCCATGGTGCGCGTAAATTCGACAAGGCGCAGGAGCCACACTGCCGAGCCGAGGCGACAAGGTCACCCTTGGGAGTGAAGCAAATGCCCAATCACCTCAGTGACCGCTGGGGCTCGATCAGAGGTCTTCGCCTTCCCTCCAGGTTTGGAACAGCTTGAGGAACGAGAGCATCACAACCATCAACTAGCTTAAGGCGGCGGCTGGTCGGCTTGAGAGCCTCGTTGGAATTGGACCGAAGGAAGCGCTGATTATCCGGGCAGAACTCGCTCGCCTATCAGCGCCTGAAGGGTGACCACCCACGCGAGAACTGGAACCCCGATCTTCGAAGAACGAAACGTGATAGACGTGTGCCAAGCATCAAGCGTTCCGCTATGCATGCGCCCCAAACA
>KI912007.1:250715-251455 GCA_000517005.1 Microvirga lupini
TCAAGTCCAGGATTCTACACCGCAGCTGGTCAAACTTTCACCTTCCGGCCGTCCAACGAACGTCGGCTCTCAGGTGCCGAAGCGGACCAAGCCTCTACGTCTCAGGAGTGCCAATCTGAGACATTCCGCATAAAACGAGCCGCCATTGCGGCGGCCCGTCGATCGCTGTTAGTAAGCCGCTTTAGAGGCGATGTGGATCCCTGCCGAGCGGACCCAACCGCGCCCTTGGGCTGCAAAGAGATTTGGCCTAGGTTATTTAATAGTTCAGTCCCCTCACGACCGAGCCGTTGTTGGTTGCCTTTCGTCAGGCCTGTCAGCGCCACTGGAGGGATAGACCGTGCCAAACGACAGCCATGCAGAGCCTCTCGGACAGGTCGATCTCGCCTTTTCCGACTGGCGGCCGCTGCGGCACGTGGAGGACCCGCTCCACAAGGATCTGTCCGCCGTCGCCCGCGTCGGCGACAGTCTCTTTCTCGCCTGCGACGAGACGGCGAGCGTCGAGCGGCTGCGGCGCATGACGGACGGTCGATTTGGCGAGCATCGGCATTGCGCCCTCGACGGGCTCGTTGACCTACCGGCCGGGGCCGAAGGCGAGATGGATATCGAAGGCCTGTGCGCCGTGGATGGCTTTCTCTGGATCGTCGGATCGCATGGACTCAAGCGCAGCAAGCCCAAGCGCGACGAGAGCGAAGCCGGTGACGCCCTGGGTCGGATGAGCGGGTCGAGCGCGAGCCGAACCG
>KI912007.1:251555-253567 GCA_000517005.1 Microvirga lupini
AGTGGGTCAAACTCGGCCCTTCAGCGCGGCAGTGTGTTGGTCCTCTTACTGCGTAAATCCGGACGTTCGGCCTCCTTCCGAGAAGTGCCCGAAGCCGCTTTATTCGCTATTCTCGATGAAAGCTGGACCAACCCGTTGCGATTTTTCCTCGGTGCATCCTTAGATGAATTGGGCAGGCTTGGCGCTCGTGTCCGGAACGCTTCCAGCACGCCCGCCAAGCGCTGGACACCCTGTTCTAGCTCCCGTTCGCCGAGACTGGCGTAGCCCATCACGAGACCGACGATGCTCGGTTGGCTGGCAACAGTCGTCGGGTCATAGAGCGGGCTGACTGGGTAGAGACCGAGGCCGGCGGCGGTCGCTCTGGCGAGAAGATCCTTCTCATACTTCCTGGGCACGCGATTCAACCACGCGACAACGTGCAGGCCTGCGTCGGCACCGACAACGGTCACGTCGTCTCCGAAAGCCTTCGACAGGGACGTCAGCAACACCGCCCGGCGCTCAC
Organism: Microvirga lupini; assembly: GCA_000517005.1. Classification (GTDB taxonomy): domain Bacteria; phylum Pseudomonadota; class Alphaproteobacteria; order Rhizobiales; family Beijerinckiaceae; genus Microvirga; species Microvirga lupini. The sequence goes on from KI912007.1 coordinate 252,058, forward strand.
GGTTTCTGCGGCGGGCGCTCCGGACATGCCGTTCATAGGCACCGCTCGCGATGAGATCGGCCAACGCGTCCTGTTCCAGCGCGGGCGAGTGCCTGTCCGACAGCCGCTTCGCCGTGGTGAAGGCGTCCCGCAGCCCAGGCGGCACGACGAGGTAGCCGAGGCGAAGGGTCGGCGAGAGGGTCCTTTGAGACGGTGCCGAGATAGATGACCGTCTCGGCACCGTCCAATGCTTGCAACGCCGGGATCGGCGCGATGTCGTAGCGGTACTCGCTGTCGTAATCATCCTCGATCACGTAGGCGCCGCTCCGGCGCGCCCAGTGTGGCTTCCCAGAGTTAGTTACCCGTTTTAGCCACCCCAGTGCCCGTTTTGCACAACTGCTCGGCCCGATCTAAAAACCGGGCCGATTTCAATGACGTGGCTTTTTCACTAATCTGCCGCTGCACTCGACGAGGATGGCACGCCTCTGATGTCGGCAGGTAGACGAGGATCACGGCGGCGAGAACTCGAACTGTGTTTCACAAGTCTCGTGCGCACAGACCGGGCGTTTCAATGTGGGCGGCCGCTGGAACTTCACGCGGCGGCATTTCCGACACGAGAACTGGTGCCTGAAAGCCTTGAACTCCTCCCAGCGCGCCTTCTCATCCCCAATCGAGATCTGACTGAACGGTGCGTCCTGGAAGTGGCTGCCGAAATTCTCGATCAGTCCTTTCTGCAAACTGGCGAGAAAGCGATTGTTGACCCCGGGCACGGGGATTGGCTCCATACCCAAACCTTTGAGGAAACTCGCAAGGGCCGAGGCAAGCTCGCTTCGCTCGTATGAGTACGCTCTTTCCAAGGATCGGATCCGGACGCTGACGCCGAACTCCCGGCAGATCCGCAAAAGCCACTCCTCTTCCGCCTGGCGCATCTCATTAGCCGCCGACAGACCCTCGTCCCAACGGGCCTCGATCATCTCGTCCGTGACCTTGTGGTCGGCAAAGCGCGGCCCGTACGTAGGATCGAGCCCCATGATCCGCGTGAAGTGCCAGGTCTTCGGCTCCAACTGATCGATGAGGCAGTTGAAGAACATCTCGTCATGGGTGGTGATGAGGATTTGATGCTCATCGAACATCTCGGCGAACAGGCCTGCGATCCTACGCCGATGATCGGCGTCGTAGGACGTGACGATGTCGTCGAGGGCAACGATCGGCGCCGCTCGGTTGAACTGCTTGATCGCCGCCAGCCGCAAGGCCAAGGCAATCGAATGAACTTGGGAATCGCTGAGGTAGCCGCTTGGCGCCACGCCGGTGCGATTCTCGGCAAAATCAACAAGCAGTTGGAGACGTTGCTGATTGGCATCGTCCTCCGGTGGCAATTCTAGCCTGATCAAGGCGGCGTTCTCGCCTTGGATGCGCTGATAGATGTCGTTGATCGGCGCTTGCAGGCGATTGAGCAGCGACTGGACCTTCTGCCGGATCTCTCCCGAAATTGTTGTAGCCATCGCGGTGAGATCGTCCGAGATCTTCTTTA
>KI912007.1:253667-254420 GCA_000517005.1 Microvirga lupini
TGACACTTTGAGCTCTCGAGGCTGGCACAAGCTTCGCGAGGGGCCGAGGGCCGCATGTGCAGACTGTTACGTTGCACATGCATTGTCCCTGTTCAAATTCGCCGATTGCTTAGACTGCACTCACCTAAAGCCCATAGCTATCCCGAACAATCTCTGAGGCACGCTCCCCAACGATGACGCAGGGCGCCATGGTATTCCCGGTGGGTGATACGCGGGAGGATTGAAGCATCCGCAATGCGGAGATTCGACACGCCGTATACTTTGAGCTTGCTGTCAACGACAGACATATCGTCGCGCCCCATCTTAGCAGTTCCACAAAGATGCCAAAAGCTTGTGGCCGCACTTCGCACAAAATCCTCTAGCTCGGCGCCCTTTAGAGGTCCCGGCATTACCTCGCGTTTGACAAATGGCCGAAGGGGAGCCGAGTTGCCGATTTCACGACAGAGTTCCACACACGCAACCGCCGCCCTCATATCCCAATTGTCCATCAAGGTATTGGCCTCAATACGAACGGGATCAAAGGGATCCCGACCAGTCAGACGCACACGCCCACTGCTCCTCGGATGCGCGACAGCGCCGAACAAGGTCCAACCAGATGCAGGAAGTCCAAACCTCGCCGCGTTCTCTACCGTCGTTTTTGGAACTTCAGCCTGGCAGATGAGCAAGTCTGGATGGGAAAGGCCGAACTCACTTTTCCAAAATATGATCGACTCCGACATGGTGTTACGTGGCGGAAGAGGATCCAGATACTCC
>KI912008.1:0-582 GCA_000517005.1 Microvirga lupini
AAAGCTCGCCGCATGGCTCTCCGGGAAGCCGTAGGAGCCGAAACCTTCGAGTTGCTTGAAGGTGCGCTCGGCGAATTCGGCATCATAGCCGCGGGCGGTCATGCCTTGGATCAGCTTGTCGCGGAACCTGGAGACGCCGGCTGTGAACTTGAAGGTCGCCATGGCGCGTCGGAGCTGATCCGCCTCGGACGGCGTGAAGCCGGCGCACTCGATCGCCACCCGCATGGCCTGCTCCTGGAACAGCGGCACGCCGAGCGTCTTCTCCAGCACGCGCTTGAGTTCCGGGCGCGGGTATTCGACCTCCTCGCGCTTCTCGCGGCGGCGCAGGTACGGATGCACCATGTCGCCCTGAATCGGACCGGGCCGGACGATCGCGACCTGAATGACGATGTCGTAGAATGTCCTTGGCCTGAGGCGCGGCAGCATCGCCATCTGGGCGCGGCTCTCGATCTGGAAGGTACCCACCGTGTCGGCCTTCCGGATCATGGCGTAGGTCGGCTCATCGTTGAGCGGAATCGTGGCGATGTCGTAATCCTCGCCCTTGTGCTCACGCAGGAGATCGAAGGCGCGGCGCATGCACCC
>KI912008.1:682-2719 GCA_000517005.1 Microvirga lupini
CAAGGTCGCCTGCAGTCTTGCCTCTCATTGCACGGCCGCTGATCGGGTTTGATCGCCGCCTCCCGGAGAGATCCCTCGTAGCCTGCCCCACAAAACCTCATGCTCCCCTTACTCCCAACTGACGGGAAGCCTCACTAAGCCACATGGCTTAGGTTGGGACACGCGACCCAGTCTGTCCTGTGATCCAGCGCACCGTTCTTCCCCCAGTAGAGGCCTACAACCTGTAGCTGGCAGTTTTAAGTGTCCTCTGCGACGTGGAGAACAGACCATGCGCTACTTTGCAGGCACAAACTTCAGAATGTCTCGCTACCCGCTCAGCCATGCAGTGGTCCTTGGAGGCAGTATCGCCGGACTCTTCGCGGCTCGCGTGCTGTCCGATCACTTCGCACATGTTACCATCATCGAACGGGACGGGCCTTTTCCTGCTCCTGAACCGCGGAAGGGTGTTCCGCAAGGCAACCATGTCCACGTCCTGCTGGCACGGGGCAGAATGATTGCCGATGCACTGCTGCCCGGCCTCTCGGACGAACTGCTGACGCTCGGTGCGGTGCAGCTCAATGCCGGACGGGATTTTGCCTGGCATTATGCTGGGGGCTGGCGGGCGCAGCACGACGATGGACTTGTTTTTCTTTCCATGAGCCGTCCTCTCCTCGAGAGCCAAATCGCTAAACGCATACGTGCCCTTGCGAATGTCACCGTCCTCAATGACGTCCGTATCGCAGGTCCGCTTAGCGGTGGGAGCAGGATCACAGGAGTTCGTGTCACTCAGACGGGCCGCTCGGCACAGGCCAGCGAAGTCGAGGCCGATCTCGTTGTCGATGCCACAGGCCGGGGCAGCGCAACCCCTCAGTGGCTAGCCGAACTCGGCTTTCCTGAGCCCCCGAGGGACCTCGTCGGCGCTCGTGTCGCCTACACAAGCTGTACCTTCCATCGCGGCCGTGACCGATCCAACCATCGCGCGTTGCTCGTCTCCGGGAAACCATCTCGACGCAACGGCGTCATCTTTCCGATCGAGGGTGACCGTTGGTTGGTCGGCTTGCAAGGCTTCTTCGATGATCCAATGCCACGGGATCGCGAAGACTTTCAAGCTTATGCGCGCTCCCTAGCTGTGCCCGATCTCTACGAGATGATCCGTGACTGCGAGCCCCTATCAGAGGTCAAGCAGTACCGGTTTGCGGGAAGTCTGCGCCACCGCTACGAACAGCTCAGCCGCTTGCCGGAGGGGCTGATCGTCCTTGGTGATGCGGTCTGCAGCTTCAATCCCGTCTACGGTCAAGGCATGACTGTGAGCGCTCTTGAGGCAGAGATCCTTGGCGGGATGCTCGTGCGGGCCAAAGCTGAAGGTGGTCTCAGTCCAGATTTCGCCCGACGCTGGTTCAAGTCCATTGAGCCCGTAATCGATGCGGCCTGGACCGGCGTGTTGGTCGAGGACTTCTGGCTTCCGGAACTCGCGGAACAACGCCCACTGCATCTGCGCCCGATGCAGTGGTACATGGATCACGTACAGCGGGCGACGCACCGCAGCGCGCTCGCAACCAACCAGTTTTACCGGGTGATCAATTTTCTTGATCCACCCGCGAAACTCTTTGGCCCCCGGATGATTGCCGAGGTCATTCTCGCAGGCTTCGGCGGCTCGGGAGGCAACAGTGCATCTCAAAAGACGCCGCTCCGTCAACCGATACACACGAGTCGGGCAGACTAACCCCCTCACAGGAATACAGTCGGTCTCGTCTGTGCGCTCCTTTGATGAGCCATCCTCTTGCGGATGTTGCCTGAGAAGATCACGCTTTCTGTTCCCTGGGTAGAGGGAAGAATGACCAGTCTCCTCACTCACTTCACCACCAGTGCCGCTTACCGTGACAGACGGCTATCCCGCTTTTGCTGGTATGCGGACCATGCCGCTGCCTTGAGCCACTTTGCTGAGAAAATTAAGGACTGTCGCTTGAGGATCTCCCCACACCATCTTCAGGCATGATCGATGCATGCTCTTGTGACTGTCGGCATGCCCCGTGGGCACTCACAGTAGTAGGAGAGGGG
>KI912009.1:0-278 GCA_000517005.1 Microvirga lupini
CGGCTCGTGTTTGCTGGCTATTCCGATGATCGGAACTGTGACCTCAGATCGGCCAGTAGTACGGGGCTCGCCAGTAGTCGTGCAGTTCGCGCTCGCGCTCTCGATCCGACCAGTCGTAATCATCACGATCCCGGTAGAAGGTCGGAGCCCCGCGTAGCTGCTCTTCGGTGATGTCCGTGCGGTAGCCACCCAAGCCAGTGTCATAGGTGAGCTTGCTCCAAGGGATGGTGTGCTCGTCCTCGCCCATCCCGAGGAAACCACCAAACGACATCACGGCG
>KI912009.1:378-1877 GCA_000517005.1 Microvirga lupini
GCTGTCAGCGTGACGATGCCTAGAGCACCCGCCGCTTTGGTGCTTAAAAATTGGCAGGGGCCTCGCGATGACTCAGATCGTTGGAGGGTGAGGGACATCAAAAAGCCTGCTCCCTGGCGTCTACTTTCAGCATGAGTAAGGCTCCCAAACGACCGAGCCAGCGTGACGACCTCAGACGATAGGATGATGAAGGCGGTGCGCCACGCTCCGGACATCCTTCCCACGGGCCGCATCCCGTGCCCACGCATGAGACCCAACCGGCGCTATATTACTTCAACATCAGGACTCCGAGTGGCCTCATCGAAGACCCGGAAGGGGAGACGTACACCAGCCTTCAGATTGCCAGAAAGGACGCGCTCGCCAAGGCCCGCGACATGGTCACGGAAGGTGATCAGAAGGGGGAGGATCGGCACGATTGGACTTTTGAGATCATGGATAGAGCCAATCAGCGTGTTTTGACGGTCACGTTTTCAGACATCTCCAACTCAAAGGTGACCGGCCCAGGTGAGGGATACTGACTGCCAATGCCGCTATGCGGAAGGCGAGCCTATCATGAGCAAGATACCGCTTAGTCCGATCCAAAAGGTGGTAAATTCAGTCTGGAAAGCCGTGCGACTGCTGGAAGACCGTCCCGAGCCGACTTCGAAGGTCAAGCTCCATGGGCGGCGCGGCTATGGCGACGGCGATATTCCGGCACCGGATCGGACTTCTGACGGCGACTGATCGAAGGCCCATGCGAACCCGGAGAGGCTGTGTATGCCTGAGAACTCCTCGAACACAGTGCCCTGCTGTGTCACCGACATCGGCACGGGCCGCATCTGGTGGGAGTGGCGTCAGGGTCACTGGATTATCGCTGTAAAGCCTGCATCTGCGCCTTCACAGAAGCTCCACGAGCCCAACCTCCACGCGTAGCAGGGGCCTCCTCTCAAACAGGCGCGACCCCGAGTCTGTGCGGAACTTGCCCGATCTGAGTCGGGTTGGTTCTATGGCCCATTCTGCGCAGGAGGGTTTGTCATGACCCAAGCAGCAGAAACAGCAACTCAAGCACCCGGCACAACCCCACCGACCCATCCGCTGATCGAGAGCAACCGGGTCGAGGGAACCCCAGTCTACAGCCCGCAAGGCAAACACGTCGGCACGATCCACCACCTGATCATCGAGAAGGTGAGTGGGCGGGTTGTGTACGCCGTCATGAGCTTTGGCGGCTTCCTGGGGATCGGCAGCCACGAGCACACCATCCCGTGGGAGAAGCTCAAGTACGATACGCAGCTTGGCGGCTTCCGCACCGACATCACGCCCGAGGAACTCACCGGGGCTCCCGTGGTCTCCGGGGATGAGAAGGACTGGCGGGACCGCAGGCGCGAGCAAGACCTGCACGACCACTGGAAGGTGCCGCCGTACTGGGGCTGGTAGCAGCAAACCGAACCGTCCCAGAGCAGGTTACTGTGCTCCCACATGCTGCCGTGAACACGGACTGGCGGCTCATGAGGTCATCAAGA
>KI912009.1:1977-2222 GCA_000517005.1 Microvirga lupini
TTCTGACGCGGACAAGGAGCAAGCCTTTGTTCGCGCCTTCGAGTTCCTGAAGAGCCGGATCGGCACGTTCATCCGCTTGCCGATAGCAACTCTTGATCAGTTCACGATGGGCACCCGGCTACAGGCCATTGGCCATTTGGAAGGAGCAGGGATGACTCCATCAAGTGGAACTGACGTGCATCGGCGGTAGGGCGTAGCCGAGAAGAATGCGACAACTTCAAACTGGTGTGGCTGGGCCAGTCTCT
>KI912009.1:2322-5475 GCA_000517005.1 Microvirga lupini
TGTCTCTCTGGAAGACGGGAAGATCGTCGCCCGTGGTGCGTCAAGCTCGCTGAATGTTTCTTCACTAGAAGAGGATAGCGGGATCATCCAGGCGTATTTTGAAGGTCAGAATGTCATCCAGCAGGAGCTTTAACCCTCCACACGAGGAGCAGTGATGGGTCTACCGAACTTGCCGCCTTTGACAGCGATGGTCCGCTCTGGCGCAGTGATCTTTCACAGGAACAGGACATGGCCGCACTAGGCACCGCCCCTCTCCAAGATACGTTCCTGAAGCATCTGCGCGACAACAATGTTGAGGTGACGATGTTTCTCGTGAATGGGATCAGGCTCCAAGGCCAGATCAAATGGTTCGACAGCTTCACGATCCAGCTTGTGCGAGGCGATAGCTCACAAATCATCTATAAGCATGCCATCTCGACTATTCATCCAGCGGAGCCAATCCAACTGCGTGATCCCGATGCCGAGAGTTAACATGGCTCATGGGCAGACCGCATCGGTTTGCAGGGTGACCATTCCGATGTTCAGCCGGTTGCATCGAGCATCTTCAGACCCTGGTCATCGAGTGAACCCGGATGGTCACGGAAGAGTTGAAGCGAGAGTTTAACGGCTCATAGGCTGCCCCGGATGCGGTGCTCTAGTTCGCTCAAGCGCTGAACATATGGCTCGCGCTCCTGCTGGTAACGCCTCTCTCGCGCAGCATCCCGGTGCTGCCGAGCCTTGCTGGAGCCGCTCGTGAACTATTTCATAGCGGCACTCTAGATCAGCCAAGGCTGCAAGGGTGACCTGGATTTCGCCAAGCAGGTCATATGAGGACCAGTTCATCCACGCTGCAAGTGAAGCAGCGTGCTTCTGAGATAACTTGCGCGGCACGTTGGCTCTCCATCGGTAACACAGGAGCGACAGGCGGCACTGCCTCACGGCCCGATCACTCGCGTCGCTCGTGATCCTCAGCTAAGCAAACGGTGTGCCAAGCACGGCGATCATGATCGGCACGAGTCTGCCGTCAACTCAGACGGCTTTTGCAGTGGCTACCGTCGCGGGATGACCCTCGCTCGGGAGCGGCCACGCAGAACAGTGCCGCAGGAAATAAGCCTTTTGCACTATCTCAATGGTGCTATTATGCCCGCTCTCCTGAGAAGGAGGATCGCACCATGCCACGTAGCTCCGCTGCGCCACGCCCTCTTGTGCCCCAGACACCGGCCCCCTGGTATCCCGACGATCTCTTGTCCGAGCTTCAGAGCACGCTTGCCGCTCTGGCCGACATTGAGGTCCAGTACGAGACCGACCGGGAGCGGCTGGAAGCGTGGGCTGGTCCTGAAGCCATCAAGAAGCGCTTTGGCGCTCAGCTTGAGGAGCGCCATCAGCAGGACCGTGAGCCCTATGTGCAGCGGTTGGCCGATCTCCATTGTTGGATGATCAAGATCATGACCTTGGAGGATATTTGCTCTAATCCTTGAGGCTCTCAGCGTCTAGCTCTTGAGGTCAACCGATTAGATGAGCGCTGCTACATGCTGGAGATCGTAGACTGGACCTCTCTGGAGTTTGGAGAGACACGGATTGGCGATCTCCGGGAATTGAGCGGCCTGTCTGCCGCATGCCGCGCCATGAACGCTTTGATGCGCGGGGCGATCTCCAGCCGGAAGCGGGAGCCATTGAAGACCCCGAAGTGCCCGACATCGGCCTGGAGATAGCGCTCCTTCTTCTCAGCCGACAGGTTGGTCGTGAGGTCAAGAGCCGCAAAGGTCTGGCCGCGTCCAGTGATATCGTCCTTCTCGCCCTCAATGGTCATCAGAGCGCAACGGCGCATCTCCCGCAGGTCCACGGGTCTGCCCCGGTGCAGCATCAGCCCTCGGGGCAGCAGATGATTGATGAACACCGTCTCCAGCGTCTGGAGGTAGAACTCGGCGGTCAGGTCCATAACCGCCAGATATTCATCATAGAACTCGCGGTGCTTGTCCGCCGATCCGCCGTCACCCTCGACGAGGTGTTTGAACATCTCCCAATGCGCCGAGACATGCCGATCCGGGTTCATGGCCATGAACCCGCGCAACTGCATGAATCCCGGATAGACCATGCGCCCCCGACCCCGGTAGCGTTCAGGAACGGGATGAATGCAGTGGCGCTGGAACCAGCCGATATTCCGCCGTCGCGCGAAGCTGTTGACCACAGTCGGGGTTTGGCGAGTGTCGATAGGGCCGCCGAGCAGCGTTACCGAGCGGGGCACTGTCGGATGCTCATCAGCCTCCATCCGGGCAATTGCCGCCAGCACCGGAACGGCGGGCTGGCAGACCGCCATCACGTGCAGGTCCGGACCCAGCGCCTCGAATAGGGCAAGGCAGTAATCCACGTAATCAGACAGATCAAATCGGCCCTCGGACACCGGAACCTGCTTGGCATCGCTCCAGTCGGTGATGAACACCTGATGGCTATCGAGAAAGGCCGCCACCGTGCCCCGCAGCAGCGTGGCGTAGTGGCCCGACATCGGGGCCACGATCAACAGCTTGGGCTTGTCTGTCGCTTCGCCGAAGGCGATCACCCGGCAGAACGACCGCTGCCACACGATCCGCTCAGAGGCAGGAAGGTTGAAGGCCGGTTTTGGGTAGGGGCGAGTGGTCCGCTCAAACAACTCGCAGGAGGCGGCCAGAGCGCGACCCGTTGGAGTGTAGGTCATCGGATTGAGCGGATTGGTACAGGTGAGCCTTGTGAGGTCGGCGACCATCTGGGCCGGGGTGAGCAGCAACTGCGACGCTTCATGCAACAGGTACAACATGCGACCGATCCTTGCGGCCTGTCTCGCCCCACGCTGGTCGGAGCCTGCTGGTCTTTCCACTGTGCGCTGGCTCGGCTCTGCCTTCAACAAACATAACGGGGCAACACTTAATATTGCCTGTACAGATTCAGCGCTCCTGTCACACAAGGTTCAACTTCCTCTGTTTGGCCGAAGCAGCGCCACCGGGCATGTTGTCCGATAGTGGCCCAAAAAAACCTCTGTGAGGGGGCATGTGCCGTAGCATCAGCAAGATTTCCTATGCAACCACTGGGCAGGCGCGGACGGTGACGAGAGATTCAACGCTGTGCTTGGGAATGTATCGCGCAGCCTCGCGTAGGCGTGATCATGGTCAGAGATTCGAACGAGTGATCATTCTCAATCTA
>KI912009.1:5575-6238 GCA_000517005.1 Microvirga lupini
TCGAGCATGCGCCAGGGGACGGCGTACTCGTCCGCGCCCACGCCAAAAAAGCCTGCCAAACGACATCACCGCATAGGCCACACGTCCGCTGATCTTGTCGATCATGACTCTCTCGACGGTGCCGATACGCTTGCCGCTTCGGTCGTACACGGCAGTTCCTTCCACCCGGTCGCTTTCGATCAGAGGCTTGCCTGAGCGCTGACCAGGGTAGTCCCTGCGGGTTCTGCCACGAGATGGCGCACGCTCCTGGCTTCTGCTCAGACCACCAATGAGCCAAGCCATACCGAGGCCAACGGCTCCTACAGCCAGAAGCGACGTGACGGGAGCCTCGGAGATTTGGTGGCCGATGGTCTCGGTGGCTCGCTGATAGTAGCGCTGGGCCTGCGGGTATCGTTCGCCTACCTCACGGACATAGCGCTGTCCTTGATCGTAAGCCCCACGAGCGATATCGGACGCACTGCTCGCGACATCAGAGACTGTTGTTGCCGCCTGATCAGCTAAGCTCTCGGTGGGACCAGCGGTCCCTTGCGGATCGGGTCCGTTACCACCCGCTTGTTTTGCAGCATCGGCTTGATTATTCCCGGCCTGACCAGGTTCCCGTTCCCTGTTTCTCGTCCATGATCACTCTCCGGTTGAGATAACGATCTGACTTTCGGGGTGATG
>KI912010.1:0-1902 GCA_000517005.1 Microvirga lupini
CCCGACTCGCATCCGATGAACGCACGAGCGCGGGAGATGGCTGCGGCGATCAAGGCGGAGACGAATGGCCGTTTTGATCTTCAGATCTTCCCGAGCAGCCAATTGGGATCCGATACGGACACCCTCAGCCAGGTGCGCTCCGGCGGTGTGGAATTCTTCACGCTTTCAGGGCTGATCCTATCGACCCTTGTCCCGGCGGCATCAATCAACGGGATCGGCTTTGCCTTCCCGGACTATGCGACGGTCTGGAAAGCGATGGATGGCGACCTGGGCGCCTATGTCCGCCAACAGATCGGCAAGGCGAACCTGGTGGTCATGGACAAGATCTGGGACAACGGCTTCCGGCAGACGACGTCCTCGACGAAGCCGATCAATACGCCTGACGACCTGAAGGGCTTCAAGATCCGAGTGCCCGTCTCTCCGCTCTGGACGTCCATGTACAAGGCCTTCGAATCGGCGCCGACGTCGATCAACTTCAACGAGGTCTATACGGCGCTTCAGACCAAGGTCGTCGACGGCCAGGAGAATCCTCTCGCCATCGTGTCTACGGCGAAGCTCAACGAAGTGCAGAAGTTCTGTTCTCTGACGAACCATATGTGGGACGGATTCTGGTTCCTCGCGAACCGGCGCGCATGGGAGCGACTGCCTGAGGACGTACGTGCCATTGTGGCCAAGCACATCAACGCAGCAGGCGTCAAGGAACGCGAGGACGTGGCCAAGCTGAATGGGAGCCTTCAGCAGGAACTTGCCGCAAAGGGTATGGTCTTCAACCAGCCTGATCCGGCGCCTTTCCGAGACAAGCTGCGCAAGGCCGGCTTCTATTCGGAATGGAAGGGCAAGTATGGCGACGAGGCATGGGCTCTGCTGGAGCGCGCAGTCGGCTCCTTGGCCTGAACGGACGTTTGACCTGGGTCTCTGCGCCCGTGACGCCGAGACCCGCGTTTCCGTGATCGATAGCCGCTTTGGCGGCGCGGCGTCCCGGAAACTCATAGGGAATGCTTGGACATGACATCCTCCGCACAGGCTCTCCCGGCATCGGAATCTCTCGTCATTGCGGAAAGTGACGAGGTTCGCGCAGGGTCGCCCTTCCTGAAGCCTGTGGAGATTGTTGCGTCCGGCCTCCTGGTCGCCATCGTGGGGCTTCTGCTGGCAGGTGTCACCTCCCGCTACATCTTCTCGCTGCCCGTCGTGTGGATCGACGAGGTCGCGTCGATCTGCTTCCTGTGGCTCGCGATGCTGGGATCGGCAATCGCGCTCGACCGCAACGAGCATCTTAGGCTGACATTGTTTCTGCACAGGATGCCTGAACGGGTTCAGGGGTTCATGGAAGCCTTTGCGCTCCTGGTGATCGCCACCTTCCTCCTATCACTCATGGTACCAGCCTTCGAGTATGCGCTGGAGGAATGGTACATCACGTCGCCCGCGCTGAATATTCCGAACACCTTTCGCGTTGCCGCCATTCCGTTCGGAATGGTTGCGATGCTGGGCATCGTGCTAGCCTATGCGCGGAAAGGTTCGTCATGGCGCGACCTCGCCGTCGCGGCGCTTCTCATCGTGGCGATCGCGGCTGCGCTCTGGTTCTACTCGCCCTCTCTTGTCAGGATGGGAAGCGCTAAAATCATCCTGTTCCTGTTCCTGATCGTGTTCGTGGCGGCCTGCCTTGTCGCCGGGGTGCCCATCGCCTTCTGCTTCGGCATCGGCACGTTGAGCTACCTGGCGTTCGCTACCCAGGTTCCGACCTTCGTCATGATCGGGCGGATGGACGAAGGTATGTCCGGCATCATCCTCCTGTCGGTTCCGATCTTCGTTCTCCTGGGCTGCATTCTCGACGCAACCGGGATGGGCAAGGCCATCGTCGACTTCCTGGCCTCGCTCCTGGGCCATGTACACGCAGGCATGTCG
>KI912010.1:2002-3022 GCA_000517005.1 Microvirga lupini
GGTGTCCGGCATCTCGGGCTCCAAGGTCTCCGATATGGCCACCGTTGCGCCGGCCCTGTTCCCGGAGATGAAACGCCGGGGCCACAGCCCGCGGGAGATGATCGCGCTTCTCGCAACTGGTGCTGCCATGGCCGACACTGTCCCACCCAGCATCGTGCTGATCGTCCTGGGGTCCGTGGCAGGCCTGTCCATCGCGGGTCTGTTCACCAGCGGCTTCGTCGTCGCCATGGTTCTTCTTGCGGTCCTTGCGATCTTGGCACGCTGGAAGTGCCGCCACGAGAGCATGGAGGGCGTGCGCCGCGCTCCGGGGTCCCTGATCGGCCGCACGTTGCTCGTGGCGGCTCCCGCACTCGTCCTGCCGTTCCTCATCCGCAGCACGGTTGCGGGCGGCGTCGCGACCGCCACCGAAGTGTCGACCATCGCGGTCATCTATGCCCTGTTCGTGGGCATCGTGCTCTATGGCGGCATCGGCTGGCGCAAATTCTACGGTATGCTGGTCGAGACCACAGCGCTCACCGGATCGATCCTGCTGATCCTCGGGACCGCTCTCGCCATGGCCTGGGCGATCACACAGGCGGGCGTCGCTCAGGGACTTGCCTCGATCATGACAGGACTGCCCGGAGGCTGGATCAACTTCATGGCCATAACCATCGTCGTCTTCATGGTTCTGGGCTGCGTGCTTGAAGGACTCCCGGCCATCGTCCTGATGGCTCCGCTCATGTTCCCGATCGCGAAGAGCCTCGGGATCAACGACATTCATTACTCGATGGTCATCGTGACGGCGATGAATATCGGACTGATGACGCCTCCCATCGGCATCGGCTTCTATCTTGCCTGCAAGATCGGCAATGTCTCGCCGGACGAGGCTATCGGGACGATCTGGCCCTACCTCGTGGCGCTCATCATCGGTCTCGTGATCATCGCCACAGTACCTTGGATTTCGACGGCTTTTCTTTGACCGCAGCCCCAACTCGCTTGGGACGAACATTCAAGCCGCTTGATAAGCTCGAGTTTGGCCAT
>KI912010.1:3122-10462 GCA_000517005.1 Microvirga lupini
AGCTGATGCGGGCGCGGGGAGGCGGCTCCATCGTCAACATTGCGTCCGTATCCGGTGTCATGGGCAACAAGGGGCGCGTGGCCTATGGTGCTTCGAAGGGCGGCGTCATCACGATGACGAAAGTCATGGCCGTGGAGTTGGCTTCCTGCGGAATTCGTGTGAACGCCATCGCACCCGGCCCGATTGAGACGCCGCTCGTCCAGGAGGTTCACACTCCCGAGGTGCGCACTGCCTGGATGACTACAGTACCGCAGCGGCGCTACGGCTCGCCGGACGAAGTTGCCGGAGCAGCCGTTTTCCTGCTCGATCAGCGAAAGTCCAGCTACATCACCGGACAGACGATCTGTGTCGATGGCGGCTTCTCGATTGCCGGTATTCTCGAACCCGCATCGAATGTTTCCGCCTCCGAACCCCTTGGTGCTGGTCATGGGTGAGCGTTTGAAGGACAAGATTGCCATCGTGTTCGGAGCGGGATCGTCGGGCCCGGGTTGGGCCAACGGCAAGGCGGCCGCCGTTGCATACGCACGGGAGGGAGCGAGCGTAGCTTGTATCGATCTCGTCCAGGCCGCAGCCGAGGAAACGGCAGCCATCATCAACAAGGAGGGCGGCCGCGCCCTGGCCATCTCCGCCGACGTCACGGATATAGCTTCGGTAAGAAACGCGGTTGAGCGAGCGGTCGCGGAATTCGGCAGGCTCGACATTCTTCACAACAATGTCGGGGTGACGCATATGGGTGGTCCCGTTGAGCTGAGCGAGGAGCAGTTCGCCGCGGCGTTAGATCTCAATATCGGGCCGATCTATCGGACGTCGAAGGCGGTCATTCCGCACATGTTGCGCCAGGGTGGAGGCGTGATCGTCAACATTTCGTCGCTCGCAGCAATCCGCTGGACCGGCTATCCCTACTTCGCTTATTCCGCAACCAAGGCAGCGGTCAATCAGGCCACCGTTGCCCTGGCCATGCAATATGCCCGACAAGGCATCCGGGCCAACTGCATCATGCCTTGTCTCATCGATACTCCGCTGATCTACAAGCAGATCTCCGGGCAATATGTCTCCGTCGATGAGATGGTGGCCGCACGCAATGCAGCTGTCCCACTCGGGAAAATGGGAACGGCCTGGGACATTGCGAATGCTGCCGTCTTCTTGGCGTCGGACGAGGCCAGGTTCATCACAGGCGTCTGCCTGCCGGTGGACGGCGGTCAGAGCTGCGCCGTATCCGAATTTCGCTGACGATTTGCCCTGAGGTTAAGGATGGCACCAAGAATAATCCAGCACCCGGGCCCGGTCTCTCCAGAGCGCACGGCAGCCATCGCCGGTGTAGCCGTTCCTCTGCAATTCACCCTTGAACCCGGTCAGGCCGTCGATGCGGCGATTGCCAAAGGATTTGCGGATCTCGGGTGCACCGGTGGGTTCGTGGAATTCAAAGGGGGACGATGCGAGCCGTTCCAGTTCGTCATGCCGGCAGCGTCTCCGGATGATTCTTATGCGGCGTGGTACAGCGAAACATTCAAACCGGCAGGTTCAGTCGAAGTCGAGCGCGCCTGCGCCATCGTCGGTTGGCGCGACGGCAAGTTTTTTATCCACTGCCACGGGATCTGGAATTCCCGCGATGGTCGGCAGATGGGCCATATGCTGGGTCCGGCTACAATCGTGGCGGAACCGATCGACGTGACCGGGATCGGATCGCGAACCGCAACCTTTAAGGCATTGCCGAATGCCGAGACGAACTTCACATTGTTCGAGCCGGTGGCCGTCTCCGAAGACACGGCAAAGGTCTCCAATCCTCATGTGCTGCTGGCGAAAGTCCGGCCCAACGAGGATATCAGCATCGCCATCGAGGCCATCTGCTCACAACATGGGGTCAAAGCCGCCAACATCTATGGCATCGGCAGTTTGAACGAGGTTCGTTTCACGAACGGAACCCGTGTTGAATCACATGCAACGGAGGTGCTCATCCGTAAGGGCAGGGTGGCGAATGTCGACGACCAACCACGGGCGGCCCTGCACATAGATGTGGTCGATATGCAGGGCAACATCTCCGATGGTGAGATCGTGCGGGACGACAATCCGGTCTGCGTCACCTTTGAGCTGGTCATCGAACCGATTTCAACCTGAGCTCGCCCCGGTTTGCATTCCGGAAATGAGTCTAGTTGGCCGAGTTCACTGCCGGCGGTTCTCGCTCTGTCCGCTCCGCATAGGCTCTCGCCAGGACCGCACAAACCAGGAGCTGAATCTGGTGAAACAGCATCAGGGGCAGGATGATCGCGCCGATCATGCTGGCGGGAAACAGAATGCTCGCAATAGGCACGCCGCTGCCGAGGCTCTTCTTAGAGCCGCAGAACACAATGGCGACCTCATCCCGTCGTGAGAAGCCGAACAGTCGGCTTGCTGTGGTCGTTATAAAGAGAACCGCACCAAGAAGGACGCAGCTGAGGAGAACGAGGAGGATCATATCCCTCGGCTCGAGTTGGTGCCACAGATTGTTGATGGCGGCTTCTCCAAAGGCATAATACACCACCAGCAGGATCGCGCCGCGGTCAACGATGCCGGTGAGCGTCCGGCGTTTCTCCACCCATGTTCCGATCCAGGGACGCATGAGATGCCCAAGGATAAAGGGGACGAGGATCTGCAGCACGATCTCGCCGATGGCTTCGAACGACACACCTCCCTGCATCTGCATGAAAAATCCCATGAGGAGAGGAGTGAGAAAGACTCCCAGGACATTCGAGGCCGATGCACTGCACACGGCAGCAGCGACATTTCCGCCAGCAAGCGACGTGAAAGTGATCGAAGACTGGATCGTCGAGGGGAGGAGGCAGAGATAAAGGATCCCTAAGGCAATTCCCGGCGCGAGATAGGATTGCAGATAGGTCATTGTGAGCAAGCCGAGAACCGGGAACAGGATAAAGGTTGCGGCAAACACCATCAGGTGGAGGCGCCAGTGGATGGCGCCCTGAATGATGGCCTGTCGTGAAAGACGGGCCCCCTGGAGAAAGAACAGGAGCGCGATCGAGCCGACGATGACCATCTTGAGAATGGGGGCTGCGGCACCTGTCGCAGGCAGAATCGTCGCGGCGATAGCCGTTGCCACGAGAGCAATGGTAAAACGGTCAGGCCGCAGAAGGGAGAGAAAGGCCATTGGTCATGCGCTCCGGGTGCGTCTCTTAGGATTGCTGTCCGAAGAAGCGCGCATCCTGCTCCCGGCGCAGCGTCATCAGCGCCGAGGTTTCCGGCAGTTCGAGATCGCTCATCCGGATTTCCTGCCCCTTGGAGATCGGCGCCGTCAGCCGGCAATCGGCGGCAAGATAGAAGGGTGCCGGTGCAGCCGCCGCGAGCGGCGCTGCGGGTCTGAATTCTGCAGTCACTCCCGCAATCGTATGGTGGTGCCCTCCCATGGAGAGAACGATGCCGGCTGGCAGGTCCTCGGTTGCCACGGCGATCAGGTCGTAACGCGGCTGGTAGTCCGATCCGCAACCGGATGTCTGATGGATTGCGGCGTCGAGGATGCTGGTGGCGGCCTCGAGTCCGAGCAGATGCCGCGGCAGGAAGACCATGGCGGTTGCGCCCGTCCTGCTGACGATGTGCCCCTTCTGGGCCAGCAGCTCCCAGCTCTTCGCATCGTCGCAGCGGATGACGACGAAGACACCGCCTGCGAAGCTGATCTCGTCGGGTTTGCGCAGGCAATGGAACACATCGAGACGCCTGTCGCCCAAGAGGATGCCACCATCGTCACGTTGCGAGAAGATCGTCGGAACCTCATTGATGCGTGCGAGCGGCGCATGAAGATCGAAACGGTCGGGCTGCAACCCGGTGGCGTTCGCAACGACGATGAGTTCGCAAAGATCCGGAACGGCCCACTGCGGAAATCCGGTGATGGCATGGTTTCTGGCCGCCAGGATCTCGCTGACGTTCCGTTCGCCGAGAGCCCAATGGAATTCCAGATCCACGTTTTCCGCGGATCTCTCGTTGCTGACGAGGCGGCGGGAGGCGGGATCGAAGACGAAGTCGTACTCGCTCGACTTTCCTGCTGCGATGATATGGAAGCCCATGACCTCGGCCCAGGTGGCGAGGCCGATGAGGAGGCTCGGCTGATCGCCGTCGACAGTCGTGACGATGCGACCGCGTTCGGCAGCAAGCGCCTTGAGGCCCGGCCCCACGACGCTATCGAGTTCCTTCGTGACGAGCGCAAGGTGCTTTTCGGCTTCCACTGCGATCAGTGCATGGCGGGCCGCCGCTCGCGGCTGCCCGGTCGCTTCCACGATCACATCGAAGGGAAGATCGGACACGAATGCGAGATCCTTGGTCGCGATGTAATCCCCGCGTTCCCATGCGACCTTCGCGTCGCGAGACGACTCGCAAATCTGGATCTTGCGCGGATCGATGCCAGCGGCCTTCAATCCCGATGCTGCACTCTCGGCGGTGAGATCGACGGCAATGCGGGCATTCATCAGGGGGACGCGTTGAGCCTGAGCGAGAAAGCTCTGGCCGAAGCCGCCAGTGCCGACGACGCAGGTTTCGACGGGGCGATCCGCCTTCGCGTAGTAGTCGTGATAGTTCATCGCGCATCTCTCCCCTTCCGATGGGCGGTCGCCATCGGTCTATTGTGTCGCTGAGTGCATAAGTCTCTTGGGCTACAGCCCTATCGAAGCATGTTCCCGGCCTTCAGGAAGAAGTCTGGAGTTCCGAAGTTCCCTGACTTGAGTGCGAGTGCCAAGTCGCTTCCTGCGAGCGAGCGGGTCCACGGAACACCCGGGTCGATCTCCGGGCCGATCGCAAGTGCATCGACATCGAGCGCATTCACGACAGCACCCGATGTTTCGCCGCCGGCGATGATCAGGCGAGTGAAACCGAGGGCGGGAAGCGCTTTTGCGATCTCCGCAAGGGTGTTCTCGACGATCTCTCCGGCATTCATGCGGCCAAGCCTGCTCTGAACCGTCTGCACCTCTTCAGGCGTCGCGGTAGAGTAGATCAGAGCCGGTACGTTTGCAGGCTGCGCTTTCAGCCAGTCGAGAGCCATCTGTGCCGTCATGGTTCCGGAGGCGAGGTCGCGTGCATCAAGCCGGAGAGCGGGGATGCCTGCTTCAAGGGCCGCCTTGACCTGCCCTCTCGTCGCGCTGGAGCACGATCCGGCCAGGATGATGCTGCGGCCCGCAGGGGCATCGAAGTCTGTCGAGGAGATGGGAGCCGTCGAGCGCTCGGTCTGCCGATAAGCCGCGGGCAGGCCCATGGCGACACCAGATCCACCGGTCATGAGAAGAAGATCGGCGGATGCGAGCCCGATGGCTCGAAGGTGCGCGTCGCTTAGCGCATCGACGATGACAATCTGATGTCCTGCTGCCTTTTCGCGTTCGAAAGCAGTGCGGATGGCGTCCAGTCCTGCTTCCACATCCTCATAGGAAACGAGGCCGACCGAGAGCTTCGTCTGCCGCTGCAGAACCCGCACGAGGTTGGAATCGCGCATGGGCGTCAACGGATGGTCCTTCATGCTGCTTTCATGCAGCGGCACCCCGTTCACGAAGAGATGACCCTTGTAGACTGTGCGCCCATTGGCTGGAAAGGCAGGGCAGGCGAGGGTGAAATCGCTTTCCGTGAAGGCGAGAAGCGCTTCGGCAACCGGACCGATATTGCCCTCGTCCGTTGAATCGAAGGTCGAGCAATATTTGAAGAACAGGTGCTGCGCACCGGCCGCTTTAAGAGCCTTCGCCCCAGCCAGCGATTGCTCGATGGCTTCCTGTGCAGGATTGGTCCTGGACTTCAGGGCAATGACGACGGCATCTGCACCCGACAGGTCGAGATCCGCTCGCGGCACGCCAATCGTCTGGATGGTCCGGAGCCCTTCGCGAGCCAGCATGAGAGCAAGGTCCGTTGCCCCCGTCAAATCATCGGCGATGCATCCGAGCTTCATGCCACAGCTCCACGGGCATTTGAGGAGGTCTGATCCTGGGTGAAGGTTGAAAGCCAGCCGAGGCCGTCTACGGTCCTTCCGCGAGGCTTGTATTCGGCCCCGATCCAGCCTTCATATCCGAGGCGGTCAAGGGTGCGGCAGATATCGCGGTAGTCGATTTCGCCCTCATCTGGTTCGGCCCTGATCGGGACCGCGGCGATCTGCACATGGCCGATCAGATCGAGGTAGTCCTTGAGCCGTCGCGTCAGATCGCCCTGCATGATCTGGGTATGATAGCAGTCGAACATGATCTTCACGTTCCGGCGGCCGACCTGATCGATGATCGATGCGGCCTGCTCGATGGTGTGAAGGAAATATCCCGGCTTGTCCCGATGGTTGATTGGCTCGATCAGGACCGTCATGCCGGCTTGGGCAGCCTTGTCGGCGGCAAGTTTCAGATTCGCCACGAATGTCCGTTCGGCGGCCGAAGCGGTATCGGCCGTGACCAGGCCGGACATGCAGTGAACGGCCGTTGCGTCGATGGCATGGCCGTAGGAAACGGCCTGATCGAGGGCCTGCTGAAACTCGCTCTCGCGACCCGGCAGGGCTCCAAGCCCGAAATCGCCTGCCGCAGCATTCCCGACTGGCGTGTTCAATCCAAGCATGGTGACTTAGCTTCGACTCAGGGCGCTGCGCATCTCCGCAGCAGGCACCTGATAGGGCCAGTGCATTTCGACGGCTTTGAAGCCTGCTGCGGCGGCAGCCGCGACCCGTTCGATTTCAGGATGCTCGGTAAAGAGAAAGCCAAGATTGGCCGAAAAACGGGGCATCGGTTCATCCGCACTTGTGTGAATGGTGATGAGGAGTCGAACAGCATTCCTGGGCACTGTCGGGAGATTCTTCCGCAATCGCCTCGTCCAGCTTGAAATGTGTCACCAGATCCCGAACCTGCGCACGGGTCAGCAGGCGAGGGTTGAGGCCGTGGAGAAGAAGGCGCAGCTTGGCGGTCTCCTCCAGTTCCTCTGTAGCATAGACAGCAGCTTCCAGATCCTTGCCAGCCACCACGGGACCGTGATTGGCCAGAAGAACGGCGCTGTATTGTCCTGCGAGCCCACGGATCGCATCCGCTACAGCGGCATCCCCCGGTCGATAGTAAGGGACGAGTGCCGTACGCCCGACCCGCATGACATAATAAGCCGTCATCGGCGGTAAGGCATTGGCAGGGTCGATATCGGGCAGCATCGAGACGGCGACGGAATGGGTGGAGTGCAGATGGACGATGGCGCCCGCATCCTTGCGGGTCGCGTAAAGAGCTGTATGCAGAGGCCATTCCTTCGTCGGCGCATCGCCCGAGAGGAGACAGCCCTCGGCATCTAGCTTGCTCAGGCGGGCCGGATCGAGAAAGCCGAGGGAGCTGTTCGTCGGCGTCGTCAGCCAGCCTCCGTCGCTCAATCGG
>KI912010.1:10562-14243 GCA_000517005.1 Microvirga lupini
ATGTTGCCAGACGATCCTGCCGTTAGACCGCGCTCGAACAGAGAGCGCCCGAAAAGGCAGATCATCTCACGAAGCCGGCTCTCATCGCTCATGTGGAGGCCTTTAAGCTTGGAGTTGGAAAAGGAAGCTAAGTGGTAGCAGCTTTCAGATCGCGTTCCTGACGCGCTCCCAGGTTTTTTCCATGTGAGCGGTCAGGATCTTCGAGAGGCGATCGGCGTCCCGCGCCTCCAGAGCCTCGATCATCTCAATATGATCGGCCACAGCGCCGGCCCATTTTTCCGGTCCTTCGTTGCCGATGTAGCGAATGCGCTTCAGGCGCGCCTGGAGAACGCTGTGAACCGAGACCAGGGCCTCGTTCTTGGAGAGGCGGAGAATGGCCGAATGGATGCTCTGATTCAGCTTGAAATAGGGCAAGCGGTCCCGCTTCTCGTACATGTCCATCATACGGTCGTGCAGTTGCCTGACCTCCCGGATTTCAGCATCCGTGGCGCTCTCACAGGCCAATCGCCCTGCAAGACCCTCAAGATTGCCCAGCACGATCAGGCTGTCGTGGACGTCCTTGGCGGAAAACTGCCGGACCACCGCGCCCCGTCCGGGTGATAGCTCCAGCAATCCCTCGCTGACGAGAAACTTGAGGGCCTCCCGCAGCGGCGTCCGGGAAACGCCCAGCATCTTGCCGAGATTGCCCTCGTGGAGCCGGGTCCCCGGAGCAAGCTCGCCCTCGATGATCATGTCGCGCACGCGCGCCACGATGGCATCGTGAAGGGTGGGGCGGACGATCGGACCGCGCGAATCGAACTCGTCGATCAGCAGAGCTGCTCCCTCAGATGCCATGGCTCGTTCCATCTTTGCCGTCTTTTCACAAATCCTGACGGTGATTGATCCCTCTATACAACTTTTTCCTGAATCCTCGCAAACAAAATTCTGTATGCAGCATACTTGTGTACGAAATTTAGGGCTGCTACTGTCCTTGCGTTATCCCGAGAAGAGGTTGCCGTGAGCGCTCAATCGTTATCGACCCCGTCAGCAAAGCCGACTGTTGCGTTCGCCATGGGCGACCCGGCAGGTATCAGCCCCGAGCTGGCCGCCAAGCTCATCGCATCCGATGAGTTCCGTTCCGGTGCAAGCCTCGTGATCTTCGGCGATCTTCGCATTCTGGAGCAGGGTGCCAAGGTTGCAGGCGTCGGCGTTGATGTGGACGTCGTGACGTCTGAGCAGGCGATTCCGGAGCGCTCAACTCGTCCCGTCTTCGTCGATCTCAAGAATCTCAGTCCTGACCAGATCGTTCCGGCCACGGCCACGCTCGAAGGCGGCGTCTTCGCGACCGAAAACTTCCGGCGTGCTCTGCTGCTGGCCCAGTCGGGTCGCGCGGATGCGGTGTTCTTCACGCCCTTCAACAAGAAGGCCATGCGTCTGGCCTATGAAGGATATGACGACGAGATCCGCTTCGTGCGCGATGTTCTCAAGACATCAGCGGCCGCAAGCGAGTTCAACGTTCTGGAAAGGACCTGGAACGCCCGCGTCACATCGCATATCCCGCTGTCGCAGGTGGCCTCCGCCATTTCCGAAAAATCGATCCTGCGGTCGCTGACATTGGCGGATCAGTGCATGCGCGCCGCGGGTTTCAATCCACCGCGCATCGCGGTTGCCGGCCTCAATCCGCATGCGGGTGACGGCGGCAACTTTGGTACCGAGGAGATTGACGTCATCGAACCGGCCGTTCGTCAGGCCAAGGCCCAGGGCTTTACCGTGGAAGGTCCGTTCCCGTCGGACACCGTCTTCCTGCGTGCCAAGAACGGCGATTTCGATGCCGTTCTCACCATGTACCACGATCAGGGGCAAATCGCGATGAAGCTGATGGGCTTCGACCGTGGCGTGACGCTGATAGGCGGTTTCGAATTTCCGATCTGCACGCCTGCCCATGGTACGGCCTACGAGATCGCAGGTCGGGGCATTGCCAATCTCGGCGCCAGCCGCGAGGCGCTCTCACTTGCCATTCGCATGGGCGCCGAGGTGAGGTCCCGCCGATCTGAGACTGAGCAGCCCAGATTGTCGGCCGTCAATTCCTAAACAGCCAGTTCCGAGAACCGACGCCATCGGTTGAGGACAACACAGGGAGGAAGAACGATGTTAAAAAAAGCTTCATGGTTGGTCGCCACCGCCATCGCGGTGACATTCGGCGGCGTGGCGCAGGCGGACTGGAAGCCGACCAAGCCGGTCGAATTCGTTGTCACGTCATCCCCAGGCGGCGGCACGGACAACTTCGCCCGCGTCGTGCAGTCGATTATCGCCAAGCACAAGCTGATGGACCAGTCCGTCATCGTCACCAACAAGGGCGGTGGCAGCGGTGCAGAAGGCTTCATCTATACGAAGGTTGCAGCGGGTGATCCCCACAAGCTCACTTTCGGCACGAACAACGCCTATCTCCTGCCTTATGTGGCGAAGCTGGCCTACAAGCCCGATGAGCTGACCCCTGTGGCGGCTATGGCCCTTGACGAGTTCCTGCTTTGGGTCAAGACGGATTCTCCCTACAAGGATGCCAAGAGCTATATCGAAGCAGTGAAGGCGAAGCCTGACACCTTCAAGATGGGCGGCAGTCAGTCCAAGGACACGGACCAGACCCTCACCAGCATGATCCAGGACGCGACGGGCGCCAAGTTCATCTACGTTCCCTTCCAAGGCGGCGGCGCAGCCGGCGTGCAACTTGCCGGCGGCCATATCGACTCCAATACCAACAATCCGAACGAAAATGCCGGTCAGTGGAAAGCCGGAGCTGTCACGCCGCTCTGCGTGTTCAGTCCGACGCGCCTGCAGAGCGGGACCAAGGTGACTGCTACCATGGGCTGGTCGGATATCCCGACCTGCAAGGAAGCAGGCATCCCGATTGACCAGTTCCAGATGCCGCGCACGGTTTGGCTGCCGGGTGGTGTCCCTGCCGAGGCGGTCGCGTTCTATGCCGATATCCTCAAGAAGGTCAGCGAAACGCCTGAGTGGAAGGAATATATTGAGCGCACCTCTCAGACCGATCGCTTCCTGGCCGGTCAGGACCTGAAGAGCTTTATCGCATCGGACGATGCCAAGAATCGCAAGGTCTTTGAGGGAGAAGGTTGGATCGTTCGCTAACTGCTACGATCTCATGGCTGGCGGAGGAAAGCTCCGCCAGCCTCTATTCTATGCAGTACTCATTGGACCGGGACGGAAGTCATGATTTCTCGTTATACGGCTGAGATCGGAACTGCGACGCTGACGGCAGGTTTGGGACTTGCCGCAGTAGTCGGCGCTCTGGAATTCGGGATCGGCTGGGGAGATGCAGGACCGGAGCCCGGAGCGTTTCCATTCTATATCGGCCTGCTAGTCGTCGCTGCCAGTATCGGCACGTTGATCCAGGCAACCATTGGCAGACACGGACTGCAATCGGTCTTCCTTCATAAGGAAGAGGCCAAGCGGGTGGCATCGTTCTTCCTGCCGATGCTTGCCTTCGTGGTGGTGGCGCGTCTCCTCGGTCTCTACGTGGCGACGGCGCTCTATCTCGCTTTCGTCATGTGGGCGCAGGGCAAGTACCGGCTCGTCATATCCGTTGCTTCGGGCATCGCCGCGGCCGTGATCTTCTATTTCGTACTCGAGGTCGCCTTCCAGGTTCCTCTTCTGAAGGGTCCGCTCGAAGCCGCTCTGGGCCTCTAC
>KI912010.1:14343-30000 GCA_000517005.1 Microvirga lupini
CCTCCAATCCTGACGGAGACAGGTCGTGGAAAATTTCGCATCACTCCTTCATGGCTTTGGCGTCGCGCTGACAACCTATCACGTCATGCTGATGATGGTCGGTGTCCTGCTGGGCATTCTCGTCGGCGTTCTGCCGGGCCTCGGTGCGCCCAATGGCGTTTCGCTGCTGCTGCCCCTGACCTTCACCATGGACCCGGTTGCGGCGATCATTCTGCTCACCAGCATGTATTGGGGAGCGCTCTTCGGCGGATCGACGACTTCGATTCTCTTCAACATCCCAGGTGAGCCATCATCCGTCGCGACGACCTTCGACGGGTATCCCATGGCCAGGCAGGGACAAGCGACGCAGGCGCTGACGCTCGCATTCCTGTCGGCCGGCTTCGGCGCTCTGGTGGGCGTGATCCTGATTACCGTGCTGTCGACCTGGGTGGCCAAGTTCGCCCTCCGTTTCAGCTCGCCGGAATATTTCGCTGTCTATTTCCTGGCATTCGCCAGCTTTATCGGACTTGGCGCCGCATCTCCATTCAAGACCGTCGTCTCCATGGGCCTCGGCTTCGCCTTTGCGGCGGTCGGCATGGACACGGTATCGGGCGGCTTGCGCCTGACCTACGGGTTCAATGAGCTTCTGTCCGGCATCAGCTTCCTTATCGCGGTGATCGGACTGTTCGGCATCGGCGAGCTCATGCTCACCATGGAGGAGGGGCTGCGCTTCGAGGGCATCCGGGCCCGTGTCAAGGTACGCGACGTCTTCAAGACCATCGCGACGCTGCCGCGCTACTGGGTGACGCTGCTGCGCAGCAGCGCCATCGGATGCTGGATGGGCATTACCCCCGGTGGGCCTACTGCTGCATCCTTCATGAGCTATGGTCTCGCCAAGCGCCTCTCCCGCCGCAAGGACGGTTTCGGACAGGGCGAACCTGAGGGTGTCGTGGCTCCGGAGACGGCGGACCATGCTGCCGGAAGCAGCGCCATCCTGCCGATGCTCGCCCTTGGCGTTCCCGGTTCCGCGACTGCAGCCGTCATGATGGGCGGTCTGATGATCTGGGGCCTCAACCCGGGCCCGATGTTGTTCATCGAACGGCCGGATTTCGTCTGGGGCCTGATTGCCAGCATGTATCTTGGCAACATCGTCGCCGTGCTCATGGTACTCGCGACCATTCCGCTCTTCGCCTCGATCCTGCGCATTCCCTTTGCCATCATCGGCCCGGTGATCGTGGTCGTGTGCTTCATCGGCGCCTACACGGTTGCGGGTCGTCCGTTCGATCTCTGGCTGGCACTGGCCTTCGGCGTGATGGGTTATCTGTTCAAGAAGCTGGATTATCCGATTGCGCCGCTCGTGCTGGCGATGGTGCTCGGCGACAAGGCAGAGGATGCGTTCCGGCAGTCCATGATCATGTCGCGAGGATCGCTCACGATCTTCTGGTCGAACGGGCTTGTCGCGACGCTCATGGTGATCGGCATTGCGCTTGCCCTCGGGCCGCTCCTGAGCACCGTGCTCAGCCGACTGGTGAAGCCCAAGACTTCATCCGCGGTTGCTTAAGTCTAATGTTCGAAAGGCCTGCTCGATGATTCAGGCAGGCCACCTTGAAGGAGTTTCCGATGGCGGCATCCACTTCTGCCAATGTGGCGTTCCTTGGCATCGGTCTCATGGGATCACGCCAGGCGAAGCGGTTGCTCGATGCCGGATATCCGTTGAAGGTCTGGAATCGGTCACGCGAGAAGGCTGAAGCGCTTTCTGAATTTGGTGCCTGCGTCGTGGATACGGCGTCCGAAGCGGTGAGGAACGCCGATGTCGCCATCCTCATGCTGGAAAACGGCAAGATCGTCACGGACGTGCTCTTCTCGCAAGGTGTGGCGGAAGCCCTAAAGCCAGGCGCCGTTCTTGTCGATATGAGCTCCATCAAGCCCGCCGAGGCACAGGAGCATGCGAAGCATCTTCAGGAGCGAGGCATCCATCACATCGATGCGCCCGTCTCCGGTGGAACGGTTGGAGCCGAGCAGGGGACACTGGCAATTATGGCCGGCGGCGAGGCCGAGATTTTCGATCGCATCGAGCCGATCCTGAAAATCATGGGCAGACCCGTTCATGTGGGGCCGCACGGGGCAGGGCAGCTCGCGAAACTCGCCAATCAGATCATCGTCGGCGTGACCATTGGTGCCGTTGCCGAGGCGCTTCTGCTGGCTCAGCGCGGCGGTGCCGATCCGGCCAAGGTCCGAGAGGCTCTTCGTGGAGGATTCGCCGAAAGCCGCGTTCTCGAACTCCACGGTCAGCGCATGGTCGAGCGCGATTTCGTCACGAAAGGCCGCTCGGTCACGCATCTCAAGGATCTCGACAACGCGTTGGATGCTGCAGAGCGGATCGACTTGAATGCTCTGCCCTATACCGCGCTGACCGCCGATTTGTTCCGAGGTCTCATCGCGAATGCAGGCGATCTCGATCACAGCGGGCTGCTCGTCGAGCTTGAACACAGAAACAACATCATGCCCTCGGTTTGAAGAACTGAAGCGCAGACTTATTTCGGTAGAAATTACTCGGTCTTGAAGTCCGCTGTTGCACTCTCCGCGAATAGACCGAATGTGTGCTCGAGCAGAGGCGACTGAAAGTTTCTAAAGGAACTCGCGACTGCATCGGCGTCTTCATAGGCATTGAGCATCTAGACGATCTAGCGCAGGCGCTGACGTCGGTAGATTAGAAACATCCGGTATCCAGGTGTCATTCCCGGCCAGAGCGCAGCGGAGGGGAGGGGAAGGGAATCCATAGCGCTGCGCATGTGAGTGGATTCCCTTCCCTCGCTACGCTCGCCGGGGATAATATCTCCACTTGCCCCATTCGTTCATGTTGCGACTAAGCTCAAAACCCCGATCGCATGGGTCGTTCGAAGTGGAGGCCGAGTTCAACTTTTAGTATCTATGTTGCCGTAAAGTAACAATGGTTAACAAAATATAGATACGCAGTAAAAGCACTCGACGGATAGGCAGCGATTCTTATTACTGCCCTCGCGACAGCAGCCTACCGCAAGGGACTGCCGAGCATCTCAACGATAACGATCAATAGTGTCGCGTGACGACACGGTCATCCCAGGCTCCAGACCTTGGCTTGGCCAGGGGGCATGACATGGCAGGCATCCTCGAAGGAATCCAAGTAACGATAACCCTGACATTACAGGGGTTTTTCGAAAATGCGCCTCCATACAAGTTCACATCTGTGCTCGTGGGCGAGGGGCCGAGTTGGTCGTGCCGATCTCCGCACGGATCCTGTCAGATACGGACGGGAACGGCACAATGGAACCGGTTCAAGGGCCGAACGGCCTTTTGAGCGGCACCGTCACTGTCGACATTTCCGGCAATCAGGTCTTCGCCCAATTCCAAGGAACGGCTCAGGCCGCCGGCTTCAACATCACTATCGAAGGTTTGGCGCCAGCGGGCGTGGCTCCGGGGACGATTACTCAGCAAGGCTCGATGAGCGGCGTCAACATGGTTTATGCCCCGACTTATGATGTCGGGACAAAGACCTTGGATCTTGACTGGTACTTCATGGGGTTCCAGCCCGGAACGAATGTCAACCAGACGGTCTTCTATGACAACAAGCTTGAGGACGCGCCCGATGCCGTCAACGATGCCTTCAACGCCAAGGCGGGTGTTCTGTTGGCGGGCAAGAGCGTTCTTACGAACGACACAGACCTCGATAATGGAGGCCCGCTCGGTGTCGTTGATATGCAGACGATTACTGCGATCAACGGGGACGCGGCCGGTGTCGGCCAATGGGTCGATCTAGCCGGCGACGGGCGCGCTCTGCTGAATGCGAATGGTACTCTGCAGTTTTCTGATGGAGGCGACTTCGCCGATCTAAGGGCAGGGCAAACGCACACCACATCCTTCCAATACACGGTGACGGACTCGACTGGACGCTCTGACACCGCCACGACGACTTTTACCGTCGAGGGCGTTAACGACGCAGCGACGGCCACGAACCTGACGCAATCCATAAGCGGCACGGAGGACGGTGGAGCAATTCCTCTGGACGACATCGTCGTGACAGATGTCGACGTGGGCGATACGGTTACCGCGACGCTCACCCTCGACCAGACCCAGGCGGGCGTGCTGTCGACCGGGACCTTCGGCGCGGCCACGTCGACCTATGACGCCGCAACAGGTGTATGGACCGTGAGCGGATCCATCAGCGACGTCAACGCGGCCCTGGCCGCAGTCACCTTCAACCCGGCTCCCAACTGGGACCAACCTGTTTCCATCTCGACCCAGATCCGAGACGCTGCCGGTGCCGGCCCTGCCAACGGTACCATCACGATCGACGTCGCAGCAGCCAACGATGCGCCGACCGCAATCAATCTGGTTCAGGGCAAGAGCTACACGGAGGTCCCTGGTGCCAGCGTCGCGTTGGATAACATCGTGGCCACCGATGTGGATACCGGCGACACTATCACGGCGACCCTCACCCTGAGCAACCGGCAGCAGGCAGTCTGTCCACGGGCACCTTCGGCTCCGCAACTGCGACCTACAATGCTGCGACAGGCGTTTGGACCGTTGCCGGATCTGTGAACGACGTCAACGCTGCGCTCGCCGCCGTGGCCTTCACACCTGCGGCCAACTGGGACCAGGATGTCACGATCACGACGCGGATCCGGGATGTTGCGGGCACAGGCCCGGCGGATGGCACGATCACTCTCGATGTCACGCCTGTCAACGATGCTCCCTCGCGGCCGGTCACGAATCCCACCATGAACACCGCAGAGGGAGCCGGTGCGCCGTCAGGTCAGGTTGGCATGACCGTATTGGACCTGCTTGGCACCGTCACCGACGCAGACGGGACCACGAGTTTCGGCATTGTCATCACCGGCGCGGACAATGCGGCCGGGGTGTGGTGGTACTCGACGGATAACGGCACCACATGGCAGGGCCTGGGCAGCGTCTCCGGCAGCGCAGCGCGCCTCATTGCCGGTGATGGCGGAAGGATCTACTTCCAGCCGAACTCAGGTTACAACGGCACCGTGACCAATGGTTTGTCCTTTAAGGCGTGGGATATGACCCAGGGCACAGATGGGGAAACCATCGACGCCAGTTCGTCTGGCGGTTCTTCCTCGTTCAGCCCCTTGTCGGACGTCCTGAAGGTCTTTGTCGCGCCGAAGAATGACGCACCTGTCGTGACCGTGCCGGCTTCCGTCCAGGCCAATGAGGACATGCCCGTCAGCCTGACCGGTATCTCGATCGCCGATCCCGATTCAGGCCCGGGCTTCGTCACGGTCACTCTGACCGTTGCGAGTGGCACCCTGCATGCGAATCCGGGCAGCGGTTTGACGATCGCCGGCAATGAAACCGGCACCGTGACCCTTACGGGCACGGCCTCGGATATCAATGCCTACATTGCCGCTTCAGGCGTCGGCTTCACGGCGGCGACTGACTTCAATGGTACGGTCAAAGTACATGTGGTCATTAATGACGGTGGGAGCACGGAACTCGGCGGCGCCCTAACCGATGAGGATGAATTTGATATCATATTCGCACCGGTCAACGATCCCCCGACATCGGCCAATGGCACCGTTACTCTGATCGAGGACACTTCGTACACGTTCAAGGTCGGGGATTTCACATTCGCCGATCCGATCGATGCTCCGGCGCCACATGCGATCCTGTCCATCGTGATCGAGTCCCTGCCGACCCGGGGTATCCTGACCTTTGACAGCATCGCAATCACTGCAGGGCAGGAAATCGATTTTGCCGATATTGGCAAGCTGGTTTTCACGCCCGGCGCCAATGAACACGGGGCGGGATCCCAGTACAGCGGCTTCACGTTCCGGGTGAAGGACAGTGGAGGCACGGCGAACGGAGGCAGCAACACATCCATCGCCTATGAGATGCGCATCGACGTGACCGCGGCGAACGACGTGGCGGTTATCGGCGGCGAGCTCGGCGGATCCGTCAAAGAAGACGCTGTCACGACTGCTTCCGGCGTGCTGACGGTGACGGATGTGGATGCAGGCGAGAATGCGTTCCTTCCAATGGCTGACGTGCAGGGGACTTACGGGACCTTCTCGTTCGACCATCTGACGAGCGCTTGGACCTACGTGCTCAATAATGCCCTTAGCGTCGTTCAGGCACTGCAGGAGGGCGAGGTGAAGCATGACACCTTCACCGTGAAATCATCAGACGAGACCGAACGGGTCGTCACCATCGCGGTCAGCGGCACTAAGGACGCCGACGTGATCGACGGCGTGGACGTGGTTCGGACAGAGATTGACAACGGCGACGGCACGTCCTCGCAAGTGGTCACGATCCCTGTCGTAACCGGCGGCAGAGGCGAGACGGATGGGGATGGGCAATACGCCGACATCCCGCTGGTGAGCGTCGGTGGGCGGAACGTGCTGGCCGCCCAGCTCGGCGTTGGTATCGGCCTGACGGTCACGGGCCTCTCTGCGCCGCAAACGGCCGACTCCTCGCTCGACGACCTGATCCATGCGATCCAGTCCCACACACCTGCAGGCTCGGATGACCAGGGAACTCTGACCAGTGGCGGAGCGGGTTTTCTCGCAGGCCTTCCGACGGACAGGCCGCTCCTCATGCAGAGCATCATTGCAACCCAGAGCGGCACCACCTCTGGTGTTCCGCTCGTCATCAGTGGCAGCAACGATGCGAATGCACCGGCCACAGCGCTTGTGATCGACGCTCGTGATCTTGCCGCCGGAACGGTCATCGAGCTCCAGAACATCGCCTTCGCGACGATCATCGGAAATGTGCAGGTCACAGGAGGCGCCGGTTCGCAGATGGTCTACGGCGACGGTTCGAGCCAGTTCATCGTGCTTGGCGCTGATGACGACACGCTTCATGGCGGAGCGGGCGACGACTATGTCGGATCCCATGAAGGCAATGACTGGCTCTATGGCGATGATGGCAATGACACCGTTTCCGGCGGTGTGGGTAACGACTTCCTGTTCGGCGGTGCCGGCATCGACCGCCTCGAGGGTGATGACGATCATGATCACCTTGATGGCGGAGCGGGAGCCGACGTGCTGATTGGTGGCCTGGGACATGACACATACATCGTGGACGATACGGGCGATCGCGTCGTGGAGCTTGGCAAAGCCGGCACCGACACGGTTCTTGCATCGGTGAATTATCGCCTAGCAGCCAATGTCGAAAGCCTCACCCTCTCGGGAGATGCCTTCGTCGGCTACGGCAACAGCCTTAACAACTCTCTCCGTGCTACTGACCAGGGTAGCCGCCTCTATGGGCAGAGCGGCAACGACACTCTTTATGGCGGCAATGGCCTGGATCGCCTCCACGGCTCGTCCGGGAACGACAAGATCTACGGACGAGCCGGGCGCGACTATCTGACCGGCTCCTCCGGCAAGGACCGTCTCGATGGCGGCGCTGGAAACGACACCCTCTCCGGCGGTTCGGGCAACGATACCTTGATGGGAAGCGATGGCCGCGACCGCATCCTTGGCGGCTTCGGCGACGATGTGATCTACGGCGGGCTTGGCTCGGACGTCCTCGACGACAATTACGGGAACGACGTGTTTGTGTTCAACACGCGGCTTGGGAAGGGCGAGGTGGACACGATCAAGAACTTCAACGTCGGTCCGGACACCATTCGGCTTGAAAACGCAATCTTCAAGAAAGTTGGTGGTCGCGGTTGGCTGGACGCGGATGCCTTCCATATAGGCTCGAAGGCGGCCGACAGGGAAAACCGCATCATCTATGACAGCAAGAAGGGCGTCCTCTACTACGATAGCGACGGGTCCGGATCGAAGGCACAAATTGCCTTCGCCAACCTGTCCAAGAATCTGAAGATGACTGAGAAGGACTTCTACATCATCTAAGGCAGGCCCAATGTCGATCCCTTTCCAGATTCGGAAAGGGATCGATGGACCGTCTAAAGCCCTTTCTCGATAACCTCTGAATGGTACGCGCGGCTCCGCTCCAGAAGTTCCGAAAGTCGAGGCGAGCCGAGGCGTCCCCCGAAATGCTCGCACTTCATGGCCGCCGCAACGTTGGCCATCTGGATGGTCTGTGACAGACCCCAATTGTTGACGAGGCCATAGACATATGTGCCGTGCCAGACGTCGCCGGCGTTCAAGGTGTCTACGGCACGAATGGGTATTGAGGGAAACTCATATAGTGTGCTCGCCGCAGGCTCGCGCTGCCATATCAACGCCCCTGCCGCGCCGAGGGTCACTCCGACAATGTCTGCGTCAAGGCCTGCCGCAACCTCCATCAATGCCTCCTTGGGCGAGGCGCTGGCGGCGAGGGAGAGCAGGGCAGGCTCGGAAAACAGAACGTGGTCTGCAAGAGCGATCATTTCCTGGAGTGCTTCGGGAGGCGCGACATCAGCATCAAGGATGGTCGGAACGCCGCGACGGCGCGCCTCCGCAAGGATGGCCTTTGTGCCTTCGATCCAACGCATGTCGACGAGTATGGCAGTAGCCTTTGCCACGTCGTGAAGCGGGAGCCAGCTTGGATCGGGATCGAGCGACGGGTCGGTATATGGCACCACCAGTCTTTCGCCGGCGCTGTCGACGAGAATGGTCGAGAAAGCGGTACGAGCGCCCTGGATCCTGCGGATCCGGTCGATGCGCACGGCCTCACGGGACAAATCGCGCAGAAAGCTGTCGCCGGTGGGATCGTCGCCTATGCGTGCCCAGAGCTCAACATTGCCACCAAGGCGGGCGATTGTGGCTGCGGCGGCCGTCGCCATTCCGGAGGCTGCCTGAACGGCTCTTTCCGGCAGGACCTTGGTTCCATGGCTCGGGATTCGATCAATCTTGAAGATGGTATCCCAGAAAGCGCATCCGAGGCAGATCACCGGCTTTCGGTTCATGGCTTACTCAAGCCTGAGTGCCCGCGCCCGGGCGTTCATAATGTGAGCGACTGCAGCCTGCACGGCGGCTGAGGTATCCCGCTGCTTCATGGCCGCAATGATGGCAAGGTGCTCACGCATCACCGGGATCACGAGCTCCTCGTCGAGACTCGTCTCGTTCTGCCGAATGAGACGGACCTTGATCCAGTTCACCCGATAAGCCTTCGAGATGATGTCGTTATTGAGATCGTCGATGACCGTCTCGTGGAACTTTCGGTCCACCTGCTGAGCCTCGGCGACGAGTTTCTCGGTCAGTCCGCTTTGCGCGGATGTAACAATGGCCTGGTGTGCGGCTTCGATCCGCTCAATTGCGGCATCACTTGCGGTCTGACTGAAAGAAGCAATAGCCTCACGCTCGAGGATGAGCCGAAACTGGAATGCGTTTCGAATCAACGCGATGTCGAGGGGCAGGATCTGCAATCCGCGCTGTGGGACGGTCACGATCAATCCTTCCGCTTCCAGCCGCGGAATCAGTTCACGGATCGCACCGAGGGGGTGACCTGTAAGAGCTACCAATTCCCGCTGGGTCACGAACTGACCAGGCTTGATCTCACTGCGCAACAATTGTTCGGTGAAGACGTCATAGGCCCGTTCACGCAGCTTGAGTTCCGAGCGGGGCGCTTGGCGAGCCATGCTCATGCGACAGCCTTGACGACTTTCCCGAACGGTTCGAGCAAGGAAACGGCCCGTGCCGCAGCTTGTTCATCCAATGTCGGAAGCGGAGGCCTTGCCGCAGCCCAAACCGGATCTTTGCGCACATGTGCCACCAGCGCCTTCACCATGGGGATGACGGGATGGCGCACGATCTCCTGCACCAAGGCGACGATGCGAGGATCGTCTTGACCGCTCTCTGCCAAAGCAATCACCGCCTCCGGCAGAATGTTGGCCACTCCGCAGATGGATCCGGCGGCACCGGCCGCACAGGCCCGACCGAGATAGGTTTCATCGCCGACAAGGATGTCGAGGTCGGGAAAGGCCTTGATCAGCGCGAAGGTCGCTTCGGCATTGCACGCACTGTCTTTGACACCTAGGAGGGCGCCGGGATAGCGATCTTTCAACCGCGATATGACCGTGTGGGAGAGGGGCACGCCGGTCATACCGGGAATGTGATAGAGAATGATATCGCGAAGATTGCTGCCGACGGCCTCGAACACGGCGGAATACCAGTCAAATACAGCCTCGTCCGGGGCAGGGCGGAAGTAGAAGGGCGGCGCCAGCAGGACAGCATGGGCACCGCGGCGCAGGGCTTGGCTCGTGCTGTAGGCGGCCTCCTCCGGCGAGCAGGCGATCACGCCTTCCACCAATTTTTCCGCCGGAATGCCGAAACCAATGATTTCGTTCGCGACGCGCTCCCGCTCCATTGCGCCGACGGAGGGGCCTTCGCCAGTCGTTCCAAAGAGGGTTGCCGTCCGGCAGCCGCGGGTAAGGCATTCCTTGGCATGAGCGGCCAAGCGATGGGTATCTATCTTTCCGTTCACAAAGGGGGTGACGAGGGCGGGACTGATGCCAAAGCTGAGCGACAAGATAGCCTCCAGTAACAGCTTCGGCTTCAGGCCGAACAAGTGCTGTGTTGACACTAACATGTTACATGGTGCTTAATCACTTGCAAGCACTGAAAATGAGTCCGAAGGGACCGTTACATTGAATCACGGAGGAAACGGACAATGGCTGCAACAGTCGGATCAGTTACGCGTCGTACATTTCTCGCAAGCACCGCGGCGGCTGCCGCATACGGTCTCGGCGGCGCGACGCCCGCCTTCGCGAACGTGAACTGGAAAAAATATGCCGGCACGAAGATCGGGGTAAACCTCGTCAAGAGCCCGCGCGGTGAGATTCTGCAGAAATACGAGAAGGAATTTACCGATCTGACGGGCATCCAGGTTTCGTCAGAGCAGACGCCGGAGCAGCAGCAGCGGCAGAAGGCCGTCATCGAGTTGAACTCGGGAAGCCCGAGCTTCGACGTGGTTCATATCAGCTATCACGTTCAGAAGCGCCAGTTTGAGAAGGCCAACTGGCTGGCCGATCTCAGCGCATTCATGAAGAATCCAGAACTGACGGAGTCGAGCTTCACCGAAAGTGACTTCTCACAGGCCGGCCTGCTCTATGCGAAGAACCCGCAGGGCCAGATGCTGTCGCTGCCGTTCTCGGTCGATTATTGGATGGTGTACTGGAACAAGGACCTCTTTGCGAAGAAGGGGCTCGCCTATCCGCAGACCTTCGACGAGATGGTGAAGGTGGCCGAAGCGCTGACCGATCCGAAGGAGGGGACTTACGGCTTCGTCGCCCGTGGTCTGAAGAATGCCAATGTTCCCGTCTGGACGAGTTTCCTGCTCGGCTACGGCATCGACCCTGTCGATGCCAACGGCAATTTGATGACGGACTCACCTGAAGCCATCGAGGCAGCGAAGCTCTATCAGCGCCTCCTCACCAAGGCTGCTCCGCAGGGTGTCGCTGGGTTCAACTGGTCGGAATGCCAATCGGCCTTCCTGCAGGGCAAGATCGGCATGTGGCTCGATGGCGTCGGCTTTGCGCCACCGCTAGAGGATCCAGAGAAGTCGAGGGTTGTCGGAAAGGTCGGTTATGGCGTCATGCCGCGTGGACCGAAGGCGCAGGCCTCGGCGACGTTTGGCGACGGCATCGGCGTGACCGCCGCCAGTAAGAACAAGGAGGCGGCCTATCTCTATTGCCAGTGGGCCGTCTCGAAGCTGATGGGTGCGCGCCTGCTGCAGGCGGGCGGTGGCGTTCCGTTCCGCCAGTCGATTCTCAACGATCCTGAGACCCGCAAGGGCGTGAAGATGCCGCCGGCCTGGATCGATGCGGTGGTGGAATCCGGCAAGATCAGCAAACTTGGTCTTCCTGTCATCCAACCGGTGACGGAGTTCCGCGATGTCATCGGCATCGGCCTGACGAATCTTCTAGGGGGAGGGGATCCGGCAACCGAGATGAAAAAGGCGACGGAGCAGTTCAAGCCCATCCTTGAGCGTAGCGAGAAGGCTTGATGCGAGCGGTACGGGAGAAGACTGGCATGGTAGAGCATGTCCATGGCCACCATCGCTGAGCGCCAAGTCACTTCGCTAACGGAGGCAGCGCCCGCCACGGGCGCTCGCCCAAAAAGCTCCTACTGGCCCTTTGTCGTTCCCGCCGTAGCGGTCGTGGGATCGGTGATCGTGTTCCCGTGGGTCTTCACGGTATGGATGAGCCTGCATGAATGGACGGTTGGTGGAGCCCGGAGTTTCACCGGCTTGTCCAACTACATGCGCCTTGTGTCGGACGAGAGATTCCTGACCTCGGTCGGCCATACACTCGTCTATACGTTTCTGGCCGTGATCCTACCGCTGATCTTCGGAACCCTGGCGGCTTTGATCTTCAACTCCCGCATGCCGTTTCGAGGCATCCTGCGCGGCTTGTTCGTCATGCCGATGATGGCAACGCCCGTTGCTATCGCCCTGGTATGGACGATGATGTTCCACCCGCAGCTGGGGGTGCTGAACTACCTGCTGTCTCTGGTCGGCATTGGACCTCAGGCCTGGGTCTTCAATCCCTCGACGGTCATCCCGTCGCTGGTTCTGGTCGAGACTTGGCAATGGACGCCGCTCGTCATGCTGATCGTTCTTGGCGGGCTCGCGGCCATTCCGACCGAGCCTTATGAAAGCGCTGCCATCGACGGAGCAAACATTCTGCAGCGCTTCCGCTACATTACGCTGCCGATGATCGCTCCGTTTCTCATGGTGGCCGTGATCATCAGAACTATCGATGCGCTGAAAAGCTTCGATATCATCTATGCCATCACGCAGGGCGGGCCTGGTACGGCATCAGAGACGATCAACCTCTATCTCTACAGCGTTGCCTTCGCCTATTACGATGTGGGTTATGGATCGGCGATTGCGGTCGTGTTCTTCGCCATTGTCATCGCCCTGTCCCTTCTGATGCTCCATCTTCGTCAGCGCACGAAGTGGACCGACATTCAGGGGGGCGCATGAACCTCCGCAAAGTCGCCGACACTCTCGGCCTGCTGTTCGTTGGTCTCGTGCTGGTTTCGCCGGCCATCCTGTTCTTTCTCTGGATGATCTCGCTCTCGCTCAAATTCGAGGTCGATAATGCCGCCTATCCACCGATCCTGATCCCCGAGAGGTTCGCATGGAAGAATTATACGGGCGTCTTTGAAACGAACCGGTTCGGCCTCTTCTTCCTCAACAGCGTGATCGTGACCGGCGCGGCAACCGGGCTCGCTCTCCTGATCGGTGTGCCTGCCGGCTATGGCATTGCCCGGATGAAAGCGACCAAGGCTGCCGTGGTCGTGCTGATTGCCCGCATGACCCCGGGACTATCGTACCTGATTCCTCTCTTCCTGCTCTTCCAGTGGTTGGGGCTCATGGGTACGCTCCTGCCGCAGATCATCGCTCACCTCGTGATCACGGTTCCGATCGTCATCTGGATCATGATTGGTTACTTCGAGACGACGCCGCTCGAGCTCGAGGAAGCAGCCGTCATCGATGGAGCCAATCGTTGGGATGTCTTCCGCCACATTGCACTGCCCATCGCGAAGCCGGGCATCACGGTGGCTTTTATCCTTGCTGTGATCTTCTCCTGGAACAACTTCGTCTTCGGCGTGGTGCTGGCAGGCCGGGAAACCCGAACATTGCCGGTCGCGGTCTACAACATGCTCTCTTTCGAGCAGTTGAGCTGGGGCCCCCTGGCTGCAGCGGCCCTGATCGTAACCTTGCCAGTCCTCATCCTGACCATCGTCGCTCAGCGACAGATCGTGGCCGGTCTCACAGCCGGTGCCGTGAAGGGGGGCTGATGCATCGTTTCTACCCGGAATTCTGAATGGTAGGACACACCCAATGACCGCAGACTGAGCAGGATCAGCCTGGCGCCAGAGCGGCTAGGTGCCCGATGGAGTGCCCTTTACTAAGGTGACCGTACGAACCTTCCGGGCTCCCCATGTGATGCGCCAGCCAGGAGAAGAAGCATCGGATCAATGTCTGGGTCGACCAGCTACGATAATGCTGGATCAAGTCGTGGAACACCCGTGCAATTCCACCGTCAGAAATGACACGTGTTTGTCCAAAATAATCAAGCAATCTCTCCGGAGAGGAGTACAATAAAATTTCCTTATGGCCCTTGCCTCATGCCAGGGTTGCACATGCTGGCAAAGGGGAGGGTGGCGATGAACAGAACTCTCTTGGCTATCGGCGCTCTGGCAGTGAGCACTCTTCTCATTCCAGGCGATGCCGAAGCTCAGCGGTTCGGCGGCCGTGGAGGCGGAGGTGGTGCCCGCATCGGCGGTGGTTTCGGCGGTGGGGGAGCCTTCCGAGGTGGCGGCTTCGGTGGCGGTCCGAGAATGTTCATTCCACGGGGCGGAATGGGCGGCTTTCGGGCCGGAGCAATCGCAGCTCCTCGGCCTGGGCGGAGTGACTTTCGCATGGCTGCAATCGGACGTCCCGGATACGGTGTCCGGGCTCCCTATTACGGCCGCATAGCCGGCAATTACAGGCCCTATTACCGCGGCTATTATGGCCGAGGCTACCCTTATTATCGTAGCTACCCGTATTACGGCGGAGCCGTGGCTGTGGGTTTGGCCCTCGGCGCTTTGAGCTACCCATTCTATGATTATGGCTGGAATTACCCATACTATGACTATTACCCAACCACCGTTGCATATGGCGAGGATTGCTACTGGGTTCGCCGCCGTATTGTCGGCCCAAACGGCCGGATCTTCATCCGTCGCGAACAGGTCTGCAACTATTGAATCGTATCCGTTGTAAAGAGGCGGAGCTCGGTTACACCGCCTCTACATCCGGGCCCGGACCTCAATAATTGTGTTCCGGCACTGTCGGCCACGATCAAAGCGGCGGCAGCGAGGGTTGCAAATTTCCGCGTCGCCTCCAGAACTGAGCGTGTTTGCCCCTCCATGCCTTTTGCAATTTCGTGCGGCGATTGAACTTCGCGCATCCACGCGATCACAATGCGCCAGTGGGTCAAATATTGATGATATATCGATAGCTCATATCCGCGGCGCTGCCGGCACCTGTCAGAATGACCCCGGTCTCGAAGCGGTTGTCATTGTTGAGATCGGAGAGCAGATAGCCCGTATCCGTCTGAGAATTGTACAGGAATACATGTGCGATGCTTCCACTGGTGAAGGTCGCTTCCGCCTGTGATGCTGCCGCCTCGATCGACGTGACGCTCGTGCTAGCTTCGCGGTAATTGGCTGACGTTCCAGCGATCCTCATCCCGATCCAATCGGTTGCAGCGCTCCAATCGGTGATCGTGTCTGCACTCGTGCTGGTGATCCCGGACGAGTTCCGCGTGAATACGAAAGCGTCGTCACCCGTTCCTCCGGTAAGCCGGTCGCGCCCCGATCCACCATCGAGAAGATCGTCGCTGGAGCCTCCAGAGAGGCTATCCTGCCCGGAGCCCCCATAGAGATTGTCGTAATTCGCCCCACCGGACAGGCGGTCGTTCCCGCTTTCGCCAAACAGAAAATCGAAGCCGTAGCCACCGGTGAGACTGTCATTGCCGGATCCGCCGTATAGGTCGTCGGGACCATCTCCGCCGTTCACGTAGTCGTTGCCATTTCCGCCGACGATGATGTCATAGCCCCAGCTGCCATAGATATCGTCGTTTCCGCCAAATCCGTAGAGATCGTCATCGCTGCCGAAGCCGTAGATCACATCGCGACTGGATGTTCCGTCGATCAGATTGGGCCAGTCATCCCCATAAAAGGTCGCCATGAATTCCTCCGCGTCTGCCCCCTCGGGTGTCTCAAACAGTCCGGGCCA
>KI912010.1:30100-30466 GCA_000517005.1 Microvirga lupini
TTGCTGAACACACGCTGGAGGCCGACCGACCATGACCGAGCTC
The DNA here is from genome assembly GCA_000517005.1 of Microvirga lupini. Classification (GTDB taxonomy): domain Bacteria; phylum Pseudomonadota; class Alphaproteobacteria; order Rhizobiales; family Beijerinckiaceae; genus Microvirga; species Microvirga lupini. The sequence goes on from KI912010.1 coordinate 30,144, forward strand.
AATCCTACACCCGCTCCTGCCACTCTGGTAGCAATTGACATCGCCAAGCACCGCCACGAGGTGCTCATCGAGGCTCCTGGCCATCAGAGGCGTCGGCGGCTCACAATCTTGAGCACCAGAGCCGACCATGACCGGCTCGTGGAGATCCTGACCGCCTACGGGAACTCTGTTGTCATCGGCTTTGAGGCCACAGGTGATTACCATCGTGGGCTGGCGTACCGCCTGCTCTCGGCCGGCTTTGAGCTGCGGCTGGTCTCGTCCGTCGCGCTGGCCCGCACCCGGGAGGCCCTGCACAACGGTTGGGACAAGAACGATCCCAAGGA
>KI912010.1:30566-34416 GCA_000517005.1 Microvirga lupini
TCCAAGGTCGAAAATGGCGTGCGCTTTGCCCAGGCCTGCATTCTCGGGCGTCTGCGCAACCGCACCTTCTTCTCGCTCGCCGAGGCCAATGCCGCCATCGCGGGAGTGGTCGAGCGCATGAACGCCGCGCCCCTGCGCCGCCTCGGCATCAGCCGGCGCGAACTCTTCGAGACGGTGGAGAGACCAACCCTCGCGGCCCTGCCGGCAGAAGACTATGAGTTCGCGCAATGGCAGTTCGCCCGCGTCGGGCTCGACTATCACATCGCGGTGGACGGCTTCTTCTATTCCGTGCCTTTCGGCCTCATCGGCGAGCAGGTCGACGTGCGCCTGACGCAGCGCACCCTCGAGGCCTTCCACAAGGGCGAGCGGGTGGCCGCCCACAGCCGCCGCTATGGCGGACAGGCGCATGGCACCAAGCCCGAGCACATGCCGGCCTCGCATCGGCATTATGCCTCCTGGTCGCCGGAGCGCTTCCGCTCCTGGGCCGCTTCGTTCGGCCCCAACACCGAGATGCTGATCGGCGCCATCCTGGCCTCCCGCCGCCATCCCGAACAGGGATATCGCACCTGCATCGGCGTGTTGCGCCACATGCGCGGTCTGTCCAAGGAGCAGGTCGAGGCGGCATCGGCCAAAGCCCTGGCGATCAGGGCCTTCTCCTACAAGGGCATCGTCTCTCTGCTCGATGCCCGCGCGAGCCCCGAGCCTGCTTCCCCCGAGCGTCCGGCCATCACCCACCGCAACATCCGCGGACCGGGCTACTTCCACTGAAGGAGACGACAAGCATGTTGACCCATCCCACGCTCGAATTGCTGCACGAGCTCGGCCTGCATGGCATGGCCAAGGGCTTCAAGGCGCTCAGCGACAATCCCGAGGCACCGGCCCTGGGCCACGCCGAATGGCTCGGCCTGATCCTGGATCACGAGGTGACGCTGCGGCAGCAGAAGCGCTTCGAGACCCGCGCCCGCGCCGCCCGGCTGCGCCATCCCGCCAGCGTGGAGGATGTCGACTTCCGTGCGCCGCGCTCGCTCGACCGGGCGTTGTTCCTCAAGCTGTCGTCGTGCGACTGGATCCGCGAGCGGCGCAATCTCTTGATCACCGGCCCGTGCGATCACGCTTCATAATGCCCACCTCGCGATGTCATTGGAATGTAAGAGTAATTTGATTGGGATCTTGTGTTAGCGGCATTTTGCGCCGGCCCTGCGCCTCTTTCTTAACCTCCTCCCTCTCGAGATCGGCCGCCTTGATCACCCAGGGAGCTCCTTTGCAGAGGTGCCGCCCGGGAAGCGTCCCGCGTTTGATCATCCGCAGCACGGTCATGGCGCTCACCCGAAGAACCGCTGCTGCCTCATCAAGCGTCACCTCGCCGCGCTGGGCACGTTCACCGTCCTGGTAGAACGGAACACCCAGGCGATTACGCAAGCTGCAAACCCTGCTTTGCGTCCACCCATTCTGGCGGCCCGTCTGCTTTCCGGCACGGTTCAGGAGCGAGGCAATGGCCCGGTCCGGCATCATGCGCGCCAGTTCACGCACGAGAGCCTCGGTGTCCTCCTCAACCGTCCAGCGGTGTTTCCCCGCGGTGTTCTTTCGGACCTTGAGGGCGGTGTGGTCACCGCCCTGCCAGTGCAGCACCAATGCGACAAAGCCGTCCTCAACGCGAACGACGATCTCATTCAAAACCGCACGCACGATCCTCTTGCGCGTCGCCATCGTGGCATGCGGATGCGACCAAGCGGCCTGAAGATCGGCCCCCAATTGCATGAGGTGCTCACGTTCCGCGTCGTCGAGAGCCGGTCTACGGCTCGCACCAAGAGCCTCCAGTTCCTCCTCGAAGCGCTGGACATCCTTCAGCTTCTCGTTCCAGCGGCGCTCGAGTTCGCTCGCAACAAGACGATTATCGGGATCCACAGCGTCATATTGGCGGCGCGCATGAGCGGCCTCAAACCGGGCATGCTTGAGCGAGAGTTCAACCTGCCGCAGCTTCTCAGCAGCCTCGCATGTCCGTTGCTCGGCCGCCCTGAGGGCTGCTTCCACACCGAGCGGTTGCAGCAGGCGGATTACTTCCGCCCCAACCGCCTGATCGACGCGCAAGCTTCCAAACGAGATGCAGCGCTCACCGCCATGGTTCACGGCACTGCCCTTGCAGTGATAGCGGCCGGCCTCGCCGACGGAGCCTCCATACGCGACATGAAGCTTGCGGCCGCAATGACCGCAGCGCAGGAGACCGGCCAGTAGTGTCTCGCCGCGACGGATCGAGCCACGCGCCAGGAGCCCTTTGCGATTGGCATTGTCGGCGATCAGGCGTTGGTTCCTCTCATAGTCCGCCCATGAGAGATAACCCTCATGGTGGTCGGGAAGCAAGACGTCCCATTCCGAACGCTCGCGTTTGTACCCGCGGATCACGCGCTTGCGCCCCTTCTCGATTGTGACGCGTGTGCCAGTGCGCCCGAAGGCATAGGCACCGGCATAAATCGGGTTCGTCAGGATATGGTGGATGGTATTGTAGACGGGCAGCTTCCAGACGATGCGACGACCCTCTTCTCCGCTATGGGTGATGGTCGGCAGGCTGATGCCCTCCTGCCGCAGCCAGAGATGGACCTGCCGAATGCTCTGGAATTCCGTGAACTTGCGGAAGATCAGATCGAGAGCCTCGCGTATTCTCTGATCAGGGTCTTTCTCGATTCGATCACGCCGCACCTTCACGTAGCCGATGGCCACCGTCAGGAAGAGCTCGCCGCGCTTTGCCTTCTGCTTCAATGCCTCGAGTGAGCGCTGCTTCAGGATGGAGAGCTCCAACTCGCTCATCGTCCCCTTCATGCCGAGCAGGAGGCGATCGTTCGGAAGGCGCGGGTCATAGACGCCGTCCTCGTCCAGGATAACCACGTTCACCAGTCCGCAGAACTCGATGAGCGTGTGCCAATCGCGGCCGTTGCGCGCAAGCCGCGACGCCTCAATGGCGAACACCGCACCAACCCGCCCCTCGCAAATGGCAGCCAGAAGCTTCTCGAAGCCCGGTCGGGCGATCCCCGAACCCGATCGACCCAGATCGTCATCGATGACGACGACATCCTGCCAGCCGTGCTGTCGCGCTCTCTCGGCGAGAGCATACTGGCGGCGGCGGCTCTCGTGATTGTTCAGGAACTGATCCGCCGTCGATTGGCGGATGTAGACGACGGCGCTCCGCGCCAGGTGCTCAGCAGTAATCTTCGTCATCGCCGCTCTCCTGGCTCGATTGCGGGAACACGATCTCCTCCAGAAGCATCCGGACGAGATCCACCAGACCCGGCCTGTGATCGGCCGGCGGGGCGATCGGTGGATTGTCGTCGTCGAAGAGATCCGGATGCCGATTGGGTTGCTTGTCCTTCATTGAAAGCTTCCTCAGCGCGCGAGTCGGGCTGGAGGGAGCTTAAGATCGCATCGACCTCGATCTTCAGGTCTCGCAAAGTATCCAAAGGCAAAATCGGCGCCGGCCTGAGTTCAAATCGGGACGCCTCTTGGCTCATCATCCAGGATGGAAGATGAGCGAGAGTGCCATCATTCTGTTGGATGATAATAAAATCGGAGTTTTTGTGACGGGTCCGTCCCCGCACGACAACCGTCTGCCCGGAACGGGGATGGAATCGGTAATAAATGCGCCCATCACGGGCTTGATACCCGGTAGTATGTCGCTGCTTCGTGCGGCGTGGGCAAGAGCTGGCTCGCCTGCGCGCTTGGGCACAAGGCCTGCCGTGAGGATCTGTCGGTGCTCTACCATCGTGTGCCGCGGCTATTTGCGGCTCTCGCCCTGGCGCGCACGGAAGGCCGCTATGCCCGTCTGCTGCGGACGCTGGCGCGGGCGAAGTTGCTGGTTCTG
>KI912010.1:34516-35043 GCA_000517005.1 Microvirga lupini
AAACATATATCCGCGTGAAGGGGAAATGGGTGTATCTCTACCGCGCTGTCGATGCTCGCGGGCAAACCATCGACTTTCTGCTCTCGGCCAAACGCGATGCGGCTGCCGCCCGACGGTTCTTCCGGAAAGCACTGAAGCAGGCATATACGGTCAATCCGCGGACCATCACGGTCGATAAGAATGCAGCCTATCCGATCGCCACGAGAGCCATGAAACGGGATGGAGAACTCTGGCGCTTTGCCAAACTCCGGCAGGTGAAGTTCTTGAATAACATTGTCGAGCAGGATCACCGGCGCATCAAGCAGCTCGTCAGGCCAGGGCTGGGCTTCAAGAGCTTCGTGACGGCCACCCAGACGATCGCGGGCTATGAGGCGATGGCGATGATCCGCAAGGGACAGGTTGTAAGTGCACCAGCGAATGACATGGGCGCTCAGCGCGACTTCATTGCTACTCTGTTCGGCGTAGCCGCATAACCTGCGGTCTTGTCCGGCCTTCGCTTGACCTATGTTAGGAGTTGCAACGGAACC
>KI912010.1:35143-35918 GCA_000517005.1 Microvirga lupini
TAGGTGCGCACGAACTTCGGTCGGTGCCCCTGCGCCAGTCCAAGCACATCATGCAAGACAAGCACTTGGCCGGAGCAATGTGGTCCTGCTCCGATGCCGATGGTCGGGATGCGCAGGCTGTCGGTAATACGGGCAGCGAGTTCAGAGGGGATGCCTTCGAGCACGAGGGCAAAGCAGCCCGCCTCTTGGAGCCGGTGCGCGTCCTCCAGGATCTGCACAGCATCCTGAACGTCCCTGCCCTGCACCTTGAAGCCACCCATGGCATGCACGCTCTGGGGTGTCAGACCCAGATGACCCATGACCGGGATCTCGCATTCCACGAGAGCCCGGATCGTCTCGACGCGCTTGGCACCGCCTTCCAGCTTTACGGCAGCCGCTCCGCGCTTGAGAAAGCCACCGGCGTTGCACAAGGTGTCGTCGAGGCTGAGGTGGTAGCTCAGATACGGCATGTCGGCGACAACCAGAGCTCGCGGCTTGGTCCGAGCGACGGCTTCGAGATGATGGTTCATCATCGCCATGCTGACCGGCAGGGTGTTGTCGAAGCCCAGACACACATTGCCGACGCTGTCGCCGACCAGGATCATGTCCACGACAGGGTCGGCCAAACGGGCTGTGACGGCATCATACGCCGTTGTCATGACAAGCCGCTGGCCGCCACGCGCTCGCTGCAAAAGCACCGGTATAGTGACCAACGGCCTGTCAGGTGAAGGATGATGGCTCATACGTACCTGCGCAACTTTGCGACTGCAGAGACAGCCCGGACCACGTCCGTGAT
>KI912010.1:36018-38695 GCA_000517005.1 Microvirga lupini
CCTGGCCCGTCCTGCTTCCGATGACCAGTCACTATATGCTTGCCTTCGACGACTCCCGTGTCGTGATCGGCGCAACGCGGGAAGACAACACCGGGTTTGATTATCGGGTCACGGCCAGCGGGCAGGCCGAGGTGCTCAATGCAGGCCTCGCCATTGCGCCCGGGCTTGCATCGGGGACCATTATCGAAACCCGAATCGGCTTCCGGCCTGCCAGCGACGGATTCAAACCTATCCTCGGACGTGTCGCGGGATTGGAGGGACTGATCATCGGCAATGGCCTTGGAGCCGCCGGCCTGACCATTGGACCCTATGCAGGACGCTTGCTGGCTCAGATTTCCATGGGCGAGACGCCGGACATCGACATCGCCCCTTACGCTCCCGCCTCCGCGTGAAGCACGCTCATTCAACATCAAAGGATCTTCCATGACTGAAATCATCCGCCACCGGAAGCACAAGATCATGCACGGCGCCGTGGAGCACAATGGTGTGCTCTACTTCGGAGGGCATGCTGCCAATGACCTGTCGCAGGGGATGGCAGATCAGACCCGGGAGGTCTGCGCTAAACTCGACAAATTCCTCGCCGAACTCGGCTCCGACAAGTCCAAGATCCTCGCAGCACGGATCTATTTGAGCGACATGTCGCAGAAGGAAGAGATGAACAAGGCTTGGCTCGAATGGATTCCCGAGGATGACCTCCCGTCGCGGGCAACGATCGGTGTTGCAAGTCTCGGCGATTCCAATCGCCTGATCGAGGTGATCATCACCGCCGCACGATGACGTGAGCCTCGGTCGGTGCCGGATGGGACCGGAATGCCGGCTCTTGCTTGAGCCCGCAATTATTCCCTGAGAGGAGCGCCGTCGCTATCCCACACGGTCCATAGGACAGCCGACATGACGGGAAAGACCAGCCGGATCGATGATCGCTACGCGACCAACGAGAAGTACACGACGTTACGCGGGATCTATCGCGACGCCCAGCGGCACCTGTCGGAAGTCGAGTGGAACTATCTCTGGTGTGGCACTGGCGACGAGGTCACCCTCAACGATAACACGGCAGCGTTCGACCGTTATCGCTTTATCACCCCGCTCTTCGCCGGGATCGACAATCCCGATACTAGAACCAATGTTCTGGGGTTCGATCTGAGCTTTCCCGCGTTCATCGCCCCATTCGGCGGAGAAGCCGTATTCCATCCTGACGGACACCTTGCCATTGGACGTGCGGCAGAAGCCGCCGGCATTCAGCAGATGGTGCCTGTTGCCGCGTCGTTCCCGCTTGAAGATATCGCGGCAGCCTCCTCCGTAGCGTCCATATTCCAGATGACGTTCGTCGGCGACGAAGATGCTGTCGTGGATCTCATGGAGCGGGTCAAGATCGCCGGCTACAAGTATATCTGCATCACCTATTCCCCAATCAGGCAATGGCGGGAGCGGATGATGGAAGATCGCTTCTCTATTCGGGGGGAGAGGGGGCCTGCCAACTTCGGTCCGGGACGGTCCGATCCGGCTGCCCTTGTCGAACTGTTGGAATTCAAACAGCCACGCTGGAACTGACAGCAGGCGGCGCGCGCTATCGCTCGTGCGCCTCTCCCGTGCATTGTCAAAGGCTTCGCAGATATGGCCCGCTAAGGAAGCATTCTCAACTCAGAAGCACGGGGTCCGGATCTGGGCACTTCTCGGAAGTACGCTGAGTGTCGGCTCTAGCAGGGAACAGTGGACGTTCCTGGAGGTCAGGTGATCGTCAGTGCCTGACCCTGAGGAGACCTTGGGGAGGTCTTGCTATGCTCACGCCAAAGAAGACTGGCTTCCCGCAGTGGCGCCTGCGCGAAAGAGCGTGTTGCCGAGTGTAGGCCACTGAAACTGCCGGATTGGACAACCCTGCATATCTTTCTCGCTGCTATCGAATGTGGAAGCGTCACGCGTGCTTCTGAGAATTGTGATATCGCCTTTTCGGCCGCCGCGAAACGCATTCAGGATCTGGAGACGGAGCTCGGGGTCCAACTTCTGACCCGGGGTGCAAGAGGTGTAACGCCGACGGTGGCAGGGGAACTGCTCGCCCGGCATCAAATCAAGTTAAGTTACGCACTCGTCCCAAAGTTCGTTATGCTGTTGCGACGAACCTCTGGCGCCATCCAGGGCGAGACATAGCCGCGATCAGCTTCCTCGATCAGATCGCCAGGAGGGAGAAGCGCGTCTATCTGATCAAGCGTCGACGTATCCAGCTTCGTCTCAAAGCCAGCTTGCATTTCATTGAATTGCTCGAGCGTGCGCGGACCCAAGATCACTGACGTGACGGATCTGTTGCAGCTTTGAGTACCCCTGCGCCTGAGCTATGACGTCGACGGGGTTGAGAGGGGCTTGAGGTGGTGCAAAGCAAGAAGAGGCCGTTCAAGGGTCGACAATTCACAGCGGAGATCATCCTGTGGGCGGTGCGTTGGTACCTGCAGTTTCCAATCAGCTATCGCGATCTTGAGCGCATGCTCTCTGATCGTGGCGTGCAGGTGGACCATACAACTCTCTTTCGCTGGATCCAGGCTTATGCTCCCGAACTGGACAGACGCATCCGTCCGCATCTGCGCATGACCAATGGTTCCTGGAGGGTGGATGAAACATATATCCGCGTGAAGGGGAAATGGGTGTATCTCTACCGCGCTGTCGATGCTCGCGGGCAAACCATCGA
>KI912011.1:0-1728 GCA_000517005.1 Microvirga lupini
CCAGCGGTTCTACCCTGAGGAGGGGATTAGCGCCCTGCCTGAGGATTAGCACCATGAAGTCAGCCTGCGACTCCGCCATGGCAGCGATGTCTGCTGCCAACAGCCGTTCCGGCCTTGGCCTTCGCGGGCGCTAACATGAAGAGCACTGCGAAGGTGCAGGACATGACGATCCTGTGAATGGCAGATTCCTTGACCGGATGGTTAGTAAGCCCAAGCTTCCAATTCTCACGAAATGATAGGGCTGGTTCGATGCTCAAGCTGGCTGTGATAATTCCTCTGCTATTGATGGGCACAGAAGCGTGGTCTCAAAGCAGGCCCGTAAGTACATCGATGAGCTGCGCGCGTGCGGCAGGTATCGTAGCAGGCCAGGGCGCTGTTGTATTGGGCACGGGAACCTACACCTACGACAGATATGACAGATATGTAAGCGGCACGAACTTCTGTGCATTGGGGGAGACGATAGAACCAGCATGGGTGCCAACGGCTGATAACCCACAGTGTTTCGTTGGCTATCAGTGCAGACTCAGAACACAGCCTCAGAGTCGGTAATGAGTTAGAGTCTAGGCCACCTCGGGCTGGTCCGACCTTTGACCTTCGGCCGCGATCTCCAGCGTGTCGTCAGGCAATGGCCGCTGGAGCTTGAGCGCTTCCTCTGCCGGCGCCGTCAGCCAAGTCTCGTATTCCTCCGGAGTGGTCAGGATCACCGGCATGGCTTTCGGGTGAATCGGTTCGACGACGCTGTTCGGCTCACAGGTCAGGAACGAATAAAGCAGATGCTCGCCCTCGACCGGGTCGGCCTTGGTGCCGCGAACGCCGGTCCAGGGCCGCCAGATCCCGGCGAAGGCCGCCAAAGGCCGATCCTTTGACAGAGCGAACCAGATCGGCGTCTTGCGGGGCTTGGTGTCCTTGTACTCTGTTATATGGACAGGCAAGCGCTTCGTGTGCCGGGCAGGTCATGGGGCGATCGGAGCCCCGCCAAGCGCAGATCGGCCCATGACCTGTTCACCCGTGAGGCGAGGGAGAGGACCAGATCACTATCTCAGGAGTTTCAAATGATGAGTCGGGACTTCCAACGTAGGCTGGTCTCCCGGATCGACAAGTTCCTCGCCAAGCTGCTGGAGAAGTTCCTCTATGCGTCTGACCGTGCATTGATGGCGCTCGACCTCGCGCGTCCAGCCCTGTTGGAGAGCATCCTCAATCATGTCGAGTTCCCGCACTCTCCGTGCCCTCAGTCTGGGGGCATACTCGGGCGTGGTCACAAACTTCGCACAGGTGAGGTAGAGGTCGCACTCGCAAGGGCCTTCCTCCGGCAGCCGTAAACAATGCCCAAGCTCGAGCTCGGTCCGGAAGAAGTTGGCCTTGATCCAATCCAGTGAGGCCTGTGGCATAGCACCCGCGCGAAGTTGATCCGAAAGTGGACCGGCAATTCTCGCGCCAGGTGCCAGAACCTTCTCGTAATCCTCACGGAGGGCGACATCGCTCACGTGGGCGTAAACCAATGTCATGTTCGTACTCGTATGCCCAAGCATTCTCATGATCGTGTGAAGTCTTGCCCCTCCTTCAGCAAGCTGAGTACCGACTGTGTGCCGGAAGCGATGTGCCGTGATGCTGGGACTTCCATCCGGCTCCAGAAGATCAGCTTCAGTACAGGCAATCTCGAGGGCCGAACTGAAGAGATAACCCACCGAGAGGTGCCGCCCCTTGTGTACAAAGAGCCGGCGCACCTCT
>KI912011.1:1828-2002 GCA_000517005.1 Microvirga lupini
CATGAGAACCCTGACGGCCTTCAAGCTCGTTCGTATGGTTCAGGGCGAGCACCGCACCGAAGCTGAGTTCGAGGGAACCGGAGCCGAAGGTGGACAGGAGATCACCCTGATCCTGAACAATATCGATGCCCAGGATGTCGATCTGCAGGTCGGCGAGCGCTACACGCTGGATAT
>KI912011.1:2102-2668 GCA_000517005.1 Microvirga lupini
TTTCCAGCTCCGCCGTCATCGTCTCCCGGCCAGTGAGTATCGGGCTGCGCGCGATTACGCCTTTGCTACTTGGCATGACGCGACCGGTGCTGCCCTCGTGGGTTAACCTGAACTGACTTGATGGTTACGCCCGCGGCAGCTTTGCCTCTCGGCGCCAAGTTGACAGTACCATGATGAATACCTTCAATGAACTCAGCTTGCTCTGGAAAATCGCCGAATGATGCTCCCAATCAGCCGAGTTCATCTGTCCGATTTGCGCGCTGATGTCTGTAGCCTGCAGGGCTCAGCTGGCCTCGATGCTGCCGATCATGGCGAGTTCTGATCCATCAGCTGCAGAAGCGATCGGTCCTTCCTACGGATTGGGCGTCGTTCCCTTGGCACACTGGCGCCCTGGCTGAGGATTTGGACAGCGCCTCAGCCAAGGCGCTTTCTGACTTCAGCGAACTACGAGAGTTTTCCCGAAATTGCTCTTCACTTCTGGGGCGCCAAGCCACTCACACAACGCTTCTAACGGTGTTGTCACGTTAACTGACATCGGGCGCGCTGGAGCGAACCTGGCGGTCTGA
>KI912011.1:2768-4268 GCA_000517005.1 Microvirga lupini
GATCCTATGAGGCGACGGACAGCGGAACTCGGGTAGGGTTTCGGGGTCCGACATCCGAACCCTGGAGACGCCTCATGGACTTCTCATCCGTTGCTCTGCCGTCCGTCGGCGACAAGCCTGCCACACTTTTCGTGGCCCTGGAATTGAGCAAGGCGACCTGGCTTGTCGCGCTCCACTCCCCCGCGGCTGACAAGGTCAGCCTGCATCGCCTGGCCGGTGGCGACGTGCAGGAGTTGCTCACGCTGATCGCACGCAAGCGCGATCAGGCCCAAGCGGCCCTGGCACGCCCGGTGCACGTGATGTCGTGCTACGAGGCAGGCTATGACGGGTTCTGGCTGCATCGTCTCTTGTGCGCGTCCGGCATCGACAACCGGGTGCTGGATGCGGCCAGTCTCCTGGTCGACCGCCGGTCGCGCCGCGCCAAAACAGACCGGCTCGATGCTGCGGCGCTGCTGCGCACCTTGATGGCCCTCGACCGCGGGGAGCCGCGGGTCTGCCGCGTGGTGCGGGTTCCCAGTCCGGAGCACGAGGATGAGCGCCGGCGCAGCCGGGAGCGAGCCCGGCTTGTCAACGAGCGGGGTCAGCATGCGAGCCGGATCAAGGGATTGCTGATGACCCAAGGCATCCGCGACTTTGCGCCCACGCGGCGGGATTGGCGCGAGCGGCTTGCAGAGCTGCGCACGGCCGATGGGCGGGCTCTCGCCTCCTGCCTGACGGCCGAGATCGAGCGGGAGTGCCGCCGCTTGTGGCAGGTGATCGGCATGATTGCGGAGGTCGAGGCCGAACAGCACCGAGCGGCGGAGCAGGCCTCCACCGGCGCCATCCAGCTGAGCCGGTTGCGCGGCATCGGCCTGACCAGCGCCAGCGTCCTGGCCAACGAGGTCTTCTTTCGCAGCTTTCAGAACCGGCGCGAGATCGCCGGCTCTCTCGGTCTGGCCTCCAGCCCGTGGAACAGCGGCTCGGTCAGCCACGATCAAGGCCTTCAGCGATCGGGCAACCCACGCGCGCGCCGCACCGCGATTGAGCTGGCCTGGCTGTGGCTGCGGCACCAGCCTGAGAGCGACCTTGCCCGCTGGTTTCAAGAGCGCGTCGGCGCCGGCAAGGGGCGCATCCGCCGCACAATGATCGTAGCTCTGGCCCGCAAGTTGATGGTCGCCCTGTGGCGGTATGTGACGCAGGGGCTGGTGCCGGAAGGAGCGGTCATCAAGGGTTAGCCCAGAGTTCGACGCGTAGCGACCAGCGTTGCTCGCGACGAAGCAGGATGGATGTGGACCGTATGCCCCCCAGGGCTTTGATGCCGTCAAAAAGATGGGTTCCATCCCTCCTGGCCTCGCAGACTGACCCGTGCATGCGGGATATGGGTGCAGGCTCCTGGCGAGCCGACCGGATATGAGGTGATGTGGACTTTTGCTCCACAGCTGACCGCGAGGCCGATCCTGATGTCGTCTGCAAGCGATCCCGTCGCTGCGCACCAGCCTTGACACGAAATGCCTCATATGA
>KI912011.1:4368-4575 GCA_000517005.1 Microvirga lupini
AGCGTGGTTGATCCTCTCAAAGGTGCCGTCCCGTGACCAGGCATAGAAGTAGCCCTGCACGGTCGAATAGGGCGGGAACTCCTTCGGCAATTGGCGCCATTGGCACCCGGTCGAGGCCAGATAGAGGATGGCCTCGACCACCGCCCGCAGGCAGGTCAGGCGCGGGCGTCCGATCCGGCGAGCCGCTGGCATGAACGGCTCGATCAG
>KI912011.1:4675-5364 GCA_000517005.1 Microvirga lupini
TCTCGCCTATCTCGAGGCCTGGTCCCTTGCCGCCACCGGACACCCTATTCCCTGGCCTGCAGATCTCGAACTTGTTCTGAAGTTCATCGCCCATCACCTCTGGGATCCGGATCAGAAAGCCATCGATCCGGCCCACGGCATGCCCAACGACGTGATGGCCCAACTGAGACAGCGCAGGATCCTGAAGGTCAGTGGACCACACGCACCCAAGACCGTGTCCCGGCGCTTGTCGAACTGGGCGACCCTGCATCAATGGAAGGGCGTCACCGCCCCGTTTGACCATCCGGGCATCAGGAAAGCTATCCGTCTTGCGATGAAGGCATCAAGACGTGAACCCCAGCGCAAGAGCCGCAAGCCTGTCACCCGCGATGTTCTGGAACGACTCCTGGCGTCCTGCGGCGGATCGAGGGCGATTGACATCCGCGATCGGGCTATTCTGCTGGTTGCCTTCGCCGCCGGCGGGCGGCGGCGCAGCGAGGTCGCGACCCTCAGGCACTCCCAGATCACCGTGGTCGATCCGATCAAGCTCCAACCAGCCGATCCAGCGTCTCCAACGGTGCCGTGCCTCCGCATTGCCCTGGGCCGCACGAAAACGACCACCGCGGGGCAGGGAGCCTTCGTGTTCGCCGCAGGGCGCGCTGCTGTGGCCCTCCATGAATGGATCAGTTTCGCCAAAATCACATCGGGCC
>KI912011.1:5464-6159 GCA_000517005.1 Microvirga lupini
AGCGCAGTCCGTCTCGCCGATACTGTCGGCGAGTGGCCTCGGTCCAAACCATCGTGACCTCCATCGAATCTTCGCAAATCCGACGGAATCACAGGGGCTTGAAGCCACTCAACCTTTTTCAGTCAGCCTCTCAGGCATGAGCACGCCATCCAATCCCTACCGCGGCTTCCGCTATCCACCCGAAATCATCAACCAGGCGGTTTGGTTGTATCACTGCTTCAGCCTGAGCTTACGCGAGGTCGAACTCATCCTGGCGGCGCGAGGCATCGTGGTCAGCTACGAGACGATCCGCGAGTGGGGTCAGCGCTTCGGAAGGACTTACGCCAACAGCCTCAAGCGGCGCCGACCGCGACCAGCCGACCGCGACCAGGAGACAAATGGTTTCTGGATGAGGTGTTCGTTCGCATTCAGGGCAAACTGCACTACCTCTGGCGAGCCGTTGATCAGCATGGGAACGTGCGTGATGTTCTGGTGCAAAGCCGTCGGAACAGGAAAGCGGCCAAGCGCTTCTTTCGCAAGCTGCTGAAGGATTTGTGCTACGTGCCGAGAGTCATCGTGACCGATAAACTTGGATCCTACGGCGCTGCCAAACGCGAGATCTTATCGGGTGTCGAACATCGGCAGAGTCGGTACCTCAACAACCGCTGCGAGGTCTCACATCAGCCCGCCCGACGGCGGGAGCGTCACATGAGGCG
>KI912011.1:6259-6694 GCA_000517005.1 Microvirga lupini
TAAGAGGCTGACTCAAAAAGACTTGTAGTCTTTCAGGGTCTTGCGAGCCGTCTGGTCAGCATCCGGATATGGGCGATGAAGACCCAAGCCACGGCACTTTCAATGGAGGCTTCAAAGTCCTTGGCCAGGCGGCGGCAGCGTCCAAGCCAACCGAAGGTTCGCTCCACAACCCAGCGGCGCTTGAGCACCTGAAAGCCTTTGGCCGCGTCGGAGCGCTTGATGATCTCGATGGTCCAGTGCCCAAGAGTGGTGACGGCGTCGCGCAGCTTGTCGCCCGCATAGCCGCCATCGGCAAAGACATGGCGCAGCCAGGGATAGAGGGCGCGGATCGAGGTCAGCACCTCCACCGCACCATCACGGTCCTGGATGTCCGCCGTGTGAACCCGCAACCCGACCAGATGGCCCTGCGTGTCGGTGACGATGTGGCGCTTGCGT
>KI912011.1:6794-8558 GCA_000517005.1 Microvirga lupini
GAGCCCCTCGAAGGCGATCTGCGCCAGAGTGTGGGCAATGTTCGTCGAGGTATCGAAGCCCAGCGCATAGGAGCCGATAAGATGGTCCTTCGCCTTCTGCAGCTCTTCGTCGGAGGGGCCTTCCTCCTTCAGGCGCGCCATCTCGCCGGCGATCACCTCCAAGGCTTCGACCACGCGCTCGTTCTTGGTGGCGGTATAGCCCCAGGTCATGGCGGCCGCGCGGTAGCTCACGAGAGAGGTGCGGACGCTGTAGGCAAGACCACGCTTCTCACGCACTTCCTGGAACAGGCGCGAGGTGAAGGAGCCGCCGCCGAAAATGTGGTTGAGCACATAGGCCGGAATGAAGCCGGGATCACGCCATGCGATACCGGGCGTACCGAAACGGATCACAGATTGCGGAACGTCGAGATCGACAACGATGCGCGAGCCGATCTTCTGCAGGGATGCAGGCTCGACCACGGAGAGCGGCTTCGCCTCGGGCAGCGAGCCGAAAACCTTGTCGAGCAGGATCGACAGATTGTCGGAGGAAATGGCACCGACAACGGCGATCTTCACGCGACCGCGCGCGATCATGGCATGGTGCATGGCAACGAGATCGTCGCGCGTGATAGCGGCAACGCTCTTGGGCGTGCCGGAAGTTGGGCGGCCGTAAGGATGGCCTGCAAAGCCTTCCTCGAAGAAGCGGCGCGTGGCCATGACGCCCGGAGCGTTCTGCTGATAGCGCAGACCCGCGATCGTCTGCGCACGCACGCGCTCGATGGCGTCGGAATCGAAGCGCGGCTCAACGAGCGCGAGACGCAGCAGCTCGAAGGCTTCATCCGCATGCTTCACGAGCGTCTTCAGCGAGCCGCCGATGGCATCGTTGCCTGCGTTGAAGGACAATTCGATGGCGCGCGCAGCCAAGCGCTCCTGGAAGGTGTCGGAATCGTACTCGCCTGCACCCTCATCAAGCAGACGCGCCAGCATCTGCGCGACGCCCGGCTTGGTTTCAGGATCATGCGCCGATCCGCCCTCAAAAATGAAGGAGACCGCGATCAGCGGCACCACATCGGATTCAACATGCCACGCCTCGACACCGCCCGCGGAGGTCAGCGCCTTCACGGTGGTGGGGGACGAAGACAGGGTTTCGACGGAAGCGGTCATCTTTACCTCAAATCTTCTGCAGGCGGTCAAGACGCCGACTTCTGCAGATAACCCGTGACGGAACGGCGGGCGACGAGATAGCGCTCGGCGGCGGAGGCCAGATCCTCCTTGAGTACGGTCTCGATTTCCACCGGCCAGCGCCCCACGTCCTCGATCATCTCACCGATGGCGAGAGCGGAGCCATAGATGCGGGCGAGCGAGGATTGACTGTCGGTGGAATAGATCGTCTCGGCGACGAGGCGCGTCTTGGCGCGCTCGATGGAATTCGCGTCCAGCGCCTCGGCGGGGATCGTCTTGAGCACCTGATCGACAGCTTCTTCCAGTGCCTGTAGCGACACGCCCTCGGCTGGAACCGCGTAAACACAGAAGCGCGTGTCCTCCATGGCGGAGGACATGTACCGGGCGCCCGCTTTCACGGCGATGCCGCGCTCCATCACGAGCTTGCGATAGAGATAGGAGGTCGGGCCGCCGCCAATCACCTCTGCAAGCAACTCGAGCGCATAGCAATCACGGTGCGGGGCCGTGCGGCAAGACGGCACGAGGTAAAGCCGCTGCATCGTCGGCTGCTCGACCTTCGGATCGGCGACCGTGATGTGGCGTGCAGCCACAGGCTCGGGCTCG
>KI912011.1:8658-10071 GCA_000517005.1 Microvirga lupini
CTGGTGGCATCGTCAAGTTAACGAGTTAAGGCAGGTCCGCCTTCTCGACCATCAGATCAGAAGCCCGCTGCAATGCTCGTCACCTGAGCCCAAGCCGTAAAGGCTCGGGCGCGGGACTGGCGACGATCAGCGGCACTTCCATCCAAGCGGAGCAGATATGAAGCGAATCCATTACACAGTACTTGTGGGCGCGCTCACTGCCGGCGCCAGTGCGGCGATGGCCGACGAAGGCATGTGGACCCTGGATCACCTGCCAGTACAGCAGATGCAGCAGCGCTACGGCTTCACCCCGAGCCAGCAGTGGATCGACCTGGTGCAACACGCCGCCGTGCGTCTGAACGGCTGCTCCGGCTCCTTCGTCTCCGCCGACGGCTTGGTAATGACCAACCACCATTGCGCCAGAAGCTGCTTGTCGCAACTCTCCGCCAAAGGCGTCAACTACACGCGGGACGGCTACGCGAAGGAAAAAGAGCCTAAGTGCCCCAAGGAGGAGCTCCTTCAGCTGCAGAGCATCACCGACGTCACCGCCCGCGTGAACGCCGCCACCAAGGGCAAGGATGGCGCCGAGCGCGCCAAGGCCGAGCGCGCGGTCAACAGCGCGTTGGCGAAGGAGTGCGTGGGCGGCGACGCCGATACCTGGCGCTGCGACGTGGTACCGCTGTACCACGGCGGCCGCTACGAGCTGTACAAGTACCGCCGCTACCAGGACGTGCGGCTGGTGTTCTCGCCTGAGGAAAGCATCGCCTACTTTGGCGGTGACCCGGACAACTTCAACTTCCCGCGCTACGCTCTGGACGTCGCCTTTTTCCGCGCCTACCAGAACGGCAAGCCCGCCAAGACGCCGCGGTACCTGAAGTTCAACCTCGACGGGCCGAAGGAAGGCGAGCTGACCTTCGTGGTCGGCAATCCCGGCTTCACTCGGCGCAAGACGCCGTGGACCTCGCTGGCCTACATGCGCGACCACGTGCTGACGCCGTCAATCGGCGACCTCTCCGAGGAGCGCGGCAGGCTGTGGCAGTACAGCCGGAAGGGCGCGCAGCAGGCCAAGGAGGCGCAGGACAGGCTGTACTTCGCGGACAACGTCCTATGTGGGGAAGCAGCAGCGGCACTGGGCCAGCAGATCTCAGCACGCCGATTGGCTTGATCGGCGCTTCAAACAGATTGAGCCAGGTGGCTTCCACCGTCAACGGGATTGTTCTCTCCCATAGCAAACACAGGATCCAGCGGTCACAGCCGTGGTCCTCACCGTCCTCAACACGAGATACACCCCAGGTGGAAGGCCCAACCATGATCGACAGGGTCGCTTGCGCGCCCTCACGGCCCACTGACAGAGAGAGGTCCTTCCACCCGGCACCGGACGCTCAAAGAACGGCCGGTATTCTGCTCCGCCCTTGATCACCGCGTGCACCACAC
>KI912011.1:10171-10851 GCA_000517005.1 Microvirga lupini
TAGGGTCATGACCGGAATTTTCTCGCGCGGCCAACCGGTATACCTCCTCAGCCCATCGCAATTTATCCCTAAGAACGAGGATGTCATGCCTACCGTGCCTGTCGCGAACGGCTCTGCGCCGCGTGAGCCAAGACCGAGAAATCCACTCTCTTTGAAGCGTGCGGCTGCCGGCTTCGCAGCCTTGGGCGCCGGTGCAGCCTGGACGCTGCCCGCCGAAGCCCATGTGAAGTGGTTCGCGCCCTACATCGTCAACGCCACTCCGCAGCCGATCGGCGCCACGCTGGCGAACCAATGGTTCTGGACCGGCATCGGTCTGGTGCTCGCCTTCTTCCTAGCGACCCACACGATTGAGCGGACGGTCGTCGGAAAGGCGGTCCTGTCCGGGCTCGACCGCTCAGCGCTCCGCTCTGGAGCCGCTCGGACGACTTCATGCGCTCGTCCACTGCGGCCTTTTTCATCGCGATCTTCGCGGTCGGCGGCATTTATCTCACGCCCGACCTCAAGACCGACTCCGAGGTCATCTCGTGGGCGCAACTGCTCATCGCGGCCTGCGTGTTCTCGCGCCGGACCATGCCGGTCGCGGCCGCCGGCATCATCACCCTTTGGGTTGTGGCCCTGCGGGAATACGACCTGTTCCATCTGCTCGACTACCTGGCGCTCGGCGTAGGCGTGGCCGCCTA
>KI912011.1:10951-11088 GCA_000517005.1 Microvirga lupini
TCTCGGTCTTGGCCTTGGAGATCGCCTCGTGGGTCTTTGACACTCCTGCAGGTCGTTGATCCCGGCCGCCAAGGGTCGACATAGCGCTGAGTGGCTCCGATCCTGAGCATGTGCAGGATCACCTGTGCGTCCTTGGG
>KI912011.1:11188-12645 GCA_000517005.1 Microvirga lupini
CCGAATACATGGGGTAATCGCGGGGCGAGTCGCCTGTGTGGGCTGGGTCACGCAGACGCCAGAGGCGAATGTCTATCCGAAAGGTGGTTGCTCCCCGATAAGATGAAGAAACGGGCTCACGACCTGACGCCGGGCCCAAGCATCGAACGGAGAGCAACCATGGAGCAGTATATCGGTCTGGACGTGTCGTTGAAAGAGACGGCGATCGCGGTGCGGCAGAATGGCAAACGGATCTGGCGCGGCAAATGCCCGTCTGATCCAACATTGCTGGCGGATGTGCTCCGCAAGCGTGCGCCCGCGGCCAAGCGAGTGGTGTTCGAGACCGGCCCCTTGTCGGTCTGGTTCTATCATGTCCTGACGGCGGAAGGCTTGCCGGCAATCTGCATCGATGCTCGCCATGCCAAAGCAGCACTCGACATGGCACCGAACAAGACTGATGTGAACGATGCCGACGGCCTGGCGCAGCTCGCAGAGGCGGGCTTTTACCGTGAGGTGCGGGTGAAAGGCTTCGACCGCATGCTGACCCGCACGCTGGTGACCGCGCGCTGCCAACTGCTCAAATCCGTGACCGAGTTATCCAATCAGATCCGCGGGCTCATGAAGACCTTCGGGCTGGTCGTCCCCAAGGGGGCCGGTCGCGTGTTTGAAACCAATGTCCGCGGTCTGCTCGCCGGTAACAGCGGGCTGGAGCGGATCGTTCTGCCTCTGCTCGAGGCCTGGCGCAGCCTGCGTGCCGGACGGCCGAGCTCGACCGACAGCTTGTCGCCACCGCGCGGGAGAGCGCGTCGTGCCAGCTCTTGATGTCGATCCCCGGGATTGGCGCGGTCACCTCAGCATCCTTCACCGCGGCGATCGAAGACCCGGAGAACTTCAGGACATCGCGTTCAGTGGGCGCGTGGCTCGGCCTCACAACCCGACGGGACCAGTCAGGCGAAGTCGATTACGACGGCCACATCTCGCGACGCGGAGACAAGCATCTGCGGGCCTCCTCTACGAGACGGCAACGGTGATCCTGACCCGCAGCCTTGCCGACAGTGCGCTCCGATCCTGGGGGCTGAAGCTGAGGGAGAAGATCGGCTTCAAGCGAGCCGCCGTTGCCGTAGCACGCCAGCTCGCGGTGATCATGCCCACGATGCTGAAAACCGGCACGCTCTTTGATCGAGCCGCCCGCACGACCGCCTGAAAGCGCACTGCGGTATGGGAGAGCGGCCATGACCTGAAGCTGAGCCATAACCAGATTGCGTCCGCTTGTCGGACGCGCCGAGACGTCCCTGCCGGGACGTCGGTCAGGCCATTCCGTTGATGGGATTGCAGGTGCGCGTCATCGGCCCGCAGACTGCGTCGAATCCATTGGAAGGCCTCGCCTGCGAAGACCATCATGCGGCGACCAGGTGTCGACCGCGAAGACAACCCTGCTCCCGGCAACCGGCCATCAATGGCGCCAAACGAGTACGCAG
>KI912011.1:12745-12989 GCA_000517005.1 Microvirga lupini
GTCAGCCCGGCATGCCCAACAGTTTCTCTCCTGCCACACCCCGATCCACAATCACTTCCAACTTGGTCGTCATCGCCTCTCCGCCAGTGAGTACCGAACTGCCCGCGATCGCGCCTTCGCCACTTGGCGCGATGCGACCGGTGCTGCCTTGGTAGGCTGATTTGGACTGACATGGAGGCTTCCCTGCGGCAGCTTGGTCTCCCCAACATCAAGTTGACGGTACCAGATGGAGGGTGCGACGGCA
>KI912011.1:13089-17349 GCA_000517005.1 Microvirga lupini
AATCACCGACTCGTCCAGCAGCAGATTGGTCATGCGGTCCGACTCGAACTCCATCATGACCTTCAGGTTCTCGCGCGCCACGCGCTGGAAGTAAGCCGTGTAGTCGAAAGAGGTGAAGGCATTCGCCTGACCACCGAGGCCGGAAACCACTTTCGAGAATTCGCCCGCCGGGTGCTTCTCGGTGCCCTTGAACATCAGGTGTTCGAGGAAGTGCGCAATGCCCGATTGGCCGATCGGATCGTCAGCCGAACCGTTGCGATACCACACCATGTGCGTGACGACGGGAGCGCGATGATCCGGGATCACCACGACATCGAGACCGTTGTCGAGGGTGAAGGAGGAGAGATTAGGGCCGCTGCCTTCCGTGCGCCCGAAGGACGAGGCGTCGGCGCGAAGAAGAGGCTTTGAGGCAGTGTCCATGACGTTTCAACCTTGGCGACATCAAATTGTTTCGCAGGGTGATTCCTACGAGATCGTCAAATCCGGGGGCTATGCAAGCAACGCTGGCTGACCCAAGACAACGCCGCGACGCAAATCCGAAGCGAGGTCTCGGAGCCGCGTCATTGTCGCTCTACCGGCAGGCTTCAGCCGCAACAGTCATCATCGTCCTCGTCTTGTTCAGCGTGGTGTCTTCTTATCGTTTCCTCACTGAGACCGACAAGGCGCCTCTTGAGACGACTGGACAAGACTGCGGCGTCGCCGACGATCACCCCCACATCCTCGCGTGAGACAAGATGACTGCCATCTCGCGCCAGGCTGCGTTGGGCGAGACGGCGCCCATCTCCTTGATATAAGCCGCGCTGCCGCCCTCTGAACGCGCGACGGCTTCGGCCAAGGCTCCGTCCTCGAAGGTGAGCGCATGACCGTACAGCTCGATCAGCCGCTCGCGGCAAACGGCGTCAGGGAGCGGGATCTCAATAGCCTCGTCCACGCGGCCCGGACGCGAGGCGAGTGCCTCCTCAAGGGCCTCCGGTCGATTCGTGGTCAGGATGAAGAGGATGTCCGCGTCTGAGGCAAGACCATCCATCTCGTTCAACAGACGGTTGAGGAGGCTTTCTGCCTTCTGGCCATAAATATCTTCTCGCGACCGGCCCACCAGATCGACATCCTCCAGCACGACGATACTCGGCTGCAGGGTACGAGCCAGCGCGATGTAGGAGCTGATATGCATCATCTGCTCAGCCGTGATCAGAACTGTGGTGCGCCCGGGCAGGTTGGCAGAAACATAGCGGATGACCTGGGTCTTGCCGGTGCCAGGTGGCCCGAAGAGCAGAATACCCTTGCGCATCGATTGGCCGAGGCGCTTCAGTCCCCCCGGTGTCGATCAAAATCGAAGATGTGCGTATCAAGACAGGCGATAGTTGCCTCGGGGAGCACCACGTCATTCCGGCTTACAGCAGGAAGCCTATGAACCTGCATCGTTCCCTGCATCCCCGAGTATTCTGCATTGGATTCGAAAGAGAGAACTTTGTTGCGATAGTATCGTGAGCTCTCGCCCGCCACCTCGATCTTGCGAAGAAAGTCGCGAAAGAAGACGGATGCGTGCTCACCAGGCAGATGAGCGATTTCCACTTGGACCTTTCGCCCGTGTCTGATGAGGAACTGCGACAGCAAAACCGCGAAAGGCGCGTCGCCGATCTGGAATAACCACAAGCCGTTGTGGAGAGACGCATAAGGCTCATCTTCGCCAATGTCGATGTCCTGATACTGCAAGGGCGTCAGCGCCACGGCGTCTCCCTCGCGAATGACCAGGTCCGACAGCTGCATCGGGAGGATCTCATACTCCTGGTGGACGCCGACGAGCTTAGGGGACAGAGGTGCGATTTGCTCTTCAATCAGGGTTTGAAGGTCTGGCAGGAGATGGGAAGCAAACTGCCGGCGTGAGCTCACGAGACCTGTCAAATCATCGGTGTTGAAATGGCGATGAAGGACCTGCCAGGCGAGGCGATTGATTTCACTCATGACGAAATCCCTTTGAAAGCGGGGTTGAGCGAAAGCTCAGGGGACTTTAGACACAGCATCACGTTACTCCCCAAAGCGATTGCCGAGGGTTGCGCGACTTGATGCGCGAGCTTGTTCGAGCTTGTTTATCTGTGAGAAACGGAGCACACGGATTGAGAGAGCATCGCTCGTCTTGCGCGTCGGCATGCTAACAACTCTCACTCCGTGTTCCCGCCTCTCACTCTACCACTTAGCAACGACCGTGCCAGCACGCGCAGCGCGCCGTAACCGCATGATGGTGCTTTGAAAACCGCCACAGGGCCAAGACGGCAGATTGTCGTGAACATGACATGGTGTTTGCCGCTGTCAGGTTTTGGACACGCGTCACGTGCTTTGCGCCGCCAGACAAGCTGGGCATCCGCACTGTCCTCGAGCACCAGGACCTTGAGACCGCGTGTGACACGCCGCATGACGTCGTTCGATGCATCAATGCCAAGCGCGTCAGCGGTGAGATCGCCGCACGCCACATCATCATCTTGAAGCAGACGTTCAAGCTCGACCCGAGAGCGCGAGCGGCATCATCTGGACTGGCTTTGAAAAAGATACTGCTGGCGAATGGATTGGAGCGGTTGAGGCGGGATCGGCGTTCAGGCCGTGGGGAGAGCATGAGGAAGTGTGGGGCAGTTAGGCGGCTGCTCGACTCTGATCCCTGTCGTTGTCGTTCATCATGCCGGGATACCAGTGCTCGAATGTAGCTTGTAGCGAGCCATCCAAGGTCCTGGTCCGCGTCTGCAGGAGCAGATGAGCCCCGCGTCGGCTCCATTGCATCTGCTGCTTCTTGGCAAAGCGCTTGCTGATCACCGCATTCACCGTCGCCTCGACAAAAGCCGAGGAGATCAATGTTGGTGCACAAGTCCGTCTGGAGTGACGAGGCCGCGTCGTCGGGTTGGCTGATGACTATTCTCTGCGCGGTTGTTCAATCCTCGATGCTGCCGATGTTCGACGCCCGGCATGATCTCTCGCTTCGCCGCGCCGTAGCTGGCCAGCTTGTCGGTGATCATCACGCGCGGTGCCATGCCTTGCTTCTTAAGTAACTTCCGGAGCAGACGCTTGGCGGCTTTGGCGTTGCGACGGCTCTGGACCAGAATGTCGAGCACGACGCCGTGCTGATCGACGGCTCGCCAAAGCCAATGTTTCCGGCCCGCAATGCTGATCGCGACCTCATCCAGGTGCCATTTGTCGCTTGGTATCGGCAGACGGCGGCGGATCTGGTTGGCAAAGCTCTGCCCGAACTTCAGGGCCCACTGGCGCACCGTCTCATGACTGACCTAGATGCCTCTGGCAGCCAGCATCTCCTCAATCATGCGTAGGCTCAAGGTAAAACGGAAGTACAACCAGACGGCATGGCTGAACACTTCCGCAGGAAAGCGGTGGCGGGCATGGCGAGAGGAGAAGCATTCCGACGAAATGGGGTGGGACATCTACACGGACAAACTGATGGCTACGCCAGCCCTCGCCCATCTCTCCGCCCTGATCAAGGGCGAATAGCCCAAGGCCGTCCCGAAGCTCGTCGAGTGTGGCCTGGGTCTCATTCTGTGCCCGACGTGTTCCCTCGCACAGGATATCGAGCACATCGGAGCGATGGTGGGCCAAGGCCTGTCGGCGCTCCCGGATTGGAGCCAAAAAGTCCTGTAGGATGGCCTCCAGTCTCTGTTTGAGGACCAGATCCTCGAGGTCGCCGCCCCTGTAGTGGGAGTCAGAACAAGATCAGCAGATCTTGTTCTGACTCCGAAATCTTATGCTCCCCTACAAAAATGTCGGGTCCCCGACACCGCCTGTCGGGTTTATCGGGTCCGCGCCCCGGTGCTGTGCGGCTTGGCGTCCTGCCGCACTCTCATGGAAGCCCTTGAATAATCTGCACAACATTTCTTCTGAGGCGCTTGCTGCGCCGTTGGCACGCCTTTTGCAACTTCCTCGTCGTACGGCGGCAGGAGCTGCCGACCGGCATTCATGTCGCGGGTACCCGCGATGGGTGGAACGAACGAAGGAAAGCAACATGTCAGGACGGCACCGTCACCTTAAGCCGAGAAGCGCTCTTTCAGCGCCTCCCGGCCAGCCCTCACCCATTCAAAGGACGGCGTCGGCTCCCGGCCGAGATGTTCAACAAGGCACGTCGCCTTTCACGAAAGCCAGAAGAATTTCCCGATGACCCGAGCAATGCGCTTTCCCCTGTATGCCGCCCTTGCTTTGTCCCTTGTGATGCTCCCCGGAGCAAGTGCACAGGAGCAGGCGGGCAATCGGGAGCAGCAGCCTCAAAGT
>KI912011.1:17449-17807 GCA_000517005.1 Microvirga lupini
ATCATTCTTGTCCCAGCCGTTGTGCAGCGCCTCCCGGGTGCGGGCGAGCGCCACGGATGAGACCAGCCGCAGCTCGAAGCCTGCCGAGAGCAGGCGGTAGGCCAGCCCACGATGGTAATCACCTGTGGCCTCAAAGCCGATGAGCACGGGGCCACTGTAAGCCATCAGGGTCGCGACGAGGCGATCGTAATCCGCCTTGGTGCTCAGGATGGTAAGCCGCCGACGCCGGCTGTGGCCCGCAGCCTCGATCAGCACCTCGTGGCGGTGCTTGGCGATGTCGATTGCTACCAGAGTGGAAGGAGCAGGTGTAGGATTGAGCTCGGTCATGGTCGGCTGGCCTCCAGCGTGTGTTGAGCGA
>KI912011.1:17907-22208 GCA_000517005.1 Microvirga lupini
CGGGCTGAAGTTGTTCAAGGGCCAGCTGGAAACGCTCAGCGACGAGAACTTCGCGGCGAAGAAGCAGGCCGAGGACGCCGCGCTGCGGCAGTGGATCGCCGCCGACCCGAAGCGTCGCGCCACCTACGGCGATCCTTGGGCCGCGCTGGAGAAGGCGCTGCGCCGCGGCGAGGAACTGCGCGAGCGCTGCAGCATGATCGAGGACGGTCGCGGCTTCTGCAGAGGGCTGTTCGGGGACCCCACGCCCACCAAACGGCTCGCGCGCAAGATCGACCCGGAGGCGCGCAGCCTGCGCAAGGCCTACGAGGACGAGGTCGGGGCGCCCTCGATGAAGGCCTTAGAGGCGATCGCCCGCGCCCGCTTCGAGCGCGACGGGACGACGAGCTACCCAGAGGCCACCTTCACACTGCGCCTGTCCTACGGCAAGGTCGCCGGCTGGCCCGAGAAGGGCACGCCAGTGGAGCCGTTCACCGACCTCGATGGGCTGTACCGCCGCGCCACCGGCGCCGACCCGTTCAAGCTGCCCGACAGCTGGCTCAAGGCCAAGCCCTTGCTCAACTTGGCCGCACCGATGAACTTCGTCACCGACAACGACACCATCGGCGGTAACTCCGGCAGTGCAGTGATTGACCGCGAGGGGCGTGCGGTGGGCCTGAGCTTCGACGGGAACATCCACTCGCTGGGCGGCGCCTTCACCTTCGACGGCAGCGTGAACCGCGCGGTTGCGGTGCACACCGCAGCCATCGTGGAAGCCGTGCGCAAGGTCTACAGACTGCCGAAGCTGGCGGACGAACTGGTCAGTGGGCACCGCTGAGGCGGGCGTCACGGCCGCTTCCGCGGGGCAGTACCGCGCGGGAGCGGTGCCCTGTCGGCGGAAAGTAAAGAGTGGACCGGGCGCACCGGCATCGAAATCGAGATCAGCAACCAGTGCGCTCGGCTGATTGCCAATGCGATCATGGGGTTTGAGGTGCAACGGAACGGAAACTGCGGTTTGGCTCGAGAGTGGCCGGGCTATACCTGGGGTGACGGAATTTTCGGCGGTTCCGGCTTACAACCCCCTCATATGAGGCATATCGTGTCAAGGCTGATGCGCAGCGACGGAACTGCTGGCAGCTGACAACAGGATCGGCCTCGTGACGCACTGTGGAACAAGGGTTCTTCTCTATTCGGCGATTTGAGGTCAAGCGCTTTCGGGCCTTCCACGTTGCCGATGTTTGACGTCACTCGCGGGTCCTTGCTTCTCTTCGGGATCAGCTCTCGGGCTCTCCCATGATGGGATCAGAAGAACGAGGCAGTCCAATCTGTCGCGCGTTCTGATTACGCCAGGCGCGACCGACACCAGAACCCTAGCGAACTCACCTCATCCATCGTCCCCAAGGGACGTCTCTCCACCGGCTGGCGGAAGCTCCCCTACCTTTCTGTTCGTACGACAGGCTGTTCCACTGGGCCGATCAGGCGGTCGCCACGGCACCCTCCTTCGTCCAGCGGAACTCGGTGCCATCGCTCCAGAGGCGGTGTAGGATCACGACGTGTTGGACAATGGTGCAGAGTTCGGCCTGTCTCAGGTGGACCTGAGAAGCCGGGATCAACCCGGAAGATCACCCGAACAACATCATCGGCAACCTCGATGCGCTTGACGAGAGTGCAGATGATGTCGCGCTTCGTCGCCCAATCCGCACCCGCGAGCCGGTCATGCACCATCGCGGCAAACAGGTCGAGTTTACCGACGACGAGGTGCAGCGAACGGACTTGCTCATCGGCCTCCTGTTGAGCCTTGGCTTCGGCTTCCAGCCGGGCTGTCCGGCGGCGCAACGCGGCCAGGCGCGGCTCGAACTCGGGCTTGTCGATCAGTCCCTCCATGTAGCTGTCGATCAGCCGCTCGGTTGCGCGGCGAGCCTTGGCGAGTTGACGGTCAAGGGCATCGAGTTCGAGCCGATGCGGCGTAGCCTGCACGGCGTCCAGGCGCCGCTGATACTCTGCAATCACCTGTGCCGGATCGCCGAGCAGCCGGCGAACTTCGTTCCACACCGCCTCATCAAGCAACTCCGTGGCGACCAGCCGGGCATCGCACCGGAATGCACCGTGGAAGCGGCTGCGGTCGGTGCCGCAACAGCGATAATAGCGCCACTGCCCGCGATGGTGATGACCCGTGAACCCGTAGCCGCACTTCTGGCAGACCAGCAGGCCGCGCAGCAGATACTGGACGCCCGCAAGCCGCTCGCGATTGCGCTTGCGGCTCGTCTCCAACTGCTCGGCGACACGCGCAAAGAGTTCTTCGCCGACAATCGCTGGCACCGCGATGCTGATGTGCCGCTCAGTCGGGGCGAGCACTTGCCGCCAGGGCCGCCGCGGCAGGCCATCATGGCCGCGCGGCGGATGAAGCGGCGGCCGCCACGGCACGCTCTGGCGGCGACCATACAGGGCCTGACCCGCATAGGCGGGGTTGAGCAGCATGCTATGGATCATCGCCCGGCTCCAGTGGAGCCGCCCGGTCGGGCTTGGAAGCCCGCTGTCGTGCAGGCGCCGGCAGACAGCGGCCAGCGTCAAGCGCTCGTACCCGACCCAGGTGAAGATCTGGCGCACGATCCGCGCCGCCGCCTCGTCAATCTCGTAGCGTGCATCTCCCCCGCCAGCCTCACGCGTGATGTAGCGATAGCCGAAGGGGGCGCGGGACAGGACACTGACGGCCCCGGTTTGGGCGCGGTGGCGCTTGCCGCGCCGGCTGCGCTCCAGCACCTTGGCTCTCTCGTACTCAGCGAACATGCCCTGCAACTGCAGCAGCAGGCTGTCCTCGGGCGTGGTCCCGATCGGGTGATTGAGGAAGACAATTTGGGTGCCGGCTTGGGTGAACTCCTCGATCAGCAGAACCTGATGCGCATAGCTGCGGGCGAGGCGATCCGGGGACAGGACATAGACGAGATCGATCGCCGACAACGCCACGAGATCGCGCAGACGCTCCAGCGCGGGACGGATCAGGCTGGCGCCGCTGTGGCCGTTGTCGATGAACCGCAGATCATCTCGGATGCAATGGCCATCCTGTTGTGCCCGTGCGGTCAGCTCCGCCAACTGGCTGTCGATGGTGTGATGCTCAGCCTGCTGGTCAGAGGAAACACGGGCGTAGAGGGCGACCTGCAGGGTCTGCGGTGCCGAAATGGCTCTCAGGTGCTGAGTTCTCATCGCATGCTCCCTCGGAAATGGCGGCCTGTGCCCGTGATGGCAGGGAACGGGTGCGCAGGGGCAGGAGGCGCTCGTAGGCGCGTCCCAAGACATCCCGACTGCCCCGTCTGACCTCAACGCCGATCTCAAGGCGCAGGAGGTGGCGCCTCTTGCAAAGCTTGGCCATGGCGGTCCTCGTCCTTCATCGGTCTGGTTTGTCCAGAGCCGTTGAAGGGGTCAACGCAGGACATGTCGTGTGACGCCGAAGCGCCTCGCGAGCGACTGTATGGACAAAGCTGATCGCAAACTTTGCACCATTGTCTAACACGCCACCGCCAAGTGACGCGCCAGAGCCACGATAGCCTTTTGCACGCCGCGCCGTCGGGCCACAGTCATGGCCCAGGCCTTCAGCCACGACCATTTCTGCACCCGGGTCAGCAGCACCTGAGCCGCCTCATAGAGAAGCGCTCGCATCATGGCGTCGCCGCACAGTGAGACGCGTCCGATGCGATTGCTCTCGCCGGACTGGTTGAGAACCGGCGTCAGTCCCAGAGCTGGGCCGACTGCCTTGGAATTCTTGAACCGCGCCGGAATGTCAATCGTGGCGCTAAAGGCCAGCGACACCACAGGGCCGACGCCGGGAATGGTCATCAGGCGCCGGCAGACGTCATCCTCCCGGACCGTCGCCAACACTTTGCGGTGAAGAGTAGCGAAGCGCTCCCGCAGGCTCTGACGGGCCTCGGAGGCAAGCCATGATCTCAGCCAGCTCCGGCAGGCCGGCCACGAGCTCGCGGATCCGGTCCTCGAATCTGACCTTGCCAATGATCCCAACCTTAAGCCCAAAGTTGCGCAGCAGACCACGGATGTCGTTCTCGATGGCAATGGCTTTCTCCTGCAACAACTTGCGGGCCGACAGCAGGGCGCGTCGGTTCTGGCTGGTGAGCGTCTTCACATGCACAGGTCGGAACAGATTGACGCGCATCATCTGAGCAATGCCGCGAGCGTCGTTGCGGTCAGTCTTGTTCACCTGCGCCTTCAGGAAGGCCTTGGTGTGGCGCGTCTCGATGCACATGACCGGCAGCCCGGCCCCGGCTAAGTAGGTCGCCATAAGTCTTGCAACGCAGGAGCTGCGGGTGTTCCCTGGG
>KI912011.1:22308-22824 GCA_000517005.1 Microvirga lupini
GTCGCAACGCCGGGATAGGGACGAGTAAGCAGCAGGAGCATCGTGCCGCGCCTATGCGGCGAGCAGGTGAAACTGCTCGGCGAGCGACAACTGCTGACTGCAGGCATATTTTGCCTGCCGTTTTCGCATCATATGGATCAACTCGATGCCACCTAGAGGCTGTTATGGACCTGAATTGAGGTCATTTCCGTTTGTGCGGGATGACCTCTGCTCGCAAGCCTTACCCCTCCGATGTGTCTGACGAAGAATGGGCGCTGGTTGCGCCTTATCTGACGCTTCTGCCTGAAGACGCCGGCCAACGAGAGCACTCCCTGCGCGAGGTGTTCAATGGCCTGCGCTACATCGTCAAAACGGGAGCGCCCTGGCGCTGGATGCCTAATGATCTACCACCGTGGGCAGCTGTCTATCAGCAGGCCCAGCGCTGGCTGAAAGCCGGTTGCTTCGAGCAGTTGGCGCATGATCTGCGGGCCGTGGGGACTGTTGCATTAACCTTGGAAGTATAACAAGGAGCGGCCC
>KI912011.1:22924-25076 GCA_000517005.1 Microvirga lupini
GCGGCATGGCCGTCCTGAGCGCATTGTGATCGATGGTAGTCAGACGAACCGCGAGGCGATCCTGTCCTGCGACACGGCAAGCCGACTCCAAGATCGCTCACGAAGTCCGCTGAAACCCACTCGTATCCGCCAAAGTTCCTACCTCAACAATCGCATCGAGCAGGATCACCGTGCTATCAAGAGGCGCATTCGTCCGATGCTCGGCTTCAAATCAACGAAGAGCGCTCGCGTGATCTTGGATGGGATTGAGATGATACACATGAGGCGCAAAGGACAGGCGAAGTACGCCTGCAATTCAAATCTATCGCTTGCACAACAGTTCGCGCTGCTGGTCGCGTAGGTGTGTACGAGCCACTCCCGCATCGTTATGCCCGGAGTCAAAATTTGCGACAAAGCCGTTCCTCGTTGCTGTTCACGAACCGATCATTCTCCTGCTCAATCAAACTCTCGTCGCTCCATGGAAGTTCTGATCCCAACGCTCACCCTTCCTTGGGTTAGGGAGTTGCAATGGAGTGAAGAGGGGTGACTACAGAGCCTGGAGGAGCGTCTCGATCGGCAGGAACAGCGTCCGAGGATCGGTCGGGGATGGCTTGAACCCGAAATCCCGATAAAAGCTCACGACCTTGTTGTCGATTGCGTGGATCACGAGTGCCCGCAACCCAATGATCTCAGACGCAGCTAGGACGCGGCGAAACGCATCCTGCATCAGATCTTGACCAAGTCCCTGCCTCTGGTGGCTTTTTGCGATCGCGAGGCGGCCGAGGATTGCGACGGGAATCGGATCCGGCATGTTCTGCCGCATCTTGGCATTCGGAGCGCTGCCGCGCTCAACAGCACCGGTAGAGATGCTGTAGTAGCCCACGACCGTCGGTCCTTCACACAGGACATAGGTACGGACACTTTTGCCTTCACCGGAGAGGGCATTCGCCTTCAGCCAGTCATTCAATGCGGCAACGCCACAGTCGAATTGGCTGATCTCGTGGGCAGGAGTGAGCCGCACAGGTGCCGTGAGACCGGCATTCTGTGCAGCAGGATGAGGTGTTACTTTTCCCATGCGGGGCGTCTCTTCATGAGCGCCTTCAGCTTAGCGTTGGGCGCAGGTGGGTTATCGAGCACCTGCACGAATTCATCATATTGAGCGGAATCGAGAACGAAGAGACGCTGGTCGAGGAGCACGTCTATGGCGTGCTGCCGAGCGCTTTCCACCATGAAGTCCGATCTGGACTTCCCAAGGACCGCGGCGGCCTTATCGATCAGATCTCGCGTCTCGGTTTCGACGCGAATATTAATGTTCGTGTCCCGGCGTGAGCGCGCACGCGCTCGTTCCGTGGAGGGGCGCTCCAGGGCGGCGACTGACATCTGAGTTTCCTTGGTACTATCGTACTGTTTCTGTCTATACAGATTTGCGGATCGTAGAGCTTACTTTGTAACTATAGAACGACTGTTGGTTCGTACGGCATTGTCCTATCGACGAGATATTCATATACGCACTGTGCGTACAATGTCAACACAAAGTTGAATTCACGGCCGGGGTTATGGTTCCCGCTTGACCAAAAAACAGCCTCTGTACGTCGCGAGCGGAGCCGCCATTTGAAGGCACAACGACTCGTCACCTAGGCTTCTGCACGATGATTGACAGGGACGAATGTGCGGAGATTTTGGCCCTGCTCTCCTCGGTGAGAGGCACAAGGCGAGTAGATTTTGCTAACGGCAAAGTCTAGTAGGTACACCTTCCACCGCGGGTCCCACCTGCTTTGGACCTTCAACACGGCGCATCACCCTCCCGTCACCGAAGTATATACCTTCCGATAACCGAACTTGGCCATAACGGGCAGTCTATAGACTTCGCCCGAGACCCCGTGGCCCTCGCAATCCTCCGCTTCGAGAAGATCAAAGCCCTGACCGACCTGACCGCTTTGGCCGCTATTGGGACCGCCCCCGCCCTAACCCCCAATGCCGATCCCAAGGTGCAGGATTGGGCCGTACAGTTCCTGCACGGCCAGGACGGGGTGTCCGAGGTCGAGAAGCGCCTGCCGGCCAAACGCCGGAAGGATGCGGTGATCTGCCTGGAGGCGCTGCTCTCCGCGTCGCGGGAGTACTTCCGCCCCGACGATCCGTCCAAGGCGGGGTGTATGGACTTGCTTCGAAAAAG
>KI912012.1:0-2366 GCA_000517005.1 Microvirga lupini
ATCCTGTCCTGCATTGCGGCGGTCCAGGCACCGATCATCATGATGAGCCAGAGACGCCAGGAGGCGAAGGACCGGCTGCGCTCCCTCAACGATTATCGGGTGAACCTGAAGGCGGAGCTGGAAATCCGGCACCTGCACGAGAAGCTCGACCATCTCATCACGCGTCAATGGGAACGGCTCGCGGAGATCCAAGAACTCCAGATCGAACTCCTTCAGGAGCGTCGATAATCTTGCAAACGATGTCCGCGGGTTCTGTCGCAAAACCCGAAGTAGGGCCATTCTTCACCCAACATCAGCGACATGATAGCGGCGCTAAGCGATTGATTCTTCAGAACCCGGCCAATGCGCCCTGGTAGTAAGGGCGAGTGCAAGGGGTGCGATCATCGGGTTATCGGCGTTGGACACACTCACTCCGAGTGAGAGACTGTTAGAGGCCAAGCCGGATCACCATGATTTCAGCGTATCCTGCGACAGCAGCCGCTGAGATGCCATCGGCTGTCGCTTCCAGAGCAGATCCCGGCATGACAAGCCACCACAAGGCAGCCGTCCCTATCACAGCAGTCACGACATGCGCAACGAGGAGTGTTCGAGGGGTCATGCCTGGTACGATCCCGCCGCATGCGATTGGTCTTGCAACACTTAGCACGCCTTACCGGACCAAAGAAGCGGGCCAAAGGGAGCAGTCAGTGAAGGTTGCCCCGAGGACCAACCTGGCCGGATTGGCAACCAATCCGCAATCCTCTACGTTGTCTGCGATGTGAGATGCTCGGAGGGTTCGCACGTGCCCCGCAACGATCGAGTTATGCTCTGTGGCCGGATTGGACTGCTTCTCGTGTCCCTTACCATCATTGGCGGTGTCATTGCCGAGCCTCTCCTCCGCCCATTGTGGACCTCCCAGGTGACTGTCGCCCAGCGGTGAATGTTGTTCCGCCCGTGGATGACGAGCCTCCTCCTGGCCCGCCCTCACGCCACCTCACCGCTTAAAGATGCCCTTGAAGAATTGGGCCATCTTGTTGTGCTTCTTCTTACGGTCCACATCCGCCTGGCTCTTCACCCAGGCGACCTGCACCACCCGGCGCTCGCCGGCAAAGGGGCGATGGCCGTGCCATGACTTGTCCGAGCGCAGGAACGCGAACATGGTGCCCATGTTCGGCGGAACCTCCAGAGCATAGGGCTCAAAGTTCTTCTCGTCGTACAAGACCCGCAAGCGGCCGCCTGCGTCCTGCTGCCAGTCATCGTTCATGTAGACCAGCATCGTCATGACCTTCGAGGGACCATCGGTGTGAATGGCCCCATACTTCGATTGCGAGCGCTTCATGATCGTGGTCAGGCGCGGGAACTGATGCAGGTCTTGGCCGAACTTGCGCGACAGCTCCTCGGTGAGTTCGGGTCCTTCGAGTTCATCGATCAGGGTCTTGAAGCGCCCGTGCAGGTCGACTTCATCGACTGTCAGGTATCCTGGCTTGACAATATTGGGGAAGTCGCGGCGCAGGTCATCAAGGACATTGGCTTGGAGGAAATTGGACCCAAGGATAAAATCATAGGGAGAAGCTGAGCGCTCGGCATCGCGCACGGAATTCAGATCAATAACGTTCATGGACAATCCCTGGCGGTGTATTGCAACTGACGGCGGAACATCCCTCGCCGCAGACTTGCACGGGCCGCTGTCGTCCGCCAAGACCCTTCTCACATTTACATGCCGGCGAGAATTCCGGCGGCTTTGGCCAGCGCCGCAAACATGTCCCGGGCATGCTCGATGGTGCCAGGATCGGGATGCTCGTGCGCCCGCGCCATGGCGGACGCAGTCACGAGCCAAAGTCCAGAACTGAGGACACGAAGGTCGCTCAGAGGTTTGAGCTTGTACCAGCGCATCACGGCCATGGCTTTGGAGAGGTCTCGGATCGGGTACTGGCGCTTTTGCCCGGGGGCGGTCTCAAGGGTCACGACGACAGGCGAACTAAACGAGTGTCGGTTCATCGGCTCAGTCCAACGGTCACGCACCAAACGCGTGGCAGCTCATCGGCCGCTCACCCCCTGCAGTATATTGTTTTATACCGCTCCGATACTGGACCGAGGATGCTCTGTCTGTCGGATAGCCGACATTGCAGTAAGATTTGTCAACCCGATCCACTTGTGGCGGCTAAACCAATGGCACTGGCGGAGCTGCGGCTCCCCTTGATTATGTCACGGGGAGATACGCTGGGCCTCTGTTCAGTGGCTTTGAGCCCCCATCTCGTGGTCGGCCCCACCAGAGCCCGGGCAATCAGTTCCTACCAGGGTACAGTCATATCTGGACGCTCAGGTGGCAGGTTCTGTTAGGCGGTCGCAGTCAGGGACAGGTTTCGTGGCTAATCAGACTGTGCTCC
>KI912012.1:2466-4848 GCA_000517005.1 Microvirga lupini
TCTGACGGCCAAAATGGCGCTGTTCTCGGCCGCTCCGGCTCCCGTTTCGTCCTCAGGGCCGCCGGCGCGACGCCGGCGGCCCTGAAAGTCTTGGGGTCTAGAACGGGCGCTTGCTGTCCTTGTAGAAAGCGCGGTTGAACGGGGTCTTGAAGGTGTAGCTCACGTAACGGGGGTCTTCGCGGTTCAAGGCCCTCGCGGCGGCATTCAGACCCTCCGCGGTGGTCTCTCCCACTGGCCGGTCGCGAGACGCTTCACCACCGCATCGATCGCCGCCATGGCCTCTGACACTTCGGTTTCGCAGTGGCCCGCAGCGTCGACGAAGGCCGGCCGGTAAAGATCCCCCCTCCCCTGCTTCGCAACCGCCTCCGCGTAACCGGCAAGCAGGTGCGGCGGCAGCAGCGCATCACCCAAGCCGTGGGCATGGAGGAGAGGCACGCCAATCTTGCCCTCAATCAGGCGCCCCGCAGGCGCCCCGGCTCAAGCCAATAGCGCACGCCGTCCGGGGAGCCTGCGACCCTGGGCTGCCCGTTGATCTTCGCCAGATCGGCCGCGATGGCCTCCTTCCCGAGGCCCGCCGCCTCGTAGAGCTTCGACACAATCTCCTTCTGCTCCGGATCGGCACCCACCTCGTAGAATCGGGCGTAGTCGATATCGGAGTTCCAGGAGGCCAGACCCGCTGGATTGTCGTACAGCTGCCGGCGATTGACCGCATTGGCCAAGCCATCGCTTGCGGACTTGAACATCGCCGCCTGCAACGAAGCCAAGTCCCCCTTCGGCTTTTCCTTGGGCGGATTGTTGATAGCTCCCCAGGTGGGCCACTGGGACACGGCGACCGCAAGGGCAATCCGCGCCCGTCCTTCGGGTGTCTGCTGGGCCTTTTCCATCACTTGCTTCCAGGCCTCATAGGCGGCCGGCAATGCACTGTTGGGGACAGGGGCCACCAGAAGACCAGACCCGGGAGCCAGAAGGGCCTTCAAGGTATACGGCAGATCGAGCCAGGTGTTCGCGACGGCCATGCCGCCGGTCCCGCGGGCGTTGAATGACACGGCCCCATTGATCACGTCCGCATGTTTCTCGGCCATCGCCAGGGCCACATAGCCACCGCCCGAGCAGCCATATTGGAGCGTGTACTTGGGCTGGCCGTGTTTCTGTTTCACGAGGTTGATCACCGCAACCTGGGCCTCGAGCTCGGTCAGCGGGTCATGGCGGGTCATGCGCTCAGGATGGCGCCCCGTCCCGGTATAGGCATAGCCCTGCTCCAGGAGATAGGCCGCGAGCTTGCCGTCCTTGTTGGCGACAGCGTCAAGATCGTTGATCACAATGCCGTTCCAGTTTGCCGGGACGCTGATCTGATACGGGAACCGGGATGGGAGCGTACCCTCCTCCCGCTTGACCTCTGCCGCGAGCGCGGTGGACATCGCCAGAAGGCTGGTCAGGCCTAACATGGCAAGGCTTTGGAGTTTCGTGTGCATCCTGCGTTTCCTCATGTGGCTTCGATCCGTGGATCGCGAGATCAAGCGATGGGCTGCCCTTGCCGGGCTTTTTGGCCCCATCGCGCACGAGTGTGGATGATTGCGGATGATTTCACCATTGACCCGAGCGCAGGGGTAGCCCCCATCAGCGGAGGCCGGCCGCTCTCGCGAGCGTTGGGAGTGGATATGCGATGGTTCAAGTGGGCCTCACCAGGTATCGCCCGGATCCTCAAACGCCATCAACTCACCCGCGATCCGGCGCAGCGCATCATCGAGGGATGACCGCCCTCGGCCAGAGCCCTTCAGACAAAGTCCCCTCCAATGCCCTCAGGCGAGCTTGCGCTTCACGAGCCGGGTAGCCTCGACCGCGAGATAGGCCAGTTCCTGATCCGGCATGCCGTCGAGAAGTTCGTCGATGTCGGGCCTGGTCGCCTTCGCGCCGAGAGCTCCCAGGGACACCGGCTCCGGCGCCCGAGGCTCCTCACGCGCTGGTTTTGGCGGGGAGGTCCCGCGGACGGGTTTGGCAGGTGGCGGAGGTGCCCCGAACAAGTCCCCTTGGCGCTCATCGCGAACCGGGTTTCACACCATGCCCCCTCCGATCGTATCTTGCTGTGTTAACCATACTGGGTCGGAGCCAGCTCCGATCAATCTCATAGACGGGCCTGAGAAGATTGCTCTGTAACAGAAGCTCTGTAACAGGACGTCGCTCTGCTCAATCTTCAAACGGGGCAAGAGCCCACAACCCCGTTCACAAACCGTTCTGCATTCAGCATAGTCCGACCAGAACAGATTTCGTGACACAGGGGCAGCAACAGTTGGCCAGTTCGGCACCTCAGATCAGGCGCGCAAAGGAACTCGACTCGCTCGCGGCGATCCTCCCTCTGGCATCGGCCGATCGCTATGCCGAGAT
>KI912013.1:0-1620 GCA_000517005.1 Microvirga lupini
CTCCTCACGTCCCTCGCCCGTGATGCCATAAGTCTGAGACACCTGATCGGTGAAGCGCTGGGCGCTCGCGGCAGCAGAGTTTAGACCGGACCGCATGGCATCTTGGGCTTTTCTGGTATGGTTGGTTGTATTTTGATCGACAGACATATGTTTTCCTCAAATTAATAAATACAAGGGTCGATTATCATGACCTTACGAGCCATATTTGAAATATCTTGTACTTAAGGTTTATTTATTTTGTCTTGATGATATTCGTACCACTTTGAGTTTATAATAAGGCGATCAACATGATTTATTCTGGACAACCAAGGCCTGGCTCGTTTTCGGATGCATACTTCGAAAATTCGCGGCCGGTTTATCGCGCGCATGGGACTGAGCCAGAGCGCTCATGAAAAGGGCCGCGCCCGATCTTTGACCGTGTCCGCGACCCTCGAGCCCGTATTTGCCCCTACGGAGCGCACCTTATATCTAGTTAGAACAAGTCATTCGATAAGTGAAAATCCCTAGATCTGGCAATCATTGTCAAAATATCGCACCAATCATTAATATAAAGACAAAGACATGATGGATTTTATGTGAGCAGGTTATCTTCATCGGGTTTGTTTTATTTGCCCCTACGGATCCGTAAACTCAAAGCGCCGTCTTCGGACAGGCGCTTTTTCTTTTTGACCTCTGGCTCCCACCTCAACTCCATAAAGCCGTTTACGCGAAATTTTCCTTCGGTATGAGGAGGTAATTGGCGGTCCATGGGACTAGGTGCGGTCGTATATCCGCCTTTTTCTGATGAGATTAATTTCCGCCTGTGGTGTCGCGCATCTGATGAAACGAACGCTTGCGAGGACAACCCATGACGCTGCAAGGAGTGACGGCCTTGGCAATGGTCGCGTTGATCGGTCTGACGGTGCAGGTCGAAGCGCGGACGCCGTGCCAAGACTACCTGCGGTTGCGCAACGCCGCCTCAGACGCCTGGAAGCAGGCGATGGGAACGCCGCGATCGGATCGCTGCGACGCATTGCGACGTGCCTCCTTAGCCGCGGAGGCGACGCTCACGTACGCCGATGCCAATCGTGAGTCATGCGCCATTTCTGGCGAACAGTTGAATCAGGTGGAAGGATACTTCCGCGAGGCGGTACAGGCTCGCGACAACGCCTGTGCTGGACGCCCTCTTCGACCGTATCCGGCAGAGATCCTCCACCGTTGAGATCATAGAGGATAGCTTTCTCTGGGCGCAAAGAACCGCACTATCTGATCCTCTCTAAGACCGTGTCCCACACAGCCTTATCGGAAATTCGCGGTCGCGAAAGCGGCAGTCAGGATCAAGCCCCGAGGAGTCTCGCCTCGCCTGCCTGAGCTTTTACGTGCTGGATGAAACTATCCAGCTTCATAAGGTGGACGTCGCGATAAAGCCGCCAGATTGCTTCGCCCCGCAAGCCAATGCTCTCAATATCCATGAGGATCATGAGACCACCAAAGGGGTCTTTCATGATCCGTCCGAGGACACAGGCAGCGCCTACGTTCCCGGCCGCGAGTTTTCCGACCGCTCCGGCCAGAGTGTCCGAGGCTTTGAGCATCTTCTTCAAGCTAACGTTGTTTGTGGGGGCAGGCGGAGCTTCCACACTA
>KI912013.1:1720-2385 GCA_000517005.1 Microvirga lupini
TTTGGGCCTGATGCCAGCGAGCTGCTCAAGCTGACCAGCAACAGCCCTGAGCTGACTCAGGGAGCCGATGCTCTCTCGATGGAGCACCTCCCAGGCAAATGCAGGGAGATAGAGTCCCTCAATGGTCCCTGCGTAG
Organism: Microvirga lupini; assembly: GCA_000517005.1. Taxonomy (GTDB): domain Bacteria; phylum Pseudomonadota; class Alphaproteobacteria; order Rhizobiales; family Beijerinckiaceae; genus Microvirga; species Microvirga lupini. Next base: position 1,857 of record KI912013.1, read on the forward strand.
GTTTAAGAATGATGGGACATAGGCAGCTCCTGAGCTTTATAGGCGGGAGCACTCGCATCTCTCAGCCGTCGGCGCCTGGGTCATTCCTGCCGGCGATAAATTATTAGACGCTCTCGCAGAGGACACGACCAGCACAGTCCTAAAGGGCATTCCGCGAATGACGCGGTCCTAAAGGCTGGAAAAGATCAAGAAGACCGAGCTTCAAGCAGGGCGAGACGACCAAGCTCGACCCTGATCGCCAGGGCGGTCTTGGCCCCGATGCCCGGGAGTGTGTGGATCTTGTCGGCCATCGCCCTGAGTTGGTCGATCGTTGTGACGCCCTCCCTGTGGAGCGCGTTCCAAGCGTTCAGCGGCAGCCGCAGACCTCGAATGGGTCCCTCGCAGTCTTCAAAAATCCCCTTCGCATCTGCTCTACTTTCCGGTTTGACGACGGGTTCACGTGAGATTTGACGCGGGAGAGGACGACCTGGATATGCGCGGCAACCCGTGCGGCTTGCGCGTCCTTGATCAAGATTGCGCTGTCGATTGG
>KI912013.1:2485-3065 GCA_000517005.1 Microvirga lupini
GTCAACGCGCTCTAGGGATTAGGCGAAATTAGGACCGGTTATGCAAGTCTGCGCGGCCGATTTACGCACGGTGGTGCCCCTATTCCATAAAAGGGGTTCTGCGAAATTCGCGGACTATTTTCCGCACGCGCGAGACAGTTAGGTTTATCCAACCTTTCGCGGCTATGGTCCTCAAATGCGTGCACACCCTGACACTGAACGGCCCCGGACCGCTAGGCGACCTCTGAGCCGGATCAGCGTCATCGTCCTGAAGATCGTGGCTGTGCTCACGGGCATGGGGGTATCTCTGTTCCTCAGCACCTTCTTGGCCTGGGCGATCACCTATTTCTTCATTGATGGCTCAGAACCCGAGAACCCCGGCACCGATCTGGGCGCTGGTTTCGCCTTTGTGCTCCTTGCCTTCCTCCTTGCTTTCATCTCAGTGCCACTGGGCGGGATCCTGACCGCCAGCCGCGTTTTCCGTAGGAAGAGCATTCCATGAATGGGCATCGGACCTTTCCGGATAATTGTCTCGCACGCGCATGAGGCATAAGGCCTGCCGCGCCGGAGAAGCCTACGTGAGCCATTACGACCGTGAACG
>KI912013.1:3165-3551 GCA_000517005.1 Microvirga lupini
AACAGAAGAGGACCGAGGCGGGACCTCGGCCCTCATTCGGCTTTATCTGCGGCGAGACCTCAAAAGCCCTAGGCGACGCGGTGAGCCTTTTTCGTCTGAGCCGTGAGGGCCTGGCTGGCCTCGTTCGCTACACGGGTGGCGACCTCGGCAATGCGGCGCGTGCTCTCAATGGTCTGCTCCAGATTGTCCCGCACGAGGTTGCTCTGGGCCGCCATGACGTCTGGAAGGGATCGGCAGCGTGCCAGTGCGCCGAAATCCTCGAGATTTTTCTGCAGGCGCTCCTGCGTGAGGCTGAACCACTCGCGAGAGAGATCTTGGACCCCGCGCGTCAGCACGGCGCTGGCTTGAGTGAACACCTCAAGGTTCTGAGCTCCCTGACGGGTGAG